>DATNPX010000044.1:0-87773 GCA_036702975.1 Oculatellaceae cyanobacterium
AACCGAACGCGATGAAGACTTGAAAGGCATCATCGATATTCTCAAGGAAGCTTCAACCCATTGCCGGGCCATTAGAAGAGCTAATTTAGCAAAATACAAAAAAGAGTTAGAGCTAACCTGCACCATATCTAATTTCGTGCCAAAACCTTTCACACCGTTCCAATGGTTTGGCGCGATAAACCCCGAGGAGATGGACCGCAAACATAAAGTGCTCAGAGATTATTTGAAGGAATCAGGACTGAAGCGTGTCACTTTGAACGTCACGGACTCTCAAATTAGCCTTCTGGAAACAGTTATCTCCAGAGGCGATCGTTCAATGGGACAGTTGATAATGGCAGCTTTCAGATCTGGTGCCACTTTCGATGCCTGGGACGACAGATTTAAACCGCAGCTTTGGCACGATGTTGCAAGCAAGATGGGACTTTCACTAGTCGACATGGCGTGCACTGACCGCGAAGTTGGTTCACCACAGCCATGGGAAGTCGTGCACATAGGTTTGCACACATGGTGGCTTGTGCGCGAGTGGGAAAAAGCGATGGAAACACTCGAGACCGCACCATGCTCCGAGAATACCTGCCACGCCTGCGGTGTCTGCACAGAATTGGAGGTAACCCATAAGCTTGCAGCACCAAAACCAGAAGTTCTCAAACGCAATCCGTTCGTAAAAGAGCTGGACCAAAACACGAACAATCCAGACGGGCATCCATCATTGTTCTTCGAGAAAAAACAAGATGAACCACCGACCGAGGCATATGTTCGCATGCGCTTCAGGTTCACCAAAGTCGGCGAACTTCGATTCATAAGCCACCTCGATTTGCAAACACTTTTCACGCGCGCCGCTCGACGAGCCGGTCTGCTTCTCGCCTATAGCCAGGGGTTCAATCCCCAACCCAAGATCAATATGGCAGCACCGTTAGCTCTGTTTCATGAGTCGGTTTCTGAAATCGGCGAGATGGAACTTGGCGAAACTCTGGCGCCAGACATATTCCGAGATCGTTTGAATGCGAAACTCCCGGCAGAAGTACAGATCGTCGAAGCATCTGCGGTGCCTATCGGCAAAAAAGAGTCGCTCGCATCGCGCCTTTCATTTGCAACTTATGAGGCGATCTTATCTGATGCACCAGTCGGTGATGATGAAGGTGCAAACAGCGCGTTAGTTCGCGAAGAGATTACACGTCGTGCGGCCGAAATAATGGCTGCACCATCTTTATTGATAAAGGAAGTTCAAAGCCCGAATGCGCATGACACAAAACATGGCGACGGGCTCGATAAGCCGATCGAAAAGGACCTGCGTCCTTTGATCAAAGAGATCAAAGTGACAAAACAGACTCCTTTGACATTGGCATTTAAATTGGCACATGGTTCGCGTGCACATCTCAAGCCCGCAGACCTGTTGTCGCAGTTACGTTTGCCCGAAGCGTCATCTCCGACGCCAGTACGTTGGAAGCTGAAACGCATTGCGTTACATGCCGAAGACGAATCAGACCTCTATACGATTTAGACCATTTTTTTGATCAGCCGAAAGGAGCTTTATGAAGAAGTCATTAGTTATATCCGAATACGACAGCATCGCAGCTGTACTCGAAAACGAGAAAGTTGTCGAATTCTTCGTCAACCGCGGCGAACTGCTGCTCGGTGATATATATTCGGCAACGGTAGAAATTATTCTGCCTGGTATTGACGCCGCTTTCGTTAATCTGGGCAAAGACAAAATGGGCTTTTTGCACGCCAACGACGTTCCCGGTCAAGGACCTCTCAAGGAGCGGTTGGTACCGAAACAAAAACTGCTCGTTCAAATCACTAAAGAGCCGACCGGTCACAAGGGTCCGCGCGTGTCGACCGCCATCAGTTTACCCGGCAGATTTCTTGTTTTGGTGCCAGAGGAAAGAGGCGTTTCAATATCGCGACGCATAAGTGAAGCCAGAGAGAGGGCTCGCCTTAAATCTGTGGTCAATTTGATGAAACCACCAGGCATTGGGCTCATAATCAGAACCGAGGCCAAGGGTCAAGGCGAACAAGAACTATTTGACGATTTCGAGCAGCTCTGGGACCGTTGGCAAACTGTAGTGTCAGAAGGCGAAGCCTCGATTGGGCCTACACTCATATATCGCGACCAAGATCTGCTCTTCCGCGTAATCAGAGACGCATATTCGCATGAAGTGTCTGACATCATTTGCGATACAGCAGACGGGCAACAACGCGCACAAGAATATCTACAGGGCTGGGCGAGCAAAACGACCAAGGTCTCATTCCACACAGGAGAAGAGAACATTCTGGTTGCCAAAGGCATCGATAAAGAGATTGAGGCTGCGCTCTCAGATAGAGTGGAGCTACCGAGCGGCGGTCACCTAGTGATTCAACCGACAGAGGCGCTCACTGTTATAGACGTCAACTCGGGACGATTCACCAGTTCAAGAACTCAAGCCGAAACTGTGAGACGAACAAACCTTGAAGCTTCACAGGAGATTGCACGCCAACTGCGCCTGCGCAACATCGGCGGTATGGTTATCGTAGACTTTATCGATATGGATAGCCGCCGAGACCAGCAGCAAGTTCTGGAAGTCTTCCAGCGTGTACTGGAAGAGGATAGAGCTAAACCTCAATGTGGACAACTGTCAGACCTAGGCCTTGTCGAATTGACCAGACGTCGCCAGGGACAGAGTCTGCGCGAACTATTTACTGTTCACTGCACGGCTTGCTCAGGTCTTGGTGTCATGCCAACTTTAGAGATAGGTCACGCAGAGCACAAGCGAGTGATAACCTTCAAATCGAAGGAAGACGACAGCGCGAAGATTCGCGGCTCCCGCCGGGGGGCAATTAAGCAACAGGCCGGAGTGTTGAGAGCAGCTACCGCCAGCAATGGCAGAATCATGCCGACTGTTGAAGCTGAGCCAGAAGAAGATGCGCTCGCTTTTGTGCCAGAGGACATTCTCGAGCAGATGCCGGATGATCTGCTGCAAGCGAAGGAAGCTCCTGCAGCGTTCAACAAATATTCCGGTGACGACGATGAAGACGATTCAGAGAACGAAGATGATGTCGTTCAAAGTCACGCAAAACCAGCACACTATGCAGTCGAGAGACCATTCTTTGCTCCCGAAGAGAGCGACGAATCAGAGCTTGCAAACAGTTTGTCTGAAAGCATCTCCGAAGTCGAGCAGGTCTATCAAGACATGGGAGCTCGCCGTCAGTCGGCAGCCGAAGAAGCAGACGAAGCTGAAGAGATTAGCGCTGCTCCTGAAGTAGACATCGAAGACGTTGTCGTCATTGCCTCGCATCCAGTCGAACAAGCTGAGTCGGAGATCGAAGCCGAAGCCGCCGTGGAGGAAAAGTTCGAAACACCGGAAGTCGAGTCGCCTTACGAAACAGAACTCGATCCAATTACTGGCGTCTATAGGCTGAAAGCGAAGGCTCCAACAGTTAGCGCTACCTCTGAGCATGAGTTACAAAATCAGGCAACAGAAGGGCAACCTGAGCCCATGCATGAATTGCACGCTCACGAGTCGCACGAACACGGTTCTGAACATGAGCAGGAAGAAGACTGGGAAGGCACGCAACTGACCATCCCCGTGTACGGACAGTCTGAAGGTGAAGCCGCTGTCCATGAACAGCAACATCTACAGCATCTGCACGACGAACATCATCATGAACACAACCACGAACATGAAGGTGAAGGTGTAGGTGAAGACGAGCAGCAGCATGGTCAGGAGCACAATCAGACCAACGCGCACGTCGAGAACGAACAGCAAGACGATCAAGACTCTGGCGCCGAATCAGAGAGCGAGCATATGCAGCCATCCTGGAATTCCTAAATTTTCCAAGAACGCCTATGAAAAAAGCCGCTTCACGTCAAGAACGGAAGCGGCTTTTGCTTGACTTAGAATTTAAGTCAACGCTAAATCAAATCAGGCGAGCGCTAAACTGCGTTGTTGCACTAACTTCTTCTGAATGGCAAGCTCCGTCGCCAGTACAGCACCACCGGCGGCGCCAAGAATTGCGTTGTGCGCCAACGCCGTAAACGATACGCCATCCTCATCGATCTTCAGCTGCCCGACGGTAACGGCCATTCCATTTTCAGTCATTACATCCAGACGGGGTTGCGGGCGGTCAGCTTCAGAACGCACATGGATGAATTTTTTCGGCGCCGACGGCAACTCCGAGCAAGTTGAGAAAGCATTCCAGCGCTCTACAATTTGCCTTTCAGTCGGTTGCTTTTTGAATTTCACATCAACATATGCAGTATGACCATCCTGGACGGCGACACGCACGCACTTGGCTTTGATCTTAGGCTCCACTGCCATCTCGATGCCGGCGGCACCCACGGTGCCCCAGATCTTCAACGGTTCGATCTCAGACTTTTGCTCTTCACCGTTTATAAGTGGTATCAGATTGTTCAACATCTCAGGCCAAGTTGCGAATGTCTTTCCAGCACCAGAGATCGCTTGTTCGCTATGAACGCGAATCTTTTCGATGCCAAACTCTTTGAGCGGCTCTAGGGCAATCACGTAGCTTTGAATAGAGCAGTTGCTTTTGACGATGATCGCGCCTGTAGTATAACCACGCTCTTTCCGCTGCTTTTCGATAACTTGAAGATGGTCGGCATTGGCAGCAGGAATCATCATCGGAACAAGTGGGTCCATACGGTAAGCTGAATTGCAGGAAGTGACCCAAGCACCGGCTTTAGCATAAGCGTCTTCCAGACGCAAAATCTCCTCTTTTGTCGCCGCCACTGCGGAGAAGACAACATCAACGCCCGCCGCTACTTCTTGCACGCTTTCTGCGTTGATAACGGTAAGCGAGGCGATATCGGCAGGTATCTCAAAGTCCATACACCAACGATCGCCGACAGCTTCGGCGTATTGCTTTCCAGCAGACCCGGCAGAAGCAGCGACTTTGACAACCTTGAGCCAGGGGTGGGACTTGAGCATACGAATGAGCTGTTGTCCGACCATACCGGTCGCACCAACGATCGCTGCGCGGTATTTCTCTCCTGAGCTGTTTGGAATGTTGTTTGACATGACCTTAATCCATAAGACATCGATGTAGTACAGGTAACGTTTACAGAATAACGATTCCGACCGAAACGGTCAAAAAATTGCGCGCCAAATATTAAGTTGCAGACGCACCGCCCGCAACCGGCGATGGCCGTTTCTAATAGCCCTTCTTGCGAGCCATACTCAAATTGAAACCGAATCGCACCGCTGACGATGTCATTTCGGGCGGCAATATATTCGCTTCTACTGAAGCTTGAGGGTCTGTCTGCATCAGTTGATAGACAAACTCTTTATCAGGTGTGAACTTTTGCTCCTCAACATAGAATGCACCACAGAAGGTACCCTCGAATATGAAGCACAAGCAAGTGGCAGACCGAGACGGGAAGGTAATTGCCAGGCATGCCGTTTGTGTCTTACTGGCAAACCAATTACACATGTAATCCATATAAGTGCGCGCATCAACCTTCTCTTCGCGCGGGACAGGGTAACCAAGGAAAAGAGCCGACATGGGAAGAACTATGTTCTCCGGCAGATCGTACAGCTGCACCTCAGTGTCTGGTTTCTCCAGATCTTGCATCATGATTTGCAAACTCTGCTCTGTGCCGTAATTTTCTGGTTGCTGTTTGCGTCCATAAATGCAACCAACAGCGCGTCCTTTGTAGAGCAAGGCGGCAGAGCGAGACATACTCGATTGACTGACAGCCTTTACACAACCGGTACGCATACCGCCTTCGATATCAGTTATCAACCACTCCAGGTCTTGCTCTTCAGCAGTAAACGTGGCGAGGCTAGAAGGATCAAAGGCTGGAGGCACAAGGTCTGTGGCTCGTTTCAAATGAAATTCCCGGGGATGAGCTTGTGGAGCCCAGACTCGGAACGCAGCGTCAGCTTCAGACGCCAACGATGGCGTAGGAGCTGGGCTGGTTAAGCGGTTATCGTCGTCCCATCCCTGACCGGAATAGCCCCAATCATCTTCTGACGCAGGTTTCTTTGCACTGGGTGCAAGCGGCTCGGCTTGAACAAGTGGACTTGAAGGTGTTGGAAGAGGAGGCGGCGGTGGTGGTGGTGTCGGAGCCGGTGGAGGAGCTTGCTGTGCGAGCTGAGGCGGTTGGTACTGCACTGGCGGAGTCGGTGCCTGGTAAGCAGCCGGTTGACCACCAGAGCTATATTGATTTGCTGGTGGTTGAAACGGGGCTTGAGCTGGTTGCACCGAAGCCGGTGTCGTTTGATATGAGCCAGAGACTGTGCCTTGATTGGCGGTCTGGAACGGAGAAGGTGCTCCTGCAGGCGGAGGAGACGCCGGCGAAGGTTGAAACGCGACCGGTGGTTGAGCCGGAGCCTGCACCTGGGACGCCTGAAATGGATTTCCACCTTGAATGGTTGGCTGGAATGGGTCCTGATAATTGTTTGCCGGAGCAGCCGGCGCTGATGGTGTTACCGGTGGTGCAGCATAGGGAGGGTTTGACTGAGGTGGTATCGATTGTGTTGACCACTGGTTTTCGGCCTCAGCATAATCCGCCGGCAACTGCGGCTTGAACTGCATGCCACCCGATGAGCCGCCAAAACCAGTTGGAATCTGAGTTGCGGCATTTTGCGGGGTGAACTGCATGTTCTGCCCGTAAGCACCTTGGTCTTGCACGCCTTGATAGCTCTGGTGATAACCACCTTGCTCTGGTTGCTGGTTGTAATTTTGCTGAGACTGTTGGTATGACTGGTCTCCTGATTGAGGTTGCCCGAAAGCATTTTGCGAAAAATCGGAAGATTGCCACTGATTGGCCGCCGGTTGCGAGTAACTGTTTTGCGTTTCCGCATAGCTCTGCGCGTATTGGTCGGAAGCATAGGCATCAGATTGGTAGGACTGTTGTGCGTAATCTTGCTGCGAATAGTCTTGTTGTTCGCTGTAGTTCGATGCGTATTGGTCCTGATAGTTCTGTCCGTTGTTTTCGCCGTAATCTTGCCCTGCTGTCTCTTGAGGCCGCGAATA
This sequence comes from Oculatellaceae cyanobacterium, assembly GCA_036702975.1. GTDB lineage: Bacteria > Cyanobacteriota > Vampirovibrionia > Obscuribacterales > Obscuribacteraceae > DATNPX01. Next base: position 6,976 of record DATNPX010000044.1, read on the forward strand.
ATCAACGTTGGCTGCAGGACGCTGGTCTATCTGGTCAAGTTGCTCTTCCCAATTGACTGTTGATTGCCTGGCGCCACCAGGTTTGGTATTAGTACCAAAACGGCATTGCAGAAGAATGCGACTGTTGCTCACGCAAACGTATTGAGCGAGAACTTCCTCGCCGGGCTTCAGTTGCTGCTCCGTTGGCAGAAACCCAGGTAGATTGTCTTTAGGAATAATGACAGCATAACCGCCGGGCTCGGCATGCGAGACCTTGCATACGACATTCTGTCCTGCTTTGTACCCTGTAACCTTCCAGGGGTTTACCTTAGCCATTGAACAATCCCGTTAATACCACCTTCGCACCAAACCAAAATGCTGATAATTGTTTGAAACCGCTCTTGTATCCGTATCCCCATGGCTTCATCTTACATGAAAAAGCCTGCGGTAAACGGTTTTCCAGAGTCGGCTCAGACCATTCATCGTCTCTGTTTCAACACTCAACTCCCCGCTAGTTCTCTGTACCCGGTTAGCGCCAGAAATCTCACCTGTTGGAACAAACTGCAATCCACTTCCAGATTCCACGCAAGCACTCGCCGGCACGGTTTTCCCATGTTGCGTCTTGTGGCAAGCCAGACAGCTTCCGCCGTTGCAAACAGGATCGATATCGAGCCAGGTATTACAACGAGGGCAGTGCATCCCAGTAGAGCGACCTGCCGCCACTATCGGGCATTTGCATTGGGGGCAGATTAATCCGTTGGGTACCATGCGTATATACTACTCACTCGGCATGACTTCGATGAGGCAGGCCAGCTGGCGCCCGATGGCTATTTCAAGCTGGTTTCTAAGCACAATCACCGGTCCGCCCGGTATGTTCTTTTGCACCTGGATCGACGAGCCTTCGCCGATACCGAAACGCAAAGCATGCAAAGTAATTTCGCTCCCTGCGGTTCGCGTAATCGTCAGGCGCTGTCCGTCTTTACCATCTACAAGGGTCAATTTGATTTCCTCCCGGATACTTTTTGTCCGAGCAATGCTTTCTTAGTATTAATTAAGGCTTGGTAGTAGGTTTGGTGGCAGCTCGACCCATTCGTCCCTCGCTGGCACTCATCCGTGGAGCGTTCAGCTGCTTCTGCTGCTGGCGGCAGTTTGGGCATATACCAAAAATTTTGAACTGAGCATCAATCACTTCGAAGTTGTGACGTGCGCCGATTTTCTGTCCGGCTTCTTCTAGGAAGTGGTCTTCGAATTCCAGGGTCGTGTTGCAGCTAATGCAGATAATGTGCTGATGCGGCAGAGTGTCCTGCTTCAGCTCGTAGTGCTTGTGACCTTCGGCAAAATCTAGCTCTCGCAGCAGCCCAAGCGACGACAAAAGCTTTAACGTCCGATAAGCGGTTGCCAGACTGACATTCGATCCGCGTTCTCCCAGTTTGGCATGTAACTCTTCTGCCGAAAGATGCATGCCGTGAGGCAACTCTCTGAAAATCTGCAGAATCGTCTCACGTTGAGCCGTGATTCGATGCCCGCGTTTGCGCAGGCTGTCAAAAACAGGATCGGCTGCTGCAGGAGCTAGATCAGGAGGTGTTGATTTTTCGTCCATTTCATCCGGACTGAGCGCGGGTCGCGAAGTGCAGTCTGCAAATGCTTATTCAATCATAAATCAAAGCGCTGACCGGGTAAACCAAAAGGCGCCTAAACATCGGAAAAATTCGCAAATTACCAGCGTCTCATCCAAACAACTAGACCAAAAGTTTATTTTGCTCCAGCATCGGCTTGAGAAATTTACCGGTATAAGACTGCTCGTTTTTAGCGATCGTTTCTGGCGTTCCACAGGCGACGACTTGACCGCCGCGCTCGCCTCCTTCAGGACCAAGGTCTATGAGCCAGTCGCACTGCTTGATCACATCGAGATTGTGCTCGATTACAAGAACAGTGTTTCCGCCATCGACGAGCTTGTTCAACACGTTTAACAACTTGTCTACATCAGCGAAAGAGAGACCAGTTGTCGGTTCATCGAGAATCAGGATCGTCTTGCCGGTCGATCGTTTCGAAAGCTGCTCGGCCAATTTCACTCGCTGTGCTTCGCCGCCCGACAAAGTCGTGGCGGACTGCCCAAGTTTCATATAGTCCAACCCGACTTCATGCATGGTTTCTAATTTCGAAATAGCTTTCGGTATGTTTGAGAAAAACTCTAGCGCCTCTTCCACCGTCATCTCCAGCACATCTGCAATGCTTTTGCCTTTGAATTTCACCTCGAGAGTTTCGCGGTTATAACGAGCCCCTTTGCACACTTCGCAAACTACAAAAACAGAAGGGAGAAAGTTCATTTCAATCTCATTCATGCCTTCGCCGCGACAAGCTTCGCAACGGCCGCCTTTGACGTTGAAGGAGAAACGGCCCGGCAGGTATCCGCGCGCCTTAGCCTCATTCGTTAGCGAGAAGACTTCGCGAATAACATCAAACAGTCCGGTATAAGTTGCCGGATTTGAACGCGGCGTGCGTCCAATCGGAGACTGGTCAATATCAATCACTTTGTCCAGATGGTCGAATCCGGACATGCCACCAAGCCCTTTTGGCGCTGGTACCGAGCCGTTCAAGCTATGGCGCAAGTATTGGTAAATCAAATCGTTGACCAGAGTAGATTTTCCAGATCCACTTACACCCGTAACTCCGACAAACTGACCTAAAGGAACCTCAACGTATATATTCTTCAAGTTATTCAGGCGGGCACCAATAACCTTTAGTTTGAGCCCATTTCCGGCTCGCCTCTTTTTCGGTACCGGTATCACCTTCCGTCCAGACAAGTAGGCGCCAGTTGATGAATTAGGTGCGCGAGCGATATCATCCATGGTGCCCGCTGCTACCAGATACCCCCCATGAACACCAGCACCAGGACCGATATCAATTAACCAGTCAGCCTGCCGCATAGTATCTTCATCATGTTCTACTACCAAAAGCGTATTTCCAAGGTCTCTCAATTTTTTCAAAGTGGATATCAGACGATTATTATCGCGTTGATGCAATCCAACAGAAGGTTCGTCTAATACATACAGAACGCCCGACAGACCCGATCCGATCTGTGTCGCCAGACGAATACGCTGCGCTTCCCCACCAGACAACGTGTTTGCCTGCCTGTCGAGCGTTAAGTAATCGAGTCCGACGTCCGAAAGAAATTTCAATCTCAAACTAATTTCAATAAGCACTTGGTGCGCAATCGTGCGATGGCGCTCGCTCAGTTCCTGCGGCAAGCTCGCAAAGAAGCTCAAAGCACGCTCAACAGAAAGAGCACAGGCTTGCGCAATCGACAGCTCTCCAATCCGAATCGACAAGCTCTCTTTCTTCAAGCGAGCACCACCACAAACAGCACAAGGCATCTGCGTCATATAGGTCTCAATATCCTGACGCACCCTGTCTGACTGCGTTTCGGAGTGTCGACGAGCGAGGTTAGGTATAACGCCTTCGAACTCTTTTTTGTACTCCCAAAACTCCCTACCGTCGTAGGAATCATGACTGAGTTTGATTTTTTCCTCACCAGATCCATAGAGGATGGCGCCCTGATGCGCTTTGCTCAGTTCTTGAAATGGAGTTGAAACTTTAAATTTGTAATGTTTAGCAAGCGAAGCGAGTATCTGTTCGTAGTAGACGTTGCCACTTTTCGCCCACGGATAAATGGCGCCATCCAAGATAGACTTGCTTGCATCCGGTACAACGAGAGCCGGATCAACTTCGAATGTGCTGCCCAATCCATGGCAGTCTGGACAGGCGCCATAAGGGCTATTAAAACTGAAGACACGAGGAGAGATTTCGGCAAAGCTAATGTTACAAACACCACAAGCGAATTTCTCCGAAAAAAGATACTCTTTCTTGACTGGCGTCGCAGAGTCGGCACCACCTTTGGCGCCCCTTCCTTTTGCAGAAGCACCGCTTTTGCCACCACTCTCTCTATCACCGTCCGACGCTATATCGACTACTTCGACCAGCACAGCAGACTTGCCCCATTTGAGACCAAGCGCCAAGCTGTCTGCTAAACGGCTTTGAATGCTGCTTTTGACCACGAGGCGATCGATTACCAAGTCGATCGAATGCTTCTTGTTTTTATCCAGAGGAATGTCATCCTCGAGAGCAAGAACTTCATTGTCGACACGCACACGTACAAACCCGTCTTTGCGCAAATCGGCAAACATCGATTGAAACTCGCCTTTGCGCCCGCTCACAAGTGGCGCAAGTATTTGAATACGAGTGCCCTCACCCAGCGCCAGCACCTGGTCGACGATCTGATCGATCGTTTGGGGGTTGATCAGACGTCCACATTCAGGACAATACGGTGTTCCACAGCGGGCGTAAAGTAAACGCATGTAGTCATAAATTTCAGTCACCGTGCCCACGGTCGACCGGGGATTATGACTCGTCGATTTCTGGTCGATTGAAATCGCCGGACTGAGTCCTTCGATGGCATCGACGTCTGGTTTGTCCAATTGACCGAGAAACTGCCTGGCATACGCCGATAACGATTCGACGTAGCGTCTTTGCCCTTCCGCAAAAATAGTGTCAAACGCAAGCGACGATTTACCAGATCCGCTCACTCCAGTCACTACGACGAGTTTATTGCGCGGTACACGCAAATCGATGTTTTTGAGATTGTGCTGCCTGGCGCCACGCACAACGATAGCGTCGCTATCAGGGAACTTGGCGCCGTTTCTGTTTCCGCCGGTCATGTGCATCCTTAAAGAAAGCCGCTGATATAGCCGAGAACACTAAGCTTCGGCAAAAATATTATGAGAACGAGATACATAATAGCTCTTTTTATCAACAGTGACGCTTTTGACAGACAAGCTCTTAAAATCTCGCCAAATTCGCATATTGTCAGGCTGGGGCGGGCTGTTCAGGCGGTTCGCGGGTGAGCCTGACCACTCTCCAATTGCCGCGAGAAGTTAGGCAGTCGAGCTTGACGGGTAGATGAAATAGTACGGATTGTCACGCAATTTACTGAATGACGTCGCGCTCTCAGCAGGCGACCTGAATATGGGGTTTCGACATGTCGCAGAAGGATACCAACCCGAAGGGCAAGGGCACAGGCTCACCTTCCGGAAAAAGGTCTACAAAATACCGGATGCAAGCGGTTGATGAAAGCGGCAAGACCACCGGTGACCTGACCGAACAAGTAAAACAGGTCCAGGCTGTTGTCAAAGCAAATGAACAGCGCCAAGGTAAAGAAGAAGAAGAAAGCGACAGCGTACGTGGCTTATGGAAGAGCAAAGTGCTGGCCTCTTATCACGGGTCACAGACTGCACCGGCAGCGAAAGGCGATCAAGACATCGCCGAAGAAGTACACGAGGCGATGATCGCGATCATTGATTCAATCTTCGACATCTTTCAAAACAGCGCCTACGAATTCAATAAGATAGCTACTGGTTCGGAGTTAGAACTAAACTGGGTGCGCCCATTTTTGACCAAAGAAGGTGCTCCCAGCTGGATGGGCTCAAACGTTGAGCCTGTAACAGTCTTTACCGGAAGGATGTCGACAAGACTGTGGACTCTGATCATGAAAGGCACCACTGACACGATCCAAACCTACATTTTGCCAACCAGCAAGCTGATGACCTTTAACATCAGCAGCGGTACATTCAAGCCGTTTTTGATTATGGAGCCTTATCACGACAACGGTAACCTCGGATGGCGAATAGACGGTCACGAGATCTCGCCTCAACTTTTGCAACCGATCGCACGAGAACTCTTCAATGCTCTGATTCGATTTGCAAAAAGCGAAGGACGAGAAGATGAAGAGTTCGATCTCGTGGCCATCGGCTTGGTCGCTCCGAAACCTGTGGAAGACCCACAAGTAGAAATCGAACGCCAGCGCTACTACCAACAAGCGTTTCTTGAGGACTTGAAGAGTCATCTGGAGACCAGGCGCGATGTGCGAGGGCAAGACCAGCGAGAAGCCCACGCAGAACGAAACAGTTCACCCCCGACAGAGTTCAACCAACCACTGCCGGACCACATTCGCCGAGAATTGGAGGTCCTAAAAGATAGTGCACCGACGCCTTCTGTTGCACCATCGGCAGTGCCCAGTGGTGGTTTTCTGTCAAGCGGCAGTGCCTGGAAAACTGTCGCTGAAAACCCGGATGAAAAGCTCGACCCGAACATATCTAGAAAGCTTCAAATGATGGCAGAAGAAGCAACTAGTAATGCCGGTGGCTTACCGAGTCCCGGACCCAACCCGTTCGCTCAATTGCCTCAAAAAACGGTGGTGGCCAGTCAATTGCTGCAGCCGACAAACCCACCGCCACAACCACCACAGGCGCCGCCGGCACCACATGTCCAGCAAGGAGTGCCACTGCCACCAAGGCAACCGCAACCGGGGGTCTCTCCAACAATACCACCGATGAATCAGGCACAGCGGGCTCCAGCGCCACAACAAGCCGGTCCGCCGCCTTCAGCAGATCAGCTTGCGCAAGCCATGGCTGCTGCACAAAATGCCGCAAATGCGGCCCGCCCCGTACAACCTATGAATTTGCCAGCCGCGCTCTCTCAACTTATAGCTTCTCTAGACCGAGAGATGGAAGTGGTGGCAAAAGCAGGCGCCGATGCCTTTGCCTTAAGAGACCTCGGCCGCGCTGATGCAGCTTTGAAATTCTCTTCTCGTCTTTCCGAATACAGACAAATGAGTCAAGAGCTCCTCGACTACTATAGGCGCAAACGGTAATTTTTTTACTCGTTGTCTTTAGTGTTAGCGCTGTTTGTCGTCGGAGGCTGTTCCTTTTCAGGCTCCATGTTCTCTTTCAATGAATAATCTGGTGTTAATTGCCAATACTTGGACCACTCAGGATTGCTCTTAACATAGTCGCCGAGGATTTGCGAGGCCAGAACAAAGACTGCGATTACGGCGAGAACTATGCATATCTTGGCAAAATTTGGCATCACCTGCGATACTATGCGCCTCATTCGAGATTCATGCACGTTAGGCGGAATCATGTTGGGATTGGTAATACGAGGATTGGATAGCCTCGGATTGCCGCCGCTTGGTGCTGCCGGCGGTGTCACTCGAGTTTGCGAAACGCGAGGAGTCTGCGGAGGCGTGACAACATTCTGAGACACTCTTGGAGAGGACTGAGGAGCCATCACATTCTGTGACACCCGAGGAGAAGCTGCTTTCGGAGGAGCAACCTTAGGCATCTGGATGGCAGAAGAGGATGCGCGCAATTTCCTGCCGCCGTCCACTGCGGCCACGGCTTCCTCAAGATCATGCCGCAACTCTCCCATCGCCTGATAGCGGCGCTCCGGCTCTTTTTCAATCGCTTTTCGCACCACACGTTCCAAATTAGGAGGGAAAATCACATTTGGCAGCATCTGCGCAAACGGTTTCGGATCAGCCATGATCTGTAAAGACATAGTCTCTACATAGTTTTTGCCAAGGAAGGGAACTTTGCCAGTCAGCGCCTCATACATGCAGATGCCTATCGAGTAAATATCAGAACGAGCATCGAGACTGGTGCCCGTACACTGCTCGGGACTCATGTAAATAGGACTGCCCCAAACTTCTCCCATGCGTGTGAGTCGCTGAGCTTCTTCCTCAAATCTGGCAATGCCAAAATCAACCACCTTAACTAGATCGACACCTTCCTCACGCCCTACCAACATTATATTTCCAGGCTTCAAATCGCGATGGATAACGCCACACCTATGAGCATGATCGACAGCACCACAAACCTGTGTGAAGATGTCTCGCACACGCGTAGAAGGAAGAGCACCTTCTTGCTTAAGCAAATCGGAGAGATTTACTCCCGTGAGATAATCCATGACGAAGTAGGGTTGTCCGCGCAAGGTCGTTCCGTAATGCGACACCTGCACGATGCGCGGATGATTGAGGTGGCTCAATAACTCAGCTTCTCGTTGAAAGCGCAAGACTGTTCTTTCATCATTCAACCCTTGAACACGCAAAGTCTTTACCGCGACAATGCGGTTTCTAGAGAGCTGTTTGCCCTTGTAGACAACGCTCATGCCACCGTAGCCGAGAACAGAAAGAACATAGTACTTATTGGCCAGTGTGACACCGACCAAAAGATCTTGCGCATTATCTGGACGAAAAACCCGATAACGAGGCAATCTTCCTGTACTTGGCAGTGGCGTAAGAACCGGCGCCACACTTCTGAGAAGAACCAATTTCCTTCGGCGTCTTAAGTAGGAGATTGTCTCTTTGAGCAACATTGCTGCGCTGCGCTAACTCCGAATTATGGCCAAATGGCATTGATTACTATCTGCGTGCATCCCATCAGGAAACCAATTGCTGCTCCAAAAAACTCAAGCCAGTGTAACTCTCTGTCACAAACTCGGCGAACCAAACGTTCTAACTGCGAGGGGGCAAATAGCTCGATCTTTCTGGAAATCAAAGAATACATGCCCAAAGCAGGAATAGCTTTCTCTAAAAGAACGCCGAGTTCGCGCTTTAAGTAAGCATAAGCAAACGTGCTCAACTCGGTCTTGGTTTTATCGATCCAATGCGAGGGAATCGATTCAGGATTGAATCTTATGATCGCGGCCTGAACAGCAGCCATAGCTTCGCCCTGAACTTTAGTCAGAGCTTCTAATATTTCACTCCTGTGCTGCACCAAAAACGTTTGCACAAATTCGATAACGTTCTGCTTCAACTTGGCAATCGTCTGCAGGGGAAGTGTGCGCATATCGAAATTGGCAATCCCCACGGCTAGTTGATCTCTAATTCCGAATCGCTTTATCAAATCACCAACCACACGCTCTGCCTGGTCTGGCTCTTTCTCGAGAAAGTTTCTCCATTCGTAACAAACACGCTTCACACCAATGATTCGTGCCAAAATCTTGTAAGGACCACCGGCATGAACCTGAATCGATTCATCGATCGCATTTATATTTTGCGGGCTGAGCAAGTTAATGACGATGCCACGAATTTTCGCCGGAGTTACAAATGCCTCCATTACGCGATTTGAGATCTCAGTCGCCTGGTCGAGACTGATTCTCGTGTTCAGAACGACCGAATCAAAAAGCTTGTCTGTAATGTTGGCAACGCGTTGGTCTTTGCCAGACTCCAGGCTATCTATGGTTGAGTTGATTAGATGATGCAAGAGCGTCGGACTGAGCTCGGCAAGATCTGACGCCAATCGATGCAATTTTGTCGTATCTCTGAATTCAACAAGAACAGAGTCAACGAATAAATCGACAGTTGCGTAAATGTTCTTTTCGGTTAGAAGCCCTTCTACTTGAGTTCGTATGTCAGCCGTTGTGAGAAGCGTGTCGGTGATTGTCGTAGCCACCGCATTCGCTAATTTTGCCTGCCGTTTAGGAAAGATCCCGGGCGTCAAAGGCAACTGCCAGTTCGTTCCGGGAACGAACCAGGGCTCATAAGGACGAAAAAGTGCCAAGACCGCCATGGCTGTAGCGAACCAACCATGAAGGGTGTAGTAAAAAGCAGGAAAGAGCACTTTGACGCAAAAAACCTCGGGAGTTTTTGTCAGTTCACTCCAATGGAAAATGATAGGGGCGGCATCCGCAGGCATGTTTTGTCTTCCAGCGTCAGTCTTGCAAAGGGGACGAGGTTCTCGGCTGTACAAGCAAATCCCCTCAAGGCAAGTTTACTCGTTCTCAAGTTTAGACTGAACTAATTTCAAGAGTTTTTTCGGAAATCGTCGGTCGATTTTGCCGAAAACAAAGAAAACCAACCGAAAAATAAGCAGGTTGGAAAAATCTGCGAATTTCTCAAGCCTAAAAAAGATAGCTTCGCTATACCCTTGACCTCGCACAGAGATAAAAATCTTATCCAGACAACATGCAGTCGCTATAAATCGATGCAAGCAGCACAGCTCGCCACTTTCGAGAGCTCATAATATAATTGTTGCGTGAAAAGCATGCAAAAGCGTCGACGAAATTTGATATCTCATTTGGTGCCGTTGGGGATGATGTTGCTCCAACTAACACTGAGCCACGTCGCCAGCGCAAAGGGCGCATCCCCCGATGAAAGCGTTAGCGCAGCCAAGAAATTGCGGCAAAACGGGGAGTACGCCCGTGCCGCGTCTTTTGCAGAACAAGCGGTCCAGCAGCACCCAGAAAGTTGGGAAGCACATCTTGAGCTGGCTCGCGCGCTAAATGTGGCTGGACAGACCGATAAGGCGATCAATGAGATCTTTGAGTCTCTGCGTTGCAACAACAAAAATCCAGAAGCGCGCAAAGAGCTGGGGGCTATCTTGCTCAAAAAACAGCTTTTCGATGAAGCGGGAGGACAATTCAAACAAGTTGTTGAATTAGATCCAACCGACGTTGCCGCTCGAGGTGACCTTGGGATCTGTTATGAAAAGTTAGGTCTTGTTGACAATGCAATAGAGCAGTTCGCCGAAATTCTCAAATCTGATCCGCACAATCGCTTCGCGCTCTACAACCTAGCGTTGGCTCTTGAGCTCAAAGGCAATTTGGACCAAGCGATTGCGGCGTACATGAAACTTATCAAACTAGACCCAAAGAATTCTCTTGCCTTTACTGGGCTTGGGCAGTGCTATTCGCTGAAGAAGAACTTCAAAACCGCAATTGCCGCCGAAAAAGAAGCGATCAGACTTTATCCGCAAAATCACTGGGCCTATCTTGGCTTGAGCGAGGCCTATGGTGGTTTGAACATGCGCTTTGAGGCTGATGAAGCGGTACGCAAGGCCATTCAACTGAGTCCGCAGGATCCGGCATGCAGACTTGCCCTGACAAAAATGCTAAAACAGAACATTGCATCGACTCCTGCTCTCACCGTGAGGTAATTTCCGTGCTTTCAAAGCGCTTTGCATCTACTGCAGGCTTGGCCCTTGCAGCGACACTACTGCTGAGTTCATCTCAAGTTTTTGCCGCAAACGATCAAGAGGACATCAACTCGATGATCACTCGTTTTAAAACAGCAATAGAAGCCAATCCTAACAATGCAAAGACTCGCAAGGGATTGGGTAGCGCCTATTTGATGTCTGGGAACTTGGACGGCGCCATAGAACAATACAAACATGCAATTAAATTGCAGAATGACGATGCCGAAAGTTACATCGGTCTTGCTCGCGCTCAGATTCGCAAAGGCGACTACAAAGAAGCTAACAACACGCTCAAAAGCGGCGTCAAAATGCAGCCTAACGATGCCGATTTGCACTATAAACTCGGCCAGGTCTTGAATCGTCTAAATCAAGAAGACCCCGCCATAAATGAGTTCAAACAGGCGATCAAGCTAAACGGACAAAACTCCGCTGCTCACCGAGACCTCGGTGCCATGCTCGGATTGAAAAACGACATCGACGGCGAACTGGCAGAAGAGAAGAAAGCGCTCGACCTCAACCCCGACGATGCCAACGCGCTTTACTACATTAGTAACGCTTATGCTCTCAAGGGCGACCGAGACAAGGCAGCGGAGTCTTTGCAAAAGTGCGTACAGCTAGATCCCAAAAACAGCGATGCCTTCAAGCTTTTAGCGGGAATACATGTCTCCAACGGCAAGTATCATGAGGCGATCAAATGCGCGGAAGAGGCTTGCAAGCTGAATCCCGACGATAAGGGTGCAAAAGAGGCGCTAGCAAAGATTAAGGAAGTTGCCAGCAAACAAAAGTAACTTTCTGTTGAATTTTTCATCAGTTGATTTCCCCTATTTTGGGGGATCTCAGCTGAACACCGTCAAGGTACTGGCAACCCTTTCAAACCTTTGCTAGTTGCCTTCTTGCTGTGAAAAGGTTTAACACATAAGATCGTTAATATCTTGCAAATAGTACTGATACCTTCTAACATAGCCGGAATCGGGTATTCGTGATGGACAGCGATGCGATTGACTCATATCGTGTCAGCGCCGCATGCCGTTCACGAGTCAAACCCGTGACATAGACATAAATGAGTGATTGATTATTATTCGGACTAGAAGAGGTTCTCGTCGTGCTTGAGCGAGTGGAAAAAAACGACAAGGGTAGCAAGTTGGAATTGAAAGCCAACATCAAGGTAATCGGATGTGGTGGCGCCGGCTCCAACGCTGTAAACAGAATGATTTCGGCAGGCTTAAATGGTGTCGAATTCTGGGCTTGCAACACAGACGCTCAGGCGTTGGACCTGTCAGCTGCTAAAAACAGGCTGCAAATCGGCTCCAAACTAACGAGGGGACTTGGTGCTGGTGGTAATCCCAACGTCGGAACCAAAGCCGCCGAAGAGAGCAGAGAAGAGATTGCAGCTGCACTTGCAGGCGCAGACATGGTATTCATAGCGGCCGGCATGGGCGGTGGCACCGGCACTGGTGCTGCCCCGATCGTCGCCGAGATCGCCAAAGAGAACGGTTCATTGACGGTGGGTGTCGTATCCCGACCGTTCTTGTTTGAAGGTCGCCGACGCAGCCAGCAGGCCGAAACTGGCATCAACGAAATCAAATCGCGTGTCGATACACTGATCGTCATTCCTAACCAACGCTTGTTGGAAGTCGTCGACCATCGCGCCTCTATGCAAGAAGCATTTGTCGAAGCCGACAAAGTATTGATGCAAGGTGTACAGGGTATCTCTGACATCATCACGGTGCCTGGTCTGATCAACGTAGACTTTGCCGACGTGAAGGCCGTTATGCAGACCGCCGGCTCGGCACTCATGGGTGTCGGTCGCGCCACAGGCGAAGGACGTGCCGTTGAAGCCGCCAGAAACGCCATCAACAGCCCATTGCTCGAAACAACGATCGACGGAGCATCTGGTGTCATATTCAGTGTCACTGGCGGGCCGGATCTCACTCTTCACGAAGTTCAAGAAGCTGCCAATGTTATCTATTCCGCGGTCTCCGAAGAAGCGAATATCATTTTCGGAGCCGTTCTCGATGACAGATTGCACGGCGAAGTGCTGATCACAGTCATTGCGACAGGTTTTGATATGGTCACTCAGCACCAAGCGCCACAGCGTCAGCATGCTGCCCCGCCGCAACCACCACGCAACCAGGAAGTGCAAAGACCGCAACCCCAGCAGCAACAAAACAACGAGATGCGGAAGATTGCATCAGACATCCTCGACATTCCCGAGTTTCTAAAATCCAGAGGACCGGATCGCTAGAGACCAACCAGATTACCGACAAAAGCAAGCTTCCGAGCTTGCTTTTTGCTTAAGGACAAACTGCAGAAGTCGAGGAAAGACATAAGCAGAATCACACAAGTAGACAAATACCCAGAACACGAGAACAGGGACCGCAAAGATGACAGTTGAGCTAATGAGCAACCGGCTGGATTTAGGCTATCTGCCATTGAAGCTTGTAGGCGGCACACTTCTGATTCTCGACCAACGAGTGCTGCCAGAGTCGATCAAATACTTCGAGTGCCGCCATTTTCAAGATTCTTGCCAGGCGATCAAAGACATGATTGTTCGCGGCGCTCCTTCAATTGGTGTGACCGCCGCATTCGCTTTCGCATTAGAAGCTGGTCTATCCGCTCTCTCTTCCGTTGCAGTGGTGGCAAGCGACGCCACATACGATCAGTTATTTATTATTCCGGAGGAGGTTAGAAAACAGCCCTTATCGGTTTCAAACAGACTGAACGACCGATTCGAAGAGATTAAGACTGAGCTGAATACAACCAGACCAACTGCAGTCAATCTTCGCTGGGGCACAGAGCGCATGCACTCTTATTGCCTGAACATTTTAGCGAACAGTCCCACCGTCTACGACTTTATTCAACTTGTAATTGATGAAGCGCAGACCATTCTCGACGAACATATTCAATGCAATATGACTTTGAGCGAATATGGTGCCGAAATAGTTCCGCCGAATGCCAATATCATTACCCACTGCAACGCTGGTCCACTCGCTACATGTGGATGGGGTACAGCACTCGGAGTCGTAAGAACCGCGCACAATCGTGGGTTGAATCCACATGTTTATGTAGACGAAACACGCCCTCGGAATCAGGGCGCGAAGCTCACGATGTGGGAACTTACGGAAGACAAGATTCCGGCCACCCTGGTCTGCGACAATATGTCAGGGTTCCTCATGGCAAATAAGAAGATAGACTTGGTCATAGTCGGCGCCGATAGAATCACAAGAAACGGTGACGCGGCAAATAAAATTGGCACATACAATCTGGCCATTGTCGCCCGTCACCACAATGTACCGTTCTACATTGCGGCACCATTGTCGACCTTTGATGCCAGCATAAGCCACGGTAAGGACATTCCGATCGAAGAGAGAGACGCGAGCGAAATCACAGGCTCCGAAGAGTCTTTCCATACAGTCAAAAATGCAAAAGCGTTCAACCCGGCTTTCGACGTCACACCGTCTGAACTAATTACTGGAATCATCACCGAAGCAGGAATCTTGAAGAAGCCCTATTCGTCCTCAATTGCAGAGGCACTCGGCATCAAGTAAGCGACTCCTAAGAGGAGACCACATATGCAAAGAGACGCTCTCGGAATCTCCACGGTATCAAACTCTCTTTTCCTGTTGTTCATGCTGACAAACGGTTCAATGCTCCCAGGCGTTGCAGCCGCTCCGAGACAACCGGCGCTCACATCGTCGACAGGCGGAGCACAGCCTGCATCTTCACCTGAAGAGAAACGACTTACGGCAGCGATAAATAGCGCCATCGCTGGTAATACCGAAAAGTGCGAGAAAATCTTTTCCGGTCAGTCGTTTGATGAATTGACTGCCGGAAAGAAGAGTGAATTACTAACAACAGGATTGAGGCGGGCTTACAAAGACGCGAAGACGAACTACAGACGCAAACAAACAGATGACGCGCTGCGGAGACTGAAACTGTACTTCTCTTTAATCAGCTTCGTTGAATTAAACAAAGTCAGCGACCCTGACAAGGAGCCTGCCATTTTTTTAGATACTTGGGATAGCGCTTTAAAGAAAGCTAGTATCTCGAAAAACGACTATATAGCTCCTTTGAACGACTATGGATTTTATTTACAAGAGACAGGCAAAGACGAGCCTGCAGTAAGAGTCTTCCAGAAAGTCGTTATGCTCGAACCATCGCGAGAGGTGGTTTACTTAAATCTTGCCGATTCGCTCTGGAAGCTCGGCCGTAAAACAGAAGCAGCACCGCTATATGAAAAATACAAAAAGCTCATGAAGAGCGAGAATCTATCAAGCAAAGTGCCTGCGCGCGTCGACGAGAAACTGCTCGCTGTGCTTAAGAATGCCAAACAGGGAGATGAGATCGATTTTGGTCCTTTCATGGCCGAAATGCAAAGGCGTATAAAAAGAAACTGGTTTCCGCCCAGAAGTGCGCATAGCCTACACATCGTAACCGTCTTTAAGGTAGACAAAGACGGACACATCTCAGATCTTAAAGCCGAAACATTGAGCGGCGTACACGAAGCTGACGAAGCGGCATTAAAGGCAGTAACCAACACGCATTTGCCGCCGCTTCCGGCAAAGGCACCATCACATGTCGATATTCTATTTACTTTCGACTACAAACGTGTTGACGAAAATCAGCCGGGCTACGACATCGTCAATCGATGGCAGCGACGCGTCAAAGAGCTGAACAGTGCAGATAATCACGTCGGTCTTGGTCAGGCTTATGAAAACATACAGCTCGATAACGATGCCGAACGCGAATACGCCAAGGCACTAGAGCTACAGCCAGGCAATCTATATTACAAACGGCTGTTAGAAGACGTGACAAAGAAGATGGAAAAACGAACAGTCATGCAGCCTGATACACCACAAGCACAGAATACACACTAAATCGAAAATTCGGTGATAATAAACTCTAGCTTCTTACTTAAGTCTCAAACGGTGTCGAAATGGAGGAATTGCTGTGCTGAGAGATAAACTAAACAGCATCAGCCTGTTGATTGCAACTCTAGCCATAGGGTCGCTCTCGAGCGACTGGACAAATGCAGCCTGTGCAGTCGAAACGCATAAGACTGAAAATGGAGCACTGCATCAGTACAATCCCAATTCCTTGCATCGACTGGATTTTCGTGTAGTCGGCAAAAGTTGTGCCGTTTGTTTGCACAAAATGCAAGACAGAATGAAGACTCTGGCGGGAACTGTGAAGGCGGAAGTGATGTTGAAGAGTCCTTACGGAGCTGTCGTTATCTATGATTCGAAACAGATGACAAAAGACAAGATTCTAGACAAATGCAGGGAAGGCGTCGAAGACGTGTCGTTCGAAGACATAAAAGATGTGCCAATTAAGACATTGCCACTAGTTCTCATTCCAGAAGCAGCAAGTCACGCTAATGACGCTGTCACGAAACTCGAGAAAGAGTAATGTGACGGCGGTCCTTACTGGGCGAAGTTCGCAACTACTGGCTCCTGTGACTGTGCCTGGAAAGTAAAATTGGCGATGTTAGTAAATGGCACGGGAACAGGCAAAACAGCTTTTAGTGTCGTGTTCACTCTCACATTTTGCCATGTTGTCGCATCCGGCAATGGTGTGACTGTGCATTGCGCGTTAGAGGTGAGACTCGGGTTGCCGGAGTTGTACTGATTGATCACATTTTGAGCTGCCGTCTGCCCGCCAACTTGAGCACCAACATCGGAGAAAGTGGCGCATTCTGCGGCGGCTCTCGCCGCGTGCTTACAGAGAGCATCGTTTGAAGTTTGAGCGATGACAACTGCAGCACAGTCGACCAAAACGAGAAGTATTGGAATAACGACCGTTAACCCAACCACCGTCTCAATAATACTGCTACCAATCGACCTGGATCTGCCAGTCTTCTTGCGGAATTCGATCCTATTCCAGGCAAACATATTGCGAAACACCCCCGAGCCTTCTTGAAATTAGATGACATAGACCATCATTGCAAGCCTATTTCAGCCCTTTTTCCTCCTGCGGTCGCTGACCGCTGTAACTAAAAATCACTGGCGCGCTCAAACCGGGACAGTTATTGACTAAAGGCACGACAAAGAGTGGTTTGACCGGTAGTTGTGTCACGACCTGGACCGTCGCCACGTTCAAAGCCGTGTTCACTGGCTGCGTCGTCCGAGAAGGCGCCGTAGTAGCAGCTCCAGAGACATTGCTGCTTCCGTCTACTGAGAAATTTGAGACATAGGGATTGTTAGAGGCATCAACGAAGGTCACTTGTTCTTGGGCGATAGCGCCGGTTGCTTGGGCAAGCCCGCAAAGCAACGTTTTTCGCCATGCCATATCAGCTATCTGAACTCCTAGTTTTATTTGCGTTGCATCGGTTGGATCTTTGACGGCTACTTCACGAGTCGTCTGGTGATTGAGCATCCAACCTGCCGCATAGGACATCATCAGATAGAGCATATCCATCATCGGTATCAAAATTACGATGATTAAAATGAACAGTGCTGGACCGAGTTCCGCGATCCCTGTACCACCCTTGCAATTTCGCTTTGACTTCTGCCGCATCGTTGAAGCCACCTGATTTAGCTTTCTAGCCTTCCAAACAAACCGAAGATCCCTGGTTGTTCATTCACCCTTGAGTTTCTCGACCTGAGGTCTCCTCGCCTAAAACCAAGGGAAGATGAAGATGCCTTCATTATACCCGTCGCAGGTAACTCTAAGCTGGTTCATAATTGGCACCTGTCGATATTTTGGACAATTAGCCACTAAAAATTATCACCCATGATAAAACCTAAAAGAATCGTCTAATATTCTCTCGTTGACCATGCTCTCTGGTCGTCATGTCTGTCGCCTCAAGTAAACAAAGCATGTATGAAAAGATGACACAAACGTCTATTAAGCAAAGCCTCCAGCACTTAGTCCTAACAGCTGCACTTCTCTGCCAGCCCGCCACATGCCTTGCCGTTCAGACGTCGGATAATTTCATTGAGGACGCCTATAAGCAGTTAAACAGCTCCACCCATCCAACCGAGAGTCTGATGAACGATTTGGCGCTAGTCGTTCAGAAAGATCCGCATAACTATCAGGCGCACTTCTTTCTCGGCACGTGCTATTTCCGCTTAGGTTTACCAGATCAAGCGACGGCCGAATTTCGACTGGCAGCGCAATATGGACCCAATGATCCGGCACCGCTGATTAGATTGATTCATCAAGCCGTGGAAAACGGTCAGACTGAACTTGCTCGAGAGGTTGCCAGTGTCGGAATTGGACGCTTTCCGTCAAATCCTGAATTGAGCTTTTGGGAAGCAAACTTCGTATTGCTCAAAGAGAACAAGCTAAAAGAAGCGGACAAACTATTCAGCCAAGCAAGCCAATCTAAAACTCCAATTCCAAACTTAGATATAAGCATCGCCACCTTACGTCTAGCCCAAGGGCGGCTGGACGACGCATATTATCTAGCGCGAAGGCAGCTTGCACTAACTCCCGACGCAGCGGGAGCATTCTTGCTCATAGGTGACATTCACTACCGCAGGAAAGAGTTCCTGGCAGCCTATCCATGGCTTCAACGCGCTTATGGCAGGATTATATTTTCGCCGAATCTCGCTCGCAAATATATGCAAGTGGCCTATTGGACGGGACACTACGAACAGGCCCTCGAGCCTGCAATCGTACAGATGGC
This sequence comes from Oculatellaceae cyanobacterium, assembly GCA_036702975.1. GTDB lineage: Bacteria > Cyanobacteriota > Vampirovibrionia > Obscuribacterales > Obscuribacteraceae > DATNPX01. Next base: position 25,393 of record DATNPX010000044.1, read on the forward strand.
TCTGTCTTCTTCAAAAGAGTTCGACGATACCAACTGCACAGACATTTTCGTTGCAGCGGCAAAACACGTACCAAAAGAGAGAGTCTCTGAAATTGTCAAAACATCCAGTCTTACTTTAGACCAAAATGCTCGCTATCTGCAGGACCCTTCTTTCCATCGCGGGCTTGGAGAATGCCTCTCTAAGCTGGGGATGCACGACCTTGCCCAATCAGAATTTCAACGTTGCCTGAAGAGGAACCCGGGCGACGGACTTGCCAACTTCTTATTAGCGAGAGAACTGGAGCTCTATCGCGGCGACTACGACCAAGCTCTCCACTATTACAATGCCGCTAAACTCGTCGGTGCACCAGTAAACAACATTGACTTATATATTGCGCATCTGCAATCGAGACTAGAAAGTAGACACGAAGACCTGGCATGGCAGCTAAAAGATTGGCTGCACAAAACGTTTTCCGGCACAGACTAAAGCTAAACCCCGGTTCAACCGCTCGTCTGCAACGTGTTGTAATCGACCGAATGCAACACGAGCTGATTAAGTTGGTCGTTCACTTTTTCGATCTGAGCCTCTGGAACAGACTCTTTCAAGCGGGCATAGAAGGAGCGCGAAAAATCGATATGCTGTCTTATAACCTTGAGCAGTTTGGCTAACTGTTCATCATACTGCGGTTCATTAACGTGAATCATGACAAGCTGTCCGATCTCTTCTTCGACTTTGGCTCTGTCAGTTTGGCATTCGGTCAAAAACGGATCGATTTTTTCATTTTTATCTATGTTGGCAAGCAAGAGATTTTCCTGCTTTTTCAGGTGGGCCATGATGGAATCGCAAATAACCTTGACCTTATCGAAGACAAGTTCCGTACTATAGTGCTGGTAGTTCTTCACCACATCATCCAACTTCTTTTCGATATCATGAGTTTCATCGTCAAAATAACTGAAAATGTCCATAATCACCGCCTCGTTTTGTTTTCAGGAGTAGCGACGAAATAATCAGCACTATGTTGCAAATTCTCATGCTCAAGCTAATATCACAGACGCGAAGACGTCGTATTCAGGCGACTTCAGCCATGGTGCTATGGCCGTGAGGAAAGCACCAACAATTATCGCCCTGCAGCTCTTCCTCTTGCTGGCAGCGATCGACCAAACAGTTATAACTACGGCAATGCCGCGCATCATCGCCGAGCTTGGAGGTTTTGACCGTTACTCATGGGCGACAACGGGCTATCTGTTTAGTTCAACTATTGCAGTGCCAGTGGCTGGGCGGCTGTCAGATATCTACGGCCGAAAAAGTAGTCTGTTAGTGGCAGTGCTTGTGTTCGTTGTTGCGTCGCTGGCCTGCGGTTCTGCAGTTAATCTACCGGGCCTTCCAATAGACGGAATGACACAACTAATCGTCTATCGGATACTGCAAGGTATCGGTGGTGGTGCCCTCGTCAGTTTGGCGTTCAGTGTCGTCGCCGATATGTTCAGCCCAGCAGAGCGAGGTCGTTACCAAGGCTACTTCGCTGCAGTATTTGCTTTTGCTTCGATTGTCGGTCCAACACTGGGTGGTTATGTCGCAGATGTTTTCAGCTGGCGATGGCTCTTTTTTGTCAATCTACCAATAGGGCTGATCGGAACTGCCACCTTTATTAGATCGTTTCAACTGCCTCAGCCCCAGGCTCAACCTCAACAAACGCCAGAAGAAGAAGAAGAAGAAGAAGAAGCGGCGAGCAGCATCGACGAAAATCTCAGCGGTACCGACTCAAACAACTTTGATAGCATAGATTGGCAGGGACTTGTCCTCTTTTGTTTTTCCAGCCTGGCACTTTTAGTTGCACTCAGTCTACCGCTTAAGGGGCGAATGTGGATAAACGCAGCTTCTACTTTTCTGTTCGTTTTGCTTATCTGGTTGTTCATAAAGGTTGAAAAAACAGCCCGTTCACCATTCTTGCCGATTCAACAAATCAGTTCGAAGATTGTCTTCATATCGATAATTTCGCTAGCGATATACGGCGTTGGCATGTTCGGTGCAAGCCTGCTTGTTCCTCTGTACATGCAAAGTGTACGCGGTCTGTCGGTCTCTCGGTCAGGACTTATGCTAAGCCCACTGATACTGACCGTGGCTCTTTCTAGCATCCTTGGTGGTCAATGGATGTCGCGCACAGGCAAGTACAAAGTCATAGTTCTAACAGGACTTCTTCTTATGAGCACAGGAGTACTGGTCCTCTCTTCATTTAGTGCTACAACCTCGCTTGCAGCGGTCATCGGCTGCATGGTTGTAGCAGCCATAGGCATAGGCTTGCTGCTTCCCGTATACACTGTAGTAATCCAGAATGCCGTTTCGGACGATATGATCGGCACCGTAACCGGTTTGTCGCAGTTTTCACGCTCGATGGGCGGCACGCTTGGGGTGGCTTGCCTCGGCTCACTTCTAATTTTCTTTTATAGCGGAAATCTAAACGACAAACAGTCTCTCAAGAATCTGCCACCATCGGCAATGACGCTTTTAAAGAATCCGATCGAGCCGAGCAAGCTAAAACCAGCAATTGAAGCCGCGCTTCTGCCAACGAAGTCCGGGCTTCATGCAGACTCGGTAATCGAAGAGGTAGTCGACTCACTTTACTCATCAATGAAGATTATTTACCGCATTTACGGCGCCATGCTTATATTTGCGGTCTTACTTAATCTCTTATTGGAAGAATTACCGCTTCGCTCGACAAAGTCGGAGACTTCTCCAGAAACGCTCGTACCGAGTCAAACGAATTGATGAGTGCTTCAGTAGTGTCCTTCGCTTCCTTCCAATCTCTCAATCCGGCAGCTCGCTCCAGGTAGAGAGCCAGCTTAGCCATCTGCTTGGCACCAACCGAGGCACTGGAACCTTTCAGTTCATGAGCATAACGAGCGAGCGATTCGTGGTCATGCTCAGAGATCGATTGCTTGATTGAAAGAATGTAGTTGCTCGTACTCTCAATGAATGTTTTGAGAACATCGTTCAAATCTTCGCCATAGTAATCACGAAGCTCTGTTAGATTGACCGGATCATATTCGCTTTCAGATTGCAAACCGGACGGTTGAGCATATTTTCTCGCCAACTCCTGGTTACGCAGCACGAACTCCTTCTGCAACCAATGATTCAACTTAATGTTCAGGACGTACCGGTCGATTGGTTTAGAAATATAGTCATCCATGCCTACAGCAATACATCGCTCCTGGTCACCAACCATGGCAAGAGCTGTTACAGCAATAATTGGCGTGTATCTGTTCTGTAAGGCTTCGTATCGCCTTATAGCTTTGGTAGCCTCGAAGCCGTCCATTTCAGGCATCTGACAGTCCATCAGGATCACATCATAAGTGTCTTTCTGCACCGACTGCAAAGCGAGCAGACCATTTTCTGCAACGACAACATCTAGTCCGAACTGCTGTAACAACAAGACAGCCACTTTCTGATTGACGATATTATCCTCGACCAAAAGAACTCTCTTCTTTTCTTCGTTCGGTCTTGTTTCGTTAGTTTTTATTTCGTTCATCCGCCCTCCACCAGGTGTGTCGGGTTACGTGCTGTCGATGCCCGGTTTTGAATTGATTGACTCACCAGGCGGTTGTCTTGTTGCCGCAGTTTTAAGTAGAAGCGGGTTGCGGCTCGTCAACCCACTTTTCTACAACCTTTTTCAAGGTTGCAATATTCATCGGTTTTGCTACGTAGTCGTCCATTCCTGCGGCTAAACAGTCGGCCCGTGAACAATGACCGGTTAGGGCAACTATAGTTTCGTGGTTGCCCGTCTCCTTTTCTCGCTCACGAAGACGTTTGGTCGCCTCTAGACCATCCATTACTGGCATCTGAATATCCATAAACACCATGCGGTAGCGCGTATTGGCAATCTTATCGAGCGCTTCCTGCCCATCGTTGGCAGTATCGGAAGCGACACCTAACTTCGTTAGTTGTGCAGTCAGCAACTTCCGCATCGTAGCGTTGTCGTCTACTACCAACACAACCTTGTGATTACCGAAAATCTCGCTCACACAGCACCTTGCAACTCTCTCCAGACTTTAGATTATCATAGGCTGAACCCTGCACCAATAACCGAAAAAGGTAACAACCAGACCTGCTGACAGAGTTAAAAATTTGGTGCGCCATTCTCAATCAAGCTGATACTGCCGGCTGAGACGCCCACCTATCAAGCAGTTCTCTCAAATGTGCTAAAAGAACAGGTTTGAAAATAAAGTCATCCATGCCCGCTTTGATACATTGCTCACGGTCAGGATTGGCAGTCATCGCCACAATCGGTACGCGTCGGTGTTGCTTTGCTGATTCGAGGCGCCGTATGGCGGTTGTCGCCTCTAAACCGTTCATCCTCGGCATTTGCACATCCATCAAAATCAGACAATATGGATGCTCTTTCGATCGCTCAACGGCTTCGTATCCATCCCCTACCGAATGCCCAATAAATCCAAGTCTTGACAGTTGTTTGGTTGCTAACAGACGCAGCGTGTCGTCATCCTCGACGACTAGTACGTATTTCTGAGCCTCTGCCATGACAACTGTCCTTCACTTACTGTATCTGCTTTGTCGCACACGCCTACTTTTTAGTTTCCAACGGCACAACGAAGTCAAACGTTGTTCCTTGGCCAGGTTTGCTTTTGACAGAGATCGATCCGGACATCAGTTTCGCCAGCCTCGTACAAATGGAGAGACCAAGGCCGACACCGCCGTAACGCCTTGTATTGCTTCCATCAACTTGCGAAAAAGGAACAAAGATTCGCTCCTGCTCACTGGATGAAAGCCCAATTCCTGTATCTTTAACACGGAATCGCAGCACGACCATGTTCTCGATGAATTTGTCGACTCGCGCAGAAATACGCACGTATCCCTTTCCACTAAACTTGACGGCGTTGTCCACAAGACAAGACAGTACCTGACGAATTCGAATATCGTCACCAATGAGTTGTTCCGGAACGGATGGAGCAACGCTTACTTTAAATCTCAATCCTTTCTTAGTGGCAAGGTCGGCATACTTTTCTTCAATTGGGCGCAACATTGAAGAAAGGGAGAACGGCTGTCGTTCTAGGAGCAATTTTCCAGCTTGCAATCGAGAAAAATCCAGCAGGCTGTTGACGACATCTACAAGTCCGGCGGCTGAATAATAGATGTAATTGACTAACTCTTTGTGGTCGCTTGCGAGTGGCATCTCTCTCAAAAGTTCGGCCATTCCGAGAACACCACTCATAGGTGTTCTCAATTCATGACTGACATTGGCCATAAATTGGGCTTTCAAGTCCATCGCCATCACGGCTTCAGCCTGAGCGGTACGCAATTCCTGTGCTTGCTCGGTGACTCGCTTCAATAGTAAGGCGTTTTCAATCTTCATTTGCTCAAGCTGCGTCATGACATCACAGACAGTGACTGCGGCGAGACCGTTAGTCGGTGAAGCGGCGAAAACAGCCACTTCCCCATCCACCGGCGAACGGGTTTCGTACTCTTGCGAAGCATAAACCGGGTTGACTATATTGCTAACCTTAGTGATTTTGCTTACGGCGGCAGAATTCTCTGCACTAGCTGTTGTAATTTTCCGAGTTCGAGTTTGAGGTGAATGTTTAGTCATTGCACCAATTTCCAATTTGTGTAGTGGCGGAGCGAGAGTTATGGTTAGGGGTTGATGTTGGAGACCCAACGGATGGTGGGACGAGCTTGCCTTTGCCTGGGTTCCCATTTTTTAACCAGAAAGTCAGTTTCCTGAAATTGATTTGCTCACCCTAGCCTGGCTATTTGCAGGATTTTGCTATTGACTAGGCAATTTTCACTTCATGAAGTGTGTAGAGGATGATCCTGGGGAACCCCATGGGATTAACATAGTCTTCTAGTTCAGTCGAGCAAGCTGCGCGACGCCATATTTGCCGACGAGGGCCAACCGTGCTGGAAGCGCCGCCTAAGGAAAAGAAAGGAACGCGAGCATCACTCTTTTCTGGCAAGTACATAGCAATCGCGATGGCCATTCTGATCTTGAGTCTGGGTGCGGTCTATGCAGCAGTCTCTTTCGAGCTGAAAGATTGGAACGCAGAGAAAGTCGCCGACGTGATAGGCAACGACATACATCGCCGCGTCCATCTAGGAACAATCAACTGGAGCCTTGGGCTGACAGGTATCGAATTCAAGTTTGACTCTGTTTCGATAGACGAGATGAACGGCTCGCACTTTATCAGTGCCGGTCCGAGTAAAGTGACGCTTGCACTAACGCCGCTTTTGCATCGCCAGTTCTTTCCCAGGGATCTGGTCTTCGAAAGACCGGAGGTTTGGCTGGTTAAGCTCAAAGGTGGGAAGTGGAACTATTCCGATCTTCCCAACATAGACGCGACAAAATACATTGCTCGAATGGCCTGCGAAAACGGCAAGCTACACGTCATCGACAAGAGCGGCAGCGATAAAAAGAGTCTCGACGGTCTCAACGCCGAAAATATAAAGTTTTCAATCAATCGCCCCCTCGGCTGGATGGCTTGGCCATTTATGTTCTCGGCGGACGTAACTGAGACCAAATACCACACCCATATAACGGCAAGCGGAGTTGGTTCGGGGGCATTGAGCGACTGGAGGAAGTCTCGCCACAGCTGGAACGTGTCCTTGACCGGGTTTGATCCAAACGAGCTTGCCATCTTCGGAATGCCACCACATACGGTAGCGGCCCCGATAAATCTGCAGCTGAACGGTTCCGGATCGTTGAACAAAGAGATCAAGACTTCAGTCTCGTTCGATAATCCCATACTAAGTGCAAAAGCCAAAGAGGTGCACTTGTCCGGAAATTTCCTCAGCTTTTTGCCTGGTCTAGGTGAGAACATTACGGTCAACGTGCCCGCCCTGGCCAAGCAAAAGGACGAGATTCCGGTTAACACACAAGATATGCAATTGGACGGACTGCTTGCAGGACCTTTGAAAAGTCTGGTCGCCGAGATCAAGATCAAAGATGGTGCAGCCACCCTCAAGAAAAACAATCTTTCGGCAACAGCAGCAAGTGGTAAGTTTGAGGTCAAGAACGGCTCAGTCTCCGTCTCCAATCTACAAGCCAATTTTGCCAGCGGCACAGCCCACGTTGGTGGCACCTACTCATCGAGACAAAGCTTCGACACAACAGTCGCGCTCGATTCAGTCGATTTCAACGAGCTAAAGCACGTTTTTAAAGTAACTGGCATTTACCAACTTGCTCCCAGATTCGAGACAATATCGGGAACAGTCAAAAATGCCAATTTGATCGTAAAAACGAATGGCGGTAAAACGTTGTGGACGCTTGATGCAAATCCAAGCGGCATATCCTATAGCATGGGAAACGAAGGCAAGCTTATCTCGCTAACTGGAGGGGATTTCTATCTCGAACGCGACTCCTTCAAGCTCACAGACATAAGCGGAACTCTAGGCGCGGCCACGCCCTTCAAGCTAAGCGGTACCGGAGGCACAAATAGTAAAGCTCCGATACGCCTCACTGCAGCCGCAAGAAACATCGAGCTGGGCACGGCACGAAAGCTGCTAGCCGTACTGGATGTGAAGCTGCCAGCCAGCCCAGCAGACAAAATGGAAGGTTTCTGCAAGCAGGTAGACATAACCCTTACAGGCACGGAGGAGGCTCCTCAACTTGCTCTTAAAGGCGTCGTCAAACAACTATACGTGCAAGATAAGAACAAGACTCGTACATTTGAACTCAACGACGGAAATTTCGAGTTTGCAAAGGACGTGTTCAGGCTCGAGAACATGATGGGAGCAATTGGACAGGGCACATTCACGCTCAATGGGCGAGCGGTAATGTCTAAGCCAAATAATCTGGACGTCGCAATCAAGGCGAAGAATATTGATCTGTCGAACGTAAAGGTGGCGCTAAAGGATCTGAAATTGGAAACGCCTCTTTTGGCGGAAGAGTTGTTGGCAGGGCGAGTCAACGACCTTGACGGCCACATCAACGGTACGATGGCTAACCCGACAATCACCGCGTCTTTGATTCCTGGAGACGTGCAATTTGAACCACTGGGAACGGCACGCCCAATTCACATTCGCGGCGGGCACGTCACTTACGTTGACGATGATTTGAGCGTAGAAGACATGGAGGTTAGCACACCGCGTGGCTCGCTCGTTGTGACATTGAAAATGGACAATCTCTCCAAATCTTCAGTGTTAACGAAGTTCGCCATGAAATCTCCCGGAATGGACGTTGGCGATTTGAACGCATATCTGGTAGCCGAACGTACACCACCAATGGTGCGCGATAAGTATTTAGCTATTCTGCATGAAAATGAGATATCAGAGCCACACGGCAAGATAGTCGGGCACCTCGACTATGTCCTAAACGAGAAAACTAATACACCAACGATTAACGGGCAGATCCATGTTTCAGCCTTCATGGCGGTCGTAAATGGTTTTGCCGTCCAGGAAGTCTCCGGTGACGTTCAAGCGCAAGCAGGAAACGTGAGCTTCTCAGGTGTGAAAGGCTCAATCGGACGCAGTCAGTTTGCGCTCAAAGGGAACGTGAATGATTTCGCTGACGCCAAGTCGAGAGTTTGGCATCTGTCAGTATACGCGCGTCTTAGCATGCAGGAGCTAGCGAGGCTTGCTGGGGATACAAAGGCTGCTAAAGATATGTCCACTCCACCGGCTAAGTTTTCCGCGCAAATAAGTGGTCCGGAAGGGGAGAAAAATGTAGCCTTCACGGCGCAGCTAGACAAAGCAACCGCAATTACGTTCGATACCGTCATTGGACCAATTGCCAAACCAGCCGGTGAAGAAGCACGTATCGACGGCAGCTTGTCTATGAAAACAGATAAGTTCACTCTCAACGATACTCATATCAAATTCGGTGATGTGCCGTTCGATGTCTCAGGTTTCGTCGATAACTCTCAGGTTAACGAACAAAAACCGCCTACAATTTCGATCCGGGTACATGCAGCAGATTTCGTGCCGATCAAGACTCTAATTTCATTTGCGCCAGACATGGCAAGTTCGGATCAGTTCAAAGGGGTCTCGGGCTACATTAGAGGAGGAGTGCGTGCTGAAGGTGCACTCGACGATCTAAAATTCAAAGGCGGCGCCACAGTGAAAGAGTTGGCAATGCCCAGGTTTTCGTTGTCGCAAATAAGTGGCAGCATGCGAGCAGCTGACTGGCTCTCAGTGAAGACGCTGGGAAGGAGTGCCGCGCCCGGGGAGATTCCACTCAGTTTTGAATTTCCCACGGCAAAAGTGGAAAAGCTCCTCATCACCAACATAAAAGGAAGCATGACGTCCACCTCACAAGACACATGGGAATACAAAGCTTCAGCTAACATAGCGAAAGGTACTGTCAATTTGACAGGAGTATTGGGAACTAACAGTGCCACCTGCCAGGCGAAAGCAGAAAAACTCGATGCCAATACTGTTTTGGCAGGGCTGCTCAATGCTCCTAACGAATTGACGGGTGTTATGAAGGCCGATGCCGACCTTGGCACCCATGATTTGCTGACAAACCCGGTCAAGACCTGGTCAGGTTCAGGCAGCATGACATTGAACGATGGACGAGTAGCAAGATTTAGTTTGCTCGAGAAACGAATAACTCAGGCAAATCTACTAAAAAGCGGATTACTAGGATTCAATCTAAACAATCTGCTAGCCAGCGTTGCACCGGTAGAAAAAGGTGAATACAAGTCTATCGTCAGCAAGTTCCATCTCAAAGAAGGAAACCTGGTGGTTGATGAAATGAAGTTTGTCGGCGACGAGCTTAGGCTGCGGTCAAAAGGCAATATCAATCTAGCCAGCAACCAGATGCACATAGAAGTGGCCGGACGAATACCACGCGTGTCACAGCAAGGTCCGCTCGGAGCAGTAGCGCCCCTTTTAGGTGTGCAAGCTGTGACTGATGCCTTGGAAGACATTCCGGAGATGTTCTTCCTCGGAAAGAAATCACAGAATGAATCTGGCGCCGCGAGGGTTTTCGCATTCTCAATTTCAGCCCCGCTTGACAAACCGCAAGCGGCCACCCAATCGATCTATAAATCATTCCACTGGTTGCAAGGTTCCAGTTTGGCAAGCCCCCACCCCTTGCTCGATGCAACGAGCACGGCGTCGAAACCTCCGGTCGAACACTCAATTCCTTCGTCTACTAGCATGCCTATCTAGTAATTGATTTGCCTGGTTTGGCGAGGAGCTAGTCCTCTCATCATGCGACCTCTGAGGCGTTGTTTCAACAAATGATAGGAACTGCGAGAATAAAAATACCGAGTGAACGTTATATACTTCGATCTTCGTGAATTTGATTATTGTCTAGCAGGAGAAAGCAATGAAACGCCTCTTTACAGCGACTCTGGTAGCCTACCTGGTCAGCACAACTTTAGTTGGCGTCAACGTCTGGGCTGCCGACACCACAGCTCCAGCAAAAACCAAAGGTAGCGCTGAGGAAACTATAGAGATTGGCTCAGATGCTAACTTTGCAAAAGACGTGCTCAACTCGAAAGAACCGGTCTTTGTCGACTTTTTCACAACCTGGTGCGGTCCATGCAAGCTAATGGAACCGGTCATTCAAAAAATGGCGGCTGAATACAAAGGAAAGGTAAAAGTCGTGCGAATGGACGCTGAAAAAAATCCAGTCACCGCGGAAAAATACGACATCAATCTGTATCCAAGCTTTTGCCTATTCGTAAACGGAAAAATGGCGCAGAAACAGGTAGGTCTCAAGAAACTTGAAGACCTCAAGCAGATGTTGCTTTCTGCACACGTAATCTAACAGTTAGCAAATACATTGAAATACAAAACGAAAAGGGCACCATTTACGGTGCCCTTTCTATTCAGAAGTTTACTTTATTTTCCGCCTGGTTGCGGGATCTTAGCCACTATCTTTCCGCGAACATGCCGCATGGAAAGTCTGACCAATGCATCCGGAATATCTTCCAGCGCCACGGTCTCTTCCACCATCGGTTTGACAACACCTTTAGCGGCCAACGCTCCAAACTCCATACCGATTCTAGCCAGGTCGTCGAGGGCTTGTTCGTCGCCAGTGACGTAGGCGCCACCGAGAGCAACTTCATGCAGAGAAAATGCCTTTTCGTATGGGCTCAAAGATGTAATGTTCGGCAATCCTGCAATGCATGCCATTTGTCCGTTGAAAGCCAGCATCTGTAACCCTTTGGTAGCGCTTTCCGGGCTGACAGTGTCAACAATGTAGTCGACGCCACGACCGTTTGTAATTTCACGAACAGCCTGGGCAACATCTTCTTTTTGATAATCGATGATTTCACTAGCGCCGAGATCGCGAACGAAATTGGTATTGTGTCGTGAACAAGTCGCTATAACTTCCAGACCTGCCGCTTTCGCAAGCTGGACAGCAAATCCGCCGACGCCACCAGCGCCTCCTTGAATCAAAATTGTGTTGCCTTTTTGTACACGCAGCTTGCGGTGAATCGCCTGGTAGGCTGTAAAACCAGCGCAGGGGAGGGCGGCAGCATCAGTATAGGAAAGACCGTCAGGTAGCCAAGCTAAGGTGCGAGTCGTAACTATGGCGTACTGACCATAGCCGCCTGGCTTCGTCATATCACCATGATAATAGACGGGATCACCTGGTTGCCATTCTTCAACGTTCGGTCCGACGGCGTCGATAATACCCGCCACATCAAGACCGAGAATAAATGGATAAGACCATCCTGGAAAGCCTGATGCAGCGAGTTTGTAGTCGACTGGATTGAGTCCAACAGCTTGCACTTTGACGCGGACCTCATCCGGTCCTGGTTTCGGCTGCTCGACGTCTGATGGATACAAGGTCTCCGGCGTGCCGGGCTTATCTAGGACAAGTGCTTTCATGTACTAACTCGACTCCCTGATCAAAATGATGAACTTCCTATTTTACCGGGTGCCCACGAAGTAAACTGCGCTATCGTGGTTGATTCTTTATTTTGAAATGAATAATGATCTATTTTTGCAGCTCAAGACTACAAATAACGCCACCAATCCAAGATGCCGTAACAATCTCATGTTAAGAGTTGAGAAGCGATGCAGTACTGCCCATATGATCTCCTAGCTCAGCGAGAAAACGTGATTTTTGGCGGCACACCGACCACCGGCACAAGCCTACTGGTCAGTCCTTTTGACAAACGCTTCAATGCACAAAACGATCTCAATAGTTCCGCCGATACCAGCGTGGGCATTGCACTGCACGCGATAGACCGCGGATTGCTTGATTCAAGCCTGCTTGTGTCGAGTGACTCCTTTTCAGTAGACGCTCTAGCAGGAATTTATTTTCTAGTCGACCAAGGTCAGAACATTTCAGTCGACCTTTTGACAGCCCTATCGAGAATGGCTATCTATGAACATGGTGACGACAGAGACGTAGCGCACATAAATTTCATTCTCAACTCCTGGACCCATCCGGTCGATTCTCCTTTGCATGCTGAAATGTTCAAGCAATCAGCAGCGTATTTAGCAAACGTCCTTTACGAAGAGCTGCTGCAACGACTGGCAAAAATTGTTGACAAAGTGGACTACCTCGAGAGGTACTGGACTAAAGAAGAAGAGAAACTGTCACTGTCAGAAGCGCTCCTACACGAAGGCGTCATTACCTTGCAAACGAACGAAGAACTAGACTTGGCCGTCTTCAAGATCCCACCTTCGGAGCTTAGGCAGAAAGGCAGGCTATTCGAGCCATACACTTCCGACAACACACCTTGGCACAACCGAGTACATAGAATAGCTCTGCATAACCTCTCTTCTTGTTCGCGGATACTTCTGCAATCTGCAACAAAACGCTTTTTTTACTTTCGTGCGGATTCATCAATACTCGCCAGGCGAGAACATCTTAAGCCACGGGGAGACCTGAGCCCGATTGCCACAAAGTTGAATGACATGGAGGGATTGGCCAATTTGTGGCGTTCCACTCCGATAGATGAACCTCGGTCTGCACTCTGGACGGAGGAATCTCAAAGCAGCGGTTTAAGCGATGAGGAGTTCATAGAGGCATTAGCTTCCTTCCTAAACGGCATGAAGGGCGTGAAAGACTGAGTCCCTCATAACCATTAGGACCATTAGGGCGAAATTTAATCTACTTAAGAGGGAAAAAGTTGTCCAAACAACTTGCCAAGCGGTTAGCGATCTCTTATTTTCTCTGCAAGATATTGGTTTTGGGGACCATATCCAGCGGGGTTGAGAATGGTAAGCAGTTTTACTAGCGGGCTTGTCCATAAAGCCAAGGCAACCGATTCTCGTGAGGGTGCTCAATGGGGCGCCCAATGCGAAACCGAGGAGGCACCGAAGCTACTTGCTTGCCTGGTCAACCTCTCCAAAGGAAAGATCCATACGCTATCTGAAGACGGAGTAGCGGTTATCGGACGCTCGAGCTCCTGCGAAATTATCTTGAACGATGACGCCACTGTGTCGCGACGCCACGCCAGTATCTCCATGATTGGCACAGAGTTTTATCTGCACGACCTAGGCAGCCGAAACGGCACTGTCGTAAACGGCGAATTGGTGCAAAACAATCGCATCAAATTAAATCCGGAAGATACTGTGCAAATCGGAAAGACAACTTACGCTTTTTCACCGGTCGGCATCACAGAAGCACTCTACGGTTCACCAATTAAAGACGTCACTCTCAGAAGCCGCGTATCCCTGGCGACCAAAGCTGCACGCAGTCTGCTCGGAGACATCTTCAAGCCCGTGACCAAGTCCGACAGCTTAACGCTAGATGCTATCCCCGTTCGCAAGTAGCTTTATCAAGCTCAATTTATTCATTCTCTTTATTTATTCTCTTTATTCAATCGCAGATCCAGATAGTATGTCTTGGTCTACATACAGTTTTGAAAGTTGAAAAAATCTGCGGCTCTGATGGGCTAGCTTTGACGTGTGACTCGGGCTGACATAAGCTATATTGGCTTTGGCGTAGAGACTCCAGGAGCGTCCGCCCGAATGGAAGACACAATCCAAGTAGTAACCGGGAAGAAAAAAGAGAGCTGGCTCCACCGGCTGTTAGAACCAAAAACAAACTTCTATCTGCTTTTACAACAGCAAGCCGAAACGACACTCAACGGCATGATTGCGCTAGAAGAGTACATGATTTCCGGTGCAAAAGAGCCTGGGCAAAAAGTACGCGAGTTGGAAAAGTTCGCCGATCATCAGAAGCTCGGTTTGGAACGAAAACTTGTAGACAGTTTTGTGACGCCTTTCGATCGCGAAGACATTTACGATGTCTCAACTTACATGGATGAAATCATCAATGCCGCCAAAGCGACTGTACGAGAGACAGAAGCGATGCAACTCGTACCCGGCGCACCGATCTATAAGGAAATGGCTGGTACGCTCGTGGAAGGCACGCGTGCCATTCACGGATGCCTGCATCAACTCAATCAGAACATTAAGGAAGCGGCGACTCATGCGCAACAAGCGCGCAAGTCGGAAAATCGCTTCAACAATACATATAGAGAGGCGATGGCAGATCTGTACAGCACGGATGACGTCAAACAGATCCTCAAAACGACCGAAGTGCTTCGCTGCATGATGAATGCAGCAGTCCGCATAGACAGGCTTGGAGAGAAGCTCTTGCATGTAATCGTCAAACTCACTTAGTTAATTGACGCGGCACTAAATATCTGTCTTTTTAAATAGCGAGTAGCATTGGGAGAGGCGAAGGAGAAGAGAATTGCATTCAGTCGGTCCTGCAGCACTCGTCATTTTTCTTAGCCTACTATTCACATACACAAATGGTTTTCAGGATGGAAGCTCGGTCGCAGCTGGCGCCATCGCCTGCCGCGCGATGTCGAAATTACAAGCCGTTGCACTTTGTGCCACATGCGAATTTTTGGGAGCGATGCTTGGCGGCTCGGCAGTGTCAAAATCGATAGCTGCGTTGACGAGCTGGCCAGATGATTTGACGATACTACCGATTCTCTCGAGTGCTTTGCTAGCAGCCATTCTCTGGAACTACATCACAAAGATTATCAAAGTACCTTCCTCTTCGACTCATGCACTTGTTGGTGGCATCCTCGGTGCCCTCGTTGCGGCTGGTCAGGGATTTAAATACGTAATTTGGGGAGACCTTGGTTATTTCATCCATCCTACTGGAGTCTATAAGGTCGTAATCAGCTTATTCGCCTCGCCGCTCCTTGGCTTTCTTGCCGGCTACGCTCTCTATTACGGGGTAATGGTAATCCTCGCCAAAGCTACAACTAGAGTGAACTCGCCACTGCGATGGCTACAATGGGTGACAGTTTCATTGCTCGCTTTCGGTCATGGTGCCAACGATACACAAAAAGCGATGGGAATAGTAGTTTTAGCACTGGGGGCGGTAACCAGCGGCGCTGTAACCGACATTCCACTCTGGGTGCGAGTAATCTCCGGCTGTGCAATGGCGGTAGGTATAACATCTGTTGTTCCAGGGATCATCAAGCGAGTCGGTGGCGGCATTTATAAGCTGCGCCCAGTGCACGGGTTTACCACCCAGACAGCATCGGCAATTATCGTGCTTGCCGGTTCTGCGACAGGAGGTCCGGTCTCCGCCTCACAAGTAATCGCCTCAACTGTCATTGGTGTCGGTTCGGCCGAACGCAGAAAAGGCGTACACTGGCTAATCGCACGCGACATGGTTGTCGCCTGGATGATCACTATTCCCTCTGCTGGCGTGCTGGGGGGAATACTTTTTAGCCTTATGAAATTGCTACCGCACGGTTCAGCGCACTAACATTTAGATAAACGTCTTAGCTCCCGCTACGTCCACGACTGGAGCCACCACCAGAGCCGCCGCCAGAGAATTTTCTTCCGTAAGAGCTGCCACCTGTTCTTTTGCGATCGCCACCAAAGGAGCCACCAGCGCGCGGGCGAGCCGTGCCACCACTGGCGCCGCCAGTTCTAGGTTTACCGGAACCACCAGCTCTTGGTCTTGCGGCTCCACTTCTGCCGCCGCCGTCAAAGCTATCGGCGCCTGACCCCGAACGACTGCGACTGGCACCATATGAACCGCCACCGCCGCCGCCACCGCTCGAGCGCGAACGAGTGCCGCCGCCATATGAGCCGCCACCGCTGCCGCCGCTTGAACGCGAACGAGTGCCACCACCGCCGTATGAACCGCCGCCGCTACCACTACTTGAGCGAGAACGGGTACCGCCACCGCCATATGAACCGCCGCCGCTGCCACCGCTCGAGCGCGAACGAGTGCCGCCGCCGCCATATGAACCGCCACTGCTGCCACCGCTCGAGCGCGAACGAGTGCCGCCGCCGCCATATGATTTACCGCTACCACCGGCTCGGCCAGCACCAGTACGAGGTCTACCGCCTTCTTCACGGTCGCGATTTCCGAACCGTCCACCTTCCTCTCCGCGGGTTCGGCCTTCAGCCCTGTCTCCTCCCGCTGCCGAACGGAACTTACGCTCGGGACGACCTTGCTCCCTCTCCTCAAAGGACGGTGCTGCCTCCTCGGCAAACGAGCCTGACTCTGCTGTTAGCTCCTCGCCTCTATCTGCATCGGGACGCCACGTGCCTACTGGACTGCGATTCGTGCTTACAAATTCTGCGACATATTTGTCCGATTTACCCAAACGTTTTCCGTGCGCCAACAACACAAATTTGAGGGCCTCGGTAAGATAGGTTTTGACGTTCATTTTTGACTCGTCAGCAAGCTCCTCGGCTAACTCGAGCATCCTTGGGCTTAGATGAAGACTGACGTTATCGGGTGGTGCTTCCCGCCGAGACCGTCCGGAACGAGCGTCAGATCGGCCTCGGTCTGGCCGACTGCCGCCTCCGAAGCCCCGACCACCACGTTCTGAGCCCTCTTCGGACTCGGCTGAAGAGGATGAGTACTTGCGTTCCCTATATGCTCTTTGAAACTCTTCAGACGTGCGGTTAGCCCTCGGCGCGCGCGGAGCATCGTCACTCTTGCCTGACTTACGCCGATCAGGTCTATCAAATTTGCCCATTTAAAACTCTCAAGGGGTTGGTGAATGCACTGGCATCCAGGGCGCATCGTAATGGCTGGCGCTATCGCTGCGGTTCAGCCACGTCGGAGCAGTCGCCACAAGAACGCCCAACATGACGCTTAACCATACCGTCTTGAAGCTCAGTCTGTCCATCGAGTTACGCCTTCCGAATTAAAACTTATGCTAGTGAATATTCCAACCATAGCTTTGTTCCACCCAGCCAACTTCTTAATCTCCCAATGGCGAAAAGTCTCTTAAAAGTGACCCAAATTGGGCAAAATAGAGAAAGGCGAGAGGAAGGAAACAGAATGGAATCCAACACCGGCAGGTCCCCAAGTTGTAAGAGTCAAAGAAGAAGGCTCCTGGACAATTCGGACAATCCAGACAGTATTCACAGCAATCAAAATTCATTCGAGGTTGTGCTTGGGGGAGGCGGAATAAAAGGGTTTGGACTCATAGGTCTGCTGCAAGCATTGGAAGAACGAGAGATACCAGTGCACTACATGACTGGAATATCAATTGGCTCGATTGTCGCCACTCTGTACGTAAACGGTTACTCTCCGGAAGAAGTTCAAGAGATTATATTCAAAGAACTACATACGGTGCTTCCCGATCCGGTAACGGAAACAAAGCCGATCTGGAAGGGTGGCTACCGCACCGTCTACACCGAAATTCTTGGGCCCTATGTGAAACTTTGGAACCTTGAGAAACATCTGCGCAATCTCGTCGAAAAATACCACTGCAAACCACAAAAGAATTTGCGCCTTGTCGCCTCAAACTTATTCAACGGTCGCCCCGTTGTTTTTGAAGGCACAGACTACAATCTCGTCGGAGCGCTAGCTGCTTCTTGCGCCTTCCCGCTTGTGATGAAGCCCATCGTGTTAGAAAAACAGAGTTGCGAATTAACCCGCCGCTTTAAGCGGTTGCAACTTCAGCACAGCCTGCTCATTGATGGAGGCATTCACCATCCGCATCCCGGTCATTTTTGCAAAGGTCCGGCGATCATCGCAAAGCTTGGATTTGCGCGGAAGATGCCAGCTGAGAAATTGACCCCAGCCGAGTACATGTGCCACCTCTTGGAAGTGATGGGTTCTCGCGTCCTGGAGACAACCTATCCAGACCCGGCCGAGCATATTGTCGTTCCAGTCGGCATGTCCGATGTTGCTATTCTCTCATTCGCACTTCCCAAAGCTAAGTGCGAAGAGATGGTAACCTATGGATACGAACAAACATTAGCGTACTTAGATGCCGCTGAAGCAGATGGTAAGTTCACTCTGAAAGCTGCAATCGCGTAAGCGTCACTTTTTTTCGCAGCCGCTCCGCCACCAGCAGCGATACCGTTGTACTGACGATAGTGTTCTAACTAACCGCAGCGACCATTTCATATTTCCCAGCGCCAGATGGGTGGAAGCCCACGCGAGAGAAGAATTCCGCCGCATCAGGTCTGGTGTTTGATTTGTCTGGTGTTCTGAAATCGGTTCTCAAAACTTTGTATTCCAGATTACGGGCAAAAAACAAAATTTGTTCTACAAGCTTTCTTCCTAGACCTCTTCTGCGTGCCGACTCATGCACGCAAAGATATCGCAACGAGCAGACATCCTCATTCTCGCCCTTGCGAGCAGCCGCAAAAGCTATCACTGCCTCATTCTCTTCGACGACGATAAAGACTCCATCATGACCGATGAAAGCGAGCTCAATGTTTCTGAGATCGGCATCAGCGGTTTCAAGATCGAAATTAAAACCGCCATCTCCGGCACATTTTTTTGCCAGGTCTCGACACGCTGGTTCATCTTGTTTATTGCCAATTCTTAGTTGCATAGAATTACTTGAGGTTGTGCGCTATTTCCCTAAAGAAACGGGTTGCGCTCTTTTGCACAACCCGTTGTCCAGATTTGGTTCGCTTGGTGTTTACACCAAATATCCCACAACCAACAGTGCCACGATATTCAAAATCTTGATCATCGGATTGATCGCTGGACCAGCAGTGTCCTTGTAAGGATCACCCACGGTGTCTCCGGTTACAGCAGCCTTGTGAGCTTCTGAACCTTTGCCACCGAAGTTACCTTCTTCGATATATTTCTTCGCGTTGTCCCATGCCCCACCACCTGAGGTCATAGAGATGGCTACGAAGATACCTGTGACGATGCTGCCGACAAGAACGCCACCAAGAATCTTGGCTGCGGCGTATTGACCGGGAACGGCGTGGTTTAACCAGAAGGCACCAAGAGCAGCGATTACAACTGGTGTCAATACCGGCAGTAAGGCTGGCAAAACCATCAACTTGATCGCAGCTCGAGTGACGATATCCACGCACGAAGCATAGTCTGGTTTCCCAGTGCCTTCCATGATGCCGGGAATCTCTTTGAATTGGCGACGAACTTCGTCAACGACCAGACCGCCGGCATAACCGACTGACTCCATGGCCATTGCGGCGAAGAGATAAGGAATCAAACCGCCTAGAAAGAGCCCCGCGAGAACATAAGGGCTCGAGAGGTCGAAGTTGATTGCTGATGCTTGCCCGCCAGCTTTAGTGACGGCAGCTTGCAATTCTTCCGTGTAGGAGCTGAATAGCACGATGGCGGCAAGACCTGCAGAACCGATTGCATAGCCTTTCGTCACGGCTTTAGTAGTGTTACCTACGGCGTCGAGCGGGTCTGTTACGGCTCTTACTTCTTTCGGCAGCTCTGACATTTCGGCAATACCGCCGGCGTTGTCGGTAATCGGACCGTAAGAGTCAATTGCGACGATGATGCCCGACATGCTGAGCATAGACATCGCGGCAAGCGCAACGCCAAACACTCCAGCCAATTGGAACGAAATCAGAATACCGGCAACGATTACGATCACAGGCATAGCCGTTGAACGCATCGAGACAGCCAAACCAGAGATGATGTTCGTTGCGTGTCCGGTCTCAGAAGCTTTAGCGATACCGCGTACAGGCTTGAAGGCTGTCGAGGTGTAGTATTCGGTAATCCATACAATGAGACCAGTGACTACAAGGCCGACCAAGCTGGCGGCGAAATAATGCTTCGGCAAAGCACCGTCGAAACGCATCATTTTGTCAGTTACTAACCAGAAAGCACCAGCGGCGAGAACACCAGCAACGACCAGACCTTTGTACAAAGCACCCATGATGTTTTTGTCTGAGCCAAGTTTGACACAGAAAGCACCGATGATGGAGGTGATGATCGAAGCACCGCCCAGCGCGAGCGGATAGAGAAGAATCTGCGGATTTGTCTGAATTTGATTGGCGAATATTTCGCTTTCAATTAACATGGTGGCGATGGCGGTGACTGAATATGTTTCGAACAAGTCAGCAGCCATACCGGCACAGTCACCAACGTTGTCACCGACGTTGTCTGCGATCACTGCCGGATTGCGCGGATCGTCTTCAGGAATACCGGCTTCAACTTTGCCGACCAAGTCAGCGCCGACGTCTGCAGCCTTGGTGTAGATGCCACCGCCCAGACGAGCAAAAACTGAAATCAAACTAGCTCCAAATCCCATACCGATTAGAGCTTTTACGTCCTTGGTGATAGCGTAGAAAACGGAGACTCCGAGCAAGCCCAGTCCAACAACCAATAGCCCAGTCACTGAACCGCCCCGGAACGCTACCGAGAGAGCCTTTTCTAAACCGTTCTTTGCCGCTTCAGCGGTGCGGACGTTTGCACGAACCGAGACGAACATGCCGATATAACCAGCAAGCGAACTCAATACAGCACCAGTTACGAAACCAGCCGCTGTCTTGATTCCGAGCGTAGCAGCAATGATGGCTGCCAGCAAAACACCTACAATCGCGATAGTTGTGTACTGACGATTCATGTAGGCGTTGGCGCCTTCTTGAATTGCAGAAGCGATGCTCTGCATACGTTCGTTACCGGCGCTGAGCTTCAGCACATCCCAACTGGCGTATGCGCCATACCCCAGCGCTAATCCTGCGCATCCCCAGACCATTTCCAGAGCGACGTCACCCATAAATAACTCCCTTAGTTCGTTTTTTCTTCGGTTCGCCTCAGACCAAATACGCCCTCGACAGCCAACAAGCAAAGAGTTGACTTCGCTGTCGGTTTGCAAGAGGTGATGACCAATAACTGGCTGAAAGCAGGCTCTAGCGTAGCAGGCTCGACAAATAAATTCACAAAGTTAGGTCAAGGTTGGATTTAATTTACGCCTCACCGGTGGTGGCACGGATATCAAGCACATATATACGCACGTCCGTGGGGCTTGCAGGGCATGTTATGATAGCTTCGCCCTAGAAAGTTAAGGTAGCCTCATGTCGCGGCAATCAAGGCTGATTGCTGGATTTATAAGTCAACTGGCGACATTCCTCATCACGGCGAACATCGCGCTCGCTGTCTCGGCCGGTGAGACGAACAGCATCGTCACCTGCGTGCAAAACGACCGCGCCGGTTCGGTCACTCTTTTTACACGCAAGAAAACACCGCTGTCGGCTCCGCAAGTATCGTATCTGCCTGGTGAAGATGGGGAGATAATCATGACCGCCGATTTTGATGGGCTGTCTTGGAACCTACCCACGCGAATTATTCGTATCAACGGCGACTGGCAGAAAGAGAAAGGCATTCGGGAAGTTCGGGTCGGGCAATTGCAGGTTAGTCCGCCGGTTTGTCGTATTTCTGTCGTCACGACTAACGGGCGGGCCTTAAGAAGTCTGAACTTTAAAAGCGTCCCAGGAAGCTTAATCGTCAGGTGGCCGGTCGAACCACAGCAGGTTTCACCGATAACCGCCTACAGTCAGTCAAATTCGAGCGATGCGCTTAGATACACCGCGCCAAACACTAGTGCAGCCCCCCGCATTCCGGCGGCAGGCCCGGTAGAGCCTTTGCGCACAGCCACTCAGCCACCACCAGTTGCACCGAGCATTAAGACCTATTCTACTTACACGAATGGTCGAGAAGGCGCAGATACTAGTTTCACTGCAGCTAAACCCAAAATGCGCCCATTGCTTGTGCAGTCGAGTGACGGCAGAAACTCTCAAGTAAACAACAATGGCGATTGGTTAGAAGATGCTCAAGACCCGGATGCAGCAGTTACAGCCGCGATTCCAGGGACCCAAGGCGGCGGGCTGCGAAATCAAAATAAAGCAGGACAAGGCCAGACCTGGATAGATGAAGCAAAACCACCAACAATAACGCTTTCAACCGAACGAGACCCTAGCATCGGTGATTCGTCCAATGCTACTTTCCGCCTCAGAATAAAATCTGATCATTCGTTAACTTACAGCACGTTTAGGTTATCTAATCCTGAACGTTACGTGATCGATTTTCTCAATTGTCCTGAGTTAGTCGACGCTCAGTTACCTGACGCACAGGCAAGCGAGTTTATTCGTTCGGTTCGTGTCGGGCAACCTGAAGACCCGGCAAAAACTCGACTGGTCATCGACCTGATTAACGAACCAGTGGCTATAAAAGAGCAAGTGCAAAAAGACGCGAGCATTCTCACAATTAGACTCTCGCGCTCGCTCGAAGCTGCCGACCACGCTGCCACGCAAGTTCCAGTGCCTGGTGGCACATCAATCGTTCTTGATGCCGGTCACGGCGGCAGCGATCCAGGTGCACAGCGTGGCGATGTTCAAGAAAAACAGATCACACTCGACATAATTGAGAAACTGCGCCGGCGACTTGAAGCAAGAGGATTCCGTGTCTCGCTAACGCGCGGAGATGATACTTTCGTTTCACTGGAAGACCGTGTGCGAATTACGAACAATATCCAACCTACCTTGTTTCTTAGTGTGCACATTAACGCAATGGAGACGGCCAATGATATTCACGGTATAGAAACGTACTACCAAACTGAACAGAGTCGTGCTCTTGCTGATGCCGTCCATGAGAATCTGGTCACTCGACTGGATGCGCCAGACCGCGCAGTGCGCAAGGCTCGCTTCTATGTCATCAATCACACTTCGGTACCTGCTGTTCTGGCTGAAGTCGGCTTCATATCCAACAAGGACGAGCGAGACAAATTAATCTCTTCTGATTACCAAGGCCGGGTCGCTTCTGCTCTTGAGCAGGGTGTTATGCTCTATCTTGATAAGCAACTGGCGCGCACTCAACCAGACAATATACGAACCAGCGATAGAGGATATTCGTCTGTTAGGGACGGCAGTACAGCGAACGCAACAACGGGAACAACCAGGGTCTACGGCAAGTCAAACAACCCAAGCATCGCCAAGCGTTGGACGCAATTCGAAGACGCCGCACGATAACCAAACCGAGCCCGTAAACCGACCGCAAAACTACTGTTAAAAAGCGGAAAAAAGACGCAAGAACGTGCGGGGAAAAGGGCAAAAATCAAACAAGATCAAGAAATGATCTGCGCGGTCCGAAAAGAAGATCACGTAAGCTTGTTTTACTGAGAAAAGAGTTTCCGGTCGAAGTTCAGGGGTCAGTTTAATTGATGGACATGTGGTCTGAAATCGAAGCGAATCAAGTCCTTAAGGGCAGCTCAAAAATAGGACTCTTCGACTCAGGCGTAGGTGGTCTTTCAGTATTGAGAGAGCTACAAAGTTACGCTTCTTCGAGCGGGCGCAATATCGAATTTGTCTATGTCGGAGACACAGCGCGCTGTCCTTACGGCAACAGATCAACCGAAGAGATTCGCCTTTTCGTTGAAGAGATTGTTCTTTGGCTTAATGAGCGAAAAGTAGATTCCATTATCATGGCGTGCAATACCAGCGCAGCACTCGCCTTACCGTTTGCTAAACAGATTTCCAACGTTCCGGTTATCGACCTCATAGGGCCTACCGCGAGCACGGTGCTCAACCATGCCACCAAAATTGGTGTCATGGCCACGGCGGCAACTGTGCGCAGCCGTGCATTCAGCAGAGCGTTCACAGCGCTCAATGACAAAGCGGAGATCGTGGAACTAGGTTGCCCAGATCTTGTGCCGATCATCGAAGCCGGAAATATCGACAGACCAGAGACAATCCTTGTAGTTCGCAAATATGTTGATGCTTTAAAAGAAGCCAAAGTGAATGCCATCATCCTTGGTTGCACACACTTCCCTTTCTTGCGCAAGCTGATTCAGCAACTTGTCGGCGACGATATCTATATAATCGATCCAGCAGAATCGATCACAACTGAGAGCAAGGGCGTTTTGAAACGGTTCCTAGCGGAGACGACCACAGACTTGAGTCTCAATCAGGATCTGTCATTGAACACTGACTTTTATGTAACTGGCTCACTGGCGCAATTCAACAAGGCCGCCAGCAAATGCCTAGGGCAGACAATCAATGCCACTAATAATCTCAGTTTGGGAGAGTTGGCCGGCACACACGCCAGACGCTTTCTCACTCAAGCCGCAAACGCTCTCAACAATTCCACAAATTTAGCAGGCTCGACGTTGCCGCAGGCAGCAGCTTCGTAGCTTAATTACATACATCAAATCAATTTAGCCGCCAAAAGCGCTATCTTACCCGCATGCGTGCCGGTTCACCAGATAGAGGCTGAAATGGACACATTGCAATTAACCACGGGCAGTGCCTTTGTTTCGCTGGAAGCCGCCAAAGAAGCGGCTTTGAGTTGCCAGCTCTGCGCATTGTGCAAAGAGCGCAAGAAAGTAGTCTTCTCAAAAGGGAATCCGAAAGCACAACTGATGCTGATTGGCGAAGGTCCAGGCCGATATGAAGACGAGACAGGATTGCCGTTTGTCGGACGCGCAGGTCAGTTGCTAGACAAAATTCTTGCCTCGGTCGACATAGGACCCGACGACATATACGTCTGCAATATCGTCAAATGCAGACCACCACAAAACCGAGTGCCGACGCCAGATGAGATGGCGTCCTGCCGTCCGTATTTGGAAGCACAGATCCATTTCGTGCAACCAAAACTAATACTATTGGCGGGGTCAACAGCCGTGCAAGGAGTGTTACAAGTTAAAGATCCTATTAGCCGCCTGCGCGGCAAATGGTTCGACTACAAAAACAGTGCTAAAGTAATGGCGGTGTTTCATCCCTCGTACCTTCTGCGAAATGAATCACGTGAAGTCGGAAGCCCCAAATGGCTCATGTGGCAGGACATAAAAGAAGTTCGAAAAGCCTTAAATGCGCTTCAGCAAAATTGAAATTCGCAACAGCGAAAGTTCTTTGAAGAAGATATTTAACGAGGTAAGCAATGGGAAGAAAAACTGAATCGTTCTATACCGAAATGCTCACTCACGAAATCGTGGAAGCGGTCAATAACGACTTCGGTAAAGCCATATTACGCCTGCCGAATCAAGGGCGAGGCGAAGTAAGAGAAGAGGTTTTAGTTTATTTCTCTGCCATCGCGATGCAACAAGTAAATGCGATTGCCCAGAAACACGGCATAAACGATCAAGATGCTCTACACGAACTGTATCAACTCAGTCGAGCAAATCTAGTTCAAGGTTTTCGCATCGGGCAAGACATGAAAAAGCTCTGGTCTGCGAGCTAATAGTCCTTCGCTAACTGAGCCCAGACTTTACTGTCCGGCCGACTCACTCGAAAGTGAGCAGCTGTTAATTATCGCGCAACCGATTGCAGAAATTGTAGCGACTAGAGCGAGTCTGGTTTATTGCCGCGATGGTTGTCTTCAAGACTGTGTTGAGCAGGAAAGGGATTGGCGTCTTTCAAACGGGATATCTCTTTCTCTTCTATTTGCTTGAGAATTGCCCCTTTTTTTGCAATCTTCGGATTGTTGCTCTTCATCATACGCTCGGCATCGGCCAACTTCTTTTTTGCGTTACCGATGTCGCCTGTGTAACGCCCTTGCATGCGCCTTTCATCTTCGGTGTAGTCGGTGCCAGTTGGTCCGGCAGTGCTCGTTTTAGGTTTGTCGCTGTGTCTTGCAGTGCCATCGTCACCATCCACGGTGCCGATAGCGCCAGGAGGAGTAAGCGGACTCGTAGCACCATTAGGCAGACTGTCTTTGCCATCGTTGGCGCCGCTGAACAAATTACCAAAACCGGCGAAACTCGGCTGCTGCGCTACCAGCAATGTGCTTAGCAGCACAAAGATTGAAATATTGGTCTTTTGGTTGGATTTGCGCATTGTTGAACCTCGTACTGTTATTCGCTCTATTCGGTCTTAGACGGAAACGCTCTGCATGAGCGGTGATGATGGGTTGTGAAAATCGGTTGACTTTTCGAAAGCCGCAGCAGCCCTAAGTACTTTAGCATCAGAAAGTGAATTTCCCAGGATCTGCAAGCCCACAGGCATTTGTTGGGCTCCAAAACCACAAGGCACAGAGATGCCAGGTAGTCCTGCTAAGTTTACCGGAATGCTAGCTATATCGGAAAGATACATAGACAACGGATCATTTGTCTTTGCCCCAAACTCGAAAGCGACTGAAGGCGCAGTGGGCGACAAGAGCAGATCATATGAAGAAAATATTTTGTCAAAGTCGTCTTTCAGCAACCGGCGCACCGACTGAGCTTTCTTGTAATAAGCGTCGTAGTAGCCTGAGCTCAACACATACGTGCCTAACATTATGCGGCGTTTAACCTCCGCACCGAAGCCTTCTTCGCGGCTCTGGCAATACATAGAGAGAATATCTTTTGCATCTTTGGCGCGATGACCGTACCGCACCCCATCAAAGCGAGCGAGGTTGGCACTCGCTTCCGCCGTAGCCAAGATGTAATAGACAGGCAAAGCCTGCTTGGCATGAGGAATCGAAACTTCCTCGACTGTGGCCCCGAGTTTCTCGAATACTTCTGCTGCTTCTAATATTCGCGTCCGCACATCGTCATCAATACCTTCGCCTATCAACTCTTTGATGACACCGATACGCATCTTCCCAACTAGCGCTTCCGGCTGCGCCTCACTCAACCCATCAGCGAAGTCGACACTGCCGTTTGTTTCGCCTGTGACATCACCAGTTTCGCTCAGGTACTGCAAGGACGTGGAATCGCGCCGGTCATGACCGGCGATGGCTGTGAGGGCAATTGCAGCATCTTCTACGCTGCCGGCGAACGGTCCGATCTGATCGAGACTGGATGCATAAGCGATCAGTCCAAAGCGCGAAACGAGTCCATAGGTCGGCTTCATACCAACAACACCGCACAAAGACGCCGGTTGACGAATCGACCCGCCAGTGTCCGAACCTAGCGCCACTGGCACAAAACCGGCAGCAACGGCGGCAGCCGACCCGCCAGAACTTCCACCAGGAACGTGCTTCAAATTCCAGGGATTGCGTGTTTGCTTAATTGACGAATTTTCAGTCGAGGAGCCCATGGCGAACTCGTCGAGATTTGTCTTGCCAACACAGATAGCGCCAGCCTGAAACAAACGCTTAACCGCAGTCGATTCGTACGGTGGCTCAAAGCCTTTTAGAATAGCGCTTCCAGCCGTAGTCGGATAACCGACCAAGCACATATTGTCCTTAACAGCGACAGGCACACCGGCCAGTGGCGGCAATTTCGCGCGAGAGGCGACCAGAGCGTCAATCTCTTTTGCCTGCTTCTCCGCCAGCTCTTCTGTGAAGCAAACGAAAGCACCAACCTCTTTCTCATGCTTGCTTATTTGATTCTGATGCGCGCGAAGTATTTCTAACGCGCTGACTTGCCTGGTTTCCAAAAGAGCACGCAGCTCTTTTACGCCTTTGCCGACGAGATTCTGCATTATTGCTCCGCGGTCTGCCTGACTAAATCAAGACATTTTCTTGAATATAAGGCACGCGTTGTGACCGCCAAATCCGAAACTATTAGACATAGCCACGTTGACCGGTACGTTATGACGAGCCTTGTTTGGAACGTAGTCCAGGTCACATTCTGGATCAGGATTGTCTAAATTGATAGTAGGGGGCAGGATGGAGTCATGAATTGCAAGCACCGAGACTGCCGCTTCAATAGCACCAGCAGCGCCCAATAGGTGCCCAGTCATCGATTTGGTAGAACTTACGCTGAGACCATTCTTAGCGTAATCACCGAAAACATTCTTAATGGCTTGGGTCTCGGCTTTATCACCGAGTGGTGTCGAGGTGCCGTGGGCGTTGATGTAGGTGACGTCTTTCGGTTGCAAACCGCCGTCTTTCAATGCCATCTGCATCGCTCGGCCTGCGCCGCTTCCGTCGGCGCAAGGTTGCACAATATCGTATGCATCACCTGTCATGCCGTAACCAACAAGTTCTGCATAGATACGCGCACCACGTTCTTGCGCATGTTTTAGAGACTCGAGAATTAGAATGGCACCACCTTCTCCCATGACGAAACCATCACGGCCGACATCAAAGGGACGGCTCGCCTTTTCGGGCTCGTCGTTGCGAGTTGACAGAGTGCGCGCAGCAGCGAAACCAGCCATACACAATGACGTAATTGGCGCTTCACTGCCGCCAGCGAACATAACATCAGCATCACCACGTTCAATGATCTTCGCCGCATCGCCAATCGAATTAGAACTAGTGGCGCAGGCTGTCACCGTGCAAGTATTGGGACCCTTTGCGTTGTGCAATATCGATACCCAACCGGCAGCCATGTTGACGATCAACATTGGTACCGTAAATGGTGAACAACGATTAGGACCTTTTTTGGTTAGGTTGTGGAACTGCTCTTCAATAGATTCAAATCCACCGGCAGCAGAACCAACGACAACACCGACTCGCTCCGGATCTTCTTTCGACATATCCAGTTTCGCGTCGTCTACGGCTAACTTGCTGGCCGCCACTGCAAATTGAATGAAGCGATCAGATCGTTTGACCTGCTTCGGCTCCATATATTTCGATGGATCGAAATCGGTGATTTCCGCAGCAATGGTACAAGCGGATCGGTACTGATCAGGCACCCTTGTGATCTGCTTGACACCAGATTTTCCGCTGGTAATTCCTTGCCAGAAATCGGCCGTTCCCGTCCCTACGGAGGAAACGACACCAATTCCGGTGACGACAACACGCTCTTTCGTCATAACAGTGATATTTGCTCTCCTAACGCTCGCTCATCGCGAATGCATAGGAGGAACGCATCCCACAAAGAGTAAGCGGTCGCCTAGATAATGAAGTTAGATGTGGGCTGCGATGTATTTAACAGCTTCACCAACTGTGGTGATTTTTTCAGCATCTTCATCAGGAATTTCCATACCGAATTCCTCTTCGAGTGCCATCACCAGTTCGACGGTGTCCAAGGAGTCAGCACCAAGATCCTTTGTGAAGCTTGCCTCCATCGTCACCTCGTCGGCATTTACATTCAATTGCGCGACAGCAACCTTCTTTACTCTTTCGAAGGCTTCCTTCTCTTCCATTTGTGCTTACAACCCCCATGTCCGAAAACGCAACAATAACAAACTCACCGCTAAGGCAAGCAAGGGAATCTAGAATATCACGTCGAACAAATATGCACGATGTTACGGTTACTTTGTTTGAACTTGCCCGTAATGACTGATTCGACCTGTTTTCAAAAAATGCAAGTGTTTTGTGCCGCAATGACAACCGCTCATAAACTCTGCAAATGAGATTGAAGATTTTTAACTAGCAGTTGCTTTCAAAGAGCAAATAAAAAAGCGAAAAGCATGCGGACTCAATCTACCAATATTGGTATCAGGTCTATCCGCATGCCTTGCGAAGCCCTAGTCTTTAGCCGCGACAGCGCGCCGAAATAAATCTCGCCTGCGCAAATCGCAAGAACGAATACTAGGTGTAAAGCCCACCGCTCACTTCAATCGTTTGTCCGGTTATATAGGAACCACCCGTTGCTAAAAAGAGCACTGTTTGAGCGATGTCTTCGGGAGTTCCCATTCTGCCCAAAGG
Source organism: Oculatellaceae cyanobacterium (assembly GCA_036702975.1). GTDB lineage: Bacteria > Cyanobacteriota > Vampirovibrionia > Obscuribacterales > Obscuribacteraceae > DATNPX01. The sequence continues at coordinate 54,972 of DATNPX010000044.1, forward strand.
AACTCGGTCAAGAATCGCTTTGATCACGTCTTCTTTCAGCGCTTTTGTCATATCTGTATCGATAAATCCTGGCGCAATTGCATTGGCAGTGATATTTCGCGATGCGTATTCGACCGCAATCGTCTTTGTAAAACCGACGAGTCCAGATTTCGCGGCAGCGTAGTTGCACTGTCCGAAGTTACCGTGCACGCCTGAAGTGCTGGAGATGTTGATGACAGTTCCGGAACGCTGCTTAGACATTACTTTCAAAACTGCTTTTGACACTTTGAATGCTGATGTCAGGTTGGTATCGATTACCGCTTGCCAATGCTCTTCGCTCATTTTCATAATCAAATTGTCGCGAGTAATGCCAGCGTTGTTTACGAGAACGTCGATACGTCCCCAGTGAGCAACGACTGCATCTACTAACTTTTGAACGCTCTCGGTATCGGTCACGTTACAGGGAAAACCAAATACCTTGCCACCGGCTTTGGTCAATTCCTCAGTCGTCGCCTTTGTCAACTCTTCATTGATATCGCTTATGACAATCTGCGCGCCCTCGTTCATTAGCACCTGGGAGATCGCGCGGCCGATGCCGCGACCGGAACCAGTGACGAGTGCAACTTTGCCAGCTAACCTGCTCATTGAAATTTCCTTCCTCTCGCTTGTGTGATCTTCGTTTGTATCGTGTGAATGCTTTGTGTTGATGTCGAAAATTGGAGACTATCCTCAGTTCCAAAATCTATTGATGCCGGCGCACAAGTGCTCGAGCCTTTCTTTATGCTCAATCTTTTCACGCCAGCGCGCAGGAATTGCTTCCAATCCATGATAAGCACCGGATAGCGCTCCAACAATGATCGACACCTTATCGGTATCGCCACCTGACCGGGCTGCAGCGCAAATAGCCTCTTCGGCGCTGTGGCGGAAGATCAAGAAGATGCCAACAGCGGTCGGTACTAGCTCCGTCACTGTCGGTTGCACATTGACTAGCGAATATGGAAGTTCTTCTGCTGGCCGAGTGTAATCAAGATCGGGCGCGATATCATCCCAAGCTTCTGCGAATCTTTCGTCAATTCGATTAGCGGTCTCGATCTCTCGGTGCACGTAATCACGCACCTGGTCGGCTGTGTCCAACCTTGCGCCGCGCACGAAATAATTTATGCTGTCGGCGATCACAGCGGCACTCGCCGCCGCGCGCTTGTCACCGTGAGTGAGACTGGCTTGTTTAGCCGCTAATTCAACAGGATCACCAGTAATTGGCGCGCCAGGCAGACAGCCAAGAGGGAAAGCACGAGAGGCTGCACTCACATGCAACGAAGCTTGTAAGTCGTCTTCAGACGGTTCAACACCATCGATAAGATGACGCATTGAAGAGATACAATGCACGCCAGCCGAAGCATTAGAAAAAGTCTCGTTACACAAAAGCTCGGCGAAACGTCTTTTTAGATCGTCTACATCGAGCCGACCGCCGGCTTGTACGAGGCTTTCGCCCAAGACAAGACCAAGATATGCATCCGCAAGAAGTTGCCCAGGCTGATGATTGGGCATGTGGCTGCGGGATAGGCCGGGTGTGAAATCACGCAGTCCTGACAATCCAACAGTGGCATTTATGTCTTTGTTGTTTAGGCCTATGCCGCTGCCACCTAAGGAATTAGCACAGACAGCTCCGAAAATCGTGCCTGCCACTCGAGAATGAATGCCTGAAACGGCTGCAGAAGGAGCTTTCCCTAAGGCGCTATTGTCCAAATTCGATCACCAAAGAGCGAGTAAAGATTAGCGTGAGTTCAGATAACCTGCCGACCACTCATTATCTCACTGCGAGTAGAGGGGGATTTTCACGAATGAAACTGCCAATTATACGTGTCGACAAAGGGTCTAGGGTACATTAAGCTTCTTTACAACCAATGAATGATGAAAAAAGTTCACCCCTTTAAACAATATTCAGAAACGCAACACCCTCGGAATCCCACGGAGCCTTGCAACCTTAATGTCAGATCAACCTGGTGCCACTGCCGGTGATGCACCACCACTTGCGAAGCGTGCAGCAACAATTGGTGACAAATCACAAGCGCTAAAAGTAAAAGCAGCAGACAGCAGCAACGATTCATCAAACCAAATTCAGCTTGCGGCCGCTCATAAGATCCTTGACGAGATCTCTCCAGGTCCTAAAGTTTTAGGCGGACTGATTAACGCCGATACGGTTAGTAAGGCTATTCCAGTAGCCTCGCTCCCCGATGCTGGTCTGGTTCAAGCACAAGCAGTCTCATCACAACCGCAATCAAAAGATTCGACGCCTGCTGACATTCCAATAAAGGTTGTGGCGCTGGAACATCACGATGCCTCATTTTTCCAACACGACCTTCTGCATAACACCGAACGTGTTTTGGATGTTTGGAAAAACTCTTGCACCACATATCTGAAGCAGGGTCTGGAAGTAGCTGCTAAAGAGAACATGCAAAAAGACATCCTCACCGAAAAACTAGCAGCCGGCGCCCTGCTTGGTGTTTCTATGCGGACTCTGCTGCCCAAGCAAGGTATCGTTCGGGCGGTCGCTGCGACGGTGATGACCGTCAATATGGCTCGCGACCTAGCCGCTCCTTTCTATCAAGGAGCAAAAGACGCAATCAATTCGAAAGACGATAAAGAGCTAGATACTGCCGCAAGAAAAGCGTCACTTGGTGTCGGCAGCTTTATCGTCGACAACGCCATCGCCTTACCTGCCGCCGGTCTTGGCGAAATGAGTGCAGGTAGAGTTCTCGAAGCTCACGCACCAGGATTCGAGGCACACAAAGAAGCGTTCTTCAATTCCGACAAGTCTAAAGTCGGCAAGTTACTGAACCACACAGCCGCAAACGTCGATTCATTCACGGCGAAAGTAAGCGAGAAGATCAAGCCCACAGATCCTGACGTACTGGCTAGAGAAGCAGAACGCAAAGCAATCGCCGACCTTCCCGGTCCACAAAAGTTGGTCAAAGTCGAAGATGTCGCGAACGATGTACGCAAACATTACGAAAGAAGCCAGTTCTACAAACATGGACCAAAAGCGCAGGCAGAAGAGGACGCAAGAACGAGCACAAAGTTGCCTGTTCCGGACGGAGAAAAGCCACTCACTTACGGCGGTGTCAAACGCATAGTTGGGAAAAACGCTGAAACTGGAGAACCCAACGGTACATCTGTGCCACAGGGAGGCAACGAGAAGAATCTCTCCTTCAGCCAAAATATAGACCGATTGCTTGGCGGTCAACCCAAGCCGGCTTCAACAGGACCAGAGATAGATATAGATGAAAGTCTGCGCCTGGCAGGCATCATGGATGGCGGGCAATCACGTGGAATCATTGGTCCAATCAAACCTGGCGATCGAACCGGAAGACCCGGCAGCAGTCACGATATAGCTATATCCCCAGATGATTTGAATCCAGACGGCGGAGACGGCTATGCCAGAACCGGTCGCAAGGGCGGCGGCGATAGCGAAACAAGCGGGGCCGAGGGGCGCCGCAGAAGGAAACCAGACGACACCTCTAGTAAAACCACCGGCACCAGCACGGACGCAACTGTCGATCGCGGCAAAGGCACCGCAGGCGATACGACTAAAGACGGCGGCAAGTCAACCACCGAAGCCACAAAAGATGGGCAAAAAGATGGGCAAAAAGATGGACAAAAAGATGGACAAAAAGATCGTGCCGGCGACAAAAAAGGGAAGGTAACCGACACATCGAGCAGCCCCAAGGACGACCTCAAATCATCTGTTTTCGCCAAGACCGCAGCTGTCGTCAAAGCAGTTCAGGGACTGTGGTCGACAGACCAGGTCAAGCTTGCTGACGCTCGTGACCAGTTCGAAGGTCCAATTACAGCAGCAACAGAGTTGAACAAAGCGCCGTTGCCACCTGAATATAAACCAAGCACTCAACAGCTGAAAGATTTGATCAGCCAGATTGATAGCACCGACAACTTGAAATCAGCCGGAATGTTCCTCATGTATCACATGAAGGCAGCTAACCAACTGCTGTTCAATCAAGACAATGTGCGTGACCTCAATATGTTCACGAATGAACTTGCCGGCGTATTCTTGAAGGGCATGCGCAAACTGGGCATTCCGGAAGACCGGCTGCGTCGCATCATTCCGTCGCTAGTCACAGAAACAAATGACAATGGCTCGGGGTATTTCACAAATCCACCAATCGATGGCGTTATCGACCGCCCGGTGACAGTAGTTCCCCGCGCATTCGCACGACTAATCTCTGTAATGACTGATGTAATTCGACATGAAGCGTTGGGACATGACCACACTTATCCGGAACTGGCTAGATTCCCAGAAAAGGACAGAGACAACTTAATCCGCGGCGCTATTTCCAAAACGATGAAAGAAGAAAGTGTTCCTGAAAAGAACCATCGCATGAACGGTGAAACGATTCCGACCAGCGAATTGCTATTCAGATTATTAAAGGCAGAAGCAAACGAAAACACATCAGACTTCATGGGCACCGCAAGCGGTGGCATCGGAACGCCAGTATCGCTTGGCGTCTTACTGCAATCACTTCGCGACGGTGGTCTGCTTGAAACTAGAAACGTATATGGGAAAGAGTTTGAAGACGGCATAGAACCGCACGGCATCGACCGTTGGCGCATTAAATTCTGTGCTGAGGTCATGAGACAACTTGCTCCTAAGGACAAAACTACCACCGAGTACGCAGACGCACTCGACCAGTACGCGCAAGAAGCAAGCCGTCCAGGTGACACTTATATCTGGGCAAGCACTGATAAGCCAGGCGAGAAAGTTGAACTGCCCATGAAAGTATGGGACGCCGTCATTCCACGCATTGTCCAAGCACAATTGGATACGCCCTTGGACACACTCAAAGACGTGAATGGCAATCGCCACACTTTAAGAGAGATGCTAGGCGACAATCACGCCAACATTGTCAGAGGTATTGACGACCTGGCCAATCAGTTCGTAGATGCCATACGCAGCGGGCACGATGAACTGCCTGATTTCGACAAAACAAAATATACGATCGGTCAAGTGTTCTCTGCAGGGCTCGTAGCCTGGCTAAGAGCGACTCGCCATGATGTAGACCCGGTGCAATCACTAAAAACAATCGACAAGATCTCGAGCACTTTGCGAGCTCAATATCGAGAGTACAACCCGAACGAAGTGCCATTGACCACACCAACAAGTGTCAAGTTAATGCAGACACTGCATCAATCACCAGGTCAAATTTTGCGTTCAACTGGGCGCGCATTGGTTGACAGAGCCCCATATCTCAGAACTGCAGCTGACCGAAGTGCAGGCATACTTGCCGGCAGCGCGGTGACTGATGTCGTAAATGCCGGTCAGTGGCTGTACAACGAAGCGCACTCCATGGCTGATACTAAACGTCAGGTCCTCTCTGGCACAACTGTTGCAGACACAACCGACGCTAACAACCTGACCAAATTCCCGGTTCTAGAAAAAGTGGATAGTCAATAGCAGCTAATTATCAGCAGCCGGCAGCCTCGCCGTTCCCCATGAGATGACTTAAACTTATGGTTAGACAGTCGCCATGGGACGAGGACTTTTAATGAAATCGCCAAGACTCTTGACCGTTCTTGCTGCAACCTGCTCAATCGGCTTCTTTTTCTTGAACCGAGGAAGCGCAGAAGCGCAATGGAACCCGGGCTCAGTTAGCCCAGGGCAGAAAGCAAAAGCCATGGCCATCTACAACCAGGCTGTGCAAGCATTTGCAAACGGTGACTACCCGACGACCATAAACTTATGCAAGGCAGGCGAAAACATAGACAACGCCAACAAAGAGTTGTTCAACATTGAAGCTATGGCTTACGCTCAATCAGGCGACAACTACAATGCGATGGTCAAATTCAGGCAAGCGTTGTCGCTCGATTACAACTACATCACTTGCCGCAACAATTACGGTGTATTTCTCAACAAGATCGGTAAGCAAAAAGACGCCAAAAAAGCATTTGAAGAGTGCACACGCATAGACCCTCGATATCCGGATGCACACTATCATCTGGGACAGATCTATGAGAAAGACGGCGATCTGGATAAGGCCATCGAAGAGTATCAAACTGCCACTAACTGCAATCCGAACTATGCAGATGCCCAAAGAGATCTGGGATTGTGCATTTACCAGCGCGTCATCAATGGACTCAACGGCGAATTGGAACCGGCTATCGAGAAGCTTAAGTTAGCTGCCCAATTGGCTCCGGAGAGCGCGCTCGTGCACTATCACTTAGGCCGTGTTTTGTGCTCGACAAGCAAACTCGATGAAGCGGAAGCCGAGTTTCGTACAGCCTTGATGAAAGACCCGCAGATGGCGTCAGCTCACTATGAGCTCGGGAAGCTGCGATATTTTCGAGGTGATCCTTACCGCGCTGTAGATGAAACAATACTCGCTGAGCGCGTTCCGCCTGGATACGCCGACAGCAAAAATTATCCCAAGATCGACCTGCCCAAAACCTTAGAGCTGCAGGCAAGGAGCTACGAGGCTTTTGACGACTTCGAGCACGCGGATACTTCCTGGCGAAAATTTGCCAATATGCAACAAAACAACGCCTCAGTCATCAATCACATCGGTGACATAGAAAAGACGATGCGGCAGATGGCTAAGCACAAAAATAAAACCGGCATCAATCCTGCCGAGGTGCAGGCTATGGTCGACAAAGGTATAAATCAAGTCGATAATGGCGATCTCGAAGGTGCAAAGCAAAGCTTTTCCCGAGCGGTCGAGTTAGACCCCCATAGCTTTGGCGGTCTGCAGAATCTAGGCGAGGTGTTGGAAGCTCAAAACGACCTCAGCGGCGCCATGCAAAAGTATCAAGCCGCAGCACAAGTTAAGCCCAAATACGATGGGCTCTATTACAACCAGGCATACGTTCTCGAAAAGATGGGGCTGACAGCCGACGCCGGATTGATGTACCAGAAATTTCATGAGGTTTCGGGCAAGTATCCTTATGATTCGAAGCACATTGTCTCGCTCCAGCAGGACGACGCCCGACAGCGAGCACGCGAAGAGATGGTTAGAAACCGCGGATTCTGAGCATTTGCTATCATGTGCAGTGAGGAACGAGAAATTAGCGGTTCCTCATTTATAGGATTAGTACCATGAGCAAGCATTCCGCTGGCGGTAGAGTCGTATCCACAACCACTCTTTTAAAGTATAAGAATGAAGGCAGAAAGATCGTTTGCTTGACCGCTTACGATTATTCAACGGCCAAGATTTTAGACAAAGCAGGAGTCGATGTTATTCTCGTCGGCGACAGCCTGGCTATGGTCGCGCTAGGACATAAAACCACGCATGCGGTCACTGTCGATGAGATGTTGCACCACACCAAAGCTGTGACGCGAGGCGTTGAGCGGGCGATGGTCATCGCTGATCTCCCATTTATGAGCTATCAAGTCGATGTGATCCAGGCTGTCACAAACGCAGGGCGCTTCGTGAAAGAAGCACAAGCCCAAGCAGTGAAGCTAGAAGGAGCAAGCGAACTAACGCTGCAAGTAGTAGCCCGGCTAGGCAGTCTGGGCGTTCCCGTGATGGGTCACTTAGGTTTCACACCTCAATCGATCCACGGACTTGGCGGCATTAAAGTACAGGGCAAGAGCGCCAAAGACGCGATGAAACTGATTCGCGATGCCGAGGCATTAGCACGAGCCGGTGCATTTGCAGTCGTTCTGGAGATGGTACCGACTACAGTATCAAAGATAATCTCGCAACGTTTACAGATACCAACAATCGGAATTGGTGCCGGCTGCGAATGCGATGGGCAAATATTAGTGACCGATGATTTGCTCGGAAAATTTACAGACTTCCAACCAAGATTTGTGCGTCGATATGCAAACTTGGCTGAAAGCTGCAAAGAAGCAGTGGAGAACTACGGCAAAGACGTGATGAATAAGACATTCCCAAGCGCCGACGAGTCATTTGCATTCTCGAACGAAGAAGAACAAGAGTTGAACAAGGTTCTGGAAGCAGAGTCATTTGCCGATGACTCACTGAAATTAGCAGCAAAGCTCGGTTTGTAATCTAACTGTGTGACCGACCAGTTGCTATAGTAGGCACGAATGAAAGGCTTGTGCCGTGTCACGAATACCGAGATGCCCATAAAATTGAACAATCGCCCCGAAACAGAGACGATTGTTGAAATTTGTACGTTTACGTTCTCGGCGAAATTACTCAGCCGACGCCTTCTTAGTACCGTTTTTGTCTTTCAGCTTCTTCCAAGAAACTGCCAAAGCAATGATTACTACGGGCAATACGAGAATCGATCCCCAAATCATTGGGTCTTTCAAAAGCGGTTCAATACTTTCCATGTTCATACCTCCAACAACAACTCAAAAACTTCGCAGCGAGCCACCGACTATACTAAATCCGCAGTGTTTTCGATCTACTGACTACGAAACCGATACAACCCAGCCTACTAAACGTACAAATGTTCTTAGATACAAGCGTACTTAGGAATGATGCCCTAAAACTTCAATACCGTACTACCGTAGTCACCAAATTTAGAGAAAGGCTAACTATCCCTCAAGCATGTTATCACGGTTGATAATGCATTCAAGGACTTTTTTTCAAGCGGTTAATATTACCGCCAAAACGAACAATAGCAAGGCTTTTCAGACTTGTTAATGACAGCTTCCGCAGGAATGAGTGCTGCAAGACCCACAGCCACCTCCTCCGCCGCCGGTCGAACGGGATGTTCCCTGACCAACATCGGGGGTGATACCACCGGAGCGTATGTAAGCATTCCAGATTCTGCTCACGGAAGTGCTACCGCAATGTTCACACTTGGGGTCGGCAGTCTCGTGCATTGAACGGTCTTCTGAAAAAACTTCGCGACAACTTTGACAACGATAGTCGTACTGCGGCATGGTCTGCTCCAATTGCCTCGGCGGGGAGGCGGTTTACTTGGCGTCTGTACTTTCTGACTGCCCGGCTGATTGGCCAGCGGCTTGTCCGGCTGTTGCCGGAACATCCGATTTAGTATCGTCACTCTTGGAGTCAGGTTTGGACTCTTTGCTTGACTGATCTGAATCCTTCTTCTTGTAGTCTAACTTACCAGAAACGAGCGCGGTGACATCATTAGCCATGATTACAACCATTAGAACCATGAGTCCGACAAATCCCCACTTAACGATCTCGCCGTGGGCCCTTTCGCCCATCGGTTTGCCCCGGATAGCCTCAAAGAACATGAACGCCAAGTGACCACCATCGAGTGCCGGCCAGGGCACAAGGTTGATGATAGCTAAGTCCATACTGATCAAAATCGTAAAAAGAAACAGCTGACTCCAGTCCTGCTGAGCTATGTCAGCGCCGATTTTAACCACGGCAAGAACGCCATGCAGATCCTGAATGCCCACAGCCGGATGACCAGGCGACGACTTGCCGCCAGCGAATAATCCTTGAACCATCTGCCCGAGAGCCGAGACCATATTGAAAGTCAGGCGGCATAGCTCTTTGAAGGCTCCGGCCGCCACATCGAAGAAGTTGCCGTCTACTTTTTTGTAATTGAGCGCCTTTGTCTCCAGCGCCATGCCCACCTTGCCATTTTCATTGGTGGTCATCTCGAGAGTCAAAGGCTGTTTGTCTCTTAAGATATGAACTTTGACCGGTGAGCGCTTATGAGCACCGAGGTAAGAGACCGCCTCTTCCGGGGCGCCGATTTTGTAATCATCTATAGATACAAGCTCGTCGCCTACTTTAATCCCGGCTTGCGCGGCAATCGGGTTTTCCACAGGCAGGGCACCCACCGCAACGGTCGTAACCGGTTGGCCAACTGCAAAAAACATGACGACTGTGACCAGGTAAGCAAACAAGATATTGAAGCCAACACCGGCAAAAGCGACAAGCGCGCGCTGCCAGATCGGAAACTTCTTGAATGGCTTGAGAGGAACGCCAAAAGCATCTTGATTTGACTCGTCGCCGAGCTCAGGAATGGCGACGTAACCGCCCAACAGGCAGGCATGAATTCTAAACTCCGTCCCCCACTTCGTGCCCACGACCCAATGCGGGCCAAAAGGTAAACCAAAGCCAAAAACAGGAGTTTGGAAACCAAAGAACCTGGCAACTGAAAAGTGCCCGCATTCGTGCACAATGATTAGCACGCTCAAAATGCCGAGCATAACGAAGATCGCAAAAATCTGTACTAGCAATGTCCTGCCTCAAATACCTGGCGTCGGTACCGCGTAGTCGACTACCACATCTTTATAGTAATACGACAGGATTTGCGCTGCATTACATCCGCGCTCGGCCAACGCCTTCGCCCCATATTGTGACATTCCCAGTCCGTGACCGTATCCACGCCCAGCGAAGATGTAACCATTGCCATCGTTGCCGACGTTAAACAGCGTGCTTGGCAGCTTCAAGCTCTTTCTCAAGGACTCCCCGGTAACCATTTTGCTGCCATTTGAGCCCTGTACCATCAGGTCTTGGGCCCGATTTGATCTGCTGCGAGTAACGACACTTATAGAAAGTAGCCGGCCAACATCAGCGCCAACCATCCTCTCGAGGTCATCAGCAGCGAATCGCTTTGCCCAGGTGAAGTGCGGTGACGCATCATCGTAGTCAGGCACGCTCTGCAGATAGCCCAATGGCTTGCCCCAAACACGCTCAGAGACCTCGGTGCTACCGCCGCTGGTGCTGTGAAAGAAGGCTGTTATCGCTCTTCCTTCATGTTTAAGCACAAGCCCGGAAGTCTCTACAACAGCTTGATTTGAGTTTTCACTCTCGGACGAAATGCCGGAATAGACCTGGTCGTCTATAGTCGCTTTCAAATCATAACCATCGCGGCCGTGCTTGCCGAGGTTAGCGACGGCATAAGAACGCGCAGCCACCGCTTGAGCCTTCAAAGCCTCGAGTGGCCAGGCGCTAGGCATCTCTGAAGGCACTACTGAGAGGAGATAATCTTCGATATCCAGAAGATTGATTACATCAAAGGCAGCAGCCTTAAATTGCCCTCCACCGACGGGCTTCGGCAACGGCTTCAACCACAATGAACCACGATAAAGCTTTCCGTTAAATGAGATAACAGCATTGGCATCGTCAGGGCGGGGCGAAATTATGTAGCCTGCACTGGATGCATTTGCATCAACAGTGCCGTCAAGGTCCGCATCTGAGAATCTCAACGGCAAGCGAGCATTGACTATGCTATTGGCACTGACTCCAGGATAATAAGCGACGTTTTTGTATTTGCTCGACTCACTATACGTGGTGTTGCTGGCTTGAAGTTGAGTGTCACTTTGGGCTTTGACAGAAAGAGCCAACTGCGAAAAGCGTCCATTATTGACAAGGGCGATATCCCACCGGCTGTTCGGCCTAAAGTTGGCTACCAGCACGCCACTGACAGCATCGCGAACCTGGGCACCATCTATGGCGGCAACATCTACGCGGGAGTTACCAAAAGCTAGACCGATTTTAATGAGTGTCTTCTTGCCAATAAAAGCTTGGTTGACTTTGTTTGTGTTTGGAAACGCCGCCTGTGCTGACGATGGTGCGTTGACCATCCGAGGGTATCCCGACTGCGGCGCAGAAATATTCGTTCTCGCACTATTGGTGGTGACGAATTGTTCTGTTGGGCTAGGAGGCGCTGACTCCTCGTCAGGATCTTCAAGCTCACTGGCGTCGCTGTTAGCCGGAGCGGAATAAACGTTAGAGCGAGGCGCTACAGGGATAGATATGGTAGTAGTTCGCCTGTAGGTCGCTGCACCATTTCTGGTGCTCGCGATATCAGACGAATAAACAGATCGACTACCAGCAAGAGGGCGAAGCTCTTGAGCTTTTGCTTGTGCACTCAGGAGCATAATACTGAGACATGCAAGCGGTAATGAAAGACAGGCTTTAAAAAACGCCGAAGCCTGCCAGGGCGAAAGCTTGCAATGAGTTTGCGGAGTGGTGACGCGAGCACCGCCGGCGCCTTCACTGAAGGAGGCCTTCCGCCAGGCGTTGCCTGTTAGCGCGTCCGCGTCATCATCCGGAAGATTATCGGTTGCCGACGTAAAAGCCATGACGGCAGCAATCGCTGCCGCAATCTCTAAATCGTCTGGCTGCGCTGACTTTTCAGCATTCGCCGTGGTTGGAATCTCGACTCGCAGCGCGCTCATAACCATATAGGGTCATTATAGCTGCGTCCTTTGCATCTGCAGCTTAGACTTTTAGATGTTTAAGTGCCAAAATTTGCAGAAAATCGTCCGTAAGCGGCTAGATGTCAACTTTCCGAGCCTCGGACACATTGGCAAAGTTTTACCTTATTTCTTTGCACTCAGTGCTCGTTGGCGTTGCTCCACACACATTGAAGTTCTCCTTAGCCTTTCAGGGCTTCGGCACCACCGACGATTTCCAAAAGTTCTTGCGTGATACTGCTTTGACGCGCCTTGTTGTAGACCAACGTCAAACTGCTGATCAGATCTCGTGCATTGTTAGAGGCATTAGTCATAGCATTCATTCGAGCTGCAAGTTCAGCGGCGCTTGCTTCCAAAAGCGCTTGATATATCGTATTTTCGATATACTTCGGCAACAGCTCCTTCTCCATTACTTCCAAAATGGATGGTTCGAACAAGCGTTCGGGCTTCAGCGCACCATGCTCTGCTTTTTCGGGCATAGTGACAGGCAAGAATTTAGTGTCAGTTACTTCAGAGCGCAACATCGAAATAAATTTGGCGCCCATTATTTCGACAGCATCGATCTGCTTCGAGACGAAGAGTTCAGCAGTCTGGTCAGCGATAAGCTTAGCTTCTTGGACAGTTGGAACTGCAGGCAACAAAGTGTAGGTTTTCAGCTTCTCTATTTTGATGTGTTTGAAGAATCCAACCGCCTTCAACCCCACCAGAATTAGAGCCACTTCCTTGCCATCTTTCTTAAGCTGTTCGATACGGGCGAGCACCTCACGGAAGATCGTCGTATTGTAGGAACCGCACAGACCACGATCGGACGAAAGCACCAAAATTGCTACTTTCTTGACTTCACGCGGTCTCAAGAGGGGAAGGTCATGCAAGTCTATTGGGCTTGCATCAGCCACGGCTTCTCTGAGCATCTTCATAACGGCTGCCGTAAACGGGCGCGCAGCAAGCATTCTTGCTTGTGCGCGTCTCACTTTCGCGGCTGCCACCAAGCGCATGGCACTCGTGATTTTGCGAGTTGCCTGCACGCTGCGGATGCGGTTTCTGATTGCCTTCAAGTTTGCCATGAACTTCTACTCTCTTTGTATTGCGATTGAGTTTTCCAACAGTGACGACGCAGTCGTTACTTCTGGAAGAAGTTCTTCTTGAAGGTGTTGAGGTGCTCGAGCATATTCTTCTCGTCGTCAGCTGACGGTTTGTCACCTGAATTGAGCTTGTCTTCGAGGTCTTTAGCCTGAGCGGATAAGTACTTGAACCATTCCGCTTTGAAGCGTGCAATATCTTTTGTATCGACATCATCGAGCACGCCTTTGTTGGCACCATAAAGGATCGATACCTGCTGAGCCAGCTTGAGAGGCTGATACTGAGCTTGCTTCAAGACTTCGGTCAATTTTTGACCACGGCGAATCTGGTCTTGCGTTGCTTTATCGAGGTCTGAAGCGAACTGAGCGAAAGCTTCCAGCTCACGGAATTGTGCAAGGTCGAGACGCAGTTTACCGGCAACCAACTTCATCGCTTTGGTCTGGGCAGATCCACCTACGCGGCTAACCGAGATACCTGCGTTGATAGCAGGGCGTACACCAGCGTAGAACAAGTCTGTTTCCAAAAAGATCTGACCGTCGGTAATCGAAATTACGTTTGTCGGAATATATGCAGAAACGTCTCCAGCTTGCGTTTCGATAATCGGCAGCGCGGTCAAAGAGCCAGCGCCCAACTTGTCTGACAGCTTAGCAGCACGCTCTAGCAAACGGCTATGCAGATAGAAAACGTCTCCAGGATAAGCTTCACGACCTGGTGGACGGCGAAGCAGCAAGCTCATCGCGCGGTAAGCGGCGGCGTGCTTGGAAAGGTCATCATAGACGCAAAGTGCGTGCATGCCTTTCTTCATGAAATACTCCCCAATTGCTGCCCCTGCATATGGTGCCAGGAACTGCAAAGCTGGAGCGGAAGTTGCGGGAGCATCCACAATTACTGTGTACTCCATAGCGCCGTGCTCTTCCAAAATCTTCTGAATGCGACCGATGTTGGACTCTTTCTGACCGATAGCAACGTAGATACAGATCGGACGATTCGGTTGTGTCTTCTGGTTGATGATTGTATCGATGGCGACGGCAGTCTTTCCGGTTTGTCTGTCGCCGATGATTAACTCACGCTGACCACGACCGATCGGGATCATACCGTCGATGGCGGCGATACCGGTCATCAAGGGCTCGTGCACTGATTTTCTTTCGATGATACCGGGAGCCTTAACTTCGATAGGGCTGGTTTCGGTGCATTGAATCGGTCCCTTACCATCGGTTGGCTGACCAATAGGGTTGACCACACGTCCTAAGAGCGCTTCGCCGACTGGCAAGGAGGCGATTTTGCCGGTCGTTTTAACAGTCATACCTTCGTAAATCTTGCGACCTTCACCGAGAATCACAACCCCGACGTTGCTCTCTTCCAGGTTCAGCACCATACCGACAGTGCGGTCTTCATCTTCGAATTCGACCAGTTCGCCGGCCATGGCCTTTTCCATTCCATAAATGCGGGCGATACCATCACCGACCGAAAGCACACTTCCGGTGTTCGTCACGCTCAAAGTCGAACGATACTTTTCGAGCTGCTGTTTCAGTACTGAGGTAATCTCATCTGGTCGGATTGCCATTTTTCTCTCGCCTCTTTAGTCCCTTTGGTGTTGTCTGTGATACCGGTAAAAATCTTGTCACTATGACTTTTGTTTACTACTCTCGTTACACCGAGAGCAAAATTCTCTCCATGTTTGCCAGCTTGCCTTTCAAGCTGCCATCTATAACCTGGTCTCCCAATTTGAGAACGACGCCACCAAGAAGCGACGGATCGACTTTCACTTCCAGTTCCAGATGACTGCCCACGTGTTCAGCGAGCCTGGCCTTGATATCGGCTAGGGCCGTGTCGCTCAACTTATCGGCGCATACGAGGCTGGCACTGACGATATTTTTCTTGGCATTCAACAGACTGTGATATTCACGGGTAATGGCTGGCACTAGCGTGATTCTGCGCTTATCGAGCAATAGTTCCAACAAACGCAGCGTCAGATCCTGGCAACGTCCGTCGAAAAGCTCCACTAAAACTTTACGTTTTTCTTCCGTTGGAATAGATGGATGTTCGAGAATCAACGTCAGTTCCGGACTGGTTTTGAATGCTTCACTAGCCAAATTGAGGTCCTGCATTACGGTGTCGGCGAGCTGACCACCAACTTGGTCGGCGAGCTGCAGAATCGCATCTGCATATTGTGCTGCCACCATGCTTGTTTCCGTTTTCATCGTCCTTCTGGCTCTCTAGTCTGTTCAGTCGTCTGTGATTATTTTCTGGAGGTTTCCAAATTTGCCGAGAATGTCTGTCCAGGCTCAGACATGCTGTCTAGTTGCTCCATAAATTGGTTGAGCAGTTTGGCTTTTGCTTCGCCATCCAACAAAGACGGCAAAATCTGTTCAGTCAGTTTGATCGAAGCAGCGGCTGCAGCCTGGCGCAGCTCGGTCACTGCCGACTGACGCTCGTTAGCTATCTGTTGCTCAATCTTGGTGAGAAGTTGTGCGGCATCGGACTTCGCCTGAGCTTCCATCTGCATCTTCAACTGGTCGGCTAAGTGCCGTGCATCTGCAAGAATCTGTTTTTGTTCAGCTTCGGCGTTTTCAATGCGCTTCTTTTGTTCGGCGAGGAACTCCTGCCCTTGCCTTTTAGCTTCTGCAGCATCAGCTAGCGCGGCTTTAATGCTCTCTTCGCGTTTGACAAAAAGCGGCGGAACGAACTTGTTATAGAGGTAGACCAGCCCGACAACAAGCAAAATCCAGTTGATCAGGTTGTTTTCGAAAAGCTCCTTGGCCTGATCTAAAAAACCGGCACTTTCGACAGCGAATAAAAACACTATCTGGACTCCTCTAGCGCATGCTTAACAACGGAAGCATCGAGATTGACGGTCTGGCTGCTTCCCAACAATTTGTGAACGATGGTCTCAACCAGAACTTTTTCTTCCTCGACCAGTTTCTCGACTAGCGAGACGCGCTCACCATCTATTTTTGCCTTTTCTGCAGCGACCTTTGACTGACCTTCGTCGTGTAACTTCTTAAGGTCAGCGGTGCGCTGTTTCTGCGCTTTAGCAGTCGTATCGGCAATCAAAGCTTGCGCTTCGCCGCGAACTTTGCGCAAGTCACGCTCGTATCCCTCAAGCAAGTCTGTCGCTTGTTGGCGGCACGACTGGCTTTCAGTGATGTCATCTTTGATGCGTTTTTCGCGCTTAGCGATAACTTCACCGATCGGTTTCAAGAAAACGGTATTCAGCGCTTTCATGAAAGCGAGAAACATGATCACAAAAATTGGAAGAGTCAGATTTAGTTCAAACATGTTTGTTCACACAGTCTATTGGCCTGGCAGAGCCACTCAAGCGCTTTTGCATTGAGTGGCTTATACAAAGACACAGGCACCATGAATGCGCACGCGACGCGTGATGCATATGTCTAGCCACTGCGATAACCGTAGGTCTTGCAGTGGCGCGAAACTAGATCTTAGTTCCGTAGGTGTAGAGCAGAATCGCGATAACGAAAGCCAACAGTCCGAGAGCCTCCATCAAGGCTGCCAGGATGATTGCGTTCGAGAGCAATGTTCCGGACATTTCCGGCTGACGGGCCATGCCTTCAAGAGCGCGTGAACCGGCGATTCCGATGCCGATTCCAGGTCCGAATACACCCACAACCGCAATACCGGAACCAATCAAGGAAGCGGCTTTGATGAGGGTGGTAACGTCGGCGGCTCCTACAGCAGTTCCTGCTTGAGCGATTAGTTGGTGGTCCACTTAATTTCTCCTTACGTCGTTCGTCGTATCTAGTAACCCATTAGCTTTGATTTGAGGATTGGAATCCTCCTGAGAGAAACCGACTTGCGTTCACACGCAAAAACAATTGCTCCTGTAGATCTGCCCAAAATTATAACAAGTCGAATTTTGCTTAAAGTCCACGGTTAGTGGTGTTCCTTAACGGTTAAACCGATATAAATTGAAGTCAAAAGTGCAAATACAAATGCCTGAATGCAACCGATAAACAGCTCGAAGCCCATGATGCCTGCCGGCAGAAGAAAGGGACAGATCAAAAGCATCGATCCGCGCATCAATTCATCAGCGGTGATGACAACCATCAAACGTAGAGCCAGTGTCGATGGGCGAACTATCATATCGAGGATTTCAATAGGCGCCATCGGAGTGCCGAACAAGATCTTGGCGTAGTGCCCACCGTGCTTCCAGAAACCTGAACCCAGGTATGTGAAAAGTGCGATGAGGGCAAGCCCGCAGGTGACGTTGAAATCGGTTGTTGGCGAAGCGATTTCAAACATCTCTTCGTGCAAATCGTTGTTGAGATGCCACCACCCCGGGATATGTTCGAAGATGCGCCAGGGACCCACGCCTATAAAATTCGCCGTTAACACAAAAATAAAGATTGCGGCAATAAGCGGTAAGAATGTTTTGAAGTGCTGATGCCCTATCTGTTGCTCGGCAAGGTCGTGAACGAAGGTGTAGAGCCCTTCGAGCATTCCCTGCATTTTGCTGCCTGGACCTTCGACTGCAAGATTTGCAGTTACAGTCGAGCAGACTGCGAGGATACCAACCATACAAGTCGCACTTAAAAGAATCGTATCGACGTGTATATCACCGACCAGAGTATGGGGCTCAACACCCGGAACAACTTGGTAAAGGAGAAGATTTTTTCCTAGCATGTTACCTGTTACTTGACAGCAGGCGCCCTAAAACGGGGACAACCTGCGTGAGACTCAGGTGTGCATGATACCAGATGAATTTAAAAGGGCTGGCCGCCCTTCTTTTTCATTTCTTTTCTGCTTCTTTGGCTTTAACGACCATTCTTGCCAACCCTAGAACGACACCTAGAAGCGCCAGGCCGATCGTCAAAAGCGGCGCACAATGCATCATGTCGTCAAGTTTAGAACCACCCCAGACACCTAGTCCGGCTAAAACAGCGATGGCCAGTACCGATTCGCCAGCGCTTGCCAGGGCACCGGCAATTTCATTTTTATTATCAGAATCGATCACTTTTTTCGCCATATATCGTCATATTACCTGGTTTTCAACGGGTCGGTCACTTAGACCCAAACTGCACTCACCTCAAACCGAGCATGACACGATCATGATAATGGAAGGGGCGAGGCGCCCGCCGAAGTAGATGCCGCTCATAATCCGCGAAATCGAACTCGGCCAGTACGTCCCGTAGGCAAGGGCGGCATAGTTCCTTCAGGTTAGGAATTCCAAAAAGCCTAGGGGAATGGACGCTTACTTGTGTAATGGATCGCTGTAAACTTGGGCATAAGAGGACAGAGGGTTTGATACACTTGTTACTTAACGCTCATCGTTTCAAGGTTTACTAAAAAACTGAACGATTGAATTTAGAAGAGCTTTCCTGAAGGAGTTGTCAATGTTTGATCGGCTGGCAAACCTGTTTAAAGCAATGGTTAATGCTTTGATGGGTAAGATGGAAGACCCGGCTATGATGCTCGAACAGACTTATCAAGATCTGCAATCGAATTTGATTCAGGTCAGACAAGCCGTAGCACAAGCAATCGCCACCGAAAAGCAGCTCGAACAGCAGTTACAAAAGAACAAAGACCAAGCGGCAACGTGGCAAAACCGCGCGGCGATGGCGGTGCAGCAGAACAATGACGAACTGGCCAAGCAAGCGCTGCAAAGACGCCAACAATACGTGCAAGCGGCAGCAGACTTGGAAACCCAACTTGCCTCCCAGCGTCAATCGACCAGCACGCTGCGCCAGAGATTGACTGATTTGGAATCAGAGGTGCAAAAGGCTTATACAAAGAAACAAGTCTTGATCGCCCGCGACAAAGCGGCGCAGGCAACCACCAAGGCTAACGAAATCCTATCGAAAACAACCTCCTCTGGCGCTATGTCTGTGATTGAACGCATGGAGACAAAAGTACAGGAGAAAGAAGCCCGTGCCGCTGCCTTGCAGGACCTGAGCGGCGATTCGCTTGAGAAGCAATTCAAAAACTTCGAGCACAAGACTGACGTCGATATGGAACTTCTGGCACTCAAGCAATCAATGGGTATGGAGAAGCCGAAGTTAGTGGTGGACAATCCCAAAATGCTGGAGTTGGACCACAAATTAGATGCTGACGCAGTAGACGCTCAAGAAGTCCGCGAGCTTAAAGACTAAGAACTAGCTCTAAACCACGCCATTCGCTTTGCTCAAGCCGAACTATTGCCGGCTATCATGAGCATACCGTGATGTGCTTGCCTGCCAACTGGAGTGCAGCTCGGAGCGAATTCTGCAATCATCAGTGTGTCAGTATCATATATGGTGTCATCGTCGTCTTTAGTAGAACGACGAAGCTGCCGGAACGTCCCGATTACGATTGGACAAACTCGTTTCTAATTGACGCAAGAAGACAGATGGTCAGCGAATGCTAGCGATGAAGATCGTTTCGAATGGCTAAAATAGGCTATCCCCACCAACTATCTCAGGCCGTGCCAGACGACAAGTATCCACTTCTCTTCGCCACCATCAGTGGCGCACATCTTTATGGCTTTCCATCTCCTGATTCTGACTACGACCTTCGAGGTGTTCACGTTTTGCCTCTGCAGGAGATTGTCGGAATGACCGAGACAGACCATACTGTGACGACGACAAAGTTAGAAGACGGGCTCGAATTGGACCTGGTCACGACATCAAGAAGTTCTTCAAGTTAATGTTGCACAAAATGGCTATGTCCTAGAGCAGCTATACTCACCGCTTGTGGTGCTGCAGCTACCGCTCTAGACGACTTACTGAAACGAGTAAGGCTAGGCTGCATATGATAGCAGTGCTCAAATAGGTTAATCTGGAAGAATGCCAGAACTGCCAGACATAGTTGCATACATAGATGCGCTCGAGACTCGCATCTTGAATCAGCCTGTGGAACACATTCGATTGCAAAGCATATTTTTGCTTCGCACCGTCGAACCTCCGGTAGAGGCAGCGGAAGGACGAAGAGTTCAAGAGTTGCGACGTATCGGCAAGCGCATTTGCATCGGGCTGGAAGGAGACCTTTGGCTTGTGCTGCATCTTATGATCGCAGGACGCTTGCATTGGAAAGAGCATAGAGCCAAATTAGCCGGCAGGCAGAATCTCGCAGCATTTGATTTTCCCAACGGTTCACTTGTGCTTACTGAAGCAGGTTCGACTCGTCGAGCATCTATGCACTTTGTAAGAGGAAAGGACGGTCTGCAATCTGTTGATCCAGGCGGAATAGAGATCTTTTCTGCTGACAAGCAAGCGTTCAAAACTGCACTGCTGGCGGATAATCGCACCCTGAAACGGGCTCTTACAGACCCACGCATCTTGAGCGGAATTGGAAACGCTTATTCAGATGAAATTCTGCATGCCGCAAGGCTCTCACCTATTCTGCGTACACAAAAACTGACGGAAGAAGAGTGGGAACGCTTGTATACCGCTACGTGTCAGACACTAAAGTTGTGGATGGATAAGCTCTGCGACGAAGCACAGAAGAGATTTCCCGAAAAAGTAACGGCATTTCGTCCGGATATGGCTGTACATGGGCGATACAACCAACCATGTCCTGTATGTGGTGAAAAGATTCAACGTATACGCTATGCAGACAACGAAACAAATTACTGTGCCAAATGTCAAACTGGGGGCAAACTTCTTGCAGACCGTAGCCTTTCACGTTTGCTCAAATCAGACTGGCCAAAAACTCTTGACGAACTTGAGGCATTGAAGCGGCAGTAAACACTTGGCGTTAATGTTCGTTTGTTCTTTTGTTCGTTTGTTCTTTTGTTCGTTCGTTCTTTGGATTGCTTGGGTTCACTGGAACGTCACAACCATAAACAGAGACTAATAAAGCAGGCTAATCAAGCGGCAATAAATAAAAGTTTTACTAGTCATCCATCAGAACCCAGATGTCAACAGAAGTTCTTTTGTAAAGTGGTAACAGCCAAGCGGTTGAACCCTTTGACCTGCTTGTCCTTAGGGGAAGGGAGTAAATTTGGTTCGCACGTATCTTACATATCTATTGATCGGCTTGGTTCTCTTCACAACAGCGTTTGGTATCTGCGCGCCGACCGCATTCGCGGCAAAATTGCCCATACAACTCGAAGCACCAAGGCAGACAACGCCGTCCCCAGGGTTGTACAAAGTAAAAGTAGAACATGGCACTCGCTGCACTGCCGCTGGTACCATGCAAGCCTATACGCTTTATATTCCGGATGGCGATGCCAGCTTGCCACAAGGTCCATTTCCCACCGCTATGCTCATTCATGGCTTTCTCATGACCGGCGAGCAGCACAGAAACAACGCCATGAATCTGGCGGAACACGGGTTTATCGTGATAACGCCAAACATCTCTAAATGGCTATGGGGAGATGACAAACGCATGCGCAATGTTGCAGACCTCACCGACGCCCTCGCCTGGATAACAGGCCGGACTGGCCAGCTGCCAGACTCAATCAAAGGCAAAGTCGATGATACTCGCATCGGCATCGCCGGAAATAGCTCTGGCGGGGCAGTCGCACTCGAGCTAGCTCTTGCCGCTCAGGGGAAGAATATACCTGTCCATGCTCTCGTTTCGCTCGACGGAGTGCCTTGGGATCGCACCGCAGATAGGGTCAAAGACATTACTCCTTTCAAACTCCTCACCTTGCGCGCGGAGCCATGCTTGTGCAACTATCACGCGCGCATGCTCAGATTTTTGGACCACCTCAACTTTCCATTCGATGATGTAAAAGTAAATGGAGCACACCATTGCGACCTGGAAAACCCGACGACTCTCGGATGCTATTCAGTCTGTGGAAAGTCAGACAATCAACATCGAATGGTCTTTCAAAATCTGCTCTATCTTTATTTGAGAGATGCGCTATCGGCACAGAGAATCGGAGTTGAGACTAAATCGTTTGCCGCCGTTGTAAAAGAAATGGAAGCGAAAGACGAGGTCGTCGCGCGAACTGACGTACACGGCAGTGCCTTCATCTCTGCTAAACCAGGCAACAACAACGTCGAATCAATTAAGTAACAAGTCTAGGCTAATTTGCTATCTCTAGAGACTTGAGGATTGCAGACCGCTCTTCGTAGTACTGGCGGAAACGTCCTTCTAAAATAGCTTTTCGGCAACTTACCGCTTGCTCAATTAAAAACGTGACGTTGTGAATCGAAAGCAATATTGCGCCTGCCATTTCTTTCTGCTTGACCAGATGATTGAGATATCCTCGATTGTGGTGCTGGCAAGTGTAGCACTGGCATCCTGGTTCAAGCGGCGTAAAGTCTTCAACGAAGCAAGCGTTTCGCAAGGCAACGCGCCCCGCACTGGTGAAAGCCGCACCATGTCTAGCCAATCGCGTCGGCGAAACACAATCAAACATATCGATACCGCATTTGATGGCAAACAGAATGTCCCACGGAGTCCCCACACCCATGAGATAACGAGGTTTGGCCTTCGGTAGCAAGGGAGTGGTGAACTCAACGATCCTTTCGATGGTGCTGCGGTCTTCGCCTACAGCCACCCCACCGATGGCAAATCCTGGCAAGTCGCAGCTAGTGACAGCTGCCACCGACCGCTCACGAAGTTTTTCAAACATGCTGCCTTGTACGATTCCAAAAAGTGCCTGGTCACTCTTGCGCGCGTGAGTATCAACACAGATCTCCAACCAGCGATGCGTACGCTCCATCGCAGCTTCCGCTTCTTTAAACGTCGCCGGATTCTTGACGCACTCATCGAAAGCCATGATGATATCGGCGCCGATTGCGTTTTGAATCTCCATGGACTTCGCAGGCCCAATAAAGTGCTTGCGCCCACCTTTGTGGTCTTTGAAAAAGACGCCGTCCTCAGTAATGGTACGCAGCTGATCGAGACTAAAGACCTGAAACCCACCCGAATCAGTGAGTATAGGCTTATTCCAGCCCTTGAACTTGTGCAGCCCGCCTGCACGCGCAATAAGCTCGTGGCCTGGGCGCAAATAAAGATGGTAGGAGTTGGAGAGGACGATTTGAGCTGAACAGTTTTCAACCTGATCGTAAGTCATCGACTTGAGGGCAGCGTTGGTACCGACGGGCATGAATACAGGTGTTTCCACGACACCGTGAGGAGTGGTCAACAAGCCGGCTCGAGCCCCAGACCAGGGGCACTCAGCTTCGACCTGGTAAGAGATCGCATTGTTCGTTTTGGCTGGGATCGGTTCTGCAGTGGTCAATTGGGGCTCCAGGCGAGAAAAGTACTTTAGCATCTGCCTGCTGAACAGGGCTTGTTACTCGAGAATCAAAAGACTAAAAATGACACATTGAGACACAAATCACCATACTGGCAGCGAGTTTCCGGTTAGGATCAAAGGCACGCATCCGGATATCAGAGGAATGGGATAGTGAGTTCCAAACTGTGGTTTTTAGTTGCCATTGCAGTCAGCGCTTCGGTCGCAACCCAGAACTGTGCCGTAGCAAAACAGTTGCCGGCCGCCAATCAATTGGCATTCAAGAAAAGCGCCGAGGAAACTAACGCCGACAATAACAGCGACTCGAACGACAAGTCGAGCACCAAACCTGATGCTGAAGAAAATACAACGCCATACGAAGCTGGCAGCGAAGCAGCAAAGTTGTACATGCTAGGCACAAGACAGATGGAAGGAAACGACTTCAAAAAAGCCCGCGAGACATTTCGCACCTTGGCGTACAAACGTCCAACTGACGAAATGCCCGCACTCAAGGTCGCCATCGCCGCATACAAAGCAGGAGATCTTGATGATGCCATTGATTGGGCCAAGAAAGCGATTGTAATCGCACCGAAATCCCCAGAAGCTCACTTGCAGTTAGCAAGACTTTTGGAAGCGAATCAAGATTGGAAAGCCGCATGCGTTCAATATGATGTAATTTATGAATTGCGCCCAGACAAACAGGGCAAGCTCAATATTGAGTATCCGATGTTGCGAGCATTAATTCGCGACCAAGACTACGAAAAAGCCGACAAGCTCTCAGCCGAGTGGACGAAAGAGTACAAGCACAGCGCCGATTCTTATTTCAACCGCGCCTGGACGTTGACTCAAATTCCAGACCAGGGCAATGAAAATATCACAGAAGAAGCGATCAAAGATTATAAGCAGGCTCTGAAGCTTGATCCAAAGCGCCATGATGCACGTTTCAACCTCGCTATGCTCCTTGGCAAGACGGGGCAGAATGCAGCTGCCGCTGAAGAGCTGGAGAAATTCATTCAGGAAGCCCCGCAAGATCCTGATGCTGACCGAGCCAAGTCGCTACTGTCGAAGCTGAGAGCTGCAGCTGTAAACAAAAAGAAAGACGAATGAGTCTTCGTCCGGCAATCAGCGAACACTTGCCACTAAAACGACGTCCCAAAAACAACAAACGCCAATAACTTGTTTATGTTCATGTTACAGCCTCAATATCTTATCGACGCACCAATCGCTTGAATAGCAGAGTGGTCAGCGATAATTCGCAACCAAGATGACGTCACAGAAACAAAGGACACCAAAACAGATCATGCTGAAGATCCCGACATTTCGCACCCATCCTGATGTAGCGCGAACCCCGGCAATAACATAGTAAAAAATGGGCACCATAACAATCGGAATGTAGCGGAAGTTATTCATCGAGGATGTATAACCAAGACGGATTCGATAGATCCAAAGGCCAAGAATTTGGATAACTAGTGTGATAAGACCGGGCAAAAAGATCTGTCTGTTTTTTATATCAAGGTAGATTCCATAGCCGGCATAGATCATCAGAATCATAGCCAAAAGTTCAGTCAAAGTGCCCACAGCCACAAAGGGGAACATCCACTCCCCAAAAAAGAATGAGCGGAAAAGAAATTCCCAAAAATTAAAAGGTAGAAACTGCAAGCCAACAAGAAAATGCGCAATATCATTGAATGGATTGAGCAGCACCGACACCGGATTGAACGTGTATATAGAAAACATAGTGCCAGGCGGATCCATTTGCGGAGTGAAATTTCCGCATAATTCTGGCTTTTGGTCCAAAACCATTCGCCAATAGTAATACCAACCGCATGAGACGAGCAAAAATATAAAAGCTCCTATCAATTTAGCGAACTTGCCTGTACTGCTAAGGTTTCTTTGGAAAAGCAGGGTGCCGAATCCGCTCACAATAAGCAAGAGGCCGTTCCCCTTCGTTAAACATGCTGCAGCAAGCGAAACCAGACTAGCGCGCCAATTGGCATTGTTTCCAGTTTGCCAAAAGCAGAGAAGCTGCCAGAAGACAATGTAACTGAATAGAAGCAAGAAAGTGTCGTTGTTGATGCTTTTAGCACCCATGAAGATGAGACCGGGAAACACGGCCATGTAATAGACAAACGCGAGTCGCCAGACGATTTCATTCTGTAACCTATACAACCGCATACTGATAAGCGCCGCAACGAATAACGTGAGGATGGAACATCCAAGCGCTAGGTATGGAACATACTCAGTCAGCGTTGGCCACTGCGGAATACCAGTCGCCTCAATAAGCTTGCCGAATCCAGCAGCCGCAAAATAGTACAGGGGCGGCTGGTAATATTCAAAGCCCCCGCCTCCTGATGGAATGGTGCCGTGATCCATGACATAGCCAACATATTCAAGGTGGCATAACTGATCGTGAACACGCACACCATATGGTGTTTGGAAATAGTAATAAAACCGAAGAGCTACACCGAGGCAGAGCACCAAGCAAAAAAGAGATAGCCGATTCAGACGCAACTTCAGTGTCCACACGCTGCCAATGCCAGCGGATGCAGGCCTTCATCCCGCTCCAAGCACTACATACTACAAGGAGGCCAAAACGAAACGTAGCAACTGTTCTAGCCGAGCGGAGACATCGAAAATTGTGATTCAAGTCGGTCTTTTTGTCTCTTTGCCTGAGCGAGTTCCAAACTTCTCAGTGTGAGATAGGCAAATCCGCAAGCAAGCCATGACTGCAACGAACATATTCCGAAATGCAGCGATTGCAAACCTGGTATCAAACCAGACGTGGCGACACCTACCATTATGCCGCTAAACAGTGACCAAACCGCAGAAGGTTGAACGGATGGAAGATGTTCAAAGGCTGAGACTGAGAAAGTATCCGTGCTTTCGTTGCCGCGGCGAAACCAAAAGTATTCAAGCAGCATGATAATTGTGGCAGCCGGAAGCATGATGCTCGACAGCGTAGCTACGACCTCAAAAGCGTTAGAGCAGTTCGCTAGCCAGTAGGCGGCAATCGCACCAGTGATTGCAAGCGAGGCGACGACATGGCGTCTGGGCCATTCTTTCAGGTTTTCGATGCCATTGATTGCGCCATAGAGCCCTGAATCGTTAACAGCAAAGTAAGAGACCACAAGAACGACGGCAGCGATTATGGAAAAGCCACCAAAGGCATACTGATTCATCAAATCGGTCGCCGGACCTGCTTCGGTAATACCCGTCAGTCTTGCTAACATCCAGCCCGTAACTGGAAACATTATTTGTCCGATAATGAGCGAGCCAAGCAATGGAATTGCCGAGAGCATTTTCTTTGGACGGCTGTAACGCCAATAGTCAGCTTCGTTGCCCCAAACACTGTAACCGACGACGAAGGCTGAAATCGTGCTCAATGCAAAAGTCATTGAATGAGGTTCGGCCGTCGTAAACACACTAGTCGGACAGGTCGGAAAAACTTTGCAAAATGTATAGCCAACCCACAAAATCAGAACCGGTGCAGCGAAATAGCGGGCAAAGTTAGCAATGCCGCTGAAGCCGAACATATTATTCACGGCCATCGCCAATGCTAACGCGACGGCAAACCAGGTCGAAGGGATGTCGAAGTGATAAAGACCCTTCAAGGCATCAGCTAAGAACATGGCGTTGAGTCCATACCAAGCAACACTGATCCAGACAAGATTGAAAGACACTAGCCTGGAACCCCAGGCGCCGAAAACTTTACGGCTCAAAATACTGTAGCTTAGACCGCTCTTTGAACCGAGATAGGTGGCTGGAATGCCATAGGCTAAAAGTATCAGACAGCTGACGACGACGCCTTGGAGCACTTGCGCGAGGGAAAGTTGCGCTTTGTACCATTCGAAACCCACTAGCACAGAAGGGAATCCAGTCACCATTGTTACCCACAGCAATCCCATAGTGACCGGTCCGCGGCGCTCGCCGAGCGGGACCTGATCGACCACATGGTCTTGTGCGTCTGCGCTGTGCGCAAGCGTCATTTGCATAGAGAACTCCGTTCTAGACCGTTAAGGCATTTATAGAGTCTAATCAAGACTAGAACAAGGCCTTAAGGGGGAATGGTACGAAAAACCATTGCCCCCTGTGCCACGAACTTACAACATCGTTACATATGCGGAGCCCCACTCAGCGTTAGCCGAGTGGGGACTTAACCCACACTGGTGGTTGTCTATCTACTTTATCGGATATGTGGAAGCGCCAAATCCGCATTGTTGTTGTAGATGGCACGACGAGAGAATCCTCGTTTAATTCTGCGCTCAGGCGTCTTGCCATCGCTTATCGAGGACAAGCGCATCGGCTTATCTTGCATACCCGAATGCTCATATCCAGACATTCCAGGACCAGTTGTACCGGCGCCATTGGACAGACTATTGTCAGCACCTACGGTAGTCGAGTCAAACACCTGGCCGGCGAGCACCGGTGCAGACGCGATCAACACGGTCGACAAAGCCAAAAACGCAATCTTGAAGTTCATTTGAATTCACCTCGAAAAATATTTGGAGTCAAGAAAACCATAAATATCACTAGCGGAAACGCACTACATCGGGTTTCCGCCCGGTATAACCGCAACTGATGAGACTCGTTCGAGTACGACGTTGGCTGGTTGCCCACAGGCGATACTGTATCCGTTGTCTCTAGTCAGGATCATGGCCGTCTGAGTGACACCACCAGTGCCGAGGGCGATGGTGGCGGGTACTCTCGTGCCGGTCGCTGCATTAGCAGGCATGCCAATAGTTGCTACCGGGTGTGGTGCTGTGGGAATCGTATAAGCACGATTCGAAACCACAGCATTGATCGGCACCTCGGTCCCATTCGGAGTGCATAGCGACGTCAATTTGACGGCATAAGCACCCGGCTCATTTTCAACCACAGAGCCAAGCAGTATTGAATTTGCCGGTATGAAATAGTTTCCTACGGGCACGTTGCTTATCACTTTACCGGTTATACATTCCCCCGGAGTCAAGGTTGTCGCACTCAAGTCCTGATTGAACGCTACAGGCAAAACGGTTCCTTCAGGAGCATAGACGCGTCTTTCGAATTTGAATTTGCCACCTTCCAACTCATTGGGAGTCTTCAAGCTAGCGATATAGTTCTGGGTGTTGTTCGAGTCATTGATAGCATCTTTCAACGCACCCGACCATCTTTCAGCCAACAGTTGCGAGTTCGTTCCTTCGGCTTTGGCGCTCGCTGCATCAGCTGTCGTAATATAGTGACCACCAAGCTTCAGCACATAAGCACCATTTTGATGCACAACCTCAACACTGTCTGGAGTTGGGTTCTGGCTCAAAAAAAGAGCATTGTCTAACGCATCCTGAGCTTGCCATGCGCGCCTATCGGCGGTGAAGCCTTCAGCACCGCACGGGATGCGGAAAAGAGGCTTTCCGTTGTAAGTGACATTGTCACCTTGGTTAAAGCCAGCGAAGGCAGCGGTGGCAGGTAAAATAGCCAGGCCGACTGAGGCCGCAAATACTTTTAGTTTATTGTTCGATAACATGATTTAAGTCCTCTTGTTCAAAACCTGGTGATTACATGCCTTCGACTTCTCGCACGGCAGCGATACTGAGGTCAGGAGTGGCAGCACTATTGACAGCAATGGAAGTCGTAGCACTGAGCTGCAGTGTCATGCGCTCTCCCGCGGGAATGAACAGTCTCGATTTTGGAGACAGCATCAGCTTAGGGAATCCTTCTTGCACATCGTAGTCTTCTTCCATTCCTCTCCAGGCACCAGCAATAACACCATTAAATGCTCTTGGTTCGCTGATCTTGGTGGTTTCAGTCTTAGTCTCGGTCAGTAACTTCGTGCCGCCGGTGCCGGTCATCGAGACGCCCTGAGTGACATCAACGAATCGCTCGGCTTTCACACGTGTATCCATTGTTGGCTGCAACGGATTGATGGTTATAGCTCGCCAGCTGTTTACGCCACCGAGCACGTGACCGCTGATTGGGATCTCAGAACCGTCCGGGGTGCGCAAAGCGTAGAAGTGCGGCATCAATGAATGGTGACCACCATAGTGGTTCGGATTATTTGGTTCAGCAGAAACCATTTCACCGAGCGCCTGCGTACCGGCTGGAATATAAGACGCGAACCCTGGTCCCAGCGGAACATCGGTTACAAGAGCAGCCGTAACCGGAGCGCCAAGACCGGAGTTGGCAATGTCGATGTCACTCTGCAAGGCGATGGGAAGGTTTGTTCCCCATGGCAATACGGCCACATCTGTACGATTGAGGACCTGTCTCTTTTCAGAAGCTGTCTTGAATTTGCCCGTTAACATGGAGACATATTTGTCCACCATCTTCGCATCCATTAAACAGTGACGGATAGATTCGGCCCAACGTTCAGCCAACTGCTGTTGTGACAAACCATTACGGATAGCGCTGTTCTTATCTGCGGTAACGATATAAAAATTGTCCAGGGTGACAATTGGGTTGTGATTCTGGAATGCAACCTGTACTACATCAGGGTTGCGATTTTTGGCGGCGACCAAAGCATTGTCCAGATTTTTTTGCACGATGGCTGCGCGCTGAGCTGCGGTCTTACCGTCTGCATTCGCATCGATTGAGAACAACGGTCCGCATGCCATAATTTCGGTAGTTTCAAAAGTGGTACCACTGGTTGCAGCACTCTGAAGCGATAGAGTAAACGCCATCGATACTGCCAGCAGTGTCATAGCCTTCAGGCCAATCCTTCCTGTATTCATGATCAAAGTAACCCCCTAGGTGGTGACAACACTCAATCAACACCGCGAATGGGTACCGCTGTGCCGACTTCAATCTCTTCTTCCCATACACTGAACTGTTGTTCTTGTTCACTTCAGTGCTTGTTATGTGAGGTCGGACGGAGCCGTATTTCAATTGTTCCTAAAATTCTGCAATTCAGTTCAAACTGATTACTAATCAAAGCGACACTGAAATTCGCACTACCGACCAGACAGAGTCGCTCTCAATGCCAACCTTGAGATTGCTTACAATACAAAGACAATCTCTACTGCATGACACTGCATGACGATCGTCTACAACGAACTTAATTCAATCTCGTAGTGATCTGTTGTTGGATTACCGATTCTATAGAAGGTCAAGCGCATCTACGTCAACGGCCATGATGATACCTTCAGGCATCTTCCGCTCCCGCAAAAATCTAGAAACGACCTGTTGTCCTGCTGGCCCAGCGAAATTTTTGATCAACAGATGGTAGCGATATTGCCCGCGCAATCGTTCGAGCAAGCATGGCGCTGGTCCTAAAATTTGCATAGCAGCGAGCGGAAACTCGTCGGCGAGATAGGTTCCCAGAGCTTCAGCGAGAAGATCGCAAGCACGTTCCACATCTGAGGCAACAGCTCCAGCAACGACTACTCGAATCAATTGACTGAAAGGTGGATAATGAAACGATTCACGAGCCTTCAGCTCTTGTTCTGCAAAGAGCGAAAAATCGTGGTCGCGCGCCCATGACAAAACCGGCATTTCAGTATTATAGGTTTGCCATACAACCTCACCGGCCTTGTCACCGCGGCCGGTGCGGCCAGACACCTGCGTTAGCAGCTGAAATCCTCTTTCCGTAGAGCGGTAATCGGGCATATTGAAAGCAGCGTCGGCTGTAACCACTCCTACTAACGTGACGTTTGGAATATCAAGCCCCTTCGCCACCATTTGCGTACCGATCAAAATGTCCGCTTTGCCTTGAGCGAACTCTTGCAAAATTTCATCATGAGCACCTTTGCGGGTAGCGATATCACTGTCGAGTCGCAACACTTTTGCCTGAGGAAACAGCTCTTGCACTTCCACTTGCACGCGTTGCGTACCGAGTCCGAGCTGTCTAATGAACGGGCTCTTGCAAGCTGGACATTCGAATATAGAGCCTCGCTGAAAACCACAATGATGGCAGGCCAGATGCCCGCGAGCGTAGTCTTCCTTAGCGCTGTTGGAGCGCTGCTGCGATTGATGAAAAACAAGACTAACGCTGCAGTTTTTGCACCGCGCTACATGACCACAAGCACGACAGAAAACATGACTGGCAAAACCACGTCTATTCATCAAAAGTATGGCTTGCTCGTTTCTCTTTAACGTTGCCGTCAGTCGGTCGAGCAGCCGATTTGAAAATATACTGCGATTGCCGCTTTGAAATTCGGTACGCATGTCGACAATGTGAACCTGTGGCATCGCCTGTTTGTAGACACGATTTGCAAGTTGCACGTAACGTTTGCCCGACTTTGCCGCCTTGTAAACTACAAGGTCTGGAGTGGCAGAGCCAAACACAACTAATGCGCCCGTTCGCCTAGCCCGTTCGACTGCCAGCTCTTTTGCACTATAACGAGGGCTCGGGCTCGTCTGCTTGTAACTGCTATCGTGTTCTTCATCTAATATAATCAACCCTAGCGACGGCATATTGGCAAGAATTGCTGAGCGAGCGCCTAAGAGCACTTTCACCTGGCCAAGACGCAGCTTCCTCCAAGTGTCAAAACGTTCGCCAGGCGAAAGCCCCGAATGCCAAACGGCTACGTTGGTGCCGAAACGCTCGGTCAACCGCCTCGCTGACTGCGGGGTCAAGCTGATTTCTGGCACAAGAAGGATTGCGGTGCGATTGAGCTGCAATGCTTTATCTATTAAACGCAAATAAATCTCGGTCTTGCCCGAGCCTGTCACACCGTGAAGAAGCCAGGGTTGATTTTCTGAAACCTGTTCATGTTCACAATTTCCGTTACCGCTTTTAGGATCAGACTCTTTCCCCGTCCCATGCTGAAGACCAACCGCAAAGACGTCATCCATTGCCTTAGAAAGAACCGAGAACGCATTCTGCTGTTCGTCAGTTAAGATTGGTGGAGCCTTCAGTGCCATCTGACTATTGGTTAGAGGTGCCAACGGATCACGAAAGTCCTCAACTTCAAACACCGACAACAGTCCGTTGGCACTAAGCTTCTTTACAGTTTCAGCCGTTGTCTTTGCTGACTCCACAAGATCTTTCATCGCCATCTGTCCGCCTTCGCGTTTCAAAACGGCAACGATCTCTTGTTGCTTAGCGTTTGCCGGTTCGACTCCCGTCCATGCAACAGTCTTTACAGTTTTGACGTTTGCGCCAGCAGCCTTCTCCTCAGCCATTTTGACTACGCCATCAACACGCAGATGATTCAAAACTTTGATGAAGTTAGCACCACTATAACCTCGCAGTCGCTTGCATTTCTGCTTTAGCGTGTTGATAGCCAGTGCATGTTTTTTAGCTTGCAAAAGTTGACTCAAAATCGTTCGCACAAAAACATCAGAAGTTGCTTTTACAAGCGCTTCCGCCTGGGCCGGATTGATAAGAGAAACTATGCGTTTCAAGCGCGGCGAAAAATATGCCGGTATTGCCGCTGATATCACATCAGCCATCTTCGCACAATAGTAATCAGCAACCCAATAGAGAAATTCAACGTAGTCTCTGTCGAAGAGTGGCTCTGATTCGACGACCTCGCTTATTTTCTTGATCGATTTCAGTTGTCCATCATAGTTTTCACCGAGCGTCATCGTC
>DATNPX010000057.1:0-46187 GCA_036702975.1 Oculatellaceae cyanobacterium
ACACATAGGGTGCAGTCGGGTCAGTAATCAAACAGACCAGAGCGACGAAAACTGGGAGCAAAAGAACCCATAAAACAATTGGAAGCTTGAAGCGACTTCGTTTTAATGGAACTCTTTTTGCAAGCGAACGATATTGTCTGGCGTTAAATTCTTTATTGCCACCGGACATACCAGCGTCTGATATCGATACCGAAGCACCTGGTAAATCAGGCCCATCGCCAGGATGCTCGCCGCCTTGTATTGCAACAGGTCTTTCCTTCGCAGTAGGTCTCTCTTTTGCAATAGGGCTCGCAGTCTGAGGAGCATCCTTGGAGTTCTCACCGTCGCCGCCTGGCGTCGCACGCAGATTTATCTGCTGTTCCTGTAGGCGCTCATCAAAATTACTCGACATGCACCTTATCCTTCACTCTGCGGAAACGAAGATTCAGACGAACATGATGTTCCAAGATCGGGGTACATGCTGAGTAGTGTCTCTCTGAGCTCTTTAGCACTTACGAAGCGATCCTCTGCGTGAGGAGCTGTGAGTTTACGCACAACCGCACTCATCTGCGCCTGAACGATCGACTCAGTCAATATCGACTGAGTCAGAGGTTCAGGATCAGAACCAGTCGCCAAAAAGTAGAGAGTGCAGCCAAGTTGATACAAGTCACCAGATGGCGTAAATTGTCCACACCATTGCTCCGGTGCCAGGTAAGCGTGCTTGCCTACAATAGTCTGGGAGGAATTAGCGTTAGCTTCCTCAGCCACGTTGAAATCAATCAACTTGATGCCGTCATTCGTGTTAATCAAATTATCGGGAGTAAAATCCCGATGGATAACAGGCTTTGCGCGACTATGCAGATAGTCCAAAATCGAGCAGCATTGTAAAGCAACTTCTGCCAGACGATGTTCATTCAAAGGTCCGCTGTTCTCCACATGCTCGCGCAAGTTTTTGCCTTCAAAAGCTTCCAAAACCACATAGATTTTTCCACCCTCAGTAAACAGGTCCAGGCATCGAACAATATTGTCGTGATGCAGACTTTTCAACAAGTCCACTTCAGAGACAATGTGTTTCAAAATATTTTCTTTCGATGTCCGCGTGCCACCGGAGTTCAAGACAATTTCTTTGATCGCCACCTGAATAGACTGAAAATCAGCAGATTGTTCATCAGTCTCTGACGCAATCCTTCTTGCAGAATAGACTACAGAAAATCCACCATAGCCGAAAACTCCTTCCACGATATAACGTCCTTCACAAAGTGAGTGCCCAATCTCCAATCGTCTCTTAAGATCGCCCTGGTTAGAAGACCTGAGCTCAGACAACCACAATTGCGTAAAGCTTGCAGCATCGCCAGCGGTGCTCTCAATCTCGAAATCACCGTCAAATGAATCAGGATCAACGTGCTTTTTGATTGCAGCTAAAAACTTTTGCTTCTCATTTTCGAAGCCGAAGATAATCAACGGCAGCCTCAGGCAAACGCCCTCGTATTCGTCTTGGACAGGCTTTTGCGTCACAGGATCAAAGAAATAAAAGGAACGTTTTAAACCATCCACCTTGAACGTGTTAAACAACTTTCTCCAGAACTTTACTTTCCCCTCGTTAACATAAAGTTCAAGAACGCCAGTTCTCAACATGCCCATGAATAGGAGCTCTCTCACTTTGACCGCTCTGACGTTCTCCCAGGTTATTAAGTTGTTGCGGTTCCCAAAAGCGAAACCTTCTGTTTGCAAGTAAACAGAGGAGGGAAAAGGATTTTGACCAGCTTGCGCGCTTGCGCTGGTTAGCATATTGATGAAAGCAATATACGAACTCGAGAACAGCGAAAGCAGCGCTATCACTTCCACGGTCGCAAGAGCCTGAAATATAAAGGTTGGACGCAATGCGGCCCAAACACTAATCAAACTAAGATCATGCCAGGAGGAAGATATGAATATTAAAAAGAACGGCACGAAAATTACAGCGAACATGGACTTGAAAGTGTTGTTAGTCAGCTGACCAATAGCATAAACACGCCACTTGAAGCCTGCTGCGTTGTTATTGCCCTCCGTTGACTCAAGAAGTTTAGATGTTAGAAGTGTCAGCCGTCCCTCTCGCTGATTAACCTCAGGTTTGGCTTTCCTGGTTAACTTTGGAAACTTGGGAAGTTCCGTGAGTTTTGGTAATTCAAGTTTTTTAAAAGTTTTTGCAGGCACGTTACTCACCGACCTTCAAATCGATTTTAATGCTGTTAAGTCGCGAAGCTATTTGTAAAAGGTCTGGTCTGTCAGATGCATCAAATCTGGTGCAGTCCTCGATCAGCTGTATGAGTTCGGAACGCACACCATATTGAGAGAGAGGCGGCAGCTTTGCCATACTCAACATATCCTTGCCGCAAGCCAGAAAACATAGCGTCGCTCCAAATGCATAAATGTCAGATTCCGGCGTCGGTTGACCTTTAAACTGCTCTGGCGGCATGTAAAACTGCTTGCCAACAAGCGTCTGGGTTTTGCCTGTCGTAAAAACATTTGCTGAACCGAAGTCGATCACCATTACCGACTTTGAATGTTCTATGAAAACAAGGTTGTCTGGTGTCAGGTCTCGATGCAATATAGGTGGAGATTGTTCGTGCAAGTACTGCAACACAGATACTAAATCCAGTGCCACATCAAGAACAGTTCGTTCATCGATCACACCGCCGATGTGAACTAGCTCGCGCATGTTTTTGCCTTGCGCACAATCCATCACAAGGTAGCTCCGACCGTTCTCAACAAAACAATCTCTCACTTTCACTATCGAAGGGTGATTGAGTTTAGCCAGAATGGAAGCTTCGCGCAGAAATTGCTGCTGCTGCTTTTCCTGGACGACGTCGCTGCTGTCTGCTGGTGTGACAAGCTCCTTAATGACTACACGCTGCCCGCTCTTTTCTGCGGCAAGGTAGGTTGAGGTATTTATTTTGGTTGAAATAGTCATATTGATTATGTAACGGCCATTCCCGCAAAGCGCTCCGGCCGGCAGCGAAACATAGTTGGAAATCTCAAAACGTCGGTTGAATTCATCTAGCCAGATCTGGGTATAGTCGCTCAGATTGGACTCACCACCACAGAGCGCCTGTACTTGAAGAAAGAGAATTTCCGGCGAAAGAATTTCCTGGGGCGCATATCGAGACAGCATCAAAAACAGCTGCTCGCGTTGAGCGCTTGTCAAAGCATCTAGACTGATGTAATCCGCGTGAACTACGTTTTTTGACAGAGCGCTCAGGGTTCCAGTTGGAACTTCCCAATCGAGAACGATCGAGTCTGAACGGTCGAGCAGTATACCGTTGGCATACCGCGGCAGTCGCTCTTTCGGAACAAATCGCACTGCCCGTAGTTCAGACCAAAGCTTGAGCCCCCTGGATTTTAGTCTAAAACGCTGCAAAAACGCTGGCGCGACAAAACGCCCTAAAGTATCGGAGTAGAGCTTTCGAGCGATCCCATCCGCTGAAAAGCAGAGAAAACGCCTGAAATTCATCAGCGACGAGCCTAATATTAGTGCGGCCAACATGACGAAGAACCAATTTGTCTTCCAGGACGTCAACTCGCAAAACAAAAAGATGCAGAGATAAAAAACCCCCAGCCATCTCATTATCGCTGGTGAATTTAATCCGTACTTTCCGTCTGTTTTTTTTACTACCAGCGAAGCGAAAATGCGCCCCAGTACAAATTCACTCCTGGTTGGCAGGATCACTGACTGCAGTGATTCTGAAGCGACGACTGCACATGCGCTTCGTGTGCTAGATGAATCAGCGACAGGTGTGTTCATACTAACTTTTATCTAAACTGAGTGAAAGTTTTTGCTGTAAATTTCTCGAGTTTTTTAGCATTGATTGGACCTTGAAACCAGTTCGAACGTTCTCAGGTCTTCTACGGATTAATCTAATATGTTCCCCACAGCGTTAGCAAATCTCTATAAAACCGCAAAAGTTCGTTCGCTCCAGCTTACAGGGAAGTGCATACGGAAAGGTCGCAAGCAAGCAAGGCAACAGCTTCAAAAGCAAGTCATTCGCTCGTTTAACGTTCGACTTTAACGAGGGTAATCGGACTTGTTGAGACACATTTGTGGAACATAGACTTATGTCGACATGAAGACCAGAGGAATTCAAGTCTATGAATTCAGCAGATGCAAGCACTAAACTTTGCGCTCATTGCAATATGTCAGACTTCACTGACTTCAGCACGTGCCGATATTGCGGAAAAAAATACGGAACGACACCGCCGCCGCCACCGAAAACCTATTTGACAGAGAAAGCACTAGCTGTCTGCACAGCAGCGATTGTCATGTTTGGAATTGTTCATCATGAAAGAGCCAAGGCTGAGTCAGTGCGCAGAACCACATTGACCGAGATCAGGCGCGAAATCAGCGTCTCTCATCGACCGCGCGTACTGGAATTCGGCGCTGATTGGTGCGGTGCTTGCAGGGCTTACGGGCCAACCATCGAGGCGGCAAGAGCGAGATATCAAAACATAGATTTCGTACGATATGACGTGGACAATCCAAGCACTGCAAATCTCGCTCTTGGGCTCGGTGTTAGTGCTATTCCTGTAACATGTTTCATCGATCGAAACGGCAACCTGGTATCTCAGGAAGTTGGTGCCCTGTCCGATGACTACCTGAACGAAAAACTAAAAACTATTCTGTAGTTTTACAAGGCGCAAGCACACTGGCTACAGTCTGTTCTACCGCCATTCGTCTGTGCATTTCGATCATCTCGGTTGAAAGTGGATTCGTGCCTGGTGGCCACAAGTGCTTGACGTTATCGATACTACAGTAATAAAAGACGCACATACCAATAATGTTGACTGCGGAATGAAGAGGATCAACATCCCGAAACTGACCGGACTCAGAGCCACGCTTAAGGATATCGACCAGAGGAGCATACAAAGACGTGATGGCAATCTGACTGTAGAACTTTCCTTTGTTCTGGATTCCTTCATAAAAGAAAATTGCAGGCAGATTCGGATTGCCGCTCAGGTCACGCAGAAAACTATCAACAAAATTTCGCAGGGACAATTCGACGCTAGCATTATGTAAATCGGTTTTCTGTATGGTTGCCACGCGCATGGAAACGGCTCGCTGCAGCACGGCCTGATACAAACCCTCTTTGTCGCCAAAGTGGTAGAAAATCATGCTCTTGGTTACACCGGTTTTAGCAGCAATGGCCTCCGTGCGGGCACCCAACAGCCCTCCGCGAGCGAACTCTTCTTCGGCGGCGTCCAGGATGCGCCCCCTGGTTGCCTCAGCGTCTCGTGTAGCCGGCGTTGATTTCTTGGTAGATGAAGGGCTCATTACAAACTCCGAAATTTAATCAACCATTAGGTCAGTTTAACAGTCAGTAATCAGGGGTGTCAATGCCAGCTCTGCTGTACCAGCGGCATTTTTGAGCTTGACAGACCCATTACCGGAAGCTAACATATTAACAGACCAACCGGTTGGTTGGTATTACAAAGGGAACCTGAAGCCATGTCTCAACACTTAGTTATCGCCGGAATACCAGGTATTCTTCACCGCACTATTGCGCCGGACCAGAAAGAATCGACTTTCAGACAAGCGCAGCGCATGAACCCTGGTACGAAGCATCGAACCACTGAGGCGAACTCGCGCGTGTTTAAGAGGGTCGCAGAGAGTACTGAGGTCAGGAATTTTGAGCCAGCCAGCCAACGTGTGACAAGCTCGGCCGTTCGCACCGCAGAGGTAGTTCGCACGCCAGAACCAGAGACTCGCAGTTCAGACACGGTAAGCAATGTCGGAGAATCAGCGCTCAGGGAAGCTGAGCCAACAGTTCGTGAAACTAAACCGCTGGACGCCCCGAAAGGCCTTAACCCAGTAGCATCTGAACCGAAAAAGAAGCCGACAAACAAACTGAAAAAAGGCTTGCTGATCGGAGCAGCGATACTGGCACTGAGCGGCGCAGCCCTCGGCGGATACAGATGGTATGCCTATGCAACGGCTCACGAAGAGACGGATGACTCATACACTGCAGCCCACATGCACGCAATCAGCTCGCGCATCAACGACACTGTTTCAAAAGTGCTCGTAGACGATAACGAACATGTGAAGGAAGGGCAGGTTCTTGTGTTGCTGGATCCCGGCGACTATCAAGTGCGCGTCGAATCAGCGCTTGCGGCGCTGAAAGTAGCGCAGCATCAGGCTGAAGCCGCTCAATCATCAATCACATTAGCGTCCACGAATGCGACCGGCAAAACCACCGAAGCTTCGGGAAATGTGTCGAATGCGATCTCTATGATTTCCAAATCACAAGCTGCAGTGCTTGAAGCGAAGTCGGCGATTCCACAGACACAGGCGGTGCTGGCTGAAAAGAAAGCCGATCAGGAGCGAGCCGAAAAAGATTATGCGCGCTTCCAGAAGCTCGCCGAACAAGGAGCCGTGTCGTGGCAACAACGAGACCAGGCATTGAGGGATTTTGATGTCGCAAAGAATGCAACAATTGCGGCCCAGGAAGATGTAAAACAAGCAGCAGCAAAGTTGGAACAGGCTGAACAGGCTGTCATCGCAGCAAAAGCCCAACTGGTGCAATCGCGAGGTGTGGCCCAACAGGCTGAAGCAATGCACGTACAGACGCAAGTTGACACCAGCCAGTATGACGTTGCCAAAGCAAGTATTGCTCAGGCTCAGGCACAATTAAGCGATGCACAGTTACAGCTCTCTTACACGAAGATCACTTCGCCTGTAGCGGGTCGAGTTGGAAAGAAGTCCGTAGAAGAAGGGCAACGGGTCCAACCGGGTCAGCAGTTGATGAGCGTTGTAGCCGATGACTTGTGGGTTGTCGCTAATTTCAAGGAAACGCAGCTGGAGAAGATTCGCAAAGGCGAACACGTCTCGGTCAAAATTGATTCTTTTCCACACCACGAATTCAGCGGAACAGTCGACAGCGTTTCGCCAGGCTCCGGTGCCAGCTTTGCGCTTTTGCCACCAGACAATGCAACAGGAAACTTCACCAAAATTGTTCAACGCGTGCCGGTCAAGGTTACTTTCGACAAGTCCAGCATCAAAGGTTACGAAGATCTGTTGGTGCCCGGTATGTCAGCTGTCGTGAGCATCGCGGTGAAATAAGATTATGGCTACTGCAACAATGCCTTCGCCCGCCACCGCCAGCGCCACCAGAGAACCGCCAGTTTCGCTGAGGAGCTGGCTGGCGGTTCTCGGTGCTGCGCTTGGCGCATTCATGGCAGTGCTGGACATCCAGATCGTGAACAGCTCCCTGCAAGACATCCAGGGTGCGCTTGGCGCCACGCTCGATGAAGGAACGTGGATTGCGACATCATATCTGGTGGCGGAAATTGTCACCATTCCTCTCACACCATGGCTGTCGAAAGCTTTTTCGACACGCCTCTACGTGATCGTAAATGGATGCTTCTTCATCCTCTTCTCGATGTTATGCGCCTGGGCGCCTGACCTGAATGGAATGATCATTTGCAGAGCCTTGCAGGGCTTCACCGGCGGCATTCTGATTCCCATGGCATTCACCATTATTCTGACCAGCTTACCCCCGAGCAAACGTCCAATTGGAATGGCAATCTTCGCAATCACTGCAACATTTGCACCGTCGATCGGTCCAGCAATCGGAGGATGGCTTACTGACACATATGGCTGGCAATACATCTTCTATTTGAATGTGCTTCCGGGCATTCTGTTTGTCACCACGCTCTGGCTGACTTTGCCCAAAGAACCGCTCAATCTCAAACTGCTCAAGGATGGTGACTGGTTAGGCATCATCACAATGGCAAGCGGACTGGGCTGCCTTGAAGTTGTACTTGAAGAAGGCAACAGAAAAGACTGGTTCGGCAACAATATGATCGTCACACTGGCGATCATTTCGGTCGTTTCACTGACCGCATTTTTCTGGCGCGAGTTGACTGCAAAAAAACCTCTCATAAATTTGAGACTTTTAGCAGAGCGCAACTTCAGCCTGGCAAGCGTCGCCAACACAACCCTGGGTTTTGGACTCTATGGCTCGGTCTACATAGTTCCGGTGTACCTGGCGCAAATTCAAGGCTACAGCGCGTTGCAGATCGGCACGACAATGATGTGGTTGGGTTTGCCGCAGCTGTTAATTATTCCACTCGTGCCAAAACTGATGACCAAAATAGATGCGCGCTTACTGCTTGGCATTGGCATTTCGCTGTTTGCAACAAGTTGTTTGATGAATACGAACATGACGTTTCTAAATGCGGGCGATCAGTTGATTCCGTCATTATTAGTGCGGGCAATGGGACAGCCGCTAATCATGGTGCCGCTGTCGACCCTTGCCACCTCAAACATTCAAGGCAGCCAAGCCGGCTCTGCATCGGCATTGTTTAACATGATGCGTAACCTTGGCGGGTCGATAGGCGTCGCGCTCATTTCCACGTTTGTGACGCGCCGAGAACAATTCCATTCAAGCAGAATTGGCGAATCTGTTTATCAGGCGAGCCTGAGCATGCAAGAGCACCTGAACGGCTTAACCCAACAACTGATAGCGCGCGGTGCGGATGCGGTCGCAGCTCACGATCAGGCAATCAAAATACTCGACAACACAGTTCGAAGGGAAGCGTTCGTTATGGCTTACAACGACTCGTTTTTGATCATGGGGACAACTCTTCTTCTCAGTGTTATCGCCATCTCGTTCCTGAAAAAGCCGAAGGGTCCAGCGGCGGAAGGGGTTCACTAACATTTCATCCGTCTCATTCATGGGTGAAATCTTAGCTAAAACACGATAAGGATTGCTTTACGCGCGCCTGTGAGACACATATTTTGAGCCTTAAAATGTTAAGCTCAGCTTGTACCCCTGAAAACCTTCAGTAGGGCACCATCGCTTAGTTTGCTCAGTCGAGGTTGCAAAAGTAGTTTTGAAGATTACAGGTTCACGTCTGCCATCGTTATTCCAAAATCACATCAATGGTCTTGCGGCATTGACTCTCGCTCTGGGCATCGCCGCGACGTCGTCTTTCGGCGCACTTGCGGCAACGGAGCCCAGCAACGATGGCGCCAAGCTTGTTGTGACCTCCCGAGCGACGTACGCTGATTATCTGAAGTTGAAAGATAAACCTAAAGTCGTGGCTCCCAAGATTGGACTGGCGCTGGGAGGCGGCGGAGCAAGAGGCGCAGCGCACGTCGGAGTGTTGGATGTGCTTACAAAAGAAGGCATTAAGTTCGACTACATTACAGGGACGAGCATAGGCTCGATCGTCGGTGGGCTGCATGCAGCCGGCGTGCCGACTGCAAAAATTCAGCAAGATTTCGAATCAGGCAGCCTCATGAAGCATTTCATGCCCGTCTCTCTTCCAGTTAGAATTGCACTGGCCCCGGTTCTATATGTTCCGCGCTTGCTTGGCGAAAAGCCCTATGACGGCTTGTATAGAGGAAACATTTTCCGCAAGTACATGGACAAAAATTTTCCTGACAAGCAGCAGTTGATCCAAAACCTGAAAATTCCATATGCTGCAATTTCGCTGAATATTCTGGACGGCAAACCGTACATGATTGAAGGCGGTGACCTCGGCTACGCAATGCAAGCGAGTTCTGCCGTTCCAGGTCTGCGGAAACCTGTTGAAATCGGCGGAAAACTGCTAGTCGACGGCGGCGTAGTTTGCAACCTACCAGTCAAACAGTGCCGCGAGCTGGGCGCCGACATTGTCATTGCAGTCAACATCGACGAACCATTCTACGAGGATAAACTTGAGACTTTCAGACATCCAGGCAGTGTTTCACGACGCATGCTCAAGTGGGACTTATACACAATCGATCAGGCACAGGAAGATATTGCCGACGTTGTAATTCATCCAAACACAGAAGGTGTTTCGCTGATTACGACCAGTAAGAAGTTAGCGAAAAAAGCTTTCGAAGAGGGTCAGAAAGCCGCTCGCGAAGCGCTCCCTCAAATCAAGAAAAAACTGGAGGCAGCCTCGGCGTTAGTGGACAAGGAGACCCAGCAGGAAAGCTCAGCACCACAGATGGTGCGCGAGTAATTCACACAGTACCTCGATCGATTATGAAATATCTCAACGTTGCAGCCTACAAATTCGTCAGCGTTCTCGACAGGGAAAAATTGCAGCCTATCCTGCAGGATAAGTGTGAGCAGTTAAAATTGAAAGGCACCATTCTGCTGGCCGATGAAGGAATCAACCTAACATTGGCGGGCGATGAATCGGCTGTTCGCGAATTTATGGCATATCTGGCTACAGAGCCGCTCTTTTCCAATCGCTTCGCGGATCTGGAAATAAAGGAAAGCTATTCCGGCCATCAACCATTTGGCAAAATGGTCGTAAGAATGCCAAAAGAAATAATTACGATGCGGCACCCGCTGATCAAGCCCGAAGCCGGTCGAGCTGCTTCAGTTGATCCCAAAACTCTAAAGGAATGGTTGGAGAAGGGGCACGATGACGAGGGACGCGAGATTGTTCTTTTAGATACTCGAAACAACTACGAAGTCAAAATCGGGACGTTTGAAGGCGCAATCGATTACGATATTGTCAACTTCAGTCAATTTCCAGAGTGTGTGCAGGCCTCGTTCAACGATCCGAAGAGTCCACTAAAGGAAAAGACGATCGTCACATTTTGCACAGGTGGCATTCGCTGTGAAAAAGCGGCTCTCTACATGAACGAGCTGAACATGCCGAATGTCTATCAACTGCACGGCGGCATCCTCAATTACTTCGAGCAAGTCGGAGGCGATTACTGGAAGGGCGAGTGTTTTGTCTTCGACGAACGCGTCGCAGTCGACCCTCAGTTGCAACCAACCACGCATGATTACGGCAAACAAGCGGAGAAAATTTACCGCAGCCCCGTCGAAAAATAATCAAATCGATGCAACAATTCGGCGCCCACGGCTTTCACAACAGACGCTTTGAGTTAAAATGATTAACTCGGATAAATCCAGCGTGAACAGAGAGGGCTTCTTCGTGACATCGTCAGCACCCGCACCTACAAAGACAGGCGACTTCATCAGAGACATCATCGATGAAGATTTGAAAGCTGGGCGTCACACAAAAGTTCTGACAAGATTTCCCCCAGAGCCAAACGGCTTCCTGCATATCGGTCACGCCAAGTCTATCTGCCTGAATTTCGGGCTAGCGCTTGAATACCGTGAAAAGCTGGGGCAAGGAACCCGCTGCCACCTGCGATTCGACGATACCGATCCCGCCAAAGAAGACACATTGTTCGAGGACGGCATCCAAGCAGACGTGCGTTGGCTTGGATTTGACTGGGATGGTCTCTATCACGCCAGCGATTACTTCGAGCAGATGTACGACTACGCCGAATATTTGATCAAGGAAGGAAAAGCCTTCGTATGCAGTTTGAGTGACGCGGAGATCAAGGAATATCGGGGCAACGTCACAACGTCTGGAAAAAATTCGCCTTACAGAGATCGCAGCGTCGATGAGAACCTGGACCTTTTCCGCCGTATGCGCAAGGGTGAATTCAAGGACGGAGAGCACGTGCTCCGCGCCAAGATCGACA
The DNA here is from genome assembly GCA_036702975.1 of Oculatellaceae cyanobacterium. Classification (GTDB taxonomy): domain Bacteria; phylum Cyanobacteriota; class Vampirovibrionia; order Obscuribacterales; family Obscuribacteraceae; genus DATNPX01. Next base: position 11,456 of record DATNPX010000057.1, read on the forward strand.
TGGCTAATGCGAATATGAAGATGCGCGATCCGATGCTTTATCGCATTCGTCACACAGCGCACCACATGACTGGAGACAAATGGTGCATTTATCCGATGTACGACTACGCACATCCGATCTCAGATGCGATCGAAGGGATCACGCATAGCATCTGCACTCTGGAATTTGAAAACAATCGCGAATTGTACGATTGGGCAATCGATAATTTGATCGATTACGCGAAGTTCCCAAGCCGTCCGCACCAGTACGAATTTGCCAGATTGAATTTGAACTATACAGTTCTCAGTAAACGTCGATTGCTGGAGCTGGTCGAAGGCAAACACGTGAGCGGTTGGGATGACCCCAGACTCCCGACAATAGCTGGGTTGCGACGCCGCGGATACACGCCCGAAAGCATTCGCAACTTCTGCGCCAGCGTTGGTGTTGCAAAAGCAAATAGCGTTGTCGATATGGCACAGCTCGAGTTTTGCATTCGTGATGACCTGAATCAGAACGCACCACGTGTGATGGCAGTACTGAAACCATTAAAAGTAGTTATTACTAACTATCCTGATGATCAAGTGCAAGAGCTGGAAGCACCATACTTCCCACCAGATATGGCGAAACAAGGTTCGCGCAAAGTGCCTTTCTGCAAAGAAATCTATGTAGAGCAAGACGATTTCATGCTGGAGCCAATCAAAGATTTCCACAGATTGGCACCAGGAAAAGAAGTGCGCTTGCGCTACGCATACTGCATTACTTGCACCGACGTCGTAAAAGACGCGAACGGTAACGTCACCGAGTTGCATGCGACCTACGACCCAGCCACTCTGGGAGCCAATCCAGAAGGTCGAAAAGTCAAAGGCACCATACACTGGGTCAGTGCTAGACACGCAGTCGATGCTGAAGTGCGGCTGTATGACAGACTGCTTTCAGTCGAAGCACCGCCTGCAGGAAAGGATAGCGAATTCCTCAACGCAGTCAACCCGAACGCACTGCAAGTTTTGACGAACTGCAAAATCGAAAGAAGCCTGGGCGAGTCAAAGGCAGCCGAACGATTCCAGTTTGAACGTCAGGGTTACTTCATTGCTGATGAGAAAGACCACAAACCAAATGCGCCGGTGTTTAACCGCATCGTAACGCTTAAGGATTCCTGGGCAAAGGCTCAAAAAAAGTAGGTCAACAAACCCATTATTCGTGAACGGCGTCGATATTCATTGGAACACCGTCCATACTATGAAGCGGCATGATATCCATGAGCGGCGTCAATACTCATGAAATCGATACCATGAAGCGGCATGGTATCGATTTCATGAAACGGCATCGATAAACGTTAAATTGACAATAGATACAGCAAAAACAACAATGCTGCACAAGATGGATAGATCTGGCACCATAATTCTCCCCGTTTGTCTTTAAAGTCAGTCGACAAGAAAACTCCTGAAAGAAAGATTGCTGTGTAGTAGCCTGACCGCTAACATACAGAAGAAGTTGTGTCGTGGGCATGACAATAAACGTTATCAACGAATGCCATTGCAACGATGCAGCTGGGCTGCTTTGCAGCTCTGAGTGGACATCTAATAGTGACGTCAGAAACGCAAAATTCGTACTGCGGCCGTACAATAGCTAATACAAATGGAAGCTCTGGAAACTCAGGTGCGAATACGAAAATTTTCCGCTCTTAAGATGACGAGCATTGCAGTCAAACAGAAAATTTTTCAATAAATCAATAGCGAGTGTAATTGCGGGGGCGCTTTTAACTGCGCAGACATCGGTACTTGCCGACGAAGTCACCTGGAAACAGCTCTACGAGCAAGGCTCGAAGAGTTACATCAAGTCTAACTATCCGGAAGCGGAAGGCATTTTGCGCAAAGCCTTGAAATTGTGCGCACCACAAGAGGTGAATTACGCCAAGACTGAAATTTTTCTCGCGGACGCTCTGGAAGGACAGAAGCGATATTCCGAGGCGGCAACGCTCTACATAAACGCACTGGCAATATTGCGAAAGAAGACGGGCGATCAGAGCGCCGAGACATCCGATGCATTGTGGAATATCGCAACCTTCTACTTCAATCGAAAACGCTACGCTGATGCTGAACCGTTTTACGAAGAAATTCTCAGCACGACTGAAAAGCGGTTTGGTCTGAACAATGCTAAAACAGCAGACGCCATGGCTGACCTGGCAGACCTTTATGTGAAGGAGCGCAGACTTACAGAAGCAGAAGCACTGGCGAAAAGAGTTCTGGATATTAGAACGAAGCTATTCGGTCGCGATGATTCCTCAATAGCGGCTTCGCTCTCGCAGATAAGCAGCATACTCGCTGAACAAGGTAAAGACGCAGAGGCGGAGGTTCAATTAAAACGGTCGCTTGAAATTTATCAAAAGACGGTCGGCGAAGATGACCCTAAAACAATCAATGTAATCAGAGACCTGGCAAGCCTGTGTCGAGTGCAAGGGAAAACGAAAGAGGTACAGCAATACCTGGATCGAGCTGCTGCAGCCGAGAAGAAAGGTGGTAAAGAAGCCAATGCCACCGACCTCTACGTGCAAGGCAAATTTTATGTTGATCAAGGACGTTACGCTGAAGCTGAGCCAATTTTCCGTGCTTACCAGAAGCTCGACGAAAAACCGCTGCCAAATACACTCGTCTTCAAAATGCGCGCGGCGCAACAAGCAGAAATGCTCATTCCACTCTGTGCCGACCTGGCAATCGATGACTTAAGACCACTGGTTGACAAAATCACTGGTAATGTCGATTCAAAAGCCGCGGTCTACAGTCAGGAAGAGGAAATGTCTTCATTTGATCGCTTCAGGTTGCAGCTCGCCCTTCTAAAATTCGGCGCTACAAATCATGAAAAAAATACAGTGAGAGCCTTGCTGAAAAGCATTGATTACGCAGATTCAAAAAGCTTTGATTCGGACTCACTGGTCACGACTCAATCATTTCTATTTACCACACTGCGTTTTACGTCTTTGAACAGACGTTCATTCTCAATGTGCAAACAGTGCTCGGAACAGTACATCAGGTTTGTACAGAATGTGCTGTCCGAGGAAAACAAAAATAAGCCGCTTTCCCTTAAGAACATGATTTTGCAGGGAAAGAGCGAGACAAGCCAATCGCAAAGGCTGAGTCAAAAAAGTTGGAATTCTGAGTCTACTGCCGTCGCGATTCTTGTGCATTCGCTTTTAAGCATGGCTTATCTATCCAGCGACCTCGAGGAAGCTGGATCGACGGATGGGCGTGACAAAGCAAGAAGATTGAACACCCTCGCGACTCAGGTGGTGGAAAATTACTTGCCTCGAATTGATGCGAAAGAGAGTTGTGAGTTACTGCTGTCCATCGCGGACAGTTGCAAGCTAGAAGGAGATTACGCACAGACCAAGCTCATATTATCGAAAGTATTCGCCATCGAAGCCGGTCAGCGTAGTGCAGACACTGAATCGATACGCGCTCGCGCCTTAATTTCTCTTGTTGAAGTAAATTTGGAAGAATGTGATTACAATTCTGCTCTTCAAATTGGACATGAAGCACTAAGGCTGCCCGTGCTGAGCACGGCAGAATTTTCAGAGCGAAAAGCGACTATGCTGGATAATATGGCTCAGGCAGCCATTCAATCTCGCTCTGACCAGGCGGTGTTTTTTGCACAACAAGCTCTGGATGCGCTGAAGTCTGGCACTGCACACAGTGCCAATATTTTCAAGGCAAAGCTAATTTTTGCAAGAGCTCTTATAAGCGATGGCAAATCAGACGCTGCCATCAAGGTTCTTGACGAGATGCTGCCTAAAGATGGCACTGCCAATGATGCTAGTGCTTCGGTAGAAGAATGGTCTCAGCTGGCGGAGGTGTGCGCTACGCTGGGTGATGCGCAATTGGCAAATCGCGACTACCAGGAAGCCAAAATAAATTACGCGAAAGCACTCGACGTTCATCGACAAAGCCGAACAAAATATTCAGTGGTGCAACAAGTTGATGACACATTCAACATAGCTGTTTGCAACGCTAATTTAGGCGCGTCTGACACAGCGGCAAATCTGAGCGGACTGGCTGCGGAACAACTGATGAAATACAGTCTTGATGTCTTTCCCGATTTATCATTCGCCGAGCAGCGAAACTTTGTTCAGCAGTTGAAGTATTATTCTGGATTGCTGGTTTCCATGCGACACTCAGATGCTGAAATCAAAAGCACATTTGGATATCTCATTCAGTGGCGGGGGCTACTCATAAAGGCTTTGCGACGCCAATCTTTAATGGCCGATCAGACGCATGATGCGCACTCGGCACCGCTTGTCGATAAGTGGCGCGAATTAAAGCGAGAAATATCCAAACTGGCAAGCTCAACCGGTGACTCCGATCAAGAACTGAAAAATAAAATTGCCGATTTATCAGAGCAGAAGGAAGATTTGGAACGTCAACTCCTGGCCGGTACCGCTGGTGGTGGCGAAGACCCTGTAAAAGGGATGACGGCGGATGCCTTTATGAAAAGGCTCGAAACAGAAGAAGCATACATTGAGTTGAGCAGTTATCAACCGCTCAATTCGGATACCTTGCATTACTATGCCATAGTTGTCACGCCAACAGTCCTAAGGTTTGTAGACATCCCTGAAGCGCAAAGTATTAATGATGCCTTGAAAAATTGGCGTCAGGCAGGAATGTACAGACAATCAGGCGTTCCTGAGACTAAGGACTCAGAGATGCTGGCTGTAAAATCATCGGAACAAAAGCAGTCACGTGATCTGAGAATCGATGACGAGCAGCAGTCGACAGACGTTCCATCAAACAATTCCTTCTCAATCATGCAGAAAAAATTGTGGAATCCAATTTTGGCCGCTCTGCCTTCTGCAAGTAGTCGCATCGTACTTTGCGACGATGGAGAATTATCGCGCTTACCATGGGAAATGCTCGTCAATGAAAGTTCCGGCGGCAGACATTTTCTGACAGAGCGAGTCGACAGCCCTCGTGAGTTCCTTGGTCTTAAAACTAGCCTTCCGGATAAAGCTGCCTCGCCAAAAACTGATTCGGTCTTATTGGTGGGCGCGATTGACTACCGAAACCAAAGTCTCGCCCTCGCAGGGACGGGAAAAGAAATTGACGACATCGACAGGCTATTCATCGAGGAAGGGAAACTGACGGCATCCCAGGCGGGCTCAATGCGTTCGCCGGAAGTCATCATCTTGAAGGGTAATCAACCAACGCCAGACAAAATTAAGAAGCTTCTGCCGCAGGTTTCGATCGCGCATCTGGCGACGCACGGCTTTTTTGCGGCAACGACGAAAGAAGATACTGCTCCCGGAGCGCATCGAGCCATGCGAATGAATAGCACCGCCATTGGTGATGCCATTGCGGTAAGAAACCCACTTGTGGCGTCCGGAATATTGCTGGCGGCTGAGACGGGGACTGTTAATTCGGGTGCTGTTAATTCGGGTGCTGGTAATTCGAGTACTGGTAATTCAGTTGCTAACAATTCGAGCACTGGTAATTCAAGTGCTAACAATTCGAACACTGGTAATTCTACTAATAACGCAAGTATCGGCAACCAACTCAATCTTTCAGCAGAAGGTGAACTGACAGCTGAAGAACTTGTAGAGCTGAACCTGTCCAAGTGCAAACTCATCGTGCTTTCAGCCTGCGAAACCGGTCGGGGCACCGAGGAGCGCGGGCAAGGCGTGTTAGGCTTGCGTTCAGTTTTGATGGCGGCCGGCGCGAAATCGGTGCTGCTTTCACTCTGGTCTGTTGACGATGAAGCGACCAGCTTCTTGATGAAAGAGTTCTACAAGCATTTGCTTGAGGGCAAATCAGAAGCCGAGTCACTTCAGATAGCTGAAAACGCTGTGCGCAACAACCCAGATCATCCGCAATGGAGAGCACCTTGCTACTGGGCAGCCTGGGCACTTGTCGGTCAAGGGTGGTAGTAGTTTAAAGTCTACAACTCGTCTTTCCAACTTCCATCCAGAACCCATGGGTAGGTCCACGTAAGCTGGAAATGGTGACAGGATTTGCACACAAGACCGGATTGTTCCGGAATTAAAACGTGCCCGCTGTCACATACAAACGGGAGAAACAAGTTCGAGGATTGATACTCCTTGATGTTTGCTACAGATTGCTCAGACCAGGGTGCATAGGCTTTGTTTGAGATTTCAATGGCAGGAATTGGAAAGCATTTGTTCTTGTTTATACAGTCAAGACATACTCGAGCATTCATGTACGGCAAAATTTGATAAGCGGTGCCAACGAGCCTGGCGCAACTGCAACAGAAATATGAGCCGTCATCGCCTCCAGACCGAGCAGGGCGGCGTGGTCCAACTCTACCGCCGTCAGATCTGAATGGCTTATCACCCTTTTCGTTCATGCATCACCGAAGCAGGCGGTTAAGACTACCGGTTGGTATGAGCTGACTTCGCTTCTTTACTTGCTTTGATGATCATGCCCAGTTTTTCCTCAGTTAGAAGGTCTTCCTTTGAGTCGATGTAACCTTCCCACCGCACAATTCCATCTGCGGAGACAACGAGCACCAGCGGTATGCCGGTCACACCAACGGTTTTGTACATGGCGCGATCAGGAGCTGAGGCGATATGATATTGAACCGGATTTTTATCCAAAAATTTCGTAATAACTGGAACAGATTCGTCAGAAATACCGATAATCACAAGATCGTCTCCAAATTTTTCTGCGAATTTGTTGAGTATAGGTCGAGCGCGGTGACAGTCGGGGCACCAGGTTGCCCAAAATTCAAGCAGCGTTACTTTACCCTTCGTCTTTGGTGCATGACCATTCACCCATTCCGCAACCTGGAGTTCTGGTGCTTTCTTGCCACGCAGATCATTCGTTGCATGTAACTTCTTGTCAGTGATGTATGGCGGATACGCGGTGTCTGCTGACGATGCGAAAACGCTGCAACCGTTGAAAATATATAAGAGAGCGAGTAAAACAAATAGAGTTTTCATTCGATACTAATCTCACTTGAGCAAATGCACTACCATAAATAACACATGTATCAGGACAGGTCGCGGCTGTGCCAAGACATTTGACGAACTTGTAGTTTATACCGTTAATGATGAAAAACGACGACTTTCACTGGATGACGTACTGCCAAGTCGGTTCTTGGATAGATAACGATGAGGCTGAGTCGCTAGAACAGCAAATTTCCACCGATCCAAGCAACAAAATAGCTCGTGCGAAACTTCTCGGATATTATTCAGCGAGAGAGAATACGAGGAATGACGAGCGCAAACAGATCGAACATATTCTTTGGGTTCTAGAACACGAGCCCAAATGCGGTCTCGGCGTAACTCCTGCCCTGCACATATCAAAGCTACAAAACCCTATTGGCTTCGCGAAAGCCAAAGAAATAGCCCTTCGTCAGGCAAAGAGATTTCGCAGAAATTCAAACGTACTCACGGACATTGGTTCTATATTCCGGGGCGATGATCCTGAATTCGCAGTGTCGCTGCTTCGAAGAGCCTACAAAATTTCTAACGGAACAAACAGAGACCGCGTTGCTTTCTGGCTCTCGATGACACTTGCTTGTCGTGGGCGAATTGAAAAAAATCAAGCCGACCTAATTGAAGCGACGAAACTAATGAAGGAATCAATTGCACAAAAGCGACCGACCGCAAAAATAGACTTCCGCACATGGCTAGCTAAGCTTGCACTCGAAGCAAATCAATTCGCCACGGGGGCAGAAGTCGCGAATGAAATGCTCTCCGACAACTCTCAGAACGACCAATCTGTGCATGTCGCGTGCAATGTTCTCGGCACCATAAGCTTTCAACAAGGCGATGTCAGAACTGCATGCGAACGGTTAATTCAGGCGGGAAGAGTTAATGGAGGACATCGACTCCGTTCGTATGGTCCGATGATGAAACTTGCGCAAAAGCTCTTAGATGTGGGACAGAAAGATGCAGTCCTCCGATATCTGAACGACTGCAAGAGCTTTTGGGAGATGGGGCAGCCAGAGCTTGCACAATGGATAATTCGTATTGAAGCGGGCGAGACACCTCAATTAGAAGGTGATGACTAGGTTTAGACAACCGATGGCTGCTTCAGCAACAAATGTAGACTTTATAAGAGCAGTCGTCCACCAGAGCAACGACACTAGATCCGCTTTTCGTCAGCCCGTTGTATATTGGAAATGGTGACTCGTTTTTACTATTACCAATAGGTCAAACAAATGAATATGCTGATGAGTCCGCAAGCCTCGCTTGCGGTCGGAATCGCGCTCATGGTTTTGGGAGTATCATTCTTCTACAAAGCCGCGGTCGCGCTCGTTAACGGCAGAATGGCATACTGGACGGGATTTCTCCCGCTCACAGTCATTTCGCCCTTTTTAATTCACTTACCAGGCTCCAAAAATTCGCTGATCAAATTTGCAGAAGGCATGTGGGTTGTCGCGATAATGTCGCCGATCTTCCTTGTGCTTTCGGTGCTGTGCGCTCTATCAGGGGCAGAGTACGCAGGAATGCCAGCGGTTGAGAGCATCAACAGCGCACTTCATGGAGGGACAGATGGCACCGCTGTCATCGCATTCTCGAAGACGCACGGATTTGCTTTTCCGTTGCTGGCGCACTCGAGTCCAGCACTCAAAAAGGTTTTTGGCTCCTCAATCGATTTAGATCCCAAACAGGAAATTGTGCCGAGGAACACAGAAAGCTACCAACAGCAAATCGACAGCAAATAAGCTCCTAGCGTCGTTTGACAATTAGCGAATTCATCACTTGAAAGAGTTCGTTCAGGTCAGCTTGTCGCACCAAAAAAGTCAGCTCAGTATACGTTGAAATCAATTCGACTATGTTGAGCCGCTTTACCGCGACTGCGCGCAGCAAAGCGAAATACATATTTGGAGTGTCGATATAGTGATCTCCAAACTGCACTGTCAAAGCAGCCAAGTTGTCTAACATCAATTTTGGCTTTTCCGGCTTGAACGTTTTGCCGAGAGCAGGCAACAAAGCCATTGGCGCAAACACTGAAATTTCGCTTGCGCCGTAAGTCACTGTCAAAAAATCAGCCTGCGATAACTCTTTATCGAGGATGAGTTTTTGCGCTCGCAATTTATTGGAAGGAGTTTTGTTGAACGCGACCTCAGCCAGGTTCGATTTCACTGCGATCCCATAAAGCTTTATTTCGGGCAAAAGCGGATCTTCCTGAGTCAGTTCCTGACTAATTCGAGATAGTGCGACCACAATCGTTCCTATTTGTACTGGTTTGCGAGTGCGGCGAGACACCTCTGGCTGAATTCGCTTTGCGTAAGCGGAAAGGTTCAACAGTCGTCGCGAAAGTATCGTCAGCTCTGGCTCTGACGAAAAAAGAATTTCCTTTACGATGTCGGTTACTTTCACCATATTTGTAATAAATATAACAAATAACAAGTATTTGTATCAGATAATCAGAAATTTTACAGCGTTTTTGATAAACGCTAAATTGTTTTCCGTTCAGTAACTCTGGAGGAGGAAGATCAATGACTATCTCGATCAGGGAAGCAACAGCGTTTGACGCTCAAAACTTACATCGAATGATTTGCGAACTCGCCGCATACGAGAAAGAAGAACACAGCGTCAAGGTAACTGAGTTAGAACTGGAAAATCAGCTCAGACTGCAATCGCCTCCATTTGGCTGCTTGATTGCGGAATCGGATGGTGTCATTTGCGGGTTCGCTCTATATTTTTATGGGTACTCGACGTGGGAAGGTTCCCGCACTTTGTATTTAGAGGATCTGTACGTAAATCCAGAATATCGAGGTGAAGGCGCGGGTCTAGCATTAATGCGAAGTCTTGCACAACTTGCAGATGAACAAAAATGCAAAAGATTTGAATGGTCTGTGTTGAACTGGAACGAGCCTGCAATCAAATTCTACAAACAAATTGGGGCTGAGCCGATGCGAGACTGGACGCGTTACCGAATGGATTCAAACGCGATGACACAGTTAATGGGGGCGAATACGACGAAACCGAAGAAAACGGCATGATGCGAGCACTAAGGTTCGTCCTTCTTTCACCAATTCGAATCGGGCAGTGGCCATTTTACCCAAATGCGTTCCCATTTCTTGCTGGCAGAATCGCCATATAGCTTGATTATGTAAGCGCCATACACGTACATTGCGTACTCCGATTCAATTTGCGGCTTTTGATACGGCCAGTCATTTGCCGCCATTGGTGGACGTGATTGCGGCGGCACCAACTTCTCAGTCCATTGCCTGGAGACTTCTTCAGAGATGTAATCATTCTTGGGATATATGGTCGCAGCGTAAGGTCGCTCTCCAATTTGCTGCGGGTCAAACACAAGAAAAATATCAACATGATCGCGTTTCGCAAGCCGAACAAATCCACGTAACTCTGCATTTGGATGCAAAGTCCGATAGTTATTTGCGAGATGCCACGAACAAATTCGGGCTACAAAATCATCAGTCGAATTTGAAAGTTGCTCAAGGATTGGTAGCATGCCCGGAATCGGCCGATGCTCTTCGGTAGCGGCCATCGCAGCTACAGACTCGGCACCAAATTCGACTAACTTTTGCACAGCGTCAGCATTGCCACTGAGCACTTCATGCGCATGGAAATCAATTCCGTTGTAAAAAGGTATTTCCGGCTCGGGAGCTTTCCTTTTTGCAAAAATTTCCAGAAGCCAATCTTCTAATTTGATACCACTGTTTCCGATGTAACCGTTATCACATTCACCCATTAAAAGCGGACCGATGAATGCTCCGGCGAATCCCGGTCGTGCAATTTCTCGAGACTTCACCTGCTCAAGTGTAGTAACAAGTGGTGGCAAATTTTCAGCGTAAGCGGAGTACATATCGCCAAAGGCTGCAGCGGATGCCGCTCTCAAAAGATCATTGGGGTGATCGAAAAAAGGTTCTAAGAAATTCTGAGCTTGAGCCCAATCGTCTAGCGGAAACAGCTCTGCTTGAATTTTTAGTATCGCGACAGTCTCTTCAGAAATTTTTCCGCCGCACTCCGCTTGTGCCAGCCATTGCGCGAACACATCATTTTGATCACCGGAGAAGGATGCCCACTTTGTAAAATGAGCCAGCAAATGCTCACACTCGTTTTGCTCACCGATCGCATTCAAAATGGGCGTCAAACGCAGCTCAGAAGGAGTTGCTGTATATCCAGGCTGTCTATGTTGTTGCATACGTTCAGCCCAGACGCCTTTCTGCAATCGATCTAAGGCATATTCTTTCTTCCGACTATCAGGATGATCGAGTAACGCAATAGCATCTGCAAAGAAATGTTGCCACTCCTCAGAAGGATGAATTTGCGACAGCTCAAATTTGCGTATTCGCTCTTCGATAGCTGCAAAGTTGTTGTCTGACAAAGCATTTTCCCCCAAATGCCATTATCCCATGGTGGCTAAAGCCTGCCGGTCGGGCACCTTCGGCGCGCTGACGGCGTCATCATGTTAAGTACTCCCTGAGGGTTGCCATATGTCCACTGTGCCTTCCGTGACCGCCGCCAAACCGAATGGTAACGTCGTTGAGGGGAAAGTGCCGGAGGTTAACGCGCCCTTCTGGCTCATCAAGATACTCGCGACCACGCTGGGTGAAACAGCCGGCGATGCAGTGACAATGTCCATGAACCTTGGATACCTGGTGGGAAGTTCGATATTTCTCAGCATTTTCCTGGTGTCAGTTGCCTGCCAGGTCACAGCGAAGCGGTTCCATCCTCTGGTATTTTGGGCAGTCATCGTCGCCACAACAACCGCCGGCACGACACTAGCGGACTTCTTCGACCGATCCCTGGGAATCGGTTATGCAGGCGGATCAGCGACACTGTTCATTTTCTTAATGGCATCGCTCGGCATATGGTACAAGTCGGAAGGTTCCGTATCGATCAAGAAAATACTTTCGCGCAAAGCGGAAGTATTTTACTGGCTCACAATCATGTTTTCGCAGACCCTGGGCACCGCACTCGGTGACTGGGTAGCAGATCCGCAGACTGGTCTGGGTCTGGGCTACGAGGGTGGAGCACTTCTGTTTTCAGCAGCTCTGGTGATAGTTGCGGGCCTATATTTCTGGACAAAAACTTCGCGCACATTTCTGTTCTGGGCAGCCTTCATTCTCACGAGACCGCTGGGCGCCACGTTGGGCGACTTCCTCGACAAGCCGCACGCGGCTGGCGGGATGGAACTGAGCAGGTATACCGCCACCGCGGCAATCGCTGTTTTGATGTTCGGTTGCGTACTGCTGTTTCCGCAAAGAGCTGAGAAAACGGAAGGGGCGGCGGCTTAGCGGCGCCTTCATGTTCGTACTATGCGCCGGTCACTGCTTAACCATTGCGCCGCAGTTGCTGCAATACGTTGCGCCTTTCCACAAATGGTGCCCACAGCGCGGGCAGGAAATGCCGAAGATATTTTTCAAACCCCAACCAGTTTGACTTCGCGAAGTCCATCCCAAGCGAGACTTTGAGCCTTGGGTAAGATCGATATCTGGAGATTCAGGTTCAGTGTTCGAATCGAGCGCAGGAGTGTTTTTGGAAGTCCTGCCAGCGAGACGATATGGGGCGCTGTCTATCGAAAGATTTGGGTGCAACGCAAGAAATTCATTTTCGTCAGCCTTGGAATCGACAAATTTTTGACACTCAAGGCGCATTTGCGACCATTTGCTATTGGTCGGTTCCCAGACGCAGAGAGTGCGTAACAACCCCACCTCGGCTGTCACCGCATTGTAGGACGCCTGGCGATTACCGTGCTCTTCGGCGACCTCATATTCATTGTTCAAAAAATCTACCGCAGTTGAAACCAGATCAGCCGAGTTGTACTGGGGAAATTCGTGCGGCATTGAACGCACGATTCTCGCTGCATCTTCAACCTGACTCGCTCCCGCCTGATATTTTCGAGTTCCAAAAAAAGTTTTCGATTGCGCAAGGCAATCCTCAACAAGTCGTTTAAGCTGCGCCGCTTCCGATGTGGTCCCTGCCGCATACGACGGCTGCAGCGCTGGCGCGACTACCAGCAAGGTCAGTAGCAAAACGAACCATTTAGAACTACTAAGTTTTTGCAACCAGCCGTTCACGTTCCATCCTGTCCTAGAGAATCCGAATCTCAAGTAATCTTCGTGGAAGTGGGTGCAAGTTTTGTGAATCGACGAGAGAAAGTCTTCTCTTTCCTGTCCTACTGTCAAGAAACGCCAGTCCAAGAACGACGGGGTTGTCTGAGGAAAGGGCTTCGGCTATGGATAAATTGTTCAACAAATCCCAGCATGCCTTATGGAGGTTCCAGCGGTTCATTTCTCCAGAATTCGCCTTCCGGTCTGACCGTTTCATCGATGCAGACATGTCCATGCGGGTTTGTCTCTTCCCTATGAACATGCACCCTTCTCAAATTTGTAATGGTCTCGAAATTTGCAATTTGTTGACCGTTATATGTGATCCAGGCGCGACCACATTGACAGCCGTAATTGGTAGTGAAAAGATGAATTTTGTTTTGAACGGAAGGTGCAAAACGCGACTCAGTTAGCTGTTTTAATTTAGACCATTGCATCAGTCTATTCTACAATGAATTTTCGGAGCTTGCGAAGTGCCACTATATTCAGTGCGTAAAGAAATTGGTTTCGAATTTGTCCAATTCATTCCGTTGAACCGGAAGCTCAGTCCCAATAAATGATCCAAAAGCCACAAATTACACTCGTGTCAGCGAAAACTGCCTAAAAGGGTGCAAACTCGTCAATTCTGGGAATAAACTCGGATGAGTCGCCCCGGCGCTGGAGACAATTTAATGAGTGAATCATGGACTACGCTAACTCACAGCGCTGAATCAGCAGCTCGTGGGGGAAAAGTTCACGAAGCTAAGGATTTCTACAAGCAAGCGATGGCAGATGCCGATTCCCGTCGCGACTTGCTTCAAGCATATTACACGCGATGTAATTTTGCTGCCCTTCTTAGATTGCTCGAGGAGTACGCCGAAGCGGAGCAGTTGCTGCGAGTCGCAGTACAAATGCGCCATGACTTTCCGCAGCAACTTGCGCTCGATCCTGTTTCTCCTCTGCCAGACCTGGAACGGATTCTGGTGAAACAAAACCGACTGTCTGACGTAGAACAACTGCACCGGGCGGATACAGATCGCATGTTCGCTGTTTATGGTCGCGACTCGCATGAGTTTAAAATGAGCTTGATGAATCTTGCTGCCACCTACGGCAACTACCTGAAAGATATGGACAAATGCAGAACCTATTTCCGTGAGGTTCTTGATTGGTCCAGAACGGCTGAGCCCATCACACGCAAAATGATTTACATGAATTACGATAAGGTTTTGCGCACGGCTGGGCTGGCTGCGGAGGCGGATTTAGCGCAGCAGGAACTTGCAGCGATGCAACAATCCAACCAGGTAAGTTTTTAGATTAGTTACCGCAAACACTTCAAAATTGAAAGAGAGACTAATTCGAAACCAAATTTGAAAACTCGGCAAACACGGAATCGGAACGAGTCGACACGGATCATCCATTCCAATCGGAGATTGCCGTTTTGTTTTAAAAATTCGAGAATGGAAGCTCATCATTGACGCGAATTTCTGTGTGATCAGCACACGTTATAATGTAAGCAGTAATAATCAGGTGTCCCACACAGTCGACATAAGGCTCTGCTTGCAGTTGCCAGTACCGGAGGACACATGACCAGCGACACACTGCGCGATACCAAATTCACTCTTATAAACGGGTCTGGTGAAATACCTGCTGCTGGATTCGGCACATCATTCACTGGCAAAGATCCAATAGTCACACGACAGGCGGTTATTGACGCGTTAAAAGTAGGGTTTCGGCTTATCGATTGCGCGGAGCGCTACCGGAATGAGGATAAGGTTGGCATTGCTATTCGGGAAGCGCTTCAAGAAGGCAAAGTGCGACGAGAGGACATATTCGTCACCACAAAACTTTGGAACAACAATCATCGTCCAGAACGAGTACGGGACGCATTCGAGGCTAGCCGCCGCCGACTCCAACTGGACTATATTGACTGTTATTTAGTTCACACACCCTTTGCTTTTCAAGCTGGAGACGACCAGGACCCGAGGGACGAACACGGGCAGGTCATTTACGATTCGGAAGTGACGCTGTCAGATACGTGGAAAGCGCTTGAACTTCTTGTTGATGAGGGGAAGTGTAGGTCAATTGGCTTGTCGGATATTACGCTCGGCGCAGCGCGACAAATTTTTGAAACGGCGCGGATAAAGCCTGCCATCATAGAAGTCGAATCGCACCCTTATTTACCTGAATGGGAACTGCTTGAGTTTTGCAAGCAGAACAACATCATCCTTCTTGCCTTCGCTGCACTCGGGCATGGAATGGAACCAAAGGTACTGGAAGATCCGGTAATTTTGGAAATAGCTCAGCGCCTGGAAAAGACACCGGCTCAAGTTGCGCTTGCCTGGTCTATTCAACGGGGAGTCGCATTTCTGACTACTTCTACAACACTCGAACACATCAGAGAAAATTTTGAAATTTCCACTTTGCCTGAATGGGCAATGCGAGAAATGAACGAACGCATCACCACGAGGAAACGACTTAATCCGGTAGTCGAAACTGGCGTACCAGGCTTCTTTCGGTAGGTTTTCTTCCGGACTCAGGAATATTCTGTTCGCTTCAATACCCATCGCTCGTCGGCCAAAGTAAGTTGTTTAACTGGCACAAGACTGCGCGCCAGAACCGGCAAGACTTTTTCTGGAGCACACATGTAAATTCCCGCACCAAATGCTGGATTCGCCTCTACAACAGCCCAACCGCGATCGCAAATAAATCCAACATCGATAACCAAAGCTGGTGGCAGCGGTACACTCCAATCATCCAAAAGCTCCTGTGTAAATTTCGCGCACTCTTTAGCATCGGCGGTCATTTCAACGGTTAGTTCGCGCACAAATTCTCCGTTGCATGAATAGAGTGACGAACACATGACGGTGCGGTCTAAAACGAAAAAACGATACTCGGTTTCCCAATCGACGACCTCTGACAAAATTGCTGGTGACTTTTCGATATAAATCGATTTACACTCGATTGATGAACCAGAGTCATAAACTTTCGCACTAAAACACTTATCATCGGCAGGTTTTGCAAAGACGCGGGTGGGATACTTCCGAGCCTCTTGCAGCGTCGTCAATTCGAGCTTTCTTTTCACATATCGCTCAGGAAGATCCGGCAGCCAGGAAAAGGTGGGTTCGATAAGGGCAAAATTCAAGGATTCGGCGATAGCAGCGACGAACAATGGTTCACCGTAGGCAGTGATACCAGTTCCATCATCGGTAAAAGAATCAGGCACTCGCCAGTTTGTGAGCCGGTGTACTGCCCAACCAGCTTCGTGCGCAGCCTGTTCAATTGCAACAGAGCTGTCGTTACGGCGTGGGGAAAGAAACAATTGCAATAAAAAACTCCCACTGTTCAGCGCTTTTGTTCGAGATATTCCTTGATCAAAACAAGCATCTCTTGCGCGAGGATACAGTAGTCTTTGGCGTCCGCCTGACGCTTTCCTTCGAAGAGAGTTGGCGGCCACACCTGGGCAAGGTCGCAGGCCTTCTCAAAGACCCACATAGTGACATCGCCGCCAACGCGAGAATTACGACCGTAGCACATTTCTCCAGTCTTCAAGAAAGCGTCGATTTGAAGCGGAATCATACAGCTTGAAAAAACTACTCTCTCCACAAATCCTGAGTCCATCAGGATTTTATGCGCCTGATTTCGTTCGCTCTCCAGGATTTGCTCCAACCTTTCGTCGTCTTCTTCGGAGATAGCATAGTCCATCGTGGGGCAGCCCTCTGACTGATTACTGCACTTATATCAAGCCGGCATTGTTTGTGTCCACGAAGTCGATTTTTAACGCCGATTACGCTTTTAGCCCTGTCTGAAAAATAAAATGGTGAAGACGACAAGTATCGCCGGGAAAGCAATATTCACTACATACACTTGCCCTGTACGGAAGTTCGCAGTACAATTTCATATATGAGGTAATTGACCATGGCCGTCAAAGGCAAAAAAGAAGAGCGCATCGATGCCAGACTAACGGCAGAGGCAAAACAGCAAATTGACCAGGCCGCTGCGTTGCAAGGTCGCTCAACGTCTGATTTCATGGTTCAGGCAGCCCTCAAAGAAGCCTCTCAGGTAATCGAGCAGCAAAGAATCGTTCGCCTGACGGTTGACGAAAGTGTTGCCCTGGCTCAGCTAATGTGCAAGGAACCGCAGATCAACAAGGCGTCTGTGGAAGCAATGCGCCGCCACAACAAAATCATAGGCAGCTAAGTGCAAAAGTCGCCGAAGCTGTCTCTGGTCATTGAGCCCTGGACCAAAGAACATGACGCCTCGCAGTTCGCATCAGACCTTGCAAGCATAAAAAAATACATCCAAGAACAAGCCCACCGCGACATTTCCAGTTACACCTCTTCTGTATTTGTGCTGACCGAACCAGGTGATAAGGTCGTCAGAGGCTATTATTCGCTGTCTAGCCTGAGTATCGTTTTCAAGGATTTGCCTTCCAACGTTCAGAAGAAACTGCCCAAATATCCAGAGACGAGCGGAATTTTGCTTGGTCGGCTTGGAGTTGATCGTGACTACAGTCAAAAACTGCGGGAGGATTTAGGCTACAAACCTCGGCTTGGAGAGCTGCTTTTAGCCAACGCACAAATCCGATGCCTCAAAACCTGTAGGGATGTCGGCAGCGCGCTTCTTGTAATTGACGCCGAATTACCAAACTCCGAAGAACAAGAGAAAGGTGCCCGAGATCCGTTACCGCTTTACGCCAAATACGGATTTGTCCCACTCACTGCTAATCCACGAAGAGTAATTAAAACAATGCGGGCAATTTCCGAGGAATTTAAATCACTCTGAATACAGTAAGGAACAGGCGACACCTTCGCACTTTCTCCTTATTGAGAATGCTCGAAAGCGTGCACCGATGATACTTTGAGCCCTGTTAAAAATAAAATGGTGGAGGCGGCGAGAATCGCACTCGCGTCCAAAGAAGCCGTGACATAAGCATCTACAAGTTTAGTTTGGAATTTTCCCAGTCACCGTTTCCGATCCGCTGGTAGAGGCCCAAACAGCCATCCGGGTTCGTGATTATGTCTTAGACCAGGCTATCAATCGCTAATTTCGCCTGATGGCAACCACCGTGGTTGACCCAATAAGTGCGGGTGGTCAAGCTCTTATCGAGTCCAGCAAACCTAAGTTATTAGTTAGGCAGCCAGCGCAACGCGCTGGGCTGGGAATTTTACGATGTTATTTGCATCTGTATTTTGCTCTGCTTTTTTACGAGAACTAAGCGAACTCGACCTGCAGCCCATGACCCAACAACCCTGTCGAATCTAAACGCCCCCATGTATGGGGTAAGGCTCAATCATCTCTCTTCAATTTTCAGGGTTCAAAAAACCGCCGCCGTGCGGCAATTCATCGATCTATATTCCGATTATAGCAAACTTACACTGTTTAAGACGGAGCAAATGACAGCAAGTTCCGCTGAGGTACGCCCCGCGCAATCACAAGCCCGGCCCACATTCCCTGGATTTTTTCGTCGCGAATCACCCACTTCCCTTTAGTCAATTCTTTGCTGAACATAGGCAGCTTTTCCTTAAGAATTCCTGCACATATTACGAAGCCACCTGGTGCCAGAAGCCGCTCGTAAACAGGCAAAAGCGAAATGATGTCTTCACAGGTAAGGTTCGAGAAAATGATGTCAAAATCCTTGCGCGTGACAGTCTCTATGCCACCGCAAACCAGCTCTACTCGCTTCGTCACTTTGTTTAGTTCAAGATTCTTAGCGGCGTTGTCTATCGCTACTGGATCTATGTCAACCCCGATAATCACTGCCTTTGGACCGGTTTGCAGAGCGCTGGCAATTGCGAGAATTCCGCTACCAGTTCCGACGTCCAAAATACGCTGCGGATGCGGTTGCATTTCAAAAGCAGTCAAACAATATTGCGTGGTCGCATGCAAACCGGTACCAAAAGCCATTCCGGGTTCAAGCACCAGAACCTTGCGCACACCAATTTCTTCGGGAGTGAGTGTATCTAGCAACCATGGAGGGCAAACCATAAACTGGTTTCCGACCTCGAACGGCTTCAGTCCTTCTTTCCAGCGGGCCAACCAATCCTCTTCCTCGACAGATTTATGCCTGAGGGTCTTGAGCGATTCACCGAGTCCGTACTCCTCAAGACTCGTTTGAATTTTTGTCAGAATTTCCTCGGATAATTCAATTTCGTCGAACGTAGCTCGAACAATAATGTTAGCGTCAGGATCAACTTCTATTACCTCGCACCCGGTCGAACCGCATTGAATCATGAGCCAGGAAGCCATGTCTTCATGCTCAGGTGAGGTCTCGAATTCGACAGTCGCCCATCGCTTTTTCAATTGTTGTACTGGTTCCGCATAATCCATTTGTAGGATTCCTTATTGACGTCAGACGAAACAATCACCGAGTAATAAGCGCACTAAATATAGTGCATCTTCGACGATTTAATTGGATACACCAGCGATTCTGACGCCCGCTTTAATAACTGAGAGCGTACGGATCACCGGACATCTAACCCATTTTTTCATTGCTTGAGCCAAAAGTGCCGTTTGACAACCAGATTATTTTCCAGTCCTCATAATTTCGCCCATAAAATCGCCTTTTGAGCCCGCGAAGTCAAGAGTCTGTTGGGATTTGCGTCTGTGTTTCAAGGCTTACGGGTCAATGGTCGGTCAGTTCATTCTTAACGAGGCGCCAGGGTCTTTTTAAGGAACTCAGCTCTTTGCGGTCACGCATGGAGATGCAGTGCAACACTTCAGCGCTGCACCACCCATTCCGCTTATAATGTAGCTCTACTCGGAAGGATAATGGCATAATGCTGGGTCTCGAAATAGCAGCAGCGCTAGCACTTCTCATAGCATTATATCTGGTGGCATCGCCGCGTTACGGTGAGCGCGCCTATCACTACGCGCTGTTCGCACCGTGGAAATATCCAGTGGGAAACTACCACGGAGAGCTGGGTAGCAGCGGAAAATTCGATGACGTATATTTTAAAGCAATCGACGGAAAGAAGCTTCATGGATGGTTCTTCCAGGGAACCAACAGCAAAGTGATCATGGTCAATCATGGCAAAACAGGTAATATAACCGACCTGGAACGACTCATGTTTATGCTGCTCGACACCGGAGCATCAGTTTTCATTTACGACTACCGTGGCTTTGGACGCAGTGAAGGCTCACCATCGCTCAAGGTGATCTGCGAAGATGGCATAAAAGCCTATGAGTGGTTGGTGCAAGAAAAACAGACGGCGCCTGGAGACATTGTTGCCTACGGCGAATCTCTCGGAGGTGTTGTTGCTTGCTTTCTGGCGGAGCAAACTGAACTCGGCGGCTTGATCTTGCAATCGGCGTTTTCTTCCCTTAGAAAAATCAGCATCGAAAATATGTCTGTGCTGAAATATTTTCCGCAATCCCTTTTTCCGATTTACGGAAACAATTCCGTGACTTTGAGCCGATTTCAGAAACCGGTCTTGATTCTGCATGGTGCACTGGACCAGGACATCAGCATTCAGCACTCTCACGACCTGCACGATGCCGCAACTTCGAACAAGGAATTTGTAATCCTTCCAAACACACTGCACGACGAAATCGATGAAAAGGATCACGTGTTATTTGTCACCACTGTAAAAACGTTTCTAGATACTCTTGATAGAAAAACCACCTTACCGGTCACGAGCCACAGTGAACCTCAGTGAGTTAGCGCACTTCAATGATGGCAAAGCTCGAACTCTCTATTCCATACAAAACGATGTCTACCACGATGGCGATCGTTTACCTGGCGTGCTGGGCTGCGCTAGGGCTGATGCTAGTCGGTTACATCTCACAAGCAGTGTTAGTTGTAGCCAGCTTGCTGAACCCTGTTGCGCGCGTAATTTTCCAGATACTATTCACTTTTGCCAGCGCCGCAGCATTTGCCTACATACCCTACCGCGTGGTCAGCACCTTGATGCAGGGTGGTTGCATATCCGCAAATCAAAATGGTTTAGGTCTGCCAGGCTCATTCTTGCGAATGCCCAAACTTCGTCCCTGGGGCCAACTGAAATTGGCGGAGATGGAACGCAACATTATCTATCTAACTTTCGATGACAACGAACAGATTTCCATCAATTCGAAGCAGTTAAGCTCGGAGCAACTCGAACAGTTTCTTCTGGCACTGGAAGTTTGGGGACATAAAGCGGTTCTCGCAAATTCTTTAATTGAAGTGCGAGATCGCGTCCAAAACGAAAAGGCCGGACTTGAAGATCACGGTTATACAAAGTTGTGGGAAGAAGAGCTGAACCGCCGCTTTAATTCGACAACATTTGTGCCGCTCGAGCCTGGCGCAAAATTGCGCTCGGATTCATTCACCATACTAAAACAACTGGCTTTTGGAGGCTTTTCAGCGGTTTATCTGGCAGAAGATAATAATCGCAATCAAGTCGTTATTAAAGAGTCAGCGACAAATATCAGCGATGCCTCGCACGAGAAAGCGCTTGAATTATTTAAGCGCGAAGCGTTGTTGTTGAGCGCATTGAACCATCCGCAGATCGCAAAATTGCTCGACAATTTTATTGAAGCCGGACGAAATTATATGGTACTGGAATACATTCAAGGTGACAACCTTCGAGAATACGTGCGCAAACACGGCGTCCTGGAAGAAGCACTGGTGCTTGATCTCATGGCACAAATGGTGGGTGTTCTGAGCTACTTGCACGAGCAAAATCCGCCAATCATTCACAGAGATTTCACGCCGGACAATCTTGTGATGAAAGCAGACCGCACACTTGTCGTCATTGATTTCGGAGCAGCAAATGAATATGTCGGAACTGCAACGGGCACACTGATTGGTAAGCAATGCTACATGCCACCAGAACAAGTGCGCGGCAAATGCGAGCTTAAGACCGACCTTTACGCGCTGGGATGCACGGCGTCATTTCTGCTAACCGGCAAGGATCCAGAAGCACTGCGCTCATCTCGCCCTCGTACGTTGAAGCCCAATGTATCGGAGCAAACGGAAGAAATCATTTCTCAGCTTACCCAACAAGATCCTCAAAAGCGCACACAATCAGCGCAAGCACTAAAAGAACTGCTTCAGCAATGGAATCAGAAGACAAAAACACAAACCCACTAGTGCCAATTCAGCCGAGCAAAGTGTATACGAAGCCCGTGACGGGATCGCATGATTATCGCTTGCGCTGGAACGAAAAAGCGATTCAATTCGAAACGCCAACAGGCATGAAACATCTCGACTGGAAAGACGTTGTTCACGCAACGTCATCGGAACCTATGGATGGATTCGACGGAGTCGGCAAGACCCTCGACCTGACAGACCGAGGTGGTGTTGTTCATAAAATTCCTTTTGCAGATATTCCAACTCATACACGCTGGCTTGATCTGCTCGACACGGTAAGGTTTTGCAGCGAAGCTCGATTGAACGATCTGACTCCGGAGCTATATAACCTATCACGTGAATTTGTCGTGCACCTCTGGGCATACGGTCAGTCAGATGGCGAAAACGAAAAGAAAACAAGGAGATGGGTTAGCGCCGTCATCATCGTGTTTGCGTTGGGGTGGATATTCGAATTACTCGCGACCATGGGCTCGGGAAACTTACTTAGCCACAGCGTGTTTCCATTTTTTCAATTCATCAAGTTTCTCCCACTAATGTTTATTCCGCTCTATGCACGCGCTGCACCTGTCTCGCAAATTCGCTGCACGCCTGGAGAGCTTCGATGCGAAGCGGTCGTGGGCGGACATATCGTTGTGAAACGCAGATTGAGCTGGATTGACATGGATCGAATCGTCGTCGGACCAGAGGCCCACTCGCAGCGCTTGCTGGATAGGGAACTCTGTTTCTACAAGAAAGGCAAAGAGGCGTACAGACTTAAACTCGATCAAATAGGCACCGCAGATAATTGGCGCGAGCTACTCTCATCAATCTTTCATTCGTCTGGAAAAGCAGTAGAGGGTGGCGACCCGCATCTATTCGATCGGATCAATCCCGACCAGAAAGATCCCAGCTACACGCAGATCTGGTTAGACTCTCTTCTGGCTCCTGCGCATCGAGAAAAGTTACTACAGCTGGAATCAGGTGCGGCATTGCAAAACGGAAAGTATGTGCTGGAGAACAAATTGGGAGCAGGCGGTCAGGGCGCAGCCTATTTAGCACGCCGTGCCGATGGCACAAAGGTCGTTTTAAAAGAATACATCTTGCCGATCTACGTTGACGCAAAAGTTAAGCGTAAATCTTTGGAAAACTTCGAGAACGAAGCTCGCATGCTCGAACAACTTGATTCGCAGCTGATCGTCAAGCTGCTCGGATTCTTTGTTGAAGATCACCGTGGATACCTTGTCTTAGAGCACATAAGCGGAATGAACCTGCGCGATTATGTATTACAGAACGGTGTGTTGCAGGAAAAAAGAGTCGTCCATTTTGGAACGTTGATGTGTGATGCTCTAATTCAGCTGCATTCGTTGACGCCACCAATTGTGCACAGAGACTTCACCCCAGACAATATAATTATGTCGACTGGAACAGATGGTGCTGAATCAATAAAAATAATTGATTTCATGGTGGCACAACAAAATGAAGAGAGCGCCACCGGCACTGTAGTGGGCAAACATTCTTACTTGCCACCAGAACAGTTTCGAGGCAAAGCGACGCCTCAGAGCGACATATATGCGCTGGGATGCTCGCTCTATTTTCTTTTGACGGGAAAGGAACCAGAGCCCCTAACTACTTCGCACCCTATTCTCATCAACGATACCGTCAGCGGTGCCCTCGACGAAATTGTTGCGAAAGCAACTGAGCTTGAGTGCGAAGATAGATATAAATCCGCGCAAGAACTCAGAACTGCGTTGATGAATGTAAGTACCTGAGAATTCAAAGACCGCCAGCACTCAGATGGGCCGATGGACATCAGTGCATTCGAGCACGCAAATGGCGTTGTACATCGGCGAATTCAAGCACGATTCAGATGCGCACTTAAAACGAATGCGCAATTACGCAAGATGTGCAATTACGCAGCGCGCACTGTGCACTGGATGACGATTCGCCTGGCAGAGTGCTTTAATCAATGTAATCGCGCAAGCGGCGTGAACGCTGAGGATGTCGCAACTTACGCAACGCCTTCGCCTCAATCTGTCGAATACGTTCTCTGGTTACACCAAACAACTGCCCGACTTCTTCCAGAGTGCGTTGACGCCCATCATCAAGCCCGAAGCGCAGACGCAAAACATCTCGCTCTCTGTGACCGAGTGCAGCCATCACCTGAATGATGTCTTCACGCAACAATTGATGCGTGATCGAAGTAGCAGGAGTTTCCGAATCCTGGTCTTCGATGAAATCTCCCAGGCGACTGTCATCTTCCTTACCAACAGGTGTTTCCAACGACACTGGTTCCTGCGCAACTTTCATGATGTCGCGAAGCTTAGCAACAGTGATTTCCATCGCGTTGGCGATTTCCTCTTCTGTCGGCTTGCGTCCATAGGTTTGAGAAAGTTGACGTGTGACCTTCTTCAGCTTGTTGATTGTTTCCACAACGTGCACAGGAATACGAATCGTTCGCGCCTGGTCAGCTATAGACCTTGTGATCGCCTGCCGAATCCACCACGTAGCGTAAGTACTGAACTTGTAACCACGCTGATGGTCAAACTTTTCAGCAGCTCGAATCAAGCCCAGGTTGCCCTCCTGGATCAAATCAAGGAAAGCCATGCCGCGGTTGGCATACTTTTTGGCAATCGACACAACCAGCCTCAAGTTTGCTCTCACCAACTGGCGTTTGGCGATGGCGCCTTCCGAACCGCCTTGCTCAATGCGGCGCGCCAGCTCAATTTCCTGGTCGGCTTTAAGCAACGGAATCGAACCAATTTCTCGCAGGTACAAACGAATCGGGTCGTCATCACCCGCTCCCTTTACGACATCTTCAAGCTTAGTCGGCAACTCCACTTCTTCGTCATCTTCAATGGCGCCGCGGAAGATGTCGTCTGTATCCGGCTCATCATCATCTTCTTCTTTCTCTTTGGCGCCGCCCTCTTTGCCGGCACTCTCTTTCGACACCGCCGGCGATGCAGCACCCTTCTTGCCGCCCTTCTTGTCGTCAACTTTCGCAAGAAGCTGCTTGAGGCGAATAATTACCGCCCCGGGAATTTCATCTTTGCCTTTTAATTTTTGAACGCTCTGACCAAACTCTGGATCATTGCTCCAGGTCGACTGACACTTAGTGCACTCATCCAGGTGCTGGCAAACTGCTGAGGTCGATTCAGGCTGAGGTTCATCCAGAAGAGATGTCAGCATTGGTACGACTTCACTACACTTCATCGATTCACCTCGAACGGGAGTTCCTTCCTTTATTTTATTCCACTATTTTGATGGTTCTCTCATTGATAGGATGATACCCCAAAACAAGTGGCAGGAGAAAAGAGTGGTCAAGGAGCGCGAAATCCAGATAGGAGGCGGCTTGAGCGGCACCGTTAATGGTGGCGGAAAGCGAGGTCTGGTGATAATTTCGCACGGAGCTGGGCGCGGTTTAGACGCTCCGATACTCGTTAAAACCGCAGAACGCTTGGCAGACCTGGGTTTTCAGGTTGTGCGGTTCAACTTCAGTTATCTCGGGGTTCGTCCAGCGCCATCAGCAGGCGGAAAGAAGGAACAGCCGGAACTGGTCAGCGTGATCGAGCATATGAAACAGTACGGGGCTCCAATACTTATCGGAAAGTCGTTTGGAGCCAGAGTTGGCACTTTCGTTGCGGCAGAGCGCGATGACATCAGGGCGCTGGTGTTCTATGGTCTGCCTATCCAGGGCATGGGAAAAAATCCAAAGCCACGCGATTGGTCGCATCTGGGCAAAATTAAGGCGCCAATGTTGTTTATAACGGGCCACAACGACAAGCTGTGCCCGCTTTCTCAACTGGTCGAGGAGCAAAAGCACATTACCGGAAAGTTCGCATCGCAGGTGGTACCAGGCGACCACTCTTTCAAGCCGAAAGGCGAAGACGCCGCCATCGAGCTGTGCGTGAATTGGGTGGACGCGCTGCCGTAACCTGGCTCGACGCGCTGCCATAATCTGGATGGGCGCGCTGCCGTGAGCATCGAACCGGTTTCAAGTCCAAACGACGTTGAAGGTACAAGTGTCAGCGAGCCGAAGCCTTGGTTGTCGGCTTGGTATGGCTGAACAACGATTGAGTCTTCGTGTGATTGAAAAACGAGCCCGGAACATTCGCCCCGGCGACCTCTTCGTCGATATCAACGCGCTTCATGTTTGGCGAGATATATTTCTGCTTCTTCTCGTGAGTCAGCTTCCACCAGTGGAACTCGGGCGCGCCCTTGCTCATCTGCGTGCACAGCTTCCAGGTGTCCTTCGTGCGTGGGTCCATGGCCAGAACATGCTGCTCATCGGTGACCAGCAACACGTTCTTGCTGTGACGGCTCATGCCTGGCAGGTCCATCGCCACCGATGCCTGTTTTCCGTTGATTGTAATTTTGACCGTCGGGCTGAACGCCTGGTCTGAAGCCCCGACCACCACAGCTTTTCCGTTCACCTTAAACGCGCTATACAGGTCAGGTGCCGTGTAATAGTTGCCGCCCAGAGCAGCGAACTCAAGGCAAGTCATGTCTGTAAATGCTTTCAAGACGGTGTTTTTCACATAGCCGTCTGTAACATTAACGGCAGCAGCAGTCGGAAGCAAATTTCCGCCATTGAAGAAATCTGCATCTTTCAGCGCATCGAGCTTAATGCCGCCAGCCAGTTGAGTGACTTTCGCTGTCAGTGGAATCACCTTATCGACATGATCGGTCATCGCCGGCAGCGACTTCAGAGTGTCAGCAGGAAGCAGGTCATTCTCGGTAGCAGCGCCCTGCAGCGGCTTCTTTTTCGTGAAATCGGGCTTGCCGACCATCGAAAGCAACCCGGACTGGTCGATAGATGCCTTCAAGTACGGGCTGGAGGGGTCATACTTCTGGAACAGCTCAGCAGCCTGGGCATAGAGCGTCGCCGCCTGAGCGTTCTGGCGCAAAAGACGCCGGGTCTGAGCCTCAGCATACTTACACTGAGCCTGGAATCGCCCATTGTTCGCCATCGCGAACCCGGCCTCAGCGATGCGGAACTGCTCTGCGGCACCGTATAAATTGTTGACGGAGAGCGCTGAAACGCCCTGCTTGTAAAACTGAGAAGCCTGCCACTCACGCACGTTGGTGAAGAGTGGCGCCGCCACCTCAGCCTTACCTTCTAACTTAATTTTGGGCTGCTGAACAGTGTTGTCAAGCTGCGGCTTCTGAGGTTGCAACATGGTTAAATCGTTGCTTTCGACGGAATAAGCTGGAGCGGCAAGAACCGCCACTCCAACTAGAGCGGCAGAGAAACGAGCGGCTGGCAATTTGCCAGAAAACCTGAGTCGCATCTGAAAAACCCGATGGTTTCGGACCTGATTCACACTACATATCATGCCCGTCTAATCCGCATTGTAATCACAAACGGCATTAAAATGCTTGGTCTCAATCTGAGGCTGAATGGGCGCCGCAGCAGGATTTCATGACAAGTGGATGAAGTGGATGAAACGGATAACGTTTCCCTGATGAGCAACAGTCTTATCGCTTGCTTCTTTTCAACAATGTCTCCATTTACAGTGCTGCCGCGCAAGAACTGTTAAAACTGAATGTCTGGTGGCACCATATGTAGTGCCCAAGAGCGGTAACCCGACTCCACAGAAGGATTTCTTGCATTCGGATAAATCCATTGCGCAAACACAACTCCATTACGCGAATAATCTATGCCTGCTCAAAAACTCGCGCATGGAGCAGTCAGAACCGTCTACTAGCCCTATGCGTAGCTATCTTCTGGCACAAGCTAAGCCTGCCCGTCCCAGAAATATTCCGTTGAATTTGCTAAAAATAAAACCTGCCGAAGGTCGGAGTCGAACCGACACGCCCGTGAAGGCGGATGATTTTGAGTCAACTGCGTCTGCCATTTCGCCACTTCGGCGCAGGAGTGATTTTTCATTCTACACTATGACCATGGAAGCACAATGGAAGCAAAACGGAAACACGCAAAAGTCAACAAAATGAGACTAAAAAATTCGCCAAACCGCACGGAGCGGTGCTTGATTACGGGGTTCGATGCATTCGGAAAGTACGACACAAACCCCAGCCAGCGAATCGCTGAACTTTTACCGGAAAAACTGAAGATTCCAAGGACCAACTTGTCAGTCGAGATCGACACACTTGTCGTGCCGACCTGCTGCAAACAATCCTGGCGACTGATTGCGAAGCAATTATCCAGAGCGGAGTATTCATCATTGATTCTCGTCGGGCTCGCCGGTGGTCGCAAACGCATAGCACTGGAGCGATTCGCCCTGAACATCCGCGATTACGGCATCAAAGACAACAACGGACATAAATACGACGGCACGCCAATTTATCGAGGCGAACCGGAGGCTTTGAGGACAGACCTGCCTTTGACCCATTTACGCGACACTTTGCGAAAAAAACAATTTCCCGCGGAAATTTCAAACTTCGCTGGCAGTTTTATCTGCAACGAAGTCTACTACCAGGGATTGCGGTACAAGGAAAAAAACAGAGCGCTCAAATCTGTTCTGTTTGTCCACGTTCCGCAATTGAAAGACCTGGCTAATACCCTTGTAGAAGCAGAGCACGAAAAGATTATGGACATTAAGTCATCCGCCGCAAGAAGCAGCGCGGCACTGCGGATGATGACGGAGTGCGTTCAAGAGATCGCCGCTTACTGCAGCAAACTCAGCTCCTCCTGAGCACTTTTCTGCTCAAACGACTCATACGGAATTCGATTTTGATTGGCAATGCCCATCGCTGTCCATTCGAGTCGACGCGCCTCGATTGGCTTCTTGTGACCGATCAACGAAACGTATTGATTGACTGAATCGACAAACCTGACCTGATCCGACTTGAATTTACTTCCACGCGCAAGCGTCATGGACTGCTTGAACCACCTGGCTGCGGTGTCTTCGTCGTTGTTGGCTTTGCAAAAATATCCCATCGCCGCGGCGAATTTCTGATCAGTTTCGTTTTCCGGCTGCGAATTTTTGAAGAGTTTATAACCAGCCAATCCCTGCTCAGTTCCGCTCAATTGCAGCATCGTTTCAAAGTCAGTGTACGGTCCATGACCATTCAAAACATTTGACATTAGCAGCGATGAAATCAACTCCTTCTTTTTCATATAGCCCGGAATCATCAGGGCGTCCTGATTTGCTCGTTGTCCCTGCCCGGTGAGCATCGCGCATTGCAAATCAAGATAGATAGCGCGCTCGTTTCGAGGATTCAAGTGACGCACGCTGGATATGATTGAAAGCGCCTCAGGCAATTGGTAGTCGCAAATCAACGCGTCAGCAAGCGTCAACGAAACGCTCAGATCCGGCTTGCTATAAGCACTTTCGAGGGCAAGCTCTGAGCGTAGCAGAGATAGCGCTTCACGCACATTGCCATGGCGCATTTTATCTTTCGCCATCAAAGTCAAAAGGAATTGGTGTTGACTCAGCGCCAGAATCGGCATAAGCAACAGCATCGTAACGGTCAGGCTTTTTCTGAAGGCGTGCTTCCTATAACGAATAGATTTTCGCCCAGGAAATAGTTCAGGGTCTGTCCAGCGCACAGCATCGCCCTCAGCGAGAGCAACAAGTGAGCAGGAAAGCGCATCGGCTCGGTCAAGCTCCCCTCGGCGCACATAATGATCGATCAAGAATCGAATATCAGCAAACACATCTTTTGGCTTTCCGTAGTTAAGGCGCAGTCTTGTGCACGCAGCCTCAAACCCCGGGATGAAGCGACTTAAGAAGGCTTTGATCATCAACAATCACCTTCGCTACTAACCAGTGGATTAGAGCAAAATCGAAAGCCGAATCAAATAGGGTTTTGCCTAGTCGCTGCTCAGGTTTCCAACTGAGCCTGCCTGCAGACAAGCGCTAGATTATTGCAAACGCACCTAGAGATGTGGACCCTTGGGGGTATCGCACCAACCAGTGTGGTCGCAGTTAGTGCAAACATCTTTTCCGCTGACAAAGTGTTTGTTGCAGACTTTCTCATGACAAACTGAGCACTTCTTTCCGTCAGTGCCGGGTAACCCCGTCACCAGCGCTCCGAGGGGCGAGCCGCAGACGGTGCAAGTAAAACCAAGCGGATTTTTTGGAACGATAGGGGGTATTTTCATAATTCAATTGAGATAGTCGACGCTACATACTAAGATCTTAACTCCAAATTCCAATTAATGTGATTTATGAAAAGCTACATCCTCAGCATCGACCAGGGCACAACTAGCTGCCGCGCTATCGTGTTTGATAAAAGCGGCAAAACAAAAGGGTTGGGTCAGAAGGAATTTAAACAGTTCTTCCCACAACCGGGTTGGGTTGAGCATGACGCCGAAGAAATTTTATCGACACAAGTTGAGTGCATTAAAATTGCAATCAAAGACGCGGGCATAAAGCCTGACGAAATTGCCGGTGTCGGCATAACCAATCAACGAGAAACGACAGTCGTCTGGAACAAAAAAACGGGCAAACCCGTTTACTCAGCAATCGTCTGGCAATGCCGCCGCACCCAGAAGCTTGCCGAAGAGTTGCGCAGTCAGTCAGACGAATTCAGAGACAAAACTGGACTTGTTCCCGACGCATATTTTTCTGGTCCCAAAATTCGTTGGATTTTAGACAACGTCAAAGGGGCGCGCGAACTCGCCGAAAACGGTGAACTCGCCTTTGGCACCATCGACACGTGGCTGATCTGGAATTTGACGAGTGATAAAAAACACTACACAGAGCCTAGCAACGCGTCACGCACGATGTTATACAACATCAAATCGATGAGCTGGGACGATCAGCTTTTGTCGCATTTAAAAGTGCCAAAATCGATGATGCCGCATGTAATACCATCGAACGGCAACTTCGGTGAAACAAATGAACATCTCGTCGGATTCAAAGCTCCTATAAGAGCCAATCTAGGCGATCAGCAGGCAGCGCTCTTCGGACAGTGTTGCTTCGACCAGGGCATGGGTAAATGCACTTATGGAACCGGAAGTTTCTTGCTTACGAATATTGGCGCTGAAGCAAAATTGGTGCCGGGACTTTTGACGACAGTGGCGTGGCAATTGGAAGGCAAAGCTCCCACCTACGCTTTTGAAGGAGCAATCTTTGTCGCCGGTGCTGCCATTCAGTGGTTGCGAGACGGGCTCGGCATCATCGAATCAAGCGATGAGACGCAGAAATTGGCGGAATCACTGGCATCAAATGAAGGGGTATTTTTCGTGCCAGCTTTTGTCGGGCTGGGTTCTCCATATTGGAATTCAGATGTGCGCGGTACCATCACCGGGCTGACGAGAGGCACAACCCGTGCGCATCTAGCCCGTGCAGCTCTGGAATCGATGGCGTTCCAAATTGCAGACGTGGCAAAAGGAATGGCAGAAAACGGAATCGGACTCAAAGAATTGCGCGTCGACGGTGGTGCCACACGCAACGACTTTATGGTGCAATTCCAGGCAGATTTACTGAATGTACCGGTGATTCGATCTGCACAGCTCGAATCCACAGCCTGGGGAGTTGGTGCGCTAGCTGCGCTTTCATGCGGACTGGTGAAAGACTTTGAAGAACTTTCTGCCGATTGGCAGCTCGACTCGAAAGTCGTGCCAAAAGAAGATCGCAGCGGCGACTACAAAGGCTGGCAAGCAGCGCTCAAGGGTGCCTTTGCAGTCGCGGAAGCGACAAGCCCCTGACCTGGATATCCAGTACAGGAGCTTGAGCATTGAAAGCGAAGGGTTTTAATCCCAGCTCAGCGTGCCACCGGTCTGATAATCGATCACTCGTGTCTCGAAGAAATTTTTCTCTTTCCGCAAATCGAGCATTTCACTCATCCATGGGAATGGATTTTGTGCGCCCGCATAAAGTTCAGGCAGTCCGATTTGATTGAGTCTGCGATTAGCAATAAATTGCAAGTACTCTTTGAACATGTTTTGATTCAAGCCAAGCACGCCACGCGGCATGGTGTCCTGAGCATAACGGAACTCCAACTCTACCGCTTGTTTTATGAGGTCAACTATTTCGTTCTGGAAATCAGCCGTCCATAGATGTGCATTTTCAGCTTTGATTTGATTGATCAAATCGATTCCGAAATTGAGGTGCATTGACTCGTCCCGAAGAATGTATTGGAATTCTTCAGAAGCTCCTGTCATTTTGTTCTGACGTCCAAAACTCAACATCTGCACGAAGCCGACGTAGAAGAAGAGCCCTTCCATGATCACGTAATAACCGATCAAGTTGCGCAGGAAACGGCGATCTGTCTCTGGCGTGCCAGTGCAGAAATTTGGATCAGACAGTTCGTGTGTGAACTGCAATTCGAATGCGTCCTTGTCGTGAATGACAGGAACTTCGCGATACATGTTGAAAATTTCGCCTTCATCGAGACCCAAACTTTCAATTACATACTGATATGCATGTGTGTGCACAGCTTCGTCGAAAGCCTGACGCAATAAGTATTGGCGACACTCCGGATTAGTGATGTGCCGATAAATGGCCAGCACCAGATTGTTGGCGACCAGCGAGTCTGCAGTTGAGAAAAAGCCCAGATTTCTTTTGATAATCATGCGCTCATCGTCTGTCAATCCGTTTGGATTTTTCCAGAGAGCGATATCCCGAGACATGTTGATCTCTTGCGGCATCCAGTGGTTGGCGCATCCATCGAGATATTTCTGCCAGGCCCATTCGTACTTGAATGGCACCAGTTGGTTCAAATCGGCGCGGCAGTTGATGATTCGCTTCTCGTCAACTTTGATGCGATTAGCATTGAACTTAATTTCTTCAACGCCGGTAACACCATGCCCGGCACTGGCAGTGGTGACAGGTGGGGCGAACGAAATAGTTCCCGGATTGGCCGGAGTACCAGAACCGACCGGACTACCCGGGTTAGCCGTAGTACCCGGGTTAACCGGAGCACCAGAACCGACGGAGTTCCCCGGTGCAACTGGTGCTCCGGGTGCAGTTGCGTGCTGCGCAATACTTGC
Source organism: Oculatellaceae cyanobacterium (assembly GCA_036702975.1). Classification (GTDB taxonomy): domain Bacteria; phylum Cyanobacteriota; class Vampirovibrionia; order Obscuribacterales; family Obscuribacteraceae; genus DATNPX01. The sequence goes on from DATNPX010000057.1 coordinate 44,398, forward strand.
AGTGTTGTCGCCAAAGTCGAGCATGTTTGTGTTTCCTCAGTTTTTTGGAGTAGGGAAAATTCGGATCGGCAGGGCTACTGACACGATTCACATTCGGGGTCAGTGATCAAGCATGCCTTCCCCATCTGAACGGGAATGGCGTTAGCAACAGAAGACGACACTGCATTCAATGCACCTGTTTTCACGGTCGATTTTTCGGCGCTGGTGGCACTGGTCGTGCGCAGATAATATGTAGTCTTCAGGCCCGATGTCCAGGCAAGTTTGTACATTTCATCCAGCTTTTTACCGCTTGGTTCTGCCATGTACAGGTTCAGACTCTGAGCCTGGTCGATCCACTTCTGGCGTCTCGAACCGGCCTTGATCAACCAGCTCGCATCGACCTCAAAGGCGGTGGCATAACGCGATTTCACGTCGGCAGGAATACGCTCGATTGGCAATACGCTGCCGTCGAAATATTTCAGGTCGTGCACCATAACTTCGTCCCACAAACCAAGCTGCTTGAGCTCATCGACGAGATAGCTGTTGAGCACAGTGAAGTCACCAGAGAGGTTCGACTTGACGAACAGATTCTGGAAAGTAGGCTCGATCGATTGGCTGACACCAACGATATTAGATATGGTGGCAGTCGGGGCGATGGCGAGGCAGTTGCTGTTACGCATTCCCCATCTGGCGATGTGTTCGCGCACAGGCGTCCAGTCTAACTTTCCACCACGAGTCACATCAATCTGAACTGAACGAGCAGCTTGCAAAAGTTCCAGCGAGTCTTGAGGCAATATGCCTTTATCCCACAACGAACCGGCGTAACTCTGATAAGCACCGCGCTCCTTTGCAAGCTGACTGCTTGCAAGAATGGCATAGAAACTAATTGCTTCCTGAGAGTAGTCAGCGAAATCAACAGCAGCTTCCGAAGCATAAGGAATTTTGAGCAGAAGCAGTGCATCCTGGAAGCCCATCAGACCCAGACCGACAGGACGGTGCTTCAAGTTTGCCTGGCGCGCCTTCGGTACGCTGTAATAGTTCACATCCACGACGTTGTCGAGCATGCGCATCGCCACGCGACAGGTGTTTTTCAACTTCTCGAGATCAAGCACACCATCTTTAACGTGAGCGACAAGATTGACCGACCCCAGATTGCAAACCGCGGTTTCTGAATCTGAAGTGTTCAATGTAATTTCGGTGCAGAGGTTGGAGCTGTGTACGACTCCAACATGTTGCTGCGGACTACGCAAGTTACAAGGGTCTTTGAAGGTGATCCATGGATGTCCGGTTTCAAACAACATCGAGAGCATCTTGCGCCAGAGTGCCAGTGCCGAGACCTTCTTGAAAAGTTTGAGTTTGCCGGCTTGAGCCATGGCTTCATACTCTTCGTACTTATCTTTGAAGGCTGGTCCAAACAAATTGTGCAGATCTGGAGTTTCGTCGGGGCTGAACAGCGTCCACTCAGAATCCGAAAGCAAGCGCTCCATGAACAGATCTGGAATCCAGTTGGCGGTGTTCATGTCGTGGCAACGACGGCGGTCGTCACCTGTGTTCTTGCGCAATTCCAGGAATTCTTCGATATCAAGATGCCAGGTTTCAAGATAGCTGCAAACCGCTCCCTGTCTCTTTCCGCCCTGATTAACAGCAACAGCGGTATCATTCACGACTTTCAAAAATGGGACGACGCCCTGACTCTTGCCATTGGTGCCTTCAATATGCGCGCCTAAAGCACGCACTGGAGTCCAGTCATTTCCCAAGCCGCCACTGTATTTCGAGAGCAGCGCATTTTCTTTGATCGAATCGTATATGCC
>DATNPX010000002.1:0-61812 GCA_036702975.1 Oculatellaceae cyanobacterium
GGAAGCGCGAATTTACCCTTCCCCCATCTTTCAAACGCCCCGCCTGAAGCTCGCTTTGTGGTGCTGTTACCGCTTACAAACAATTATGGCAGAGCAGCCTCCACGCGATAAAGACTGGAGATGGGTAGGCGGAATACTTACAATCAAGAATCAAAAAATCAAAATAAGCCGATCAAAACAACAAGTTCTTTGTTTTCCACTATCTCATTGTTGTAAAGCCTCGGCGAATTGAATCAACCACTAACGCAATCCCGTGAGACAATGGCATGCTACGTCCGCAGATTACTAAAGAACAAGGCTAATGCGGCGGCAAACGCAGGACAGATCAGAAACACCACCTGAACAAAAACGCCAGATCAAAAACGCCAGATCAAAAAAAACTCCTGGTCAACAAAACCCCCTAACGAATGACTCAAGAGCAGAACAGCGAGCAAAAAAACGAAGAGACCGAACGCCTGCCAGATTGGCTGGATGAATCACGCCCTACCCCGACGATCTTCGTCCTCGTAGTTACGAATATCCTCATCTTTTTTGGCATGATGACTTCGGCTATTTTCGAAGCGACGCACTCTCCAAGCATCTCCTTCGACTGGCAGACGCTCCTCGCTATCCTCATCTCAATACCGGCTGACACCTTGCTGCATTGGGGAGCCAACGCCGCTTCTGTCACGGTACTCGATCATCAGTATTGGCGCCTTATTACCAACACTTTTTTGCATCAGAATCTACTGCATTTGGCGATGAACATGTACGTGTTGTGGGATTTCAATCGGCTATTGGAACGACTCTACGGCTCCTCAAAGTTTCTCACTATTTATCTCATATCCGGTCTCGGTAGCTCGATCTGCAGCCTATTATTTCTAGCACCTTCCAGCATTAGCGCCGGTGCCTCTGGCGCCATATTTGGTGCCTTCGGTGCCACTGTCGCCTTCTTCTGGTCCTTTAAAAAAGACTTCCCAGAGCGATATTACCGCATGTATAAGAAGATGTTCTTCGTCTTCATAATCTATTGCGTCGTCAGTGCCTGCATGTTCCCCGGTATGGATAACGCCGCTCACCTCGGTGGATTTCTTGTCGGGCTCTGGGCTGCCCTTTGCTTGTTGCCTTCAAATGTCGCCAGCCGTTCTTGGGCAAAAGGCAATTTTCTGAAACTAGCCTGCCTGACACTCGTTCTGGTAGTGGGACTCGAACTGGATATCCGCATGCAGCGTGACGAGCCCGAGGTAAAGAGCGAGCGCGAATATCAACGCGCGATCGAACTTCTCAAAGGCGAACACTTCGAAGATGCGCTCAAAGAACTAGAAAAAGCGGCATCAATCACACCAAATAACGCCGCTATTTATGCCGACGAAGCCATGGCCTATGGCAAATTAAAGCGCTTCGACCAAGCCTTACAAGCAGCCGGCAAAGCTTTGAAGATCGATCCGAAAAACAGAAAAGCACTGATGACGAGAGCTTCTAGTTATCACAACATGGGTCAGGAGCAGCAAGCAATCGATGGAAACACCGAATTCATCAAGGCTTATCCAAAGGAAGCGATCGCTTACAACAATCGTGCTTGGGCCCTCAACGCCCTGAATCAGCCAGACGGAGCGATTGCAGATGCGACTAAAGCAATGAAGCTAGATTTTCAAGCATCTTGGGCTTATGACACCCGCGCCGTCGCGTATTGCCTCAAGCGGCAATATCCCGAGGCTTTAAACGACGTGACTGAATACATCAAACGAAAACCGAAAGAAGGCGCCGGATACTATCACCGCGCCTTCGTCTATTTAAAAACCGGTAAGACGGAGCAAGCAAAAGCAGACTATGCGCTCGCTCGAAAACTGACTTACGAACCAGACCCATGGGAAGCCAAATTTTTCAGCGACCTGCAACAGCTGAATTAAGAAGCTCGCTATTCGACTTTTACCGTTACATCATCGGTGTTGGATAGAACGCTACAGCTGGTTTTGTTGCCCTGACGCTTGAATTGCAACGAGAGTTTGCCTTGGCCGACTTTCAAATTCTCTATCTTCAACGATGTCAAAAATGGTGGCAAAGTCGGATTCACCACACGCAGTTTGTGATTTAGTGCATCGGCTTGGAGCCCGAGTCCCGATTTGAGCATCATAAACATGCTGCCAGCAGCCCACGCCTGAGGCTCGCAAGAGACCGGGTACCAAATCGGAACTCCAGAGAACCTCCGCGAAAATCCACAAAAAAGCTCGGGCAATCGCAATGTCGCCTTAGCTTGAGCCGCGGAAAACATGCTATCCATAATCTTCATACCGTCTGCGCTGTGATTCGTTTTGCAAAGACCTTCGACGACTAGTGCATTGTCGTGCGGCCACACCGAACCGTCATGATAGCTGATTGGATTATATGCACACTCCAAAGCAGCCAACGTGCGCACCCCCCATCCACAATACATCTGCGGGTCCATTAACAAAGAAGCAACGTCGCTAACACGATCAGGTTCCAGAATGCCTGTCGCCAAACAATGTCCGGGGTTGGACGATACGACATCGCATGGCTTTCCATCAGCCAGTGCAATGTACATGAATTTGTGACCGGCGGAGTAAAAGTCCTTGTTGAAACGCTGTTTTAAATCTGCCGCCTTCTTCTGCAAGGTCTCCGCGAGCGCATCTTCTTTATTGATCTTGGCAAGCTTTGCCGCACTTTGCCAGGCAGCATACAAATAACCCTGCGCTTCAGACAAGGCAATCGGGGGCGTTGCCAGCGCACCAGTTACCGTCGTTATCGAGTCATAGGAATCCTTCCAACCTTGATTAGATAGCGCCGCGGCATTGCCACCATAAGTCAAATAACCAGACTTGGACTCTTCATCCAAGCAACCAAGAGCTTTTCGGACATTTGGCCAATACTTGTGAGCGAGTTCCACGTCACCTGTCCAGTCAACGTAATCGCCAAGCAGCATCAACCACAAAGGGGTTGCATCAACAGTCCCGTAGTAAGGGCGGAAAGGAATCTCCTTACACCGAGCCATTTCACCAAGGCGTAACTCGTGCATGATCTTGCCCGATTTTTCTTCAGTAACGGTATCAGATTTGGTGCCTTGATATTCAGCCAGAACTTGCAAAATCGACTTTGACAATTCAGGCATCAATGCGACCGTCTCGCGTCCAACGATGTCCTGATCGCGTCCAAATGCAACAGCAAACCAGGGTACTCCCGCGGCGACGCACTCGCCCTTGGGCGTCTTTTGCTTCAACATATAGAGGTCCCGGTAGCCTCTTTCTAGCAGACTGTTGAACGTATCGTTATCTGAACTAATAGTTGCGCCTTGTTTTCGCCAGGCATTATAAGCCTGATCAGCAATAGCCTTCTGGCGCTCATACGTATACTTTTTCAACGGCTCAATCACCTTGTCGTCGGTTGTTGGATCGACGTCGGGATCGTTCAAGCTAGTATTGATCACTACTTCAATGACGAAAACGCTTTTGCGACCGAGCTTGAACTTGAAGTGCGCTTCGTCTGCGGTGAGACTACTTGGTGTCTCGCGCATGAAGGTAATTTGGGTCTTCATCAGGCTGTTGTCGCGTCCCTTGTAAGAAAGAACAACCTGCCGTTTCCCGGTACGCACTTCCGTCGGCTGATCTTCGCCTCGACCCGATTTACGAGGCATTCCTCTCACCTCAAACATATCGGCGAAGTCCGCACCAAATTTGATACCAAGATCTCCATCAACTTCGTCCGACCGAAAATTCGTGATGCTGAGTCGTTCGTAAATGGCATCCGTTATCACCACGTCGCGCTGAACAAGCAGTGTCTGCTCAGGCACCGATGTGTCCGGACGCGGTACATACGCACTATTTCCATAGAGAAATCGTCCGTTATAGCCATCACTAGTGTTCGAGGACAAGGGAAGTAACCGAACACCATTCAAATTCATGTCCCATTCGGTTAGATATCGGGTATCGTCGCGGTACAAACCGTATCCAAAGTCCGTGCCTTTGGGCATCAAGCCAGACTCTTCCATAAGCAGGAAGTTATTCCCGTTCTTAACAACGGCGCGTGGATGGGTCGGAACAGCTGCCTTTATCGCATAGACCGAACTTTTCTTATGAGCGTCTGTCGCAGTTGCCGGAACGGTCGGAGTGCTGGTGACCGCCGCGGAAGGAGGAGAGCCTGGCGCTGTCTCGGTAGGAACAACAACGGCAGGCTCTGCTGCCAGTGCCATCGATGAGGACTTTGTGGAAGTTACTGGTGCAGATATAGCAGAGGTGGGTGCACTAAGCACAAGTGCAGTAGGTAGCCCGACGGGCTTTGATATGACGGCCGGTTCTAACACATCAGGTGCTGCAGCAAAGACGGTGTTAGAAGAAGTGAAAATGAAAACCAGTGCAAGGTTGAGTGAACGAGCGATGCTGTGACCTCCGAAAATTTGGTAAACCGATATCGGTTTACCTTTTCGTTCTGACAAATAAGATTTCCATCCCAAAAATCCGCCCCTTCCGCCCTGTTGCACGCTTGTCTTCCTTCTCTCACTCAATGTCCGCCACCGCACTCTCGGCCGACAGTATGATAGCGAGCTTGGCTTCCTTTTTGTGCAGCCTATCTATCGCACGGAGCTACGCTTCTCTTTGCAGCGGTGTAGAACTTCGGGCAAAGCCTTGCCGGATTCTCTCCCGATAAATACATCTGCAAATTCGCTTATAGGCGTTCGCTCTCGATTGATTTCAATCAGTTTGGCACCAGCCTCAGCGGCAACTGACGGAAGCGAAGCGGCCGGATAGACGAGGCCAGATGTACCAACAATCAGGAAAACATCACTGCTTTGCGCCGCAACCAGAGCCTGTTGAAAGACACCCTCGGGGAGGCCTTCTCCAAACCACACAACCGCCGGACGAATAAAAGAACCGCAATGACAAAGAGGGGGCTCAGCTAACCCGAGCGGAGCCACTGGACTTTCATGACCTCGCTCAAAACAACGAAAGGTAGTGATGTTTCCATGCAGTTCAATAACACCGCGAGAACCGGCTTTTTGATGAAGCCCGTCTACGTTTTGCGTAATGACAGTGAATTCTTCGAACATCGAGGCCAACTCAGCCAACGCAAAATGACCAGGATTAGCCTGCACCTCCGCCAACCGTTGGCGACGCGAGTCATACCATTGCCAAACCAACTTTGGATTGTTTCGAAACCCTGATGGTGACGCCAATTGCTGCGGATCATAGTTAGCCCAAAGTCCTGTCTGCGCGTCGCGAAACGTGGGTATCCCACTCTCCTTTGAGATCCCAGCACCCGAAAGCACAGCCACCCTCTTCGCTGCGCAAAGAAGCTCGGCGGCATCGTCAATCACACTCATTACGCGGGTCCTTTGGGTGAAAGTCTCATTGTTGTCCGGCTCGTTGGAAGAACCGCCTGTTAACGCCAGCCTCTAATTGCGGCATGAGCAGCGTAATAGCCACACATACCGTGCACACCACCACCAGGCGGAGTGGAAGCCGAACATAAATACACTCCTTCCATTGGTGTCGCATACGGTATCACTCGCGCGACTGGACGCGTGATCAGCTGGCTAGGAATAAAGGCTCCGCCGTTAATATCGCCGCCGATGTAGTTTGCGTTGTAAGCTTCCATCGATTGAGGCGAAAACGAATGCCTGGCCAAGATCAGATCCTTGAATCCAGGCGCGAAGCGCTCAATCTGATTTTCTATATAAGGAGCCATGTCGAATCGCGATCCATTAGGAACGTGACAATAAGCCCAGCAAGTGTGCTTTCCGGCGGGTGCACGCGAGCGGTCAAAAGTCGCATTTTGAACCAACAAGACATAAGGGCGCTGACTAATTCGTCCTTGCCAACACGCAAGTTCGGATTCTGCAATCTCTTCGAAGGTACCACCCAAATGAACCGTTCCGGCTTTACGGCAGTCATCCGCGGTCCACGGTATCGGACCATCTAGCGCATAGTCGAGCTTGAAGACACCCGGACCCTGCACATAAGACCTCAAGGCTCTCACATAGCTTGCAGGCAACCGGCCGCCTGCTATCCGCAGCAACTGCCTAGGGGAGATATCGCACATGATTATCTTTGCGGCAGGCAAATCGGACAAATCATTGACCGGACAGCCAGTCACCACCTCGCCTCCGAGAGACTTGAGTACCCCCACCAAAGCATTCATTAAACTCTGTGCGCCACCTTCCGGCATCGGCCAACCGAGGATATGCGCGGTTGCGCCGAGAACCAATCCAAATGATGCGGAGGCAAATGTGTCGAACGGCAACTCAGCATGAGCACACACACCGGCAAGCAAAGCACGCGCCGGCTCATCGCGAAAATAAGAGTCGGCAATGAAACGCACTGACATCAGGGCTTTCAGTCCAAAAGATGCAAGCGCAAAAGGATGGCGCAACATCTTCATAGGCTGCAAAAGTGCCTCACAGACTGTTTCCCAGTTTGGATTCAGCGAACGCATCAGACTGGCATAGTCCTCGCCATCCCGTCCGAGTGTCTCCGCGGTCTTTTCGATAGAGCGGTAGGCAACGCCAGCAGTCCCGTTGTCCAGGGGATGGGCGTAGGCTGCGTCCGGATGAACCCAACGCAGACCGAACTTCTCCAGTGGCAATGTGCGAAGGTACGGAGACCCGAGCGCCATCGGATGAATGGACGAGCAAACGTCGTGGATAAATCCCGGCAAGGTCAGCCCAGCAGAGCGACAACCGCCTCCGATCGTCGGAGCAGCCTCTAGCAAAACGACTTTCATTCCCTGCTGAGCAAGAACAAGCGCCGCACTGACGCCATTCGGTCCGGAGCCTATGACGACGGCGTCGTACGCATTGTCAGCGCATAATTCTTTTGCCTTGCTCATATTCAATCTCGGACAGCAGATCTGAAATACCTTAGCACTCTCGGCCCGAACAGACGGTCAAAGGTCAAAACCCAAAGCCCAAAGCCCCATCAAGGAGCGCCGAGGTTAGCGGACCGAAGCAGTGGTGTGGTTAAGCAGGTATGGGTGTGATAACTCCGAGAGGTTGCCAATAGATGCGATCACTGCGACATTTTTTGTATGTGTCAGAAATGCGGAGCTTTTGAGATGCGCTAGCTAAGTTCCGCCAGGAACCAATTAATCTTGTGGTTGCGCGAGCTTTGCCAACTCGGCTTTGACGAAGAGTTGTTTAGATACCTTTTCAGAACAATCCGAGCGAAAGAGACAAACCCGAAAACACCCACAGAATCATCATACTCCGCCTTGACCCAGGATCCTAATATTGGCAGCCAAGAGGTTGTCATTATGGGTCCAACTATGTAGGTTCGAATCGTTATTCGCTCGTCCACACAAAACAAGTATCCAAACCTCCGAAACCAGTCCAGTCCTCAAGAGAAGCTATCCAGATCACGCAAGGTAACTTGTGCGGTTTGTGACCTGGGGTGTACGCGCGAATAAGACTGGCGTAGGAGGAGGGCTTGGTCAGCTAGCGTCAACTTTATGAGGACTCTGCAGGGATGAATGCAGAGCAACCTCAAACCGCCTAACGGCAAAATCGAAAACCTTGGCAGAACTGCATCCGGTTCCCGCCGAACAAATCCTCGTTCCAGGAGAACAGATCACCATGAAAAATTATCTCGTGAACATCCTCGCCGCCATCTTCGGCTGGGATCTGAAGTCGCAGTCGAAGAAGGCCATCGCCAAGATCAACGCCGGCAACGACCGCATCGAAGAGGCCCGTCAGGTCCTCGCCCGCACCCAGGCAACCGCCCTCGCCGACGGCCAGGCCGCGCTCGCATCTCTGAAGGCCGCCGCCGCCACCGCCGCCACCACCGAGCAGGAAGCCGAGAAGGCCCGCCAGCAGCAGGTGACGGACTTCGACGCCGAGACCGCCGCCGAGGTCGCCGCCCTCCAGGAGAAGCTCCGCCTGCTCAAGCTGAAGCGTGACTCCAAGAAGGGCGTCCTCACCGCCGAGCTCGCCGACGAGCGCCAGGAAGCCGCCGAGCAGGCCGCCGCCGCCGAAGCCGCCGAGCAGGAGATCAATGCCCTGCTCGAAGCGCTCCAGCTCGACGTCGACGCGCAGAACGGTCTCAACGAAGCCAGCAAGTAACCATTGTTGGAATAACCTCATCGGCTCAGGCTACTGCGGTTATGCCACCAGTGTTCGTTCGTCCGGTGTTAGGGTTTGGCTCGGGGCTGAAAAGCCGCGCACCAGATCCTTCCACCGGCGACCGATTCTTTCAAAGGGGGGATGCACATATGCCTAACCGCATATGTGCATCCATCTCTTTTTGAAATAATTTGCTGAGATTAACTTTTTTAGGTAAACTACAAACGAGTTTACGAGTTACGTTAAAATCGGGCTCTACTATACCGATCGCGCGCTTAGAATGGGAGCCCCGACACAGAAGCCATCCATCTCTAGCAGAGTGCCAACACAACCACTCATCACACTCAATCACTCTTATATAGTGCGTAGCGGATCACTCCACCAGAGCACATCGCTCCTTGCCCACGCCGGATCGATCACTCGTGGAGCGAATTGCTAAACCGATATCGGTTGACTTGGCTTGCTCTACAAGTCAGATAGCCCACCAAACACCTGACTCACACCTTTCCCTTGGCATGCCATCTTGAGCTCGCTCAAATAGCTAAACCGATATCGGTTTACTTTCCAAACGAGACACCGTTACCGGTCCCAAAAATCTGGTAATTACCTAAAATATCTTTTTCCGCAATCGGTCCCAAAAGGGGAAAGGGCGGAGTTAGCCGCTTGGCAGCAGCCAATCTCCGCCCCTTCAGTTCGGGCACTACAGGATTCCTGACACCACCAAACGACGCCCTTACAGCGGCATCGTGCGGCTCAGGAGGATGACTCCGCGGGCATCGACTCCAGTGACGTACAGCTTGAGCGACACATCGAGACCGAGCGATTCCGGATCAAGGTTGTCGAGTTCAGTCTTAGGCAGAAGACACAGCTCCTTGCCCTTGAGCTGCAGCTCGAAGGCATCATCTAGGACCTTCACGATCCGGGCATGCACCTCGACACCGACCGGGAACCGGTCCTCGATGTCCTGGCGGCGCGGATTGACGCTTGCCAGGCTCAGACGCAGAAGGCGGTTCTGCCTGTCCACGGTGGCTGACACGATATCCACGCTCAGGTTCTGGTTGATCTGAATCCGCTGCATGGATGCCGACTCCAGCATGTTGCTCACATGCATAAGCCCGATCAGGTTGTAGGCAGGTCCGGGGGTCGTGATCTTCACAAGCACACCAGTGCGGTTCTTGTTGACACACACACCACTGACATTGCGCAAGCCATCGGCCAACTGAGCCGCAACCTCGTCGAAGTAGAGCATCCGCTCCGATGCCTTGACCCTACGCTGCCCCTCGTCAGTCACGGTTACCTCGACGCGCACCCGGTCATTCGGGCGGAAGCGCTCTAGACGCGACTCGGGATAGGCTCCGCCCACCTGATTGGCCCGCATGAGCGCTCGCTCGCCGTTCTCCAACCGGATCAAAACCCCCTCGCGCTTGGACCTATTGCGCTCGTTGGTGATGAAACCGATGACGCGCCCTGCGACAATCTGTCCAGATTGCACGAGAACACGCGGATTCGACGGCTGTTTGAATTGCGAAGCGCCCTGCTCCGGGTTACGTCCAGACTTTTCTTTCTTGTGTTGCACAGACATATAATCTAACTCTCGCTTTCTTTGGGGCTCTTGAGGCCCTGGTTTTTGTTGCGTCGAAGTCCTGGCCACTTTCGACGAGGTAACACGTGCCTCTCCACAACGAGTGAAGGACACACAACAACGGCTCGGCTTCCATGCGCAGCAACACAGCTTCTCTTACAGTCGATGAATATCTGCAGCGCGCCAGAAGACCGCAAAATATTCAAAAAATGTAGGAGAGAAGCTGCTGAGTGACTCTGTTACTGAACTTGAAGAACCGGAAGTTATGTTACGACCGTAGCTTAAAGCACACCTGAACAGCAATCCCTTCTTCTACTCTTCGTGTTCAACTCAATTCTGCAAAACGCACAACTAGACACTATCTTGCCCTTGCCAGGCGAAACCTCGCGCGAGCTTTCAGGAGATCGTTTTCGTAAAAACCGCATGCTGTCGCTATCTATGATCAACTCGCACAAGCAGTGTTCATCCCGGATTTGACCGAAGCGTACGCACTGTATCCGGTACCATCTCTGACACCCTAATCGCATTAAGCCCCAAAGAGACCAGGACCTCAGAGCCCCAAAATACTATCGGACAGAACCGCATAAAACAAAAGAGACACCCGTCAATTGGGTGCCTCTCTAAAGTCTTAGTTAGCTTCGAGCAAACTAAGAGCTGGATTTGGCGGATGACGCCGTCTCTTCGCCCGACTTGCCATCTTCGGGTTTTTCGGTCTTGTCTTTTTCAGCCTTTTCAGCCTTCTCGCCTTTTTCAGCCTTTTCTGCTTTCTCAGGCTTTTCAGTCTTTTCGGGCTTCTTGGGCTCTACTTTCTTAGCTGACTTTTGGAACTTGATGCTCTCGCCGTCAAGCACAGCTTCGATTGTGTCGCCTTCTTTGAAGGTCCCCTGGAGGACTTGCTCGGCGAGCGCATCTTCCAGCAAGCGCTGAATCGAACGACGCAAAGGGCGCGCGCCGTAAGTCGGATTGTATCCGTCCTTGGCGAGCATGTCTTTGCACTCGTCGGTGATGATCATCTCCATGCCTTGCGCTTTGATACGGTTTTGCAGATCGGCCGACATGATATCGACGATGCGGCGAATCTCTTCGCGAGTCAGTTGTTGGAATACGATGATCTCATCGATACGGTTCAAGAACTCCGGTCTGAATGTCTTCTTCATAGCATCCATGACCAGGTCCCTGATCTTCTTGTACTTCTCAGCATGCTGGGTATCGACCGAAGCTTGTTGGAAGCCGAGAGTGAGGTTGCCTGATTTGTCGATGAATTGGGCACCGACGTTCGAAGTCATGATGATGATTGTGTTCTTGAAGTCGACTGTGCGTCCCTTGCTGTCAGACAAACGTCCGTCATCGAGGATTTGCAGCAAGACGTTGAACACATCAGGATGAGCCTTTTCGATTTCGTCGAAGAGCACGACGCTATATGGTTTGCGACGCACAGCTTCGGTCAATTGACCGCCTTCCTGATAACCAACATAACCTGGCGGAGAGCCTATCAACTTGGAGGTTGTGTGGTGCTCCATGAACTCAGACATGTCGATTCTGATCAAGGCTTCTTCTGAACCGAAGAAGTATCCGGCAAGTGCCTTAGCCAACTCGGTTTTACCTACCCCAGTCGGACCAGAAAAGATGAAGCTGCCGATCGGACGATTTGGATTCTTCAGGCCAACACGTGCTCTGCGGATGGCTTTGCAGACCGCTGATACGGCTTCGTCCTGACCGATGACGCGCTGGTGAAGCACGTCGGACATATGCAGGAGTTTCTCCGACTCGCCTTCGGTGAGCTTGAGGAGCGGAATACCGGTCCAAGAGCTGACCACGTAAGCTACCTCTTCAGCGCTAACAACTGGCTTTTCTGTCTCTTGCTTGGCTTTCCATGCTGTTTGAATCTCGCGGATCTTCTCCGAAAGCTTTGTCTCTTGCTCTCTCAGATGAGCGGCCTTTTCGAACTCTTGATTGCGAATCGCCATTTCTTTGTCACGACGAACTTTGCGCAGCTCTTTCTCAACTTCTTTGCCTTCAGGCGGAAGCGAGCTGGCTCTCAAGCGCACGCGAGAGGAGGCTTCGTCGATCAAGTCGATCGCTTTGTCCGGCAAGAATCGATCGCTTATATAGCGGTCCGAAAGCTTGGCGGCTTGTTCGATCGCTTCTTCGGAGATTGTCAATCTGTGGTGCTCTTCGTACTTAGGACGCAGACCACGCAGAATTTCAACAGTCTCTTCTACTGTCGGTGGATCGATGATAACCGGCTGGAAGCGACGTTCCAGAGCAGCATCGCGCTCGATATGCTTGCGATATTCGTCCATTGTCGTGGCGCCGATGCACTGTAGTTCTCCACGAGCGAGAGCCGGTTTCAAGATGTTAGCAGCGTCGATTGCGCCTTCAGCTGCACCTGCACCGATCAATGTGTGCAATTCGTCAATGACCAGCATGACGTTTCCAGCGGCACGAATTTCGTCCATTATCTTTTTCAGACGCTCTTCGAATTCGCCTCTGTACTTGGTTCCAGCGACGAGCAAACCGATATCGAGCATAACGATCTTTTTGTCGGACAAAATATCCGGCACGTCAGCATTTGAAATACGAATTGCGAGACCTTCGGCAATGGCTGTTTTACCAACACCAGGTTCACCGATGAGCACCGGATTGTTTTTCGTGCGGCGTCCAAGAATCTGAATCACGCGCTCGATCTCTTTTTCGCGACCAACGACTGGATCGAGTCGATTTTCCTGTGCAGCCTGCGTTAGATTGAGACCAAATTCGTCCAACGTAGGAGTTTTCGAACGTCCCGTTCCAGTAGCAGTAGAACCACCAGTGGTGGCAGCGCCGCTTTCACCGAGCAAGCGAATGACATGGCTGCGGACCTTCGTCAGATCCACACCAAGGTTCTCTAATACTCTGGCCGCAACCCCTTCGCCCTCGCGAATGAGCCCGAGCAATAAGTGTTCGGTGCCGATGTAGTTGTGTCCAAGCTGTCGGGCTTCGTCCCACGACAACTCTAGCACTCGCTTCGCGCGCGGCGTAAATGGAATCTCCACAGCTACGAAACCAGAACCACGGCCAATAATCTTTTCTACTTCGACGCGCGCGTCCTTGAGGTTGACCCCCATCGACTTGAGAGTCTTGGCAGCTATGCCAGTTCCCTCGCCTATTAGCCCAAGTAATATCTGCTCAGTGCCCACGAAGTTGTGCCCCAACCGGCGGGCTTCTTCTTGAGCGAGCATGATTACTTTGATTGCCTTTTCGGTAAATCTTTCAAACATGGCGGCTTTGCGCCTCCCTAGGCTCCGATAATGTGATTACATTCTAACATCACGCCCACTGGGACTGACTCAGCGAAATCACTAAGGTCCTTATGAATTGGTAAAAATTTTGGCGTGTGCTCTGACAAAAGTTCCCAGAAAATTCCAAGAACACTGAATTTCTGCTGCTGCCAACTTTTTTGTCGCGCGATTAAATCTCGAGAAAAATTTTCTGCGCCCGCTGCCAAGCTCGTTGCGATCTAGCATTTACTTGTCATCAGCATGTCATCGACATGCCGGACAGATATCTGCACAGTATCAACAACGGCCTGTGAGCGAACACTTGACAGTGTATGCGCTAAGCGTGCTTCTCTTCGCCCGTGATCGGCTGGCTGAAATCACATTCCTTCGAAGAACAAGCGATCTGATCGCCACGTTTCAAAGTCTTGTAGATCAACATCTTGCCACATGTCGGACAGAGATTTGAACCTTTGGGGCCGCCACTCAAAACCGGTGGATACCAGAAGGCCATGTCGCACTTGTTGAGCGAATAGTTACTGCAACCGTAGAAATGTTTTCCACGACGCGATTTCTTTTCGACAATCTCGCCACCACACTCAGGTCGCGGACACTTCACACCTATCGTTTTCAGAATCGGGCGTTTCTCTTCGCAAGTTTCAGACGAACAAGCAAGATAATCACCATAACGTCCGTAACGAATAAGCATGGGCGACGCACAAGTCTTGCAAATCTCTTCGCTCGGCCTGTCCTCAGGAACTGGCTGTCCATCGCGAGTGAGTGCGATTTTGGTGCCGCATTCAGGATAAGCTTCGCAACCGAGGAACTGTCCAAATCGCGACTGACGAATCAGCATGCGCTTGCCGCAAGCGGGACACAATTGATCTGAATAAGTGATGACCTTATTCATATTCTCTTCAGCTCGCTTCAACGTTTCGCCGAAGGGCACATAGAATTGCTTCAGAACACCACGCCAATCAATTTCGTCTTCTTCAATACGGTCGAGGTTCTGCTCCATTTGAGCAGTAAATCCAACGTCGACTATGTTACTGAAGTGCTCGCAAAGCAGAAGATTGACTTGTTTCCCAAGCGCTGTTGGAATCAGCGTCTTGCCCTGTCGCTCTACGTACTTGCGATCAACGATTGTAGCCACTGTAGCTTGGTACGTCGATGGACGTCCAATCCCGAGCTCTTCAAGATGTTTGATCATGCTCGCTTCGTTGAAACGCGGCGGTGGTTGCGTGAAATGCTGTGTTTGCAAAATATCTTTGTGTTTGAGCGCTTCACCTTTTGCCAGTTCGGGCAATTTGGCCTGTTCTTCTTCCTCAGGTGCACCACCTTGCTCATTATTTTCTACAGTCGCTTGCGCACCGCGGTCATAAACGATGGTGAATCCAGGGAACTTCACTTCACTTGCAGTAGCCTTGAAGACAGCCGGACCAGCAGCAATCTCGACCGAACGAGTGAGCATTTCCGCCGAGCTCATTTGGCTCGCCATGAATCTCTCCCAGATCAATTTGTAAATTTTGAACTGATCGCTCGACAAATATTGCTTGATCGATTCGGGCGTGCGTTCTGCTGACGTCGGACGAATCGCTTCGTGAGCGTCTTGCATGCCTTTGGCTTTGCGCGTATAAACGCGCGGTTTTTCAGGACAATAGTCTTTGCCATATCGCGCTTCGATGAAAGCGAGTGCTTCTTCTTGCGCTTCGGTTGAGATACGCGTGCTGTCAGTACGCATATAAGTGATAAGACCGGTGGCGCCACTTCCCAGCTCCACACCTTCGTATAGTTGCTGCGCGATTTGCATCGTCTTCTTCACTGTGTAGCCTGTATGCGTCGACGCATCACGCTGAAGTGTTGAAGTGATGAATGGCGGCAGAGGTGATCTCTGGCTTGTCTTCTGGGTTACAGAAGACACCTTGAAGTCTTCTTTCTCGAATTTCTTGACGATAGCTTTTGCTTGTTTCTCGCTCTCAATTACCATTGCGGTATTCGAAAGTTTTTCGGAAGCAGCGATAACGCGTTTACCATCATACTTTGCCAGTGGAGCAAGGAACGATGTCTTGCCGCGCGCCTTCGTCAATTCGGCTTTAATCGACCAATATTCTTTCGGTTCGAACTGTTCGATTTCTGACTCACGCTCACAGATAAGCCGCACGGCTACGCTCTGTACCCGACCTGCCGAACGTCCGTTTACTTTGCGCCATAGGATAGGAGAGATCTTGTATCCCACCAGACGGTCGAGAATTCTGCGTGCTTGCTGCGCGTCCACCAGATGCGAATCGATCTGGCGAGGCTTTTTCATAGCCGCTTTCACAGCATCGGGTGTGATTTCATTGAATGCAATTCGATGACATTTTTTCTTCGGCAGATTGAGCACTTCGCTCAAGTGCCACGCAATCGCTTCCCCTTCGCGGTCAGGGTCGGGCGCGAGATAGACTTGGTCTGCGCTTTTTGCTGCTGCTTTCAGCTCATCGACGACAGCTTGTTTGTCGTGAAGGATTTCGTAGAGTGGTTCAAAATTCTTGCGAACATTGACACCCAACTTGTTGCGAGGCAAATCACGAACGTGACCGACACTGGCTTTCACTTGGAAGTCCTTGCCGAGAATTTTGCCGATTGTTTTTGCCTTGGCTGGCGATTCAACGATTACGAGCGATTTTGACATGTTTGTATTTGCACGGATTGTTGCAGGACGCCATAAGCGCCTGTCAAGAAGAGGGGACGAGGACCGAGTATAACACGTGAGTTAGAAGGCGCCAGAGTTAGTGGCTATTGTGGCAACTCTAAACTCATCGAGGGGAAATCATAAAGCCCCTGCTCTTTTTCTTTACCTCACAAAACAAACTTGACGACAAATTTGTTTCCTTAAAAGCAGTTAATTAATTATCAGTCAGCTCAGGCACAGCTGTAAGAACCTCCTGCAAAATCGCCCCAGATTGCAGTCCGAACGGATGAACACGAACACGACGAGCTGCTGCCTGAGCGTCGTCCTCCAATATGTACTTAATGTCCTTATATAAGGATGAGGATTGATTATCAGTTAGTACTTCGTCACCCACGTCATATGCGAAATCAACTTGCAGGTAATCAAGACCCGCAAGAAAATTTGCTCCTTCTTGTTCGGATCCCTCCAACAACTCCGCCCACTCGATCACGACCACATGCGGATTTTCGAGAATCTCCGAAAGCTCGAGATCCAGCATCGACACAACTCCCGCTCCAAAACCCTCGGATAAGCGGTAGAGGTCGAGATGAAATAAAGGTAGACGCCCTGAATGATATTCGTTCAGCATTGTAAAAGTAGGCGAACTGACGAGATCATCAATATCCAGTGATGAAGCCAGTTCCTGTACGAATTTTGTTTTGCCCACACCGAGCGGGCCATTCAACGCCAGCACTGCACGTTCGCGAATGCTCTGCGCAAATGCCCGCGCCAAGCGCCCCGTCGCAGTTACGTCGCGAAGTAAAAAGGTCGCCTCTTTCAAGATAAAGTCGTCTCAGCCCAGGACGAGTGCGAGTTTTGACCCGGTTTATCCCAGGTGGGGAACTTCCTTGACGTTTCTTCGTTTCCTACTCCTGCCACGGTTGGTTATTCACCATGATTCGCTTATTTTTATAAACGAAGTCGCCGCGCAAGGTTCATAGGTATACGGCGTCGTCTCGAGATAGAACCCCGATTACTCGATTCTTGTAGGACAAAACTTTTGAAGCTCTGTCCAAGACCGAGACTAAATGGATCATAAGAAATCGCCGCACGGCTGTCAATTTTAAAAGCGCAATTTCTCGCTCGAATTTACGGAATTAATCGCGACAGTTCCACCTCATCTGGTGGCATCCAAATTCTGAGCAACAAAAACCGAACTAGAATTTTGCTAAAAAGCGAAAGCTACTACCAGCGGTATCAGCCAGCCCTCAATTCAGCACTCTGCCCTTCACCTGGTGCTGAGGAGGCTGTGCAGACGCACCGCTTGAAGTACCGCCTGAAGCGCCCGAAGAACCTATTGAATCTGCATCATCTGAGCTGTCGACATGCACCGGATTGACACGCGCAACCGCCGGATGAGCCTCAGGATAAGGCGACTTCGATGTGCTCGGAGAATAGGAACGAACAAACAGATCCGTACCGTCATGACGCAGTTGCGGCGTGCCTGGCAGCGACTTGGTATTGAATTGCCGCTCCAAATTTGAAACCGTCTCGTCTAAAGATTTGCTCTTCTCTTTTGATACCGCTTTGTATTCGGCAGCTCTCTCTTTTGCATGCTCCCTGGCAATCTTTTCCAGTTCGTCCGCGTTGCTCTGCACCTGCTGGGCGCGCGCTTCGGCCGCTTGTTGCGCCCAGGGAAAGCTACCCCGAGTACCATGCAAAATTGAATCTATCTCATCGCGCGCGTTCTGCCGTATACGCTGAGCCTCGCCGTCACCTGTACTATTCATTGCCTTGGAATAAGAATCGGCAAATTGTTGATGCCTCTGCTTCTCGCGCTCTGCCTGAGAGCGCAGAGCTAAGACCTTCTTCTCGGGGTCTGTCGCACTCGGCACCCTATTTGCATAACGCATCAGATTGTCTGTAGCCTGAATAGTCGGAGTCGCATCCGGATTTTGACTATCGTACACAGCCAATGCCTTGCGGCAATAACCCGAAACAGGACCGTAAGGATCTAAGTTATACGCGCGTTTGAATTCGTCTTTAGCTTCGTCGTGACGATTCAGATGAGCTAATGTGTTCGCGAGATAATAATGCGAGTTCGGCTCACCCGGAACTTCGCTAATTGCTTGTCGCAGCAAAAACTCCGCATTTTTGAAGTCGTTCCGCTGGTAATATTGCACCGCGCGTGAAAAAAATGCCGCTCCCTTTTCCGACCCAGCGCCGTTCCCGGAGCCATTCTCCTCAACAGTAGCTGCAAATGCAGGGCAACCAGAATCATACATAGACGCAGACAGCGCAAAAGCTAGTGAAAAACTCAACAAAAGAGCCGAGCGAACGAATCTTGCGCAAACACTCTCTAAGCGAGGATGCAGCGGTTTATCGACGGCCAAAACAGCCTGGTTTCGCGTGTATAAACGAGGCATGGGCATGCTAAAACTCAGAGATTCTGCCTCAACTATACTGCAAAAGTTGCCAAGCTCCAAATAGGTTTTATCTAGTTCGTAGTTGTATGCTTAAGAACAGAAATTAGAAAGGAAGCCGCCCTATGCGACACGCCAAGAGACCATTGAGCAAAGGCTCGATCCTAGCATTGACAGGCATTTCGGCTTCTTCGACATTGTCGATTAGCGCGTCATTAACCGCATCGTTTGTCTTGCCACTCATAGGTTTACCACTCGCGGGTTTGCCACTCATAAGTTTGTCGCTCGTGGGTTTATTGCTCGTGGGTTTGTCAGCATCGCCAACCTTTGCCCAATCTGGCTCCTTCCAACAGATTCGCACCTTCGACCCCGTGCGAGGACTGGTTCCCGGAAACGGGGTAAACAGCGCGACTACACCCGCACCCGCACTTACACCCGCCCCCGCACCGAACGACACAACTCCGGCCGCATTACAGAACCAGCGACGCGCCCCGGCAAGCATCTACTCCGGCACTACCGAAAGTACACCACCAAACGGATACGACCAGAACGCCGGCAAGAATACTCCCACTGCGGGCTGGCATGACTCGGACAACGATCCCGAGCAACCAACTCCGCCTCGACGAAATTCAAATTACACTGCAAGCCCGGCTGCACGAAACAACTCAAGCAACACTCAAGAACAAGATTATGTCCCTCAAGCCACCGCTCATCACAAACATCATCACAAGTTTCTGTTCTTCGGACATCACGACGATAGCCAAAACGAAGACCAACGCACAGACACAGCTTCCGGCGCACAACAAGATTCCAACCCTTCCAGAACTTACCAGCCATCGGCAAGATACCGCACGCCGCAATTGCCGGTGACACCTTCGACCATCCAAACGCCACCGACTTCAAGCACAGTTACGGACATGTCATCTGTGATACCAAGATCGGGAGCGACGCCGAGCGCGCCACTACCTGTAATACCACCAGATCCACCACCACGTCCGGCGAATCCAGTGGTCGATCAAAACCTCAGATTGCCGGCGCCAATGGCCAGTGGCGCCAAGCCTTCCTTGGCGTGGCGAACACGTGCATGGCGCCTGGCTACCGAACCTGACGATTCGACCACCCTGTCCAAACATCCTTATCGAATCCTAAACTGCAGTACAGAGGAAGCTTTGGCAGCTATTGCTGATTGTTGTAAATCCAAAGGGGGACAGATCATCGGTCAGAGTGTCTCCGCCGGACAGTTAGGTGCCCGATTCTCGGACGCCGCTACAGGTCGCGCCGTGCTCGTCTTTGTCGTCAAGCCCATCGGCAATAACAGAACTATTTTGAAAGCCTGCGCAGATTCCGACCGGGCACAAAAAATTGCGCTGGCAAATGATCTCATCGTACAAGCCGCTGCTATCATAGATGGAAAAGGATTATTATAAATCTATGTCGCTACAAAATTTGGACACCTGCAAGATCGGCATCACCGGCACTATTGGCAGTGGCAAATCGCTAATCGGCAAGATCCTCAAAGCGCATGAAGTACCGGTACTGGATGTAGACAATGTTGTTCATATTCTCCTCGACTCAAATCAGTCGGTGCAGACGAAAATTCGTGAGCATTTTGGCGATGAATATTTAATAAAAGCTGCGGACAACTCTCTAAAAGTAGACCGCCAAAAACTCGGGAAGCTAGTCTTTCAAAACGTGGATGAGCGCCGAGCCCTTGAGGCAATCGTGCATCCAGCAGTGCAAGCGTTTACCGAGGAGTGGATTCTCGAACAAAATGCTCCTGTCACCGCTGTCTTAATTCCGCTTCTTTTTGAAGCGGGAAAACCAGGAAATTTCCAGCAAATCTGGTCTGTAGTGTGCGATGAACCAGTACTGCGCGATCGCCTCAAACAACGCAATAACTTTAGCAACGAAGAGATCACCAAACGGCTTTCGGCACAACTGTCTCAGGATGAAAAAGCGGCACGCGCTGATTCCGTCATTGACAATAGCGGCACGATTGAGGAGACGCAGGCGCAAGTACTGAGTCTACTTAGCGAAATTCAACACACACTTGGACTGCAGGCGTCCGAGCCGCAGCCCCTGGTACACTAAGTCTTTCGGAGACGCCCATCTGACCTAAAACAACCCTCCTCGAGACAGCCAAGAATCATGAGCAATATCACGATAAACAGCCAAACTCCACCACCGAAAGAGACTGACTTCTTCAAGAAGGTCTGCATCTTCATCATGGTTCTCAGTTTCGCAGTTTTTGTCATGCCGGCGATTGCTATTATCCTGGTTGCTGATGCTTTCGCAATCGGCGCAGGCACACAGGTTGCCATCAATATGACGATCGGAGCCGCCGTCCTGGCAGTGATCATGCCCTTTGTTTTTGCCTTGACGAGAAAAATTGGTGGCTCATCTACCAGAGCACAAATGGTCACCATGCAGCGAGATATGGCGCTCCTACAGCAAGACGTGGCCGAACTAAGGCACCAGACCCTGGTAATTTCAGAGTCGGCGGAATTTTCCAAACAGCTGCTTATGAGCAAAGAGAAGGCGTCCGCTAAGGAGTCATAGACATAAGCCTGGCACTCATTTCGTGCGAACAAACTCCTGGATTCCCGGCAAAAATGCCAGTGCCCCTGGATAAGTCGCAGTCACAGACAAATTTGCCCCCTTCAAGCACCAGGCGATGTGCATTTGTCTGTCCACGCACAGCATACTCACTTCGACCATTGCCAGACGCTACCAGTTTGATTTTCTTTTCGTGCAGATAGGGCAGTGCGTTGCTGAATATTTTTGTGGCAGAAACAAAGTTCTCGCTTTGAACAAACTCCTTCAACCATCGCAGCACTTGCGACTTTTGACTCTTTGAGAGAGCTGCAAAGAGTGCTGCTTGACCGAAAGCTCTCTCCAATATTTCAGGCAAGCGGTCGCGATTACTTGGTGTCACTTCCAGAATACACACATCTGGATGTCGCTTAAATTCAAGACTCCATGGCTCGTCCTCGTAGACGATAGAGGCTAGAACATTGCTCTTGCTGGCAATGATCTCTCGAAGCGTAGCCAAAAAGAGCGCAGATTTTGCCTGAGCCCTGCCGATCTCATCGACGTATAGCAATCCGCATGCGGTCTGCATCCCTTCTTTCAATTCGGGAACGACAAAGCCATCGACGGCTTCTAAATCAACGTTAAAGAGTCCACCAATACTGTCTTCGTTCGGCGTTTTGGTGCGAAACATAAACTGCTGCGAATCGCCACTTTCGTTGACTGAGGTGAAACCGACGCGCTCACCATGATCATCTCGTATCTCCCTTGCTACAATCCCGCGCTTGGTTCCCTTGAAGGCACCTACCACTTTCTCAATCACTGTACTCTTGCCCGTAGCCGGTGGTGCAGTAAGCAGGATTTTCATTTTGCTGATCCCTCTCGCAACAGTGCATAGCCTAGCAAAATATTACGCGGTCAGTGCTAGTGACCGCCTCGCGCGACCTCTGCTCACGTCCCTAAGTGCGCACCTAGTGCGACCTCGCGCACCCATCAGCTACACGTATTTGTCCCACTCGAAACGATTTTGTTTATACGCTCATTTTCAGGACTAGCTCAGAAAACCCTTCCTGGCTTGAAAAGACGGGAACCATCACAAGGTTCAGCAGTTGCTTACACCTAAACCGAACTGATAACTACGAGGTGTTCTTTCGAACAACTCCCGTAGTTACGGATCCCTCAACCAGCAAGCAAATTAACTCACACCACAAGAAATTCCTGTCTCTTACGAGGCCGGAAGTGGTGCTGTTTGCTTTGCAAATAAAGGAGAACCATACCATGTGCAACAAATGTTCTGAACCCAAAACGACTCATGCCCCCGTCGGCGGTATCTGCAGCTGCACCGCCGTTTCTGATGGACGCCGCCGGAAGCTCCCGACCATCCGCGCTAAGACCTTCGGCGTCCCCCTCAAGCATGCAGTCTACAAGACCATCATGCAAGGCGCGTACATCACCGGCCGCGGCCGCAAGACCGAGGAGCATGCGCTGCTCTACAAGGGCGACATCGCGAACCTGCCGAAAGACGCCGTCGTGCTGATCCGCATCAATTCGGCCTGCTCCACGGGCGACATCTTCCATGACATCAGTTGTGACTGCAACTGGCAGTTCGAAGAGTCGCTCAGGATCATGGACGAGCAAGACGGACCGGCTGTCGTGCTCTATCACTTCGCCCACGAAGGCAAGGCTCACGGCTATCTCAAGAAGTTGCAGTCGTTTGACGGCACCATGTATCCGGTGCCGACCGACGACCGCGACTTCACGCATGCCATTGCGATTCTGAAGGACCTCGGCATCACTCGCGTGCGGGTGATGACGAACAATCCGGAAAAGCAGCAGATCCTCAGGGATCATGGCATCGAGATCGTCGCAACAGTGCCGGTTGTGTCGAAGGATCCGGCTGTCGCCGAACTCTATCGTTACAAGCAAGAAGTGTGGCACCACGCGCTTCCCACGGACCTGGATGCCCAGCAGACGGCGTGAAAACGTTCGATCTGCTCAGCACCCAGGTACCAGCTTGTGAATTAAACGAAAGGAGTTTCCATGAATCAGCAATTCTTCGCATGCGCGGCGGTGGACTTGGACGGTACACTCGTTCAGGGAAGCCATGTCAGCCAGGAAAACCTCCAGGCTGCGCGACGGCTCGTTCAGCTTGGGCTGACGGTCGTCATCACCACTGGTCGGAACTTTCATCAGTCAGTCGGCTTCCACCGGCAGCTCGGTCTCTCGGGACCAATGGTGAGTTCTGACGGCGCTCTGGTCGCTATCCCGGGCGGCAAAATCCTCCAGGAAAAGACACTGCCTCTGGAGGTCTCGAACGCCATCTTGAGAATGGCGTTCGAGCAAGGTGTTTCGTGTTTGTGCTATCACCGGCACGGCATCACCGTTACCTCCAAGTTCGACTGGAACGAGAACATGGAGCGTCATCGGGAGATGGGCAAGCACTTCACCGAGCGCGAACGCAGTGAACTGAGCAAGCAGCGTCTGTACAAGGTGCTGCTTTTCTCGCAGGAGCCGGCGCGTCTGGACCGTCTGAAGAAGGCGGTAGCGGAAACGTTCGGCACAATCGTTGATTCCATCCGCAATGGCCCGGAGACACTGGAGTTCGTGCTGAAAGGCGTGAGCAAGGTGTCGGGTCTTAGGAAAGTCGCCATTCATCTGGGAGTGAGCCCCGGCTCTTTCCTGGCGTTCGGCGATGGCAACAACGACGTGGGCATGTTCGGCTGGGCTGGTCTCAGCGTAAGCATGCATCACGGAACCGCTCTCGCTCGTGAAAGCGCGAAAATAATCGCGCCGGAAACGAGCCCCGAGGTCAACTTCGCAGCTGGAGTTGACGCGGTCATAGCCAGGCTGGGACTGAAAGCGGCGTAACACACCGTTTCGGTTCCAGCGAAGACCAAAAGAGCAAGAGAGAAGCGAAGTTGCCGTTGGGCTTCTTCGTCTTCTCTCTTTATATTCTACATTGCTGATTTCATATATTTTAGGCAGTACAGAATGAAGACGCAAGGACTCCACCTGAAATGCTTATTCTCCAGCTGATCAACTAGATCGATGAAGTACCTACATGCAATTTCGGGAACCCGATCATGTAGGCAAGGGGGACAGATAGTTTGCTTGAGTAGAAAGGTCCGGCTGCCCTTATGATTCTCACAGCTTCATCATCATTTTTCTTAGAGCCAGACGACCTGGCAATTTGAATATCTACGATGGAGCCGTCTGGGTTGAGTATTAATTTGCAAGCAATCGGCTTTTCGCCTAGGAGGACTTTCATTCTATCGATGGTTGCATTGAACCCGCGTTTATTGAACTCAGAAACATCAACCTTCGCCGCACCGCCAATGCGTTGTTGAATGTTGATGCATCTTGTCTCTTGGTCTACGCGCTCTGTGCGGCGTGCGCTTAAAAACTTTGCCCGAGCCTCGCCCCCTGCAACAAATGCAGAAATCGCTACGCTTAACAGGAGCAAAAAAATTTGACGTGAAAACATCGCTTTTCTCCTTCGAAGGACTATTCAATCTTACTGTTTCTGAGCTTACTCGACGAGCTCCTACCAAACTTTTTGCGTCAATTACACCTAAGTGTCATACTATCTGACTGAAACTTGAATTCGACACACATGATTTGTTGCCCTCGAACCATCTGCAGTCTCGCCAACCGCCCACCGATTGCGACATAATCAGCCTGACTCACTTCATCTCGTTAAATAGTCCAATGAATCTTCTGTTGCTACGAATCGGCTTTTGGATCATCGCACTTGCGATCGCAAGCTTTCAAGCTTGGTCTGGTCGTTATCAGCTTTTCGGGGGCGACTCACTTTCTTATTTGGACATGGCGGACTTTATTGCGCTCGGAAAGTTTCAGGATGCATTGAGTTCGTATTGGTCTCCAGCCTTTCCCGCATTGATTGCGATATTCATCGTAATCACGAAAGCGAAAGTGAACGCATACTTTGCGTTGATGAAAGTTGTGGGGTTATTTGTTTTCTGCTTACTGCTTGTCGCGCAGGAGATTTTTCTTGCTTCTGCCTGCCGCTCTTACTTCTCCAGCGAAAACCAATCCTCAACAGACAGCTTGCAACCACTGCAGCCTATTGTATTCAGGCTTTGCTGTTACGCCGCCTTCCTCTGGTGCTTCCTTGTTCTCGGTGGGGTGTATCAAGATACACCCGATCAATTGTTGGCACTGTTTTTGATTGTTTCTTGTACGCTCTTCATTGAAATTCAGCGCGCAAGAGTCAAAACACTTAAGAGCATATTCTTTTTAGGTCTGACACTGGGAGCCGCCTTTATGACGAAGGCGGTCGCTCTTCCTTTTGCACTCTTGATTGGATTCTTTTGTCTCTGTCTTTTACGCACATGGATTTCACGATTAAAGAGTGCAGCAGTATTTTGCTTAGGCTTCGCAATAGTTGCAGCACCATATACCATTTCCGTCTTTTCGACGAGTCGTACCTCTACTGTCACCACGGCCATGATGCTCAATTATCACTGGTGCGTCGAATGGAGCACCGGTCCGGAAGTGGCTTTAGGGAACATGACATCGGTTGACGTCGGTGATCTCAAACGGACATTTGAAAGCTCTGCCAAACATCGACCAAATAATGCGACCATAGCATCAGTATCCGCGTTGCCCGCCGCTCAGAAAGTGGAAGCCCGTATGGTTGGGCAAAGTCTGTGGACAATTGAGGATCCTTTAGGGCGCGTTACCTACACATCAAATTTTGCGGATCGTTTGCAGCACCCGGCCGATAAGCTAATCGACCATCCCCGAACTTACTATTTTGGCCGCCCGGTTCCCGGAACGTATCCGCTATGGTTTGATCCCGGATACTGGTGCGATGGCATTGATATAAAATTTTTGCCTACCAATACTCTTATCGTCGCCACTGCCAATTGGCTTTATTACTTAGCGCACTTCTTTTCTCTGATTCTATTCAGCTGGATGAGTCTAGCTATTGTGCAAAGAAGCATGTCAGTGCGCTTTGCAATGCTGAAAAGATTTTTGCCGATCATGCTTGTTTCTATGCTTGGATTTGCACTGTACTCAGTTGTAGTCAATATGCCCTCTGAGCATCCAGGTCCACAGCGCTATTTTTCCGCGTTTGTCTATTTGCTCTTCTGCAGCTACCTGGGTTGCCTGGGAATTCGGCCTGGAAGAAAGGGATTGATTGCCTCGGTATGCATGACAGTGATAGTTGTTGTCGGCTGTTCCGCAGCTGTCCGCCGCCAGATAAGACAGGACGTGCGCCGTGTGCGTGTTGAAAATCAAGAGTCGCAAAAAATTTCAAGCGCACTGTTGAGGGCTGGCTTGCAGCCTGGAGACGAGGTCGCGTTTCTTGGAATTGAAGGTCAACCGTGCATGCTATTGCCATGGGCAAAACTTGCGGGTTTGCGCGTAACGGCGTCAATAGTGGAGCCTAGCATCTACTGGAGCTCGACTGATCAGCAACGATACGAGGTACATCAAGCGCTTAAGAAGCGTGGGATTAAAGCCCTCGTATGCTGCTTCGTTGCGCCACCCGAACTTCTTTCGAACGGCCAGGTCTTCAGACCAGTTGTGGTACCAACGGCATTGTTTGATTCCAGAAAGGGCTGGCGGCAAGAAGGCTCTCCGGATTGTTATCTTCTTTTGCTTTGAAACCTATCTACAATGTATCGCGGTTTAGGCTAAAGCTGAACTCCAAATAGGCAAGAAAAAGAACATTTTGGAAGGACCTTATTGGTGCGACTTGCCCCACTTTCGGTAAAACTCTTTGACGGTCACCGAATCACCGTCGTTGCCATTTGAATATCCATTGCAATATTGCTTGTGGTGATAGGGGGCGGATTCCTTGTACGCGCTCGCATCCTTGAGCTTTGTGGTTGACTTATCTTGGCTTGTATTGCTCGCGTCAGGAGCGTCATTTTGCTGATGGTCCGTGTTTTGGCAGTTTGCTGGAGTAGCAAGCATAAAGAGGAATACAGCCGCAGTCAGTATTCGAAACGGCATAACTTACCTCGTCATTTTGACATCATCATAGCGCGGGATCTGTAATTCGCTCTGGAAGCGGCTATTGTTCTGCACTGCGAAATTGTCAGTTTAAGAATCCCAGAACGACCCTTGAATCAGCAATGTGCAGCCGTAGCTGTTTATAAACAACTGATTTTGGTGGCGGTTGAAGTGGACCGGCAGCCTTCAAAGATTCGATGATGTCACAATCGAGAGTCGTTTGTCCGCAGCTCTCCACCGAACGTAGGGAGTGCATACTTCCATCGGGGGCAACGTTGAACGCAATAGATAGACGAGTTCTCTCATCATCAGTCAAGTTAGACAGCATCGCCATTTTGTCGCCTAAAATCTTTTGATTAGATCGAAACCAAGGATACGATCTTTCACTCCAAGGAGTGGGGCGCTTAAAACAGCCATAAAAGCCTAGCCAATGAGCAGTCTGAACATCATCAGCAAGGATAGGACTTAGTGATCCTAAAAAAGCACAGAGAACTAGACAGTTGAGTTTTCCCATTGGAGAGCTGCCTGATTGTCCTTGACGCAATTAAGCCATTCGACCAAATGCCAGCACTGACAATTCGCATGGACGTTGAAGCGGTTTTAGAAGACCTCGTCGAACTCAATGAAGCTGTTGCTAGTGCATAATCGTTTCTGTAAATTGCTCACAATCAAATGACTGAGCATGGTGCTAACTTTCTGGTAACGACACCGAAAGGAAGAACAACCATGCCCAATCAAAACAACGATAACAGCTTGCCGGATATTTTGGAACTGCTCTCAAAGGAGGGACTAGAAGGAACCGGAGAAGCGCTCAGGTTGCTCCTAAACGCTGCGACGGTCTTGGAGCGAGAAAAATACCTGGCGCTGCTCATTACGAACGTAATAAGCAGCGCCGAGGACACGCAAATGGCTTCAGCCCAAAACCATCCAGACCCGCTCCGGGGCTTTAGCTGTGGATATTCCCCAAGTTCGTGAAGGAGGATTTCATCCCAATACGCTTGAACGCGGCATTCGGTCTGAACGCGCACTTAAGCTGGCACTTGCGGAGATGTGTGTGCAAGGCGTTTCAACGCGAAAGGTCAGCGCAATAACAGAACAGCTATGGGCTTTGAAATCAGTTCAACGCAAGTTAGTCGGTTATCCAAAGTGCTTATCTCGGGGTAAAGCGGCCAGCCGCGCATAGAACAACGCGTATTTTTGTGTAGTCGGCATTGAAGCACTGTACTAAGCCTCTACGGCTTGTGACGGAATTGAGCAAACTAGCAAAAAACAGCCAGTCGTTAGGGAAATAATACGACCCATTCTTATTTCCCTCCATGGGAGCGGTCTTTTAGATCGTACTCGCCACTTCGATGAATGCGAATTCGGGTTTTCCCGGCATTCCCTGTAGATGGTCTAATTACCGGTAGATCTTGATATGGGTGATAGTTCGTAGGAACGGAACCGCAGCGGCAATAGTTGGGCTGCGCCACCGAGGTACCAGCAATAACAGATGCCACATATTGACTGCAGTCAAAACAGTTAGGTTCTTTGCCGCCAAGCCATCGTAAGTCAAAAAAATGAGATGGAGTAGCACGAACACCTTAAATACCAAAAAGCAAACGTGCGATCCATCGGTTCATGGTTTACGCAAAACTTCGGAGATTTCTGAAGGTGTTTTCTTCAAAAGAGATTCCAACTGATTAGAAGAAAAAGAGGGAACGGAGCGACTTTCTAGTCCATCTTTCTCTTTATGGATTGAGAAGACAACATAGTCTTGACTCTTCTGATAGTGCGATCCCTTTGGAAAGTCTAAAAGTGAACTCTTAGCTAGCGACCTGACGGCAGCCAAACACACGGCGTTAAAGCATTCGCTATCACTCCGCTGCAGCAGACGAATGTTTTTCATTTCGCCATTAGATGACGTCGTAAAAGCGACGGCAGTATGCAACTCTTTGTGCTCAGGGATTCTCTTCACAAACAAACTCACTTTTGGAACGAGCGCTTTCTGAATCACTTCATCCCTTGCAACCCATGAGACTTCTTCAGGATCAAAATTCGAAGTATAGTCAGCCGGACATTGGGTCATCCACGGACGGATATGTGTGTCCGGAAGCGCTTCCGCTGCATAACCAAAGAGCAGCCATGGACAGGAGGCTAGGGTTAAGAAAGCTTGTTTTCGCATAGTGAGCAACTTGCAACAGGTGAATATGCGGAGATTAGCTTCTACTGTGCTCAAGAGTCAACCCTAAGAACTTAACTAAACAGCCAAGTCGCAGCCCGGCAATCCGGGCCGCGACCATCAAGGTAAAGTAACCGCCTTGAATTTATTGACCTAAAACATCTGGATACCGCCTGAACGAGTGTAGCGCAAGTGCCTACCATCGGACTCGGCAGAAAAGAATTTGCCAAATCACAATCGTGCAAAAATGCCAATAATAGAGATGGTATCGTATATGGTGCCAGGGCGGCAAAAAAAGGGTAAGTTCTGAGTTGATTATGCAGGTCTCACCATTCCCTGTGATTTGAGATGCGAGCTCATCAGGCAAGAATCAGAGTAAAAAGGCAGGCCCCGTGGTTAGGAGCTACCAGGATCTCTAATCACAAAATCACCATGACTGGGAAATTGAATTGAAGGACCTTTTGGACCTGGCTTGCGAGTAAGCGGTTGACTGTTTGGAATTCCAATACTGCTTTTGTCCTGTTTATTTATTTGTGCAGATATTGTCGCTCTCCCTCCAGCTAGTTCTGTTATTGAGGCACTTTCAATGTGACCTTGCGGTATTATCAAAATACTGTTGTCTCGTACATAAGCATCAAGTTTCCCACACGTCAATGAGTTGATTTTTGCAGTCGATTGGTGCGCTTGTCTTATATAGGTTTGATCGGCTGAAAGCCTGTCCATAGAGACTTTTGCCGTGTTGTCTAAGCGGAGAAGTAGCTCCTTGCCACGCCACGAATCCAGTGTACCTTCGCATGAATTACTCAGATCCAGCACCAACTTGTCATGGAAGCCTTCCGACAGGGTAACGTCCAAATCAGCTGTGTCATACCAAGTTCCAGGAACTCCGCTTTGAGACAACTTCAATAGCTCCCGACCATCCAGCAATACTGATTGTCCTTTAATTTCCGCACGTTTTGAATCGTCACAACACTCGAAAATCGGCTTTAGAGATCTGCGCTCTACCTGCCAGTACTGCCCATCATGGTAAATACATACATCTGGTTCTAATGCGTTTGGCTGTTTAACCGGTTGGGTAAGCCGAATTTTCAGACCGAGTCGTACTGTGTAGATGTATGCCGGCGATACGGTACCTCCTTCGAGAACCCAATTCTCAGGCACGGTACTGCTTGCGAACGATTCGCCTTTGTCGATTTTGATCGATACCTGACCAGTTTGGCGACCTATTATCCAGACATTCTTTTGAGACTCGCGTTGGCCGACCGTCGAGAGTGCACCCAGTTTTTTTACTTCTCCGTGATCTGCTGCGTATACTCCGCTGGATGCAGTGTTCAAGATCGCCAAAAGAACTAAAAGAGCAAATGTTTTTTGAGAGAAAGTCATTTGAATTCAGCTCCAGGAATACATCTACTACTATACCTGCAGGACACGATCCACTTGGACTAACAGCTGTTGCAAATACCGTGCAAAAAAGTGACGTATTTTTTGTGCAAAATTACAGCCCCTGGAGAATAGTATCGTATATGGTGCCCCTGAGGGCAAAAAAAGAGCTAAATTGGTTAGATTACCTCAGCTTATTAGTTAGCCGTCAGAGTCACACTACTGTCGAGAACAATGCTGTTTTTTGCACCTCCTTCGCGCAGATCCAGTCAAGACTCAACACCTGCTCCTCATTTAGTGAATGTTCATTCGATCATGAGCTACCAGGCTCTTTAATGAAGAAGTCTCCATGACTTGGAAACTCTAAGGAGGGGCTCTTTGAACCGTCCCATCGAATAACCGGCTCCCGATTCGGAACGCCGATGCTTTTATTGTCACGTTTAGATATTTCGGCAGATACGTTTGCCTTTCCACCAGACATCTCTGTGATCGAAGCGTGCTTTATGCGTCCGCCTCTTATATTAAGAACACTGTTTTCTCGGACACAAGCATCCAATTCTTCACAGTTGAGCGTCATTATTTGAACAGCGGCTGAACTCGTCGGACGAATATGACATTTGTCGACGGAGATCTCACCAAGCGTCGCTTTGGCGTTGTCGTAGAGGTGCACGATGAGTTGCTTACCCGCCCAATGGGGAAGCTCGCATTCGCATGACAAACCCGTGAGATAGATCGATAGTTCATCTCTATAGTCATCAGCCAGAACCACTTCAAGCTGTGAATTCGAATACCACTTTCCTTCGATACCTTGCTCTGGTAGCTTGCAGAGCTTACTACCATCAAACCAGATTGCGCTGTCCCTAATTTCCGCTACCTTTGTCGTGTCATTAGACTTCAGGATTGGGTCTAAGGCGTCCCTCGTGGTCTTCCAAAATTTGCCATCATAGTAAACGTGTATATCAGGAAGGGAAGAGTTTTGAAAATTGGCATCAGTGAATCGAATTTTTAAACCATGCAGCTCCTTAAAGACGTAGGCCGGCTTTACCCAGCTTTTGCGCATGAACCAGATCTCCGGGCAGTTGCTCGATGCAAAAGATTTGGAGCCACCAAGCTTAATGTTCACTTTTGCTTCTGATTGAGCATTTATCGAGATGAACCTAAGTCCAGCGTTATTATCAGGCGAAAAGTCACCAATTTCAGTCATCTCAGGGTTTGCACTCGCCGCCATCACGGAAAGCAAAGGCGTCGAGATCAAAAAAAGAATCGAAAAAATCCGCTGATATTTCATGTATGAGCTAGCTCACCTCGTTCTATCGCAACTATACCGCTGATCACAAAAAAAAATGGCTAGTGCATAATCGTTTCTGTAAATTGCTCGCAGTCAAGTGACTGAGCATGGTGCTAACTTTCTGGTACCACACCGAAAGGAAAACAACCATGCCCAATCAAAACAACGATAACAGCTTGCAGGATATTTTGGAACTGCTCTCAAAGGAGGGACTAGACGGAACCGGAGAAGCGCTCAGGTTGCTCTTGAACGCAGCGATGGTCTTGGAGCGAGAAAAATACCTCGGCGCTGCTCATTACGAACGTAATGAGCAAAGACGAGGACACGCAAATGGCTTCAAGCCCAAGACCATCCAGACCCGCTCCGGAGCTTTAGCTGTGGATATTCCCCCAAGTTCGTGAAGGAGGATTTTATCCCAATACGCTTGAACGCGGCATTCGGTCCGAACGCGCACTTAAGTTGGCACTTGCGGAGATGTATGTGCAAGGCGTTTCAACGCGGAAAGTCAGCGTAATAACAGAGCAGCTATGCGGCTTTGAAATCAGTTCAACGCAAGTTAGTCGGTTATCCAAAGAGCTGGACGCACAGTTGGACATCTGGCGGAATCGACCACTGGGACTGTATCCGTACATCTATCTGGATGCCAGGTATGAGAAGGTAAGACATGGTGGCATCGTTGTGGATTGCGCTGTTCTGGTGGCAGTTGGGGTTACCGACCAGGGCAAGCGAGAGGTAATTGGAGCTTCGGTAGAGCTTTCTGAAGCCGAGGTTCATTGGCGCCAGTTTCTCAAGGGCTTGCAGCAGCGTGGCTTCGAAACATCTTCGATGCCCCTGATCGAATGGAGGCAGACCGCCTTTTGGACAAGACAGTTAAGTCTTACGAGAAAACCGCACCTAAGCTGGCTGCGTGGCTCTCTGAGAATGTCCCTGAGGGCTTGACGATATTCTCCTTCCCAAAGAAGCACCGACGCCGCGCACGCACATCTAACATCCTCGAACGTCTTAACCAAGAAATTCGGTAAGCGTTCGGCGAGCGATTGCTAGAGCGTAAGTCGTCCTGGAAGAAGTTGTTCTGCAGGGCAATTTGGCTCTTCGGTAATTTTAGTGATTGCCGCCTTTAAATAAGCAAATGGATCAAGTTCAAGGCGTCTGCAAGTAGAAATAATGCTGGACATCACGGCAATTGCGTGACCGCCGGATTCGCTTCCGGCAAACATCCAATTCTTTCTGCCGACTGCGATTGGGCGTAATGCATTTTCTGCCAGATTGTTGTCGATTGTCAAATCACCACAAGTGGTGAATGTTTGAAGTGCAGACCACTGGTTGCGAGTGTACTGAATCGCCTTCGCCAGAGGGCTTTTTGGCACAGACACCAACGCATGGCGGTCTAACGTGTCTTTCAGTTCCGCGAGAAGCGGCACTGAAAATTCCTGTCGCGCGTTCAGTCGTTCAGCATCGGAAGAGTCTTTGCAAGTCCTTTCCATGTCGTATAATTTTTGAATCAGCAGAAGTATCTCAGCAGCCGCAGACTGGCTGCTGTTCATCGCGTCAACAAATTTTCGCCGGGCATGAGCTAAACAAGCAACTTCTGTAACCCCACCGCCAACAAAAATGGCATCATATCCAGCGAATGCATCCGCTTGAAGAAATCCCCGAAAATTTTCTAAATGCTCAAGAGGACCGGCCCGCTCACGAGAATTTGTAAATCGAAAAGCAATGTAAGGATGCTCATCATCCCCTCGGTAAACCCAGATTCGCCCGGTTTTAGTACGCTTCTTCAACTCTCTGTCTAACACCCGCACCGGTGTGTCATCCGTCCAAATCACTTTCGATTTCTTAATTTCATGCATCATCTGATCAAAAACCGGCGTCATCATTTTTGTAACGGATTGCACCCAATCACACATGGTTGAACGGTTTAGCACAAGCCCTTGGCGGGAAAAAATTCCCTCCAAGCGGTGCAACGGCAAATGATCCGCGTATTTGCTCGTCACAATATGTGCCAACATTCCAGCGGCCGGCATCCCTCGCTGGATTGGCTGCTCTGGTGGTTTTGCGACCTTCAAGCTGCTTTCACAATATGAACAGGCGTACTTTAACCGAACATATTCCCAATAGAATGCTCGTCCAGGCTCGTAATCCAGTTGTAACGTCACTGAGCGTCCAAAACATTTACGCTCCGAAGTACAGCGCTGGCAGACCTTTTCGGACTCAGGTACATCAATTATGACGGGAATTCTCGACAGCTCCATCGGTCGCCTACGACCGTGTCCTCTGGGTTTCACTTCTTTTTCGATTGCTTTGTCTTTGCGTTCTGCCGTCTTTTCAGGTTCTAGGTCGGTCCTCGCTTCTGCCGCTAGTTCTTGCTGGGCGAAAAGCAGAAGCTGTGAGGGATCGAAGGTTTCGGATTTCCTCCCATACTTATTTCGCATCTCTGTTTTGTAACGGTGCTCAAGCAACTGCAATCGCTCGTAAAAGTCGTTTCGTTCTGTCGCGATGATTCTCAGAAGCCTTTTCAGCTCCTCAACGTCTTCTGGCAATTCTTTCGGCACTTCGACCATGCAGTAATGATACTGTATGCGGTGCACTTAAGGGCATAAAAAAAGAGAACTGACTACCCGGCTCGCCGGGTCCTGGGTACCCCAAATATACTTGTTGGCAGTGACTCAGCTTGAAAGCCGCATTCTCTTGTTGCGAATTTGAAACAGAATGAACATGATCAGACACTCGCTTCCTTCACGCCTGTTTTGCGTGAATATCTTTCCTGCCTCCGCAGTGCAGCCGTTTCAACTCCTTGCAGTAACATCATGAATTCAGTCGTGTCTACTTCGAAGCCCGCTGCTGCAGCAGGTAATTTAAAGGTTCCTTTCTCCAGGCGCTTGTACCAGATTACATAGCCATCTCGATCCCAGAACAGAATTTTCATTTTCGTCTCTTCTCTATTCCGAAATACAAATAAGTGTCCAGAAAAAGTATCCTTGTCCATGGCGTCCTGCACGATGCCAGCAAGCGAGTCGAAAGACCTCCGCATGTCGATCGGCGTCATACACAAAAAAATTTTTGTGCTGTTAGAGATTGTCAGCATGTTTGAATCGCTCTAAATACCAATTGGAGCGTCGTAACGTCAACCGACATCGGGAGCCGAACCACATAGCCGCGCGGAGTAATAATTTCTATTGAACCGCAACGTTGTTCGGCGAATTTGATCTCGCCAGCGATAACTTCGGAGTGATTTTCCACAAGCGTCACCGGCGCAAATGAGACATCTTGCTGCTTTTCCACTTGGCGACGACGACCCGGTCGAGGTCTACAGAAAGTCTGTCCCGCCTCAGCATCGCGCTTTAGAATCTCCCTTTGCCAAAATCTAAATGTGTGTTCGTTCAGTCCCTTAAGCCTGCAGAATTCAGTAACCGTTTCTGGGCTGTGTTTCCATTCGGTCACTAGTTCACGCCACAGCTTTTCTTTCTCAAGATCTCGTCGCGTCGTTGACACTACACAATCCTCTTTCAACTTCAGAATTGTCTGTCATTGCCACCACTTTTTAAAGAGTGCCACTCGCCGAACGCTTACGTTGGTATACAACGCCAATCACAGAATAGTCGAATTTTTTCTAGCACAGGAATGGAGCTTCTAGGCTCAATGAACCAGCTGCCTACTACGCAGCTCGCGTTATGATCTTCAGTAACAGTGCTTGATTTAGCCGACACCGTTTAGCCTCCCAGAATCATACAAGCGACCTGCTTGATATACTCGCTACTCGCTTTTCACCATGCCGGACATGTTCCATTTAAGCAAAGCCTCGAACGGGCATAAATCCGGGATAGGGGCTGGCCGAATATTTACCGAAAACCGAAAAGCAACAAATCTAGCGAACCAAGGTTTACGGTACATCATTCAGCGGTCCAGCTTTAAGGTTATGTTCAGCCAAGATAGGCTCAAGCGTTTGTAGCAAAAAAGCCTTGTCCGACACACCGACGATTAGAATCTGCGATTCGTTGTGTGACATATGACCGGCTTCAGACAGCTCCAAAGCACGACCAACTTGTGCACGAATCGTCTCGACACGATCAGGTGTCACACCAATCAGGGGGATCTTCAAACTAGAAGTAATGCCTTCATTTGGTGCTTCCGAAAGCTGATGGCTAGCCGATAATTGTTGCAACCTATAAGCAACAAATGCAAAAACGCAATATGCTGCAAGTCCACCCAAAAATCCGCTAACAGCAACGAGCTTAACTAAGCCGGGCAAAAACAAAATCATGCTCTCGGGGTCTACTAGACGCCCCTCGATTAGAACACTTAGCAGGGGAAGAAAAAATGCAACCACAAGGGAACCTAGAACAAGGGGACTTTTTAACGACAACATTCCTCGCGAAAGTAACCATCGAACGGCAAAGATGGTGACCACACTAACAGCTCCAAAAAGTCCGGCTTGACCACTGTTAATTGCCTCTGCATAGAAATACGTCATCTTCAAAGCAAGCGTGTCTTGCTTACTAACACCAGCAAAAACTGGAAAGCTCATTAGAATCCCATTTGCGAAAAACGCAAACCAATATCCGACAAATAATGCAGCCAAACTAATCGCAGTTAAGGCTTTTGGTGAGAGTCGCACCTGAAGCAAAGGACTATTCTTATCGTGAACCATAATATCCATTTTTCAAATGGTACCATGGGGCACAGTTGAACAACCGGAACTTTCAAAAACTGTCAAGACAGTCGGAGACCACTTCACGAAGATTGTTGAAGAAGAGCGGGCAGTGCGTGCACTGCCCGCTCAATATCAACTACCTGTCATTACGGTAAAGCGTTGATAATAGTACCATTCTGCACCTGGATCTTTCCACTATTGCCATTCGGATCCACTAATATCAACCGAGCACCGGTATTGTCGAAAAAGACCGTACCCAACGCCTGGAGACCAGCATTCCAATAAATGGTGCCATTATTCGTCACGCTAACATTTGCAGGTCGACCAGCCGGGTCCATATTCGTAGCACCACCAGCTCCATTTACCGAGACAAAAACATTGCCGTGTGCGTTGATACGATCGCCTGAACCGATAACAATACTTGCTCCTTGCAAATACAGAACGGCGGTCGTTTGAAGAGTAGCATCAAACGGTCCAATCGCTGTATTTACGTTTAGGCGGCCGCCATTGGATATTAGTGAAATGCCTACATTGTTGGAATCGCTCCCAGCATTGATGGAATTGGCCGTGAGACCGCTGGCCGAAGTAACACTGAACGCACCGTTGGAAGTTGCACCATCAGTGATTGTTAGAGTATTAGTGCCATTTTCCAATATGTAGACCGAGCCAGATCCGCTCGATTGAGCCGTCGATGTTAAGCCGGTAACGTTGACATTTAGGGGTTGACTCGAGCTGCCTACGTTTCCTTGCCCTGGCGAAACTATGAGCGTTCTACCAGACAAGGTCGCGCCGCTGGCAGTCAGAATGTTTCCTGTGCCGGTGTTATTGATCGTGATGTCTTTTTGCGCACTCGTGGTTCCCAGCACGAGGTCCGTACTGGACGCGACCGCTATATCCACAAAATTGCCAGTCGATTGCACGTTGCCAGTCAAGGACGCCACGTTAAACGAAACACTGCTAGAAGCCTCGTTGGTGGCTTGGATGGTACCCATAGCCGCAGAAATAGAACCCGGCCCATTTATGATGAGCGGACTTGCGGACGTGCCGGAAGCCGGAGTAATGCTTACTGTACCGCCTGAACCTGTGCCGTTTGCGTCAGCTAAAATCGTTGCCCCACTGCCGAGCTCTAGGTCTGTCGCATTTAGAGTTATTTGACCAGCAGGCGCATTAATGCCACCACTTGCAGTGATTGTGCCATTGTTTGTGATTTTGTCGGGCGGAGCCCCATTCCCAGCGCTTATTGTAATGTTGCCGCCAGCTCCACTGGAGCCCAACAATGCGGAAGCATCAACTGTAAAGGAACTGCCGATAAGGATAGGTGTCTGCGCCGAGATAGTAATTTGGCCAAGAGTCCCGGTCGCGACGCCCCCGCGAGCTGACATCGAGCCCGAAGTCAGCGAAAGCGTGCTCCCCGGTACTGCACCCGTCGAAGTTACATTGATAGAACCACCCAAGCCTGTTGTGCCACCATCGACTGAAAAGCTGGGCGAATTCAAGAACACTGCAACGGAGCTAATTATAATCGAACCACCTTTGCCCGACCCATGCCCCTTCGCGGAGAGAATACCATTGGTCGTTACTGCCGACGGACCAGCCCCGCTAGTAAAGTTAATCGTTCCGCCTGTTCCGTTACCGCTGTTTCCGGCATCCGCATTTACCGGACCAGCAACCGTTACATTGAAAGAATTGCCGAGCGTAATCTGGCCACCGTTGCTCAAATTGCCACCGTTGGCACTAAGCGGCCCATTGATAGCCATGCTGTTCGCTTGTATATTGATCAGGCTGCTGTTGGCGCCGGCAGCGGCGTTGGAACCAGCATCCACAACGATGCCACTACTGGAGCTCGTGAATGGGGCAGAGTTTGTAGTAGCCTGAAATTGGCCGCCTAAACCCATTCCGGAACCAGTTGCACTAGCAATTCCAGTTAGCGTAACAAACCCGTCTGGATTCGATACAGTGATCCAGCCACCTGCACCATCGCCCGATTGATTTCCATTTGCATTAAGCGCACCAATCGTGACGTTACCAGAGGAGCCTGTCACCGAAATAGACAGCCCTTGTCCCGTATGGT
Source organism: Oculatellaceae cyanobacterium (assembly GCA_036702975.1). Taxonomy (GTDB): domain Bacteria; phylum Cyanobacteriota; class Vampirovibrionia; order Obscuribacterales; family Obscuribacteraceae; genus DATNPX01. Next base: position 38,022 of record DATNPX010000002.1, read on the forward strand.
TACCATTTGCCGAGATGGTTGCTGTGGAACCGCTTATATCTCCGCCAGTACTAGTCAACGCAACAGTGCCGGAAATCGCAGCAGGACTCTGCGCGCTGCTATCGATGGGGCTGCTAACCATAATGCCATTGCCCATGATGGAAATATTGCCACCGGAGCCACTGCTTGAGCCGCCCAGAGCTTGAAACGTTGAACTCGCCAAGTTAATAGGACTAGTTCCTGTGCTGGACAGTGTTATATTGCCACCAGCACCTGATTGCCCGCCGTTAGAAGTGACATTGGAACTGTTAGCCAGCGAAATTCCTGCACTTGTGATTTTTATCGGGCCGCCCGTGCCAGTTCCAACTGAACCAGCATTAGCATTAAGATCACCGTTGACTGTTACCAGTCCATCCGCCCCAGTGCCGGTAGTATTCAGCGTAATGCTACCACCATTACCGACCGAGCCAGCTGTAACAAGCACCGAGTTAGCATTCACCACAATAGGACCTTGAGAATTCACACTGATGGTGCCACCATCACCAGTTCCAAGCGATTCGGCCACGAGCTGACCAGTCGACGATAGGGTCACCGGACTATCTGTAGTAATAGAAATTGATCCGCCGTTGCCAGAGCCAACTCCATTCGCATACAGATCGCCGTTAATGGTTGGCATCCCGAAGTTACTTGTGATACTAATAATGCCACCGTTTCCACCACCGGAGCTACCAGCCGAAACACTAATGCTTCCAGCGTTAAGTGTCTGAATCGGCAAACCGCTTATAGTAACTGAGCCGCCGTTCCCTGTACCTACTCCATTAGCCGCGAATTGAACAGCGCCAGCGCCATTTCCGATATTCAAAGGGCCAAATGCGTTAAGTGTTATATTGCCTCCATTTCCCTGGGAGGAGCCAGCATTAGCGGCAAAAGTATATCCCGTTCCGGCAAAGGTCATATTGCCGCCGCTGAAACTGAGAGTACCGCCATTTCCGGTGGAAGAGCCGGCATTCGCGATAAAAGTCCCCGTTCCCGAAAAAGTCATATCGCCGCCACTAACGATAAGGGTACCGCCATTCCCATTGACACCAGGAGCCGAAACATCAATAGCCGAGTTAGTAGTACTAGAGAAGGGCTTGTTACCCCGTTCAATACTGACGGTACCGCCAGCGTGGCCCGTTCGTAAGCTAGGTTGATTGGTATCATCAGTGAACGACATGTTCCCGCCAGAGATATTGACGGTGCCGCCGCCTCCACCTGCCTGTCCGCCTCTGGCGGCAATAGATAGTTGACCACTATCAGGTCCGAATGTTGGAGCGGTAGACCCCGGCCAATAAGTAATGGAACCGCCATTGCCATTTCCAGATGAAGGTCCGTTAGCCGAGAACGACGCCGCCGTTGCAGGATTGAGAATTGTGTTGGCCCATAGCAGAGAAAGCGCGCCGGCGTTTCCGTCGCCACTCGAGGGTCCATTCACCATCATGGCAAACGACGTGCCATTGATCGTTACCTGGTCCTCCCAGATATTGATATTGCCGGAGCTTTGACCAGCTGCGGCGCTTGCATCGATTACAGTTGCACCAGTGATATCAAATGCGATGCCACCGCTGCCATCTTGCGTGTTGTTTCCAACACCAAGCCCGATGAAATTAGACGAGTTGCCGTTTGCCGTAACCGACAGAGAAGCGCCCGTAAAGGTCAGCGGATAGCCGTTCACGTTGACTTGCGTGTTATTGCCGTTCGCACTGAAAGTAAGTGCACCGCCCGAATTATTGAACGTGATGCCGCCGGAGCTGGCATCCACGTTGATTTGTCCGTTGTCACCGTTTGCCGTCAGACTAAGCGGATTGCCTGAGCCATTAAAAGCGATGCTGCCCGTGTTGGCAAACACATCGACCTGTCCGTTGGTGCCGTTGGCACTCAGATTAAATTCTGAGGCGCTGATAGTAACGCTGCCCGACCCCGCATTGATCCAAACTTCGCCGTTCGTTCCATTCGCAGTTAGAACAAGCGGGCTGCCTGTGCCATTAAGAGTCACACTTCCGTTCGCCGAATAGTTCGCGTCAAGCGACACACCGGGGCTGTTTTCACCGGTATTAGTGGTGATTGTGACCGCGCCAGTAGGAAGAACAACGACCTCCCCATAATTGCCGTCGGCATCAGCTGTGAGTCCGCTACCGCCGAAGTTGACAGTAGTTGCAGCCAGAATAATGCCGCGTTCAATTAATGGGGCAGCGGAAGTTTGAGTTGCCGACAAGACAGCACCAGACGGTGCCGAGATTGCGTTACCCATAAGTACCATGCCACCAGCGGCTTGGTCGCCGGCTCCATCCACACTGAGCGTGCCAGCCTGAATAGAGACAGTGCCTTGGTTGGCGTTAATCCATACCGAGCCGGTCGGTGCGCCAAGATTCGTAGTATGGATGGCAGACGCGTTGGCCAGGGTAATGTCGCCGGTGCTGCTGGCCGTCCCGTTCTGAACCAGGACCAAAGTTGAGCCAGCTGAGGCCGTAGCGGTAATGGTGCCATTCACGCCATTGGTACTGCCAGAACCATCGATAGTGAAGGAGGAGGAGGCTCCTCCCATATTCGACCAGAGGTCGATCCAACCGCCCGTATATCCGGCATTTGATAGATTGCCTGTTGCCAAGTCGGTTTGAGCGTATAGCCGAAGGTCATAGCCGTTACCACTGGTATTTGCCGTGACGTCACCACTAAATTTGATACTGCCGGTGGTTGACTTCGCATAGACGTAAGCGCCGGCCGACACGGATGTGCCCTGAATCGAATCGGCATTCAAGCTAACCAAATTGCCGCCAGAGTTAATCGCCTGCGCAGCAATGTTTCCATTGGCGGCCGTCAGTTTCACCGCACCTTGAGCATTGATGTCACCGGTGACATCGATATCACCATTTGTCGAGGTCGCGGTTACATCCGCCGATGGAGCATTCACTGCGCCAGTAGTTAGAGTGCCGGACGACGACAGAGTGACAGGCTGGAAATTGGCCGTAATTGTCTGAGCATTGATTTTGCCGTTGTTGGCGGTCAGTTGCACTGCGCCTTCAACATAGATCGCACCGCCGACATTTATATCGCTATTGCCAGAGCTTGCCGTCACGCCGCTTTGCGAACTGACGCTCCCTATACTGAGAGCGCCATCCGACGATACATTGATGGCACCGGAACTTGCGAGTCCCGCCAAGGTAGTAGTGCCACCAGACTGGCTGATTGACACCGAGCCGCCGGCGATGTTTGACGCATCGGTCAAGCTGCCGCCGGTGATCTGAATGCTTACGGTGCCGGCAACATTTATTTCCGAACTGATAGTACAGTCGCCCGATTTGACGATACTGACGTTTGGTCCGGGAAACGGACCCGCACAGGGATCTGCCTGTGCGAACGCCTGCGATGCGCCTAGTAACGAGAATAGCGAGAGCGCTATCCCGCCCAATACGTGTCTTAGTCTCATTTGACTCTCCATTGAGAATTGATGTTTTACTTCAGGTCAACTTTGTTCTATTTCATTGGCACCTCCTTCCTTCTGAGTTGGAATTCCGCTTCCAGACAGCAGCGGAGCAGAGCCCCCATGCTTAAGGGGCTCTGCTTCGCAGTCGCTAATCAGTTCAAGTGGAGCGAGTCGATCGCTCCACTTGAACAATTCATCAGGCGGCGATTCGACGTTGAACGTTGTCGACGCGCAGTAGAAGCTTGCCTGAATCATCCAGGCGAGCTTCAACGACATCCGCCGTCACTTCATCGCCCAGCTTGAAGTTCAGGAATGCACCCAGCTTCATGCGCTGGCCGGAAGCGGGCGACGTCGAGCGCAGCAGTCCACGATGCCCGGCAGCCGGTCCTTCAAGCTCGATGAATGTCCCGAACTTTGTAATTCCTTGAATTCTTCCCGGAATCCCGACGAACTGAGTCGGCTCCTTTTCGAAGGCATCGACGATCTTGGCCAGTTCGACACCTTTTTCAGTCGCCCGCACAGATCTGACCGGGTGGGACTGAACAGACAACCTGACCATGAGCGAGTCGCCCACACTCATTTCGGCCAGGCGAGACGCAGGATCTTCGCCGCTCATCTGGCGTACGTGCAGAAGCGCCGTCTCCGAGTGTCCTTCGAAGGCGAGCACCGCGCCGAGAAGCTTCTCATCGGCTATATAAGGTCTGACGATCCGCCCCAAGAGAAGCGAACCGTCTTGCAAATTCGTCGTAGCGCTCTCAGAAGACGAAGCCGAGCCGATAGCATTTTCAGATGTCATAAGTTCTCTCCAACATTAGCCCTGGGGGCATTGCAGATAGCTGTGCGAGCCACCACCTCCTCTAGGGGGCAGCTCACAATTCCATCCATCAAATTACAGGCACGACAGAACCGGCGAACACAAGTGATGTTCGAGCTAGATTTAGTAATTGGTATTTTTCCGGTACTGGGTGCGGTTTTCCGACGTGCATGTATCTGATAGAAGTGCTCTGAGCCTACGAAACCGACCAGGGCGAAGTCACTATTTTTCAACAATGATGATCGGGAGTTTAACGTAGCAACTTCTAAGAGCTTGCGGTAATGCGGATTTCTAAAGAAAAGGTTGAAACGCTCTTGACACTAATCGGGGATGACACAGATGAATGAGCCATGGCGAAGTGTGAACCAAAGCGGCTTTACATACAATCACAACTGAACACAGAAAAACCTACAAGGCGAAACCCAGTGACGGAATCCAAGAAAATGCGCCACTAATAAGACTGTACAGTCCAACATCCGTCACTAATATACCGCAACATTGTAACGAAAATACGGTCGCCAAGCGTTTAAGAAAAGACGAGGATTATCCGAATTTCTCGTCAGATGTGCACATCCACCAGAAGTGCTTTGTACGTATTCCGAATGAGAAAAGAGAAGAGTGCGTGCTCAGCTTGCGCTATCAGCTAATTTACGCTTTGACATCAACCTGTCTATGCTCGATAAGTTCAACCTGACAACAAAGTTGCTAAGGCTGGATTTTAGTTTCTGTCTTATCGCGCCATTAGTATCCCCAAGGTATGTAGATGGACGTTTGTCTGGTAAGCTCGTTAATGAATATTTCGGTAAGCAGCAAATGGCGAATTGGCGAAACAGAACAAAGGAAGTCGACACTGCCCAAGTAGGCAGAAAATATCGGAAAGCGCGGAGAAAGGAAAAGCTGCCTGTCTCCGTGACGCATCCTCAGGTTGCCGCTCAGTGGCATCCGCGTAAGAACAAGCATATAAGTGCGGACGAAATCACTTACGGTTCCCACATGAAGGTTTGGTGGTTGTGTCCGGTACACAAATCCCACGAGTGGGAATCAACGATACATTCTAGATGTGCTAAGGACGGACAAACGCGAGCTGGCTGTCCTTTTTGCCGAGGACACAGGGATTGTGTCACAAATAGTTTGGCTTCATTGTTTCCAAATATCGCCAGTGAATGGCACGTGAAAAAGAATCGAGGGCTGACGGCTAAGGATGTAACCGCCGGCAGTAATCGTGAAATTTGGTGGCAATGCAACAATGATCGATCCCATATTTGGAAAGCTCAGGTTCAATGGAGAACCGATGGCGAATCCAAATGTCCATTTTGTATGAACAAACGAGTTACCAAAAGCAACTCGTTGGCCGGTCTTCACCCTAAAGAAGCGAGCGAATGGCACCGAAGCAAGAATGGCAAATTAAGAGCATCGGATGTAGTACCTGGAAGTCATAAGGTAGTCTGGTGGCGATGCAAAAGCTTCCGTACTCATGAATGGCAGTGCTCGGTAAAAAGTAGAATCACGGATCAAACAGGTTGTCCATTTTGCGCCGGGCGTCAATCAACTGACAACAATAATCTTGCAGCACTTTATCCTGAAGTAGCGCAGGAGTGGTGCAAATCTAAAAATGGCAAGTTGTCGCCGGAATCATTGGTTCCGGGCTCTCATACCAAAGTCTGGTGGCGTTGTACGAAAAACAAGAAACACGTATGGATCGCAAGAGTGGTAAGTCGGACAAGAAGCCATTCGGGTTGCCCGTTTTGTGCGGCAATGAACAAAGGCCAAACGAGAAAAAGCGTATCGGCGACATATAATCTGGCCAAATTATTTCCAGAATTGGCGAAGGAGTGGCATTCAAAGAAGAATGGCTTACTGAGATCGAATGACGTGACGCCAGGAAGTAACAAAAGCGTCTGGTGGCAATGTACGAGAAGCAAGACTCATGTTTGGAGCGCTAAGGTACGCTGGCGAACGAGAGCTGCAACAGGATGTCCATTTTGCTCAAATCAAAAGGTGTGTCTTACGAATTCGCTTCTCCTGCAGCACCCAAAGATAGCAGATGAATGGCATCCGACGAGAAATGGCAAGTTGACTCCAAAAGACGTAGTGAGCGGTTCACATAAAAAGATTTGGTGGCAGTGCCCGATAAGCAAGCAGCATGTTTGGCAAGCCACGATTCAGAAACGATCAGGTAGAGGACAGTCGTGTCCCCAATGCCGCGTTAAGCGTTAGGTGAATGTGCATCGATGGCACCAGACGTTGGAGCCTCTTCCGGATCGTCAACGTTCGTCACGCCGACGCTTACGGTCAGGCCGTCGCTCTGTGCTTCGCTCGTCAAAAGGCTATTAGACGCGGCCGCACCTGCGGCAATGTGGAGTCCTACAAGCCTCGCTACGAGAACGGTCAGATAGATCTGCCCGGCCACCGCTTCTAGCCAAGACATCGTCCGCGCTACACGGCTCAGAGGAACGATGTCCCCATAACCGACGGTAGAGAGAGTGCAAAAGCTGTAGTAGACGAAGAACGGGTAAATTCGCTGCCCAGCAAGATTCGCGATCGTGCGGCCTTGAAGCAGGGAATCGCCTGAAGAGTCTTTATAGCTGTTGGCATCGTTATTTAGAATCATCATGTGGACGATGGCAAAGGCAAACCCGATCATGATGTACACGCAAATCGCACCGGCAACCCGATTTCCGTTGACCTCGTTGGTGTATATATCCTGCATCATGATCAGAATCAGGTTCACTACAAACATCAAGGTCAGCGCGAATGCGATGTTTTGCACATAGGGGCTGACCGGTACGTTGTAGGCAAACAACGCCGGCATCCAGACAAGTGCATTGAGAAGAGCAAGAACTCCGGCAACTTTCGCCAGGCGTCGGCTCGTGTTTGAAGCGAGCGAAGCCGTAACCAAAGCCAAAAGTCCCAGAGAGCCTACGACGAAACGCCCTATTACCGCGTGGTCGATAAGTGGTGCCAGAGCCGTTAAGGCGACACAGGCTGTTAGCAACCAGTAGTACCTTTTGGAGCTACGATAAGCCACGAGATCCAGGATTTCTCGGAAAGTCATCTTTCACCAATCGTCGTCGCGTTGGCAGTTATAACACGGACCCAGCGAACTATGAAGTCATGAGCAGTAAAATCAGTATCTCACTCGAAGACGAACATGCAACGCGCCGCACACTACTATCTCTCGAATCTCTCGATCGCCATACTGTGCCTGATTATTCCGGCACACGCAGCCCTTGCACAAGCCGTCGGAGAAGTCGGCGAAAAGAGTAAGAGCAGCACGATCAAGAGGAGCTCAGAGACTCAGGAATCCCCAGGTACTCAATCTGCTCAATCTAGTCGACCTGTTCAGCCTGCGCCGCCCGCACCATCGTCTGAATATTCCCAATCTGCTCAATCTGCCGAGACGGCGAAGGCACTGCCAGAACCTGCCAAACCAAACGAAAACAATGCCAACGAGAAGCCTGCGGGACTACCTCTAATTGTTGGTGGCGAAGAGATACTGCGCTTCAAAACCACCATAAGCGGATTCACCCCCGCAGAGCGCGTCGATGCCATCCAAGACAGGATCAAGAAAGTCCTATCGCTGCCAGATTTTCAACCGACGCTTAAGTTAACCGATACCGGATACAGTACCGACATCGTTTGCAACCAAACGATCATCCTCACAGTCACAGATGTCGATGCCAGGCTGATCGGCTATAAGAATCGCAACGCCTTGGCACAAGATTGCGCAGACAAACTTACGCGAGCCTTAGCCATAGAGAAACAGGCGCACAGCCCGAAAGTAATTCTGCTGGCGAGCGCTTATACCGCAGCCTCTACTGTCATCTTGGTGCTGGTCTTGCTGATTTATAGCGCGCTCTTTCCGATGCTCTATCGCCAGATCGATCGGTTGCGCGGTAAATACATAAAAGCTCTCAAGATACAAAACTCAGAATTGCTTTCCGAGGACAGCCTGTCCGAGATAGTCATTGGCATCTGCAGAGCAGCACGAGCAGTAGTAACCGCGGCTACACTCTTAGTTTTCGTACAAAGAGTCCTTAGTTTCTTTCCTACGACACGCACTCTTTCGACGGAGCTGGTCGACGAAGCGATACTGCCGGTAGTATCGGCAGTCGGCTCTTCCGTTGCCGCTTACTCTCCCAATTTGCTGATCATTGCTCTAATCTCGGTATCGACTTACTACCTAATCACCTTCACGCACTTTATCTTCCGCGAAATTGGGCGTGGCAAGATCACAGTCAACGAGTTCGATCCCGAATGGGCTGATCCAACCTACAAAATCGCGCGCTTTCTCATCATCGCATTCGCTCTCGTTCTCATATTTCCTTATCTTCCAGGCTCAGGGTCACCTGCTTTCCAACAGATTTCTATTTTTCTCGGCGTGCTGATATCGCTCGGGTCTACAGGTGCCGTGTCCAACATTATTGCCGGCGTATTTCTCACTTATACGGGGGCGTTCAGAATCGGTGACCGCGTGCGCATCGCCGACACACAGGGTGATGTCGTCGAACGAAAACTTCTCTACACGAGAATTCGCTCGATAAAGGACGAATTCATTACCGTGCCCAACTCGATGGTACTTGGTGCCCACATCATCAACTACAGTTCCTCAACAAAACACAACGGCTTGATCTTGCACACAGCGGTCACCATTGGCTACGACACACCGTGGCAGAAGGTTCACGAGTTGCTTGTGAAAGCCGCTTTGAAGACTGATGGCATCAAACAAGACCCGCCACCATTTGTCCTTATCACATCGCTGGACAATTACTACGTAACGCACGAAATAAACTGCTACACGACCTCTCCGCGTACCATGGCCAGCATCTACGCCGATCTGCATCGCAGCATTCTCAACGAGTTTGCCGCTGCCGGCGTCGAGATCATGTCCCCGCAATACACGGCATTTAGGCAGGCTCATGGTTCAACAGTGCCAGACACTAACGCGGTACCAGTGCCTACCGCAACTTCCACATCAGCATCGGGCGCGGCCAACACCAGCGATGTCGAAAGCGAAAGCTCTTAGCCTCTAACGCGATCTCGAAACCTAAGCAAATACGCGTGCAGATGCTCGGTAAAGAGACCGTGCATGACGAACCGCTGCGACAGCCTGAGCGGACCCACGAGAAAGAGCGGAAAACCGTTATAAGCCATGATTCCAAGCTCCTTATCTCCCACAATCCGCCCGATTCGCAAAGCGATAGTTTGATCGAATTGCAGCGAATTGATCGACCGTTCATATTCGTCGGCTCGCAAAAGCAGGCAAAACAGCGCTTTAAAGGTCTCGTGGGCGGTTTCGAAATCTAAGAATTGAGTCCAACGACTTGTCGTCACTGACGAGTCGATCTCTATTTCGCGGATTCCCGAGAAATCCAACTTTTCCGCAGGCACTGGCCAATCCTCGTTCTGGGTACTGCCCAGATCATGAAGGGCATTGAACAGAACCACGTCATGTTGAATGAAACTGGCCTCCATCAGATCATCAATTTTCCTCGGATATAAGGTAACAAGCGGTGCTTCTTTGTTCCGCGAGTTTAGGATGATGAAATTTATCAGGTTGGTTTCAGTCCAAAAGTGCCTCAAAATCAGAACATTCGCCTCCGCAGTCACAAACCACTTCATGAACCAGCAGATGGTGCCTTGCAGCAAGTTGTGCGCGGAGAACTGAAACGGCAAGAGTCGCTTCAAGAAATACGTCGAACACAAAGTTAGCGTGGCAACCAACCGGCAGACATGCATAACTGTAGCTCTAAAGGGATGCTTCAGATTCTTCAGCCAGTACTGCATAACGACAGGGTCAATCGGCAATGTGTCGTCGATCTCGAGTACATCGAACAACGACGGATCGACTCGACTATACATTATCAATCTCCTCGAGCTGCAGAAGATACAGTCGTGCCACCACACGAGCGGTTTTGATTATCCGCTTATGTCCTGACAAAACGAGCGGATCTTCAGTCAAAATGGCATGCATCTTATTGATGTGACTCTCATCATTCTTGCCATGATAAGACAAAAAGCTCGTTGCGGCGGCGGGGATTCGCAAGACGCTCTGTAGCTGCGTAGCCCAACGACTGGCCATCTTCTCGCCGAGCCCTTCGATAATAAACATTGCACCGAGCAGATCGATCGGATTAGCCTGAGATGCCTGGTTCATCAAAAACGCTGCAAGTGCCTCCGTACCTATATTTCGCTCGCGACTTCGAATCTCGCTGGCATCGCCTCCTACGCTGACATAGTCTCGCTCTAACATCTCATAGTCGCGATGTTCGTCATATGCGTGACCAATAACCTTCGAGCGCAACTCCGCGTGTTCTGCTGTGAAACTTGAGGCAGCACGAGTTATCCATCGAGAGCCTTCAATAACTTGAGGACGCAAATTGCACAACAGCGTCTTGTAGTCCTCTATCGTAAAGTTTCCGGTCTCCAGCCGCCTGATGATAGGCACCTGACTCAATCGTCGTTCAAAATCCAGCCAGACCATCGTCAATTGTCTCAGCAACGACTCACTCGCTGCTGCCTGCCTTTCTTCGTTACTTGTTGTTCTGGCGCTATCCAGGTCGACTACGTTCATCGCTCATTCTCCACTACAGTCAACTTCATATAAGCAGTGCAAAAACGCCCACTTTCAGGCACCACACAAAACACCGTCTGTCCAGCCCTCAATTTGCCTGAATATAAGAGCTCTTCCAATGCCACAAACATAGCGGCACAGCCTGTATTTCCTTTGCTGTACAAATTGGTAAACCACTTCTCTTCTGGAATTTCGCAACCGAGAATCTTGAATAACTTCATGATCTCGCCACGAAAGAAATGTGATGAATAGTGGCAAACGAAGTGATCGATCTGCTTAGGCGCGATCTTGCCTGCTTCAATCAATCGCAAAAATCCCTCCACACCCACGCGAACGATGGCTTCAAGAATGCGTAGATTCTGCCGAATCAACAAGGCACCATCTCGCTCCGCATCTGCATACGTTTCGTAATCCTGCCAGGAGATCGCATTAGGGAAATAATGATCATCTTTGGTGGCAGCCAGAGATGGTGCGGATGGTGCGTACATTGGACTCACTTGAGGATTGCGCGCCTTGTTTTTGGAAGCCGTCCGTGCGAGATTGGAGGAGCGCCCAGAGGAATTCAAATTGGGATCTCTCTGCTCGCTGCTGTCTACAGTCCATGGCTTTTGGTCGGACGAACCACAAGACATGCAAAGGTCAAAATCCGAGGCGAAAGAGCGAATGTCTATCCAGTCAATGCGCAAGCTCAATCCGTTGCCGCGCGGCTTGTTCTGAATAGCGAGAGCTGCTGCGCCATCTGAGAGCATCCAGCGGAGGAACTCGGCTTCCAGATCAACCTCGCCATCAACACTCTCATAGCGAGTCTTCTTCAGAAGTCGCGAAGCGAGTTCTGAAGCGCATACAACAGCGTTATCGTGTTCACGCAATCTAATCGAATTTACCGCGCTCTTCAGCGCCATCATTCCTGAACTGCACACCCCATGCGTGGTCAGAATTTCGCACGGCGGTAACTTCAGCGCGGCCTGCACGAGACTCGCCATTCCCGGCAACGGCAGGTCGCCCTGAGTAGATGCAACAGCAAGCATTTGCACGTCTTTCTTGTCCAGTGACGAGCGATCTAAGCACTGCGAAACGGCATGAGCCGCTAACTCGCTGTTTTGATATGTTGTCTCCTGCTGGTCGTTCAAAGCATAGTGGCGCGAAACAATGCCATTGCTTTTCAGGATCTTCTTTCGCAGACGAGATGGTTTGCCATGAACGGCGCCTAAAAATCTTTCCACCTCATCGTTATTAATCGCCGGCCCGGGCATAAAAGTGCCCATCGCCGTAATGTATGCCGATGATTCACTCATTTTGAATCTCCCTCTAAAACCTGTGATGACGCACCATTTGTCCCACTTGGATGATCCGCCTTACGCGACCGCAAACACCTGAAGAACTCCTCTGCATACGGCAACACGTCGGCGAACAACAAAAGCGCTACGTACGACGCTATATAGTTCGTGCTGACACCGGCAGCTCTGTGAAAGACAAGCTGCATGTGTCCAGCCCAATTGAGCGTAATCAGATCAACAAATGCGTTCCAATTGATGCAGACGATGAGTGCCACAGTAAAAAACGGTAAGGTCTCCAAAAAGCTATGAACATGCACCTCCAGCAAAGATATTTCGCGTGAGCCGCGCGCATAATCCACATCACAATGCGCGACCCAGACATGAAAGCCCAGAGCGGCAAACATTATGAGCAGAATCAACACATTGATCTGGAAATAGAGTCCCAAAAAAATCGGAATGCCAATCTGCACTCCCATCACGGCATGATAGAGGGACTCTTTCAGCCCGCTCGTCGCCTCGATCTTAGACCATTTGTGGCACATGTAGTCAAGTAAACCCATGATCAACCACAGAGGCAAACAGCCATAAAGAATCAGATTGAACACCAATTCCGGTATCGGAATCGCTCTAATATCCATCATTTAGTAGCCCAGATTGCTTACGGAGCACAGGCTTGCGTTGCACCAACACACTTCCCTTATCGCAATCAACAAAAGAACCCTCACTGCCCGAATAGATCTTAGTTCCCTCACTAAGCGATCGGAACTCTTTTGAAACAGTTCTAAAAATGTTTTCCGGTTATGCATCACCGCGCTTTGCACCTTTATCCACATTTCGCGTCAAGCGCTGTTGCTCGATCATTACGATTAAAGACCGGACAACTATTCATTGGCGTGACTACATAAACTCGCTTGCGCTAATGCATTCTGTTACACCTGACTAGCACCACGACGTAGAGAACGCAGATAAGAGCGCCTTGCGTCCAAGTAATTCATAAGTTGCGCGATGTCTCTTTCGCGGTGGCAACATAGCTTCATAAGCACTTCTGCAGACAAAGATTTTTTAAAGTGACTCATTGCAACTTAAAGCGTTAGTCTCCAAGTGCTCTGTCCGTTAAGTCAATTGGAAGCTCAAAAAGCCAGAAATACACGACCAGCCAATAGTAAGAAGTCATCAAATGTCGTCAGCTGACGATGTCGATTTGGCTTCGTAAGCTCGATTGAACTAAAGAGCAGAGTATCAACTCTGGTGTTTCGTTTTTGTCCACGGACTCGCGACCCGGCTACGGATGGGCTGCGAAAACGAGGCATCACTTTATCTCCGGCTCCACGTGAGCATCTATCGCTACCGGCGATTCAGAAAGGAAATATCATGTCATCTTCTCTCAAGACCGGACTGGTCTGCAAACACTGCGAACGCCACTCGTCGCACCAGACGGTTGCTAAACAGTGGGGCGAACATCACGACAACCCGCTCGCCTGTGCCGACATGACTCTCAAAGTCAACGGCAGATACATATGCTGCAAATGCGGGATGCAACTCGGAACCGACGAAGCGAGCGACCTGCCCGATCAAGTCGCCGAAATCATCGCCACTCTGATTCAGGACTGCTTGTTCAGAGTGTCGTCCGTCACCAATCATGCGAATGGACAACCCTTCATCTGGCTTGAAAATCGGGCCCTTGATGGAGCACGGTGTCAGGTGCGATGGTTTCGAGATGAGCGGTTCGACGAACAGCTTCCCGGGCAAGCGACCAGGCTCAACGCCATCGAGTATGATCCCAGCAAAATGAAGCAGCGCCCGCCGGCTATCGTCGACCACACCCTGCGCATGCTCACATCCAAAGGCGTCACCCTCACGGAGATACCGCACAGAGATCCCCACTATGCGCACCTCGGCGCCGTGATCAAGCGATATGACCAGCTTCTGGCTCCACGCCGGAATCCGGCTGAGCCCATCTGCCCTGAACATCCGCCTCAGGTGGAAAACCTTGCGGCTCCGCTTATCGTACAAGTGCAACTGCAATGGAAGTCCGCAACGACGTCCGAGTAGTTTTTAGGTGGATGCGGTGGAAAGCACTCGAAAGGGTGCTTTCTGCCGTCTCCGGTTTAAAAAAATTTCGCAATTAGGCACCATATGCGATACCATTGCTTTGGTCAAAAAAGAGCCTTCTCAAGGCAAAATTGTGCGAAAAGTACAGCAGCTGTGCAAATCGCCCGCCTTAGGCCAGGGTCAGACGGGGGTGTCCCCCGTTCGTCTGACCCGGCTGCAGGCTGGTTATTTATAGTGAACGTTCGACAGAGAATTGCGAAGTCCTCGCCATTCTTTTACGAACGCTCTATTCAGGTTTCTCTACCTCGCTCTTCCCTCCCGCTTCGCTCTTCCCTCCCGCCTCGCTCTTCCCTCCCGCCTCGCTCTTCCCTTCCTCCTCACTGTTTCTGTCGCATTCCATCTTTTCCACCTGTTTTTCCATCTGCCTCATCGTCGCCGCGAGAAAGTGGTACGGATTCTTCTTAAACGCCTCTACCTTAGCCGACACGTCCGGTAAATCCGAGACCACCTCCCCAGACGCAGCTTCCGATACCTCCGCAGACCCCCGGCGAAAGTGCGAACGCTCGCTCCACTCTATGAGCCCACCTTCTCCACTTGGTGCGCAATCAAAAGCGTAGTCTCGTGGAAGTGGTCTCACTGCGAACTTCTGCGGTAGCAGAAATTGAAGCCTGCAAACGTCACACGGTGGCAGTTCTTTACAGAATCCCACAATCTGTCTCTCGTTTCCGCATATACAATAGAAAACCATAAACAGATCGGACTTGCTGTAGTTAATCCAAACGCCAGGATCTCGCCCCTGGTATAGACGCGGCGATTCGCTCAGAAGCGCCGCCTGTGCACTAACACAAAGCGTAGCCGAACAGCTTTGGCATCTCGTGTAGTAGCCACCATCGTGCTCAAATATCACAATCGGACTCTGCGGCATGCCGCAAACGCAGACGATAACTCCTTTCAATTTGCAGCTTTCCAGTTTCAACTTGATGTATGAATCTCCAAACAACATAAAACACCTCCAGAAACCGGCTAATCCTCGATGCGAGAATCAGCCGGTGTCATGCAATAACTATGAATTGGTCAGAAACAGCGCTGGAGTTAGGCAAGCCGCCACATGAATTTAGGCGAGACGTCTCAGTCGAAGCACTACAAATGCTCCCTTTGAAAATCGACTATCGAACAAAAACAACCGCTAGGAGCAAACCGCCTTGACTTGAAATCTTTTGCCTAGTCACAACACTGTTAACAGCAACCAGGTTAGCCATCCGTAAATCCCCAACGCAATCGCTCTCCCTGGGCTTAAGACCTCCCCGCACAGGTCTGCGAAAAATGGCGCACGGACATTACGTATACTCTTGCAACTGCTTGATTGTGTACCGGCTTGCTGAGACGCGCTAAGTTGCACGCGATTCGCAGGCTCTTTCGCGAACCAACCTATTTACGAAACCAGCTACAATGAATGCCCCTACTCGGAGACATCGCGTGAAACGCAGCCAGATCAATCGCATTATCGAAGAAGCCCGAGAGCACCTCGCGAACTATCGCTGCAACCTCCCGACATGGGCTTTCTGGAGTCCATCAGACTGGGAAAACTGCGCAGACGATGCAACAGAGATCAAACGCCATGGGTTGGGCTGGCTCGTGACCGATTTCGGCTCAGGTGAATTCGATAAATATGGACTCGTTTTATTCGTTGCGCGCAACGGGTGTCTGCACCAAAACAAACCACTCACCACTAAAACCTACGCCGAAAAATTCATGATCGTGAAACCAGGACAAACGACGCCTTACCACTTCCATTGGGTGAAAACAGAAGATCTGCTCAATCGCAGTGGCGGCAGACTGAACGTGCAACTTGGATGGGCCGCAAATGACGAGCGGTCTATGACCAACGAAAAAGTGAACGTCCAACTAGATGGTCTGACAAAAACACTTAAGCCCGGCGAGATCCTGAGCCTAGAGCCCGGACAAAGCCTGGAGTTGACGCCAAGGATGTGCCACCAATTCTCTGGTCATCCCAATGACAATGTTGTGCTTGCGGGTGAGGTCAGCTCGCTGAACGATGATTCAACTGACAATTGTTTCCTGGGACGAAGTGTTTCTCCCAAACCCATCGAGGAAGACGAGCCCAAGCGCTTTCTGCTCGCATCAGACAGCTAACGGCTGCACCTACAAACACATCGACTGGTGTCAGATTCCCGTTGCCTTATCTGTCAGATTGAAAAGTAAACCGATATCGGTTTACCGATTTTCTTAGACACATGCTCGGCGCTTACCACTTTTCAAAAACCGTCAGGATTTTCGCCATGTCATCTGACTCTGTCAGATCGACAAAGCAAACCGATATCGGTTTACTTTTTTCTGGAACACATTTCCAAAAAGCCAACTCACAACGTCACATTAGAAACTTCGTGAAATCACCACTAGATGCAGGCTGTTAAACCGCCTGACACAGTGGTGACACGTCCGCGAACTCTGGCTGACACACCGTGAACGATACATTTTGAATGTGTTAATGAGGTTTGGCCATGGCAAATATTCTTCTCGTCGAAGACGACAAAAATTCCGCTGCATTTGTCAGCACCTGGTTGCATTCACAAAGACACGACCTGCAGGTCGTGAACGACGGCGGTGAGGCGTTGGAAAAAATGCTCGCATCCGAGTACGATGTCATTTTATTGGACTGGAACTTGCCTAACGCATGTGGTATCAGCATCCTGCGCGAATTCAGGAAGACCGGCAAGAACACCCCCGTAATCATGATCACCGGCCGTGGTGACTTACGCGATAAAGAAGTCGGCCTCGATAGCGGCGCCGATGACTTCCTGGCGAAGCCGTTCGATCTGGTGGAACTGTCAGCCCGTATCCGCGTGCAATTGCGTCGCCCGCACCACGAAACGCATCACGTTGTCGTCGTCGGAAACATCACTCTTGATCCAGAGCGACTGAAAGTGACCGTTCGCGGTAAGGACATGAGGCTGAGCGTGGTCGACTTCATGCTGCTCGAATTCTTCATGCGTAATCCTAACCGTATGCTACGTCCAGACAAAATCATTGAATACGTTTGGCCGGTCGGTACAGAGCGCTCCCCTGACGCACTGCGCACCTCACTCAAACGACTGCGCACGAAGTTCAAAGACCTCGGCGAGCCGGACAATTTAATCGAGACAATCCATAAGGTCGGCTATCGCTTCAATTCTCGCGTCATGATCACAGACGCTTAACGGACGGATAAAGAGCAAACCTTCACCAACCGCCTCTGACAGAGCGGACAAAAGACCCCAGAGCGGCGGATCTCGAACCCCAGAGATCCGCCGCTTGCACTTGGAAATTAATCTGGCGTACGTGCTTTCCACACTGTGGTCGCCAGAGCTAAAAGCTAGTATGGCGGCATGCGGAAAGAGGAATCATTGTAGGTCGTGGAATCCAGCATCAAAAATTACGCGCAAGAGCTTCGCGACGGAGTTTCAAAATTCGCGCACGCTGCGGCCTACGAAGCCATCGAAAGCCCAATTCAGGGCGCCTACCAACTTGCCGGCAAGACTTCAGAAGCCGTCCTAGGTAAACACTTACCAGAACTTGAACTGACAAAGCCAGACTCCTCCGCCTGGTCAACCGCCGGTTCCTTCGTGGGATCGGTCGCCAGATACGCGATCCTCAGTAAAGTCGTACACAACGCAGTTAATCCCAGCGAAACCCGCGCAGCGGACCAGTTGCTTGGTATGTCAGTCAAACAAGCGACCCTAGAGTCCACAATTGTCGGCGGAACCGCAGGACTACTGACACCGGTTGATGACAGCAAAAACTATTGGCGAGAAAAACGCATAGGCATAATCGAATCCGCCGGCTCTTTCGGAGTTATGGGCGGGACTGCCGCAACAATAGGCAAGTCGGCATTCATGAACGGCGAACGCGGCACCCTAACCCGCGCTGTGGCCACCAACGGAATTGCCGGACTTGCCGGGGGCACCACTCAATCTCTACTCGACACTACATTACGGCAACGAAAATTAGACTTGAGCGAGACCGCGGTGACCGCAACCAGCTATGGTTTGTTTGGTGCAGCATTCGGTGGCGCCTCTCACCTGGTCAGCGCACGACCAATCGAGTCGGCCTCGATTGAGAACAATGGCTCCACGGCAAAGCCCTCGCTAACAGACCGTGCTCAAACGGCATTGCAAAAGGCCCAGCTACACATAACCAGAGTCGGACAATACATTGACGAATCGATAGCCAAAGTAAATCCATTTCTTTTAGACTCAGGATTGCAACCAGCATACGCAACCGCCAATGTTGGTAGTTTCAGAGCTGGAGCCAGCGCTTTCCGTCCTTCCATACCGAGCTTCACACCAAGCTGGACACCAGAGGCTCGCCCACTAGTTATGGAAAGTCGAATGGTCAAACCTGTTCAGGAGGCTTATGGTGGTGGCGCCCGACAGCTCGATGTCGCAGGACGTGTTCCGGCTGATATGCCACCAGCCGAGGTCACAAAACTACCTGTCAAAGCCAGAAAGATGGAATCACCACGCACGGTGCCCGATGATGCCGGTAGCGATGATCTCGCAGAGACAACAAAACCGGGCAAGAAAACTTACGACATCAAGTCGGTGCTAGCAAGAAGCGAGCGCGGTTCACAGATCTCAGACGCTGTCGAAACCCTGATGGAGGAGCATCCAGGATTCTTCAAAGGTCTGAAAGCAGAATGGCCGAACACATCGGGAAGCGGACGCGACTCAGTCATGGTCAAGCTAGCTGACGGACGCTACAAAAATGCTCTGCTTCGATTCACAACAATTTTCGGAGAACCACAGGACACACTCTCCCCTTCGCGCTGGGACCCTGAGTGGGGCACGCGTCCATATGACGCACCGGTCCTCAGCCGCATAATCAGCGCTGACCAGGGTGTAGATACTGTCTACGCCTATGTACAGGAGTTTGGTGACGGCGCCGTCAACGCGAGCTCTTCCCATTTCGACGTCAATGAAGACGCCTCTTTTGCTCGAGACGCGAACGATCCTTCTTTCGAACAGCTGATGAGAGAACTCGAGGAGCGCGGCGAAGAGTGGGTTGATCCAGGCAGCAGGCAACTAGTTTGGAGCAACCTGAAGAACCGCCTGGTGCTCGTCGACTATCCGGCCATCATGCGCTCGGGCGAAGTTCCACCTGAATGGCGCGACCCCAGCTCAGGAAAGGTTACAGACCGCGCCTCAACCGTAGCTAGAGTTTCATACCAGGACCACAATTACGATAACGAGGAGTCTCCCGGAGACGAAGAGCCAACGGAACATTCACATCAGGTGCTCGACTTCAGCCAGGAAGAGCGGCGTTATAGATTCCTGAATCAGCCAGACAAAACTCCTTTGATTGCCATGCAGAAAGAGATCGCCCAACAACTTCTCGATGGCGACTCAGAAAGAGACATCGCGACAATCGTCGACTGGATGTTCAAAGACACGCTCAAGACCTTGAATATGACAGCCAAAGATGCGATCAAATCGACTAAAGAAGCGTTGAAGAAAGAGAAGTTGCTTTAGTTAGCCTCAGGAACCTAGTCGGCGTAGGTGTCCGGAAAACTGGGAGACAATCGTTCCCATCTGTTTTTCGTCCATGCATGAAAAGTCAATTATAAATTCACCATGCGGCGCATCTTCCGCATAGTAACTCGCGATTGAAGTTGCAGGCAAACTCGAACGCTGGGCCGCCTGCAAAATCTCGGTTTCATCCCAGTCCAAAAATGTAACAAAGCTGTATGTGCTGCTGGTCTCGCCTTGAATGGCGACCCTTTGTCCAAAGAATTTTTTCAAAGAATAATGCAAGGAACTGCGGCGGCTCGAATAAATTTTCTGCAACTTCCGAATGTGCCGCTCTGCCAGGGAATTGCGATCTGAGCGAGTTTCGCTCAGGTCGCAAGGATCGTCTACATGATTTTGCGCTTTTAGTCTTTTCACTCTGCCTATTAAGAACCTTTATAGCATTAAGTACAAACGGCTGTAAGTATTCCGTGAACCCGTGTTGTGGTAAGGGAATTTCATTCCAAGATGTGCAAAAAAGGCTGGCCTTTTGGCAGAGAAGGGATCACGCCGTTTCAGTCAAGAATCTCAGTCGCTTTGCTGAGGCTTTAAGCACCACGCCTTCTAAATTAGTGGCGGCCGCAGAACGTCGGATTGAGCAAACACGGCGAAAGGGCGCAAGAGTCCGGTAACTCATTCTGTTTCATGAACTCTGTTGCATTGAACTGCAGACCCAGTCAGTCACGCCTTCGTAGCGTTACGAAATTACTTTCACTCACTTTTCACCCGTTCTCCAATAAGTTGGACGTGTTAAGACGCATGGCGCAACTCGGAGAAAATATGAGCCTTACAAGAAATATTGACGTGCCCGTAGAGCACAATAATGGCGCAAGCATTTCGTCTGCTCACCTGTTTGATGACTATTTCAAAACCGCAAGATCCGAAAAAGAAGCTATTACAGTCGCTGCACGTAAACCTAGACCTTCTGACGAAGAGCCTCGCCCCTTAGATCCTATAAGGGATCTTCACTTTCCTCCTATACCTACTCATCCCGAACCAGAAGATGAAGAAGAGCACTAAACCTTCAAAACCGGGCAAAGCTCTGCAGAGCGCGCTAAATCTTAGTCAGATGCTGACTTCGTTTCAATTTCTTATTCTGCACAGTTTCCGGCTGTGACAAAACTCTGGCATCCGACCCGGAATTTGCCTCTCAAACCAGTGGATATAGTGCCGGGATCGACAGCGCTGGTTTGGTGGCGCTGTCCAAAGTCGGCAACGCACGTTTGGAAAGCACACGTATATAGCGTTGTGCGCAGCTGGAAGGATGGAAGCAATGGTTGCCGGTGGTGTTCTGGACTTAGCGTAGACGAGAAAAACAGCTTGCAGAGTAATTTTCCAGCCGTGGCGAAACTCTGGCATCCCCCGAAGAATGGCAAGCTCTTGCCTTCGGAAGTTACCGCCAAAAGTAATAAAAGAGTCTGGTGGCACTGCGGCAAGCCTAAACCAGCGCTGAGAATAATCTACAGAGCAAATATTCACAAGCAGCAAAGTTCTGGGATGCCTTACGTAATGCTCCTATTAAACCGTCGGACGTAACACCGAGAAGCAATAAATTGTTCTACTGGCATTGTCTGACCAAAGATCGGCATAGCTGGGGAGCGCAGGTAAATAATGTAGTCAGCGCGTTGCTCGAAGGACGAATTCCGTGTCCAAAATGCAGACCATAGTGCCATTACGCCAGTGCGCATAACTCCATGATTATGAAAGAACTCTTCAGCGGCGCCGTCGTTTTTCCTTAACTAGACGTTCTGCCTCTACCATTAATTTTGACGGAGTACTATGCAAAGCCTCAGCCATTCGGCTTAGATTCAAAAGCGAAATGTTTCGCCCCGTTCTCTCCAAATCACCAATGTAAGGGCGGCTCATTCCCGTCTTATATGCTATGGCAGCTTGTGAGAGTAAAAGCAGCATCCGCCGTTCTCTAAAGATCACTGACAGTGCTTCTGTTAACTCATCTTCGTACAATTTTTGCTTCGGCATCTGGACTCCGTTAAAAACACCGATGATACCTCACCAGCCCTCAGCGCGTCGATTCGCCAAATTCATGTTACGACTTTTTCTTTTCATGCAGCCCTCCACGAACGATACCCGTCTGATAAAGGGAGACCACAAAATTTGTCCTTCGACATGTTTTTGCGGTTTGCTTTTGGATTGGAGTTGGACTTGCACGAAGTTATGAGCTGTTTAGGCGGCCGATCTCGTTCTACGACTGCATTCAAGACATGAGCCGGAAAAACAATTGCTGGGATAACGCCGTTGCTGAAAGCTTCTTCGGAAAGCTCAAGCAAGAACTAATTTATCGAAATCGCTACACCTCCAAAATCCAAGCATCCATGAGCATCTTCGACTACATAGAGACTTTTTAGAACAATCGACGATTACACACAGTGCTTAATTACCTAAGCCCAGAGGAAAAAGAACTACAAACAAAAAAAGTGTCCTAGAGCGACTCCGACTTAGATCGCTGTCCACTAAAAAGGGGGACCGTCACACATTCCTTACAGTGTATTCTTGTTGCTTTGAAAATGGTTTAGGAAAACATAGATGAGAAGGACGAAGTTCGCCGTAATTATTTTTCTAGCAGTAGGACTTCAGAGCGAACCGTGTTTCGCAAAGAAGTTCAATGCCACAGAATGGCGTGATTACAGAGCCAACGTAGGCGTTGGGATTAGCGCATCTGTGCCGGATTTGTGTAAGCATCACATTGCTTGGTTAACGTGCGACCAACTAGAAATGCTGCTTGGCGCGCCGGATCATAAAACCGGAACTACCTATGTGTACAACCTGAAAATCGTAAATGGAGAGGTGCTACGAAACTTAGTGTTCCAGTTTGATAATCGAGTGGTGAAACGATACGCGATTCAAGACTTGCAGAGGGGTGAGACAGATGAAGTGTTTCCGAAATCGTGGCTAACGACGGTTGAGGCTCTAAAGAAAAAGGCCGGCTGTAACATCAATGGAATGAGCTTTAACTCGGAGGTGTGGAAAGCGAGTCTTGAGCAAGGGTCCGCAGAAACCAGAATGTTGAGTGACTTCCTTGAGAAGAATGGTCATATTGGAGCGGATAGGCATTCAGTAGAATCTAAGCTCGGAGCGCCCACAAGAAGTTTTCAATTAAAGGACGAAGTCGAAGATAGATATGGTCTTGATTCCAAAACGTGCAGCAGTTCGCATTACATGTCGCTTGACCTTCCGTTTTCGAATTCGATTTTGAGAAAGTTCCGCATAGCAAAACATGTAGCCCAGCCGGAGTCCGTCATGATAGGCACCTGGCATGACGTTTCACCAGAACTGTAGACTTACAACCTCCCACAAGCCATTTGATAACCGGTCAAAGCTTGACCGTGTCGCGATTTCGCCATACGGCTGGGGCTTTTTGGGTTTATGTGACTGGTACGTGATGCTAAGCTGCACATAATCGCGAACTCCAACTCAACATGCTACGCTCGCAAATCATTCACTTTTCACCGGGTAGAACGTTTCGACAATGTTTTGCCACAGTGAAAGCAAGAAATACGTTCAAAGCAATGCCGGCAAGCAGGCAGCATTTAATCATCGATCTGACGCTATCGTAAGTCTCAGAGGATTGTTTAGCGATGTGTTGTACGTCCTCAGTCAGCCCAGACACTTCTTCTTGCAATCGGTCGGTTATTCCGCGGATTCCTTTGTACATGTGGCGCGCTCTAAATTGCTCCTTCTCGTCTTGATTGTTATCGATCTGTTGCTTTTCTTCATCGAGGACCTTGAAACCGGTTTCCGTGATCACCGAAAGGTTTTTAAGAATTTGCTGCTGACGCGGGTTGTCACCCACCGATGTTTTGAGTTCGGCCAAATCTTCCGTAATTTGGCGACTAAGCTTGTCAAAGCGGTCGGTAAAGAGCGGGCTCTTGGTCATCCTGTAGCCGCCTAAGGCTACGCCAGCGTCGTAGAATGACTTGGAAAGATTGTTTGCTTTGGATAGTATGTCGCGGGATCGAAGCAGGCGTTGAACCTCAACGTCGGATTGATGCAACAAGACTGACAAAACGGCGATGAACACAAACTCCAAACCGAGTGGAATGGAAACTC
>DATNPX010000010.1:0-12229 GCA_036702975.1 Oculatellaceae cyanobacterium
AATTTACGCTGGTGTCATTTAATTTGGGTTCGGTGTCAATCAATTTGAGTTCGGCACCACTTTTAGTGGCGGTTAATTCGAGCCAGAAACAGCGGATGATGTCGCGCCGAACGATTTATGATGTCACGCCGCTACAAATAGCGTTCAACGCTTCGGCAAAGTCCTTCTGAACGGTTTTCACTTCTTCGGCGGCCTTGTCTTTGGCGAGAGCGACCTCGCGAGCACCTTCTGCCGCGACGAATCTCCAGGCATTGGCAAAGGCATTTTGCACGGCGTCAGGTATTTCGTTGGCGCTGGTGGCCTTAGCCGCTTCAGGTCGCGACTCCTTCCAAGCCTCCAGGTGCTTATAGATTGTTGTCAGACTGCCGCCGCCCAGGGCCGTTAGCAGCGTTGTCGCCGTGACTGGCTTGCCTTCGGCGGCGAGCCTGTTGGCGGTTTCGAACAGTTCCTCTTGGCTTACGACTGGACGACGCACGGCAAAAGCCCTCTCTGCTGGTGGTTTTCGCCATTTTAGCACATTTTACTATTATTATTTACTTTACTATTACTACGATTATTATCTTTATTATTACTATTATTATTCTCGCGCTACGCCGGCCCCAGGCGGGGTACATAGCTGTGCAACGGTCCTGCAACATCTGCCTGTCAGGCTTGAGGAACCAGAACAACGCCTGAATTGGCGAGGAGCTAGATACGAATGACAATCAACGACAAACACCAAGGCAGTTCGGAAAAACACCTTGAAGGTCAAAAGGCGGGCGATCAGCAAGTTGCCGGAAAACCAATCACCGACAAGCACGATAACGCCGCGCAGCAGCGCCTTGAGCAACAAACAGCAGCAAAAGCCTTTCGGTTCACCAAAGACGGTGGCAATGCATTCACCATCGATTTTGGCGACGGCAAAGCTGTGCAGGACAAACGACCGTTGCAACAAGATTCGGCCGTGACACGAGACCTCACACCTGCCGTGCTCACACCGGATGGCACCGTCTATGACATTGGCAAAGACGGCAAGTTACACCCAGCCAAAGACCAGCCTTACAAACATGACCAGGAGCAAGCTCACAAAGCGCACAAAGACCAAGCGCATTCGCGAGACTTAACACCGGCTACGGTGCCTGTATCAGATTTGCCGACTAGTGTTCAGCCGAAACCAGAACAACATGGTCATGCAGACCAGACAAAACAAAAACATGAGCAGCACGACCAAAGCGGCAAGCATCAAATAACAGGCGAGCGCGGTCTGGAGACTGATTTGAGACCCAAACGCGCCAATGAATCCTTTGACGAGAAGGAACACTTATGGCATGACAAGAAGACCGGCAAAGTCGTGCCGCCACCGGAACAGCCCTCATATGGTGCGGCCAGTGCCCTGTACACCGCTGATGTCCTCTACTATCAGGCCTACAAAATAACTCATCCGGGCGAATAGTCCTGTTTGCCTTCTGAGCCGTTTTCCGCCTCGCACCCCTTATTGCCCTCAGTCTCAGATCGTTTTCGTCGATTGACGGACTTTCTAGCCGCCGCCGAGGAAGGATTTTTTTCGAGCGCAGCGATTTTAAAAAAGGCTGTTCAAAAAGTGGTTCTCAAGCGGTTGCCGTAAGATTGGCGCTCAGAAGCTCCATAAAAAAATTTCCCGAGGAATAAATGGGAGGGGCCCCCGCGTCAGCGGGGAGGTTGCCCGTTTATGCCGCAGGGGTACTGCTTGTGTTCTAAGTTCTAACCCCAAGTCTGCGCTTGACCCCGTAGCTAAAATCCAAGGGAAGCGACGGGCGCAACCAGGTAACGCAGTTGCCGTTGAGTTGTTCGCCCGTTGCTCCGCCGGATTTTTAAGCGTAGGGTCTCAAGCGCTATAAAAAAAATTTCGCGCGTTAGCGCGTACCGATCCTGGGGCTAAAAAAGGGTTCGTAGATGCGGGTTCTCAAGTAGCATCCTGCTCTCTTTGATCTCTTTCTAGATCTCTTAGATCTCTTAGGGTCTTGACAATGAGCTGTAAACGCAGTCCTGGGTGGCATCTTAACAAGCGTTAAGGCCGCGGAACGACGGTGATTCGGCCGCGGAACGACGGTGATTCGGCCGCGGAATGACGGTAGCTCGGCCGCGGAATGACGGGCTTGGCAACAAGACATGGGGCTGCTGCGGAATGACGGTGGATACGGGTTCAGAGAGCTGCTGCGGAACTAGCCTTAAGCCGACTGGCAAGGGATTCGGCGTCCTGGGGTGTCCACCCGTAGCGACTCAATACCTCAGCATCCGGTTGCTGATGGCAGATAGCCACACGTATTGCCTGACGAATTAGTGCACTTTCCTTTTCGTCGTTCTCCGTAATCGGTGTATTGACTGGAATCGGCCGCGGAATGACGGTAAGTTGCCGCGCGTTGCTTTTGCCACTAATCCAGGCTTGATATTGTTCACGTGCCTTTAGCCGATTTCGCAACTCGTCTATAAATTTTTCACCGACCTTGAAAACGTAGAAATCGCCGTTCCAGTCAGATTCGTTATCTATGTACTGGGTTCTCTTCAGCTCTTTGAGAGCAGCCGCGAGTCTCTGTTTAGCGCGCGGTAAATTATTCCAGCCGGATGCAGCAAGATATGCTGCAAGCTCCTGCCAATGTTCGCTTGTGTAGTCTCTGCCACGCTGCACGGCGAGCCAAAATCTGTATGACAAATACGAATAAAGTTGTTTCGCCAGCTCACTTTTCATTGTTTGAACGTAGCGAACATCGAGCAGTGAGATGTAACCGGAATCCAAATTTTTTCGAACATACTCGCCGAGGCTCAGCCAAGTGCGCTCTTGGATCTTGCCGTCACCTGCTGGGTCGCCACGGAACACGCATTTTTCAATCAAGCGGATCGGCTCAACTAATGACAAATAGCCGCCTGACGATGGGCAATTGAAAGCTCGTTCTGTTACACAAGTTGTATATGCAAGTCTTCTAATTGACTCTTTGAGCCTCAGAGTCCCACTACCACCGTCTGACTTTTTCCCAATTCGTTTCAGAAACTGCGTGATCGAAGGAATCTCTATAACGTCAGGAATTGGCTTCTTGCCACCATCAGTAGCCTCCTGCACCAAGTCCATGATTCCAAGCCAAACATCGCGATCAAAGCTAGTTGGCAAACCTAACTCGGCATCGTGCCGAACTTCCCAAATGACTTGGAGCGTTTTTCCCTGATGTTGGATCTCAAACGTTTGCCTGAGATTCCGAAATCTATCTGCCTTGGTGTCTGCGGAAACGAACAAAGCAAGACGACAGAAATTGAAGTCATCTCTTACTGGCCGCCATTCGACTATTGGCGCCTGAGAGTCAAAAATGCTTAGCTGCTTACTGTCATTGTTCACGGTTATGCCTAGCAGGCGCTTCGTTTTGAAGTTTTAATATTAGCTGTATGTTGAAAGACATTCAATTGATCCGACCCTATATGCGATACCACCAAGACGAGATATCGAAAGAGAGCCCGTCTTTACAGCGCCTTGAAAGGCTCGCATAATGAGCCTCGTCCGGCCAAAAGGAGGCTAGTTTTTATGGGTAGTCAAGCTCTTGATGCGAACAAAGATCCCTTGGCAATCCAGGGACTAGAGGATCTTCTGCTAGCAAAGCCCGGACCGGACGATACCAACCCGGACAAGCCCACCCCGGACAGTCCACCCACCCCGGAAAACTGGTGGACATTGGCAGAAGCCACAGGTGCCCTCTCCATCAACGAACGAACATTACGGCGATGGATAAAGCAGGGCAAGATAGAAGCTGCGAAGGTTCAGGGTCCATGGGGAGAAGAATGGAGAATCAAGCCCGGATCGGTCCGGGCATCCGCCATCACATCGCCCGGATCGGTCAATGACAGCCCGGATCGGACAGACCCAAGCGGTCCACCCACCCCGGATTATAATTTTCAAGAGATGGTCGCACTGAAGACGAGGTTAGAGATAGTCGAGCGACAGAATGAAGAGATGAGAGAACAACTACAGGGAGCCACTTTCAGAAACGGCTATTTGGTGGCTCAACTGGAAAGCAAAGATCGCGATATCAAACTACTGACTGACAGTCAGCATAAGCAGGGCTGGTGGACTCGATTTTGTTCGTGGTTGGTGGGTTCAAAGGCCTAGAGCGCCGTCAGGGATCTTTCACTTGCCGGGGCTTGCTTTTCTCGATAGCTTCCTCAAAAGCCTTTGCTCGTGACTGTTGCTGCTGCCCGATGTTCGGATTGTTTAGAGTCGCAGGCAACCGCCTAAGCACCACATCTGGTAGCTGAATTGCACACACAACTATGCAGGCTATTGCAATAGTTCTCGATCTCATAGACTGCGAAGGCCGCTTGTACGCAGCTATACCCGAAAGAATAGCAACAAGCAAAAACAACGAAGCTAACGGAACAATAAAAACATATATCGAATAATCGGCAAAATCAGCCAAGGCAAACAGCGTTCCAAGACAAGTCAAAGCGGCCTGCCACCGTAAAGGATGTTCCAGGAAAGACTTCTTCATAGCGCCTATCTCTCTGTAAAAAACTTCCAGATGCATACCATGAATACTACGGACAGAAAGACACCACTAAGCCAATCGGCACTAACACAGCTAGGGCGATGAAGTTGAAGGGCAATCTGACGGTCACGTTTCATAAGCTATTGCTCAATTTGGTTCACAAACTGGGACCACGGAGTTTGCCTCTGTGTGTTAGGCTCGAATGAGTGAAAGCTCCTAACATTTATGCAAGAAAGTCAACCGCGAAAAATGAGCAAAGCCAAGAAAATCCTGTTGTGGATTGGCTTGTCTTGCGTTTTCCTCTACATCATCGCTTCAGTGGTTGCATACATGGCAATTGCTGGTCCACCTGATTGGGTTCTGCGCCGCATGGGTGGCAGGTATCTGATGTACCTACATAATCCCGGGCCGGGCGACCCGAAAGAGTTCGATGCCAACGGCAATCCCGTCTATAAGAAGTGATTCTATTGCACGGTTGGGTCTGGTCCGAGCCCTGGCTTAGGATCACTCGGATTATTATTTGGTGGGAGTAGATGAAAACCTGGGCTCAGAAGTGGAGCTAGCGGGCTCCAGCTACGCGCCAAACAGTGTGCTAGATGCTGGCGCTTCATTATCCGGCGGGCGAAAAACAGTTTTCGCCGGATTTGTCGCATCCGCTGCTACACACAGGGCGATTGTAAGGCTGCTGATTCCAACGACTGCCCAGGTAATGCCTGTATAGCTTCTTGTGCCTTTAGAGCCGCCAACACTGGGTTTCCTGGGGTTTTTAAGCCAGTTCTTCATGAATTTACCCGCGCAGAGTGTTGTATTTTTTTCGATACGCTGCCGACAACATCCCATTTCAGGCGCGGTATGTCAATAGAGATGAGATGCCCTATTTATGCGGCTTCTGCTTCCGAAAGTGGTTTTGTCCCCCGGTCGGGTGAGCTAATGCTTTCCATTTTTGCGCCACCATATTTGGTGCTCGCGTTCGGTATTTCAGCGGAACTGTCTGTTAATTGGCGAATTCCCAGCACTCTCACATATACCGGTGAAAAAGGGCATAGCCTGTGCTTGCTGTGCGCTTTTGCACCGGAACCGTCGGCTAGGCAAGCCGACGGAGCGTCCAGGAATTACCAGAGCGCATATCGAACGCATTCGAGGCGAAGAAGCCCATGGGAGGTGTCCGATAGAAATTAGAGGCAGCTGTAAGCCCCGTGTCTGAAATTTTGGTTTTCGATCCGGATGACGATTGGACACCATATGTAGTGCTAGAATAAAAACTCGAGTTTGGGGTGCGCTCGAGCGAGCCAAAACTACATGTAGCGTAGGGGCGCAGCTGTCAAGCGCAATCAAGGCCGCTGGTGTCTATCCACCTCATTTAAAATCGAAGCTTGTAGAGGCTTACAGCGCAAGGCTTTCGGGCATGATACATAATAAATATTACCGGACGCTTTTAAGTTTCCCTCTCTGGCTTGGTGTCATTCTCCTTGCAAATTTCCTAGGAAAATTTGCTTGAGAGTTGAGTATCATGAGAAACCAAACAGCACCGAAGCGGCTAAGAAAACGAGAGGAAAGAGTACTGAATGATCTCAGACCAGGTCGGATTAATTGCACTGGCGGTTATAGCTGTCCTGGTACTCGGCGGTGCGTTATTTGCAGCCAGGACTAAGAAAAAAGACTAGCTTTCAGTTTTTCCCTCTGGTGTCCTGTGCTGCGGTAAACCGCCGCGCATCAGCCCGTCAACGATTGCGACCGGGGGAATTAATGTCTCGACAAGGGCAGTTGCAGGACGCGTTTTATAGAAATCAGCGATTCTGTGAAAAGCTTTGCTTGGCACGTGGCTAGCTTTTTCTGCGAATTCAACCCATTCGGGATTCTCTCGCTTAAGTTCTGCTCCGACTGCATGTAGCCGCTCTGAAGCCGAATTGCAGGCGTTCTTGAAACTGTCGCCCGCGGCGTTTATGTTCTCGTGCATGTTTTGCTGTAGCGCCTCGGTATTGGTTTGATTGGCTTGAACACTGCATTTGAACCAGGCTGAAACTTCGTCCATAATCTTGTGAGCGTGTGAATCAGCTTCTTTGTTTTGATTGGCGGCTTGGTCGTAAAGCTTGCTAGAGGCGGGTTTGTCCATCGTGAATACTCCTAGTAGTCACAAAAGATTTAAGCAGCGATTTGTTGCAGTTTTTTTGCAGTGCTCTCAGAATGTTCGACGATAGAGCATTAACTTACTACCGTCTGGCAGTGCCTTTTCAGCAATCAGTTTGTACTTGCCGCTGTTACTGACGAAGTCTTCCAATCTGGCGTAATCGACCTTTGACCGCTCTGCGATGTGAAAGCCATTGTCACCAGTCTTCCGTAGGTACCAAACGGGATAACAAGCCGTGGTCGGGTCGAACGTTACTGCATCACCAACAATAGTCCAATGTCGCGAGTTTGTTGGGAAGATCGTGAAATTATTGTGCTCGTGAAGAAACAGTTTCAGAGCGCTAACGTGCAAGGCATCATGGTTTGGCAACACATTTAGAGTTACAGGCTTGCCACCATCTATTTGAGTGATTGTCTGCAAAATGAAAAGGTGGCCCCAATCAACATAGGGGATTGGATTGCCATTCGGTTTTCCCCACCAGCCAGTGACCCAGGGTAAACCTTGGAACGGTACAGGGTACGGCATGAAGTTAAAGCTGGCATATGTAGCAATCGCTAGAACGAGACTTGCAAAGCCGAAAGCTTTCAGTATTGCGTTTGCTGAAGTTATTAGTTTTTCCGCAAGGAACGCAGAGAAAACGGCAGGGGCAATCAGAAATGGCACCACATAGCGGACTTCATTATCAATGCCCATTGAAGTGCACGTAAGACAAAGCCCGCCTGCCATCGAGACAATAACAGGGAGCAGATTCTTGTAATCAGTACTCCGAAAGAAAACAAACGAAAGTGCAAAGACAGCGACCAAACCTGTCGACATTACCATTGGTAGCAGTCCAGTATAAAAAATGGCATTGCCAATGAAAGAATGATGTATGCCAACCCCTGCGAATTCAGCCACATTGGTATTCAGCCAGGTTCTGTAAATCTGATAATTGACGCAAATATATGGGACACTGATCAGGGCTGGAAGGACAAGCAAAGCGACTGAATGCTTGAACCATGCAGCCGTGCCGTTCAGAAATTGTTTTCTTCGTAGAGTTGCTACCAGGTCGAGAATTAGGAAATACACAACAACCGGTGCCACATAGGCGGGCACCATTTGTTTACTGAGGCAACCAATACCCAGAGCGAACCCGGCAGCTATAGTTTTTTTCCAAGCCGGTTGCGGACTGTTTCGCCACCAAATTACAGCCATTAAGGCAAATGAGGTCATAGCTACTGCAGGCAGATCAAGAAAATACGTATGACTCAACCAAGAAATTAGTGGGTAGGACGACAGGAAGATTCCCGCAGCACAAGCCGCGATGCGGCCCCCCTGCACCAAGCGGCAAACAGCATAAATTGCAGCGGTCATGAGCCCGCTATAGAACGCAACGCAAGCTTGCTCAACAAGCCTAGATTCTCCAAACAGCAGGAGTATGATGCCATTAGTAATGTAAATGACTGGCGGATAAAATGGTGCTACGGTCAAGCATTGATACCACCAATGGTGCTGCCATGGGCGGCAATGAGCTAGTAAATCTCTGTATGCTAACGCGTTCATAATGTGAACGCCTTCGTCCTGGGTCGGAATTCGGTGATCGAAAGAAAACCAGAGCATTGTGACGCCGACGGCCAGCAGCGATATTAAGCTCGCCACGACAATGTCTAGGCGTAACCCTGAAGCCGCCGGTGAAATTGAGGTTTTAGTCAGAGTCGATGGAACCAATCTGGGCCTAACCCTGTGCGCAATCGTCGCTGTACCTGAATTTCTTCCGTAGATTTTTGGACTGTAATTGGGACTTCCTTGTCCTTGCCGTCATGCTTCTGTACAGCCGAGATGATTATGAGTGTGTCCGCAAGTATTGTGCCTCTTTTTTCAGGCGGAAGTGCTTGAGCATCTTTTAAGGCGACATTCAGTTTTTCCGTTGCGAGATCAAACTGTCCATTCTCGCGGGCTTTTGCGCCCCAATACAGGTATATGAGTGCCGCTTGATAGCTCGTTTTGTCTTTCTCAAATTCTAATGCCTTGGCAAAAGCGAGATTTGCTTTGTCCATTTGCCCTGGGCGCGAACTTTGAAAGAGAGCCAGCTTCAAGTAAAGACCCGGAATGTCTTTATCAACCAAACTAACTGGAAGCTTGGCAAGTTCTATTGCACGAAGCAAGTATTTGTCAGCATCTTCATACTGGTGCTCGGCATTACAAGTCTCAGCCAGAAGCCGACAAAGCGTGTATTGCGCTCGCGGATCTGGTGATAGGGCTTGCTGAACAGCAAGTAACCCTTTCAGTTCGACTATAGGGTTCTTGTCTGTTTTAACGGCATCAACCAGGGCATTGAGCGATACCGCCGCGAGACCTACTTTCGTTTTGTTTCCTCGCAATTTAGAACATTCGTTGATTGCCTTGTTAAAGTAATTTTGCCCCTGGGTAACGTTTCCTTGAGCCGTTTCGATGGTCCCGAGTGCAGAGTAGTAATTGACTAGTCCGTCCGCAACGGCCGGATACTGTTTGGACATTTTGACTAATTCCAAGTTGGCTTCCTTGGCTCGCCCAAGCCGTCCGGCCTGTCTGCATTTCAGCGCCAGATCGTTGAGAAAATACCCCCTCCTGAACGGGTCGTTATCGCGCTCGGCTTGTTTAACTCCGTCTTCATCCGTTGCTATTTGAATTTCTGCCGCTTTTAGAGTCTGACTCCCGCTTTGACTGTAGAATTTACTGAGCTCGGCTCTGGAGTTTTTGTACTCCTGATTTTTCTCGCCATAGAGGACTTTGTTAATTTGAGATAGCTTCAGCAAGCACTGTTCACGCGTTTGCGGATTTTTGTTTTCCTGGTAGGCATTTGCAAGATCTTGTATCCAAACCTCTAAATCTGGGTCTAGTGCTTTAATTGCGTGTTCTTTGGCCACATGGCTCATGAGTTTGTCGCAGTCCGCGTTCGCTTGTGGAATCAAATTTCCCCGGACTTCTGCGGCAGTCTTTCGACAGAGGGAGGTGTCAGAACAGTGAGCCGGTAGTGAATTCTTTTGGGCATATGAGGCCGCTTGACTGTAGACCTGAATTGCATTTCTGTAGTCGTGATTTGTCTCATGTTGCTGTGCCTGCGACATTATGCTTTTCCAGGTGTCCAGCGGAGTCGGAGGGGCGGCAAAGGCCTGAAGTCCGAAAAATGCCGCTATAACTAACGCGGTTGCCGTTCGTGCCTCATGTTTCGCTTTCAAATCTTTCTCCTTCCCTGGCGTTATAGTACCTTTCCAATATGCCGTTCATACGTTCATAGCAATCATTTGCAGCGTCCAATAATCCGACCCGTTCATAGAATTTCGCCAGTTCGACAAGGGCATCACCCGTCTGAACATGGTTAGGTCCGAATTCAATCTCAGCCCGGCGAACCACCGCTAGATAGTCACTTTCTGTTTTTAACGTACTCATCTTCGGGCAACCCAATGAATCAGTGAGATAGAAAACTCTGCAATATTTCTTGTATGCGCTGTTCGGAAATGTCGTCTGAGTCAAGCAATCCAGAGCCGTCGTAATATCGGGCAAGTCGAATCAATCCCGCACCAGTTTCAAGGTGATAGGGTCCGAATTGTTCTCCGGCATATTGAGCGGCTAGAAAGAGTTCTTTCTCTTTTTCGTTTTTGTTCCAGGTCATAATTTTGAGACCTGCTCATAGAGATCTGACCAGCGCTCGACAGGTTTGGTGTAGCCAGTCATGAAGGAATCGCCTATTTGGTTAAATGCTTTTTTCGCGATTGCCGTTCTCTCCGGATCGTTTTGGAACCAAACTGTTCGCAGCTGGCGACTCGGGAAAGCCACTTCTATGCCCTTTCCAGCCCAGTCGTAAAAGTTTGAAGCTTGGGCCCGAAGGACAAAACGCGTGCCATCTTTGAGCAAGTTCGCTTCGCCCTCTAGCGGATGGGTGACACTAATCATGTCGGCGGTGATAGTCTCGGTGGGCGACATAGCGACCGAAGTGTTTTTACTTAAAGAGAGTTCTAAACCATTTTTGAGTTGATAATAATTCAGCCTCGGAGCTGCCCCAAACCGTCTCAAAACACTGGCACAACCAGCATTTGCGGCTGATTCAATTTCAGGCAAAGCTTTTTCAAGCACCGCAAGCTGGCCCGTCTTTACTGCAATCACACCAACGGTGACCGCGCAGAGAGCCGCTCCAACGGCATACTCTGCCTGTTTTACTTGTTTGTCTGTGAGAGAAAGTTCGAGGTGGAATTTATGATTGGCGGTTTCGGGATGCTTATCTGCGACTGCTGAAAGTGATGTTTCTGGGCTGCTCATAGCGTTGCACCGTGAAGAATACAGCTTCACTTTCGCAAGTTTTTGTTGCAGAAATCTTGCAGCGCAAAAGCGCTTCGACTGTGCAATTCAACAGTTACATAAACGGTTTGCGTATTGAAAATGTACTCCAGTCCGGTCTCAAACATCAAGGAGAACAATCATGGAACGCTTTAATAAACCTTCGCTACCATTGCTTTCAGAATGTCCTACTACGCCAGTCAACAAGCTTATGCAAGAGTACATGGCTGCATGGTCATCGAGCGATGGAATGATGCCGCTTGCCAGAAGTAGAGTGATAGCTGAATCACATGCCAATACGGCTGCCAATCCTGTCGACAAAGCAAAAGCGTACATCGATGTTGCCGTTATCGACCTCTCACAAGCACGCGTCATGGAGCGAAACGAACGCTATGAGGACGCAATGACGCCGGGTCCATGCTACTTTGAGCCTGAGTCCCAACGCTTTGAAAAAGAGGCAACTGAGTACCTCAAAAAAGCGACTAAATTAGCACCAGCTGTCACAGAAGCTGTGCTGCTGCGCAGCTTACAGGGCAGGTAGCTAACGCCTTAGTGCGTGTCTGCTGTTAAGAGTCGGTCTATCATCATAGGGACGACTTTGACGATCATCGCCACTAAAACCAGTGGCATGAGTATTCTCAGCGCGGCGTCTTGCATCGTCACGTTCCAGAATGCGACAAGATAGTCTGCGAAAAAGTGCCGAAATGCATTCTCCAACCAATCCGCATCAGTTTTCAAGAACTGCGCCGGATCGATGTATGCACCGTTCAAGTACCATGCCAGATAGTCTACGTGCTGCTTTCCGGGCATCGAAGGAGTGAAGGTCAAAATCTCTTCGATTTCTTTCAAGGTGCTATTGGCTGTTGCAAATTTAGTAGATTCGAAGTTTTGCTGCGGTTCTTGATTGACTGTTTGTGTCTGCTGGGGAGGCAGCACAGGCGGCGTGGTTTGCAACTGCTGCGTTGGCTGAGACTCTTGATACTGCTGGAATTGCAGGCTATGACCGTTGTCAGGTTGTTGAGTGGCCCAGGTCGGCTGACCGGACAGAGCCGGGGGCCTTTGCGGCTGAATCAGCGAAGGCTGTTGACCTGTCTCCGTTCGAAATATGGGCGCGATTCCGCCCCCGCCCTGGTTGTACGGATTACCACCGCCGCCGTATGGGCCGACGTGCCGGCCATTCTCCCCGTACTGCGACCAAGCAGGCAACGAGAAGCCGATTAAAACCACCAGGAGCGTCGAAAACTTTCTCATGCTGCTTCCCCTACCTGAATCTCTTTTTTCTGGGCGCTACGCTTCTCTAACGCCTCGTGGAACGTTTCCTGCA
>DATNPX010000011.1:0-16840 GCA_036702975.1 Oculatellaceae cyanobacterium
GGCAAAGCTCCAAAAGATGTAGCCAAAATACTCGAGGTTTCAATTCCAACCCTCTATCGCTGGATTCCTGAAGCAGCCTCGCTTTCAGGCAATTGACCTCACGCTTGTGGCACTTTTCTGTTCCGTTGCTCCCCAACACCCAAGAACTGCAAAGAGAAAACCAGTAGGAACTAACTTGGCATAAGGCGAAAGGACGCTTCACAAGAGGCGTCCTTTCGCTATTCAGGCGCTTGTCTTGCGCTCGATCAGCTCACGGACTGCCGATACATATTGCGTCGGAATGATCATCACAGTCTGGCCTTGCAGCTCTGCTGCGGCTTCATCTTCGGCGATCAGCTCATCATCTTGCATCTGTTCATAGCGCTGAAGCAGTTTTTTCACTCGCGCTTCGTCCCATCCAGGCG
Source organism: Oculatellaceae cyanobacterium (assembly GCA_036702975.1). Classification (GTDB taxonomy): domain Bacteria; phylum Cyanobacteriota; class Vampirovibrionia; order Obscuribacterales; family Obscuribacteraceae; genus DATNPX01. The sequence continues at coordinate 405 of DATNPX010000011.1, forward strand.
GAAATTGTTGTTTGCTCATTTCTTCTTTCGCCTCCGGCGATAGGCTTTCAGTTGTTTATCGGTAAGCTCGTAAGCGGTGATTACAAAAATCGAGTCACGGTCTGAGACGTAGATTACACGCAAATAGCGCCCGGCGTCTGTTTGTCCTAATGCCATTCTAGAATCATCAGCAGCCGGTCGGTCTTCACCAGGGCGCAAAAGAATTTGAAAGACCTCTTCCTCGGAGACCTGATGGTTATAGATGTGAGGCTGCCCCGTCTGCGGGTCTTCGTAAAACCGGATTTCCAAATCATATCCCTTCTGATTCTAATACAGCCAGTAAAGCCCAGAGCGCCCTACCCCAAAAATAAATGAATCCAGCCAACCGATCGACATACTGAAGCTTGCCGGCGCCGGCGACCAGGGCGACGAACGCACACGAGTCAAAATCGCATTGCAAGCCATTCTTTCAACGACACCACCAACGGTGCAAGCTTTGACATGAATTTCACCGCTACCCCATAAATCACCGAACTCACCCAGGCGCGTAATTACAATGTTCCGTCAAATGGCTTTCCATGCACTTTTTTGTATTGCGCTTTAGTTTCGTCCATCGCTTGTTTTTCAAAAATTGGATTAAATTTGAAAATCGGAACGTCTTTATATCCCTTCTCGATTTTCTCAGTCAAGATGCCAGCTTGCATCAGGGCTTTGATGGAACGACTTACGTTCGACTCGGTTAGATCTAGCATCTCAGCTATCTCTCTCTGCCACATTCCTGCGTAGCCATCAGCCTCTCGGCTCAAAAGACACATAAGAACGCGCAGCTGTTCGCCAGTCAGATTCGCTGTAGCGACATGTCTGAAAAAATGCTTTTTGGCTATCATGAAATCCATCGCTAAATCCACCTGTTGGGTCGCGGCCTAGCAGTAATTGGACGTTTTAGTATACTTATCATATATGATAAGTGCCAAAATTGCACTTTAAATTTTGGCGCCCGCAACCGGATCCAAGGGTACATAGCTGGTGCAACAGTCGAAACCAGAAGAACATCATGCCGACCAGGCAAAGCAAAAGCATGAGCAGCATGACCACACCGGCAAGCAGCAATTAGGGTCGGGGATAGCGAAGCTGTCACCAGGTGCAAAGTGAAAAATTCCCGAAGATGATAACAGGGGCTATGTTTGCGGATTCGATCATAGCGCAAACGCTCTATCCATGCGGTAGTCGCGGAAGTTCCGAATATTGTGCGGAGTAGGAAAACAAGCCATTTTGAAAACGAACTTTGGGCGTTTCAAGCCTTTTTCGGAGTTGGTCGCGCTCGTTTAGTGCCTACTCTGGTGGAACCAGGAACTTTTCTGCTACAAGCGGTCGCGCAAACCGAAACGTTAAGCCCGTCAGCGTTTTCGGCGATTTAATGTGCTTCGCTATCCCCGAGCCAATTAACTGGCGAGCGAGGTCTGGAGACTGATTTGAGACCCAAACGCGCCAATGAATCCTATGACGAGAAGGAACACTTATGGCATGACAAGAAGACCGGCAAAGTCGTGCCGCCCCGGAACAGCCCTCATATGGTGCGGCGAGTGCCCTGTATACGGCTGATGTGCTCTGCTATCAGGCCTACAAAATAACTCATCCGGGCGAATAGTCCTGTTTGCCTTCTGAGCCGTTTTCCGCCTCGCACCCCTTATTGCCCCCAGTCTCAGATCGTTTTCGTCGATTGACGGACTTTCTAGCCGCCGCCGAGGAAGGATTTTTTTTGAGCGCAGCGATTTTAAAAAAGGCTGTTCAAAAAGTGGTTCTCAAGCGGTTGCCGTAAGATTGGCGCTCTGAAGCTCCCATAAAAAAATTTCCCGAGGAATAAATGGGAGGGGCCCCCGCCTTAGCGGGGAGGTTGCCCGTTTATGCCTCAGGGTACTACTTGTGTTCTAGGTTCTAGGTTCTAAACCCCAAGTCTGCGCTTGACCCCGTAGCTAAAATCCAAGGGAAGCGACGGGCGCAACCAGGTAACGCAGTTGCCGTTGAGTTGTTCGCCCGTTGCTCCGCCGGATTTTTAAGCGTAGGGTCTCAAGCGCCTTATATAAATTTCCGCGCGTTTAGCGCGGTACCGATCCAGGGTCTAAAAAAGGCTCCTAGAGGCGGGTTCTCAAGTAGCTCTCTGCTCTCTTTGATCTCTTTCTAGATCTCTTAGATCTCTTAGTGTCTTGACAACCGCCCTGAGACGGTCACAGGGGTACCACCTTAGTAGGTTCTAAGGCCGTGGAATCACGGGCTTGAGAACCACCTTGAGGCGCTCAACGCTGACCTGGTTTCACTCTCGAATTGAAGGAACCGGTTTTTTCTTTAGCGTGGCGGCAAGAGATTGGGCATCCTCTTCAGTCCAGCCATGCTGCGCAAGCAGAGCTAGATTAGGCTGCTCTCCAAGCAAGGCTATTCGGATTGCTTGACGGGTCAAAATAGACTCTCTCTCGTCCGTGGCGTCACTAACAGGCTCAGAGGCTTTAGGTTCATGGTCTGGAAAAATTGACAACTGACGATTTGAAACTTTCCCGTGAATCCACGACCGGAATTGCTCCTTTGCATCCAGGCGATTTCGTAGCTCATCGATGAACTTGTCTCCGGCCCGGAAATGATAGGTTTCGCCGTGCCAATCTGAGGATTCATGGATGTATGCAAAGAGCTTCAGTTCTTCGAGCGCTTGTTTTAAACGCTGCTTCGCTCGAGAGAGTTTGTCCCAACCAGAAGCAGCTAGATAATCGCGTAAATCATGCCAGTGGACTGGGAACCAGTCTCGGCCATGTTGCAGCGCCAACCAGAAACGATATGACAAAAACGGGTAGAGCTGTTTGGTGATTTCGCCTTTCAGACCACGAACAAAGCGGACATCGATAAGTGAAACATAACCGGTTTCTAGGTTCCGCCGCACGTGTTCCCCTAACGTAATCCAATTGGTTTCGTGAATTGTTCCGCCCTGACCTGCTTCGCCTTTGAAGCCCCATTCAGAGATCAAGTGAAACACCTTGCCAAGTTTTATATAGGCACCATCGGATTTATACGCTCGTCTGCTGATGCAGCCAGTCGTGGCAAGTCGCTCAATAGCCTGTTTCAACAGTGCAATGTCTCTGCCACCATCAGAACGCCTGCCAAGACGCTTGAGAAATTCACTGAATGACCCGATCTCGATTCGTTCAGGAATTGGCTTACGTCCTCTGGTTATTTCGGCCACAATTTCGAGTATGCCTAACCAAACATCACGGTCAAAGCTTCCTGGCAAGCCAAGTTTCGAGTCATGTCGAACTTCCCAAACCGCTTCAAATTTTTGATTATTGACCTCGATAATATATTTCTGTTCGATATCCCTGAATCTAAGCGCCAGTTTGTCGCCAGCCACAAAGAACGCTAGCCTACAAAAGTTGAAATCGTCACGTACAGGCTGCCACCTCTCAAGCTGAGGATGAACTAGGCGTAGCTGCGTTGCTTCGAGCGGTTTGGGCGGTTTTTGCATAAAGACTTTTCTTGCGTTTCGTTATTAAGAGGGGTCTTGCGCTTCACTGATCCACCCGCTAAACTTTCCGCTAACAACTTCGAAATGCCTGCTGGGTGAACGCCTTGCAGGCGCTTCTTTTTGCCCCATTCACTATACGCCGACAGAACACCATGATCAATAACGGCGGTGTTATATGCGGTGCATATCAAATCGTCTCAATCGAATCGCCAGCACAGTGCTCGAACAGTGCTAACTTCCTGCCAGGCTTGCGTTTCCGGTTACTAGAGCGCCGCGGATATACAAAACCGTTATAGACACGGTTCCAGTAGAGCCCGCATAATGTCACCGTGGCGGAGCAAAGAGGGGTTTTCATGGAGAAACCAGCAATCAGAGTTGCAGAAATAGATTTGACGACTGATGGATTAGATGAAATCTTTGATGCCGAAGCAGAGCCAATCGAGCAGAATATCAAGCAGGGTGCCAACAGCCCACCGACAAGCCACGAGCACGGTGCCGGTATGAGCCTGAAGGCTGCATGCAAGCACTATCGACTTGCAGCTAGTACGCTACGCGCGAAAATAAAATCGGGAGAAATTCCGGCTGAAAAAGTACAGGGCAGCAACGGTCCTGAGTGGCGGATATATCCGAACTGGCTCAGATTCGAGCAACCCAAACGGCAGAGTGATACGCAGGGTGCTGCAACGGTAACACCAGGGTCGCAATCAGAAGTTAATCGGCTGCTGGATCTTATCGAGAAACAAGCAGCAAAACTAGAAGCCGCCGCCGGGCAAATTGGGTATTTAACATCACAGCTTGAAGAGCGCGACAAGGCCCTTGACAAGCAAGAACAAAAAATCAAGTTACTTACTGACAGTCAGGCAAAACGCGGTTGGTGGTTTAGATTCAGTAGCTGGTTGTGGAGTAAGCAGGATGAATGATAATTCTTGGTTTTTAGACAGATAACCTGGACTGTTGTTCCGGCCTGTCATTTCGTGGGGTTCTTTGGCTCACTTGTAAAAAACTTCCAGAGACATACCAGGAGTGCTGCGCTTATAACGAAAACATTGATTCGATAATCGGGCGGACAGAAAGACACCACAAAGCCAATCGGCACTAACATTGCTAGGGCGATGAAGTTGAAGGCAATCTGACCGTCACGTTTCATAAGCTATTGCGTTGTTGACAGGCCAATAGTTGGGTCTGGGCCCAATTCAGGATGCCACGTTCCTGGGTTGTTATTGGGGGACCATGGATTTCCAAATATAGGACCCAGAACCGGAGCCAACGGACTATGATTTCGAAGCAGGCAATTCGCTAGCCCGGTGTCGCAGTCTCTGCGCAGGCATTGTCTTGGCTTGGGATTTTGAATTCTTGCAGCTAAATTCAGACACCTGTCATGCTCAAGGAAGCACTGATCGGTCGGATCAGTAGGCGCATATGGCGTCTTTCCAACACCGGGGCCACCAGATCCAGGGAATGGATCTAGCTCACCATAACGGCCAACGCCGCCGTTAGTATAATTCCACCCGCCCCAGTTGCCCCAGGTAATACCACTGTTCCAATCAAAGCCTAGCCCGTAAGGTCCAAGTCCTAGCGGATCTCTCGTATCAATTGGGTGATTGCCCACATATGCATAGAGGTTTGCTCCGGCTCTTTCGCCCACTGGGTCGCGGTTTAGCCACCGGCCTAAAACTGGGTAATAGTCTCGATGTATAGCTAATTTGAGCCCACTAGGCAAATGCGCATACATGCCAGCGTAGCCAAAATCACTGTTTACAGTGTTGCCCTGTAGCTTTGTTGCTCGGCCATCTGGTGTATACGAATATGCAGCAACTATGTTACCGCTAGCATCTGTCATCTCGCGCACTGAATTTACTTGGTCACGCGTGTAGTAGTAGGGTGTACCGGTAATCGTCTGCCCCAGCGCAAAAAACTGTTTGGTCACGTTCCCGGATGAGTCGCGCTCTTCGCAAAGTCTATCGGCGTCCCAAATGAACTGTTTCGTGCTGGTAACGCTGCCATTACGGGTTTCCATGATTTTGACACAGCGTCCGTATGGATCGTAAACAAATTGACTGCTGTTTCCGCCTGAACCCTGCGCCAATTGTTGAACTTGGGCAATTTTTTGATTTCCGGCTTGAATCTTCGCCGGTTGCAACCCGCTTGCCTGTGCTATCGCCTCGGTTGGATCATCAACAGGATCAAGCCCAGCCGCCGCTCGCTGCGCCATTTCGGCGGATCGATTTGGTGTTACGCCTCTATTGACGAGGTTGTTGACTATCGCTTCTGCTTGCGGGTCCATTGGTTTTGGCCCAGAGAGCTGCGTTTCACTATCGGGGCAATAAACAGTTTTGGCCGGGTTTGTCGCGCTGGCGGCTACGCACAAGGCTATGGTCACACTCGTTACCGCAACGACTGCCCAGGTGATGCCTGTATAGCTTCTTGTGACTTTAGAGTTGCCAACACTGGGTTTCCTGGGGTTTTTAAGCCAGTTCTTCATGGATTTGCCTGCGCAGAGTTGTTGTATTTTCGATACGCTGTGAACAACATCCCATTTCAGGCACAGCATGTCAACAGAGATAAAGTGCCCTATTTATGCGGCTTCTGCTTCTAAAACTGGTTTTGTCCCCCGGTCGGGTGAGTTAATGTTTTCCGTTGTCTGGCGTCACCATAATTGGTGCTCGCGTTCGGTATTTCAGCGGAACTGTCTGTTAATTGGCGAATTCCCAGCACTCTCACATATACCGGTGTAAAAGTGCATAGCCTGTGCTTGCTGTGCGCTTTTGCACCGGAACCGTCGGCTAGGCAAGCCGACGGAGCGTCCAGGAATTACCCGAGCGCATATCGAACGTATTCGAGCGAAGCCCATGTTGAGTGTAATTTACGGAATTATTTGGCAGGTTTTTTACGGAATTAAATGGCAGTGTTCGCCTTTTCCCCTTATCTGAACGAACTGTGCGCACAAGCGCTGAAGCACCGGCCTTCTTAAGAGTAGCTAGATCGCGGTACAAAGTGCGCTCGGATAATCCTGACTCAACTGCCAGTGCCCGTATGGTAACGCCTTTGTGCAAGTGCCGCTTTAGAAGGCGAAGCGTCTCTATGCCATCTTTCTTGGATGGGCTTTTGGATTTGCTCATGCTATTTGCAAAAATTGGAAGTTCTGCAACACTAAGCTGCACGCTTCAAAACAGCGATCATCTCGTGTCGCAAAAATAATAGCAAAACTGTAAAACTTCCCATATAACTTTTGCTAAGGTCACAAAAGAGGGCACAGTAGTGAAGATTGGCTATGCAAGAGTATCTACAGAAGAACAGAATCTGGATATGCAATTAACAGCATTGCGTAAAGCGAAATGCACCAAAATCTATGAGGAAAAACAGTCCGGCGCAAGTCGAAATCGCGTCGAGCTGAACAAAATGTTAGAGACACTCCGCCCTGGCGATGTTGTTGTTGTTTGGAAACTAGACCGCCTTGCCCGCTCAACAAGGATTTTGTTGGAGCTTCTTGAGGAGATTATTGATGCAGACGCCAAGTTTGTCTCTCTCTCTGAGCCATGGGCTGACACCACTTCCCCCGCCGGCAAGATGATTGTGACAGTGCTATCAGGTATGGCAGAGTTCGAACGCGACCTCATTCGCGAACGCACTAAAACCGGCAGAATCGCAGCCCTTGAACGAGGGGTTAAGTTTGGACGTCCAAAAAAACTAACCCCAGCCGAAAAGAAACAGGTCAAACGTCGCAGGGAAAACGGAGAGTCCATCAGGGATATCGCCGATTATTTCAATGTTCATTTCACAACAGTGTATAGAGCATTGGAAGAATAAACCTCAAAGCTGGTGCCACCGCATGCGGTTGTCAGCCTGACAAATAATTCCGTGAAAAGACTGCCATTTAATTCCGTAAAAAACCTGCCAAATAATTCCGTGAATTACACCGCAAGGCAGGCATTGACGGCGGGCGGGTCGCGTTTAGGCTCTTGTGCCAGGCAGGCAGGAAGCGAAGCGGCCCGGTATGGCTTTAAAGCTCACCTGCGCACAGCTGCAACAAAATCAGCACCTGACTTCTTGATGCAGTAAAGGTCCCCACCAAGAGCCGTTACATCTGACTGGAGGCTCCGGCGGTGTCGAAAGATAACGGCTCTCTCCGGCTCTCTAGCCGACGAAAAACAGGGCGAAGTCCACGGCACCTCTCCCCCAAAGAAGAACGCCGTGGGGCACCTCCAAAATCAGCCAGATAGCTCTGCCTAACTTTGCAAACACTCTGCAACAAACCCGTGCAAGTATTAGATAGGCAGATGCCGCTCCAAATAACGAACACGCGGTAAACCGCACTACTTCCAACATCTTCATTGCACGTTTCACCACACAAAGACTTCTCTGCAAAATCTCTGCAACATTTAGCTCATAAACTGGCTGAAACTTCTCGGAGATACAAACATGGAAAAAGCCACTTCTGCTCAATTATTCAAACAAGCCGACCGGCAATCGAACGAAGCCGACTCTCACGCACATAAGCTTGTCCACGAAATATCAGACTGGTTCAATTGCTATACACAGGCTGGCAGTACCCGCACCCAGGCACTGATCGAAGGCGTCAAAGAAGGAGCTGCCTCACTCGAGAGAGCAGCTGAAGAAAAACTGGCGGCTGCAGGCCGAGTAGTTACAGCCGTTGGTCTGGAACTGAAAGATGAAAACCCGGAACTAGTAGCAATAGGCTCAAAAATCAAACACATGCCAGAACACGCAGCACACCGCATCCAGGATTTCTACCGCACCAGGCCATTGGCGGCCGCAGCAGAGACACTCCTCCCTCCTGTTGTCATCATTGATGCCCTCATCCGCGGCGGACGCGATACCAAAAAACCAGGATAAAGCGACTCGCCGCTTGCAAGAACACAAGAATTCAAGTTCAGATAAATTGGCCGACCAAGCCGCAAGACATTGAGGAGACATCCAGGGCCGCGCATCTGTTGCAATTTTCTTGCAAGCGGACGAGAAAACTCGCTAGGAGCCTTTGGAAGGCTCAAGTCCTAGCTCTCGGTCAATTCGTTGTTCTGCGTTTATTGCCATCACAAGTACAAATGAGGCTGCCGTAAATGGAACCAGGAAGCCGAGCAATGCTGCAAATACATTAGCTCTCATTAGAACGATAGCCACAACAAAGAACATCATTGCCGAAAGCAAAGCAGTTCCGATTTTAAAGAGAATCTGTGAAATATGACGATGCCGTGGCAACTCAGGGAAATATAGGAGCGGGAACAGCGAGACCGAGAGAAGCGCGTTTTGTAGATGAAAATAATACGGAAGAACGGGATCGGCAGAGAGAAGGAAGGTTCCTGGAAAATTCAAGATCAATCCAAGCTGTGCGCCTAACAGCGTCAGCAGACAAACCTTCTTTGATAGACAGAAAAGCAGCGTCAACTCAACCCAATAGTCAAGCTTGAACCTTATGAATGCAGCTGTTAGGTAGCGACCCAAACAGCTATAGCAGTCAGCTAATTCGGAGAGTTGAAAGGACGGATGATCCTTTGTCGTGCGGGAATTAAGCCGCAAAGCTTTCGAATATTCTTCGACAGCAAGTTTTAAAATCTGCCTCTGAAATGGTTTTACTTTCATTTTCAGGGGCGAAACAGAGCCAAAATCGCGCAAGGCTGAAGCAAAAAGAAAACGACTTCTGACGTTTAGTTTAGCGATTGCTTGACGGTCTTCGGTACCGCAATGATCTGCCCGCGAGACGAGTAATTCTACTCTCCGTAGCCCTTCCCCTGCTGCCAATACAGCCAACCCGAAAGAACCTTCGGAGAACATCGTCGCCCAAGCATCAACAAAAGAATCAAAATCTTCAAAAGTCAATAGGGGGTTTTCGTTCGCAAAGATTGATTCAAGCAAAACCAGGTGTTCATCTACGCGAGTATTCAAGTGCTCCTTTGTCCAGTAGGAATGCCTGTAACATTGGAAAAAGTCCAAAACTACAGGGTCATTTTTCAGCAAGTCAAAGATCTCTTTAAAGCCTCTATTGCGGAGTAAATCGAGTAGCACAAATTCGTCCAGATCAGTGCCAATCGATTTGAAGTCGTCATGATTAGCTGATCTCAGAGCGGCCAGTGCTTTGCGCGTTCCAAGCGACTTCAGAGTAGTTAAAAAGGTGCGCACTTGCTCGAAGTATGCAAGAAAATTTTGCTCCAACAGCGCATAACACGCAGCCTTAGCGTTGCAAATGCGCTCAGATTCAATGCATTCAAATTTCTTGCACTGCTCATAGGCATTTAGAGCGAGTCGAAGCAATCGCTTATTGTAATCAGGTGTTGCATACTTAAATGAAACGTTGCGACCCAAGTCCTGAAGCGTTTTCGCATACTTAAAGCAAGCATCTCCATAAGTTGACGTTGACTGTTCAAAAAAATCGAAACCTAATGAAGTCCCCTGGGTATCTAATTTTTGAGCTAGTTGCATAGCTTGTCCCGCGGCTAGAATTGCGAGTCCCAGGTCGCCGCTCTCTGTAAATAAATGGCTAGCTGTCACGAGTCCTGGGAGCTTTACAGTTGGCTGTGTTTCCAATTGAACTGCTTTCAATTTGGCAAACTTTGCTCCAGGAAGCGGACCCTTGCGAAATTCTGAATAGAACCAAGGGAAGTCCTCAATTAGTGAACAAATGTCTTCAAACCGCTGATGTGCAATCAGCGTCAATAACAAATCATTTGTCATTTCCGCTGGAGCGCTTGGTCCTGATAAAACGAACCTAAAAGCATCTACTGATAGTTTCTCACAGTCTCTAATGGCAGTCAGTAGCGCGGCTTCATACAAATGATTGATTGGACTATCGCTAGCTTTTGCAACGAAAATCTTTTCTTGCAGCACTTCAAATGACTGCAACTTGTCTTGCGCTATTCGAACAAAACCGAGAGATTGAACACCCTTCAATGCCGGGAGCCTCAATGTATGTGCTGATCTTGTTTTACCCGAAAATTACCGAATATCGCTACAAGCGCAGAAGTCGCGTGCCCCGGTGAGTACTACCAGCCCGCTCTAGCCTAAAAAAATGTTCCGAATATGACGTCGCAGCGGTTTTTCGACTACGTAAAACAAAAGCGTCGACGATAGGAGGAGTGCTGCTCCAAAGAGAAGGAGGAACGAAAACGCGTTCATCGTAAGGGCCTGTGTCCGAAACATCTGAAGAAGCGGCCAATGCAGCAGATACATTGAATAACTGATTTCTCCAAGATACACGGCGGTCGGATGGCGAAAAACTTTTGAGAATAAGCCACGTTCAATTGAAAACAATGCTATGAGAAATGGAAAGATCAAAGCCCCACTGCAATGCAGAAGCCAATAACCAGCAGCTGATGCCGTGTTTTCGTGTATGAACCTTGGAACCAGGCAAAAGTTGAGGGCGACAGCAAGCAGGAGGAGACTCTCAACAATCGTGCATTTAAAGGAATCAAGAGTTTGAAATCGAGGCCAGCGAATCAGTGTAGCCGCCATTCCAAGGGTGAACTCGAACAGCCTACTGACTGGATGAACATAAATCAAGGCATTAAAGAGACCAGGCTTGGATTCCAGATGATGAACCGGGAAAAACTGTGCAGTAAGGATGATGCTTGCAGTTATCGCAGCACAGAGAAGAAGCTTGTAGAGCCAAGTTGCTTTCCACTTTCGAATTAAAACGGGAAATAACAAGTAGAAGAAAAACTCAGTAGAAACACTCCAAGCCGGTGCATTCAAAGCAAAATAGCATGAGGAACGCGGAACCCAGGACTGCATCATAGTGATATGCAGAACTGTAATCCACGGAATTCTTCCGCCGTGAGGAACCCACCAGGTATTCGTTAAACCAAAAAAGAGAGCAATGACCGCCAGATAAGCCGGCCAAATCCTTGCGAAACGTGCAACAAAAAAGCGTGTCGTTTCCTTGTATCCTTCGATGGCAGGATATTTTAGGGCAAGAATGAAGCCTGACAAAACAAAGAAGAAACTGACTCCCTGATCATAAGCCAACCCATCAGTGGCGGCCGGACCACTTAATGTTTGCTGTGTATGGTACGCAACCAAGAGCATGGCTGCAATAAAACGTAGTGCAGTAAGTGAGCCAATCCGTTGGGAAATTGCAGACACACGCAACGACTCTCCAGAAGTGAGGGAGAGCACCATATCTTGAGTTTGTCTAATTAATCGTTGCGACATGCAGCTTCCATTCTGGTGGATTTGCAAGTCCGTCGCATTAAGAGCTAATCATTCTGTTTTTGCATCAAATCAAGCCTTGCCCGCCCCCTTGCGCATAGGGCGTCGATAAATTTCTGTTGCTGCCATTCCAAATCTGCCAAGGAAAGCTCGACTTTGGCCATCTGCGAAAACGCATCTAGCCTGCCAAAAGATTCTAGTGCTTTGTTGAAGAACGTTTTAGACTGCTCGTAGTCCTTGGTCTTTTCTGCAATGATTGCAAGCTTGTTTTGAGAGACTGCAAAATTATATTCATAGTCCTGCCCGAGCTTTTGCCATAATGATGCTGCTATCTCCAACAATTTGCGACTCAGCATCAAGTCATTTTGCTGATAAGCGAAGTCTGCAAAATCAGAGACACAAGTAGCGCACTCAATGCGACGCGCACTGTTGTTAGCAACGGCTACCGCAGAATTTTTTTCGACCGCGGTATTATGAGTTTCGTCAATATCATAGCCATAATTTGCAAGACACCACTTGTAGTGCTCGAGAGCGGCCTTCGCCTCGCCTCGCGCTGCATAGGCCTTTGCTAGCGCAAAGCGTGCAGCTAGCGCATCGGTTGAAAAAAAGTCTTGAGCCTGATTCAGGATGATCTGGGAGTAAAGTCCGAAGTTGCTTGCAGGGATTGGCTGGTTCTCAGACAGCAAACATTCAGCTATTCCTGTATAGATCTTGCTTAATTCAGTTGCAGTCGTAATTGGCATTGAGACTCCAGAACTAATCGCTGACCATGTTGTCACATCTCTGGAATCTATTTTTGCTATCGAGTATTGCCCGGTAACGCCTAAGTGCAGTTCTCGTGCAACCATATCCGCCAGTTGATACTTCAACAGTGCTTGAGGGTAGTTCCCACTGAATCTGTAGAAATCTCCAAACCTTCGCAGCCATTGTAGCTTCGTGATATCAGCACTTGGTCCGACAAGTTTCAAACGTTGATTAAATCGACTCTCTTCCCGTTCAAAAGCGGACTTGTCCGTAGCCGTTCGACTCGTTGGCTGCTTAAATTCGAGCTGTTTCGCACTGAGATCTGGTACTGAAGCAACGAGGTAGACAGGGACACCCAGAGCACCAAGAAGGGCTGTCACGATACAACCGATTATTGCAACCACCCAGCGTTTTTCAGATGCTCGTCGGCAAAACTCCTTGACCGCTACTAAACGTCTTTTCAGCTTCAGAATAATTCGATTTATCCCATGCGAATCTCTTATAACCGAACGCAACGCATCAGAAAGCTCGCCCATTGTCTGATATCGCTGATCTGGACGTTTAGCTAAGGCCTTACTGATGATGATGTCCATGCTGTCAACGATGGATTGATCCTCTTTCTGCACGTTTACCAAATGAGGAATTGGGCCCGTTACATGCATGAACATCGTGCTTGCATGGCTGTCGGCAGCGAAGGGTGGTTTGCCGCTAATAATTTCGTACATGAGACAACCAACCGCGTAAACATCCGAAGCATTACTGACGGGTTTGCCCGTGCACTGCTCTGGACTCATGTATAACGGTGTGCCAAAAATGTCACCAGTTGTAGTGTCATTTAGTTTGGTCTCATTCAGGTGAGGAAATACTTTTGCGATTCCGAAATCAACAATTTTCACGATGTCCTCATTCCCACGGGTTCCTTCGACAATCATGATGTTGCTGGGCTTTATATCTCGATGAATGATTCCGCGCTCATGCACGGACTCAAGTCCATCGCAAATTTGAATAAAAATACCGAGGGCTTCTAGTATCGGCAGTTTGCCTTGTGATTCCCGTAGCTTCTTACTTAACGTCAGGGAACCAAGGTAGGGTGACACGAGAAAAGGCCGCCCATCGGGCGAAGTACCATAATCTAAGACCTCATTAATATTCCGGTGATGAACTCTTGCAACAGCTTTGCCTTCTTGGCGAAACCGTCGCATAACGTTTGGATCGTCCATTCCCTGCTGATGCAAAAGTTTAAGAGCTAGTTTCCGGCCGGACGAAATTTCAGTGACAAGGTACACAGTCCCCATACCGCCCTTGCCAATCGTTTGTTCTATGGCGTATGTATCCATAAAAACCGTTCCAAGCAGAGGATCAGTGCCAGAAACATAGCTCTGCGACATGAAGCCAGCCGCTGACAACCGCGTTTTATCAGAAGTGTCACCATCGCCGCTCTTATTTTGTGGCATTTTCGAGTTGTAGCCGGGTTGCTCTATCAACGTGTCGCTCAAATTGTCGAAGCGCTGCCGCTGTGGTGTTATCGGCCACGATGAGTCATCATCGGGCTTATCTGTTCGGTTCCAAGGAGTACTCGTCATTTGCTTTAACACGCTGCGCGGTTGCTTGGTGAAAATTATGCCCAAAATCTCCGCCCTTTCACTCCGCAGTAGGCTTGAAGTACTTTTCCAAAATGCCGTTCATACGGTCATAGCAATCATTTGCAGCGTCCAATAATCCCACCCGTTCATAGAATTTCGCCAGTTCGACAAGGGCATCGCCGGTTTGAAGATGATCAGGACCGAACTTCGCTTCGGCGCTTTGGACCGCAGCTAAGTAGTCTTTCTCCGTTTTCGTTGAATTCATAAGCTCGTCACCTGGGGAATCATCACTGAGACAGGAAGCTCTGCAATATTTCTTGTATGCGTTGTTCGGAAATGCCGTCTGAGTCAAGCAATCCAGAACCGTCGTAATATCGGGCGAGTTGGATCAACCCGGCGCCAGTTTCAACATGGTAAGCGCCGAACTGTTCCACTGCATATTGAGCTGCTGTTTCGTTTTTGTTCCAAGTCATAATTTTGAGACCTGCTCGTACAAATCAGACCACCGCGCTATCGGCTTCGTATAGCCGGTCATGAATGAATCGTCAATTTTGCTGAATGCTCTTTTCGCGATTGCTGTTCTCACCGGATCGTTTTGAAACCAGACGGTTCGCAACTCGCGGCTCGGGAAAGCCACTTCTATGCCCTTTCCATTCCCAGCCCAGTCGTAAAAGTTTGAAGCTTGGGTCCGAATGACAAAACGCGTGCCATTTTTGAGCAAGTTTGCTTCGCCCTCTAATGGATGCGAGACACTAATCATGTCGGCGGTGATAGTCTCGGTGGGCGACATAGCGACCGAAGTGTTTTTACTTAAAGAGAGTTCTAAGCCGTTTTTGAGCTGATAATAATTCAGCCTCGGAGCCGTCCCAAACCGTCTCAAAACACTGGCACAACCAGCATTTGCAGCTGATTCAATTTCGAGCAAAGCTTTTTCAAGCGCCGCAAGCTGGCCCGTCTTTGCTGCAATCACACCAACGGTGACCGCGCAGAGAGCCGCACCTACTGCACACTCTGCTTGTTTTACTTGCTTGTCCGTGAGAGAAAGTTCTAAGTGGAATTTATGATTGGCGGTTTCGGGATGCTTATCTGCGACTGCTGAAAGCGATGTTTCTGGGCTGCTCATAGCGTTGCACCGTGAAGAATACAGCTTCACTTTCGCAAGTTTTTGTTGCAGAAATCTTGCAGCGCAAAAGCACTTCGACTGTGCAATTCAACAGTTACACAAACGGTTTGCGTATTGAAGATCTACCGCAGTCCGGTCTCAAACATCAAGGAGAACAATCATGGAACGCTTTGATAAACCGTCGTTGCCGTTGCTTTCAGAATGTCCTACTACCCCAGTCAACAAGCTTATGCAAGAGTACATGGCGGCATGGTCATCGAGCGATGGAATGATGCCGCTTGCCAGAAGTAGAGTGATAGCTGAATCGCATGCCAATACGGCTACCAACGCTGTCGACAAAGCAAAAGCTTATATCGATGTTGCCGTTATCGACCTCTCACAAGCACGCGTCATGGAGCGAAACGAACGCTATGAGGACGCAATGACGCCCGGTCCATGCTACTTTGAGCCTGAGTCCCAACGCTTTGAAAAAGAGGCAAATGAGTACCTCAAAAGAGCGAGTAAAATAGCGCCTGCTGTCACAGAAGCTGTGCTGCTGCGCAGCTTACAGGGCAGATAGCTGACGCGTTAATGTGTGTCCGCTGTTAAGAGCCGGTCCACCATCATAGGGACGACTTTGACGATCATTGCCACTAAAACCAGTGGCATGAGTATTCTCAGCGCGGCGTCTTGCATCGTCACGTTCCAGAATGCGACAAGATAGTCCGCGAAAAAGCGCCGAAATGCATTCTCCAACCAATCCGCATCAGTTTTCAAAAACTGCGCCGGATCGATGTATGCACCGTTCAAGTACCATGCCAGATAGTCTACGTGCTGCTTTCCGGGCATCGAAGGAGTGAAGGTCAAAATCTCTTCGATTTCTTTCAAGGTGCTATTGGCTGTTGCAAATTTTGTAGATTCGAACGTTTGCGCCGATTCTGGATTGTCTGTTTGTGTCTGCTGGGGAGGCAGCACAGGCGCCGTGGTTTGCAACTGCTGCGTTGGCTGAGACTCTTGATACTGCTGGAATTGCAGGCTATGCCCGTTGTCAGGTCGCTGAGTGGCCCAGGTCGGCTGACCGGACAGAGCCGGGGGTCTTTGCGGTTGAATCAACGCAGGCTGTTGACCTGTCTCCGTTCGAAATATGGGCGCGATTCCGCCCCCGCCCTGGTTGTACGGATTGCCACCGCCGCCGTATGGTCCTACGTGCCGGCCATTCTCTCCGTACTGCGACCAAGCAGGCAACGAGAAGCCGATTAAAACCACCAGGAGCGTCGAAAACTTTCTCATGCTGCTTCCCCTACCTGAATCTCTTTTTTCTGGGCGCTACGCTTCTCTAACGCCTCGTGGAACGTTTCCTGCA
>DATNPX010000020.1:0-302468 GCA_036702975.1 Oculatellaceae cyanobacterium
GATCGAAGACAAGTTCCAAGATGGTCAGGTCGTGAACGGCACGGTCCGCAAGATTCAAAGCTTCGGCGCATTCGTCCAGATTTATCCTGGCGTCGATGCCTTGTTGCCGACAGTCGAGATGTCCGAACAACCAAACGTCAAACCGGAAGAGATTGTGCAGGTTGGACAAAGCGTCAAAGCGATCATCAAGAAGTTCTCTCCCAAAGAGCACCTTGGTTGTGATTACTTGACCGACTTTCAACACATCCGAAGGATGTGAGACGCGCTCCCAGGAGATTTCGGAGATAGGCAGCAAGCCGTCCAATCCGCCGAGGTCGATGAAGGCGCCGAAGTCTGCGATACGAACAACTTCGCCGCTGACGACTTGGCCGGCTTCCAGCGTATTGAGGATCTTCTCGCGCTGTGCTGCCTTCTCTTCTTGTACAGCCAGTCTCTGACTCAAGATGAGTTTGTTGCGCTTGGTGTCTGTCTCCAAGATCTTCATCGGAATTTCCATGCCGATGAGTTCTTCAGGAGTCGTTCCCTTCACGCGCAATTGGCTAGCAGGCACGAAACCTCTCAAACCATAAACATCTACTACTACGCCACCTGTGACTACGGCTGAAATGCGAGCTCTAATGGTGTCGTCGTTCTTCTTTTGTTGCTCCAACAAGACCCAACCGCGGGCTTGAGCTACACGTTTGAGCGAAAGCGTCAACTGACCGTTTTCGTTTTCCTCTCTCAGGATGTAGAACTCCAGCTGATCTCCTACCTTCACCGCATCTTCGACACGGTCGACAGGTATGTTCGAAATCTCCTTGACCGGAACGAATCCTTCTGACTTCCCACCGACATCTACAAGTACGCCGTCACGCTCGATTCTGACAACATGTCCTTTGACGATATCGCCTTGTTCGAACTTCGATACGTATGATTCTTCGAGAAGTCGCTCGAATTCTGATTTTCCGTTTTGCTCTAACTGCTTTTCTACCACTGAGATGGCTACTCCTTTGACCTCTAAAACATTTGGCATGGAACGGTCGATTCCTCTTTTGTGTTGACGCTTTGTGCTCACATTTTTCTCCCGTCTGCAAAGGATGCAAATTGTCGGATTGGCCGAGCGTCTCGGCATCCTTCAGGTAGTTTGTGATCCGACTGAGGTCTGACTGCTCAGACTCTTCAGGCAGCGCGAAACTTACCCTGCGGGGCGAAACTACCAATATAGGGCAATGCTCCCAGGAACTGCAAGATGGTTGACGAAGGTTTAACTGTACTTTTAGAGTTCCGAAAGCATAGAAATGGCGGTCGTTCACAGGTTTGGGTCGGCAAACTATTTGTGAAGCCCTGTGAAAAACTCTTTTCTGCTGCGGCCAGACGGTTAGATAAGATGGTGAGTTTTGCCGTCTGGCCACCTATTGCTTATCGGGCCCTTATCGGGCGCGGAAGTTCTCCGAAGCTTATGGTGTATGGAATGTAAGATCACGAAAGTGACCAGGCGCTCTCGCGAAGCTCCACTTATGGCTAATCTGGGGCTAATCTGCTGGGGCCGATTTTTAATGCGAAATCTTTGCAACCTGGATAAATGGGAGAATTTTTATCAGGTTCGCTGCCTGTCTCTTCACATTTGAAACACACATAAACCCAAAATGAGGAACCGAATCAATGTCTCAATCAATGGCGCTTTCATATGCCGAGCGGGCGGAACGCTATAGAAGGCGCCAACTTGAGCTGTTTGATCTACTGGAGGAAAAAGCTTCCCGCGGTGAATTCGGATCGTTCATTCCCATCGCTGAAAATTTTGCCGACGACAATCGCACTTCGCTTGCTGCAATCAAATTCTTACCGCAAAGTTTGAGCGAAAAAATCTGGCGAGAACTCAGCTCTCCCCTGCAAGATCTTGATGGGTACCAGTTTTTCTTCGCCAGAGAATCCTTGCACATGACGGTGCAAAATGTGCGCAAGGTGTCTGATGTTCTCAATTTCGGTGCTAAGGAGATAGACTCTGCACGCGAGGCTCTACGAAAAAGTGCTCAACAATTCGGAACCTTCAAGTTCTCACTAGAAGGACTTCTGATCATGCCAGGCAGTGTGGCCATCCGCGCGATCGCTGAGCCGCGTTTCGGTGAGTTCTCTCGTTTCGTTCGTGATGAACTGAAAGGAGCAGGAGTTGCAGACGATAAGCCTTATATCGACGACGACGTCATATTCGGCAACATCACTTTTTGCCGATTCACGAAAGAGCCGTCAGTATCCTTTCGAGCTAAATTGAGAGAACTGAAGGGCGAAACTTTCGGCACTATGGAGATTGATTCTTTTGCTCTTGCAACCACAAACGCAATCTGTGACTTAAATAAGACAGTCGAACATGAATCGTTTGTGCTGCTTGGTTCGCGCTAAAACCTAGCTAATGGCTTTCGTGTTTGGTGCACCTGCTAAGTGATGCGGATTGATGGTCGAGTATATGTGGCTGTGCTCACCGTCGTTCGCGGCCCTGCTGAAGCAATCGACTGCATGGAGAAAAGTAAAAATTTTCAGATCGATATATGCGATACCGGTAGCGGTGATATCTTCCGTGCGGTTTGTCTTCTATTGATCGGATTTGCCTGCGTAAATTCCGTAATTTTGCGCCTCTTCGAACGCTCCTAGCGGCGCCAAAAGAGATTATAATTCGCTTGTTGTGATGAAGGTTTAGGTGGGTCGCTGGAATAAGGTGCAAGTTATGAAGTTTCAAAATATTGGTATTGCCTTTAGTGCCTCGCTGTTTGCGCTAGGTCTGTCGAGCAGTATCGCATTTGGTGCAGATAGTGTTCCCGGCGCTCAATTTCCTGGCGCTGCCGTCCCTGGTGTTTCGGCTCCAGGCGCAGCTATACCGGGAGTAACGGGCAATACTACGACCCAGAATATTGGTGCTGGTACCTCTGCTGATACCCCGCCTGAACTGCAGTCGGCCCAACAAAGAGTTGAGCTTTCGCGGGCTAAATTGGACCAAGCGAAACAGCAATTGTCTGCCGCGAAGGCTATGCTAAAAGCTGCAGATGCCGAGTATAAGGCTGCGAAAGCTGACCATGAAGCGCTCTCTTTGCGTACGCAAGCTCGCAAATTAGCTGATGCTTCCGGCTTGCAAGACACAATCTCCACCGGCACTCGTCTATATCCGGCAAATTTCAGCCCAGCTGCAAATGCCCAGCAATCTGTCGCTCCAGTCCCGAATTATGGCGCTCCCGCAACTTTGCCTGATGCAACTGAAACTGTGACTGGTCAAACCGCAATGCCACCGTCTGGGACCGGCACGTCGGCGCCGACACTTCCGTAGTTAAGTGACTCTGTGTGCGCGTTGATGACCGGACCTTTGGGCTCGCGTCTGCCGGGTTGTGAAGTTCCTCCCATGCCTGAAAGTCAGGTGCCCATCCACCTGGCTTTCAGGCCATTCTGGCGTCGGTGTGCTTTGTCTTCGTGACGGAAGGTAAAAGCCCAAAGACAAAAGCGCGAAGGCAAAGAAGCCCCTTCTTTGCAGTTGAATCTGCTGAATTTACTACCTTGCCGCTGGTTCTTTCGGTCTTAGAATCTCAAGAGCTGCTTTGGCTGCCTGTTGTTCGGCAGCTTTTTTCGACTTGCCGACGCCATTTGCTACCACTTGACCTGTGACGGCCACAGATACTGTATAGGTCGGTTCGTGCGGTGGACCTTCGGTATTAACGATTGCATAGATAGGAATGCCCTGCGCCTTTGATTGCGTATATTCCTGCAATTCAGCTTTGAAGTTGTCCTTGACGTCGTCCCGGTCTACGTTGGTTGCCAGGTTGCCGAAAAATCTGACGATGAAATTTTGTGCCTGAATCAGACCGAGGTCCGTATAGATCGCTCCCAAGATGGCTTCCAGTGATTGAGCCATGATTGACGAGCGCATTTGTACTTGTTTGCCTAGCAAAATGTACTTACTTAGGTTGATGTTCTTGGCTAGCTCACCAAGAGTTTTGTCACTTATCAAGACAGAGCGGATCTCAGTCAGTTGTCCCTCGTCATATTCCGGAAAGCGTTCCAATAGGTATTCGCTGATGACGAATTTGAGTACCGCGTCACCAAAAAACTCTAAGCGCTCGTAGTCCTTTACGCCTTGATGTTCCGCTGCGTATGAGCTGTGAGTCAGAGCTTCGTTCAGAATATGCATGCGACCAAATGTCAATCCCAGCACTACGCAGAGTTGGTCAAGTTCTTTCAATCGCCGTGGGGGAATTGCTGGGGTCATTGGTGGCTCAATAAATGCAGGGGATGCCAGGGTTTTGTACTCGATCAATTGTCAGTATGGATCATGGCTATCGTAATGTGGAAGCGAGCCCCTCGTGGTATTGACTACTTTCAATGTTAAACAATGTTTCTTAGATGTCGATTCTTTTGGCTTCTGAGGAGGGTTCTGGAGATATCTCACCGGTTCAAAACCGATGCGATAAGGTCGGTTTTCAAAAGTTTTTGCACACTAATTGCCGTAATCTATTTTCAGTTTAGCTCATGGAGTCGCTCGGGTGCAGTCCTTCGACCGTGCGAGCGTGGCCCGACCGCCAACTTGATCACAAGCGATAACCAGATGCTTACTTGGCTATAATTTAGCTTGGGCGTGAGTTTAGCCTCCGCCTGCTATGCTTAGTGGTGCCGAAAAGGGTTGCTACGAGGTTCTCTTGCTCGGCATTTGAGGTGTCACGAAAGTATGTACCAACTCCAAGTAGGTCAGATTGGGTTATTCGTGCTTGTGGGCTTTGCCTTGCCGGCGCTTGGCATGCTCTTGTTGGCGTGGATTTTGCAACTGGTTCTTGGCTATCACAAGCCGAATGCCATCAAAAATCAACCATACGAATGCGGGATGAAGCCATTGCAAGGGGCGCATGTTCAATTTGACATTCGCTACTACTTGTATGCACTGCTTTTCCTTCTCTTTGATATTGAAGTCATCTTCATTATCCCCTGGCTGCTTGCTACCGACAATGTTGGCAAGGCTTTCGGGTTCAACTGGTTCGGACCGATCGAGATTCTTTTGTTCTTGATTGTGCTCGGTGCCGGACTTGCCTATGCATGGAAAAAGGGAGCACTGGAATGGGAGTAATCGTATGAGTCACCAATTAGACACTCATGGTTCTCCGATAGTAATACCGGACGAAATTAAAGAGACCGCTACCCTCTGGAATATGGAGGAAGCGATCGAAGGATTGCTGAATAGGCTAAACCCAGCTGCCAGCTGGCTTTTGGATAAAGGCGTCAACTTGGCACGCGCAAACTCCGTTTGGCCCTTGACGTTCGGCACCTCATGCTGCGCAATCGAGATGATTAGTGTGGGTATGTCGCGTTTCGATATCTCGCGCTTTGGCTCTGAAGTCTTTCGTGCTACACCGCGTCAAGCCGACCTCATGATTACAGCCGGCACCATTACGCGCAAAATGGCGCCAGCCATGATTACGCTGTACGAGCAAATGCCAGAGCCGAAGTATGTCATCGCCATGGGGGCTTGCACCATTACTGGTGGCATGTTCAACGACTCATACTCGGTAGTACAAGGCGTCGACCGCGTGATACCGGTCGATGTGTATTTGCCTGGATGCCCACCCAGACCGGAAGGCATCCTAGATGCTCTACTCAAGCTTCAACAGAAGATTCGTACCGAGTCTTATGTCGAGCGCAATGCTCGCCGATACCGCCAGTCATCCTTGCGCAAGGTCGATTACGACACCGGACTTTGTGTCGAAGACTTGGTGAAAGCTGCTCAAGCTGAAACCGCAGACGCACTAGATAAACCCGCTGATAAAGAGCCAGAGAAGAAGTAAATCATGACAGAGCATGCTGCACCAAAAGATGCCAAAGACGCAAAGGAACCTGCGGCTCCGCTGCCGGACGGTCCTTACGGCAAGTTTCTCAAGGAGCACGGAATCAACTCAAAACGTCACCCTGACAGCAAGGGTGTTTCTGGAGCCGTTGAGAATATTGAAATCGACCGGGCTGATCTAGTCAGTGCACTCAAATTTCTCAGGCAAGACCCGGAAGTTGGACTCGATTATCTAGTCGCGGTGTCTGGCGTCGATAACTTGAATAGTTTCGACTCGGTCTATCACCTGTGGTCTTTCACAAGCGCAAGCGAGCTGGTCGTTAAAATTTGTGCAGCACGTGAAGAAGCCGCTGACAATAAGCTCGTGCCAGTACCTTCTATTACGAACTTCTGGCCTGCAGCCAATTGGCACGAACGTGAATCCTACGATCTGGTCGGTATCAGATATGTTGGACACCCGTACCTGCGCCGCATTCTCAATCCGTGGGATTGGGATGGTCACCCACTTCGCCGAGACTATAAGCAGCCGGTGGATGCGCTTAACGACAAAAATCCACACAGTTTCCGCTAAGAAACAGGCGGCATGAGGCTTCGATAATGGCTACAGAAATCAAAACTACAGTCATCCCCCATTCAGACGGTCTCAAGACCGATGAAATGATCATCAACATGGGACCGCAGCATCCGGCTACTCACGGCGTGCTTCGTCTGGTTCTCAATCTTGATGGTGAAATCGTAAAACATGCCGAGTGTGTCGTCGGTCACTTGCACAGAGGACAGGAGTGGCAGGGGCAAAATCGCACTCTCTATCAGTATCAAGCGCTGATTGATCGTGTCGACTATCTCTCTGGAATGTTCACTTCTTGGGCCATGGCTAGAGCCGCTGAAGTTATAGACGATGTTGTCGTTCCGGAAAAAGCAGAGTGGTTGCGCGTGATGGTGGCGGAAATGAACCGCATTACCTCGCACTTGCTGTGGCTCGGAACTTATCTGATCGACCTTGGCGCAATGTTCGGATTCCCCTTCTATCCGTTTAGAGAGCGGGAAAAGCTCTTTGATCTGTTTGAAGAGATCGCCGGTCAACGCATGATGTTCAACTACATCCGCATAGGTGGTGTGGTGCGTGAACCTAAGGCTGATTGGTACAGCCGGTTGAAGAGATTTACCGAAGAGTTTCCCGACCGCGTAGATGAATACGAAGCGATCGTGACCGAGAACCCGATCTTTCTAAAGCGCACAAAAGATATTGGCATTCTCACGGCTGCTAAAGCAAAAGAATGGGGCGTTACTGGTCCTAGCTTGAGAGCATCAGGTGTGCCTTTCGATCTGCGTAAATCGAAACCATATTCGGTGTACGACAAGATCAAGTTCAACGTGCAAACCATCGATAAGGACGGTGATACCTGGGACCGATACATCTGCCGCATTCGAGAAATGCGTGAATCCAACGAAATCATCAAGCAGTGTCTCGATATGATGCCGAGCACAGGCGAAATTTCTGGCAAGAAGCAGATGGCTGGCATGCGTATCAAAGCGGGGGAAGGTTTCGCCGCCGTTGAATCTCCGCGCGGAGTCCTCGGTTGTTACATCATCTCCAATGGAAGCGATAAGGCGTTCCGCTTCAAGTGGAGAAATCCTTCCTTCTCCAATCTCTCGATTCTTCCGGAGCTCCTGGCTGGCACTCCAATCGCCGACATCATGGCCATCTTCGGCTCCATTGACGTCATCATTCCAGACGTAGATCGCTAGACAAGACAAGAGGTAACTTTCAAAAAGCAATGTCGAATTTCGATGAAATTAGTAAGTTTGGAAGACTGACAATCATTTGGTTGTCCATCATTTTTGGAAGCGTCTGGGTCGTTACCTGGTTGGTTGGCATCGCGATACCGATGTTCCTTAAGAGTCCAGCTTGCGCTTCTTTGGGGGGCGGCGCCGAGATGGCGGCCGAGACAATCAAAGCCCTGACGCCACTTGTCACAGTCCTCGTCTTTATTCCGATCAACGCCATGTTTATGGTTCTGTGCGAGCGCCGTGCTCTGGCACTGTTTACGGTGCGCCGCGGTCCTTGCCGCACGGGTTTCGACGGTCTTGCTCAAACAGCCGCAGACGCTGTCAAGCTTTTGTTCAAAGAAGATTTGACACCAATTGGTGCCGACATCGCCATGTTTACTTTGGCCCCGATTATTTTCTTCGCGCCTTCGGTGTTTGGTGCAATTCCTCTCCTGGCCGCTGTTACCAACAACCACGAACTTTTCCAGATCACAAATTTACCGACAGGGATATTCTTTGTTCTCGCTGCTTCCGCTATACCCGTCATCGGGATCGTTATGGGCGGCTGGGCGAGCAACAACAAATATTCATTGGTGGGGGGACTGCGCAGCGCCGCTCAGGCCATCAGCTACGAAATTCCGCTCGTTATGTCGCTTGTCACCATCTGTCTACTTGCAGGGTCACTAGACCTTGTGAAAATAGCGAATCAGCAGCAAGGCGGTATACTTAACTGGAATCTCTTTGGCGGTGGTGCCCTTTCCGGCTTAGACAAAGCCCTCGCCTGTGGTGTTGGCTCCCATTCTGATGCTGGCAATATTCTTGCCAGCTGCTACCACATGGGACCAATTGTCTCTGTTGTCGCAGCAGTTGTACTGATCTGTTGCACGTTGCTTCTTGCTGGAATCTATCTAACCGGCGCTTGCGCCGAAATCAATAGAATTCCGTTCGATTTACCTGAAGCTGAATCCGAACTCGTTAGCGGATATAACACCGAATACAGTGGCATGAAATTCGCCATCTTCTTCCTGGCTGAATTCACGAACTTGTTTATCGTCAGCAGCATCTTCACTGTCATGTTCCTAGGTGCCGGAGACAATCCCATTC
Source organism: Oculatellaceae cyanobacterium (assembly GCA_036702975.1). Lineage (GTDB taxonomy): Bacteria > Cyanobacteriota > Vampirovibrionia > Obscuribacterales > Obscuribacteraceae > DATNPX01. The sequence continues at coordinate 8,663 of DATNPX010000020.1, forward strand.
CCACCTGGGTTCTGCAAGCGATTGGCTGGCCGGCAATCTGTAAAGCGATCGGTGATTTCTTGACGAATACGCCTGGAATCGCTGGTATCACGGCGGTTGTGCGTAGTCTGCAGATTATCGACTTCGATACGCTTTTCGCCTCGCTCTGGGTGATCGCGAAAGTTTATACGATGGTTGTGATCGCCATTCTCGTCCGAGGCACGCTGCCACGTTTCCGTATCGACCAGCTCCTGGACTTCGGTTGGAAACGCCTGGTGCCGCTGTCTTTGATTCTTTTCCTTTTAGTGGTATTTGCGCGGGAGGCAGTTGTGTGTCATGGCTAATCTAATCGCAAGAGCCTTCGAAAGCCTTCACCAAGTCTGGCGTGGATTGACGACCGTTGCCATGCACACTTACCGTGAACCGATCACACTCAAATATCCGGACGTTACGCCTGATCTGCCAGCGCATTTTAGAGGTCGTCTAGCTTTAACAGTGAATCCGGAAACCGGAGAACACCTGTGCATCTCTTGCAGGCAATGTGAACGTGTGTGCCCCGACAAGTGCATCGAGATTACGGCGCATAAGAGCCCGGAAACCAACAAACTAGAATTGATCGATTTCAAAATTGACCACGGTCTTTGTATGTTCTGCGGACTGTGCACCGAAGTTTGCCCGACCGCTTGCATCATCAACACAAATGAATTCGAAATGGCTGATTACAGCCGTGAAGCCCTTGTGTTCGATATCAAAAAGCTGACTCTCAGTCAAGAAGAGTCTGGCTATTATTTCGAGAAGAAAGAAATTCCACTGCCAAAGCCGAAACCGGCTAAGGCTGCCCCGAAACCGGCGCCTGCCGCTGGTGCTGGTCCTGCCTCTAGTGCCGCAGCCGGTGGTGCGGCGGCCGCAAAGCCTGCCGCAGTCGCTGCAAAAACTGAAGGCGAAGCTGCAAAGCCGGCCCCAGCCGCTGCAAAAACTGAAGGCGAAGCTACAAAGCCGGCCCCAGCCGCTGCGAAAACTGAAGGCGAAACTGCAAAACCGGCCCCAGCCGCTGCAAAGACTGAAGGCGAAGCTGCAAAGCCGGCCCCAGCCGCCGCGAAGACTGAAGGCGAAGCTGCTAAGCCGGCTGCTGAAGCCAAAGAAGCTAAGAAGGAAAGCGACGCTCCTAAGGCCGTCGAGGGCGACGACAAGGCGAAAGCTGAGTCAAGCGCTAAAGCCGAACCCGCCGAAAAACCAGCCCAAGCCCCGGCTGAAGCCGCTAAAAAAGAAGAACCTAAAGCTGAAGCACCAAAAGCTGAAGAGTCCAAAGTCGAAGAACCCAAAGCCGAAGAACCCAAAAAAGAAGAGTAGAACGCAATGGATCAACTCGTATCACTACAAAGCTGGATGACGGCGAACGCCGATAACTTTGAGGCCGCCTGTGTCTACATAGTCGCCGCCATAGCTATCCCGTTTGCTTATGGTGTCATTTTTGATACCAAAATCATCCGCAGCGGCTTTCTTCTGATTGGTGTGTTCGGAGGCATAAGTGCTCTCTTTATGCTCTTGCAAGCCCAATTCCTTGCTATGGCGCAAATCATGATTTATGCAGTGGGGATCACACTGGTTGTGGTCATCGCCTTGATGTTGACTAACCCTAAATCTGAGCATGAAGATACAACCGCTATCCCAGCCAATCGTTATTTGGGATTTGTAGTTTCGCTCTTCGTTTTCATGACCATTTACATGTCCTTGTTCGGTGAGTCCTTTCCGCTCGTGACCGACAAACTTCCGGGTAACAACCTGCTTTTGATTGGGACGGAGCTTTGCACGACATACGCACTGCCGTTTGAATTCGCGTCGATACTGCTCCTAGCTGCGGTGGTCGGTGCCATCATGTTGGCGAAGAATGAAAAACATCTTCCCAATGATGATGACGACGACGATGACTTTGCTGCAAGAGAAGAGTTCACGCTCAAAAATGACTCAAATGCTGCTGTAACAACTTCGAGGTAGTAATGACTGCGCAAACTCAGACCCCTTCTGCAGACACAAAAACAGGCCTGGCGCTGGCGTACTTTGTGATGACGGCAATCATCGTGATTGCATACGTTACTGGCGGTCTCAGCGGACTTTTCGATATGTGCAACGTGCACAAGTTTCAAGAGGTCTACATTTTTGGTGCACTGGCCGCGCTTGCATTCCTCACAATTCAATGTGGTGCGACAGCTTATTCGATCTTGCCAGCAGCAACCTTTGGCAGCTTTGTCTGCTTGAGTCTCCATCAAGAGCCTTTGCTCAGATACTTGACGCTTGCTGCTATGTTATTCGCTATCGGACTTTATGGCATGGTCGTTTCGCGTAACGCTGTGCGCGTTTTGATGTCAATCGAGTTGATGTTAAACGCCGCCAACTTAAATCTGGTGGCATTCTCGCGCTACACCGACATGCATGCCACTGGGCAAGTATTCGCTATTTTCATTCTCACCGTCGCCGCAGCAGAAGCTGCGGTTGGATTGGGTATCGTGCTGTCGATCTATCGCAACACCGCTACTGTCGATATGGAACGCTTCAACTTGTTGAAGTACTAACTTGTTGAAGTATTAAGTAGAAATCCGACTGCACGCAAACCGGCAGAAACCGTGGCTTCTAGAGTCTGGCGTCCATTGCCAATGGATGACTTCTCTTATCCTCGTGGATAGGCGGCGTATTGATAAGCATCCGGCAGCGCGAGCTTGTCCGATTGGTGCAGAACTCTTGCTGCGTGCACTGGCCAATACGGGTCTCTCAATAATTCACGTGCGATAAAGACAATATCAGCTTGCTCGTTGCGAATAATCGCATCAGCTTGCATCGGCTCTGTAATCATTCCTACTGCACCAGTAAGAATCTTCGCTTCGTGCTTGATTCGCTCTGCAAATGGCACTTGGTAACTTGCTCCGACTTTTATCTTGGCTAGCGGTGTACCAGCGCCTGAACTGCAATCGACAAGATCGACTCCAACGTTCTTTAAGAGCTTCGCCAGTTCCACTGATTCGTCGAGAGTCCATCCGCCATCAAACCAGTCCGAACATGAGAGGCGCACACTCATGGGCAAATCTGCCGGCCATTGTTCTCGTAGGGCTTTGGCCGTTTCGAGAGTGAATCGTGTGCGGTTTTCAAAACTGCCCCCGTACTGGTCGTTTCGTTTGTTGGACAGCGGTGAATGGAAACTGTGACACAAGTAACCGTGTGCTGCATGCAACTCCAACCACTGATATCCGGCTTTTAGTGCGCGTTCAGCCGCTTGTAAGAACTTCGCTTTGATTTGACCAATCTCATCGATTGTAAGTTCACGTGGCATTGGGTAGTCACTGTCGAATGGCACCGCGCTTGGTGCAACCGGTTCCCAGCCACCTTCTTCTGGTAACACCGCTTGACGCCCCTTTCGTTCCCAGGGACGAAAAGTGCTGGCTTTGCGACCAGCGTGTGCGAGCTGAATTCCCGGTACCGCACCTTGCAAGAGCATGAAGTCATTTATTCGCTTTAGCGGTGCTATCTGAGAATCAATCCATAGTCCCGCATCCTGGGGCGTAATACGCCCGCGGGCTTCAACTGCCGTGGCTTCAACGATTACCAGAGCGGCACCGCCAACAGCACGAGAGCCCAGGTGAACGAAGTGCCAGTCAGTTGCATGCCCCTCTTCCGAAGAATACTGGCACATCGGAGATACGCAAATGCGATTGCGAAGCGTGATGCCGCGAACTGTTATAGGTTCTAGTAAATGCGCCATGAGAACTCCTTACTCGGCTCTGCAAATTAACGATTGCAGCTTAGTTGAAATCGAGGTCGTGCAACAACGATAGTTCGACGCCTGCTTCGTCAAATTGGGCCTTAGCGAGCGCGAACTCTTCTATCCAGCGTGGATTCTCACTGTACGGTGCAACATGGCGAGTTATTCCCGCCTGAATTGTCATGGCGGCACAGGCTGCGCACGTCATAAATGGCCATGTATACAGAGTACAGCCGTCCAGTGATTGTTTGGCGAACAAAATAGCGTTGCGCTCACAATGCAGGAACATCTTATATTTGACTTCGCGATTGTTCAGCCGCTCAGGTAAATCGTGCACGCCTTGTGCCAATCCGTTGTAGCCAACCGACACGACGCGACCTTTTGGATCGACGATAACGGAACCAGTTTGTGTGCTGGGATCTTTTGACCAAGCCGCTATGTGCTTGGCTAGTCCGAGGAAACGCTTATCCCACTTGTCTTGGTCTTGCATCAGTCTATTCTAAATGCAAAAGGCAAAACCGTTGCGTTCAGCAACGGTTTTGATACTTGCGCAGATTTTCTGTACTTGCTCACTTTGTTAGTGCTTCTTTCAAAAATCCAAGAGCCCAATCATGCAAGCGGTTCCAACCGACGACACGGCGCATAGCTGTCATGCGGCGGCGTTTTTCTTCTGGCTCCATGACTAGCGCTTGTGCGAGTGCTTTGGCGAAATCTTCATCTGAGTGTGGATTCACTTCGATGGAACCTTGTGCAAGTTCAGCTGCACAGCCTGCTTGTTTGCTCAATACGAGAACGCCTTGTTCATCCAGGCGGCAGGCAACAAATTCTTTTGCAATCAAGTTCAGTCCATCTCGCACAGGATTGACGGCCAGTACATCGGCGGCTTGATACCACGCGGCCAATTCGGTCTGGTCGAGCTGTTTTTCAATGTGTGCAATCGGTTGCCAACCATCGCGTCCGAACTGTGCATTAATCGAGTCGATCTTCGCTCTTACTGCTTTGGCGTAATCGCTGTAGTGTTCGTCGTTTGACTGCGGGCGCTGTGAAATCTGCACATAGCTGAATCGTTTGTGCCAGTAGGTAGAATCGGTCAGAAATCTTTCCAGACCTTGCAGCTTTTCGAGGACGCCTTTGGAATAATCCAAGCGGTCGATGCCCAATATGATCTGGTTTGAAAGACCGTGCTTGATCGCCAGCGCTTCCGCCACTGGTCTTGCTGATTTAGCACGACGGTGCCAGAGCTCAAAATCGATACCTAGAGGCATTACTACCACTCGCGTGTGATGTCCGCGATGTCTTACTTCCATTCGCAGCATATCGACGCTGGTGTTCGGGAATAGCTCCTGAACCGTTGTGAGGAAGTTGGTGGCATATTCTGTGGTGTGGAAGCCCAATACTTTGTTGCACAGTAAGGCCTCGACCAATTCGCGAGCGATCGGCGACTGGGTCATTGTCTCTGCTGCTGGCCACGGTACGTGCCAGAAATGAGTGAGAATCACCCCTGCATGCATTGCGCACAACGGCGCCACTAGAGCAACTTCAAAGTCGTGTAGCCAAAATAAGGTGGGGAAACTTTGCGAGGAGACGTCCAGACACTCTGATGCCAGAACTTCGTTGAGTTGTCTGAAAGACTTCCAGCCCTCTAAGTCGAATTCGGCGCGCTCTGGCATTCCATGCAGAAGCGGCCAGAGGTAGCCAGAGGCTATGTTTCTGTGGTTTTCGAGGACTGTCTGAGATGTTTGCGGCGCGTGAAATTGAAACTGACCGCTGTGATTGTCTGCCGAGGGAACTCCCGATAGTGCAAACCAATTGATTTTCGTGCCAAGTTGTTTGACTACCGGACTAAGACTGTGAGCCACCCCGCCTGATTCACCTGGACCTCTGTAGGAGACAATTTTCAATGAGGGCAAGTTGAGCTGCAGCTGGTCGAAGTCTTCGGTTGAAAACGGTTGTAGCAGCGGCAGGCTGTAAGCGGCAGTGGGCATCGAGAGAACCTCTGTGGTTGAGAGGGTTGGGATAACGTTAGGTTTCGACATCACAACATCGAAGGGGGCGATCGCAACCCCTTCGCGCTGGGTCACCTGTCCCTACGAGCCAATTTGTTTTTAGTTGCCAGATGCCAGTAATCGCGCCAAAAACGATATATACAAATCGCCTTTATACTGTATAAAGATAATGTATATTGCGCTTGGCAATCAATAGGTCTTTTTTTTAATTTATTAGATCTTAACTGCGCTTAGTCTGTTTTTCTTTGCCACCACATTCAGTGTCGTTCTCTAGCTGAAGCGTGTAACTATATGTGGTGTCTCCTACCATAGAAGGATGACTATTCGTTTTCGCTTGACGAGTGTCTCACTATTCATCGCCGAGAAGCCCCGGAATGGCGTTTACTTCGATGCGGCGCAGGTCAAGTCTAACAACGGGAACCAGCTCTTTCACGAATGGAACGTAAAAAGTCTCGTTCTTTTCATCTTTCCCATCGGTGCTTTTTACCGGACGAATCTCTATCAAGTCGCTTCCAGTCGATATTACATCGCATACGTTGCCGATGAGGACTCCTTCGGTTGTGTATACATCAAGCCCTATGAGATCTCGCACCCACCACTCATCCTTCTCCAGTTTTGACACTTCAGAGCGTTTGCAGAAAACAAAATGATGGAGAAGTTTGTCGGCGTCTTCTTTCGTTGCTATATTCTCTAAGCTTGTAACCAACATGTTCTTCACGATGAGCGTGCGCTCGACGCTCATTGTCTGTTCGGTCTCTTTGCTTGCAACAATAACTCTTTTGAGCTTCTTGAATTTACTCAATTGACGTTCATTGCATTTGATCCGCACAGCACCTTTGACTCCGTGTGCTGCTACGATCTTGCCAATCAACAACAAGTCAGGGTTATCCGAGAGCGTCTGAGGCGGAACATCTATGCGTGCAAGGGACATTTCTTCTCAACCGTGAGCGCGTGGGCTGGAAATGGCTCGTATCACCGCGGTCTCCTTCCAACGCTTGAATAGCGAATTGTCGAACGAAAATTGATCTAAGACACGCCCGACAACAAAATCTACTTGGTCGGAGATCGCCTGCGGGCGATGATAGAAGCCAGGTGAAGCGCAAGAAACCACTCCGCCTGCTTCGGAAATTGTGAGCATGTTCTTGAGCTGAATTTGACCGAACGGCATCTCTCGCAAACAAATCAAAAATGTGCGTCTCTCTTTTAGACAGACCGCAGACGCTCTGTGAATAAGGTTTTCGGTAAGTCCACCGGCCACAGCACCAAGCGTTCCCAAACTGCAAGGCACAATAGCCATGCCTTTGGTTCTGTATGAGCCACTTGCAACGGATGCAGCGTAATCGGTGAGTTTGTGAATTGTCACCGGTGCATCATCACTAAGTCCGAGAAATTCGCCGAGCATCTTTCGGTAATCTTCGCCGAGAATCAGATCGTTCTCCTCTTTCATCACTTGTACTGCTGCCCGAGAGACGAGTAGCTCGACGCGCTGATTGACACTGAGAAGATATTGCAGCAGCCTCAGCCCATAGATAGCGCCGCTGGCGCCTGTAATTGCAAGAATAAATGGCAGGTCATTTGAGTAGTCGACCAGCGTTTCCTTATGTCCTGTACCGTTCTGGCTCATCTTAGAAATTGTCTCCTGGAGCGCTCCGAGGTATGGTCGGTGTTGGCGCCGCTTTCGGTGGCGCCAATGACGGTGTCGGCTGCGCCTGAGGAGTAGCTGGTGCTGCAACCGCTTGAGCCGGAGCCGCAAAAACCGGGGAGGAAGCCTGTGCTGCGGCTGACGGATTAGACAAAGAGTTGATGAATGAATCGACAGACTGGGAACTCATGTTCGTTGGTGTCGATGTCTTTGCTGCCGCTGCTGGGACTGGGGCTGAGGCTGGTTGTGCCGCTGCAACCGGTGCGCTTGGTGGACCGCCGGCACTTACTGTTGTGGCGGCTTGCGCTGGTGGAGCGGCAAGCGAACCCGCCGCTGGCGTTGCAGGTGTTCCCGCTGCCGGAGGCGAAGCTGGCGCGGCTGTTGGCTTTAAAGAGTCGATGAAATTGTCCAGAGATTGTCCGGCTGGTGGAGCAGGCGGAGGTGTATATTGTGGCGCGCTCAGCGCGCTAGAAGGCGCACTTGGTGGAGGAGGCGTCGTCTTCGCTGCCGGGGCTGCAAAAAGTGACTGAGCTGCAGGAGCCTGTGCCGGTGCTTGCGGAGCAGCTTGGGCTGGGGGCGAGCTAAATGAACTTGTCGAAGGCGCTGGTGGCGCCTGCGCAGGGGCTGCTCCGAATGAGCCCAATGATTGGGCTTGTGGTGCTTGAGCCGGTGGTGCGCTGAATGCATTGAACGATTGCGGTGGTGATTGTGGTGGCAATTGCGGTGCGGCCTTAAATCCGCTCGCACCGGCAGATGAGAACGGATTCGACTGAGGAATGCTCGCGGCTTGTTCCGCTGGGCTCATTGAGCTGGCTGCAAATGAAGCTGGTGGCGCTTGCGGTGCGCCACTTTGAGGAGCCTGTGTAAAGCCTGATCCTTGTGCATTGAAATTGGCCTGCGGAGCCGCCGTAGGCGTGCTCCATTGCGGTGCTGCCATCGGTGGCTTTTGTCCGGGTACTGGGTCTAGAAATGAAGGGATGGATGGATCTCTGGCTGGAGCCGCTGGTGCCGCTGATTGCCCAGGTGTTGCTTGTTGTTCAGCCTGGGGAGCACTTGCTGCCGGCGGCGGTGCAATCGCAGACCTGGCTCTTGTAAAGTTTGGTCTGGACTGGGCATTACTGCTTGATTGATTTGATTGACCGTTATCGCTGAAGGCGTTGGTTGACATACCGCCGACTGGTACGATGGCCATTCGCAGTGGGGCATCGAGTCGCACGCTCATGGGCGAACCCTGGTGGATATAAATCTCACGGTGGTCTTTAACCAGCGAGCGAATATTTGCTTGTTGTCCGTTCTGGTTCTGATTTCGGTCTGGATCACCGTAGAGTGGATCATCCATCATTTGTTTCTTGGTAACTAACTGTGGCCCGCGGTTAGCGCCGCCCTGCTGGCGGTTGACTGGATAGACAGCGTTGAAGTTTGATTGCCCTCCCACGTAGGCAACCCCGGAACCTAATCCCTGCACCTGTCGGGCATTGGCTCCCTTGCCTATGGACTCACCTATGAATGAAGCTACGAGCGGATAGGTCATGCCATCGGGGGTTCTCAACGCCGTCATCTGCGTGCGTAATTTGCCGTTTGGTTTCTGTCCTTTGGCATGCGGTTGATCGCCTGCAGGTAGTGCCTCGACTACTTCGCCTACAACTTGTGAGCCGGCCGGAATTACGACATCCATGCCGTTAGCCAACACTGGACTGGAGAGAATAATGTTAAAACGATCGCCCTGGTGGCTGTGTCTGGAGCTCACGGTAGAATCCATTCGCCCTTCGAAAGTAGTGCCCGCCGGGATGATCACGGTCTTTGCTTGACTGTTTGCAAATTGTGCCCGTGCCTCGGTCGTGGCAATGGTCATTGCCACCAACGAACCTGCGGCAACAACAGCCGCCGTTCCGAAACCGACGCCCTGACCGCCAGACGTCCCGGATACCACAATAGACACCACACTGGAAGAGATTGCTGAAGAGATTAACGGTATAGACAGCGCTGATACCAGTCTGCGACTAACTTGGATTTGTGCTAATGACATAAAAATCAATCCTGGGCAGTGTTGTCGGAAGAAGTTACCGCTGCAGCGCCAGTATTGGCACCGTCGAGCTCCGGTGTCGCTTGCGGTCGTTTAGATTGTACTCGTCGCAACCGAAAGATGATATTGCCGACAATAGCTGCAATTACGAGCGTGAATACAATAAGCAACAGTATGCGGCCAAGACCCATTAGATAAGTGAGCAGTCCCGGCATCATAATTAGCGCGGCAGCACCTATTATGAGGGCTGTCCCCCAGAATTTGACCGCCTTCATTAGCTCTTCTTTTTGCATTATTCCGGATTGAGGAAAGGCTCCATGCGTGCACTAATCATTGGCGCCACGAGCTTGGTTGCCGTGAACCATGCGGTTACGAAGACAACCGGCAAAGCAAAGACCCTTACAATAGTTGGTAGGAAGTAGTAAAAAAGTCCGAGACTAATAACGGCCACGCCCATCGTGACGACGATCGATCCCTTGTAAATGAGTTCGAGCTGGCCTGCTCTGGGCATATTGTAGAAGCTTGATTTGAGCGTTTCGATGTATCCAGACCAGAGTCTTTTCAGATTTCGCGAGCCGCCTTTCCATGCTTGCGTGTCCTGAACGCTCTTTGGCCGTTGACCGCTCATGAGCTGTGACGCGCCATCCTGACCAGGGCTGGCGTCAATGATCTGATCCTTCGCCTTGTTTCTGGCTTGCTTCCGTTTGTCTCGTGCTTTTCCGGAATTCATGACCTTCCCAACCCTTTCCTCTCTATATTTCTCTATATTTCCATATCTCGTTTCTTCAACTAATACCAAATACTAGCAGGCTACTTCTTGCCTTTGTCAGCACGTTTACGCAGTTTTTCCAGCGACTGCTCCACTTCCTTCCTGGAAGCGTTGCTGTCGTCTGCCGCTTCCAAAAATGCTGTGGCATTCTCTATTGCTCTATCCGTATCGGGGCTTTTGCTTTTGCTAAACAGTCCGAACAGTCCATAATAGGCCGGAGGATACTGCGGATCGTGTATTAGAGCGTGTTTGTAATTGTCGACTGCCACTTCCGGCAAGCTCCAGGTAGCGTCACCTAATTTTGTGTAGCGAGCCGCCTCTTCTCTTTGCGAGGAGATTTTACTCAATCCTTGCTCCGCGCGTGGAGCCACTTCCGGAATCTCTTTGGCATAGTTGTACGCTTGCTCGGCCGAACGAAAATCACCGTCGTTGAAGCATTGTTCGCCCAGAGTGAGAAGTTGATAGGGGTCACTCCTGTGTAGCTCGATCACTGGTTGAAACATCTTTCTCGCTTCACGGAACCTCTTTTGCGACAAGGCCTTTTCGGCTTCAGAGAGTTTGATGTTTTCGGTCAGATTGGCGGCACCATCTTTCACCACTTGTCCGCGCACAGACTGCTCAGTGACTACGTTTTGCAGCTTGTCCAGCAGCTGTTGCCAACCAGAGGGATATTGACCGTCCTTGCGGGCTTTTTTGAAGTAAACACGCGACAATCCCAGCAATGCTGCCGGATCATCTTCTTGCGAAGAGAGAACGGTGCGATATTCCGATTCGGCCACTTCAAGTTTGTCTTCACGCAGAGCCAGTTCTGCCAGCTGCATTCTCAAGGGGAGATCGTTCGGTAAAATTTCAAGAGCATCATGCATCTCGGATATCGCCATTTCGCCGTCACCACGGATGGTGTGATATTCGGCTAGATGGCGGTAAGCATCTGGATTGTGGGGCTCCAGTCGCACTGACTCTTTCCATGATGCTAGTGAAGCCGGACCATCGCCTTGCTTTTTATAGACATCACCTTGCACTTGATACCATTCGCTGTTGCGCGCCACTTCCGGCACGCTCTTTAGCTCCATGAATGCATCTTCTGGCTTGTCCTGATTGAGCAATACGATTGCTTTCTCTATGTGCGCTTGCGGGTAGTCAGACTTGAGAGCCAATGCTTTGTCGACAAGATCGGCAGCCTCTTTGTCTTTGGGATCCAGCTTTAGCTCTGCTTGCGCGAGAAGGCTTAGATTGACTGCGTTTTCAGCAATTTCAACAGACTTCTTCAGTGGTGCTATTGCTCCTTGAGTATCGTCTTGTGCCAGGCGCACTAGACCCAGAGTCTGCTGAGCAATGAGGATTTCAGGGTCCATCTTGATTGCACGCTTGCAGAGATTCTCTGATGCATCAAGGAATTGATCTCGTTTGGCTGGCGAAGCTACGTTCTTAGAGTGTACGAAGGATACGTATCCGGCCGCTGCCATCAGGTTTGCATTCTCAGAGAACTTTTCGTGCGCTTTTTTCAACAGTTTCTCAGCTTCAACGATCTTGCTCGGTACTGCTTGTTTGGCGAGAGCCACGCAGAGTCCTGCATAAGCGTCTCCTGTATCGTCGCTGTCGACTAATTCTCGATACGCATCTTCAGCGGCTTTGAAGTTGTTCTTGATCAATAACTCGTCTGCGCCAGCTAAATCAGTAGCCAGAACCGGTCTGAGAGGCGAGAGTATAAGCAGCGTAGCAGCTGCCGCGATCGATCTTTGCCAACTTGATGCCTGGTGCTTTCTCATTTCTTATCTAACTCGCCTGCTCTCTTTCTCTCTCTCTCTGCTTCTTTGCTATCGCCTAACTTCTCTAGAACATCAGCTAATTTTTTGTGCGGTCCAGGGAGATTAGGAGCGAGGCTGACTATCTCTTTGAGTGTTGCGCTGGCAGCCACCATATCACCAGCAGCCATCTGTTTGTCTGCTTCTTCCATCGGCTTTGCCACGCGCGAACTATCAACTTGCCTTGCGGCCTCGTCGGCACCCGCTGCCTTCAGATAGACTGCCTGGCGGTAAGAGACTGAGGCATCATCCAGCAAGCCCTTCTTCTCCTGGATGTGACCTTGCAACAGCCAGGCATCACCATTTTGAGAGTTCTTTTCGAGTAAATCCGAGCAGTCTTTCAAGGCACCATCAAGGTCGCCGTTGCGTGATTTCGATTGCGCCGAAGCTAGCATCTCTAGTTCCTTGGGATTTACCGGTGGTGCTGGAGGGACCGCTGCTGCAGCCGGTGCGGCGCTGGCAGCGGCACCGGTTCCACCAGGAGCGGCAGAACTAGTGCCACTGGCTGCCGATGCCGGCTTCGCCGTACCGGCTATGCCCATGCGTTCTTTCAGCTTCGGTAGACCAGGCATAATTGAATATGCCTTATTGTAAGCCTTCATGGCAGACTCCCGGTCGCCCTGGCTCTCTTTTGCCATGCCCCATATGTAGAGCCATAGCGCATCATTGGGATTTTTCTTGAGCGCATCTTCAGCGACTGTGATTGAGCGCGGAACCATGTCAGCATGCTGCGTGCTACTCACAACTGCGAAGTGATAGGCTTTTCTTGCCTGGTTCAACATCTCGTTGTTCGGATCTGCCTTGTTGCATTCTTCGTACTCGTGCTTGGCGCGGTCTAGGTCACCTCTGAGAACATAGGCACCACCAAGCATCAAGTGATTATCGAAGCTCGGTTTGATCGCCGTTGCTTCTCTGCCAACTTCAATCAACCCGCTTATTGCGTCGAAGTTAAGCGGGTTTATCTGCACCGCTCGACGATACTCGACAGATGCGTTCATCAATCGTTTGAGCGCTACATCTGTTGCTCCGCGTTCGCGTGCGGTGAAGGCATATTCCTTGAGGATATTTCCCAGCTGGCAGTGGCACTTGGACAGCTCGATTTGTTGATCCGGCTCCCAGTTTTTTCCGACAGCTGTACGCATCATCTTATAGCCTTCGACAAGCCGTGCTGGTGAGCTAGCACCTTGTTTCATAAGCACGCGTCCGAGATTTGCATAGCTGATTCCACTGTCATCAGCACGGGTAGCTCGCCTGTATTCAGCAATGGCTTCCGGATAATTGCCGGCGACGTCTAGATCTTCGCCCATCTTTGAATGATTGTTCGGGTCACCCCCCATCGCTTTGACGCAGGTGTCGAGGAGAATGGCTGCATCTTGGTTGTTAGGGTCGACATAAAGTGCTTGACGCAAATGACTGGCAGCTTGTGGCCACTTCTTTTGGGAAGCCAGTGATTGACCGTATTTTAAAAGAGCTGCAGAAAGGTTTGTGCGGAACTGCGGATTTTCAGGATCACCGTTAAGAGCAGTTTCGTGCTCAGCAATTGCCTGAGGCCAGAGTCCGCGGCGTCCGTATTCGACGCCACGATTATTATGGTCGAGCGGATTCATGTTCGCTTCATTGACAACAGGCATTCCGCTGGACCCGCCGCCGCCGCCACCGGAGGAGCGTCTGCGTGCTTTAGCGGCCGCGGCAAAGCTCGAGCTTGAAGTCGATGCCGAAACAAGTAATACAACTAAAGCTACACCCAAGCTTAACTTCGAACGAAGACGGCCGCGGCAGTCAAACAAGCCTGGTGATGAGGGTTTTAGTAAGTTTGCATGAACAAAAGCTCTGCTGGACAGCGATGTCATTCGGTGTTCCGTGTAATTATCAGTCGTCAGCGTTTTAAAGCGTGCGCAGATACTTATGTTCCACGCATCACAGTCAATTGTATCGATTTCGATTTTTAAACAATGGGGTTTTGACTGTGTTTTCTCTTGGAAGTCAAGAAGTGCTAAAAATGTATTCTAGGCAACAAAAATTAGGGGAAACATACGTAGGTATTGACAATCGCGTCGGATTTCATTAAAAATAAGTCACTTCGTGGTTTGAGCTGCTGGAACGCCCATTTTGTCCAGCTTGGGAGTTGACTTGTCCACATAATTGTTAGACTAGAGAGAAGAGTACACGCTCAAGATTTTCGGCGTTTTTCCTTACTATTTTTTTGCAGCCAACGCGTCGTACTTGAATCGAACTTATCCCTGGAGGGATTGTCGTGAGACGACTATTTGCAGCCATAACCACCATAGCCCCTACCGTCGCTATTGTTGTCATGATGCCGCCGGCGTTCAGCCAGCTGCCTCCGACCAACATGGGCAAATATGTGCACCAGCCTGGTGACAATCAATATGCGCAACAAGCGCAGCAAGAAAGACATGGCGCTCCCGCACCTGTGATATCAGTGCCCGTCAACCAGGGTGGGCCTGTCGGTAATGGTTGGCAACCGACGCCACACGTGCCACAACCAGATGTTTCGATTGAGCCGATAGCCGCTGACGAACCGGTTGTCGCCGCCGGTTTCCCGCCTTTACCCGACCGCCTCGACCTGCCCGTCTCGACGGGCTGGAGTAAATCGTCAAGTTACGGTGGTGGCGGCGGCGGTCCGGCTCCAGGTGGTCCACCGCAACCAGTCGGCGTTCACCAACATTACAACCACTATGATCCTGGTGCCTTCATCCAGGATAAAGGACGTGGCTACTACAAGGCTAATACAGCGCCGATGCCTGTCAACAATCACGATTCTTATAGTGCCGCCGGTAATGGCGGCCGTCAGGCTGGTGCTCCTGTCGAACCCCGGCTGAATCCAGCCAATGACCGCACAACTCCGACCGATGCTCCCGCTCCTGTGGTGCTCAATCAAGCCAAGACGCAAGACTTGTCTTTGCCGGATGACGATTTCAGTTACGGGCAAAAGCCCACCGCTGGCAGTAAATTCTTGAAGAAAACGGGAAGGATGGTAACAAGACCAATCCAGCAGGCCGGCAGCATGGCAACGTCTATGTCCGGAATGGGAATGGGGATGGGCATGAGCAAAATGAAGTTTTAATGCCCCGGTTGACGAATTCATCCAACATGGCAGGTCGGGAAAAGGAGCAGGTATGAGTATCTTCAAAAATCTAGGTTACGTAGCAGCCTTGGGTTTACTAAGTGTGGTTTCAGTGTCTCCCAGCTACGCGCAACAACGAGTCGACCAGAAAGCTCTCGGTAAAGCGACTTGGCACGAATCGCCGCGCGAGATTCAGATTCTAGATGAACGTCCGGTAATCAGAGACTTCAGAGAAGCTCCTGCTGCGGCACAATCAATTGAATTGCCGCCGGCTCCGCAAGGTTTCGGAGGCGGAGGTGGTGGCGGTGGTAGTGGTGCCCTCGGCGGCGGCGGTCCGCTTCTTCCGGCAGGGGGTGTTCCGATTGCCGGCAACGGACCGGGATACAGATCAGCACCTGCAAATGCACTTCCTAAATCCGGGTTCAACGGACCATCAAACATTCCTGCACGTGGCATGGCGCCAGCTGGATCTCTACCGGGTGTGACCAAAGGCGTTCTCGGTAACATCATGGCTAAGCCTAAAGGCAACGGTGCAGGTGCTGGACCTGCTGGTGGCATGGCTCCGCCGCAAGGTCGTTCGAATGGCAATTACAACGGACCAGCGGTCTCTAGTTATGGTGGCTACGGAACAGGTTCCGGAACCGGTACTGGAGCTGCTTCATCAACCGAGTCCAACGTTCACGGCAAACTCCTGAGACACTAAACCAATAGAACCAAATAAAAACCACGAAAACACAGACCACGAACAGAAAGAGAAGAGAGCAAAGAGCGGTAACAACTAACAAATGCGTCGAGTCGTAATCGGATTATCTTCAATCATTTGCCTGACCGGCTGCTCTCAAAGCGGGTCAGGCACTATCGATTCGCACGCGATGGTGCCCCGTGGAAATGGTGTACTCGGTGCCTTGAGACCGAAAGTCGACCCCCAGGTGTTGGCCAAGATTGAGCAACAGGAAGCCGAAGCGCGAGCTGCCGCCCAAGCGTCACAGCAGGCGGCTGCTCCTGCTTCTAATAATCAATCGACAAGCATTTTCGGACAGGGACGCGTATTGCCCAAAGTGATCACAGATCCGATTGCACCCCCGGCTGAAGAAATTGCCAAACAATCCGGACCAATCGTGACGCCTTCGAATTCCAGCTCGCCTGACCCGGTAGACGCAGCCGGTGCAGCGAACGCCGCCACCGTGCCGAGCGCGCCCACGGCGCCGGCGACTCCGACCGCTACTTACGGAGCAGCCTACAATGCAGCCCCACCGCCACCACCCGGTGCGCTTGGTGGCGGTCTTATTCCGCCACCACCAGCGGTGACATTGTCTACTCAGGCACAAGCGATGGCTTACGGCAACCCGAGTGCACCGCCTAATCCGTACGGTAATCCATATGCTAATCCGTATGCCAACCCGTATATGAATCCTTATGCCATGCCTTATCAGCCAATGGCTCCCGCCGCTCCCGCAGGCCCTGCTCCGCGTCCTGCAGGTAGCCCGTTCTCGGCTGGCAACGGTGGTGGCAGCTCACGTGCTAACAACGATGACGACGATGTGAAACCGAAAAAGCCGGCAGCAGCTTTTGTGCCGATCACACCGACTGGTATGGAATCTCGCTCCCCATATAAGCAAAGAGATGACCTGAAGATCTTGTGGAAAGGATTTCTTGCCACTTCCCCCGATATCAAGGCGATAGCCAAAGACGACAAGGTGTCTGAACAACTCAATCATGTCGATGTCGGCTTGCCTGCCGATGGCACCAAGGGAAGCTTTGAAGTTTCCCAACGACAAGTCGATTCAATCTTCAAGCAAGCGACTTTAGACAAGCGCGTGGTGCCTGCAGTGAAGAAGCTGGAGAAAGATCTCGTCCAGTCGTATATGCGTTATCTCTATTCGTACAATAAGTACGCTTTGGCTCAACAAAGCGTTGCGGCCCGCAAGCAAGAAGTCGATTATGCCACCACTCCATCCGAGTCACAGCGTGCCGCTGCTGACCTGGCGCAAGCTCAAACCGAAGCCGAGTCTACTAAAGACGACATGAAAGCTGCTCAAGGGGAGCTGGTTTCAACAGTGGGGGCAAATGCTGCCCGCACTATTATCGGCCACGTATCAGGCGTGACACCAACGCTGGAGTCGTTAGCGCAAGCACCAGACCCGTCTTCCGACGCTAGCGCCAAAGCAAAGGGCGGACTCGACGTGATCGGATCGGTCGGTTCACTTTTTGGTTTCCACCACCACAAAGAAGGTGATGCGGATAAGTCCGATAGTTCTGATGACGGCAAAGGTAACGATAAAGTTGCCAAAGGCGACAAAGCTTCCAAGCAGGAACGCAAAGAAGAGAAGAAAGCGGAGAAGGCCGAAAAAGTTGCTGAGAAAGGCAAAGGCGACAAGGCTCACGACAGTAAGCAAGACAAAAAAGAAGCCAAAGCTGATCCCAAGAAAGACAAAAAAGGCGCATCCGCCACCAAAGTAGCGGATAAGAAAGGTGCTGGCGGCGATCTGTCTCCCGCACCAGATTCGGTGGCGTCGAAGAGCGACGCTGACAACGCTCCCGCTAGAAGTGATATCAGTTTCTTCTTGAAAGAAGTAAACGTGACACCTCGCAAATCGGTTCTGACCGTCACTATTCATAACTCCGGTAGCAGCAATTTTAGTTTCGGACCAGACTCCGTCTCTATTTCAGATGGAGCGCACAAGTTGGCCGATGCCGCGGTGCGTGCTGATTTCGATCAGACGCTCGTGCCGCCAAATCAAGACGTGAAAGGAACGATTACGATTTTTGGCAGACCGTACAACGATAGGTTGGCCGTAGTCTTGTCCGATGGTGGCAGAAGTGTACAGATGCGTAGACAGTAAGTCCGAGTTGCAGGTAGAGCAAATGAAACGAGTAAGCAAATTAAATGACAGAGGGAGATTGGCGCAAGCGATTGCCATTGCCACTCTCTTGTTCGCGCTTTGTTTCGGCGGCGGGCAACTCGCGTCAGCGGACATAGGCAGCGACACTGATATATCGACTGGTCCTTCCAGCATTCAAGACATCAACCCGAATCAACCGGGAGAGATTGTTAAAAACTACGACAAGCGCAATCTGTGGATGGCTCATATTCGCCAATCAGACACATTGCAGCAGGTCGCCGGTCAAGGTCAAGACCCAAATGCTACGACGCGTTTGCAGGAATCGCAAGACAATTTTACGCCGCAAATCGGTCAATTCCCCGCTTTGATGCAAGTTATTCCGAACTACACGAACGGCTTCTATTACCAGCCATACACGCCAGAAATTCAGGTCCCGCCAACCAAGAAAGACTGTGCCATCTTCAAGGACCAGTTGACGACATCAGGGTTGCCGTTATCTGATACTCAGTATCAGATTATCGCTCGTGCCAATATTCAACGCAAACTTGAAATGCAGGGCGACCCCGAGCGCACCATGTGGACTTCAATGAACCAGGCGCAGCTTCAAGGTGCGTCAGCTTCCAACTCGTTCGCTGGCGCTGCAAATAGCGGCTTCCAAGGAGCCGTTTCCGGTATTCAGGGAGGGTATTCCGCAGGTGGTGGCGCCGGTGGTGGCTCGCAAGTATTTGGCTCGAGCTCGTCTATGATGGGTTCTCTTATCAACATCGCCAACGAGAACGCCGGTACGCCCACAGCTTCGGACTCGCCATGGAAGCCGGTCTCCGGAGCCGTGTGGATGGTTCAGCAAATGTACAAGTTTGTCTTCACACCGATGGCAATTCTGTTCTTGTTGCCTGGTGCCGTGCTGACACAGGTCAAAGGACAGGTGACAGCGGGTATCCTCGGACAGCAAGGTCCCTCGCCATTTGAGGGGATCTTGAGAGCGATGATCGCTGTCTTCTTGATTCCTGCTACGCAATTGATCATGAGCTACGCCATCGATGTGGGGAATTCGCTTACCTACAGTGTCAGTGACTATGTCGACACTAGTGTGATCAACTCGTGGACTCAGCAAACTATCTACGACGTGCCCGTGGCTAACGTCGATAACGCCATCATGCCTCCAAGTGGCTCTGGAAGTGGTGGCTCAAACTCGGGTGGTGCAGGCTCCGGAAGCTCGGGCAGCAACTCTGGCTCGGGCGTGATCAGCGCTGCAGATAGTTTCATTACCAGCTCGCTCGATGCCAGCTTTGGTAGCTCCGTCGGTGGTGCGCTCGCCGGTATGGTCACTCCTGGATTAAACAGCGCCATTAGTGGCATTCTGGGCGACCTGGGTATTGGTGGAGGCGTGTTCTCCTTTGGTGCTGGTGGTGACGGTCTCTCTGTTGATACTCCTGACGGTAAGGCGATTCAGGAACGTCAGTTGTGGACCAGTCAAACGATGGAATTGGTTTTGAATATGGCAATCTACGCATTGTCGATTGCTGTGCTCATTTTGGGTGCTTACCAGCTTGTGTTCATGTGCTACCTGTTTCTCCTCGGCCCTTTGGCCGCAGCTTTCTTTGCCTGGCCGGTACTCAGCGGTTCAAACCCTGCTGCACCTAACAGTAACGTTTTCTCTGGTTGGGTTGACGCCGTAATCTGCGTTTCGCTGTGGCGCTTTTACTGGATGGTAATTTTGGCGATCATGACCCAGCGCATTCTGTGGATGATGGATACAGGCCAAAAGCTCAATCTTCAATGGGAAGTCACTGTTTTCATCTGTTTGCTTGGGCTCATGCTCTATGTGCCTTTCCATCCGTTTGACTACGACCCCGGTAAGGCATTCACTCAAGCCATGAGTGCAGGACAATCGCTGGCTCAGGCCGCTGGTCCGGCAGCTGGACAGGCTGCTTCTGCTGCTGGCGTGCCTCAATCGCAGATCAACGCAGTAGGACAAGCCTTCAACCAGGTTAACCCCGCTATATCTAACCTCACCCAGAACCAAATTGGTTCCAATATGGAGGCTGCCAGAGGGCAAGCTGGTGTTCCCGGAAGCAGCGTTGGTCCGGGAGACATTGGTAAGGCACCACCGTCAGGCCCCTCGGCATCAAACAATACTGGTACCACTCCTACCCAACAGGCGACAGCGCCGCCCACGGCTGGCAATCCACAACAGGTAGCAGATGCTGGTCCCAATGCTTCGGGTACAGTACCGAACTCGAGTCCCTCGCCCTCGACCGCTAACGCAACGGTCACTCCAAACGCTAACGCCAGTGGTGACGACCAAATTAAGGCAACACCAGACACGAAAACTGCCATGGCTGCTGCTGATCACATTAGTGACAACGGTCAAGCACCGCCCCCGTCGACTCCGTCAACATCCACTGACACCCGTAGCACCACCGAGCGCTCTGCTGCTCCGGTACAGGTGGCTGATGCCGGAACGCCGCAACAAGGACCTCCGCAGAGCGGCTCCTCGCAGCCTGATCCAGTGGCCGGTTCAGACAACTCGAAACCAGGAGCGAAGCCGAGCCTACCACCACCTGATTCGGGCACCGCGATCACCTAAGTTTGACAGGGACTACTAGTACAAAGACGTACAGAGGACAGAACGATGAAACTAACCGGCATAGCAAAATCTCTACCTGGGATGATTGCTTTTCTGCTCTTCTTCGGAGTGGCGGCTAATTCGCCTGCTTCGGCTAATACCGGCAATGCCTCGACGACTGCTCTTACAGACCCTAACAAGGGTGACTCTTGGAACATCCGTAACAACTGGGGATTGCGCAATAAAGCCGGTCGCGTCTTCTTCCCTCAAGAAGCTGGCGGATCTGACGTCGTTCAAAACGGTGAATCGCAAGGACCTGGCACTGTCAATCACTCAACCTCCGGTCCAGTGCAAATGTGGCCCGTTCAAATACCGACCTTGCAATCGAGTACCCCCTCGATGAAAGACCAGGGTATTTTGAAAAATATGATGCGCACGACTGGTTTCCCTCTTTCGGATACTCAGTTTCAGATCATCGAGCGCATGAATCAGAACATCGAGACTGAACAACAATCAGATCCAGAGCGCAACATGTGGCAATCTACTGCGCAAAGCGGTATGCAAGCCGGTTCGGCTGCCAATAGTGCTGCCGGTATGACTACAAATCAGGGACAGAGTGCGATTCAATTCCAGGAAAAATTTCTGGTCAACTTTACTAGTGAAGCAGGTAACCGCTGGCTCTTGATTCGCGATCGTTTGTTTATACCGATCGCCGTGTTGCTTTTGCTACCAGGCGCGGTGCTCTGTCAGGTGAAGGCGATCGTTGCTCAGGGCTCCAATGTGCTCGGTGAAACGAGTCCTTTCGAAGGGATCTTCCGCTCCATTATTGCCATCTTCATGATTCCTGGCACATTGCTTGTGATCAACTACGGTATTGATGTTTCCAATTCAATTCACTTCACTATTGCCGACGAGTACACGCGAATATTTGGTACAGACATGTACCATGACGCGCAGTGTGCCTTGTGGCGCGCATTTCCGGTCAATGCCCAACAGTCTAATAAGAATGCCATCCGTCCAGGTGGACAGGATAATTCGCAACCACAAGGGCAATCGTCCTTCTCCGGCTTTGAAGCTCTGGACCTCGACGTAAGGCAGTACGATCCGTGCGCCGGGCTAGATAAAAGCTTGGTAGCAGACGAAGATCAGAAACAGAGCAAATTGATCAGCCGCCTGGCTATTAATGGAACCAACGTCGGTCTGACAGCAACCTGGAATATCCTTTGTGCCTTCCAAGAAGCTTTCCTGTTTTACCTCTTCTGCATGGGACCGATCGCTGCCGCTCTCTGGGTATGGCCTGTTAAGAGCTTGCGAGGCGCGCTTCCGAGCTGGGTAGAGGGTGTAATCATCCTCTGCTTCTGGAGTCTGTTTTGGAATACTGTGGTGCTTTTGATGGCATGTTTCCGTGGCGTTAGCGACACGGGTACGGTAATCATGACGGCTCTCAATTTCTTGTCCACGATCGTTACCAATTATGCTTTCGACTTTGTCGGCTTGGTCACCAACGGCGCTTCCCAAGGCGTGCAGCAAGCCATGCAGAAGGCAGCATCCAGTGCCTCTCATGGCGGTGGTGGCAAAGGTAGTGGTGGCGGACCTGGTGGCAGCCACCATCAGCATCATGGTGCGCCCAATGCCCACGGTACTGCACAGAATGCAGCCAATCAAGCAGCCCAGCATCCAACCAACAGTGCACTCACCACTAATACGGCAAATCGTGGTCCAGCACCCGGTGCTAACACACCACATCTTGGCCCCGACGGTAAACCTATTCCGCCTGGATTGTCGCAAGACAATGCATCTGGCACGCCAACAAGACGCGGACTCGAGCAATCGTCGGCGCCTCCTGGAAGTGCCACCGACCCGCACGACAAATCACTGCCTCAGCATATCCCAACATCGGGACCGCCAGACAGCAAATCTGCAACGACAGGCGACCCGTCACAGATGGGCATCGTCCCGGCTGGCCTCGCTATAAACGATCCTTCCAAGACTGGCCAGCATCCAAATAGCGGATTACATGTCGACAAAGACGGCAACCTCTCTGTAAATGGAGCCAAGCCTGGTGAACACTTAACTCCTGAACAGCAAAAACAACTGGCTGACCAATTGAAGGCAGTTCAAGACCATGACGCTGACAAGTTGCGTCAGCTCGCCGGGCCGAATGCAGATCCAAACGGTTTGCAGAACTTGGCCAACAGCAACTTGTCTGCTGCAACGCTGTCTGCTATGAGCAACAACGGTTCCGGACTAGCAATCGGTGCCAATGGCGAGTTGATCAACGCCAGTACCGGTGAAGCTTTGAAAGTCGGTGGCACCACTGGTTTCCCACCAGGCGGAATGGACATAGGCGGCGCTCCAAGCGGTCTTGCACCGGCACCGGGCGGAGAAGCTATCCACCTGCAAGCCGGTCAGGATTACGGTTCAGTCCATGCCTCCCAGCTCAATGGTTTAGCCAAGGATGCTCATATCAGTCCAAACGATATGACTGCCCTGGTGGGACCAAACGGTACCGACATTGTCGGTCCGAACGGACAGCCTTTGGGCCACATTGGTCAGGATGGACAGCTCTGTGCTCCTGGTACCAATGGTCAGGTTGTAATGGATATGAACGGCAACTGGACGGCTGCCAGCACTGGAACGCCTTTGGCCCACGAGGGTAATAACTGGCACGTCGCTGATGCGCAAAATCCGAATTCAGCCGCTGCCCACATCGGATTTGACCCGTCCACCGGTAACTTTAACGTTAACGGTCAGGCGATGAGCGGCACAGAGTTTGCCAAAAATACACCAGAGGGCGTTTATGCACACGTGCCTCAGCAAACCGCTGGTGAATTCCACAAGCCGGAAGCGCTGACAACCGGATTGCCAGCCGATGTCAATCCGAACGTGGCATTCAGTGCTCAGTCTGTAGGTCAAGAAGCGACGCCTGGTTCACCGATGCAAGGTCTCACCGGTCTTGCACAGAGCGAAGGCTATGGTACTTACGCGTACAACGTCACCGGCGGCCAGCTGTATGCAGATGCAGGCGGCCATCACATCGCCCATTACGATGCCCAACATCAAACTTGGGTGGCAACTGACGCACAAGGCCATGACACGCATGCGGTATTGAACCATGGACAGTACGATCAGACCGGACAGGTCGCTCAGTCTACGCATGGACAGTGGATCGATTCCGCTAGCCCTGGACACACCCTGCAGACCGATAGCAGTGGCCACTGGCAGTTCGCCAGCGCTGGTACCGCCGGTAGTTACTCCGCTATGGGATATGACGGCGGAGCGATCGCACCGGCCTCAGGCCAACCTCTCGGCGATATGAGCCCCGTTCAGCAACACAGTTTCCAACAGCTTGCACAACAGGAAGGACTGCAGGCACCACATCTGACGTCTGATGGACATCATGTGGTGGCAAACGATTCGCACGGTGTGCAGCATTTGATTGCTTCCGAGCAGGGCGGGCAATGGGTTGCCTCGCAACACTCCGGCACTGCCGATGTGGTTATGAACAGCAGCGGGCAATGGGTCGCTCCAGGGTCAAGTACTCCGCTTACCGCTCATGATACCGGCAGCGGTAATGTCACCTGGTCCGCACAAGGCGCTCCGGATGTGCATTACAATCCTCAAACTCATATGATGGAGGCTAGCGGCTACACTGCTCCGGCTGCATCTGTCACACCAGATATGGTGCAAAACATCCAACACAGCCACTCGCCTGAGATTCTAGCTTCGACCGGTAATGCCGGACAGCAGTTGCAGGCAATGGCTAGCCAAGAGGGCGCCGGGCAGGTGCACATGCAGTACGATTCACAACATCATCTGCAGGCTGTCGGTGACTCCGGTCAAGTTGTAGCCAACTACAACAGTGCCGAACATCGCTGGGAAGCTGCCGGTTCAGGCGGTTCTGTCTATCAGAATCAAGCCGGTGATTGGGTGACAAATAACTCCAGCGTCAATCAGATGGCGGCTGCCGAACATGTTGGTCAGGTTCATGTCCAGGCTGACGGACACGGTGGATTCCAGGCTGTCGGCTCCGGCGGCCAGACTGTCGCCAACTATGACAGTTCCACTGGTGGCTGGACACCAGCACAAGTGAACTCTGGTGTTCAACACCTTGCCGATCAGATGCACGCTGGACCTGTTCACATGCAAACTCATGCCGCGCCGGATGGCACCAACGTCGTTCAGGCGGTAGGACAAAACGGTCAGGTTGTGGCCAGTTACGACACCACCAATCAACGTTGGGAAACAAGCGGCGGTTCCGTTGTGCAGGATAACAGTGGCAACTGGGTCGCTAACAACCAGTACGTGAATACTGCTCAAGAGACGCCGGTTCAGTACTCGCCACAAGTGAGCTACACTGATCCCAGCGGGCAGAGCCAAGGCAGTTGGACTGTTCAAGGTGCGCCTGAAATAGGCTATAACCAGGGCAACTTCACCGCCTACTCGTCAAGCGGGCAGCCCGACCTGGTGATGCCAGCCAACAACATGACACCTGATATGGTCAACTACGTCCATCAGAATCCACAACAGATAGAGGGTCTGCAAAATCTGGCTCAGCAGGAGCACCTGCAAGGTCCAGTTCAGATTCAGACGTCTGAAGGTGGCCAGATCCAGGCTATGGCCGACGGACAGTCGATCGCTCATTATGAAGCCAATCACTGGGTTGCCGACCATTCGCAAAACCATGTAGTTGAGCGCAATGACGGTCAATGGGTAACTTCAGACTCTAGCCACACGCCGGTTGAGACACATGACGGACATCACTGGGCGGCTCAGCAAGAACAGCAAATGCCGAGCAGCCCACCGACGAGCCAACCACCGCATGGCCCGACCATCGCTTCGACGGGCTTCGGTTCGGGGGCTACAGCCTTAGGAGCCTGGGGGGCCATGAAGCGGCAAAGCAGCCAGCAGCAAAGCGGAAATCAGCCTACCAAACCTGACTTGCCTGCACCACCGGCTAGCGCGCAGAATACCGAATTCACGCCTCAGGAAGGTCAGTTGAATCGCAAGAAGAAGAAGAAGAACTCTTCTCCAGACCACCCGGAATATATCGACCCGGATGTCGTTTAATGCTGGGTAGAATATTGAGGAGGTTCATCTAGAGACGGTCCAATATGCATCTCGCAACAGTTCCCGTTCGATGCCACACGTGCGGAATCAAATTCAATTCACTGCAATTGCCCGTTTTCGTGGACACTGGCATCCGAAACAGCGAACTTAGGCAAGACTTCGAAGGTTTGGCCGAGCAATACGAGCCATTCACCATATGTACTTGCCCAAGTTGCGGCAAGGCTGACTGGATGCACAATTTTGAACCGACCAAAGAGATTGCGGTTCTCAACCAACCCAATATGACTCCGCACTTGCAGTTTCGACAGGCAGCACTGAGTGCTGAGAAAGCCGGTGGCGATTTCTACAACGTCGGCACTTTTTATCTCAATGCTGCCTGGTGTGCAGACGATGCCAGGGCCTATCCACAGGCTCGCGAATATCGCAGGCTGGCAGCCGATGCTTATGCCAAATCGCTATTAGATGTCTCGTGCCCGCTCGAACAACGACCGACCATAGAGTACCTGATTGGCGAACTTTACCGAAGATCTAGTGATTTCGATAGGTGCAAACAGTACTACAATCAGGTAATAATGAGGTTGCCTGCACGTTTCGCGGCCATGGCCAGAAAGCTAATGAAATTGGCCGCCATGGGTAACGCGGATGCGATTCGCTTTCCGCCTGGAAACAAATAAGGGATAGCCAACAATGTCTCAAATGCACAAAGTGATTATCCTGAACAAACCGCTGAAGGTTTTTGACTTTACGATCATTCAGCTCGGTATGATGTTTTTTGCCGTTCTGATCGCTTTTGGTGCTGCAACTCAAGTGCCAAAAGAAGTAAAAGTGAACGGTATGCCCGGCGGCGCTGTCGTTTTCATCGTGTTGATCTGTGCTGCTATTGCACTCGTCAAGATGTCGGAAATTAAACCATGGTCTTGGTGGAAGAACATGCTCTTCTACAGGCTCAAGATACTACCCACTGTCTGGCTGCCTCACCCCGAAATCGCGCCCATATATCCCGATCCGACTATAATTGAAGCCAAGAAGCGCGAAGACGACAACTACGTAGATGCCTCGTAATCACAGCCAACTCTAAAACATATCGGTGGAATGGCAGACAGCACAAGACGACCAATGAATGCGGGATTCGGCTCAGGAGGAATGGGCCGTTCTTCGGATTCTGGCGCTAACAAGCCTGCTATTGTCGGTCGTAGCATACCGATTACCCCCATGCCTTCTTTTCAGAACATTTGGGGCGGTCTCTATAATTCGCTGCCTGCAATGGTTCGCGATATGTTGCCGCTGGGCGAGGAGCCTAATGCCGACGGCAGCGCACCGGAGGAGATCGTAAAAGACAGACGTGGTGGCAACAGCTGGCAAGACGTTTGCTTTATCTATGACATTCCCGGAGAAGACAACGACGAGGGCTTAGTCATCCTCGCAGACGGTAGTATGCGTCGCTACGTTCAGTGCAAAGGCATCAACGCGCTCTTGTTCGACGAAGCGGACCGCAACACACTGGCTCAGAACTTCGCCAACTTCGCAAATTCCTGCGACTCCGACATTCAGATCCTCGTAAAAGCTCGTAACTTGCCGGTAGACGAGTACCTCTCGCGCTATCAGAGTTTGATCAAAACAGACAACGAATATCTCAAATGGTATGCAGACTACACCGATAAGTGGTTTCGGCAGATTCAGGATCTTTCTTTTGTGCCGCAGCGCGACTTCTATGTCGTGGTCAGCTACCAGCCGCCTGATTGCAAAACAAATACTGGTAAACCTTGGGACGGTAAGCGTTCAATTCAAAAGCACGAAGAATACCTCGAGACGCTGCATCGGCTGGCCAAGACAACAACCGAGCAGCTTCGCGGTGCCAACTTGCGACCGCACGTTCTCACGCGCAAAGAAGTGCGCAATCTGCTCTATCAAGACCTCAATCCTGCGCTCGCCCAACGAGAGGTGGATGCCCCACCTTCACGGGAGGGTATCTCTGAAGCGTCTTCATTGGCGCATTCTGCCCTTAAGGTCTACGACAACTACATCTGGTTGGATGGGCGCTATATCGGCACTCAGTATATGGCGCAACCACCTCACGAAACTTGGATGGGATGGTTGGTTGACCTGCTCACGCTGAGCGTTGAATACACGTTGTCTCTGTTTGTGCACACTTGCGACCAAGATAAAGTGCGAGCAAAGATCAAGCGCGATTATCACTTGGGTGTTGTGACAAGCACGCAGATGGCTACCCCTGACCTTGAAGGTTTGGAATCTACGCGCCGTGCGGCTTCTGCTATTCAAGAATTTTTGCGCAGCTCCAATAAGGCGTTCGACGTCTCCCTCTACATTACAACGAGTGCTGATTCACCTGAACATCTTGCACAAAATACAGACGAGATTCGTCGTGTCTTTAAAAACCGCGGTGCGCAGTTCGACCGGGGGCAATTACTACAGCTGGACGCCTGGCAATCGACCCTCGCGTCTGGTGTAGATAAGTTAGCCGTTGTTCACCGCGTCATGTCACCTGTAGTCGGAACCTTCTGGCCGTTCTTTACCGCTAGTTGCGGAACTCCTGATGGTGTGCCGTTCGGATTCGCTATCGCTTCACGCGAGCCGGTGCTTCTCAATCCATTCTTTCGAGGCGCCGGCAAAGATGCTAATAATATGTTCGTCGTAGGAACGACTGGGGCCGGTAAATCATTTGCCGTATCCATGCTCATTCTGCGACTGTTGCCGCTTGGCACGCACTTTGTATTGATTGATAAAACGGTCGACAAATTTGGTGCCTACCGCTTTATCACTGAGTTGCTCGGACCAGAGCTTTGCGCGTACGTTGACCTCGGTCCTAGTTCAGGATATATTCTCAATCCGTTTGACCTTGGTCCTGAAGACAAACCGGGCGAGCCTTCAGCAGACAAAATCAGTACATTGCTTTCGTTACTCGACTTGATGTTGGCGCCGGAAGGCCGCGATGAGTTAAACGTAGAAGAGAAATCTCTGCTCGATGGCTTGATCCGTGTAGCTTATATGGATGCGCATTT
Organism: Oculatellaceae cyanobacterium; assembly: GCA_036702975.1. Classification (GTDB taxonomy): domain Bacteria; phylum Cyanobacteriota; class Vampirovibrionia; order Obscuribacterales; family Obscuribacteraceae; genus DATNPX01. The sequence continues at coordinate 37,225 of DATNPX010000020.1, forward strand.
CCGCCAAACCGTTCCAACTATGTCCGATTTGGCGAGAGTCACCGCACAGGCTGCCGCAGACGAAGTCGACCCTCTGCAGCGCGACAGATTACAGCAATTCGCTCGCGGCTTGTCGTTGTTTACGCGGCAGGGGGCCTTCGGTGGATTGGTCGACGGCTACACCAATATCGATACCGAAAAGCTATTCATCGTATTTGATACCAGAGAAGTGAACGAGCCTCGCCTGGAGAGAATCGCTGTCTTCATCCTCGCTGAGTTCATCAGGCGCCGAGCTGCCGAGTCGAAAATGCGCGGCATTCGTTTTGCAGCCATCATAGACGAAGCTGCGACCTTGATGCGATTTAGAGCCGGAGCGCGCCTCCTGGACGATCTTTCAAGAAGAGCCCGCCACTACGGTATGATGCTCGTCTCCATCACGCAGCAGTTGAAAGACTTCTTCAGGCAGTCAGAGCAAGCAGACTCGGTTGTGAAAAACTCGCACATGAAGATTATTTTGAGGCAGGACCCAAGCGACCTCAAGCTTCTGAAAGAGACCTTGCGTCTTTCTGATGCCGAAGTTGTGGCAATTGAAAACTTCTCTCGAGACGAAGAAAAACGACGTGACAGTCAATGCTTGCTGATCGTCGGAGCTATTCACGGTACGATTAGGCTGGTACCCAGCCCAATGGACTATTGGATCTGCACGTCTGAACCAATCAAGGATATTCCGAAACGTCTGGACATGATCAAAGACGTCAAAATCAAGAGCCCGAATATTCCTCATACCGATGCTTGCCGGCGAGCAGTCTACTATTTAGGCCTGCAACACGACGGCTAAACTTGGCCGAACTGCGAACAAAACTTTTGTTCGTACCCGTCACGCAAAAATCATACGGTGTCAATAAATACTGATCGGATTGCTTGAAAATGTAGAAAGGCTTTAGGGCATGGAAAAGATATTCAGCATCAACAAGTGGTCAGTCGGGCTCTGTGCAGTAATAATCGGCGTTTTCGCGCTCGTGCAGTACACGAGCAATGAACATCTGGTGGCAGCCGCAACACTAAACGCAGAACACATATTTTCTTGGACATGGCTTGGAACGGGGCGCTCGCATGCAGTAGTCGAAAAAGCGGAGGTCGTAAAAAGATCGGAAACCGATGCGATAGTAAGAGTAAAAGCGCGACAAACGATAGAGCAGGAAGAATCAGGCAAGTTCATTGAGAAAAAGCCGGAGATCGCTTGCGGCGCGCTGCTTACTTTTTACCGAGCAGACAAAGAGTGGATCCTCGCCAAAGTGGAGTTTCAATAATGTATTGGAGAGTAAGAAAGCTTAGCGTCAAAGATCTGGCGCTCCAAAACTGGGTTTACCTGGCATTGCTTGTTAGCGTGCTGATGAATATGTTATTCATCGCTATGAGACCATCTGCTAGCAAGGGGATGGATAAAGAGCTGCAACTCAATTACAACCAGTTCGCGCGCACGGTGACGACACACTTATTGGATACAAGTTACATCACGTTCAAAGACTCAACCAAGCAATTGGGAAGCGGCGAGCTTCAACCCCTGGTGCTCGACGGCATGAGGAAAAACAATCTTATCGCTAAAAACGATTCGGAAATGGAAGCAACATACAAAGACCTCTACGAGACGCGTCGTGTCTCGGCCATTAGGATCGATTCGGTAGACGTCGCTCAGGCTGCACCCGGGAAGCCGATTCCCGTGGAGGTGGCAGGGGTTGTTGTCATTCACTCTTCTTCTGATGCCACACCTCCAAATCCCGTGCCGTTCAAGTTTCACTACGACATGGCGCTGCGTGTCAGTGACAAGGGTGAGCCAGTACCGGGTCCTGACGGCAAGCCACTGCCCATGGTTGTCGGCTTCCGTGACATAAGTCCGAATTCGTAGGTTCGCGGCAGGTCGCCTGGCCGCAGTTGTTCGCCGCTGGCTTCATGTCCTCGCCCTCAAAATGTGCCAGACTTAAATGCTAGGCGCTAGTTCGCCAACGTGGTTTGGGTTAATGTCAGGCTGGCCCCAAGCTACTTGGATCAACTCCTTGGCTGTCGTCTTGCTTAGCAGGATTCGGTGTCGGTGTTGTTTCTTTTGGTTTCGTCGCAATCACATTGACGATCTTCGGAACATCAGCGCTGCCAGCTGGTCCTGGTGTAAGCGCGTCAGTACTTGGTTTCGCTGCCACAGTCGAATCTGGCGCCGCGGCTACGACCGGTGCCGTTGAGTCGAGCACGGGGAAGCTGGTTGCTGCACCGTCTTTGGCTGTCGCATCGGGCGTTGCAGAAGCTTGAGTCGGTGTAAGTACAGGGGCTGTCGAATCACCTGGTGGTGTCGCCGCAACCACTTTTGTCGTCGAATCACCTGGAACCACAGCAGGAGTCACTGCCGTCGTGTCGGCTTGACCGGGTTGTCTGCGGTCAGGAATTGGTTCTTCAGTGGCTACACCATTGGTGATCTTCACTCTGTCATGCGAACCGACTTTCTGCTCGTTGTAATAGATATCGCCACCTTTATCAGTGATGATTACATCGGGACTATCTTTCTTCTGCGGTGAAGCCTGAGTTGTGTCTGTGGGCGCCGGTGTCGGAGGTGGTGTTGCACTATTGCAATCAGTCAGTTTCAGCTTCCAACCATCTTTGATGAATTCGGAATTGGTCGTGAGGCTCTTGTAGTGGTCCTTATTTAGGTCAATGATCTTTTGCTTTTCGGCTTCGATTGAGGCTGAGTCGGTTGCTTTCCCCTCTTTCTTGAGTTCTCTGCGCGCGATGCTCTCGAGGCAGTCTCCAAATTTGACTGTATAAGGACCGTCTTCTGGAGCTACGGATGAAAGACGAGAGTGCTCAGCAAACCAGCTTTGTGTCAGCTGACTCTTGGAATTCGGGTTTGGCCGCCAGTTGGTGATCTTAGGATCATCTGCGGCGCTTCCATTATCACCGTAATTGAATGTCGAGCATGCAGCAGGCGCTGCGGTGGTCACGTCGCCTTGTTTTGGAGTGGCTACCGTTGTATCTGCCGGATTGGGTGCAGCAACTGCAGTTGTGTCTGTGGGTCGCGTATCGGTCGCTATAGGCGCCGCTGGACCGAGAGTGGTGTCCTGACCGGGACGGGCAGACGTTGCCACAATTGGCGTTGGCGCATCTGCCAATGACAGACCTTGTCTGCCAGTCGTAGATGGCGTTGTGTCTCCAAGACTAAAAGCGGGTGTACTTGCTGCATAAAGCTTCTCATGCAGCGCTTGAAACATTGGGTCCTTGACCACATTTGCAGTAGAAGTAGCGTCTATACCCGTAGCCATATGTCGTCCTCGCCAGTGCCGTTCTTCTAATAAACCTGAAATCGTTCCGCTAGCTATTCAGGTGAGTTTAATCTACGACTAAACATGGCGTAGGTCTATGGTGGTTCTCCCACGCATCTCGAAGCGCGTTGGTGATCTGATCTAATGAAGCGAAGCCAGCGGAACCACCAGGTTAACTGAGAAAAGAAACGAAAACGAAACAGGGCGGGACATTCCGAACTTGGCTAGTAAACTTAAGTGACCCTTATATAAGAGGTTTAACCAGTGTTTTCAGGCATTGTTGAAGAAGTTGGCACGATCGTTGGCACCGAAGACAGCGCAGACGGGCGCCGATTCAAGATTGGTGCGAAGCTGGTTACCGAGGATGTTCAGCTCGGCCAATCAATTAGTGTATGTGGATGCTGCTTGACTGTCGTTGACTTCGGCAAAGATTGGTTCAGTGTTGAGCTTGTGCACGAGACCTTGCGCAAAACAACGCTCGGTCAGCTGGGGAAAGGAAGCCCGGTCAACTTGGAACGGTCTCTCAAGCTTTCGGACAGGCTGGGCGGGCATCTCGTTAGTGGACACATAGAAGTCGTGGCAAAAGTCGTCGCCGTTGAAGAAGAGGGGTTCTCCCGCGTGATGACTTTTCAGTTGCCAAGTCGGTTTTCGCCTTACTTTGTCGAGAAAGGATCGGTTGCAATTGAAGGCGTGTCTTTAACGGTGTGGGGTGTCGAGAGCGTACCGGCGGCAGCAAATGCCGGCGGATCCGCAAAGGAAGCATCAGGACAGGCAGCTGACGAACAAAGCGGTATGCTTCTGTTTAAGGTAGCGCTCATCCCGCACACATTGTCTGTAACCACGCTCGGCGCGCTGACTGTTGGACGCGAAGTGAATATCGAAACAGATATTGTTGCGCGTTATGTGGCCAGATGGCTCGAGCCCAGTTTGATCGGTCATAATTTGAATCATCCAGGACTGGGCGCTTTAGCGCTTCCCAATTAATAACTAGTCATAAGTTCGGAGCCTAAATAAATGAGTCAACCGCGCAACAGAGCAATCAAAATTGTGCCGAACGAAAGTCAAACCAACTTCCAAGCAAAGTCTGAGCAGGAAGCGAGTCGAATCACCCCTGCATCCGAGTCTGTGACCGCAGGTGGAGTGCCGAGCGCCAGCTACACTACTGAAAATATTTTCTGTAGTGTAGAGGAAGCTCTGGAAGAGATTCGTGCCGGACGGTTTGTTATCGTTGCCGATGACGAAGGCCGTGAGAACGAAGGTGACTTGATTTGCGCCGCCGAGCTTATTACTCCAGCCATGGTTAACTTCATGGTCACCGAAGCTCGCGGCTTGGTCTGTCTCGCCCTGACCAAAGAAAAAGCAAACTATCTGAATTTACCGCTCATGGTGGAGCAAAATACAGAGTCTCAGCAGACCGCATTCACGATCACGATTGATGCTGATACTAGATTTGGTGTCACGACTGGAATTAGTGCATACGACCGGGCGACAACGATTCGTACGGTTGCTGATGCCAATTGCGTTGCCGGCGATCTGCGCAGGCCGGGACACGTCTCGCCTCTGGTTGCAAAGCCTGGTGGCGTTTTGCAACGAGCCGGGCACACTGAAGCCGCCGTTGACTTGGCTCGATTGGCAGGCTTTGCGCCGTGCGGTGTGATTTGCGAAATCATGAACACCGATGGAACGATGGCCAGAGTGCCGGAGCTCAGCGCCTTCGCGAAGAAACACAATTTGAAAGTGATCAACATTGCGCAACTTATTTCGTACCGGCTTACTCGCGAGCGATTTGTAGTGCGTGAAGCTGTGGCAACCTTGCCTAGCGCTTATGGACAGTTCACTGTCTATGCTTATCGAAACACAATCGACAACAACGAACACCTAGCATTCGTGCGCGGCAATGTGCATGAGAAAGACAATGTTCTAATTCGCGTTCATAGCGAGTGTCTGACGGGTGATGTATTTGCCTCTCTACGCTGCGACTGTGGTCCGCAGCTTGAAGCTGCGATGGCGATGATTGCTCAAGAAGATTGTGGTGTGCTCGTTTACCTGCGGCAGGAAGGCAGAGGAATCGGTTTGCTAAATAAGATCAAAGCCTATGCTCTGCAAGATACTGGGAAAGACACGGTTCAGGCTAACGAAATGCTGGGATTCCGTCCCGACTTGAGAGACTATGGAGTCGGTGCGCAGATTCTGTGTGACCTAGGCCTTAGCTCGGTCAAAATCATCACGAACAACCCTCGCAAGATTATTGGCCTTGAGGGATATGGTTTGACCGTGACATCCCGAGTTGGGTTACCCCCTGCCTGCAACAGCCATAATCATTCTTACCTCCTGACTAAGAAAGAAAAGATGGGACATTGGTTGGAAGGTTTGGAAAATATTGAGCAGGCGCAGTAGCTGAATGACCTTGCGGAGCAAGGGCTTGTGGCGGTTGCCCGGCTTGCACTTTTTATGCTCAACCGATATCGGTTGAGCGTTTTTTTTCTGACAATTTGAGCCAGCCGACTCTAGTTTCTCGAGTCCGATAAATTAGTCGCCAAGCACTTCGGCAAAATCGACTGAATTCATCGGATTTTCACGCAGGAACTGATCGAATACGTTTGAAACGCGCAACGTTTCAAGCAGCGGTCCGTCCACTTCCACTTCGCGCATTAACAATGCCCGGTGCAAAGGCAACTTGCTCTGTATGAGCTTAGTCATAGTCATACCGCTGAAACGGAAACAGATTGTCGGTTTCACGTTTGGATTATATCCGTCGACCATGGTTTTGCCATCTGCTGCAGTTTGCAAGACCCAACCGAGACTATTGCGTCCTTTGAGCAAGAAGCCGATTGTGATACCACCGGCAGTGGCTTTCTTTAAGAAGTGATCGGAAAACTTCGACGGTAAGTAGCTCTCAAAGTAAAATTGTGCCAAGCGTTCCGAGAAATTCAGATTTTCGCGTTTGTTGTCAGCCGGTGGTGTTCCGCCCCAGAATTTTTGATGGGCCACATCAAGGGTGCGCTTGAAATAATCTTTGTCGAATCTGACTGGCGTCAGCTGGTAGCGATGCGCGACTTCGAAGAGGTTGCGCGTGCTGATTTGAATATCATCGGATAGCAATTTACGCAGAACGCTTGGCAAATTTAGGCCGTCATTTTCGACCGGCTGCACCTCGTTAAATCCCAATGCTTGTGCAAGAGATTGGAGCCACTCGCGATTGAGAGTGACCTGGGTTGATACCATATTGCAAATGCGGGGACGGTTCTCATCCTCCAAGAATTTCCAGAACATGTGAGCGGCAATGTCGACTGGTAAGAACCAGAAGATGCCGTCCGGGTTGTGCTGCAGCTTTAATGCTGCTTTGCCGTTGTCATGCTCGGTGGCGGCTGCGGCTGTTGCTGCTGCTGCGTTGCTGAGCGCCCTGTAAAGCTGATAAGGACCGGTAAAGCTTGCAGCTTGTCCTGTTACAGAATCTCCAGAAAGCATCGGCACCCTGGCTAGATACCAAGGAGAACCGCTGGCTGTAAGCTTTTCCAAAATCTTGTTTTCGTAGTGCTGGCAAAGCCCTTCCCAGTGAGATACAGGGCGGCGACGCTCGAATTCGACTTCTTCGGGCACCACTTTGTCCTGCTGAACACCACCCCAAACAGATGAGACGAGGAAAGTCGGCACACCTTTAAAAGCCTTCATCAATGCGGGCAATCTGTCAGCCGCCCATGGAGCTCGAGGCGCTCTCGATTCATCAAAATTTGCCGGCAATCCGCAGAAAATGAAGGCATCATATTTGGTGCCCTTTACACCGTCAGCTTCGTCGACGAGCTTGAGTCTGTCTTGAAAGGTTCGGAACTGCTCACGTCCGCCAAGAGCCGATTCCAAAATTGCTTGTGCGGATGATTGTAGGTCAAGCGGTGAAAGACTGAGGACATTCAATGCCGATTTGGTTGCCACATGAACGTGCCAACCCTTTGTAACTAAAAGCGCTGCCAACGGACCGGCGAAGCTGGACACAGGTCCCCACAGGTACGCGACTTTAGACGACATTGCATAGCTCTCTTGAAAGGGAATCATGCGCGTATGCAGATGTCGCATACACATCGCATAAATGTAGACCATTGCTAGTCATGCGACAAGCCGTTTACGGCAAACGCAAAGTTTTCTGCACTCTCTTGATTACCGGCGCGGGAGCGGTTTGGAAAAATCCATTGCTGACTCAACGACGGCTGTTCCTGCGAGCTCGTCTCCAAATCGCAAACCATCACTGCGGCTATAGCTCCTGTAAACTTCCATGGGAAAAACAACCAGAACATAGAGTCCGCAGATGCCCCAGTTGATGTTTGTAATTATCTGGTTAACCGTTGGGTATGGCACTAGTCTTAGCACAGCGGTGATTATTTGCGTCAGAGCATAAGGCGCTATCAGCACGATATTGCGGATTAGTGACTGCTTCAGGCTGCAAGGATCACCGCTTGCATCATCAACGACCTGTAGTCCCATCAAATTCTTTCCGATACCACGACCTTCGAAGGCATAGTCGCGAACGAGGAGGAAGCAGCTCATTACAAGCTCCAAGCTAACGAATGAATTCACATATGGAATCAGCATCACACCCATTGCCAGTAAGTAGCAGACGAGAAAGTCGATGATCAAGGCGACAACACGTTTCTTGAATTCAACGCGTTCAGACGTGATATCTGCCTCACCGTCTTGAGTGTCATCCTGATACTCGCCGTAAGAGTCGCTCTGGTCGCGATAATCCTCGTACTGTTCGTATTGGGGTTGTCTCGTTGCCGGTCGTTGTGATTCTTGCTGCCGAGCTTGCTGTACAGGATATTGACTTTGCGGATACCGCTCGGGTTGTGGAGGCGGTGGTGGCGGTGGCGGCGCCTGATTTGGACGTGGAGCTGGAGCGGCACTTGACTGACCGAAGGTTGTTTGGTGACGGCTTTGAGGCTGCGGGTTTTGGTATGGCTGCGGCTGGCCGGGCTGCATAGGTTGGCTGGCTTGACCGTACTGGGGCTGCCCGTATGGAACCTGCCCCGGTGGGGCCTGCGAAGGCTGATAAGAAGGTAATTGCTGCGCTCTGGGCGCGGGTGTTGGAGCTGGAGGAGGCGGTGGTGGTGGCGACGCGGATTGCCTGTTAGGCTGCCAATCTGCAGGATTGGATTGCGGGCGCGGCGCCTGCGGTTGTGCGCTTGTTTGAGGCGGTTGCGCCGGCTGCTCGAGCTGCGGCTTGGACTGCTGATTGCGAGGTGCCGGGCGTCCGAATTTACCCGTCGCGGGACCGCGCGACATACTGGCGGAGTCGTCTGGTGCTCCGTCGGGAGTCTTGCCGGACTTGCGTCCGGGGCCGCCGAACCACTGAGACATGCTTTAAAACCCGTTCTAGCTAAGACTGACCGAGAAACGTAAACCAGGAGGTGAACCGAAAAACTCTACCAGGCTACCCCAATATAGCAATTCGATCCTAATGCTATTCATACCCACAAGATGACTTGATTTACTGACATCCGGGCGGAAGTTGAAACAAAAAGGGAGACCAGGCGGATTTCTCCTATTGAGCGCTAACATAAAATCCAGCAACCACAGTTAATTTTGTAGTGAGCGAGCAAGGAATTTTATGAGCAAAAACGGCAATGGCAATAGTTCTGATAACGAGACCGTAATCATCGACGGTCTGAGAACCCCTTTCGGTAAGTTGGGCGGTGCATTCAAGAGTTTGGCCGCAATTGATCTATCTGCCCCGTTGATGAAAAAGCTTCTGGAGCGCAATAAAGTCAAGGGGGAGGATGTTGATGAAGTGATTCTCGGGCAAGTCGTGCAAGCTGGCTGCGGACAGATCCCTTCTCGCCAGGCGCTTTTCAAAGCAGGGTTGCCTATCACTTGTGAATCGACAACGGTCAATAAAGTCTGTGCATCTGGCATGCGCGCCGTGACGCTTGCTGACTTGCGCATCAGAGCCGGAGACGGAGATGTGATTCTGGCTGGTGGCATGGAATCTATGAGCCAGGCTCCTTATCTCGTCGATGCTAACTCGGCTCGTTTCGGTAAGAGAATGGGACACGTGGAGTTCAAAGACTCAATGTTGGTTGATGGACTTGAGTGCCCAGTCACCGCCGTACACATGGCAGTTCATGGTGCGAAAGTCGCCGACGAGTTCAAGATCACTCGCGAAGCCCAAGACAAATGGGCTCTGCGCAGTCATCAGCGAGCCATCAAAGCTCAGGAGAATGGCGCCTTTGCGGAAGAGATTTTGCCGATTGAAGTCCCACAAGGTCGTGGCAAGACAGTAACTGTGGACAAAGACGAAGCTCCTCGTGCCGACACTACGCTGGAAGCGCTTTCCAGCCTGAAACCAGTTTTCTGGGACAAAGGCAGCATCACCGCTGGAAATGCCCCTGGTGTCAATGACGGTGCGGCTGTGCTCTTGCTCATGAGTGCCAAAAAAGCGAAAGAACTAGGACTCAAGCCTCTCGCCAAAATTGTTAGCCATGCATCTATCGGTCAAGATGTTCCTTACCTTGCGACTGTGCCGGCGCTGGCTACTGAAAAGGCGCTGAAGAAAGCCGGCATGAAAAAAGACCAGTTGGAACTCATGGAGATCAATGAAGCGTTCTCCTCTGTAGCTCTGAAGTCTATGCAGATGTTGGAGATGGACCCAGAGAAGGTGAATGTGAATGGTGGTGCGGTCGCGCTCGGTCATCCAATCGGTGCCAGCGGTGCTCGCATTATCTTAACTCTGGCGAAAGAGATGCAAAGGCGTGGTGCTAAATATGGTGCTGCTGCGATTTGCTCAGGCACAGCTCAGGGTGATTGTGTGATCCTCTCTCGTGAAGGATTGGACTAGTTTAGTCCAGTCGCATCTCAACGAAATACGGTCACATTGATACAGATCTTCATCGGTCATTAAGCGAGGAGGATTCCGCGGTGCAAACAGAGCGCTTGGGTCCGGTTGAACGCGTGGAAGAACTGACACGCCAGATTGAGCATCATCGTTTTTGTTATTACGTGCTCAATAAGCCAGAGATCGACGATGCCAAGTTCGACAAGCTTTTCAATGAGTTGTTGGAGCTCGAAGAACGATATCCCGAGCTAAAAACTGCCAATAGCCCTACGCAAAAAGTTGGTGCTTCGCCGAGTACAGAGTTCAAGCAGATCAGGCATAGAATACCTCTGCTTAGTCTCGCCAACGCGATGTCTGATGATGAGTTAAAGAAGTGGGAAGAGCGCATTTGGCGTGCGCTAGACATGACCGATGAGAGCTCTCGTAAGAAGCTCGAGTATGTTTGTGAACTGAAAATCGACGGTCTGTCGTGCGCTCTCACCTACAAAAATGGCGTTCTGGTTGAAGGCGCGACCCGCGGTAACGGTGAAGTCGGCGAAGATGTTCTCTATAACTTGAAGACGATAGCGTCAATTCCGGCTGCTTTGACTCTCGACAAGACCAAATTGCCTGAGGGCTTTCAGAACAAACTGCCTGAGTTGTTGGAAATTCGTGGCGAGGTGTTCATGCCTATCACGAGTTTTACAGCGCTGAATCAAGCCCTTTTAGAGGATGAACAGCCGACATTCGCAAACCCTCGTAATGCTGCCAGTGGATCGCTGAGACAAAAAGACCCACGCAAAACAGCTAAGCGAAAACTTGGATTCTGGGCCTATTTTCTCTATCTTACAGACCCCGATTTAAGGCAACCCCAAACACATTTCGAGAATCTGGAGTTGCTCAAGGCTTATGGGTTTCCGGTCGAACCCAACAAGGTGCTTGCCAAATCCATAGAAGGTGTGGAGGACTTTTGCCAGCAGTGGTCTCATAAACGCCACGACCTGGACTACCAGACCGATGGTGTCGTCATCAAAATGAACGACCGTCGTCTGTGGGACAGTGTTGGTGTCACTTCTCATAGCCCCCGTTGGGCCATCGCTTACAAATATCCGCCGGAAGAAGCTGAAACTACATTGGAAGATGTAAAGTTCGACGTCGGTCGCACTGGCGCTGTTACTCCTGTAGCCTGGCTTTCGCCGGTCAAACTCGCAGGCACCACAGTTAAGCGAGCAAGCTTGCACAATGCCGAGCAGATCAAGCGCCTGGATATACGTATTGGAGATACGGTTCTGGTGCGCAAAGCCGGCGAAATCATTCCTGAAGTAATAAGTGTCAACGTAGCGAAACGGAAGGCGAACAGTGAGCCGTTGATTTATCCCACTAACTGCCCTGTTTGCGGAACACAGCTTGAGCGTGTGGGTTCCGAAGTTGCCTTTCGTTGCCCAAATCAGTATGGCTGCCAGTCACAAGTTGAACGACGAATCGAGCACTGGGTCTCTCGCGATGCGATGGACATAGATGGAGTCGGCTCGATTCTTATTCAGCAACTAGTCGCGCATCAGTTAGTAAAACAAGTTTCGGACTTATATAAGCTCACATTCGAGCAGTTAACGAGCATAGAACGCATGGGAAAAAAGTCGGCAGATAATATTCTCGAATCCCTGGCTAAGTCTAAGCACCGCCCCCTGGCTAACATTATCTATGCGCTTGGAATTAGACATGTTGGAGCTTCCGGTGCAGAGCTTTTGGCTGACCGTTTTCCATCGCTCGACGAACTGATGCGTGCGTCCGCTGAAGACATAACCGGAATTGAAGGTATTGGACCAGCCATCGCTCAGTCTGTCTTCGAGTATTTCCATCAGCCTGAGGTACAGGCGATGGTTGACGAGTTGAGGAAGTTAGGTGTGCGCTTGCAGAACGACCCTGCCGATGCGGCGCCGAAACTCTCACCTACACTGGCCGGCAAAACATTTGTTTTGACTGGAACAATGGAATCACTCGATCGATCGGCTGCGGAAAAGATGATTAAGGCGCGCAGTGGAAAGGTGAGCTCTTCGGTTTCCAAAAAGACCGACTATGTCGTGGTGGGCGCAAGTCCCGGATCAAAACTGGCAAAGGCGCAAGAACTTGGTATAACGGTACTTGACGAGGCACAATTCCGAGCACTAATCGAATCTGGTGATGAACAAAGCTAATGCGCACTTATAATCTGGACCCTTTTTCTGCTTCTATTTTATTTCTGCTACTGACCATAGCCGTTCTGGTATGTGTGGTTTGGGCGCCACTGATAGGAATTAGCTGGTTGTGGAACGTTTGTGTTGCGGGCATTTTCGATTTTCCGCACATAGGTCTGTGGCAAGCTGGTCTGCTATATGTCGCGCTCGCGTGTATGATTTACTTGTCGGGAATCGTTCAGATTGAAGTCAAAACCGAGACGATAGATTGAGAAGTAGATTTTTCACATTAGGTGTCATTTTTCTTAGTGCAGCTGTGGCATCCCCTCTGCTTTCTAATTTCATTGCGCCATGTGCAGAGGCCAAGAAAGCAAAAGGCGCAAGCACGGCTGAACCTGCAGATGAGAATTTCAATCAAGGCGTCTCGCGTTTCAAGAATAGAGATTTTGACGGAGCCGTTGATTCATTCTTGCAAGCGACTTACTTTGCACGCAACGGTTATAACCCAGAAGCCTATTTTTGGCTCGGCAAGAGCTACATGGCTAAGCATGAAGATGTGAAGGCTCTGGAAGCATTCAAAAAGCATGTCGAACAAAATATGAGCAAGTCGCCTCAAGCTCACATTTACATGGCTGAAATTTTGATGCGGAACAATCGTGACCAAGAGGCTAACGACGAAGCGAAAAATGCTTTGAAAGATTCGGAAGGACTGTGTCCTGAAGCACACAATATCATGGGGCAGTTGTGCATCAAAAACAATGCCTTCATGGATGGTGAGTGGCAGTTTTTGACGGCGCTTGGAGAGCATCCCTGGAAATATACTGAAGCCTGGATGAATATGGCTGAAGGGCGATTGAAGGCGAAAAATTACATTGGCGCCTATGACCTCTTGCAAAAATTGTTGGAGGCCAAGGGGCGTTTAGATCACGTTGATTTGCCGAAGATCTACTACGACATGGGCTTGTGCAAGTTGGCTCGTGGCGACCATCAGGGATCGATGGAGCATTTTCATCAGTGCCTGGAAATAGATCCTAACTTTTACCAGTCTCACCTCGAGTTGGCGATTATGTTTGAGAGCGAGAAGCACTATTCGTCTGCTATCAAAGAGTACGGCGATTTCGTGCAGACCGCGCCTGCGGATAATCCTAAGGTCAGCTTGGCAAAAGAACGTATTCAAATGCTAGAACAAAAGATTGCTCCGGTTGCGCCATCACCTACGGTGGCGCCGTCGCCGTATATGCGTCAACAGCAGCAGGTGCAGATGCAAATGAAGCAGCAGAATCAACCGTCAAAAGATTCAGGTTTCTGATTTTAAAGGGTCTCTTTCCTGCTGACATTTTCCCTGTCGTGAACTCGTGATATATGTGCTGAATTCATGGAAATATTGGGCATAATCGAGGAGTGATTTTCTCGGAATTCGCAAAACTGTGAAAGCAGACGAACGCCACGATACACCAAAGACCGATAAGTTTGCCGAAGCAACGTTAGCTTATGGCGAGGCCGCTCAAGTGCGTGTGCATGAATCTGACTCTTTCATGCTACCGTCATTAGTTGGGCGAGTTCTTGGCGGGCGGTACGAAGTGCTCGAACTGCTGGGTGAAGGTGGCATGAGTGCAGTTTATCGCTGCCTGCACCGTTCTCTTAACCAGATTGTGGCCGTAAAAGTTCTTCACATAGACAGAGTTTCTAACAGGAGGAATCTTCAGCGATTCGAGCAGGAAGCAAAAGCGACGTTTGCTTTGAATCATCCGAACTTGATTCGTTTGCTTGACTACAGTGTCAATGAAGAAGAACTTCCCTACATCGTGATGGAGTACGTTCCAGGCCGAACTCTGGCTGATGTCTTAATTGAAGACGGACGTCTTCGCCCCAAAGATTTTGTTTCCATCTTCAGCCAAATATGCGAAGGGTTAGCTTATGCGCATTCGAAAAACATCATTCACCGAGACCTCAAGCCGAGCAACATCATGCTCAATGCTAACCAAGACGGCACCTTCGATGTCAAAATAGTCGATTTTGGTATCGCTAAGTTGACTCACGGCCACGACCAGCAGCTGACGCGGACCGGTGATGTTTTTGGCAGTCCGCTGTATATGAGCCCTGAACAATGTAAGGGGCTCGAACCGGACCATCGCTCTGATTTATATTCCATGGGTTGCGCTATGTACGAGGCGTTAACTGGTGATCCACCATTCCGTGGCGACAATGCGATGCAGACTATGTTCATGCATACTGAGCAGACCGTGCCACCGCCGAAAGTGAAATATGCAAATGACTCCACGGTGAAGTCTCTAATCGATATTACTCTTTGCCTTCTGAATAAATCGCCTGGCGATAGAATTCAAACCGCTCAAGACGTACGGGATTTGTTGCTTGCGAGCCAGCGTTCACAACCAATTACTCTGCCAGCAACCAAGAGCGCGAAATCGAAGAACAGACGAAATCGCTACTTGGCTGGGGCGGCTGTTTGTCTGGGTTTGCTTTTCGCTGGCGCCGGTGCGGCGATTTTTGTGCACGAAAGTATGCCACCGAAAGTGGTGCCTGAGTCGACGCCGGCTAATTCCGCAGTGATTGCAACAGCCGTAACTAAATCTGGGCCGAAATCCACTTCGCTAGAATCAGAGCATCCGAAAGACAAGACTTCGCCGCTTGATTTCTCCAATCAGGAAGGACTCAATATGGTTCAATATTTAGACGTATTGACCGCCACGACAGAAGATGGAATAAAGCTGTGCCAGGAACAAAAGTTTAAGTCTGCTCGACTAACATTGGCTCACGCACTGGAATTGGCAAGCGATTTACAGCTTAAGGACGACGATTCGCATGTTCGACCGATCTTGCTGAATTATTGTCTAGCTCGGTATTTCGATGACCACACCCAAAATCCTGATGAACTGGATGCAAGTTTCGATAGACTGCAAAGGGTTCTCCCGACTCATACGCCTCCTTTCGATAAAGGCAATATTTATGGCTGGCACGGCATTGTTTGTAGTGATATGAACCAATTAAATAAAGCTGTGGACCTTCTTAACGAGGCCGTTCAATTTCAGGTCAAAGATGGCCGGCATCCGGAGTCTGCAGCCTACTTTCTTATCTGGCAAGCACACACGGAGGCTAAACGAAAGAATTATTCGGAGGCGTGGAGACTTTATGACCTTGAGGAGAAGGCCGCCTCTAAATATGTGACGCAATTGATCGATGGACTTAAGTTCAAAGCCGACGATTTAAGAGCTGCAGGAATGATTGCCGAAGCAGATAAAACTGCTCTCCGTGCTGCTGAAGTTGCACGCAAGGCTAAACTTGATGCTAACAATCCGCATTATCAATCGGTGCTCCAATATTTGCGGACTTATAAACTAGCGGATAAAATATAGCGCCGCGTTCGGTGGATGGACACCGGCTCGACCACTCAATGTGCGGAATCTATAAACAATATGCCTGCATGGCCAGCCCGCAATCGAAGCAAGTCCTCGGGACTGATTTTTGGGCACCCTTTAAGCGTAATCTTTTTTAGATCGGCACTTCGACAGCGCTTGCAAAATTCGTCAATTCCTCTAGCTGTCACTGCAGTTTCGGAGAGATTGACGGTGCTAAGAGAAGGGCTTTGAGCGAGATATAACAGTACCTCGTCAGTTATCTTTGTCTCTGCGAGTTCAATGCGATAGACCCGGCTATTAGCCAGATCGCGCATTGCTGTGTTCCCAACTTTTAGGCAGCGGTTCAGAAACAACTGCTCAAGCTTTGGAAGTTTCAGTAGATGCTGAGCCGCTTCATTAGAGACGGAAGAACCTGTCAGATCCACGAGCACAAGATTGGACATCGCACATATAGCTGGAATGACATCGTCTGTAACTTTTCCATCAGCTAGAATAAGGCTTTTCAGATGCTTGAAGGCTGCGATCTTTCTTATTGCAGAAAGACTGAGCGGAGAGCGCTGTACTTTGATCTCTCTTAACTTAAGCACACTCAACCGAGAAAAATCGGGGTCTTGCAGCGAGCAATCGAAGAAAGAGATTGAAGTAATGTGGCGCCCTTTTTCTGCGATCAGCTTGAATGAACGATCGTCCAGCTCCGCGCCTGTTAAGGCGAGATGTCCATACTCTGCACGATTCAATTTATTTTCAAGCCATTCCTGGCGCTCAATTTCGCTCATTGAATCGTCTGCAGGCGGTGCATTGCTTGCTCCCGCCTTCAGGTCGACGAGCGGTAAATTTGCAGTTCCATTTTTCGGCAATTTCGCGATGTTTTTTGTTTGGATGGTCCCGCTTTTTGTAGTCTTGAGCGACACGAATCGGCCGACCAAAAAAATCAATACTATGACGACAACAGTCAAAGAGAGCGCCCTGCGACCGAACCTTTTGCCAATATGGTTCTCTTTAACGGACAATGCTGATTTGCTGATATTAGCATCGTCAACATTTAAATTTTCCAGTTCCTCTGCCACCAAGCTCAGGTCGCTGTATCTATCACTCGGCGATTTCGCCAACATGGATTTGATGATAGATTCTACATTTGGCGGGAAGTGCAGACCGATCGAAGCATCTCGCAAGGTCAATGCACTTTCGTTTCGATGCTTCATCATCGTACTCAGAGCGTTCTCTCCGACGAACGGCGGCGCGCCAGTAAGCGCTTCGTAAAACACACAGCCCAGTGAATAGACATCGGTCCTCTGATCCACCTTCTGCCCCATGCATTGCTCCGGGCTCATGTAGATCGGGCTTCCAAATATTTCGCCGGTGCGTGTAAGCGCCTGAGAATCGCTACCCTCTAATTGGCTGAATTTAGCAATACCAAAGTCTAATATCTTAACTGCAGGAGCAGCATTGGTGCGAGAATCCCTTAACAGTATGATGTTGCTTGGTTTAATGTCGCGATGCACTACACCGCGTTCATGTGCATAAGCCAGACCGCGACATAATTGCGCGAACAAGGGTGCAGCCTCGTCAAGAGGCAATTGACCAGTCCTTTTCAATCTAGCCGCTAATGTCTCTCCCTGCAGCAGTTCCATCACCAGATAAGGCGTACCGCTATCCAGCAGCCCAAAGTCCTTGACTGAAACAATCGCAGCGTGATCTAACGAAAATGTGGCACGAGCTTCCTGCTGAAAGCGACGCAATATCACCTCAGAAAGCTGCGTGGCATGTATTGTCTTAAGCGCGAACTCCTTATTTAAGAGCACCTGTCGCACCTTGTAGACTGTACCCATGCCACCCTGTCCAAGTGGTGAAATGATTTCGTACCGGCCTGCTAGCAGCTGACCAGGCCGAAATCCCGCAGGAGACTGCTCACCTGCTCGTTGAACATCTTGCGTCGGTTTGGTTTGCTCGAATTCGCTCATTTCGGTTGCAAATCCATTGTACACTCAGTGCATAATTCAGGTGTCCCAGGGTGCATCGCCCTGATGCAAATAGTTCTAGTACCGTGAACTCTTCAAAATTGAGAGTGAAACGTTGATCCAGTCGAATGCGATGTTTGTCTGAACTGAACTCCAATGGCCTACTTGATCTTCGTTGATGAACGCCTTGCTTTCTCCGCAGGTGTTGTATGACCGGCTCAGGCGATTGAGAAGATTCATCATAAAATGCAGTCACCGGAGCCAGTGTGCAAAATGGTGGCACTAGCATTCCAGTAGATATCACAACCTGCACAGTTAAGCACGATAGGCTTTGTGCTTGAGCAAAGGGCAAGGTCTAAATACTTTTTCACTGAGCTAGGGTTCCAAATTCTCAGTTCGTGCCGAGATTTCTGCGTTCAAAATACCAATTGATGATGTAGGAGTGTGATGTGATGTCGGTCTCCGGTAGCACGTGTGATGGGTGATGTGTCCAGTTTTCGAATAGAACTTGGTCCGGTCTTCCCGGGCTCGTGTGCTCGAATAACTCGACGTTCGCCTTGGTACTTGTAAAAGCGTCATAGTCTGAGTTCATAGGACCACTGGAATCATATATTATTCCAAATTTTACTTTTGCTTTCGCCAGCATCCGCCTAGTACGTTCAATCAGAAGTGGCCACTCTGGTTTTCGCCAATCCATATCGATTTGGAACGCTGAAATTCTGCGACCCGTAGCGGTATGGAACGCGCTTATCCATTTTTCTAGCTCCCAAACGGCATCGCCCGGAACCGGCTCAGCCATGCAGATCTCTATGTCTGGGAAAGCGGCTGTAACCTTATCTACAATAACTGCTACTCGTGTTGCTAGTTCGCTGATGGTGTACTGACAAACATCCTTATTTTTTGCAGTATGCCCAAAATAAAGCGGCTCATCGCCGACGAGATATTTTGGTTCACCTCCTAGAGACTTTACACGCCTTATCACAAGATCAGCTTCTTGCGGATTTATGTAACCTTCTCCGTGACCACACTCGCCTCGCTCATTTGCTATAAGGCCCATGTTGAGTGCAAGCGCTATGTGATGCTGCTTGAGAAAAGAGAAAAGCCTGATCAGGTCTTGGTCCGAAGCTCGAATCGGAAAAAGCGGCGTCATTTGAAAAACCTGCACTCGGAATAGCGCCTTTTTCCATTTTGGCTTGTCGTCAAATAACTGCATATAGTCCGGCGAATTTACGTGCCCTCGCCGCGGCAAGTTGTCGGTGGGGAAAAACCATATCTCTTGAGCGCTGCATGACGTTGAATATCTCGCCAGCACAAGTAGAATCACGCAACTAATGAAAATAATACGTCTTGTCCGCATGATGACCAAATATAGAACAAAATTTGATTTAGTGAACAGGAGGTGCGGGATTTCATCGTAATTCATTAAATATTCTCCTCGGTTCGGTGATTAATCACCAGCAAGAGTGGCAAACCTCACCTGGTGAGCGCACAGGTCACGGAACCAACTGTCCGTTTTGCTCAGGCCGGTGCTTGGAGTGTCGATCCTATAAATAAAGATTTGCCTGTAAGTCGCCATCTTTAAAAATAAGTACCGCAGGCACTCGTGGTACGTCGCATTTGATGCCTAGACCTGGCGAGAGTTGAATTAGCCAAATCTATTTGATTTGGTCCATTGTGCACTGCTCTGGCTTCTTGTCCGGGCGCCATCTTACCAATTTGGTGCCGTGGCGAAATCGTCCATCGCTGAAGTGGTCGTATTTAAATTCAGCTACAAGATCTCCGCCCACAGGCATCCACTCTTTTTCTTCACCCTTGTTCCAGCGGCTTGGACCACCAGGAGCGGTACCAGTGAATCCAGGCGGTGCCACAAGCGGCTCTAGAAGTTTCGTCAGCTCCTTTTTTGTTTTTGCATCAAATGCTGAGCAAAAACCAACATGATTGAGGGCGCCTGTTTCATCGTAGAGTCCCAATAAGAGCGAACCCACTGTCTTTTTGTCTTTGCCGTAGCGAAATCCACCGATGACGCAATCTGCCGTTCGCATCCATTTCACTTTCACCACGGCGTTACGATCGCCAGCATCATAGCTTGCGTCCAGCCGTTTCGCGACGATACCATCAAGTTTGTTGTTGAAAAGCTGCCGCCATTTTTCAGTTATAGAACGATCGGTAGATGCTGGCGAAAGCGTGATCTGTTTTTGATTTTTGAAGTGTTCGGAAGCGAATCGTTCCAAAATCTTTCGGCGCTCTCTGAGCGGCTTCTCCGTCAACAAGTCATTCGTTTCGTCCACAAGAATGTCGAAGACAATCAGAACACCAGGCGTCTCCTTTGCTAGTTTTTTGATGCGACTCTCAGCCGGGTGAACTCTTTGCAGTAATAAGTCAAATGAGAAGCCTTCTTTTGATGGAATGACAATTTCGCCGTCAATGACGAACTTGTCTGCTTTGAGTTCCAGCACGTGCTGCGCCACTTCCGGGAAATAGCGCTCGAGAACGCGCCCGCTCTTTGATTTTAATTCGACTGAATCGCCGTCTCGGAAGACTAGACAGCGAAACCCGTCCCACTTCGGCTCGAACTGCCAATCGGGCGAGTTCGGCAGCTCGTCCAGAGAGTGAGCCTCCATCGGAGGAAAATCGGTTTTCAGTGGCAGCATGACAAGTCCGACGTAAAGAAGCTTAATTATGCACAGGGATTCACCCCGATCTCAACGTAGGCTAGAATAACTTTGAAGCAAGTTCGAGGGAGTTTTCATGACAGTCTCAAAATTTTCAGACGACCAAGACGCCAAATGGACTATCGGTTTGGTCGCGCTCTCATTGGTGCTGGTGCTGGGCTGGCTGATTAACGCAGGCAATCACAAAGAAGAGCCTACTGCTGAAACTAGCGGCGCTCTCCATTCACCCTAACTTTGCTCTGACCAACGACCTCGCGAACCTACCTTTCGTTAGTCTGTACCTGTTCTTAGTCTGACCGAGAATATAATTGCAAAGTGAAACGGCGCCCTTGTTTTGCGAGCGCTGTTCTTTCGTTTATTTGATTCAGCTGGTGCTTCGCTTTAGCGTCCGATGTATGCCGGCTGTCTCTTCTCATTGAAGGCTTTCACTCCTTCGGCGAAGTCCGTGCTACGTCCAGCAACCTCTTGCACGCAGGCTTCGTATTCGAGCAGTTGTTCGAGGTCGGGGAAGATCGCCTTATTGACGGCTCGTTTCGTCAAACCAAAAGCTTTGGTCGGCCCGTTGGCCAGGCGAATGGCGAGTGCTTCTGTCTCTTTGAGCAAGGACTCAGCAGGAACCACCTTGTTGACCAAACCGAGTTTGAGCGCTTCTTCAGCGCCAAGCTTGTCGGCTGTGAACATAAGTTCGAGAGCCTTGGTTGTTCCGATCAGGCGAGGCAAGAAGAATGTCGAACCGGAATCAGGCACCAGACCTATCTTAGTGAAAGCCTGAATAAAGCTCGCAGTATCTGAGGCGATGCGCAAGTCGCAAGCAAAAGCTAGACTCGCACCTGCACCAGCTGCGACACCATTGACGGCTGCAATGACAGGCTTTTCCATGCGGCGGATTTTTGTAATGATCGGATTATACCGGCGGCGAATCGACTCTCCGAGCGAAACTTGTTGTGCGCTGCCTTCGGCGAGCTGGCGAGCAGCAAGGTCTTGACCCGAGCAAAATCCGCGACCGGCGCCGGTCAGAATTACGGCTCTCACGGCGTCATCTTTTTCGCACTCTTTCAAAGCGTCTTGCAAAGCGAATGTCAGTTCGTCATTGAATGCGTTCAGCTTGTCTGCGCGATTAAGAGTAATCGTTGCTACTCCATCTTTTTTTTCAAAATTCAAAATCTTTTCTTCGGGCATTTTTCCTCTCCCCTATCAGTTGAAAAATCTTTCGTTGCTTGTTTTTCTAACGTCCAACAAAGCTGGCTTGCCGTTTTTCGAGGAAGGCTTTCATGCCTTCTTTCTGGTCCTCGGATGCGAACAGCATGTAGAAGTTTTTGCGCTCAAATTCAAGACCTTCCGAGATCGACATATCGAAAGTCTTAAGGACGGCTTCTTTAGCGAGTCTCACGGCGATCGGTGATTTCTTTGCGATCTCTTTTGCCATCGCTTTCGCTTCTTCTAGGAACAGCTCAACTGGCACCACTTTATTTACGAGTCCCATTGCGAGCGCTTCATGCGCGGTGATTGGACGACCTGTGAGGATCATCTCCATCGCTTTATACTTCCCGACAACCCGAGTCAAACGCTGCGTTCCACCGGCTCCTGGAATCACTCCGAGGTTGATTTCCGGTTGACCAAATTGTGCCGACTCCGAAGCGATGATGATGTCGCAGTTCATCGCCAATTCACAACCACCGCCTAGAGCGAAACCGCTCACGGCAGCAATAATTGGCTTCTTCATTGTGCGAATCTTGTCCCAGGTGGCGAAGCGATTTTTCAATAAAATGCTGATCGCCGATTCTTCACTCATCTCTTTGATGTCGGCACCCGCCGCAAAGGCTCTTTCACTGCCGGTCAAAACAATGGCACGCACTTTCTCGTCCTTTTCAAAAGATTCAAGGGCGCTAACGAGTTCATCCATCAACTCGTGATTGAGGGCGTTCAATACCTTCGGTCTGTTCAGAGTGACAACACCGATATTCTCTTCCACGCTGGTGAGAATGTTTTGGTAGGTTGCTAAAGTCATCATCCTTTCTCCCCTTTATCGTTTGTGTCCGCAAGCGCCGCAAAATGCAAAATCTGCGGGCATCGGAGCGTTGCATGACGAGCATGGTTCCAGCTCTACGCCGGGACCAAATTTTGATGCGGCTTGTGCAGCTTTGCCGCGAATTTTTGCGTAAGGCATATCACCTTTCTTGCGGAAGGACTGCAAGCCTTCCATAACTTCGTAGGCGCCGGCGTGGACTGATAGCCAGTCTCGGGCGTGACCGATAGTCATTGACCAGGAAAAGTCGCGCCAGAAGTTTAGCTGTTGTTTTGTATAACGAGTACACTCAGGCAACTTGTTGTACAGCTTTGCAGCTAATTCAGCGACTGCCGAGTCCAGCATCGAACTTGGTACGACTTGGTTTACGAGTCCCCAATCGAGCGCTGTGTATGCATCGATGGGTTCACAAAGCAAGAGGATTTCGCGCGCTCTTCTATCGCCAACAATCAATGGTAACCACTGCGTGGCGCCACCGGCGGCGACACTGCCACGTGCAGCACCGACTTGACGAATAGTAGCGTGGTCTGCTGCAATAGCCAGATCGCACGCCATATTCAATTCGTTGCCGCCGCCTACAACCATGCCATTCAATCGAGCTATCGTTGGCTTGCCGATGTTGCGAAGCCGGTCATGCATTTCGATGAATGCATACATCCACTTGTAGTAGTCGTTGGGCTTTTTGGCAATGTGATCTTCTTGCTCCTTCAAATCTGCGCCGGTGCAAAATGCTTTTTCGCCAGCACCGGTGACAACGACCACAGCTATCGCATCGTCGACACTAGCATCGATGAATGCGTTGCCGAGTTCCTTCAGCGTCGTATAGTCGAAGCAGTTCAGCACTTCGGGACGGTTGATTGTGATTGTCGCCGTGTATCCTTCTTTCTTATAGATAATGCGGCGGAATCCGAATGACTCGGGCGGCGCACCGACTGCGCCGGCTTCGAGTGTCTGGGCTTGAGCCATGGTCGATACCTCGTGTGAATCTTTCGGCGACCTACTTACTTAGCGCTAGCCGCTGGAACTTTGTCTTCGACTTCAGCGAACATCATAACGACAATGTCTTTTGCGAAGCTCATGAGGTCTTTTCCAGAAGCTTTGCCTTCAGGCGAAGACATACCGGCTTTCAATGCATCCATATTGTCGAAATAGAGTTCAGCCATCAAATGGTATTCGCATTCACCCATCGGGGAGCCTGTCATACGCGAGACTTCCACTTTCTTGAGACCGGGAATCTTGTTCGTGATCGGTATGTGCACGTCGAAATAGTGCTCTTCGAACGCTTTTACATCAGCCGGCTTCTTGTATAGCGCAATAAGTTTGACCATTTTGACCTCTCGTATGTTATGTGTGATTTTCGCTAAATGCGAAAGGGCTTCCGATTGTTTTGCGTTATGTTCGTCTTTGCATTTTTGGTGTTCGCGTACTTTTGCGTTCTTATGATTGTGTCGAGTACGAATTTTCAGAAGAGAGGTTATTGATGATCGACATCTCTTTCACTTTCTTGTCCAACCACGGTTTCTCGACGATTACTTGAGTAACCGTTCCCTTGGCGATTTTTCCACGCATGTTGTGGGCTTCGATTTCGCAAACGATTTTGTTGTCACGAATTTCGACTGCCGTCGCTTTCAGTCTTACCTTCATGCCTGTGACGGTTAGCATCAGATGGGAGATTTCAATGTAGGAAGTGACAGCTTGTTCGTGTGATTCCAAAATCGGATGTATAAGAGAGTGGCAAACTTGCTCGATATTGTGTACGAGTGCGGATGTGGCATAGAGATCGTTTACGTCTTGTCCGTCAAATATTGCGAGCATGTCTCGCGTGACTGTCACTTCCTTTTCTGTGCTATGCCCGCTGTGCAGACCGGGTTTCATGTATGGTTGCTCCGTTCGATGTAGCGAATTAACTGATGTCTCGTTTAGCGCCTACTTGCTTTTATTTCTGTTGTCCACAATACGCACCGCTTTTCCTTCACTGCGCGCGATCGAATTTGGCTTTAACAACTTGATTGATGCAGTCAGTCCGAGACTGTCTTTCAACAACGACTGCACCTTCTTGCTGAGCCTGGTGCAGTCGGCGTGTGTCGCGTCGAAGACGCCCCATTTGTTCGCCAGGTCTTCGTGCACTTCGATGTGAACTTGCAAGGTGTCTAGAGCTTTCTCTCTGTCAAGATGCAGCTGGTAGTGCGGAGCCAACTCTTCCAGCTGTAGTAATGCTTTCTCGATCTCAGACGGGAAGACATTCACGCCACGAATGATCAACATGTCGTCGATGCGTGCCTTCACTCGCGACATGCGTACCATGGTGCGCCCACATACACAGCGCTCATAGTTGAGCCTCGACAGGTCGCCGGTTCTGTAACGAATGACCGGAATCGCTTGTTTTGTGAGAGATGTGAAAACGAGCTCGCCCTCCTCGCCTTCGGGAAGGACCTCGCCTGTCTCGCGGTCGATTACCTCTGCCAGGAAATGGTCTTCCCAGATGTGCAGACCGTTTTTACCTTCGACGCACTCCATGGACACGCCTGGTCCCATGATTTCGCTCAAGCCATAAATGTCGAGCGCGTTTATCTTCAGCCGTTGCTCCAGTTGAGTGCGCATCTCTTCAGTCCATGGCTCGGCACCAAAAATGCCCACTTCGAGCTTGATTTTGTCGCGAGAGACGCCGATCTCGTCCATCGTGAAAGCGATGTTCAAAGCATAAGAAGGCGTAGAGCAGAGGACCCGCGCCCCAAAATCCTGCAAAAGCAAAATCTGTTGCTGCGTTCTGCCACCAGACGCTGGAACAACTGTTGCGCCCAAAGTCTCGGCGCCGTAGTGCAGTCCCAGACCACCGGTAAAGAGCCCATATCCGTAAGCATTGTGAACGATGTCACCTGGACGTGTGCCTGCTGCTGCTAACGAACGCGCCACCACTTCTGCCCAGACGGCCAGGTCTTCCTTGGTGTATCCAACTACTGTTGGCTTGCCTTTGGTCCCCGATGAGGCGTGTAATCGAGCAATTTGTGCTTGCGGTACCGCGAACAATCCAAAAGGATAGTTCTCGCGCAGATCTGTCTTTTGTGTGAAAGGAAAATCTTTCAGGTCGTCAAGCGACTTGAGCTGTTCCGGTTGAACACCAAACTCGGAGAACAGCTTGTGGTAAAAACGAACGTTCTTGTAGACGTGGGCGAGTCTATCTTTCAGCCTTTCCAGCTGCATCTGCCGCAGCTCGCTTCGCGCTGCGCATTCCACTTTGCTATTCCAGGCATGCACTTGTGACTTGATCGCCATGATGGAGCGAGCGGAAAGGAAACAATGCACCATAATAACCTGTAGAAATCGTTAAAGAGTGGAAGAAAAGGTTAGGGTTTTACCGCTCGGGCTGACTCCAGTAAGTACGAACCCTTATGCGAAAGGGCACCGTCCGGTAGATCCCAAGAACCGGGTGAGAACGAGACCGTAAAGTCCTCTAGAGTCCAAATAGGGAAGAGCTAGAATCTGCCAGTGCAAGACAATCCAAGTCCTCCCTCCGATTCGTATTCCGAATCCGCTCGAGGCACAAAAGATCGAATTATGGGCGACCACCGTATTTGGTGGTTGCTTGCGCTCGCTGGTATAGGCGCATTTGTATTCTTCTTCAAATACGATGATGCTTTCTCGACAGCATCGATTGACTTAAGCGTTCCGCGCGATGAGATCACCACAGCAGCGCGGGCCCTAAGCCGTGAACTCGGCTACGAGAAAGACAAAACCATCGACTCTACTATTTTTGACGAGGACGAAAACACCAAAACCTTTCTTGAGTTCGAGCTTGGAAGCAAACGAGCGAGCGAACTGATGCGCTCAGAAATTCCAGTATGGACCTGGGTATCTCGCTTCTGCCGAGAACGTGAGCCTGAGGACTGCACTGTAACGCTGGCTCCAGACAAACGATTGATAAAGTTTCGGCATTCTGTTCCAAACGACTGGTCTTTGCCTTCCCTCTCGCACGCGCAGGCTGAGAAACTGGCACGCGAATTCGTCGAACAACGTGCGAACCGTTCTCTGCAGGGCTACGAACTAGTTGCGGACCAGACACTGACCAGGCTTAAAAGACGGGATTTTAGTTTCATATGGGAAAATCGTGCGCGTGATTTCAATGGTGCCCGGCAACGATTTTCTGTGGATGTTGTTGGCAACAAAGTCGGCGCTTTTAGTGAACTGCTCAATTTACCCGAATCGTGGAAGCGCCGCTATGAAAAAATGCGCTCTTATAACACGCAGCTATTTAATGCTGCTTCGGCCCTTTATGCAATTTTGCTGGCTATTACTGTTATTTATTTCTTCTTTGTTGTTGCCACCAATAAGGTTCGTTGGCGCAGCGCCATAATCTATTCCGCCGCGTTTGCGATAGTGCAGTCTCTTGAGAGCTTCAATAACTGGCCGGTAGTAGTCAGCCAATATGAGCCAGTCAAAACTAGCTACGGTGCCTATCTCGCCGAGCAGGTTTTTTCGCGATTTCTCTCCTTGGCTGTGATCTTTGTTATTGCCGTCATGTTTATCGCGACAGCAGAAGTGATTTATCGTCGTTTCTTTCCACGCAGAGTCGCTATAGAAAACTGGTTTAGTTCCCGGGCTTTGGCTGGCACGGAGGAGATTCGTGGGTTAGTCGTCGGGCATATCGCTCCCTTTATCTATCTCGGATGGGTCGTCGGTTACTACATCGTCGGCAAGAACTTCGGATTTTTTACACCGCTCTTTGTCGAAAACTATCAAGCCTATGCGAGCAGCTTCGTGCCTGCTTTTTCAGCAATTTCGGTGGGACTATTTGCTTCAGTTCACGAGGAGCTTGTCTATCGCATAGTGGCACTAAATTTGTTGGGCTGGCTGCTGCAGAAAATTCCCGGATTGCGGGGGCGATATATCGTGGTTTTTTGGATTGCCAATCTCCTGCAGTCTGCCGCCTGGGGATTCATGCACAGCAACTACCCACAACAACCAAGTTATGCTCGTGGCTTGGAACTTACTGTTAGCGGACTGCTTTTCGGTTGGCTATTTGAGTCGTTCGGATTGTTGTCTGCTGTAGTTGCTCATTATGTGGTGGACAGCTACCTTACCGTGCGCTTCTTTCTCACTTCGCCGCAACCAGATTTGGTGATTACGTCTGTCCTTTCGTTTACTCCTTTTTTATTGCTGTTGATTTTCGCGCTTTATCTTCGATGCAGTAAAGAGGCTCCATCTGCTGTTGAAACTGAATCACTGTTGAACGACTCTTTGACTGCTTACCAGCAAGCGGCATCAGAGCTAAATAAGGAGAAACAGCCAGAGCAAGATACTCAGGCGACTCTTCATTTTCAGTTTGAACCGTTGCCTCTAAAGAGACGTCTGCAGATTGTGTCAGTTGCTGTAGCGCTTTTGGCTGTGGCCGCATTTTTCTTGCATCCCCTGGTGGTTGGGCGTAATGCTCATCTGCGGATCAATCGAGTACAGGCTGAAAAGGATGGCGACCGTGCTATGCAAAGACTAGGTCTAAATCCCGCTCAATTCAATCGAGTTGCCTGGCTGTCGGGACAGAACGCAAATCAAGATAACCAGTATCAATATATTTGGGAAAATCTTGGTGCCGACGCGGCCATTCGTTATGCAAACCTTTCTGATTTTGGCTTCAATTGGACTGTGCGATACTTCCATCCGTTGCAGGCAAAAGAATTCAAATACTGTCTGGATGAACGAGGAAAGGCGTTCGCTTTTACTATCAGCGAGCCTGAAGATACACTTGGAGCATCGCTTGAAGAAGAACGTGCTATTGAGCTGGCCAGGCAGTACATAAGTAACAACCACTCTGAGTTCTTGCCTCTGGCACTCGACAGCGTCGAAGAGATCAAGCGCGAGAAACGCAAAGACTATCAAGTTTTGTTTGAGGCACCAAAGTTCAGAATCGCGGATGCCCCGTGCAAGATTTTGGTGTCGATTGCCGGTGCTTCGGTCGTAGACTACAAGCAGCAATGGGAGATTCCGGACAGTTGGCGGCAGCACTTTGACCGGAAGCACTTCAAAGATGAACTGGCTAATCTTCTCGTTATGGCTGAAAGAGTCATCGTAATTGGTTTCTTCATTTGGTGGATCTTAGGGCTGCTGCGCTCCGGTGCTATGACTTGGCGCCTGCCGCTTGTCGTCGGAATATTCAGCCTTGTGCTGGCTTGCCTGAGCGAATGGAACTCATCTCTTACGGCATTCCAAAGCTATCCGACGACGATAGCTGTTGATACGTTTGTGACAAAACAGATCGTTGACGCAGTGCAGAAATTCCTCTGGTCGACTTTGTTTTCATTCATCTCTTGCGCTCTCGCTGTGGCTGCATTTCGCCTTCTGTCATCGAATACGAGTATATATGCGATTTTGCGTGCCGGGTTCGCCCCTGCGGATGAGAATGGACGGATTCGGCAACGTCAGCTTTGGATTGATGCCATCATATGTGGTTATAGCATGGGTGTGATTCGCTTCGCATTGTCAACTATATTCATTGGTGTTAGCAGCTCCGTCTCACCAGGTGTTCAGGGCGCTGCGCTTTTTGGTGTTGCTCACATGGGCAATGTGTTTTCGCCTCAACTGGACAGCAGCGTCGAATGCTTTACTCGTGCTCTAAGAGAAGCAATAAATACGGGCATACTTGCAGGCTTGTTCTCTAAATACTTCGGCGTGCTTAAGAAGGGGTTGATCATAGTGCCGCTTTTGGTGCTCGCGCAATATTCTCAAGAGAGGTATTGGCAGGACTATGCCATAAACGTAAGCCACTCCCTTATCGAGTGGCTAATTCTTTATCTCTTTATCGTCAAGTTTGCCCGACGAAACGTTTACGCCTATCTCATGTTTGGGTGGTCGAGCGAGATTGTTGGGCGCTTGGCTGCAATATCGCTTCATGCCGGCAATCTTATGAGTGGAAGCATTGGGTTTTGTGTTTTCCTCTGGCTGGTTCCTATTGTGTGGTTGTGTTGGTTATTTAGCAATAAGATTTCCCCCCAAGAACCAGACACAGCAGGCGCTTCTGGTCTCGAGTAGCCAACTTGAAAATTTGTTTAGACTGTGGCGTTCAATACGAACTGGCGATCGCCTAATATTGATGGGATTGTCAGGGGCTGTTCTTAGTGAATTCTGGACCTTCTGGGGCGAAATCCGCAATAAAGATTTCTGGTTTCATAAAAACCAGGTTTGGTTGCGCGCTTCTGTTTTTGCTTCTCTTGAATGCATGCTTTTCGCTCGCCTTCCCGGCGCTTAAAGTCAAAGCAGCCGAGCTTCCAAGTACGCATTGCTGGGAATGGTGGCGTTCGCGCTCGTTTTTAAGGCAAGAGCATTCACCGGATGTGGTGCTACTTGGATCGTCTCTGATGATGATACCGGTATCGGTTCTCGATGCTGACTATCTGCACAAAGATTTGGATGCCGTCTATCACGACCACTCGGTCTACATGGAAGAAGCTCTGGCAAGGTCGGGCAAGACTTCGACTTGTTTTAATTTTGCAATTCCAGGCGGCATGATCTCTGATGATTACATGATTGAGCGTGCCTTGCTTCTTGATGGTGCCAAACGGACGAAGTTGATTGTTCTAGGCGTTACACTGCGCGACTTTCTAGAAAGCCATGTTCCTTGCGCGGCGTCTACAAACTCTTTCAAATATTTTCGCCACTATTTTGATGTGGACGACATCGTTGAACTGGCTATGCCTGAATTCTGGCAGCGCTTTGACTACTGGCAAAGCAAGCTCGTTTATATGGTCGGACGTCGGCTCGACTTACAAGTTGCTTTTGACCAGACTATAGGAGCGCTGTGCAATCGCATCTTTGGTACGTCAAACGAGAAAGCCAAGAATGTACCAGATCAACAGCTCAGTGCGAACGTTGCGCACAATTTGAAAACTGAGGCCGAGCCTGGCGACTTCGTTCTGCATGCAGGTCAGATCTATCCTTACGAAGACAACACAAATGAGTACAGAAAGCGATTCAGCAGTCCAAACCGAAAGTTATTCAAAACCGAAGCGGAGTTTCTCAAACGTTTTCTTTCCGACGCTCAAAACCGCGATGTGAAAGTCCTTCTCGTGAACATGCCGCTAACGGCGGCCAACATGAAATTGATGCCACCAGGATATTATTCGGAGTATCTGAATTTAGCCAAGACGCAAGCCAATCAGTTTGCATGCCCCTTTCTAGATCTCAATGACGGTAAAACTTTTGTCGTGTCTGATTTTCGTGATACTGCTCATATGAACTCCAGTGGTGGTAAAAAGCTGCTTGATGCGGTAGTCGCATTTATCGTTAAGGACCCTGCGCTCGCCTCAGTGTTAACTGCCGGAAATTTAGCGACGAAACCTGTGGCTCATTCTGATGCGCGATCAATAACCGATCCGACGCGACGACTGGCGGGACGGAACGTTGAGGGCGCGACGGGGCAGATCGGAGCAGGAGCATTGTAAGTTGACTCCTGGCAAAAAGGCGAAATTGATCTTTCTAGTCAGTCTCGTTCTCACTATACATATAAACCTATTCGGGGAGGCTGGAAGTACGCTAGCTTCCGAAGCTCATGAAGGCGAGCGGATGACGCTTGCTGCCGCTGTGCAACCACAGGGAGTCTTCGAGGAGAACACTTATTTCTCCCGCTCCATGACGCCGACCGCCTTGGAGATTGCAGACATAACTGATATAAAACCGCTTTTGATGCGTTTGAAACATGAGCAGGTGCGAGCTAAGTTATTCGCTGCAAATGACTCCGGTGCCAAAAATGAGAAAGCTGAGAAAGCAGATCAAATAGAGAAAATGCTGAACTTACAGCGACTGGTTTACTTACGCAGCAAAATCAATGCTTATTTAGAGACTGCGCATCTCGAGCTTGATTCGGTGTTAGGGGAGATCAATTCAGGGCTTGCGGACCTCGCTGACCGCAAAGCGATGATTGCAGATCAGCGTGCGCGTACCTTACGACGAACGTCGTTTGTAAACTTGGTAAGCGGTGGATTTACTAAAATCGGCGGGTACACCGTCGCTTTGGCACCGGCTTCTGCAATTCCTACAAACGTGCTCGAGGTATTTGATGGTGTAGTTCAGGTTGGTCTTTCAGCGTTGACCCTTCGCCAACAGAAGGCTGAAGAACGTCTTGGCAAGGCTCGTCCTGGAATTCTCGATGCCTTTTTAAGCGGTAACAATCTCAGCACTCACCTTTTTCCAGAGGATGTCTGGACTTTCCTGAACAAGGTTCCACCACGAAGCACAGAAGGAAAAACGCGACGTCAGATTTTGATCTCCTCATGGGTGAAGATGGGTCGTTTGTCTGAAGAGGGTGGGTCGAAATTCACAAAAAAATTGGGCAATTTCGGATTGGCGAGCGATTTTCGGCTGGACGATCTCGATGACACGGTCGCCATGACTTCTGATTTGAAATCTATTATTGCCACCATGGATACAAGCTTGATGGAGTTAGCTCAGACCTGCAGGGATTCATATAAAGAAGATCCTGAGATCTAAAAGCTCGGGCGCAATTGCAAGCCACACTTGATAAGTTCATCGCAGTTCTAACTGAGCAAGACTGTGCTTACTCCTTGTGGACGGAAGAATTAGCAGGTGCTAACATGCACCCTCGCATGGACCTGGACTCTTAACATCCGGCGCCCGCTTGCGTTTCACCGTTATTTTGCAAGGAGCTTGTCAATGTTCCGTCGTCAGTATTTATCCGCGCTTCTATCACTAGTTGTGTGCGCCGGTCAGCCAGTATTCGCTCAGAGCGTCGGAGCGATTGAAGCTCCGGTGAAATCAGAACTCGACTCTATGAAGGAGACGGAGAAGCTTCCTACGATACCTTTCGAAACATACAAGCTTAAAAATGGCCTCGAAGTCATTCTCTCTCAAGACCACAGATTGCCACTAACTGCGGTGAATCTTTGGTATCACGTTGGACCGGCCAATGAGCTTCCCGGTCGCACTGGATTCGCTCACTTGTTTGAACATATGATGTTTGAAGGCTCGAAGCATGTCGGCGCCAAAGCTCACTTCAAATATCTGGAAGGTGCCGGCGCCACAGGGATGAATGGCACTACCGATTTCGATCGTACCAACTATTTCGAAACCGTTCCCTCGAATCAGATCGAGCTTGCTTTGTGGTTAGAGAGCGACCGTATGGGGTATCTCTACGACACTCTGGATGCGGAGAAATTAGCCAATCAAAGAGATGTTGTCCGCAACGAAAGACGTCAGAGCATTGAGAATGCTCCTTACGGACTCGTCGAAGAAGCCGAGTTTCACGAACTCTTTCCTAAAGGACATCCATACTATGCAAGCGTGATGGGTTCGCATGCCGACATTGAAGCCGCGCGTCTGGCAGATGTTCGAGCCTTTCACAGACAATTCTATACGCCGAACAATGCCACGCTGGCTGTCGTTGGTGATTTCGACAAAGACAAAGTAAAAGCACTAATCGAGAAGTATTTCGGTAGTATTCCTGCCGGTCCTACCGTTCCTAAAATTGATGTGAAAACCCCACCCATTACGGCACGAAAGACCATCACCGTAATGGATCAGGTCGAATTGCCGCGCATCTACATGGGATGGTTGTCGGCACCGTTGTACAAGACTGGTGATGCTGAGGCAGATATTGCTGCTCACATCATAGGTGGTGGCAAATCGAGCCGGCTATATAAAAAGTTAGTCTACGAACGGCAAGTAGCTCAAGATGTTTCGGCCAATCAGCAAAGCTTGATGCTTGGATCCGTCTTCACCATTCATGCTACTGCAAAGCCTGGCGTGAAGCTCGATGACTTGGAAAAAGCGATCAACGAAGAAGTCGCTGCCCTCTCTCAAAGCGGGCCTACCGAAAAGGAAGTCAACGGGGCTCGCAATACGATTGAGATGGGTATGATTAGTGGACTCGAGTCATTTGGTGGCTTCAGCGGTATCGCTAATAAGCTGAATCAATATGCATTCTTTACGGGCGACCCGGGTTATCTGCCTAAAGACCTCGAGCGTTACAACAAAGTCACACCCGATGCAGTGAAACAGTTTGTCTCGCAATATTTAACTGAGAACTCCTGTGTCGTTGTGAAAGGAATTCCAGGCAAGAAGACTGTCGAGGACGTACCACGGTCGAAAGCGGAAGCGGAGGAGAAAATTGCCAGCCTTGCGCCTGTCGAAGATTGGCGCAAAGAATCTCCCAAGCCGGCCCTAGCGTCAAAGCTGTCTTTGCCGACTCCTAAAATATTCAAGCTCGCAAACGGACTCTCTGTTTATCTTGTTGAACGACACAATTTGCCTCTCGTTGCCGCTAACATAACCAGTCTCGGTGGCAGTTCGCGCAATCCGTTAGACCGGCCGGGACTAGCGTGGTTTACAGCTGATATGTTGGACGAAGGCACCGCCACTCGCTCGGCCCTGCAAATAGCGGAAGAACTAGATCAAGCAGGGACAACTTTGAGAACGGGCTCCGGAACCGATGCTGCGTCTGCATCGATATTTTGTTTGTCCAAAATGGCCGACAATTCATTTGACCTTTTAAGCGATGTCGTTTTGCATCCAGCCTTTGAAAACAAGGAGATTGAGCGCATTCGCAACCAGCTTGTAACTTCTTTGCAGCAGGAAAAAGATCAACCGCCTCGAATCGCCAGACGCGTCATGTATCGAGCTGTTTACGGAAAAGATAGTCCGCTAGGTTACGATGAGCGCGGTACTGTCGAATCAGCCAAAACGATCAGTCGGGATGACCTGGTTAAGGCCTGGCAGAATACTTACCTGCCAGGAAATTCGGCACTCGTAATCGCTGGCGATTTGACCGAGGAGCAAGCGCGTGCGCTCGCCGAAAAATATTTTGGCAACTGGAAGGGAACGGCCGCGAAGGTCGAAGCTCGCGAAATCAAAGGACCTGAATCACGCCAGGTCTTCCTTGTAAACAAGGATGCTGCACCGCAGACTGCAGTCAACTGCGGTTTGATCGGTATGGCTCGCTCGAACCCCGACTATGTACCCGCTATATTACTTAATACCGGATTTGGTGGAATGTTCTCCAGCCGACTGAACATGAATTTACGCGAGAAGCACGGTTATACATATGGTGCGCATTCTGGATTCTCCTTCTTGCGCGGCGCCGGGTCATTCTCAATTTCGACAAGCGTAAGAACCGACGTAACAGGACCAGCTGTCGGCGAAATCTTCAAAGAGCTCGACAGTATTCGCACTAAGCCACTGACGGCGGAAGAGCTTCAAATGTCGAAAGACAATGTTGCACTGTCTTTGCCTGGTATGTTCGAAAGTTCACCTAGCGTGGCTGGCTCGATGGCGAACTTATTTACTTATGACTTGCCGGCTGACTACTATCAGAAACTTCCTGGTCGTATCAACGAGACAACTTCAGCTGATGTTGCTCGCGTTGCAGAGAAATATCTGAAACCAGAGAAGACGATAGTTTCCGTTGTCGGCGACAAAGCTAAGATTGAGCCAGAGCTCAAGTCTTTGAACCTTGGTCCGATCATCGAGATGGACTACGAGTGCAATCCGGTCAAGTAAGTGTAGTCCGGTTAGAACTAGAGAAGAAGACTGTCAATCTCTCGATGACGTCGAAAAGCACTTCAAGCAACGTCCAGCAGTTGTTTTAGCCAATGCCGATTCTGCAGACAGCTAACTGCTGTAGCTCGTTGATATGCTATCGGCTCAGCCGGAGAGAGTGATGGAGCTTGCGTGTCCATGTCCTTGAAATGCAGGAAGTATCATCCAACCCATTTCATTAATGCTGGCGCCTTCCCACTCGGACAGCCATATACAGTAGTCTTTTAGAATCATGAATCGCTACTCGGTTTTGCTGAGTCTCCCCCTGCGCGAGGTTTAGGCTTCTGGTGGTGACGCAATGCAATCTGCTTCCCATCCGGCATTATAAGAACTGGCTGTTCCAGAGCAAAGTGGTATATTGTCCAGTTCTGAATTTTGTCGCGCCTAACAATATGCAAGCGAAGGGTCGTCTGAAGAAGTCGAGGCAGTTGTGCGGCAACTTCATCATCGCTTAGCGGTTTGCCATCGGCGCCAACGACGTGCCCCGCATCTTTGGGAATTAGATAGTCTGCGACATCCGCGCCGAAGCTCTTGCGAATATATTCGTCATCAATTGGTGACTCAGCCCGTTTAGACTCTTTGTTGATCTCATGATTGTTCGTTGTTACTTCGTCATTCCCACTCTTGGAATTTCCGCCAGTGTTTGCACTCGGATCGGTAAGTTTGGCAGACGGCTCTCTTCCCTGTTGCAGAGCCTCTTGCACTTGCTTGTATGATTGAAAATCAGACTTAAGCTCCTGGGGAATTTCGATTGCTGGTGCGGCGATAGCACCCTTTCCGAGACCGGAGCGAAATCGCAGTGTTAAACCTTGCCAGGCTCCTTTGTCAGGATCTTTGAGAAAATCCTGAAATTCTGCAAGTGCCATATCCTTACCATAAGCCAGCTTTAGAGGCAGAAAGTACGGTTGATATGTGTCTTTGTTGAAGGAAACAGGAAAGTCTACGACGTAATCCTCTGGTTTCTCCCATGGCAATAGCGCTTGCCTGTCGTTTGCAACCGGTGTCGCATTTGGTGCAGCGAGTTGGAATTTGTGACCGAGCATGAATGCAAGATTGTGTTCGGCACCAGATTGATATATCAGATAGGAAGCCCAGCCGCCCTTGGCCGGACAATGGCAACGGTTGCTGCCAAATTGCTTCACCGCGTCGACCAGATCTGCTTGCTCCACATCCTTAAGGAATCGTTGTCCTTCTGAAACTGGGTCGACATTAGCTGTGGTCGACAGCCAAGAGAAGGCGGCCAGCGCGAAAAAAAGAAGTAAAACCAGCGGGAAGGCGAGTCTCATAAAAGCCAACCTGTGCTACAGTTTCCTAGTCTAACACGGCTATTTGCGAGGTGCACGGCGATGGGCGCCAACGAGAACAGTTCGCTCTACTTGTTTTTCGGTGTCGCTGGTTTTAGTCTCATCTGGAGGATAGTTCGTGACAAAGACTGGAAGAACTTCCAGCCTGCCAATTTTCAGACGTCGGGAATATTCATCGGCATAATGTCGCTGATTTCAATCGCTTTCTTCGCCGCTTTGAATACGTTCAAATCAGACTATTTGCTAGGCGGAGCCTATTTTCTCGGCTCGTTCTTGCTCGGATTCCTTCTTTCAGAGCTGAATCTTGCTGCTTTTTCCCGTAGCCTCATTTTGCTTATGGCGTCGGTCTGTTTAACCCAGTTGGTTCCGCACGATCATCTCTTGATGCCGCTTAGCTGCACGATCGCTGGTTTGAGCGTGTGGAAAATTAGCAGTAACCTGCTTCGTTCGGACTCCGCAACGTTGCTTGATTTCCTGCCACCGGTGGTTTGGTTGTCGTCTGCAATGTGGTGGTTGGTTGCCAATGCTGGTTCGACCTCAGACACCTGTCTCGCTATGGTTCTTGGTGTTTTGTCGATGTCTATCTTCCTGCGTTGGGCACAGATGCCATTGCTTTGGGAAGATCCTGTGTACCTTAAACGCATCATGCTCTCCTTGACTGGCGCGCTGATGGTGCTGGTCATATTCACTAAATTGATCCTGGCAGCCAATTTCGCGAAACTGGCCGGAGTCGTCGGCGTTGGTTACCTTGCCGCATTTCTTCTCGACACATTGGAAAAATCAAAGAGCGAAGTAAAGGTTCAAGATTCGCTAACAAAACTTGTTCTGGTTGGTGCCTTGACGTTATTGGGCAGCCGGTTATTTGGTACCGAGGCGTTGCTTATTCTTTCTGCCGCCGCTGTGATTCTCGCTCGCAGTGGACTTGCACAAGTTGCCGGGTTGTTCTGGGCGCTCAGAGTTTTGCAACAGTGCTATACAGAGCAGTTCAACTCCAACGTTACTGGTATCAACATCAATCACGAATATGTTGGCGCGGCGCTTTACTTTGGTATGGCTGCCGCTGTCGCTTTCGCAATCGTGTTGCGGGACAGCCGGCTCAGTTCAATCAATGTTGGCAGCAAGCTTATCGCCGCGGTCGTTCCCCTGACAGCCTTTGCGACGGCAGCGGGGTCTAGTTACCTTATCCACGCTGAACCGACGGCAAGTTTTCTAGTTGGCGTAACAGTCGCCGCAGCCATTATTGGGTTGTCGGGTCAAGAAATATTTGGAGCCGAATTTTCTCAATATCAAAATATGATTTTGTGTCCGGCTGTGATTTCTGGACTAGCGCTTGCCGCGAGCCCGCTGCTTGAGCTTGGCAACAGCGCAACAACGCACGATCGTCTCGTGGCAGTGGCGTGCTTGACAGGCGTTATGCTTTTGGCCAGTATTGTCTGCTTTTTCATAGGCGGAGGTTACGGTAAGAAGTCGAGTGGTGATTCGTCTGCCGTTACCCCATCTACTTCGGGCTAACGTCTCAGGAATAGTTTGCAAAAGCCTTCTAGAATATTCTGACCGTGTTGTGAAATTTACACGGCGGTGGCTCGATGGCGTTTGGGCGAATCAATCGGGAGTAGGAAATGGATGAGTCGATGGTGCAGACGATAATTGAGGACGACCGTACCGGCGTGGGTGTTGAAACGTTACGCCGCGCAATGGCTGATCAGCTCTTTTACATGCGCGGAAGATATCAGGGTAACGCTTCCAAGCACGACTACTATCTTTCGCTTGCTTATGTCGTACGCGATCGTCTGGTGCAGCGATGGATTAACACGGTCAAGTCGTATCGAAAGAGAGACAACAAAGTCGTCTGTTACTTGTCTGCTGAATACCTTATGGGACCACACCTTGGTAACAACTTGATCAACATGGGTTTATGGGACTCGGTAGCGAAAGCCGTCGACGAGGCCGGACTCAATCTGCAGGAGTTGCTGGACGAAGAGGAAGAGCCAGGTCTCGGAAATGGCGGTTTAGGGCGATTGGCTGCGTGCTATATGGACTCGATGGCAACGCTTGAAATACCTGCGATCGGCTACGGTATTCGCTACGAATATGGAATTTTCGATCAGGAAATTCGTGACGGATGGCAGGCGGAGATTACAGACAAGTGGCTACGGTATGGCAATCCATGGGAGTTCCCACGTCCCGACCGCGCCGTGGAGGTGAGGTTTGGCGGCCACACTGAGCCTTATGTCGATGAGCAAGGCCGCTATCGCGTTCGCTGGATTCCCGAACGCACAGTGCTTGGCGTGCCATACGATACACCAGTGCCTGGTTATGGTGTTAATACGGCAAACAGTTTGCGCTTATGGAAAGCAGAAGCCACCGAGTCGTTCAACTTGCAGGCATTCAATCAAGGAGATTATGCTGCCGCGGTTGTCGAACGAAACATTTCGGAGAACATATCCAAGGTTCTCTACCCGAACGACGACCTCATGCAAGGAAAGCAATTGCGGCTCGAACAGCAATACTTCTTTGTTTCCAGCTCGCTGCAAGATGCTATTCGTATTCATTTGCGCGAAGGCGATTCAATTAAAAACCTGCACGAGAAGTTTGCGATGCAATTGAACGACACTCATCCTTCAGTTGCGATTGCCGAGTTGATGCGCCTTTTGATCGACGTCTATGATGTCGAATGGGACGAAGCCTGGCATATAACGGAGCAAACATTTGCTTACACAAATCACACCCTCTTGCCGGAAGCGTTAGAGCGATGGCAGTTGAGTCTCTTTGGCAGTCTACTTCCGAGAACTCTTGAGATTATATTCGAAATCAATCGACGCTTTCTTGATAAGGTTGCAAAAAAGTTTCCCGGAGACCATGCCCTCTTGCAGAGGCTGTCGTTGATTGACGAAAGTGGTGAACGGTTTGTGCGCATGGCTCATCTGGCCTGTGTAGGCAGCCATGCGATTAACGGTGTTGCGCGTTTGCATACCGAACTTCTAGAAGCCGATGTTTTGAAAGACTTCTACAAGATTTTTCCGGAAAAATTCAGCAACAAAACTAATGGTGTCACTCCTAGGCGCTGGATGGTTTTGAGCAATCCGCGCATGACGAGGCTTATCACGGATAAGATTGGTGACTCATGGGTT
Organism: Oculatellaceae cyanobacterium; assembly: GCA_036702975.1. Lineage (GTDB taxonomy): Bacteria > Cyanobacteriota > Vampirovibrionia > Obscuribacterales > Obscuribacteraceae > DATNPX01. Next base: position 76,490 of record DATNPX010000020.1, read on the forward strand.
AAAGACCTGGACCAACTGAAACGGCTGGAGGCTCATAAGTCCGACAGTGGATTTGTTTCGGCCTGGCGAAAAATGAAGCTCGAAATGAAGACCGACCTCGCTAACTACATCTTCATCAACCATGGGATCAAAGTCGATCCATCTTCATTGTTCGACGTGCAGGTGAAAAGAATTCACGAATACAAGCGCCAGCATTTGAATGTGTTGCACATCATCTATCTATATAAGCAGCTGCAAGACAACCGTCACCGTGAGATCGTTCCGCGCACGTTCATTTTCGGCGGCAAGGCTGCACCCGGCTACTACATAGCTAAGCTGATGATCAAACTTATCAACTCTGTTGCTGATGTGGTGAATAGCGATCCTAAAACTCGCGATTTGCTTAAGGTCGTCTTTTTGCCCGACTTCAATGTCCGCTATGGACAGCGTGTTTATCCCGCTGCCGATCTTTCAGAACAGATCTCCACTGCCGGCAAGGAAGCTTCAGGCACCGGTAATATGAAGTTCGCTTTGAATGGCGCTCTCACCATCGGCACGCTAGATGGCGCAAACATCGAAATGCGAGAAGAAGTGGGACCAGACAACTTCTTTCTTTTTGGACTAACCGCTCAAGAAGTACAGCAGAAAAAGGCTGAAGGATACAGACCGATAGATATCTATAATTCCAACGAAGAGCTGCGCGATGTAATCAATCTGATTAGCTCCGGCCATTTCTCAGCCGGTGTCGACCTCTTCAACCCGCTTGTTGACTCGTTGCTGCAGCGCGACGATTTCATGCTTTTGGCAGATTTTCAATCATATATAGATTGCCAGAAAAAAGTTGGCGCTGTATATGCTGATCCTTCGCGATGGGCCGAGACGTCTATTTTGAATGTCGCCAGAATGGGCAAGTTCTCGTCCGACCGCGCGATTCGAGAGTATTGTCGAGACATTTGGCAGGCTGAACCTGTGTCGATCGAACTCCAGGAGTATTGTCAGGCTACTGCCGGTCTGAGCGTTCCCCGCGCTGGGAAATAGCGAGCGGTAAAACCTGCTGGTACCTTGTATTTTTCACGTGGATTTCACGTCGGTTGACCTAGCATAACAGCGTGAGAAATTCCTGCAGCAGTTCAGATGTTCTGAGCTGCGTCTTTGCGCAGCCTTAATTGGTATTACATGCGGTGCGAAATTTTTGCTAACCTGTCGAAAAATGATGATGCTGGTATACAACTTGATATTCCAAATCATTGGATGCATGTATCTTAAGTTCAAGTTCTGAGGAAAGTGAAATGTCAAACCACAGAGAAGCCGACGAGAAGCATATTAAGAAGCCGCATGCTGCTCACGTTAACGATAGCGACACTGCTAAGGTTCTTTTGAATGACACTCAAGGAAAGTGGCTGGCGCAAGGTAGCAATGGAGATATGGTACAGAACCTCGTGAAGCAAGGAGTTTTGCCCGAGGGCGCAAAGGTCATCGACTTCGGTAAGGTGAAACAAAGTTATGGCGAAGATACAGCCAAATTGGATCAGCTTTCAAAGCAGACCCCGGCTGATACAACCAAGGCAACTGGCGATGTGAAGACCGCTCAAGATGCAGATGTTGCAGCTCAGAAGCGACTCGACGTTGCGCAGAAAAATGTGGATATCTATGCCAAGCCGATTGACTCAGATCTGCGATATGAAAAGCAGGTGCAAGGGCAGTTTGACTCGGTCACCAAGGCGCTGAACAAGCAATCAGTAACGAAGGATGATTTGCAAAAGCTAGTCAGCGACGAAAGTCAGCCGCAGGAAGTACGCGACGCAGCCAAAGGACTGCTTGGCACATGGGTACCAAATAGTTCTGGTCGTTTCCACGGTATACGGAATGACTACTCTAAAGATGGATATACCATTGATCAAAAAACACTGGATGCCGGCAAGACGCTTCATGACCAGTGGTTGAGTACTGCTCGAGCAAAAATGGCTGGATTTCTGCCCGCACTTGATGCAGCGAAGGCTGGTAAGGCTGATGCCGACAAGAATCTCGATTCAGCGAACAATGCACTTAAGGCACTCAATAAACAAAATGATCAACTCGCTCAAGAACAGAACGATATGAAAGCCCGTGTTCAAGCCGAACACGATGCATTGATGCTTAACGATAAGCTTGGCGACATGAGCAAAGTTCAGAAAGGTGAGGGCTATTATCAAGTTGCTGAAAAGCTCTTAGGTGTTGATGACAAGCATGTAAGTTCTCAACAAGCCAAAGAGCTCAAGATGCTGACCAAGATTTTGCAAGAAGAGGCAAAAGCTCTACACAGCGGTCAAATGCCCAAATACCTTAAACAGAACGATGTATTGTTGCAACCTGAAAACATCGAACGTGTTTTCCAGCGGTTGAACGAGATCGCCAATCCTTCATCTGAAAAATAATCCGGATCAATAAATAGATTGGTTATGGTATCGCGGCTCTTTCTTGCTTCCTGACTTTTACACTCACATTGCTGCTGAGTGTGATCTCACCCAGGGTGGTTGGCACTGCATGCACGCCGAAGACGGGCTTGTTATCAGAGCGGCGCCCGATTACTGCCAGCGTTTTTAACGGTTCGACTCCACGTGCTCCCGTTTCCTGTTCTACACAAGTGATCAAACAGCGAGCGCAATCTTTCACAACTTGAAAAACTACATCGCCGAATTGCACTTCATCCCAGTGATATTCTTCATTCATCTGGCAACCTTCAATTATGATATTGGCACGAAAGCGACTAATCATCATTGGTTCGCAGAGGTGCGCGTTAAGTTGACCGAGTGATTCGTGGGTCGCAATTACCATGGGAGAATGGTCGGCAAAACCGACTTCTGCTTTGTCAAAGTTTGCCAGTGCCACCGTTCGTTCGAAATGCGATCCGGTTCTCACCAGCCGACACTTCACTTTTAAGAAAGACGAAAACCACTCTGCAACTTCGTCACCTTGATCGATAGCGAGGCAATTGTGCTTCCAGACTGAAACCATGGACTCTGGACCATGTAACTTTAAGTCGATGGAGAGGGTTGGCTGACCGGGCGCACCGAGGGTGAGCTTTTCGCCATCAAGAGCAGGCTGAACTAAAGATAAAAGTGGATGGTCTCGTTGCGTTAGCATGCGACCATCTTCGAATGTGAGCATCATGCTTCGGTCGCCGACGATGCCTCTTGGATCGATCTCGCATTTCTGCAATTCAATTCCTTTGCATGATTTGATCGGAAACAAAACGATGTTCTTGATTCGCATGAGTGACTACCTCGACCGTATCTGAATGACACCATGCCCACAATCAAATCATCTCAAAACACCAAGTTTGCATTAAAACGGTTGAGTTTATTTAACCTAACTTCAAAAACAAAATCGCTTCAGATCCACGATTCATCCACGCTTGTTTGCGTAAATGTTAGATGGAGGTTTCTGGCTGACTAAAATAGTTTGGTAGACATTGGCAAGGGTCGTCTGGAGGTAGCTATGGATGAACATACAAGTCGTCGGAAAATTCTACAGGCCGTGGCAGCTCTGCCTGTGGCTAGTCTAGGTCTTGCAACTACTGCACTGGCCGCTGCTGGGAAAAGAGCTGAAGGTTGCTCGTCAGGCGATGCACAATCCAAGTTGGCTTCTGGAGTGGCAGCAAGCGGAAGCAGTAAGGCTCCTGCCGCTATCTTCCATGAGGAAGATCTTGTCGATGTATGGGCTTGCTTACCGTTCATCATAAAAGGCGGTGCGCCCGATGATACGAGATCTGACGAGCGCGGATATGCTATCAAGCTCCCCTCTGGCGATGTTGTAGCTTATGCTCGTGGCTGCAAAAAGCATGGCTGCAAGTTTGACTATTCAACAAGTGCCGCTAAGCATTTCGAAAATCTATATGATGGTGTCGATAGAGATAAATTAGGTGCAGTGCTAAGTTGTAGATGCCACGGCAGCGTTTTCGACGTGACCGCAAACGGCGCGGTAATAGCTGGACCAGAGCGTGAGCCACTTGTTCGCTATCGCGTAAAAAGGTGTCACGATAAAATCTGCGTTATCGTCTAACTGCCTACGACTGCTCCGTCACAGTGTCAGTCAAACTCAAACAAGCTAAGCTAACTCATGACCTCGTCGTGCGCCCAGGTGAATGCAGCGAGTAGACGTCTCGTGAAATTATCTTGGTGCTCGAGTCTTTTGTCAACAGCACTTCTACTGCGATCTGGTCTCGACTAGCGGGAACCTCTCTCGTCGTCAATATTGGCGTCGATACTGGCTTTGTCTGACCGTAAAGCGACACCGTGACGAATTCATCATCAACTGCACAGCGTATTTGCACGGGCTGATTCGAGGTGTTCTTGAATTTGAGGTCGGCGCCACCATACCACACTGTTGCGTCAAGGCCGGGAGCTACTGTCTGCATAGTTCTGTTGTGCGCAACTCTTTCGGTCACTGTTAATCCCGCCAGCAGCGCATCTTGATACAGGGCAGACGATATGACGCAGATGCCCCCTCCTGGAGTGCTATAGCTGCCGGTGCCTATATATGATGGTGCCTGGAAATAGCCTTTTTCTACTGTGCGCGGTCCGACCCTTCCATTGAATGAAAACTCTTCATTTGGACGCAAGACGATGCCATTTATCTTTGCAGCGACTTTGTGAATGTTTAGTTTTTGCTGCACTGTAAGATGCGAAACGGGAATTTTCTGGTCGCAGAGCTGGCACCGAAATGGATCAATAACTACATAACAGAAGTACAGTGCTATGGGCACAACGAAAATCCAAGCCTGTTTTATCGTTGAGATTTTTGGTCTGCTCATACGCCCTGTGCTTTATCTTACTCTTCACTCTTTTATCGTCAGTTGGTCGAGTGCTGAATAGGCACGTACTTTGTTTGTATACATGCCTTCGAAGGTCACAGGCATAACTTCCATCGTGCCTGGTAGCTCCATACGCAGCATGGTGTGGAATTCAGAGTCTCCTCGGGGAATCACAGCGCCGAAGTAGACGATTCGGTCGTCTAAAATGTCTTGATGTGTCCACCAAGGCGTGCCCCAATCTCCCTCGATTTTCGGGCCAGTGTCACTGCTCTTCTGATCGATATTGTCCTGGCGACCATCGCTAACAACCTCGGCTCCGCTCGGAAGTGCCGATTCTACTTTAACGTAGGGAAGAGGTGTTGGACAATGCACGAAAGTCTTCATCATTATCGTTTCACCTGCGTTGATCTTGTGGTCGACAATCTCTTCGGTTTTGAAACGTATGGTGCCATCTGTAGCGGCTGGTAGCGCTTTTAAACGGTAGAACTTGCGCGTAACCGTTAGACCGACCGGGTTTCCTTTTCCAGCCGTCTGGTCGCCCGGCAACAGCTTGCGGAAATAAGTGGCTAATGCTGTGTAATAGAGTCTTCCGCCTCCATCTTTATTGATGTCGAGATTCGAACGATCTTTAGATAGCTTCACTTGTACTGTCTGTTCGGCACCATAAGCGTTGGCTGAGGTGTATGCCATATTAAACAGTTGCTGTCCGGATTGCGTAACCTTCGCTTGGAAGTTAATCGGGGCTTTGGCTTTGAATTGAAGCTCCTCTTTAAGAAGCGCCATGAAAACTTCTGCTGTTGTTTTAGTGTTTTGCCAACCGTTGTTGTCGCGTTGCAGCAGAAGCCATTGCTTGATGCCTTCGATGAGCTCTGTGTTGCCAGGCTCCATTTCCACGACCGCTTCCAGTCCTAAGGCTGTCGTTTCTACACCGGTGAAGCGATAGTCATGCTCCTCGTAAGACTCTGTATGATCTGAAAACTTTTTAGCCATGGCTGCGGTGTGGTCCCAATTCGTCATGCCGCTCTCTTTTTGTGACAGTTCGAGCAACCGCGTGTAAGCTTGCTTAGCGCCTTTCTCATCGCCGAGATTCTTGCATGTGAGCACTAAATATGAGAGCGCCTCGGGTGCCAATTTGTCCGTTTGTCCAAGCAACCAAGAGCATGCCGCCGAATTCGGCGTTGCTACAGCAGCCGGTGCTGATGCCTGTCCGGCACCGCCAGCAGTATCGGGGTTTGATACGACCGACAATTCAGAATGGTAGGAAAGTACCGGCGGTTTCGTCTTCGCTGCAAAACGGGCAAAGAGACTCTCAGGAGTAGACCCCCATGAGCTCATTGTATAAAGCATTTTGGCCAGATCAGTCTTGCGGAGCCTAATCTCGAATCGGGCATATGAATCGTCTGTCTGAATCTTTGCATCTGCCAGTTGCCTCTGCAGTTCTCCAGACTGATTGCCAAGCCATCTCAATCCGGAATTTATGAGAACGTCTTCGTCAGCGTAACCTGAGTCTTTCAACAAGCTCAAACCGCTCACAACATGAGCTGTCAAATAAGGATTACTTTCATCAGAAGCCCACCAACCCCAGCCACCATCTGGGTGGTGATAGCTGCGTAGTTTCTCCAACGAGAGTTTTTGCACCTTGGCAAACTTTGCTGCGTCGGCGTTTGTGATGGGTATATTCAATTTCTTGTGCAATTGCATTGCCACCATGGATGGTACGAGCTTGCTCAACGTCTGCTCGGTGCAACCATATGGATATTCGATTAATGCATTGAAATTTCCAAGTACGGGCCCTATCGTTGAGCTTGCCAGTGTCAGCTTTTCTGACTGCGTACCAGCTACGGCGTCAGCACTCATGCCTACCGGCAGTTGAACATGAGCGTTGTCATCGGTGAGAAGTCCTGACTTGAGCGAGAACGCCGGCAGCCCGAGTGGATTTACAGGAAGCGCAACTTCCATGGCATCACCAGCTGTTTGTCCGATAGCTTTCGCTTGCACTGAGGCTTTGCCGGATTTGACTAGCGTCACCGGCCAGTTGTATCGGAAGGCTTTTTCGGGAGCTACTGTTGCTGTTTGATTCACATCGGTGTTGACTGCAAATTCGCTTGAAGCTTTGAGTGATAGCTTGACTGATTGTGGTTGCTTTGTGTAATTGTGAACGATTGCTGTGATGAAGCCTTTGTCGCCTTCTGTGAAGAAGCGTGGCAACGCCAGGCGCAAGATAAGATCCTGTGTGCAGAGGACTTTTTGCGTGGTGGAGCCGACTGCTGTATTTGCCGTGGCACCGCGGACAGTGGCGCGCCAGGACGTTAGATTATCCGGGAGTTTAACTGTTGTCTGCGCTATACCGTCTTTATTCGTTATTAAATCTGGTATCCAGGCTGCAGTGTCCTTGAAGTCTTTCCGCACTTTGGGCTCGATCTTATCCGGACCCGCCGAATACCACACCGGGAACGAGCAGGCTGTGAGGACAATATTATCCCGTCTTGCATAGAAGAACTTCTGGATGTCTTCCGCTTGCTCTCCTCTGATTGAATAGATGCTTTCGTCTACGACTCCGAGCGATAGGTCAGTGTTCGGGGCGGGAGTGCCATCAGCGTTTGTCGCTTTGATTGTGTAGTGAACAGAGTCTCCAGGCTTATAGCGATCTTTGTCTGATGTGACAGCCAGCTTCAGGAAGTTCTTTTCTGGCGAAACTTTGATCATTTGCTCCGCCGTATAGAACTGATGTTTATTGCCAACGAAGGCTACGCTTATGAAAGCATTGGGGGCAAGCTCGTCGGTGACCAAAATCTCGACATATTTTGCCGTTGCATCGAGAGCAACAAGCTTGCTCTGATAAATCTTGGCTCCTTCTACGGTGACTAGAGCTTTGATACCTTCCTTTCCTGTAACTGGTGCGGTGATCATAAGCTTGGCTTTGTCGCCAGGACGGTAGACGTGTTTGTCTGCGGTAATGGATGCTGCTTGTTTTTCGGCTTCTTTTGCATCCTTTTGATATGCGAAACTTTCGCTTGCTATCCAGACAGAATGCTGATTGAACAACGTGTGCTGATGCCCGTCGGTTGTCTTGGCTACAACATAGAATGTATCGCTCGGCCACTGGTCTTTGCACTGGATAGCGGCAGTTGCCTTGCCTTTCGCGTCGGTTGTTACCTTTATCTCGGCAACTTTGTCTGGTGCTTTGTATTCATTGTTGGTGCTGTCATAGGTCCATCTCTCGACTGAGAGGGTGACAGCTTGATTCGCAACCGGCTTGCCATCATAGCTTACAGCCTGAGCCGTGACTTCCATCCGGTCTCCAGCTTTGACCACATCTGCGTCTGACTGGACGAAGAGTGCGAAATCACCAGCAGTTACTTCGGCTGTACCGCTTCCCACTTGCGTCAGCCTGCTGATGTCGGTCACCTCTGCCTCAACCCGATATTTTTTGTCTGTAACGTATGACGTGTAGGGTCCAGACTGAGTCTGAGTGGCATTGTTGTTTGCTGTATCGAATTCGACCGTAGCCAGTCCGTTTTCGTCTGTCTGAGCAGTTCCTGTACTAACGTACTCACCGCCTGATGCATAGTATTCGCTGTCTGACCAATCGTCATAGTAATCGTAGTAGTCAGGTCGGTCTTGCAACTTACGCGCAAGGTCGAAGTCTGGATTTGAATAGATTGTGTATTTGACACTGGCGTTGGCCACGGGCGCGCCGAAGAAGTATGAAGCTTTGACCTGCATCCTCAGTTTTTGTCCCGATACTATGCGTGGTGTCAGGGGAGTTACTTCAACAAGGTATTCTGGTTTGCGGTATTGATCGACCTCAAACGCGCTGTAGTTTTGCGTGCCGTCTGGCATCTCCGTGATTAGCTGATAGACGCCGGTTTTGCCGTCCTCGGGAATTCTGAATGTTCCAGAGAAAGCACCAAACTTATTCGTTTTTACAGTGCCCTTCCAAATGGTATTGTTTGTTGGATCATCAACGTGTGCCTCCAAAGTTAGCGTGGCGCCTGGATTGACTAACTGTCCCTGGTCTACTTGTCTGAGAATGTTTTTGTAGCAGACGGTCTGACCTAGACGATATATGGGTTTGTCTGTGTAAAAGTAACCTTTGTACTGGGAGCTGGTCATTCCAGTTCCGTCGATGGCATCGTATGCGGTATTGGAACCGAGATGACCGACAAATATGCTCGCTTCCGTTAATGGTGCTTTTGCTACAATTGAACCAGTGGGTGAAACTGGCTTGCTGTCGTCGTCGTCATCTGGATCTCTAATCTCCAAGATGCCGTTGGCGCCGGTTTTCATATCGGCTGTTACATATTTTTCGCTCTCAATGTTGTAGCCACGAATGCTGCAATTTGCTACCGGTTGCAGCGTTTGCAGATTGACCGATTGAATCAACACTTTCGACGCGTCGCGTTTGACGATCAACCCTACGTCACTGACATTAAACCAGCAGAAGTTGCTTGCTTTTGAGTCGCCTCTTACTCCGGTTACTTCGCCATAGACAAAATAATCCCCCGGTGCCAGTTTCCCGAAATTTACAGAGGCGTGAGCGGAATCTGTCCAATCAAGCTCCAACTTACATTGACGCTCCTGCAATGGTTTCTGTTTCGCAAGCGGATTGTTTGTTGTTCTGGCGTCAGAAGAATATATATTTAGGTCGTTGGCGCAATTTAATCCCTGTGGCTTAGCAGCTTTTATGAGGGGAATGAAATCGGCTTTGTACAACTTGACTGTACTGGTAGTGGCACCAACTGCATTGATAAATAAGCTGGGTACGTCTTGAGTCGTGAACACGCGCGAAGTCTGCGCAAGCGATACACTGGGCTCAAGAACGTTCAGAGCGAGAGTGTTTTTGACCGTAGTTACCTTTCCTTCTTCGACAAACAATCCGTAGCTTTCAGCAGATTCGAATCCTTTAGCGCGCACGCGAATTTGATATTCACCGACAGGTAAATGGTCGAATTTGAATGAGCCATCTGGTTGAACCCAAACGCCACGCTCTAAAGACGGTCCGTTTCTTGGACCCTCCGCAATGACATAAACCTTGTTCTCGCGGATGTCGTAAGTTTTCAGCCCAAACCCCTTCTCTGCCAGGCTGATGCGTCCGGTCAGCACGCCGGATGGTTTTTCGACAAGCACCGCTACCAGTGCCAGTAGTAGCACCTTCAAGACAAGAAGCTGCCAGGAGAACAATTGTTTTGTTTCAGACTTTTCAGACTTTTGGCTTTCAGCGGTATACATCTGCTTTTATCCTATACATTTGGAATGCTTCGTTCTTCTTGATTCCGGCTTTCAGTTTGCACTGCACTAGTTGGTAATAAGGGTCGCTAGCCTCACCGGCTAATATGATTCCAGATTTGCCGCCTGAGCGCACAAGCAATCCACAACGTGCCGGATTTTGTTCTCTTATGTCGTGGAGCGGCTCCACTTTTTTGACTACAGTAATTTGCGGATGGAGAGTGTCTATTTCTGCGGTTTTGATTTTGTTGAATCGATATTCATCTGTAAGCGCCTGCTCTGTTGTGAAGACAGTCGCCTGAACTAGATTATCGAAACGTGCATCAAGCGAACCCCAGCAGGCACGCGTTTTTCCATCTTTGCTCAAGGTGACAAAGAGACCGGCACGACGGTTGAACTGTGGCGGAACTGCAAAGGTTTTTGCAAATTCCGTCAGGCTCAAATTTGATGCTATGAGACCAAAATGTTTTTTCAACGTATCTTTGGCGATGCTGGGCAGTTGTTCCTGTGAGCTCTGCGGCTCACTAACTGCTAACGTAACCGGCTTTTCTTTTAGGGTGGATTGCCCATCGCAATGCAAATGAAAAGAGATGAATAGAACGGCAAAGACGGCAGCTCCGCGTGATAGCGACGTGCTCGTTCTTAAATCACTGTGTAGGCGTGGCACTCTAAAGGTTTTTCAACCCGCAAAAACAGTAAACTAAGCTGTGGTATCTACCATCAATCTTGAATGACAGCTGCAAAAACCATGGACGCCAAGAGTAAAGAATCAGTTAATTGTATAGGACGTCGTGGTTTTATTCGCTCCCTCTTTGGGTTGACTGGCACTGCCGTTGAAGCGATCAAAGCTCAGGCATCCACCGAATTAGCTGGTGAATGGGTCTGGGGAAATCTGCGCACAGGACAGGTCGGCTTTCCGAGCGGTTTGACATTGCGCAAGCAGCGTCCCGGCTCGACGATGAAGATTGTCGCTACCGCGGCACTGGCAGAAGAAGGGCTGGTCAGTCCGACAGAAACGGTTGATTGCACGGGGACGACCGTCGTGCATCATCAGAAGATAACTTGTCAGTCTGCTCATGGTCGTGTCAATTTGATGCATGCTCTGGGAAAATCCTGCAACATCTACTTTGCGCACATGTCGGCGCGCTTGAACGGGCACCTGTTTGGCCGTTACGCCGAGACTATGGGTCTTAACTCTCCTATTGCCAAAAGAGCGTCGGGACCCTTTCCAGCATCATTTAAGGATGAGTCGCTGTTCTATGTGTTGGGTTTGGCTGAGGATCTGCAGCCGAACGCTTTGCAGTTAATGCGCCTGAGTGCGTTAGTCGCAACACAGGGAAAGCCTCCGTTCCTTCATAGTGCTGAGGATTTGGAGGACCACGAAAAGCCAGCGCCTGTAACGTTTTCTGCCAGCACTTGGAAAACATTGTCTAACGGCATGCGGCTCTGTGTTACTGAAGGTACTGCCAAAAAGCTCGATCCCGAAAATCATATGCACATCGCAGCCAAGACGGGCACCGCTCAACATGGTACGCAACTTCAGTCATGGATAACTGGCTTCTTCCCGTATGAAGAACCCCACACAGTTTTTTGCGTCTGGTCGCCAAGTGGAACTAGCCAGGACGCGGCCGTTCCATTCGCTAAGAAGGTTCTATTTTCGACGACCTGGTGAGGCTTTTGGGGTCCGTTGAAGTGCTTAACCGATATCGGTTGAGCCTTTTTCGGCAACCCAAAATCTGACAAAATAGCGTGTCAAAATATTTGCAATCTGCCGGAAATATGTTTTTGGAGAAGCTGAATATTTCCCGTTTTCGAGTTCAACCGATATCGGTTGAGCGATCGCCGGGTGGGTATGCTGTCAGAGTTTTTTCTCTTTTCTTTGCTACTTGGCTACTTCTGGCATCAAGCGCGCTAGCGACTCCCAATCAAGCAACTGTCAAAGTAGTCCTGTTCTCGGCAAAAGGTACCCCAGGAGCGGTTATTCTCGATGGACCCTTTGTTGTTATGGGACGCCGCTCTTTCACCGCCCCATCTGGACGGTTTCGATTGGTGTCAGAAGGTGGCTTCGTGCAGCTTGTAGCGCTTGGGGATGGCGGTCGTGGTCCAGTTCTGCTGCGCGAGCAAAGCCTCAAGATCAAGCCAGTGGCAGCTTCATCTGTAAAAATCGAATCAAGCGGAACAACTAGTGTTAGATCGCGCACTCGGTCATATAAAGGCGTTCTGTCAATCTCCACCCAGAGTTTGAAGGGCATCAAGAATGCGGACCTCAAGAACACACCACTAACGGTCATCAACGAAGTATCGCGTCGCGAATATCTTGCAAGCGTCGTCGCGAGCGAAATGCCTGCAGCCGCACCTTTGGAAGCACTGAAAGCGCTGGCTGTTTTGGCCAACACGCAAGTCGCAAAGCTACTACCGCATGAACTGCTAAAGGACTCGACTGAGTGCGAAGCGTATGCGGGAGTTCCACAATCAAGAACTGCTGCCTATGCCGCAGTCGATGCTGTTGGCGGTGAGATTCTGCGATTTGATGGGAAGATTATCGATGCCTATTTTCATTCGACCTGTGCTGGAATGACAAGCCGGGCTGTAGACATCTTTGGAGGCTCCAGCAATCCAGATTATCTGACAAACATAGAATGCAATCATTGTGCGACTTCTCCTTTCTTCAAAGTTTTGACGACAACGATACCGCACGCAAGATTTGACACTATATTCGGTGCCCGCCTGCCGGAAATAACAAGCACTGATGTGGCGGGACGTCCGACAGCTGTTTCGTATTCATTCAATGGTCATCAATTGCGTACGACAGGCTATCAGTTTTGGCTTCATCTTGGTCAGGAGTTTGGTTGGGACAAAGCACCAGGTACAAATTTTTCGTTAAGAGAGGAAAATGGACAGGTTGTCATAAAATCGCGCGGGGCCGGGCATGGTGTGGGACTGTGTCAGTGGGGAGCGATTGGGTTGGCAAAGCAGGGACGCTCATACCGTGCCATTTTAAGCGCCTATTTCCCCGGTACGACGATCAGTAAGTAGTCCCGTGACCTCTTTCGAACAAGTGCTATCATCAGTTGTAAAGGAAGCCGAGGCATAAGTCGTGCGTGTTCCAGCAAAAGAAGTGCCGCATGGGCTGAGCGCAGACGAGTACGTCAAACTCAGTATCCAGTACTCGCTTTTGGGCTGGCCAAAGCAAGCTTTGACCGCTGCCAGAAAAGCGTTTGAGAGCGGAAAAGCATCTCGGAGAGGCATCTTCAAGGATCTAAATCCGCAGGATGCACGCAAATTTGCTCCTTTATTCGAGTTTTTGGAAAATACCTTCGAGTTTCAAGAGCAAGCGAGCGACGCCTTTAAGAAGTCGTTGACGGCTCTACAGGCGGCGGCGGAACTGGCAGACCAGAAGATGGATGAGTTCGAGCCCTTGAGCGATATCAAACGTGAAATCAAGGGTGCGGTCGACTTCTTTGGCGAGCAAGCCGGCAAATATTTTGGTAAAACCCTGGAAGAGTACATTCTGCCTGCGCTTGGACTGCCAACGCGTGATCTGCCTGAAGGATTGACGGCTGGTGAATACCTAGACTTAGCCCAGCGCTACAAAGAGATGGGCTGGACAGAGCAATCTCGCGATGCATGCTTTAAAGTTCGGGAGCTTGAGCCCGGAAGCGATTACGCGGAGGTCGCGATGCGTTTTCTTCGCACGCGTTTACCGCGCCAACCCGTGCCACATCATGCTGTCCAGAAGAACATCGAAGGCTACAATCAGCTGTCGCGCGGAGATCTAGACGGGGCAGAAAAAACCTTTCGTGCGCTGACACGCACTTACGAAAGCTTCGAATGGCCGTATGGAAATTTGGGACTGATTTACATTCGCAAAGGCGAACTGGAGAGAGCTAAGTCTGTTTTGTGGAAAGCACTGGATCTTAACGGCGATTACATTAATGCTTGGTTGCATCTTGCTCGCGCCTGGGCTGCTTGCCTGGAATTGAGTGAAGCTCGCAGCTGCATTCGCAAGGCCTTGCAATTAGATCCGGCCGACCGTCAGGCCAAATCGTTGGAAGAGATTATTACCGTTCTCGGTACGATGTAAAAGCCCGTGCGGCAATAGTTGATAGGATTGTTTGGCACTATATACGGTGTTTGGCACTATATACGGTGTCTCGATTCAGTTCAGTTTCGGCCGCCCTTTACTGTCCCGGATATGCAATCAAATGCTGTACCAAAATGGCAGTAACGACGATGCAGAGGCTAAGCATCATCCCCGCAGGCATGAATTTCTTTGTTTTAGCGAGTCTGATTCCGAATACTACAATTAAAAGTCCCGTAACTACGGACCCTGTCATTATGCCAGTTGCCGGATTTGTCAGTGTTACAGCAAAAGCGATCGCCAGCAATACGGAACTGATAACACCGGCAATCAACGAAGCCTTGCTTTTAGCCTGGGTATAGCCCATTATTCCGCCGACTAATACGAATACACTCAAGATCAACAGGCTATTTCTTGCTAAATCGTGCACGTCGAATTACTCTCGAAGACAGCGAACATAATTGTACCGCTTCGACCCTTGCGATCTGGATTTTGCCGAAATTTATACCACAACCTTAACCTGGCTATCTGGTTCGTTTAACGCCGACTCTTTTGACCAGCCGTTTGTGGCTCGTAGACCTCGTCTCCAACATGAGTGTATTCCCACTCTTCGAATTTCAGTTCTTCTATATCATCAGTGCGAACTGCGAGCCAGGTTCCGGCTGTTCCGCTGGCCAGCTGCCAGGTACCAGACAACATTTTGCCGTCTTCGCTCATCGTTCCTCGATACCTCACCGGACCGCCGCGTGTCTCTTGATAGTACCTCTTGGTAAATTCCAGGCTTGGATAACCAAAGGTGCCCGCTACAACCGCTTCCCCTAACCTGCCTGCATCGAGAATGTTCCCCTCGACGCGTCCGTTTATCTCGATGAATACGGCTTCAAAGGCGAACGCTTCAGCGCGAGTCTTGTAAAAGTAGCGTCCTTGCCAGTTGCCTTGAATGCTGTAACTGGTTCCGTTTTTCATCGCAACTTACCTGAAGTGCTCAGCAATATTTCTTACCCAAATTTCGAGAGTTTAATACCAAGTTGTTCGAGTCTTGGATGAATTTAAGCCGCGGTCATTTAGTGACCGTAAATTGATCCAAAACGGTGCCGTCTTCAGCGATCTGTTTCATCTCGAATCTCTTGCCTTCGACATGGCAAGACGAAAGCGAGTAGTGCCTCAAGTCGCATTTGAAAGTGAATTCTTCGAATTTACCCGAGAGGGCGTCCGGTATTTCGCGATAAAGCGCTGCACCGCCTGCACCCGAGACCAGATAGATGATTCCGTTCGGGCGTGTTTTCGTCGAGCCGTCGTAGTCTTTGTCGATTTGGATGGTACCGTCCACAGTTCCATCGGATTTGATGAACGCTCGTCCATCTTTCAGTGCCGGTGCAAAGTGAACGGGATAGCTGCGTTGATAGTCGTGCGCATGCCCTGTGAAAGCGATGTCTACGTGCTCTTTTTCGAATATATCAACGAGCAAGCGCATACGCTGTTCTGTGGGATGCATGGCATCTGTGCAGAACGCTGGCTGGTGAAATGTCACGAATTTCCAGGTAGCCTTTTTCGCGTTATGCAAATCGGACTCCACCCACTTTCTCAACTCTGGTGCGGACCAGTCGGTATAAGCGTTGCCATCGAGTACGAGCCAGTGACTATTCCCGTAGTCGAAGGAATAATTGGTCATGTTTGGATAGTTAGTGCCGGCAGCGGTTTTGAAGTTTTGCAGATGTTCATCACTTCCGTGCAGCGTCGGTGCGTGACTCCTGATATTTGGACCGTTCAGCGGTTCTGACCACAAATAGAAATAAGCGAGCGTGTCGGGCATTTTGTCGAGATTAACAGGACCTGAATGGTGCCCGCTCGCTACATCATGGTTGCCGACAACGCCTATCGTCAGGGTACTTCGCAAAAGAGGAACCCCGTCGCTGGATTGCTTTTCAGCGTTGTAAATCGGGAAATAGTTGGTCAAATACTCACAATAGCGGCCGGATGGATAAACGAGGTCACCAGGCATAACTACGAAATCAGGTTTTTGATTAAAGCAGAGATTGGCGATCTGCTTTTGTCCTGGGCTGTTGGCACCGAAGTCGCCGAAAACGTCGAAACTATAGGGTGCGTCTTTTGATTTGCGCGCCAAACCTGTGCTTTCAAAGACGATTTTGTCATCGCGAGTAACGCGGTATGCGAAATTTTTTCCTGCCGGTAGATTGCTTAGTTCGCACGTAAAAAGGAACTCGTTCGCATTCTCATCTTTTCCAATTTGTCTGTGTTTTACTACACCTGCCGGTGACCATTTTGGGGATTCGTTCTTTCGTTCTTCGACTTGCCACTTTGAACAGATGCTGTCGCTTATCCACAGCAATTGAAAGTTGTCCTTTTTGCCATATTTTGGATGATTGCCCAGTTGCAGATACGGCGCCGCTTTGAACGCGGGCGCGGCCTCCGTTGCTGCGAAAGCTGGTTTTGGCGAGCAGGCAAGTTCAAGTGTTACAGCTAAGCCCGCTGTCAATCCAAGCAGACTTCTGGAAAAACGACGCAAGCCGGGGCTTTTTTTATCGTGCGATTGCATTTGCGTTTGCATATGATATGAATGGTTCCTTGTGCGGTTGAAACTTCAACTGATTCCTAACTCATACTAGTTGTGCACTATATGCGATACCGCAATAATTTGCGGACTTAGCGCTTCAAGCCGCGAATGTACTGCAAATTGGCGAATAATGGGCTAATAACGGGCTAATAACAAGAGATCCCATCAGCTCTCCCGTGTGCCACGAGCTGATAATCATGTCCCATCTGAGTTTAAAGAGTTTGCCGAGAGGCAGAATTGAACTGCCGACACAAGGATTTTCAGTCCTCTGCTCTACCAACTGAGCTACCTCGGCGTAGCGCATCTCAATGGAGAAGCATCATCGAAGAGTTCTGTATATTACCATAAACCAAGTCAAGGTGCGGACGCACCGGTCGCAGAATGCTTTACCTGAGATGCCTCTTGATAAAGCGACCGCAGCCGCAAGCAGCTACTGTGGCGTTGTGCGGTTGTACAAACCGGCTATGCGCAAACCGTCTTTCTCTTTCTTAACCAGAAAATCTGTCACGATCTGTTGCGAAACAGGCGTCGCTGAGTTCTGCATGATGAGCGTACCGGTGACTCCGACAACAATCGTGCCATCCGGATTGATCGCTTCCGCTTGAACACTTATGGGTTGAAACGCTGCCGTTGTGTGACCTTGTGTAATCTCTTGAGCAATTTGCGGAGTCCAAAAGACTTGTTGAAAGTTTGTGGCACATTGTGGAGTCATCCACGCGAAAGCTTGTGCGTGGCTACGAGACGCCGTAGCTGCCGAGTAGTCCATCGCTGGTTTGATCCACCAAGTGACGAACTGTGTCGCCAGCGTCGGGTCTAAACCGTTTGCCGCTACATTTATCGCTGCTGCGTGGGCCTCTGGTTTTGCCTGGCTCGCTTTTTGTGCTTGAAGGCCAGAAGTGGCATCTTCATCCTGTGCATGTTTGCTGTGGGATGGCACTTCGATGAACTGTCCAACGCTAAACAGCAGTAATACGACAATTCCTAAGCCTAGCAGTGGCTTATTCTTCAGAAGCTTTTGCTTCAAAGGATTTTCAGGGAATGCACCAGGAGTACCGGTCATCGCCTTCGTTCTATCAAATGATGGGGTGGCTGTAGTCATGATGTGATTGTGGGCGATCCTGTAGAAAAATCAACTGGGTGCATGGTGTTTCTCCCATGGGAAATCTGCCTTTCCTCGTATTTCACCCTTCTGGGGAACTTCGTAAATGTTTAGTTTGCCAAATTTATGGCCACGTTCGCGCCACTTTTCAGTGTGACGGGGCTCAATATAGATCCACCGACGTCTGATTCAGCATCGGGGTCGTTCGTCTGTGGATGCCCGGGTAGATGGCTGCCAATAAGGTAATTTTGAGTTTATGAATGAATCTAACTTCTTGCTGTTGTGTGCTGATTGGTTGCGTTCCAACATGAAGGGTGGAGGCCTGCTTGTTGCAGGGGCTGTTTTTCTGATCGGCATTAGCTACCAGCAGCCGCTTCAGGCCACCGAAACGAAGACTCCCGAAACGAAAGCGGCGAAAGAAACGAAAAGGCTCGCAAGTGCTCCAAAGGCTGAAAGTGGCACGACCAAGAATCAGCATTTGCAAAAAGCCATATTTGCAGCTGGTTGTTTTTGGGGAGTGGAAGATGCGTTCCGTCGCGTGCCAGGTGTAGTAGATGCAGTCAGTGGCTTTACTGGTGGGAATGTGAAGAATCCAAGCTACAAACTGGTCTGCACAGGTACAACCCATCACGCTGAAGCCGTAGAGGTTCTCTACGATCCGGAAAAGGTCTCATACGAAAAGTTGCTTGATACATTCTGGAATATGCACGACCCGACAACGTTGAACTCTCAAGGTCCTGATTTTGGTGAACAGTATCGTTCAGCTATTTTCTATTTAAATGACGAACAGAAGAGAGAAGCCACCGCATCGCGCGATAAGCTGGCCAATGCTAAAACTTACAAAAGTCCGATTGTGACTCAGATCGTGCCGGCAGGGGAGTTTTATAAGGCCGAAGACTACCATCAACATTATTTCGAAAAGCATCCAGACGTAGCCGCTTGCCATAAGCGATAGATATCGAAAAATTTATACTCTTCTTTTGATTGTAAGACTGCTGCTGCGGGCGGTTTTGCAAAAGGCTGGCTTGTTTTGACCGTCCTTGACTCCTTAAAGGTTATTGTGAAATTTCGCGACTGGGGTGAAACTAATTCTTAAAGGGGGCAAGAAACTTGTATAATCCGGTTTCAATGCTCAATCCTACTCGGGCAACTCGTAGCTTCTAAACAAAACGTAGGGGCTTAAGACGCTTCTACTCAGAAGTCTCAGGTTCGGCGTGATTAGATAACCTTCTCTCCGAAAGGGCGTATGTCAGAACAATCCAATACTGACGTCAGAATCAATCTCGCCGCAGTCGGTGATGAAACCGCTGAATATTTAGACCAGCAAGCTCCCAAGATTGACTATGCCAATCTTGCCGTGCGCAAAAACCTGAGCAAGAATCAAAAATTCATTGCTTATACGGTGAAACTTCCCGCTGATCAGCTAGCTGCGTTGCAATCGATCTGGCTCGAGCTGAAGCATTTGTATGGTGCAAACTCTCCCGATAAAAGCGGCATGATCCAGCAAGCGATCACAGACTGGCTGAAACGTTGGGATGGTCCAGAAAAGCAGCAGCTTCTGCAAGATCTGCTTGAGATTCGGCAGGACACTCGTCGTAGACAGTATAAGAAGTAGCGAAAGTTCAGTGCTTAAGGTGGCGATACAGGTAGTAGCCGAAACCTGCCACCACGACCAGTACTATGGCTATGTCGAACTTATGCCAGATGTTCACGAACATTTCCATATTCTCACCGAACTTGATGCCTACCCAGGTGAGGAAGTAGCACCACGCCAGTGAGCCGATGAAAGTAAACAGGCAGAACATCGCGAAATGCGCTTTGAGAACCCCGGCTGGAAAGCTGATGAACGTGCGTACCACTGGCAGCATTCTGCAAATGAAGAATGTGATGTCGCCATATTTGTTAACCCAGCGGTCTGCAATATCCATGTCTTGTTCGCGAAGCAGCAAGTAGCGTCCGAACTTTTTCAAAAACGGTCTGCCACCATAAAGCCCGAGAAAATATGATGGAATCGAACCGAGCACGCAGCCTACTGCTCCGGCGAGCGCTGCCAGATGAATGCTCATCTTCCCTTGCTGTACAAGCAAGCCTGCTGTGGGCATAATTGCTTCACTGGGAAGTGGAATATTTGCGGATTCAATCGCCATCATCATGACCACGCCCATATAGCCCCAGGCTGCGACCGTATCCTTGATCATCTGTAGAATTGGGTCTAAGAGCTGGTGGAGCACGTTCGATACCTCTGATATATGCGACAAACTACGCTGGCGTCCATGTTGAGCAGCTTGGCTGATTCTACCGCTGTACCTATGAGGAGACCTTTACTAACTCTCAGACAGAAGCTCTGCAAGATGTTGGCACAAACAGAGCTAAAATCACTGACTGGAGCGGAAATTCTCGAATTGAGCGACTGACCATGACTGGCGAATTGGAAAAAAACAGCATTGTCTATTTCACCGTCGCCACCGCCGGGCACGTGGATCATGGCAAAACCTCTTTGCTTCGTGCGTTGACGGGAATAGATCCGGATAGGTTAAAGGAAGAAAAACTTCGGGGGTTGACAACCGATCTGGGTTTCGCCCATTTGTCGCTAAAGAGCGACGACGGCTCCGCCATTACCAAAATCGGATTTGTTGATGTGCCCGGGCACGGCAAGTTCCTCAAAAATATGCTAGCAGGTGTTGGCGGCATTGATATGGCATTGCTGGTAGTGGCAGCCGACGAAGGTCCCAGACCACAGACCGATCAGCATGCCAAGATTCTTGCCTTGCTTGGGGTAAAGAGTGTACTGCTGATCGTCACTAAGATCGATCTGGTATCGGAGGTGGAGCAACAGGCGGCTGCCTTTGCTGCTGAAAAAATGTTGGCTAAATACAATCTGACCTGTGTGAACAATATTTTCGTGTCGTCGACTACAAAACGCGGGCTCGACGAAATCGTGCCCGCGCTTTTGGCCGGTTTGAAAAACGTGGTGGACCGAACCGAGAGGCTGGATTCTCCTGTTTATCTCCCAATCGACCGAGTCTTTATTAAAACCGGATATGGAACCGTAATAACCGGGACTCTTGTTCGCGGAACTCTCGACGCAGGGAGCAATGTTCTTGTTGAGCCCGGTTCACTTTCCGCACGGATTAGGGGAATGGAGAGCTTCGGCAAATCTATCAGCAAGGCACATGCTGGTCAGCGTTTGGCTATAAATCTGGTTCTTAAGCAGGCAAAGCCACTTGAGAGAGGACAAGCTCTTTTTGTCGCCCCACCAACGGAGTGCCGTAATTTAGTAGCACAGTTTCATTTCCTTGATGGAGAAAATGTGCAAGATATGCTTGAGTCTTTGCCTGGACAACAGATTCGCTTGTACCATGGAACTGCAGAACTTGCAGGTCATGTGCGCTGGCTACAGACGATGGAATGTATCAACAATATGCAGGCGCTGGTCGGGCAGATCTCTCTTACCACTCCTTTAATTGCTGAGCCGGGCGAAAGATTTGTCATTCGCCATGGAGATACTGGTGTTATAGGCGGTACTATTTTGATCGGTGCGCGTGCACGCTGGCTTTCGCGAAAAAAATTGCAACCGCTGCTCGAACAAATCTTGAAAGATGACTATTCAGCGGCTCTTCAAATATATCTCGACACGTGCCCGCACAACCTGGCACGTGTTGACTCTCTCCGTGCACTGTTGCCTTTGTCAGCGCGGACTGTCTTATCATCCCAGCTGCTGGAAAATGAGCTTATTGCTCTCGGTGACTTTATAACCACAAAGAGTGCTTTGCTTTCGCTGGAGAACAAAGTGCTTGCCTGTCTTAAAGAACTAACTGATGAGGCGGTGCGTAAAAGATCTGCCAGTATTGAAGATGGGATAAGCCTTGAGTCTCTGCGTATCAAGGCATTGGGGTCAATCGACCGCAGCGTTTTTCAGAATTTGATGAAAACAATTGTTGAATCCGGGCGCGCCAGCAAAAATGGTGACAAGGCTTTGCTCAAGAGCGAATCGCAATTGGCTCAAGCGCTAGGCCAAAATAGTGATAGTGAGCGCATGATCCTCGAACTTCTCGAGAAGAACATCTGTCTGGAAATCAAAGAACTAGCTCGGCTTTGCGGAGCTGAACTCAAGGATACTGAAGCTACGATCAATCGCTTGAAGAAAGCGGAAAAGGCTGATGTAGTTGCTTATGAGTTCGCCAGTAGCACGAAATCGATTAACGAAGCGCATGCTGCTCTTGGGCGTATATGGCAACAAAAACGCGAGATCTCTCCGAGCGATTTCAAGGAAATGATCGGAGTAAGCCGTAAGTACGCTATGGCATTATTGACTTATTTCGACGATCATAGTGTCACCCGCCGCACTGCCAACAGCCGAATATTATTGAAAGCTCCAAAAGCAGCTAAACCCAGTGAGTAAATCGAAAGCTATTCGCGCGAAGTCGTCTGTTTTTCCCGCCGAGAAAAGTCAATCTGCGGTCCTCATTTTATTTACGCTGTTTTCTTCGGCCGCGCTCGTTAACTTACCTTGTCTCGCGCAAGAGCGCCATGCGCTTACGAGTCAGGAGATCGATGCTCGCCTTAAGAAGAATCCCAAAGATCCGGTTGCTCTGCTGGCAAGGGCGAAGGTCCGCACACAGGCGCATATGATTAGCATGGCTATAGAGGATTACGAAGCGGTTTTGAAGATGCAGCCTATGAATCGCGAGGCGCTTGAAGACTGCAGCAAGCTAAATATGAGTGGTCGTCGCTGGAAAGCAGCTGTATCCACTTTCAACGCCTTACAGAAGCTTGCTCCCCGTGCTGATGTATTCGCAGACGGAGGTGATGCTAAATTCCAGGTGAAGGACTACGACGGCGCTGCCCGAGACTGGAAGGAATGCAACCGTATGAAACCAGATGTGGTGGGGTATATCGAACGTGCCGGTTTTGGCTGTTTTCTTTTGGGTGAGTGGCTTCAGGGTGCAGAGAACTTTGAGAGGGCGTTCGAGGCACCAAAAACAGTTTGGCCGCTTGCAGATGCCGCTTTTGCTCAGGTAGGCTATGGACTTTCGGGTAAAAGTGACAAGCAGACCGTTCTTTGGCAGAAGATCGCGGCGAGGAAGCCTGCGGATATGGACTTGTTCGATGGCTATGTGCTCGATTATATGAGTGGCAAGATAGATGCAGAGGCACTGATTAAAAAGCGTTCGGCTGATCCGTATTACGTGGCGCAGAGCAACTTTTTCATAGGCTTTGAGCTGGCAAGCAAGGGCAGGACAAAAGAAGCGATACCTTACCTGCAAAAGTGCGATATTGCGACATGGGCGCCTACCGATGACTTCAAATTTCCGCTAGAAGCAATAGCTAAGCGCTATGTGGCGAGAATCAATTCATCGACAAAGCAAGTATCAAAGTAAGTTTGTAGATGTCTCATCTTACATAGCCTGCGCTAAGCCGAGTTGATTTTTCAGCTCTTGCTGTACTGACGAACTTTTTATAGCAGAGAGAAAATCGAGTTGGCGAGTATGTCAAAGATGTTAAGTCCAGCTCTTGGCTGGAACCTAACTTTGAGGAGCGCCGTCTGCCCTCGCAGTTTACATGTTGTGCGGGTATCCATCGGAAGTGAGGAATGGTCATGCAAGAGATGCCAAACGAGAAAGCGGCAGAAGAATTGAAGCGCAAGCCTAAATCTGACTCCCAACCAGAATTAGGAATGGAGACTGACAAAGCTCTTGCTGATTCCGATAAAGGCCGGGAGTGCATACTGATCACCGGCAGTAGTGGACTTTTAGGCCACGCTCTGTCTCATCACTTTGGTTCGCAGGGATATCAAATCGTAGGTTTGGATCAAGCCGGACCACCATATCCGCCACCCAATACAGACTGTCTTTTCTGCGATCTCACCGATGACGAGTCAGTACAAAAGACGTTCTTTATGGTTCGCACGCTGTATGGTAAGAAGATTAAAGCTGTTCTGCATTTGGCGGCCTATTACTCTTTCTCAGGCAAGGAGAGCAACCTTTATCAGGAATTGACAGTACGCGGAACTGAGCGGCTTCTTCGGGAGCTGCAGAATTTTGATGTCGGACAATTTATTTTTAGCAGTTCAATGCTTCTGTATAAGCCGAGTGAGAAGGGCGAAAAACTCAACGAAGAGTCCGAAATCGCTCCGACCTGGGAATATCCTCAGTCCAAAAAGGATACCGAGACACTCATTAAGGAACGGCGAGGTCACATTCCGGCGGTAATTTTACGAATTGCTGGTGTCTACAACGATGTTTGCCAGAGTATTCCGGTCGCCAATCAAATTCAACGAATCTACGAGCACAAACTCGAAGGGCATGTCTATTCGGGTGACGTTGATGTGAAGCAGAGTTTCGTGCATCTCGATGATGTCATTCTAGCCTTTGAGTTATGTATGAATAACGCTGATAAATTGCCGCGTTACAGTGTCTTCAATATAGGCGAAAGCGATGCGATGACCTATGACGACATGCAACGAATGATCGCGCGCGAGTTATTCGATGAACCGTGGCCGACAATCGAAGTACCAAAACCGATTGCGAAAGTTGGCGCCTGGGTCGAAGATAAGCTTCCACTGCCGGAAAAACCGTTCATAAAACCTTGGATGATCGATAGAGCCGATGACAATTACGAACTGGATATTTCGAAAGCCCAGCGTGAGCTTGGGTGGACACCACAGCATTCACTGCGCAACACGCTACCGAAAATGCTGGAAGGATTAAAACTCGATCCAGTCAGGTGGTATAAATTGAATCACTTGCAAGGGGCTGAGCATGCTGACTCTTACAAAACTAAGCCGGCTCACGAAAAAAATGAAGAACGTAAAACCGCAGGATTGCTTCCGAATCCAACTCCTGACAATCAGACACCCTTGTTGCCACCGCCTTCTGCTGCAGACAACAGTGAGAATAAGGTCGCTTAAAAACGCGCGGCTCCTAAGATGCAAAAACTGGAATCAAATCCTGTTGGGCAAGAATTTGAAATCAAAGATTTCAGAGAATTTGCCAACCTTGATCAGCGAGAGTTCACAGTCTCCATAGCTCGTGCAAATTATCGGTGGCTGTGGACTTTCGCTTTTAACATCATACTTGGCATATGGTTGATTTCAGGACCACACTTGTTCAATTACAGAAGTCGCGGACTCGAGCTTAGTGATACTATTGCCGGTGCTTTAGTTATAGCTTTCGAATTTCTAGCTTTCTTCCCGCGTCTAGCGCAGCTGCGATGGATTACTTGCCTGATAGCAGTATGGTTGATGATGGCGCCGCTGGTTTTCTGGTCTCCTACGCCGGCTGTTTTTCTTCTTGATACATTGATTGGCTGCCTGCTTATCGTTAGCGCAGTTTTGATACCAGGTTTGCCGGGCCGCGGTCTTACCCAACTGGAAGGACCAGACCAGCCTCCAGGTTGGACTTACAATCCATCGTCATGGATGCGACGTTGGCTCGGTATCGCACTCGCATTCACTGGATTTTTTCTTGCGCGTTATTTAGCTGTGCATCAGCTGCGTTATATGGATCACGCCTGGGACCCTTTTTTTGGCGATGGCAGCGACCGTGTTACCGGTTCATCGGTGTCGCGTTCTTTCCCCGTCTCTGACGCCGGCCTGGGCTCGGTCGTGTATATGCTGGAGTCACTCGCTGCTTTCATGGGTGACCGAGCGCGATGGCGAACGGCACCTTGGATTACCGTGTTTTCAGCCTGTCTGGTTATTCCTCTTGGTGCCACCAGCATCATACTGGTGGTGATGCAACCTGTCGTAGTAGGTGCCTGGTGCGGATTGTGTCTGGTCTCAGCAGTTGCCCTTATCGCTTCAGTTCCGTTGGCTGTGCATGAGGCGATTGCCGTAGGTTTATTCTTGCTGGCAGCGATTAAACAAAAGAAAGATTTCTGGCGCGTGTTCTGGATGGGTGGCACCATATCGGGTGCGGGAGCCAAAGATCCCGACCGCTTGAATTTTTCGCTCAAGCAGCGTTTCATCGCAAGCGTTCAAGGTGTCAACGTGCCTTGGACTCTCCTCGCCCAGATTTTCATCGGCGTCTGGTTGCTTGCGCGGCCCGATGTTCTGCCGTTTCTGAATGGACAACTCGCGGCAAACTGCGATCACTTAGTTGGAGCAGTTGTTGTCACCATCGCTACTATTGCTACGGCAGAAGTGACAAGAATTTTAAGATTGCTAAATCTAGTGATTGGAATTGGGCTAGTAGTCTTCGCGCTTGCATTTTCGGTGCATCAACCGGCCGTTTTTTGCAGTGAGCTTATATCCGGCATTGCCCTGTCGCTCCTATCGATTCCGCTTGGTCCGATTGCTGAACGCTATGGCGCATGGGATCGCTTCGTTCGATGAGGGCTCCATAATTTTTAATACTCAGCTAAACTAGTAAGCGATGAGGCGTTGCAAGCGTGGGCGGTTATAACCAGAGCATAGAGAAATCATGCCACACTTGAACATCGACATCAGGGACTCGCAGCCTGCCGACCTTGGTGCTCTACAAAAACTCGTCAACTCTTTATACCTTGAAGACTGGCGCCCTGGAATGGTGCACATTCCAGAGATCCAAGCCACCTTTCGCGAACTACAGCGGCATCCCGAAAAGGGGCGATTGCTCTCCTTCGTGTGCGCCGACAAAGTGGTGGGCTATTGCATACTGATCAACTTTTGGAGTAATGAGTACTCAGGCGACATCATTGAAGTCGATGAGATATTTGTCGATAAATCTAACAGAGGAAGCGGAATCGGATCACAGCTATTCGACTGGTTAGAGAAGGAGTCTGGGTCAAATGTCGTCGGATTCTCTTTGCAGGTTACTCCGAGTAATGTCCGCGCACGTAGTCTCTATGAGAAGCTCGGTTTCTCTCTCTCCCCAAACAACCATTTCATCAAGCTCCTGAAATAGCTATAGTTGCTGGCATTACACGCGGTGCACGTTTCCAAGTTCGCATACTACAAAAGTAAGCAGCCGCCAAACGACTAAATTGTCTGCAACGATTTCGCCCACAAAGAGAAAAGCCCCGCCAAACAGCAGGGCCATCACATGTGGTACCAGATAATTTAACGTCTAGATGTGAATGAAGAGTTTTTCTTTCGAAAATCTTACTTTTTTCAACTGTGCATGTTTGTCGTCTTCGGCACGATATCCGAGCGCACAAGCGACAACGGCGCTGCAGCCTTTTTCTTTCAGATTGAGAATGCGATCGACCTCTGGTTGAACAATTCCTTCCATGGGACAGTTATCGATTTTGAACGTGGCTGCGACAGTCATCAAATTTCCGAGAGCGATATAAGCTTGCTTGGAAGCCCAATCCGCCAATTTCTCAGGCGTTGAATTCTTGACGTATCCAATCATCATGTCCTTGTACGCCTTCAACGATTCAGCCGGTACGTTTCTAGTTTCGGAAATCAAGTCGACATACGTCTCAACTGACTTTTCGTTGATTTCGAGGTCTCTTGCCAAAATTACGAAGTGTGAGCAATTTACAACTTGAGCCTGATTCCAACATGCCGCTAAGAGCTCATCTTTCAATTTTTGATTCGTGACGATGACGAATTTGTATGGCTGCAAGCCGAAGCTCGATGGGGACAATTGCAGTGCGTCTTCAAGTCGTTCAAATTGGCTTGCTGGAATCTTCTTGGTGGCATCGAAACTCTTGGTGGCATAACGCCATCTTAATGCGTCGATTACCGCAGTGCTGGTCTCTGTAGGCATTTTTTCTCCTTCCGTTCCTTGAGGATTTCTCTAAGCGTTCTCGCTCGACGTCCTCGGTTAAGGAGATGATCCTATCAGAATTGATAACAAGTGGACCGGTCGACTAGCTTTCGTATCGCGATGACAGATTGCTTTTAACGATTCTCAGGAAATTTAGAGTGCCGGAATGAAACTGTATTATGATGGGCTGGCTGTTTAAACCGGCAGCATCAGGCATTCCGGCAATTTAATAATGAAAAAGTTTTGCTTCTCCACCCTCCTTACGCTCGCTGCTGTGTGCGGTCTACCTGCTGAGCTGGTGCGTCCAGCTCAACAACCTTCAAGAATGTGCGACGCGGCTATCGCTCAGAACCCAGCTCCTCTTGAAGACTATACAAGCCGAATGAAGATGAGCCCGGGCATGACCATCCTCTTCCCGGTCAGCAACGGTTGCGATCGTAGCGGGCGCTCAATGCCCGACTATTCGATGGTCGTGCAGATCGAAAAGCCAAGCAGTGACTGTGCCTACAGTTTCAAGTGGACGATGACCGGTGGCCTTAATGCATCAGGCGTTAGGGCTGTCGATCAAGCTTCGAAGAAGGGCTCGCGCAAAATAAGCCTATTCTATAAAGACGGGGAAGGCTGCACTCTTAATGGCTACACGAGTGCGGTGTGCGTTTCAGACGCGATGTACCGAGATCTCAAAAACGGTACAAGCTCACCATTGGAGTTAGACGGTCCATTTGTGCAGTCGGTTCGCCATGCTTCCGCGATACCGCTTCCAAAGAACATTTCCAAGGTCGCAGAAGAAGACTTGCCTATACAAGTTGACGAGAAAAAAGTGACTGTTCACACGCTCAAAGTTGTTGGTGACAATCAACCAGCAACATCTGGACCTTTCAAAAGCGGTGGGTGGACTTATTGGATTCTCGACAATCCAAGCTTTCCTATGATCGTCAAAGGTCAGGGACCATTTAGCTGGGAAAGTCCAATTGTTCACACCAGTGACGATTTAGGAAGCAGCGATCCTAACGGGACTAACGGAACTAACGGGACCAAAGAAGGCAAGCGCATCGTTAACGACTTGAAGAAGAAAGGCATCGCTACTACGAATGCGATTCTGTTCGATTTTGATTCCGACAAGCTCAAGCCCTCAGCCAAGCCAATCTTGAACGAAGTGTATTCCTATTTGAATACTAACAAGTCGAATATTGCGGTGCAGGGGCACTGCGACATTGTCGGCGGCTATCAGTACAACATCGATCTCTCTAGACGGCGGGCAAAGTCTGTGTGCCAATACCTCACCGACCGGGGCATCGTGCAGGCAAGACTTAAGCCTGAGGGCTATGGTTGGACCAAGCCGGTAGCTAGCAACAAGACAGCCGCTGGCCGGGCAAAGAATCGGCGTGTTGTCTTCAAAATCATCGACAAGTAAGTGTTAATGCACTTTCTAAGTGCTGTGGAATAGGGGCGGCCGTGGCATAATCAAATGGGTCCTTTTGCTTCGGGGTGCGGACTTGAATGAGCTCTGCGGCTAAGTCATGACTTTCAATCAGGAGCTGACCTTACCAGCGAGCCGCAGCTGTCCAACCTGTGGTTTGCAACTGCAGCCCTACGCACAGGTGTGTCCTCGAGACGGAACCCGGCTCGCTCAGCCTCTGCAGGTCGATCCAGCATTCGAGAAGTACGAATTTATTGCCGGCATAGGTGCTGGCGGCATGGGCGTCATCTATAAGGCGCGACACCGCGCCTTGAACAAATTTGTTGCTATTAAGACCCTTCATTCGCATCTGGCTGGTCCTGACGTCATGTCCCGCTTTTCAATAGAGGGAAAGGCGGCCAGCCTCCTTATGCACCAAAACATTGTCGGAGTTCACGATTTCGGTTTTACACAGTCCGGTCAACCCTACATGATTATGGACTTTGTGGACGGAAAGACGATGTCCGAGCTTTTACAAACTTACGGACAGATACCACTTCCAATCTTTCTTCAGATATTCATCCAGGTCTGCGACGGTCTGTCCCACGCACATAAACGTTCGGTCATGCATCGTGATATCAAGCCTAGCAATCTCATGCTTACGCTAAACGAACGGCGTGAATACGACGTTAAGATTATGGATTTTGGCATAGCTAAATTTATGGATGATACTATCCACGGTGCACAGAATTTGACGAAAACAGGAGAAGCGGTCGGTAGTCCCATCTATATGAGCCCCGAGCAGGCACGCGGCAGGCAGATGGACCACCGTTCCGATATCTATTCTCTTGGCTGTGTGATGTACGAAGCGTTGACTGGTTCGCCGCCGTTTTTTGGCAATACTTCGCTCGATACGATGCTTATGCATATGAATCAAGCACCTTTGCCCTTATCACAAGCATCTCTTGGCACGAAATTTGATCCGCGCATTGAAACAATCGTCATGCATGCGCTAGAAAAAGAGCCGGGCGATCGTTACCAATCGATGGATGAATTGAAGGACGATCTGATTGCGATGCAACAGCCGGTTCCTGGTGAATTGCCTAGCGTTGCTTCTGCTGCTCAAGAACCGCGTGCTGCTCGGCTGTCTGGCAAACAGACGGCTGTCGACGAGTCGAAGAAGCCATCGCTTGTTGCATTTATCAAACAAGAGTTTCTAATTATTGCTGTGGTGCTCATTGCCTTGGTCGGCTTTGGAACAATTGCATATTTTTGGTGGTTGAGTGAACAAAACAAGGTTGTGGAAAAAAAATCAACAAGCAGCCTTGCGAAACCGATTTCGAAGCTTGATGCTGTGCTCGAACCGGGGTCTGACGCCCGGCGCGAACTAATGGCACAAGTTGCGGATCGCGCTCGCACCGTCGGTGGGTTGGTTGTCAATAAAGACTATGAGCAGATTACCGATGCTGACATGTCGGTAGTGAAAGATGCGTCGGCTGCCACTACTGCAAACTTCCTGGACCTCAATATCACTGACGAGGGGCTCGACAACATCGCTAAACTTGAGCAGTTAAACACCGTAGTGGTGTCTAACACTAAAGTCAAAACTCTGCGAGCGATTGTCAATCTCCCTCACTTAAAGAGGCTCTACGCTTCGGGGACACCGCTTGAGCCGGTAGCCTACGACAACATTGTAAAAGTAAAGACTCTTCTTGAACTCCAGCTAATGAGCACTCCGATTACAGATGCGGATCTGATTAAGCTTGTTAAATTGCCTGATCTTTGGCAGCTCAATATCTCTAACTGCAAGAATGTTACGCCACTCGGTATGGATAGATATAGAGACCAGCGGCCGAATGTGAATATAAACTACGGTTGTCCTGAACCGAAATACAAATTGGCCGGTCCGGTTCCGCTCTTTGCAAAAGCTCGGGAATACGCATCTCAATCCGATTGGCTTAAGGCCAATGAAGCGGTGACGGCGGCCATGGTGAACACGCCGCCCGAGTATCAAGTGGAGTTTCAGGCAAAAACGCACATGCTTAAGGCTGAGTGCCAGATGGCTCTTAAGCTCTATCATAGCGCTGCCTTTTACATAGATAAGGCGCTTACTGCTGGAGGTCGCGTCGGTGTTGAGCGTGCTGACATGCAAATGCAATTGGCAAGTGCCTATGAAGCATGCTCTGACCGTAAGGAAAGCTTGCCAAAAGCGTTGCGTGCAAGGGGCGCGGCCAATGACATTTTCAATCAGTCGACCGAAGCGCGAGACGAAAAAACGTATAAAGCGAATTTAGAGCAGCTCTCGAAAGATGCTATTGTGCTGAAGGAATACAAGTTAGCAGCAAATGTCCTCACTCAGCTGATCGAGTCAAGCAGTGATAAGGAAAAGGACCGATACCAGAAGTTGTTGAAGCAGCTGCCGGTCCAAAAGTAATTTTGGCAACGCTTTGATTAATCATTCACGTCGATAATAATATGGTCTCCGGCCACTCCAAGTCGACGGTTGTTTTTATCGACCGACCACAAACGCGCCTGGTAGAGTCCGTGCCCTTGAAGGTCTTTCCTGCTTAGCTCAATCGATCCTGTCTTGGTGCTCGCCTGAATCTCCTTCAACTGTTGTTTTGCTGCGCTTGTACCATTTTGTTCGCTGGTTGGATCGACAAAAACGTTCGGTCGCATGATCTCAAGCATGAAATGATCTGCTCCTGGAACATCGTTTTTTAGGCAATAGAGGCGTTCTTTATCGTGTGCTTGGTCGAGATGTAGAAAACCCTTACTACCGAGATAGCCGGAATTAGCAAAGCCTAAAATTGGCATCAATTCGTCCGCTGGAATTCGTTCAAACGCTTCGGCAGTTTTGCTCATGCCTTGCAAATGAATTTGTCCATCAGCACCACATGCCCATAGTGGTATAGACCGCAGCGGAAATAGCTCACCGTGTCTAGCGTTGGAGTCTAGGCGCTGTCCTGCAATCTGTGGCTCGCCTCCTGCAGATGCGATGAGGTTATTCGTAAGGACTGCTACTTCGGTTGTTGATGATGATGGTGTCGTATTGTTTTCTGCAACATGACTGTTGAGTACGAATTCGGTTGCCCATCCGTCAAGGTTGTGAGCGTCTGAATGGAAGGAATCCTTGCCGGCCGTTCCATGTTGCGGAGATTTTTGTGTTGACAGCTGCACAGAACTGAATTCGCGCTTATTCGTATTCCAGCAAAAGATCTTGACTGCATCCTTATTTTCTTGCAGAGAGCGCCTCAAGTATCCAAATGGAAAAACGGACTCGAAAGTGTTGAGAAAGATGCAGTCTTTCAGTGCTTTTGAGAATTGTGGTGGTTCAATTGCGCCTGGTGAAGCGTTCCTGCAAATGTACGCACCATGCTTTTGATCGGGAAGCCCGAGGAGAAGCAAGTGTGAGTCTTCTGGCACTGACTTGGCTATCTGTTCGAGTCCGGCTCTAATAGCCGCGCATTCCAAACCCGCATCTCTCCAAACCAGATTGTTCCGCCAGAGAATGGCGAAGGCGCAAACACCAAATAGTCCGATTGTAAGCGGAGCAAGGAGTTTTAGTGGCGCCTCGTCTCTCTGCTCAGCGCCGGAATTTTTATCAAAGTTAAACAGACTTCCTAATCCCGCTGCCAACAGCATGCAAAAAAACGACGAGGTCAAGTAAACAAGGCGACTGCCTTCTAGATCAGCAGAGATAGCAAATATCTTATAGACCGGTGTAATGCTCAGTCCAAGCAAGCCTATTAACAGAGCGATCCTGCTTCTGGTTTCGCTTTGCACCACGGCTTTTGCTACACCGACAAGCGAGGTCAAAAGCGCGACGCACCAACCTATCGAGAAGATGTTGTGTGCACTCATGACCTCTCGATTTGTTGGCAAAAGAGTCATTTTGATGCCGGAGAGCCATCCGGAAATAAACGTGCCCCAGTTAGCTACGAAGAAGAGTGAGTCGTCATAACCTCCGACGAAAGTGCCGAGTGCCAAGCGTCTGACGATAAAGTAGGCGATCAGCAGAAGCCAAAACGGATAGGTCTTCATCGCGATACGAGCGATAGCACTCGATAGAGACTGTTTTTCTAAGAGCGACTTCCACAGCTCAAGAAGCGATACTGCTGCCGGTATCGTAACTGCCATCTCTTTGGACATCAAGGCAAGAGTCGTCATCACAAGCGAAGTAATCAGGCAACGAACGCAACTGCTTACTTGCCATCGAATATAAGTAAAGACCGCGCCCAGATAGAATGTCGTAACTACGGTATCTACACGACCAGTAATCCAGGCGACAGGCTCTGCATGGAGAGGATAGAGCCCGAATAACAAAGCTGCCATTGCCGGAGTCGATGGCAACAATTTGTAGTCGCCCAATCTCAATTTGCCAAATAATTCGGCTGCAATTCGGTAGACGAAAAAGCAATTGATCAGGTGGAAGAACACGTTGGTGAGGTGGAATCCAAAACCGTTTGTGCGCCATACTGCGTAGTCGCTCAGCATAAAAACTGAGATCAATGGACGATAAAACTTGGTTGTAACTACATCGAGCCAACTGCTGTAGAAGTTTTTGAGCAGCAATGATGGATCATGAATACACCGGCTTAGCCAAGAGAGATGAACAAAGTCATCTCCCAAAAAAAAGTTGAACAGTATCGGCGAATACGCAAGCAGCGTTACACCTAACACTAGACATAGTTCCACACTTTGTCTTTTGATGCTAAGCGATTCGTCAGAAGTCACGATTGTGGCAGTGGCTCAAATTGTTACTAATTCGTATTCGTCTTAGCACCAAACGCATTTTCGAGCGCTACTTCGTAAGCCGGTCTATCCTCTAAATGGCAGCGAACATCAGCTTTGTTTCGGATTACTTTTGCTGGTGCTCCTGCAACGACTACGTTAGGCTTGACGTCGTGCGTCACTACCGAGGCTCCGGCAAGAATGGCACCCGCACCAACTCTAACGCGAGGAAGTATCAATACCTTTGCTCCGACGATCACGCCTTCTTCGAGGTACGGTCCTTCTCTGCCTTTTTGGCATGGTGGATGGAGGCTGTCGACTGTACACGACATGGGATAGAAGTGTACGTTGTCTTCAATTGTTGTGAATGTGGCGATGAACACGTTGTTGTGGAATCGACAGTTGTTGCCGATTTTAACCTGCCCGTCACATTGAGCGAGCGCGCCAAAACTGCACGACTTTCCGAAGCGACTCTCTTCTCTGATGATGGCTCGGCTGCCTGTTTGGAAACCTTCTCCCATCGAGCATCCTGCATAAATAATGGTGCCTGCACGAATGACGCTATTTGCACCAATTGACAATTTGGGGTTGACGTAAGTGGCATCGACTTTTCTTCCACCCAATCGTTCACCCAAAATGCATTGAGCACCAACGTGAGTATTGTCTCCGAGAATCACGTTCTCGTAGATGACCGTTCCCGGTTCTATGCTCACGTTGTCGCCTAGTTCAGCGCCAGGATAGATTGTGACGAACGGTCCGATGGTCACGTTTTTCCCTAGCTTCGCATCTGGATGAACAGCGGCGAGTGAGCTGATGGGAGCAAATTGTGTTGTAGCTGTCATCAGATGCTGAGCGCCGGTGAAGTCGCAGGAATCGGAGTGACGACGCTGTGACCAGTCATGATCTCATTGAGTGAACTGGCAATGTAGTCGACCTGCCCTGTTTTCAACTCGGGGTACATCGGTAGTGAAAGCACCTGGTCCGAAAGCAGCTCGGACATTGGGAAATCGCCACGGGTGTAGCCGAGGTGTTTGAACGCTTCCTGTTCATGAAGCGGTACTGGATAGTAGCACATAGAGCCAATTCCGCGTTTAGACAGCTCGTCGACCACTGTTTCGCGGCTGACCCCTGTCACTCTAATCGTATATTGATGCCAAACATGTTGAATCTGTTCGGCGGTTGTTTCGCCGACCCCGAAACTGAGCTTCGGAGTGACAATACCCGGCACGTTCGCCAGCACCTTGTTGTAGTAGGCCGCTACGACGCGTCGTTTCTCGGTCCACTCTTGCAAATATGGAACTTTGGTGACTAGGACTGCTGCTTGCATCTCATCAAGTCGGCTGTTCACTCCAAGTTCGTCGTGATAATAGCGTCGTGTCATACCATGAGCGCGAAGACACTTAACCCGTTTGAACAAGTCTTCGTCGTTGGTCGTGATCATTCCAGCATCGCCTGCAGCGCCAAGATTTTTTGTTGGGTAGAAGCTGGTACAAGCAAGATCGCCAAAACTACCTGCCC
The DNA here is from genome assembly GCA_036702975.1 of Oculatellaceae cyanobacterium. Lineage (GTDB taxonomy): Bacteria > Cyanobacteriota > Vampirovibrionia > Obscuribacterales > Obscuribacteraceae > DATNPX01. The sequence continues at coordinate 111,591 of DATNPX010000020.1, forward strand.
GTCTGCCTTTATAGGCGCCCCCGATGCCTTGTGCATTGTCTTCGACTAGGCGAAGATTGTATGCCTTGGCCAGTTGGACAATCGGATCCATATCTGCGACTTGTCCATATAAGTGGATCGGCAAAATCGCTTTGGTGCGTTTCGTGATTGCTTTCTCGATCTGCTGCACGTTGATGTTGTAGGAGTTTTCGAAAACATCGACGAAAACAGGACGAGCGCCGCGGAGCAATATCGCTTCGACAGTCGCTGCAAAAGTAAATGGTGTCGTGATTACTTCGTCCCCAGGACCAACATCAAGGGCCCACAAGGCCAGGATTAACGCGTCCGTTCCGTTGGCGACGCCCATTCCGTATTTACAGCCGCTGATTTCAGCTACTTTTTCTTCCAGTTGCTGACCAAATTTTCCGAGAATATAGTGCCCGCTGCGCAGCACTTCCAGCACTGCCGCTTCCAATTCCTGCCCAATCTGCGCGTACTGTTGTTGCAGATCTAACAAGGGTACTTTTTGTGTCATTCGATGCCTGCTAGTTGCCGATAAAATTGATTGTTGTCAGGACCCGAGTAGATCCCTTACGAGCGGTTGAGTCTACCCCATCTCAGCGGCTGGTCAAAGGTAGTCAGGATAACCTTGACGGGCTGATAATGATAAATTGTTAAATCTTCGCCATTGGTTCTGTAATTTGCAGGCAATAAATCAGATTGTCGACAGCTTAGAAAATTTTGATCAATGATGAAATCGAGTTTATGTTTCTTCGCGTGTTTTCAATTGATGGGTTGGTGCCGTGCGAGCTATGAATAGTATAAATACGGATGTATGGTGTTTGGTCACCGGCTGTGGTGCGCACCGCCTTTGGTGGACACCCTGTCACGTCTTAAGCTTGGGAAAAAAAAGAGGCTCGCTTCCGCGAACCTCTGTTTAATTCCGTTTGTTTAAACGCTTATCTCTTCTTGCCACCAGAGACGGCGACAGTGCGGGACAGAGCGTTGGTCACGAACAGATTGAGGCTGACGCCTTCTTTTTCTGCTCTATCGACCAATGCCTGGTGGAGAGACTTCGGCAAGCGAACGGTGAATTTGCCGCTGAATTGCTCGAATCCGCTTTCCGAGCGAGTAGAAGTAGTAGCTTTAGCCTTCGCTGTGTGCTTAACAGCAGCTTTGCGGGCGACTTTACGACCGCCGCTGATTTTCGGCTTGTGAGCAGCGATTTTCGGTTTGGCGGACTTAGCTGCAGCTCTGGGCTTAGCTTTCTTCCGGGTAGCAGTCATGTTTCTCTCCTTATGAGATTGGGGATTTTTTGGCGTTCGCCATTCTGCTCGGAGATTGCCCGAACAGATTTGCGGGGTATGGGCGAGCCCAAAAAACCCCGGTCAGCCGCTTCGTTGTGGGTGAAGCGACGTGTGGATTTGAATGTGCCACCAACTTCCACTGAGGTGGCACCACTATTATACCCAAACATCTACTAATTGGTATCACCGAGCATATCCCTTTGGTATCAAATGAAGTGTGCCAGTCCCGGTGGTGCACATAAGTGGCGCCACGCCTGGTGCGCACCACTTTTAATGGCTGGTACCATTCCTGAAAAAATGTAAAGTAACGTAAACAAGTCACTATTTTGGTGCCTGGTGCGCAGGTTTCGGAGACGGATAAATGTCTTTATGAGGAGATTTTCTCTGTCGAAAGTCGACTAACCTGGCGAATATTTTGTGGGTGACCGGAACCAGGCTCGGTGGCAGTTGACTATTCTCTGTCCTGGGCGCCCAGAGTCTCCAGTGCCAGAGCCGGTGGCAGATGTGGCTTCAGCTTGAGCCACCACTGGCGAGCCTATAGGAGGTGCTAGCGAGATTAAGTCCTCGGCCTAGGTCGACAGACCACTTGAACTCCAGATAGCTGAGTGGCGCCTTAGGTTCCGGGCTCTCGGGACCTTACTAGCGCCACTACCGGGAGGGACGCTCGCTTATATAGGAGTCGCTACTATCGGAGGAGCCCGATCGGAACCTCAGGCTGCCATCTCTGCAGCCGAAGGACTAGGGGACTGCCACCAGGATGAGAAGGTTCGAAGGGGAATCGCTCGCTGGATGCGGGTGCCACTATGGGGAGGGCGACCTCGGACTTACCCCCCGCCATTACCGAAGAAGCCCAACCAAGCCAGCCCCTCAAGAGCGAGCACCAGGCCGAGCGGGCAGCGGTATCGGCCCTGAGGTCTCGGTCGAGAGAGATTGAGGACGCCACTACCGGGAGAGCTCGGGAATGCGATGAGCGACGCCACCATAGGAGGGGTCGCCGGATATTGGTGGAGCGACGGTCCGTATGTATTGGGTCATCGACCAGAAGGCAGCGTCCTGGTGCCACTACCTGAGGGGCGTCTTCCTATGGTGGTGACGCCACTACGGGAGGGGCCAACCTGGTGCTAAGAAAAACTGCGCGCACCGCATACCTATAGGCGGGTTCATTCGCCAAAGGCGGCCGGTTAGCCTTGTTGAAAGTATTTGTCTGGGAAATAATTAATCATTGCGTGGGCTAGGCTATCTACAAGCCTGGTTACGCACTTGGTGAATTCAAGAACGATCGGGTAATCTGAACGTTACTCGTGCCGTGCCGTCATAACTAGTAGAGAGAATAGCTCTCTAGTGCCAGTGGCGCCGAGGTGACCAGGCAATCCACGTTGAAGATCCTTATAGTTAAACTGAGTGCGATAGGCGATGTAGTGCATTGTCTCCCGGTGGCTGCGGCTCTGAAGTCAGCGTTACCCGATAGCCATGTAAGCTGGCTTGTAGACAAGAGCACCGCTGAATTACTGCAAAACAACAAGTGTATCGACGAAGTCATCTCATTCGAAGGGAAAACCTGGTCGAAGGAGCTCGGTAATCCGAAGAACTGGTTGCGAATAACGGGCGAGATGCGTTCCTTCTATAGGGAGTTGAAATCGAGAAAATTCGATGTCGCTCTTGAGATGCAAGGACTGTTTAAAAGTGGCATGCTCGCCCTCTTAAGCGGCGCCCCGCTACGGTTTGGGTTTGACGGAACACGCGAATTTGCCGAGAAATTTCTCACGAACAGAGTCAATGTAGGTGACTATTTCGGTCACGACGTTCCCGTTGTGGAACTAAATCTTCGCATTGTGGAGAGCCTTCTGCGCTATCTTGGCAAGCCTGCAGAAACGATTCAGCCGCAATTTTTGTTGCCTCATACTTCAAAGACGTGCTGGCAGAAGATTGCTGGTTTACTTGCTCCGGCCTTTAGCAGCTCGGATCTGGCTTCCTTGATTGCATCTAGAGCTTCGGCGGCACCGGTTTTAGCGGTCGGTTCCAGTGTAGCACCGTCTGTGATGTCAAATACGCTGCCGCAGTCCGAAAGTGCGGAAGCTGTGCGGCGAAGAATTTGTGTTCTTATTCCCGGTACGACTTGGGTAACCAAGATTTGGCCTCCAGAATACTGGTATCAACTTGGCAAACGGCTGACCGAAGTCTGCGGCTACAAACTATTTATAGTAGGGGCCAAGTCGGAGATTGATACTAACAAACATCTGTGCGCCCGACTGAACTCGGCAAACCCCGACTCGGCTTTTGACCTGACCACCAAAACTAGTCTTCTCGAACTCTCAGCGTTGTTTCAACTTGCTGAACTAGTTGTTGGTGGCGATACAGGTCCACTGCATCTTGCTGCGGCAGTCGGCAGTGCAAACGTTGTAGGCATATATGGCAGCACTCCTTGGCGAAGAAATGGACCATATGGCCCCAAATGTATATCCGTGTCACTGAGCCTGGACTGTCAGCCCTGTTACAGCAAGCATTGCAAAATAAAGACGGTCGACTGCCTGCGAACGCTTTCAGTCGACCAAGTATTCGCTGACATCGCTAAATTGCGAGAATCGGCAAATGTACTTTGATCTTCGTCGACCCACAAAATGGAACGAGCGCGACTGGCTGTTGCTGGCGTTGCTTAGCCTTGCTGCAATCTTCGCCTTCCTGGCCGGCTTGAACTCTTTTGGAATCCTCGATCCAAGCGATGGCTACTACTCCGAGGGAGCACGGGAGATGTTCGCCTCCGGTGATTGGTTGATTCCTCATTTGAATTCGGTTTGGTTTTTTGACAAGCCGATTATGAACTATTGGCTGATAGCTGGTTGTTTCAAGCTATTTGGTGTCAGCGAATTCGTTTCGCGACTACCTGCTGCGTTTTGTGGTGCCGCGATAGTTCCTTCCTTATACGCATTTGCTCGCCAATTTTTGAGGAGACGAGCTGCCTTGTTGTCAGCGGTGGCGTTACTAGCGAGCCCGATGTGGCTCATTATGGGGCACATGTCACTGACTGACATGCCGCTCAGTTTCTTCACTTGGGTTGCACTATTTAATTTGTTTGTTGCGCACGAGCGGAACAAACCGAATCTTTTATGGATTGGGTATGCCGCATTGGCTGGCGGCCTGCTCACTAAGGGTCCGCTGGCCTTGTTTTTGGTGGCAATGAATTTTGGCCTCTATCTGCTCTTGCGCCGACCGACTCTGCCGAACATTTGGGCGATGATCATAAAGTTAAGAGTGGTTCCTGGCCTGCTCTTAACCCTTGGGTTGGCGCTTCCGTGGTATTTGAGTGTCAATTCCGCGACTCATGGAGTCTTTTTTCAGGAATTTTTCTTGAATCAGAATATCAATCGTGCAATGGGAACCGTCGATCATCGTGCTGGTTTTTGGTATTACATTCCCGCAGTGCTTGGTGCTGCTTTTCCCTGGAATCTATTCTTTTTGAGTTGGCCCAAGTCATGGTTTCGACCATGGCTTCAGTATATAAAAGGGCGCGATATTTCGCTTCGCGCTAGAGTCACCGCATTCAGTGTCACTACCGTCTGTGCGACATTGCTCTTCTTTTCGCTTCTTCCAACAAAGCTTGTAACTTATGTGTTGCCAGTGCTTCCTGGAATGGCGCTGCTTGCAGGAGTAAACCTGGATGAGCGTTTGCGGCTGCTAAATCGAAAGAGTATAAGCTCCGTTCTCATTGCTTTAGTTGTTTTGCTCGTGGGTGCGGCCGCCGCGACGACGCTCAGTCTCGCTCTTGGAAAATCGGTTCAGGTTGCGCCGTTTGGCTTGAAGACCCAAGCCTTGTTACAAGACCTTGCTGTATCAACCGATTCCTCCGTGAGGGTGTTCTTGGCCGTCACCACCGCGTTGTTGTCCCTTGCTGGCTTATGTCTGCTGATGGGATCCGCCCTGAAGAGAAGAAAGATTGCATATAACTTATTCGTCGTTGTCACTGCGATCGCAGTTGTTCTGTCAGTTCCAGGCGGAATAGTTCTTGGGTATCAGCAAAAATGTCGAGACATGCAGGCACTAGTTTTGTACGCGAAAAATCAAAGGCTAAACTTGACGATGCTGGGGCACCGAAATCCTTCTGCGATGTTTTACATGCAAGAGCCGGTCAAATTTGTAGCTGGCAACCGAGATTTGCTCTTGTTCTTAAGAAAGTCAGCCGAGCACGGTCGCAAAGAGACTTTCTTAGTGCATCGCATCGATTTTGATGGACTGCGCAAAGAAGGCGTTCCGGTTTCGGTGATAGAAGAACGCGGTGATTGGATTTTGGGTCGCTCACAGTAGGCTCCGAGCTAATACATTGCCTTCACGACTCCGCCGTCAACGCGCAGAGAGCTTCCAGTAATTGCAGCCGAAAGTGGGCTCGCAACATACGTCACGAGCGATGCTACCTCATCTGGTGTTGCAAAGCGCTTAATTAAGGAAGTCGGCCTGACGTTTTCAAAGAACTCTTTTTCGAAGGCTTCTTTCGTTTGTCCGGTTTTTGCACTCAGAGAATCAACGAAATCTTGCACACCTTCTGAACTTGTTGGTCCGGGCAGAACTGAGTTTACGGTGATCTTCGTGCCCGCGACAGATTCCGCGATTCCTCGAGCTATTGAGAGTTGCGCTGTCTTCGTCATCCCATAATGAATCATTTCCTTGGGAATCTGAATTCCAGACTCGCTGCTCACGAAAATAATGCGTCCCCAATTTTGCGCCTTCATGCCTGGAAGATAGGCCCGGCTCAAGCGAATTCCGCTCATGACGTTGACTTCAAAGACCTTCATCCAATCTTCATCCGCTATATCTTCAAAATTTTTCGGCTCGAAAATTCCGACATTGTTCACTAGAATATCTACTTTGCTTAATTTCTCGGTCACCTTTTTGACACCATCGGCTGTTCCGAGATCTGCTGCTACACCGTCTAGCACTGCTGTCGGATTTGCTCTTTTGATTCTTTCGATAGCTTGTTCCAGGGCCGCTTGTTTGCGCGAGTTGAGCCAAACATGTGCACCTTCGCGTGCCAGACTTTCCGCAATCGCAAAGCCTATTCCTAATGATGAACCGCTGACTAGCGCCGTCTTACCGGTTAATTGCAAATCCATGCCAAGCCGACCTCCCAGTGAGTGCAACAGACCTAGATCCTATCAATTGTGGAGTTTGTGTGAATTAAGACGCTGCTTTTGAGTAACAAGCGCGCAATCTATTTTAATGCGCAGAGCTGCTTGCGTATGAGACGATCTGCGGTCGCTTAGTTCAGCGGAGAAAGTGAAGATGAGCCTGCGACCTGTCAATCAAAAGGCAGTTATTCTTGCCTTGGGAATCTCTTCGGTCACTGTAGTTGGTCAAACCCTTGCTATGACGCAGTTTGGACCTGCGCCTGTTGAATTGAAAAAGACTGTTGGTTTTGACAAAGACCACCGGGTAACAAGTGATGCTCTTGGCGGTCCGCAGAGGTATTTGACGTCTATTAGTATTGATAAGCCGATTTATCGCACCGGCGAACAAGTTTACATCAGAGGCGTAGTTCTGAATGCCGCTAATCATCAGCCCCTTGCAGGCAGTGTGTCGGCTAAGCCAAAAATAGAGATCACAAATCCGACTGGCAACGTCATTGCCTATGGGTATTTGAATACTGAAAACAGTGTCTGGTCTGCATCCTGGACTGTGCCTGCGCAGAGCCCTGGTGGACAATATAAGATTCGAGCAGTTTACCAAAGCGACGTTGTGGCGCCAGCTTCTCGCAGTTTCGATGTTCGCGTGTTTCGTGAGCCGCGCCTGAAGTGGCAGATCAAGTTTGAGCGTGATGGATATGGTCCGGGCGACAAAGTGACTGCCACCCTTGACGTCAAGCGAGCGGAAGGGGGTATTCCCGCAGGTGCGAAGGTTGGTGTCACTGCATTACTTGATGGGGCCGAGATCAAGGGGGCGCCCGCAGTCGTTGGCGCGAACGGTTTATGCCCTGTAAGTATTCAGTTGCCAGCAAAGATTGCGCGCGGCGAGGGAACGCTGGCCCTTGCTATCGAAGATGGTGGCGTCGTTGAAACGGCGTCGAAAACGTTGCCAATTATTTTGCAAACTGTGGATATGCAAATCTTCCCGGAAGGCGGAGAACTCGTTGCAGGTTACAAGAATCGCGTCTATTTTCAGGCCAACCAGCCAAATGGAAAGCCTGCCGATCTGGTCGGAAAGATCATTGAAAAGTCTGGCAGCCATACAGAGATTGTTGGTGAATTTCATACTGAACATGAGGGACGCGGACGCTTTGAGTTCACACCTCAAGTGGCTAGACAGTATTTCCTCAGCGTTTCCAAGCCGTCTGGAATTAATCATTCTTATGCACTGCCAGTAGTGCGAAGCGCTGGTGCGGTGATACGCACTGATAAGGATGTGTATAAAAAGGGCGAACCCATCACCCTTCAGGTCGGTTGTACCGAGAAGCAGTATGAGGTGACGTTGGCACAGCGCGAGGTTGAGATTGGAGATTTCAACAGCAAATCTGGCGGAGCTAATCGGCTCCAATCGGTTAACTTTAATGTCCCGTCTGATCTTGATGGTGTCCTCATCGCCACAGTTTGGAGCAAATCTGGTGTTCCTCTTGCTGAGCGATTGATCTTCCGGGAGCCTTCTAAGTCTGTGCATGTCAGCATCACTTCTGCACAGAAGACCTACTCTCCTGGCAACGCAGCCCTGCTCACTGTTAAGACCACTGACGACAAGGGCAAGCCTGTCGCTTCAGTTGTCGGAATTACGGTTACTGATGACAGTGTTCTGGAGTTAGTCGATAAACGAGAGCAAGCGCCGCGCCTTGGCGCAATGGTGTTTTTCGAACACGACGTGAAGGACCTTGCTGATGCGCATGTCTATTTGGATTCGACAAATGCGAAGGCTCCTCTGGATACAGATCTGCTGCTGGGAACCCAAGGATGGCGCCGGTTTGCATTTGTGCGCACGGTAGACTTCTTAAAAGAATACGGGGATAAAGCACGCGACGTCCTAGCGGTGCAGCGATTACGGTCCTCTTCGATGCAATTGAATGGGCCGCAGGTGCGACCGAATGCTCTCAATCGCGGGCGAGTCGGTTTCGATGTACTTTACGGCCAACCCATGAAGTTCAATCAACTGCTGTTGAAAAACAAAGCAGATCAGGGTGCCCTAAATTCAATCGACGCTGGTGCTATCAAACTGCCGGCGGATATTGGTCGAGTTGAGGGACCTCGCGACCTAAACTTGTTTCAAGTTGAGCCCACAGTAATCGATGAAAGACACTATGTGTCCGGACGCGATGAGCGACACCAAAAGACGTCTCCGACTCTGCCTGAAGGCTCACCAATCCCTGATTCAGAAGACGGGCTAGGCCTCTCTACAGCGCCGCAGGGCGGTAACAATGTTGTTTTCCTGCGTGAGTTTGCCCATTCAGTACGACGAGACCGTAAGCCTCATGACCGAATGGATTTCACCAATACGCTGTACTGGAATGCTGCCGTCATTACCAATCCAATATCAGGTGAAGCAAACATTAGGTTTGGGATGGATGACAGCATCACTACTTTCAAGGTGACCGCGGATGCATTCACCGGAAACGGTGCCTTAGGCGAAGGTACGAAGATCCTCAAATCGGCCGACGCATTTTATGCCGAAGCGAAGCTGCCACTCGAGGTGACTGCAGGCGATAAGGTGGCCTTGCCTGTTACCTTGGTGAACACAACTGGCAATGTGCTTGATAATTCTAAGTTGTCCGTGAGTCTGAGCGGAGACTTCAAGGTTGAAAGGCTGCCCGATTCAGTGGCTACTCTCAAGCCGAACGAACGCAAAAGAGTAATCGAGAATATTGATGTCGGCAATAACAACAATGGAGAGCGAGATTTTGTGCTCGACGTGAAGAGTGGCAATTTCACTGACAGAGTCACTCGCAAGCTTTTGGTTAAGCCCAGTGGATTCCCTGCCGTGTCAGGCATCGGTGGAATGCTGGAGCCAGGAAAATCGGTAACTCGAACATTAACCATTCCAGCGGATGTAGTTTCAGCGAGTACCACAACGAATGCGGTGTTGTATGTCAGTCCCCTTGCCAGTTTGACTGAGGCATTGCAGCGCCTGATTCAAGATCCCAGCGGTTGCTTTGAACAGACTTCATCGACTAGCTATCCGCTCACCATGGCGCAGCAGTACTTTTTGACACACACAGGAGTGGATCCGAAACTGATAGAAACGTCACGCAAGAAGCTCGATGACGGTTACAAAAAGCTGGTGGCTTTTTGGTGCCCGGACAGGGGGTACGAATGGTTCGGTCAGGACCCAGGTCATGAGGCTCTAACGGCTTTTGGCTTGTTGCACTTTAGCGATATGTCTAAAGTTCGTGAAGTCGATCAGAATATGGTTGCCACCACTCGCGCTTGGTTGCTCAAGCAACGGGATGGGCTGGGTGGATTCAGCCGTAAACGCCGTGCTCTGCATACTTGGATCGAAGACAAAGATTGCTCTAACGCCTACATACTGTGGGCCCTTCTTGAGACCGGTCAATCACCGGCAGATTTGAAACTTGAACTGCAGTCGCTAAAAACCGCCGCAGCAACAAGCCAGAATTCCTATGTTTTAGCACTGGCGGCTAATGCATTCTACTTGGCTGGTGACAAGGCTGAGACCAAACGGTTGATGGAGAGATTGGTTGCCAAACAGAAAGAAGACGGCAGCATTGATGGCGTGACCAGTTCAATCGTAGGTAGTGGTGGCGAATCGCTCGAGATCGAGGGTACGGCACTGACCACGCTTGCCTGGCTTCGGGAGCCTGAATATGCTGTGCAGGTCGAAAAAAGCATGAAATATCTCGCGAATTCATGCAAAGAAGGCCGTTATGCTTCAACGCAGGCGACAGTGCTGGCTCTGCGAGCTGTGGTGGAATACGACAAGCAGCGTTCAAAGTCCTTTGAACCAGGAAGGGTCCAAGTTCTGGTTGATGGTCAAACGGTTGGAGATTGGGTTCACTTCGATCAAAAGTCTCAAGGCGCGCTTAAACTGCCGGATTTGTCTGAGTCACTAGGCGCTGGCACGCACAAGATTGAGCTGCGAATGGAAGGTGGCAAACAGATGCCTTACTCTATTGCGGTCAATTACAACGTCAAGACACCAGCCAGTTCGAAAGACTGTAAGCTCGACATCTCTACAAAGTTAGCGAAGAACAAGCTTCAAGAGGGCACTCCTTCCGAGGCTGACGTTCTCGTTATCAATACTTCAGACAAAACCGTGCCCAATCCAATTGCAATCGTCGGCTTGCCTGGTGGATTGGAGCCGCGACACGACCAGCTTAAGGAGCTGTTGAAAAAGCAATTGTTTGACGCATATGAAGTACGTGGGCGGGAGATCGTGTTCTATTGGCGATCGCTCGGCGCCCGTGAGAGGAGGTCAATTCCGATTAGCTTGATCGCCGCCATTCCGGGCTCCTACACTGGACCTGCGAGTAGAGCCTATCTCTATTACTCAGACGAGGATAAGAAATGGGTGGAAGGCTTACACGCCGACATCGCTGCGAAGTAGTTAGCGAACACCGGTAATTAGGTTCAGTGCAACTCGCCACGGAGTGTAATCTCCAACGGATAGTCGATTGCTCCTGGAGGGCAATCGGCTGTTTGCCGTATCGAAAGGTTGAAGAAAGAGAAATCCCACTCCGGCGGAGGTTTTTCTCCTTTGTGGCAAATTTGTGTCCAAACGCGAGGTGTTCTGTTTATACACATAAGGCTTAGCTCTTCAGGTGTAAATTTTGACCGCGCCCGATTCTAAACCTGCAAATGGCAAGGACCAGGCAAAGCCTGCTCCAGAGCACAATGCGATTAAGAAGATTGCTGAAGGTGCGGTCTTTGAGTTCCACAAACTCTTGGATGAAGTCTACGGCAAACCCGTTGATAAGACCAAGCAGCCAGCTAAAGCTGCTGAGTCTGCGACCAAGCCTGCGACCGCGTCACACCCTAAGGACGCAACGCCTGCGACTGTGAAGTCCACTCCTTCTGTGACTGAAAAGCCACATGCCTCCACGCCTGTTGCCGAAAAGCCGGCAACCACGCCAACAAAGCCGGCCGAGTCTTCGCATGGTTTCTGGAATTGGATCTCCACTGGTGAAAAAGCAGCAGAGAACGCTTTCAGTGTCGCAAAAAATTATGTTCAACAGGAAGCCCGGAGCTTGCTACCTTCGTCTGAAAGCAGCACATCTCCAAATAACACGACTCAGAAGCCTGCTGATGCCAAACCGGAGACGCCTTCATCTAAAGCTTCGAGTCCGGATGCTGCAGCCACGACTGAAAAACCGGATACGGGCTTGCTCGACTCTGTGACAGAGACGGCAAAAGCAGCCGCATCTTCATTCTCAGGGTCTGCCACAGAGAAGGCGCTACTCATGGCTGCCTCCACTCTTGTACCGGGCGTAGGAACTGCCGTAGCGGCCGCAGCTGCTTCAGATGCACTGCCAGCCATGGTCGGTTATGGCGGTTTGGCACTTCAGGGTTTCAAACATACTTTTGGATTCGATGGCACTGACGGCATGCAGCGCTTTGATAAGGTCGCTGAGCACGTGCAGACGCTTGATGTGCTGCCGGACTACAAAGCTCCCACCGCTGCTGAGGAGACTGCAGACCGTCAATACGTGATGGCTGCAGCCAAAGAGGCTGGCATGTCATGGATGTTTGCAGGACAGAACAAACCCGGCGGCGAGTCGACGATCATTGGTAGAGATGGGAAAGTAGAGGCAAGCGGTGTCACCGCCAGTGGTGACAAAGTTAAAGTTACTTCCACTCTCGAGCAACAGATGGCTCAGGCTGGACTCACAACTGTTACTCACGATGCCAAAGGCATCACCGTTCATGGTTCTACCTACGAGTGGACAAAAGATGGTGACACCTTGGTGGCTGATTTGAAAACTTCCGATGGTTCAAAATTGTGGGCTCGACTCGATCCCAAAAAGGGCTATGCCGTTTTCACAGGCGAACGAATTCATGGATCGATTCGAGTCTACCCAAATGGTTCGATGCAGCAAGTCATCGGGGATGATGGATTCAATCAAGTGAAGGGTCCTATTTCCGCAGCCGATAAGGCCGGCCAAGAGCATCCCCTTGCTCATGGAGTTCAATACTACATCGATGCTCAAGGAAATATGGGGGCGGTTACTTCGGACAATGTCAAATATCAGTTTTATAAGAAGGAACATAAGCTTTTAGTGACCAAAGGCGATAAGGTCATGCAGCTGAATACCGAATCTGGCGAAGCCCTGTTGTTTGCTAAAGATGCCAAAACCGGTGCTTTGACTCAGATCAAAATCACCAAAGAAAATATGGCTCCAGGATGGGTCTTGAATGCTGATGGCAGTGTCAACATCAATGGTGCTGTTTTGCAGGATAAAGAGACGAAGCAAATCAACATCGGCAATAAAGCGGTCATGAACACTAAGCAGAGCACGATTGAGGCTAACACAAAAGAAGGAAAGACAACGCTTTCACAAAATGGAAACGAGACCGTTCTTTCGACACCTGGCGGCATCAGCACTGTCTCCCACGACAATGGCTCGGTTGAATTCTACGATAACGGCAAACCTCTAATGCAGTTCGATCCAAAAAATTGGAAGCTGAAAAGTGGCGCCACCCAAGAAGAGTTGCAATTCGACAAAACAACTAACACCGTCACCGATAGAGAGAAGACGGACCAAACTACAACCATGGATGCAGAAGGCAACGTGAAGTCCTATGCTCCGAACCAATCATTGTTGTTTGGTATGAACAACAAGGGCGACATCCATCTGTACGATGGCACCGATATTAACCATGATGGATCTGTCGTTAATGCTGCACGTCACATCCTCGAGGCATCATATTCTGCATCAGCGGCGGCAGCGTCGAAATCCGAAACAGCTCAAGAAGTTGTGAAAGCTGCGGCGGCTAAGGCCGAGTCTCTTGCTGCAATGGCGAACATCCCCGGTGGACTCGACGCGAGCATCGCTTCGTTAGAGGCTATTTTGGCTCAACTAAATCGCTTGGGCGATGTGCCTGAACTTGCCGAACAGATAGGTGCGGCGAAGGCGACAGTCGAATCCAAACTCGCACAAGCCCATGCCCGTGAATCATTAGATTCCAAGCTAACCCACTCAGGTCTGGACAATGGCACAATTGAAAAAGCCTTCGCCGCTCGTGGAACAGGCCTGAGTGACGATCAAATCGTAAACAAGTTTTCGAAGCCGGAAGCTACCGCTTCGGCTGCCTGAACATATTTAATGACACTTCAATGAATCGAAACTACTTGGTAGTTGTCGTTGTGGTTGTCGTAGTAGTTGTTGTAGATGCAGGAGCCCCAGCTTTGCTCGAGTCTGTGTTGACCGATGGCGTGTGGTCGCTGTGATCTGCCAATTCCCATGGCAACATTAGAATTTCGACTGGCTCCATTGCCATGTTCGCCATCGTCTTGCAAAGACCAACGAAGAAGGTGGCTGGTCCAATCGCGTGTGCCGGGCTCGGTGTTACCGCTATCGAAAAGGTAACAAGGGCAAACGAAGACAAGCTGAAGGCGATAGCTCTTTGCATTTTTTCGCGCATATTCATTACCTTTTTTGGACCTGGCCCTGAGGCCAGTGCAATTACTATTTACGTATCGTCCCTAGATTACCATTGCATTGTGCTAATTAGAGCGCTAGTTGCTGCTGAATTTCAGTCGCGGTTCTCGTGACAACCATCGCGGAGTGCCGTTTTCTGGAGATTTTTACGTATTTCGAGCATAAAATTTGCTCTTCTGTTAACCTTGGCAGGTCAGTGTCCTGCCAGTCATGCTCATGAAAACTGTTCTCTTTCTAGCGTTAGGATGCTGTGCGACATGGTTCGTCTTTCTTTGGTTCCGGGCCATCTATTTTCAGCTGAAGAATAGACCGGGAGAAGGAATCAAGAAGTTTGCGGGCGCTGTTCCTCGTCCACTCGACTTCCTGATCGGCTTTCTGGCCAACTTTTTTGATACGCTCGGTATCGGGTCGTTTGCTACTACAAGCGCAGCACTGAAGTTACGCAATGCTATTGCCGACGAAATTCTTCCGGGAACCTTGAATGTCGGGCATTGCCTGCCGACTGTAGCGCAAGCCTTTATTTTCATTGCGATCGTTCAGGTTGATGTAACGACCTTGGTCTCAATGATTGTTGCCTCTGTCCTTGGTGCATGGCTGGGCGCTGGACTTGTTTCGAAATTGCCGCGGCGTGCGATTCAGATCTCACTCGGTGTCGCGCTTTTTTGTGCAGCCATGCTTATGTTGGGTTCGCAACTGAAACTTCTGCCCTCAGGTGGAGCGGAATATGGATTGACTTCAACCAGTCTGATTATCGGCGTTGTCGGCAACTTTGTTTTGGGCGCTTTGATGACACTTGGAATTGGGCTCTATGCGCCGTGTATGATTCTGGTCAGCTTGCTTGGTATGGACCCTCGTGCGGCCTTTCCAATCATGATGGGGTCTTGTGCGTTTCTGATGCCGGTTGGCGGTATACGTTTTGTGCGGAGCGGACGTTACAGCGTTCCTGTTGCGCTGGGTCTAGCGTTTGGTGGAATTCCCGGCGTCTTGATCGCTGCTTTTCTGGTCAAATCGTTGCCACTAGAGGCGGTGCGTATCCTGGTCGTTCTGGTTGTAGTTTATACGTCCGGAGTCTTGCTCCGCTCGGCACGTATGGCTGAGAGTTAGTCAGTCTTATCCACTTTGTGCACTTAGCGGGCTGCGGCTGTCTTATGTCCTAGCACAGCTCTAAAAGAGTCGAGCGTGTAGTTGATGTCTTCTTTGGTGATGCCGTAATGCGTCACTGCTCTAACGCTACTAGGACCGAACGGCAACATCAGGACGCCACTCTCTTTCAACTTCTCAGTCAAATCACGTGCACTCAGTCCAGCTTTTTTAACATGGAAGAACAAGATATTTGTTTCGATTTCCGCGGCATTTATCTCCAACTCTGAGAAGTTGGCCAGTCCTTCGGCTAACTGTTTTGCAGTGGCGTGATCTTCGGCCAGTCTTTCTACCATGTCGTCCAACGCGACGATGCACGCTGCTGCTAAAACGCCAACTTGGCGCATCGCGCCACCCACTAATTTGCGATTTCTTCTTGCCAGTTTGATGAATTCACGATCGCTGCAGATAATTGAACCGACAGGGCAGCTCAAGCCTTTAGAGAAACAAAACTGCACCGAGTCGAAATGCTTCGTGAGCGTTTTTACCGGCGTGTTTAAAGCGACAGCCGCATTGAATATTCTAGCGCCGTCGAGATGCATTTTTAAGTTGTGTTTCGCTGCAATGTTCGCCACTGAGTCCAGATATTCTGGTCTCAGCACGCGCCCGTTGAAAGTATTTTCCAAACAGATCAATCTGGTGCGAGCGCGATGAACATCGTCATCGTTTACTGCGGCATCGATTTCGCCGAGATCTAATTGTCCGTTTGCTGCATTGTGAAGGGGGCGTGCGTGCACTCCACCGAGCGCGGCCGTGTTTCCTTGCTCGCTCATGAAGATGTGCGAACGGTCGCCCAAAATGATCTCGTCGCCGCGCTGGCAATGAGTTAGAACTGAGACAAGGTTGCCCATCGATCCGCTTGGAACAAATAGCCCAGCTTCCTTGCCAACACGCTCTGCGGCAGTCTCCTCGAGTCGGTTGACCGTGGGATCGTCACCGAAAACGTCGTCACCAACTTCGGCAGCGTACATAGCATCGCGCATTGCCTTGGTTGGATGGGTTACCGTATCGCTGCGCAGATCGACTCGTTTCATGACTGACCTCGGTGTCGGTGTTGTTGCGTCTGGTAGTTTAGAAGACAAGGCACCTCGTTAAATGAAGTGCCTTGATTCGATTTTGCTGTACTCGTAAATGGAGAGGTTATTCGACGATCCATTTTTGGACTGTGCGCTCCCAACCTTGAATCTGCTCTTCTTCTTTGAAGAAGATGCCGATTTCGCGTTTGGCGCTTGTTGGGCTGTCGGAACCGTGGACAACGTTGCGGCCGAGGTCTACAGCGAGATCACCACGGATGGTGCCAGGTGCTGCTTCGGCTGGATTGGTTGACCCGATAACTTGTCTTGCCAGGCTGATGGCATTCTTTCCTTCTAGCACCATTGCCACTATCGGGCCGGAGGTGAAGAAGCTGACCAGTCCGTTGTAGAAACCTTTGCCCTTGTGCTCTCCGTAGTGTTCTTCTGCCATCGCTGTCGGCACTTTCATCAGTTTGAGACCGACGAGCTTCAAGCCGCGTCTTTCAAATCTGTGAATGATCTCTCCCACTAAGCCGCGTTCTACACCATCCGGCTTGATTGCTACAAATGTTCTTTCGTCAGCCACTTAATGATCTCCTTGATAAGTATGCACGAGTATTCGGAGAACTCGCGGGCACTAATTATAAACGTCGAAATAATCGTGAGCGGATTTGACTAGCTTCAAAGAACTTTTCTTGAAACTTAAGCATCTTCGTAACGGGCATTTCAGCGGCGATTTGCTCAGGAGAGCTTTATAAGTTTTGCAAAGCGCGGATCAAGCAGTCTCTTGTTCGCACCTTCGAACTCGATGTTGTAAAGCTCCTTGTCTTTTTCGCCGATGACCTGCGTGACTGTGCCCGTGCCGAATTTTGTGTGTTGAACTACATCCCCTACTTTCAAATGTTCAAATTCCACCTTAGGCGCGTGAGCTGCATTGGATTGAGTCGCCTCTTTTTCAATGAAGCGTTCCATGCGCGAGGCACCGGCAGCGGTGCCCGGATTCATGCGCATTGCACGGGGCTTGGCCGGCGGATTGGAATTGCGAGCAGGCGATCTGCTGCTGAAGTCGTCACCATATTTGGAGCCGCCCCCGTCGTAACCACGATTACCGTAACGCGAATCGTTGTTGTTATAGGAGTTTCCATAACCTGAGCCTCTTTGTCCCTGATTTCCGTAACCTGAATTTCCATAACCTGAGCCGCCATATTTCGATTCGTAGCCCTTGTAGCCGCGATTGTTGTTGTTGCCTTGTTTGTTGCCAAAGCGGCTGTTGTTACTGAATTCGTCGTATTCTTCCACCGGTGCTGCTTCGGGCTCCGGTTGCGGATAATAGCCAGTCACTAGACCGGGCGTGATCTCGGCGAGGAAACGACTCGGTTTGGAATACGCAGTTGAGAATCCTCCTGGAGCTCCCCTGCCAATCATCATTCGTTTGCGCGCAAGTGTTAGATAGAGCATGTCTTCTGCACGGGTGACACCAACGTACATCAATCTTCGCTCTTCTTCGATGGCTGGCTCTGATTCGAGTGAGCGCATGTGCGGAAAGAGACCCTCTTCTAATCCCATAAGGAATACGACTGAGAACTCTAATCCTTTAGCAGCATGCAATGTCATCAGTGTGACTGAGTCTTCCGACTCCTTTACTGCATCGAGATCGCTAACGAGAGAGATGCGTGTGAGGAAAGAGTCGAGATCTGGCTCGTCAGCAGTCTCTTCAAATTCCTTCGCTACTACAATCAATTCGCGAACGTTTTCGATGCGTCCGAGCGCCAACTCATCTTTGTTCGAATTTGCGTCTTCTTCCAGGCGCTCGATGTAGGCGATCTCTTTCAAGACGGTTTCGAGCAGCTCCGAAACCTTCATCATTTGTGAGAACATCTGCCAGCGCTGCACAGCTTCTGCAAAGTCTTTTATCGCTCTTGCAGTTTTCGGGCTCAGGTCTGGCACCTGTTCTGACGAAAGTGCTGCCTCGATATAAGTAATATTGTGGCGGTCTGCAAACTCGCCAAGCTTTTCGAGGCTTGTTTTGCCGATACCGCGTTTCGGCACGTTGATTACGCGGTTGAATGCCTGACCATCTCTAGGATTATAAATAAGCTTGAGATAAGCGATGACGTCTTTGATTTCTTGACGCTCATAGAATCTAGTGCCGCCAACCATTATGTAGGGCACATGATTGCGCACGAGAATTTCTTCTATCGCACGGCTCTGTGCATTAGTGCGATAGAGAATGAGGCAGTCTTTGAGATTTTTGCCGCGAGCCTTCAATCGCTTCAATTCTTCAACCACATAATATGATTCGTCGATTTCATCCGCCGCTTCGTAAAATTGAGCTTTTCCGCCCTTGCCGCGATTGCAGCGCAAAACCTTTTCGATGCGCTCTGTATTGTTCTGAATGATGCTGTTAGCGACATCGAGAATATTGCTGGTCGAGCGATAGTTTTCTTCCAGTTTGATTAGTTTTGCGGCTTTGAAGTCATTTTGAAATCCAAGGCATATGCGGAAGTCTGCCTTACGCCAAGAATAGATCGATTGGTCGACGTCACCAACCACCATGAGAGTGCGACCTTCCCAAAACTCTTCGCTGCCTTCCTCGATGCGTCCCTGTCTTCCCGCAGTTGGACTGCACAGATTGTTGACCAGGTCGTATTGGGTGCGATTGGTGTCTTGAAATTCATCGACGAGTACGTTGCGGAAACGATATCGCTGCCGGTCCAACACATCTGGATTGTGCGTCATCAAGTCATTGAATATGAGAATTAGATCGTCGAAATCGAGAGCATTGTTGCGTGCCATATCTGATTGATATGCGGCAAACACCTCGGCGATGCGATTCTCGCGATAGGTCTTCGCTTGCTTATTGTAGGCTGCGCTTGTGAAGCCATCGTTTTTGAGGGCCGAGATTTCGTGCCGAACATTGCGGGGCACAAAGACTTTGTCGTCTAGGTTGAGTTTCTGAATCTGCGCCTTCAATATGCTCAAGCTATCTGTTTCGTCATAGATGACGAAGTTGTTGCTCCATCGCCAGCCTTCCGGACTGACGTACTGGTCGATCTCGCGTCGCAGAATGCGGGCGCATAT
Organism: Oculatellaceae cyanobacterium; assembly: GCA_036702975.1. Lineage (GTDB taxonomy): Bacteria > Cyanobacteriota > Vampirovibrionia > Obscuribacterales > Obscuribacteraceae > DATNPX01. Next base: position 130,691 of record DATNPX010000020.1, read on the forward strand.
ACTGTGAAACGTGCCGATGGTCAACCTGCGCGCGATGTCGTATCCGAGCAGACCTTCGATACGCTTTTTCATTTCGCCGGCGGCCTTATTAGTGAAGGTAACGGCGAGGATGGATTCCGGGTCCTGGTTTAGCTGCGAGATTAGAAAGGCTATTCGCCTCGTCAAGACGGTCGTTTTGCCGCTGCCGGCGCCGGCTAGAATCAGAGCCGGTCCCCATTTCAGGGTCACCGCCTCTTTCTGCTCAGCATTGAGTCTTGCTAATAGGTCGTTTTCCATCGCAGCTCCAGCTGTCATTCTATGATTTCCTCGGATTTTTAGCTTGAAACCATGGCAGGCTCGGTGATTTTTCTCATGACAAGCGAACTTCGCGAATCATGCTATGATTCGAGCCGGTCGAGCGTCCCCAACGCTTTACTTGCTTTAGTATCCGCGCGACGCGGAGAGCGGCATCCAAGGTTTAATCGCCACGACTTGCGCCGTAGACTGAAACCGTTGTTGATTAAAACTTGTAAATAGCCGCGCTGACAAAGCGCCAGCGAATACTCAGTGCAGGTAATCTAGGGAGACTACTCGTTCGAAATTCTATCACGCTCAGGAACACGGTACAAACTAAATGGCTCCCCTTGAACCAACGTCAGCGACACTACCTTCAGTTGATGAACTAGCCCAAGAGCTACTTCTCATTCAGCAGTCAGGACCCAGGCGGGTAGCCATTATCGGCACGCGAAACCTGCCACTCACCCACCAACAATTGGTGGAAATGCTCAGCTACGCGCTTGTACTTTCCGGCAATTCAGTCGTCACCAGTGGCGGTGCAAACGGCTGCAATATGGCGGTAATACGGGGTGCGCAGCGCGCCAATCCGGATCGATTAGAAATTATTCTCCCGCAAACGATCGGACAGCAGCCCAGCGAAGTGCAGGATCTGTTGATAGGCATAAAGCATATAACTGAGTATCCTGAACGCCGGACCATGACTCTCGCGGATGCATCAAAGATATGCAATCACGAAATAATCGACCGCTCCCAACAAATAATTTGCTTCCTCTATCACACTAGTCATACACTATTAGAGTCGGTGAACTACGCTAAAGATCACCGCAAGATAGTGACTAGCTTCTACCTCGACTAGATAGAAAACTAGAGAAGAATAGAAGCTTCATTCCTAGACTGACGATAGACTAGGCTAGAAGTTAACGGGCTTTGCAAGTAGGTTCCAGCGGTACGCCGATAGACTCTCTCGACTATCTTATTCCATCTGTAGTCTCGGTATCCTGCCTGGTTTGCGTTGCTTTTTTGCCGCCCTACCTGAAGTTCTTGAAGAAGATGCAGGTCGGTCAGGTTTTGCGTGAAGAAGGTCCGAAGAGCCACGCGCATAAGGCGCGTACTCCCACCGCTGGTGGTGTCTCGTTCATTGTCGCAACCCTCGTCGGCTCGTTCCTTTTTGCAGCCGTTATAGCGGGATATAATTTCAATATCTCAGTTGCGGTCTTCGTTGCGATTATGGTCGGTGTCTGCTGTGCCTCGCTGGGGTTGGCTGACGATTTAGCCAAGGTCAAGCAGAACTCCAACAAAGGGCTTTCGGAATCGATAAGGCTAAAGATCGAGACAGCACTCGGTCTCGTTTATGGTGTTTATCTCGTTTGGCAAGCAGGCGGTGTTTACAAGATCTGGCTGCCTCTAATGGGGCCAGTTACCAATCATTTGTCCCTGCAACCATGGGCGGTGCCTGCATGGTTTGCGATTCCTTTAATTACCTTTATCGTAGTGGCGACTGCAAACTCGGCAAACATGCATGACGGCATGGATGGACTTGCCGCAGGAACATCGTTTTTGATCTTCTGCACGTTTGGTTTTATGTCGCTTTCGTTGGCTGCACTCGATCCTGTGCAACTTGGTTATGGGGCATTAGCATTGACGGCCGCTGCCTCTATGCTCGGGTTCTTTTGTTTCAATCGTCACCCAGCTAAGGTCTTCATGGGGGATACGGGCAGCCTTTTCATTGGCGGTTTGATGGCAGCGCTTACTGCCTCCGCGGGTTTGCTTATATTTTTCATTCCTCTGGTTGTCATCTATATTTTGGAAAGTGCTTCCGTTCTGATTCAGCGATTTGTGTACAAGTTGACGAAGCCTGATACGCCGGAGAAGCCGCTCTCTTCGTCACTTCGCAAAATGCAGAAAATGGTCGAGCCGCTCAAGCGAGTGCTGCCGCCAGTCGGTCGAAAACTTCCCGGTGAGGGTCGTCGCGTATTTTTGATGGCACCATTGCACCATCACTATGAAGCATTGTTGGCACCGAAAGGTATCAAGGAAGCTCAAGTCGTGGCCTTGTTCTGGATCGCCCAGGCTTTGATCTGCGCTGGAGTCGTTGCCGGGTTTCTATCGGTTCGCTAAATTCGACGGCTCAATTTTCGATGTTTGCCAAGATTTCCAGCGGTGTCTGGCGGTTCTTGACTTGTTGCTCCTCGCAAGGGTCAGTGAACCCACGAAAAGGCTCATAAATTGGCAGCAGGGCCGATGCCCAGAAGCGGATACAATATATCCGTAGGTAATTGGGTGCGGGAGCCGCATTTGTTCTCTCAGTTTAGAAAATATCGCTAGCAATGGACCCCAAATTGATGCAGGCGGTCCAAGAACTTGTCGGGCAAGGACGCTGGGCTGATGCTTACAACCTGCTTTCGCAAAACGTCGGATCAAGCGAAAACGATCCGGCGGCTCAGTATCATTTGGGTGTGATCGCTTATAACGTTGGCGACCAGCAAGCCGCTGAGAACCACCTGAAGCGGTCGCTAGCAACTTATCCGGATAATCCGGATGTGCACTATCAACTTGGTCTCGCACTGCTAAAGGCCGGCCGCGTTCCAGACGCGGTGAACGAATTCCGTGCAGCCTGCGAACGCAAGCCTAATTTTGCCGTCGCTCACTTGCATCTTGGCATTACTCTTTTAGCCGGAGGGCAGCTGCCCGAAGCACTCGAGCAGTTTGTCACCGCGACGCAAATCTCTCCCAACCTTGGTGCCGGACTGTATCAAGGTGGACTCACATCTTTGATGATGGGCAAGTTCCAAGAAGCTGTGCAGTTTTTCCAGCAAGCAGTGGTTGTAGATCCCTCTATGACTGACGCGTTCATCGGCCTCGGGCAGACATTCACTACGATGGGCCAATTTGATGATGCGGTGACGGCATTTGGCAATGCTTTTACCTTAGAGCCCGAAGACCAGAACTTGCGTAAGATGTGGGCAGCTTCGCTCATGAATGCAGGACGTTTCGATGATGCCGTAAAACAGTATCAGGAGATTATCAATCTTGGTGCTGGTGTAACTGCGCGTGAACGGGCCATGGCTTACAACGACTGGGGCGTTTGTTTGTATCGGCAAGGGCGCCTGGAAGAAGCTGCCGAAAAGCTCGTGCACGCGGTTGATGTAGACTCCGGGCTCTCAGAGGCTCGCATCAATTTAGGACTTTTGCAATTACGATTGCACGAGTACGAGTTGGCGAACGAAACTTTTGAAAAGGTATTGCAGGAGCAGCCTGAAAATCTACAAGCCATGCTGTATTTGGCAGTTACGGCGCTGTTTGCCGGCAAGGGTAAGGATGCTTTGCAAAGTATGTTGCAGCTGCAAGGGCTGAGTGTCAAAGGTCCAAAGCCTTCTGACCTTGAGTTGTGGACTGGTTTCGCTGCGCTGTCTTTGGGCGATATCGACATGGCTGGAAAGTCCTTTGAGCGTGTTCTGCAAAACGAGCCGCGCAACTATCTTGCACTTGATGGACTGGGTTGTTGCTATGCTGCCACCAATCAACACGAACAAGCTCTTGAGCGTTTCGGTGCTTGTTTGAGCATAAGGCGCGACTATGCTCTCGGTCATATGCATGCCGCACGCAGTTTGGAAGCCGCTGGCGATGCCGAGGCTGCAAAACAGGAGTATGAGATTGCCTTGAAATACGACCGCGACGTCTTGCTGCCGCACAAAGACGCGCTCGATATCTTGCTGCAGGCGTCTGAGTTCAACGCTGTCATGACCAAATCCGTCAAATTGCTTGAGATAGCTCCCGATGATATTGATGCGAAACTGGCTTTGTCTAAGGCTTTGAAAGCAGAGAACCATCAAGACGAAGCTCTCGAATTGTTGGGGCGCGTGCTAAATCAAGATCCAAACAATGGCATGGCGCATACGCTGGCTGGGCAGATCTTCATGAATCAGGGACGGCTTGTGGAAGCCGACGACATGTTTAGAAAAGCTTCTGATAGCATAGATGGCGACGCTGATGCCGGTCTCTTTTATTCATGGGGCAAAACGCTCGCTTTGCTTGGGCTGCATGAGCTGGCGATTGAAAAATACCAGAAAGCCTCAGAGATTGATCCATACGATGGTGACGTCTATGATGCTTGGGGGGCCTTGCTTAAGTTTCTCGGTCGCTTCGGGGAAGCCGCCGAAGTCTACAAGCGCGCTTCTGATTATCTCTAACATTGTAATGCGCGTAATCCCGTTCACCCACAGGTCATAAGTGGCAAAAGAGATTGATGAAGCAAAACTCTCTTCGCTGCAGCTTGGAGCGGCGGCAGTTGAAGTAGCATCCGAAGCTGGGTCTGACCCCGCTTTGGAATCTGCATCTGAACCTACCTCCCAATCTACCCCCCAATCTGCTTCTCTCCTTGAGTCAGCAACGCCGACCACGCTAACTTCGCCAGCAAATTCCGAAGTGGTGCCCGAATCAATCCGCGGATCCGAAGAGGCAAATGCTTCTCAAGATGGAAGTGTTCTATCCTTTGCCCGTGTTGACCTTGCGGCCAAGGGATACACTGCTCTAGAAAGCCAACATCGTGTTTTGGAATCGAGTGCGGCGTCACCGCCTGCAGTGCCTGTGCGAGATGCAGATCTTGAATCGGTCGCTTCTAACGTGCTCGATTTCGTCGCTGAAAGAAGGGCTGCTGCTCGTTTAATAAACGATGGACCCGCGCGTGATTCGCTTACGAACTTGCAGCTTGAGCCTGGTCACACCGCTAAATCTGCTCAAGCCGAAGTGTCAGGCACTCCAGGCGATGGCGGACAACCACCAGAGCGACCGGCCGCCGGCATCTCTGAACTGATGGCTCGCAGAGACGCTCGTGACGAGCTTAAACTCAAGACTGAGAGATTGCTGCACTTCCGTCTTGCATTTGCTGCAACAGGGCTTGTTCTGTGTGTGGGCTTCATAAGTTTTGGCAAGACAGACCTCGACTTTATACAGCTAACACTCTTTACTGCGGCCGTTCTGTTTTATTCCACTGCTGCAATCTTGCTGCTCGAGCAAAAGTTGATCGCAACTCGCCGAATGACTGTGGTGCTCAACGCTATTCTGGTGGCTTCCGATATTCTTGTTGTCACTGGACTAGTTCATGAAACAAAGGGGCTTGATTCCGACCTCTACGTTCTCTATCTGTTGCCGATTTTGCTCTCCAGCTTCACGTTCGGGCGACGCGGTATCAATGCGGCCGCGCTCTTTGTTTCGATTTCCTATGTCACGCTCCTCCTTTGGGAAAATGCCAATCTACTTCCTTATCTCATGATCAAGAAGCAAGCAGCAGGATTGGCTGCCGCTTATTCGCAACAGCTGTGGCGTCGTATTTTGGCTCGTTCGGCTTTGCTCGTCAGTGTCACATTCATATGGGGACGCTTTTGCCAATACATGTCTGGTCTGGAGCGCTTGAGCACTGACCGGCTGCGCGAGCAGTTGATCGCAAACAACGATCTGATCGCCGAAATGAAAGGTCAAGCTTCCAGAGAAGTTTTGATCAATTCGATAAATTCGCAACTGCGTTCTACGCTTGACCTCAATCGTATTTTCGAAACAGCAGTTGATGAACTTGGCAAAGCTTTGCACGCAAGTTGTTGTGCAATTGTCTGTCCGAGCGCTTATCCGAATGAACCGCCTGTTGTTTGCGAATCTATAATTCCGACTGGTGTTCCTGGTGAAAAAATAGACGAAAACTTGTTCTTCGGAGCAAGGGTTTGTCAATTTGCTCTCAATCACAAAACATCGAACGAACACGCAGAGGTCGGTGAAGAAGTGTTGGAGGGTAGTGATGAGCATGAAGGTCCGAAGATTTCGCTCTATCATAACCCAGCAGAGCTTGCTTATTTCGAACCGATCAGCGAAGAACTCGCCCGTTTGGATTTTGGTTCGCTCATCATCAAACCGATGATTTACGGTGACGAATCGAAAGGTGTAATTCTGATCGCAGACCTCGATCATTCACGCATTTGGACAGCGTCTGATTTGCAGTTGGTCCATTCGGTTGCTGGTCAGGTCTCTGTCGCAATTGAGCATGCGCAACTTGTCGATCAGCTGTCGCGCAAAAATAAAGACCTCGTACAGAAGAATTCCAATCTGGATACGAAAAATCTGGAGTTGCGTGCTATGCAATCGCAACTCATTCACCAAGAGAAAATGGCTTCACTAGGTCGTCTTGTAGCCGGCATCGCGCATGAGTTGAACAATCCAATCAATTTCGTGCATGGCAATCTTCCTTACCTGAGAAACTACTTCGATGACCTCAAGAAAATAGTAGACGCTTTCGACGAACTGCCGGCCGAGCACAAGGCTTCAGTTGATGCTTTGAAGAAGAAGCTTAAATACACGTTCCTTGTGACAGATCTAGACAACATTCTTGCCGATCTCGACGATGGTGCTGAGCGAATTCGCCACATTATTCGTAACTTGAAGAGCTTTAGCCGCCTTGATGAGGCCGAATTGAAGGAGGCTTCGATTCAAGAGGGTATCGAGTCTTCTTTGAAGATTCTTTCGCAATATTATGGGCGTGACAAAATTCCTGTGCGCATGGAATTTGCTGAGATTCCGCCGATTCTTTGCTATCCGGGGCAGTTGAATCAGGTGTGGATGAATTTGTTCTCTAATGCCGCACAGGCTGTCGAGTCTCGCAGCGAGCCCAGGGTTTCGGTGAAATTGGAGGTGGAAAACGGTAAAGTCTTGATCAGCGTCGCTGACAATGGCACTGGAATTAAACCTGAGGTTCAGAGTAAAATTTTCGAACCCTTCTATACGACAAAACCCGTCGGCCAGGGCACCGGACTGGGCTTGTCAATCTGTCATTCAATAATCGAGCGACATGGAGGGCAGATCTGGTGTGAATCTGCACCTGGTCAAGGAACCACCTTCCGCGTCAGGTTGCCCATTTACGATCACCCGTCGGAATTGAGAGGCGCGGAAAAGAGTCCCGATAAGGAACCGGACCAGGTTCCCGACCTAAACTAACAGATGCAATCATGATGATTCGCTGAGATTCATCTTTCGGAGCAAGAAGAGAGAATGGTAAGACGCCACAACATATTAGTCGTAGATGATGAAGTCGCAAATGTGCGGCTGCTCAACAGAGTTTTAAGTGGCGACTACGAGGTTTTCATGGCACAAAGCGGTGCCGAGGGTCTGCAGATCTTGCAAGATGAAGAGATCAGTTTAATTATTACCGACCAGCGCATGCCAGGAATGACAGGTGTTCAGCTTCTCGAACAGTCACTGCCGATCCGTCCTGATGCAATAAAGATCCTTCTTACCGGATACACCGATGTGCAGGCGCTGATCGACGCAATCAACGCTGGTCACGTCTATAAGTATGTTCCCAAGCCGTGGGATGCAGATGAGCTTAAGCTTACTGTTCGCCGGGCTCTTGAAACTTATGAGCTTAAAGAGAACAACGACATCTTGATGAAAGATCTGCAGTACGCCCTTGCACAACTCGAGGAGTTGTCCACAGGCGCCATTCGCGCGCTGGCTGACGCTCTCGATGCCAAGTGTGACTACACCGCCGGACACAGTCTTCGGGTCAGTCGAATTGCAGTGACGATCGGTCGTGCCATCGGTTTGCCGGAGGACCATCTGAAAGATCTTGAACTAGCCGGGATTTTGCATGACATTGGCAAAATCGGCGTGCCTGAGTCGATTCTCTGGAAGCCCGCTAAGCTGACAGATGAAGAGAAGGAGATCATGTCTAAGCACCCAGTCAAGAGTGCTCAGATCATAGGCGAGTTGCGCGGGCTTGCTAGAACGCGCGAATACGTTCTCCATCACCATGAGTACATGGATGGCTCAGGCTACCCAGATCATCTCAAGGGCGAGGAGATTCCCATTGGTGCCCGCATCATTCTGGTCTCTGATGCTTACGACGCTATGACAACTGACCGCCCCTATCGCAAATCGATCGGTCATGAAGCCGCGATAGAGGAGTTGACGAAAAAGAAGGGGACTCAGTTTGATCCCAAGATCGTCGATACTCTGCTCGGGTTGCTCGCTGAAAATCCCAATCTATTTAGAGAAGACCAGGAGAGTTTTCTCGGACTTTCGATTCCCGCAATTGATCCAGCACAGACTGGTAAACACTATCGGGCTGAAGCAGAACGCCGAGCCCGTCTAGAAGCTGCCGCGAAAATTCAGCCATAGGTTTATCGCGCAAGGCTTTGAATATTTTGAACTCTGCGGACGTTGTTTCATTGGGGAGTAGTTTTGTTTCGTCCGTTGGCCCGAACAACGCGACTACAGGCTTATTCAGCGCTACTGCTAAGTGCATGGGGGCTGAATCTACGCAGACCATGAGATCGCACAAATTGATCAAAGCAGCCAGGTCCGCCAGGCTCTTTGTTTTGCCATAAGCCGAAACGAGTGTCGGAGAAGGTTTGATTCTGATGAGCAGCTCATCGATGGTTGCTTGGTCGTCCGGGCCTCCGGCGATTATGGTTTGGATGTTACCGTGCGACTGCAATTTCTCGATGAACGCAAGCCAGCTATCAGTTGGCCAGGTTTTGATGATGCCCTTTTCCACCGCGAGGCGACTGGTGCCAGGATGGATTAGGACTCTTTTCTTGGATGCCGCACCATTAGTGCTACTAGATGTGTCGATGGTGTTAGCCGACTGGATGAACTGAAGCATTCTTTCTTTGCTGTCATCTTTCAAAACCGCTCGCGGGATGCATTTTTCTTTCGCCATTTTTGAGATGCCTATGCCTTGAGCGAGGTCTTGATACATGCAGGCGGCATATTGATTACGATTGAGCGGAACAGGATTCGTCAGAAGTAGCTTGGCCAGTGCGTTACTGCCGTATCCTACTCGTTTGGGAATTCCAGAGAGAAAGAGCAGTGCCGCCACCTGTGGTGAGCTTCCTGAGGAGATGACAAGATCGAAATTACCTTTTCTTATTAGCTGCAGTACTTCCCAGAGGTCAGACGGTAGCAGCGGCTTCTTCTTTATGTCGAACTCGATCACGTTGTCGATCAAGTTAGTTACTTGCTGGAAAGACTTGGAACGCGGTTCCAATAGTAAAGTGAGATTGGCTTGTGGATAGGCTTTCCGAATGCTTTCAAGTGCCGGGAGAAACAGAATCTCATCCCCAATGCCACCAAAATTTATCGCTAAAATCTTCAAGAGAAAGCCTACGATTGAGTAACCGTATAATACTCCAGGATTGAGCGAGTTAGTGTTTGCGTTCTGACAATTGGCCTAGTCTTATCGTCGTGCTGGTGTTGCTGGGGGCTGCCGCATGGTATGTGACCGTTTTATTTCGGGACCCTGCTTCCTTGCCTCTTTCCTTGCGCCTTGGGACGCTTCAGCAGCCTAAGACTGTTTTGCTGTTGGGAACAGATGTTGTGTACACAGACCTCGGCAATCGCACGAAGAAGATCGACCAAGAGGCTTTCACAGGCCGCTCGGACACAATTATGGTCGTTCGACTAGATCCACCCAGAAACACACTCGGACTGTTGGCTATCCCGCGTGATACAGAAGTATATGTGCCAGGCAGTGGACGGCAAAAGATAAACAGCGCCAACGCAATCGGCGGACATAATCTTGCGATAGCCACAGTCAGTGGTTTTTTGCAATTGCCGGTCGACCACTACATCGTCCTCAATGTGCATGGTCTTGTTGAACTCGTGAATGAACTCGGTGGAGTCACCGTCGAGATTCCGAAGAAGATGCGCTACATGGATTGGACGGCGAAGCTCAAAATCGATTTGGACCCTGGCTTTCACACTCTCAATGGAAATCAGTCCATGGGCTTTGTTCGCTTCCGCCACGACGCCCTGGGTGATATCGGACGAGTGCAGCGGCAGGAGATCTTTTTGCAGGCTGTGATGGACAAGTTGCGGAAGCCTTCATCCTGGCCACACATTCCGAAGCTCGTTGAAATTGCTTCGAAGTACATAGATACGGATATGAGCGTCTCAGAGATGATGAGCATGGTGGCATTTGCTAAGTACGTACCGAAGAAGAATTTGTTCTTGGCAATGCTTCCCGGAGAGTTTGCCGGCAATGGAAACTGGGGAGTCGCCGATAGTGATGTGCGGAAAATGGTGGCAAGACTAATGGGCAGTCAGTTCGTCAATGCGGAAAGACGTGACCTGCGCGTGTCGGTCGAGAACGCCAGTTCAAACACTCATCTGAGTTTGGCGGTTTGCCGGTTGCTGAGAGGACGCGGTTACAACGTCTCAATTAGTCGACGAGCCCGCGATGAAAAAATGCCGCTGCGTAATCGCACTTTGATAATTGCCCAGCGCGGAAACCCTGAAGACGCTGAACAAGTCCAGTTCGATCTCGGTAGTAAAGGGGAGGTCGTTACGGCATCGACCGGAGATATTGAGAGCGGTGTAACAATTGTTGTAGGAAACGATCTTCTCTATTTGTCCGGCCATTAGGCGGTTTTTAGCTTTAGCCAGTGATACGGATGGTGACATCCATATCATTTTTGACCACTACTTGAGAGCGCCTTAAGGCTCCTTGTAGTCATCATCATCGCGTAGAACCCGCACTGAAAGCGACGATCTAACTGGAGCGCAACCGAAATCTTGAGACATTATTATGTTTCCTCTTGAAATAGTTGTATGCGCCTAGGATGTCATCGTGTAGAGTTAACACAGCGAACGCTCCAGTCTGAGCAAAAGTTATAGACTCTGGGGTATAAGAAATATAGAGCCCCAAACGAGCTCGAATTCAACTTGTAATTCTTCACCAACCGCATCCCCAAAATCGTCGAAACACGGAAAGGCAGGCAACACATGATTCATTACGTTTATGCAACTCGTGGCGGATATCTTTACCTCGTCGGTCGTTACTCTCATAGACCGAAGGTTCAGAAGTCTGACGAGTTTGTCTTGTCCGTTCCTGAAAAGACTTCACAAGCATCTATTGATTCTTTAGCTCACCACCGTTTCGTTGACCATCTGCGCCGTCCTCGCAAAGCTAGCCACGACAGGCATCGCGGTACTGTTGCTGAGCGCGAGTTGGCTACCGTTTAAGTTCGAACGACGATCCTTTCGAGTCTTTTCGACGATTTTTGGAGAGCCCTCACCGCCAGTGAGGGCTTTTTGTTTTGAGATTTGCAATGAAAAATGGATGTAAGAATTGCGTAAATCGCTCGGGCGTATCGCTTCTTATGAAATCTGACGCCAGCATGGCGGAGCGAGTAAGCTAGAGAACATGTTGATCGCCAGTAAGAAACTACGTCTCAAATTTTTGAAGAGGGCGTTGCTCGCAGCAGTGTCTGTCTTTTCGTCGTCGTTAGTTGATTATCTCAGTGTTTCGCCAGCGGTAGCCCAGACAGAGAATGCACTCGTTTCTCAGGCGCTCAATGATCCGCGCATCAGTGATTTGTTGTTACAGCAAGCCGATGCTTTGCTTCAGAAAAATCCACGCGACTTAAGAGCTTACGAAACGAGAGTAGCAGTCTTTCTCCAGCGCGGTTGGCTGGATAGAGCTATTGAAGATCTTCGCTCACTCTGTTCGATCAATCCGGAGGATACGCGGCTGCTCGAAATGAAAGCAACTGCAGAAGCTATCAAAGGTGATTTCAATAGCGGCATCGCTGACATCACGAAAGCGATTTCGCTAAATCCGCACGCTGCTCGCTATTACTGCTGTCGCGCCACCATTCTCTTGCAGGCGAATCGTCTAACAGAAGCAAGCGCCGATAGTGAAAAGGCGCTCAACCTCGATAGCCGCCTTGCTCCAGCCTACGAAAATCTGGCTGAGATCCAGTACCGCATGAAGAACTTTCACATAACGATTGAATATTGCAATTCCACGATTGCACGCGCTCCTAGCTTCGCCGACGCTTACTACTACCGATCGCTTGCATACGAAAAGATGCACAATCAATTGCAAGCGGCACTAGACAAAGCTAAGGCAAAGGAACTCGGATTTTCGGAGCCGACAATCTTCAAAAATAAATACATCTGAACTTTATCGAATCCAGGAGACTATTTCTTCAACCAGCCTGTCCGCCAGCTTTTCCGGACCAAGGTTGGTTGAGCCCGCAGATAGCGTCAGCAGATACTCTAAATATTCGGAAGGCGTTTTGTGCCACCGAATATGATGGCTCAATTGTTTGACATCTTCTTTGGAAAAACCGTGAACAACCGGAATCACTATGTTCTCACCGCTGACGGTGCGTGAGTAGAGCCAGGCTAGCTGTTTGGAGGCTTTTTCGTTGATAAACAGCGCTGCACTGAGAATGACCACCGTAATTAGAGTTGTTTCGGCTGCCTGCGAAACCACATGATGGATGGTGCGTTCGCCTTCGACTCCAAGGGGAACGAACAGAGGCGTCACGCGCCTTCTTCTCAACGCCTTGCCCAAGGGAATTGCTACCGTGTTTCCTTCTGATTCGGCATGACAGATGGTGACATCATAACCGGAGCTTGGCAGCGCATGGTGCGGCTTGGTAGAGCCATTACGGGTGATTGTTCTGGCCAACGCTGTCTCTTTTCCGCTGGTTATCGGGCTTGTTGTCTTTGCTTCAATTTCTGCTGGCTTTGTCACTTGTATCTGCCTGGCTCTGATCTTGGCGTTTTCTTGCTCGCTAAGTTTGATCAGTCGCTTGCAAAGATCATCAAGATCGTCCTTAGTGCGTTGATCGAGAAGCAGTGATTCAGCTGCTTCGATTAGTCCGCGCACATTGGGCTTTGCTATATTGTCCAGCGCATAATATGTGTCGTCCGGTAGGTCAACTTGGAATCGGAAGTATCGCTTGCTGTCTGTAGGAGGTAGCAGATCCTTGACCTGACGGTGCACGCCTTCGCTAATACTTTCTGATACCAATTCCACCATCGGCACTGACCAGCGAATGTATCCCCAGTCAGTCGGGTATTTTCTTTCCATGCGTTCCATCGATTCTCCGGTCCCTAGCGACACCAGAAGAATCTGATCGGTTGGATCGGGAATCATCGTGTTGATCTCTGCGAGGGCGTGCCCGGCAGGATTGTTAGCGAAAACGCCACCATCAACCAGGGAGACGACGCCACCGGAGCCGGGTCTGGGAATTCGCACCGGTTCGAACATGGTCGGAGTGGCAGACGCTGCTGAAGCGACATCTGCCATATCAAAGTCATATTGTGTTTGCCGCCTTGCCCAGCGACTGCGGAAGATGTGTGGTGAACGATATTGAATGTCGTAGCATGGTATTAAAATGTCGCAGAGTGCGTCCTTCAAGCGGTAAGTGCCGAAGTTGCCACGCATGATGCGACGCATACCTGACGAGTCATATTTAGGGCGTAGCAGATTCTCCCACCAGCTTGCAGGGCTGCGAAAAATTGATGGTGCGTCTCTTTCGTAGATGTCTCGCAGGGTGCGAGCGCTGTGTTCGACTTTGCCGTATTGGTCTGGTTTCGTCAATCCCAATGTGAGAATTGCGCCTGTAGATGTTCCGGCAATGAGATCGAACATCTGATGGATCGGTTTGCCAGTTTTGGCTTCAATAGCAGCAAGAATAGTCGCCGGAATCAGACCTCGAATTCCACCGCCATCGATTGACAATATGCGCCAGGTTTTTGCCATGGTCAGTGTCGGTTTTGCCCGAAGGGACGGAAAATAGCGGCTTCAGCGAGATTTGATGTCTCAACTATGAGATTGTCGCACCCTTTCCTGCTTGTCCGCCAGGTCATTGGCGCTTTGTTAAGTCCGTCCCTAAATAATTGAGGACTTCCGGAACTATGGTGCAGAAATCGAGTCTACTGACTCGAAAGCAATGAACATAATGAACATATTGAAGAAGTTTGACCGGAAGCCCGCACCACTTAAGGAGTCACGCACATGACACGTTTCTTAGTTCGCCTCGTATTAATCGCTGGGGCATTTTATTTCATCTTGCCTGCCATTCCGGGCATCACATTCCATGGCAATTTCATGTATGCGGTGGGCGCCGGTTTGCTGTTCTCGCTTCTTGGCTGGATTGTGGAAGCTCTTGCAATCGCCATCACAGCCATGCTCACGATAGGCACGCTAGGTCTTGGATTGCTAGTTTTGATCCCCGCCTGGTTTCTCGGCTTCTGGCTTCTGCCTGCAGTTGCTCTGAAGTGGGTTGCCGACTTGATGCCGGCTGAATTGGCCATTCACGGTTGGTTTCCGGCCATTCTCGGTGGTTTGGTCATGCTAGTAATTGGAATTATTACAAGTGATTCCGTATCTGGCCGTAGAGAAGCGACCATCTAGCAGCGGCTTGAACGCGCTGAGTCTGTGCGGGCTCTGGCGTTTAAAGTTGCAGTTGTAGTCTTCTCGATCCGGATTGCTCTCTCAAAAGGAGAGCAATCTTTTTTTTGTCCCCGCAATTCGTTAAACTTGGCAGTCATGCGCGTCGATTTGCGAGGATTTGAAGATGGCTCCACTCTCGGCATCCAGTGGATTTTGGCGACTCAGTCACTTGCGCACCGGAGTCTTTTCGGTGTCAATGATTGTGCTGTTTATGCTGATAGCTTTTGGTTTACCTGTGTGTACTTATGCTGCGCCAATAGAGGGAAACCAGCAAATGTCCGAACTGACGGCTGACGACCAAAAGCCGTTGCAGCTGACAGATAGATCAGATATCAAGCATGAAGGTAAAGAAGCGTTTTATCGTGCATATCAAGCGCAGAAATCCGGATATTGGTCATACGCAATCACCAACTATCAACAAGCGATTGACAGCAACCCTGATATGTACGAAGCCTTTTGGAACCAAGGAATTTGCTACGAACAAGACAAAAAATACGACAAGGCGAAAGAGGCATTTACTACTGCGTTGAAAATAGATTGGCAGAATTCACTTGTCTATAAACATCTCGCGTATCTGTCGTTTCAGTTAGGCAATGTTGAAGAAGGAAAGCAGTGGTTGGCGAAGTATCTGCATCGTTGAGTGATGATTGGACTGCTTCGGTTATATGGCGATTTGCCCCGTTCGCCGATCTAGAATTCTGAGGTAGAACGCCAGTCCCAACGCAAGAGCTGCCAAGGCAAGCCCAAGGTAGAAGCTGCGTGGACGGTATTCTATTTCGACCGTGTGTTCTCCCGGCGGGACAATGACTGCTCGCATGCAGCCATTCGCTACTAGGAGTACGGCATCTTTTTTATCTAACTTAGCGCTCCATCCAGGATAGTGCTGATCGGACTCGACGAGCAATACTTGCTTGTTTGTTGTGAGTGCTACTTTGAGGTACGTTGGACTCTCCTCCAAAAAAGCTAGATCTCTTGCGGGCGTCGCTGATTCTGCATGGCTTGAGTGTTGGAAGGAGCTATCTTGATATGTTTGTGGTTCTACATTCGGTGCGGTATCTAGATTTTCTAGAACCGTACACTCCGCAGGATCGCCGTGAGACTTCGCTGACTGCAAGATTTCGTCCATTGCCGCTCTGTGCGAAGGAAGCACCTTCCAGTTTGTCGAGAGATATACGCGCGGCAACTGTGTTTTAAGAGTATAGATGCGAATGTTCATCCCTTTGCTTTCACAGGATAAGTAGAAAAGTGCAGGGTCCAATCTAGGGAGCAATACTGCATTTGAGTTGCTCACCGCTTGTGCCCAACTTTGCGTTACTACGTACTTTACCGCGGAAAGCTGGCAGAACCGGTATAGTGCGGTGTCATCCGTGAGGTCGTTTGACTCTTCCTGTTTCAACCAAAACTGACTCGAACATCCATAGGCATCGGCAAAAAGATTGTAGTAATCGCCCTTCATCGCGCTCTCGAAGCCAAAAGAAGACCGAATTCCGAAGTCTATATTCGTGTTCGGTTTTAATAGTTGTCTGGCATACTGGGAAACCTGTGCAGTTAGTTCAGTCCTCGTTTTTGCTTCATCTAAATACTGTTGTGGAATGCTCAATCCGCCAAGCGCCAAGCACAATATGCGCGGAGCTGTTCGAGATGGTTGCATTTGCTCGTAGAATGCAATCGTTTTTGCTGTCCACGACGACCGCCTGAAAAAATCGCTGCTTGCATATAGCCTTTCATAGGTCCAAGCGTGAAGTAAAAGACTGATCGTAATTGCAGCTGTCATGACATTGGCCACTTTTTTACAACTGCTGTTCGTTTGCTTTGTTATGTCGTCATGACCAGCCGCGGCAACTGCTGCGCATGCCAAGACGCCAATGGTTGAGACAAGTAACAGTGTTATGCCGAGTTGGCTGACGAAATCGTTAACGAGTCCTTGAATTTGTGCAATGGACATCCCAGAAGTGTTTATGCCGGCCATTCCTGCTATCGCCGCCGGAGTCAACCCTGGAGCCTTCAATAAGAACCAGATCCCTAAAACGAGCAATCCGCTCCAGAGAATAATTGCCGCTCGAATATTCATTCTTCTGTCGAGAAGCGATTCGACTCCGAAAGCAACCATAATTGAGCAGAGAAATGCAACGAAGAAAAGCAGCTTGACAGGAAACCGAAAGATGGAAATCAAAGGCAGTAGAGGTGCTAGAAGAGGTATAAAAGGTGTATTGTTGCCGAGTGCAAAAATGAGAACGAGGATCGTCAGCGAGAACAATAGAGTTCGATACCGAAACTTCTTGTCTGCCATTGCGCACAGTGCAATGGTGACGCAAACCGGACCAAGATATGAACAAGCAAGATACGGAGGCTGGTTGACTCCGCTGAATAAATTTTGCAGGGGGAAGCTGAAATGCCGAGGATCGCCCCACGGCAGTCCAATAATCATAGTCAGCAGCTGTGTCCAAGTTGCACTATATAAAAGCACTTCGGCCGGTAACAGCCCCAGCGAACGCCTCGACAGTCCGAGCCATTCTGCCGCCGGTAAAAGCGCTGGAAGTGCCAGCGCAGTTCCTATGAACATTCCGCGAACAGCCCAAGCGAACCAAGCGGCATCGCTATTTTCTTTCAATCGCGAGCGTCGGGATTTGACGAATTCATAAGCCAATACGCTTGCCAGAAAAACATACATCGGCACCCAGATCTCTGGTCTTCCTGCCAGCAAAAGCATTGCAACCGATAGTGCTAACTTCAGTGTGGCGGCAAAGAATCTGCCTGGCTGAGCCTGTTTACAAGAGAGCAACGCCCAGAGTGCGACCGGGCACCAGGCTGCCGATTCCACAAGAGTGAAGTTTGTGGCAGCTGTAAACATGTATCCATTCAATGCGATTGTGGCGCCGCCGGCGATGGCAGAAACATCTCTCACGGACAATCTTTTGAGCAGAAGGAATCCGCCGACTCCGGACAAAGCCTGGTGCGCGATCATTATCAGCGCCAACGCCGGACTGAACGGAAGCAAGACAAAAAGCCAATTTGGACCATACAACAAAGAAGGCGACGTGATTGCGATTTGTGGCATACCACAATAGCTGAGCGGATTCCAAAGAGGAAATCGGCCTGCGTGAATTTCTTCTTGTAGAAACTTGCACAACGGCTCAAAGAAGACTGTTATGTCTCCGCAGAAGAAGTTCGCACCGCTAAACAAGACCGGTGCATATATGACTGAGGAGAGGCAAGCAAAGGCGAGAGCTATAGCCGATAGCGCGCCAATATTTGTGGAGGATTCCATGGATTGCAATCTATTTAGATCCGGTGCATTGCCAAGCAATTGCTGAGCTTGAAGCTCTTCTGAGGATGCTGAGTCGTTTTCTGCATCTTCGTTCACCACTTTGGGCTACCTCTTTTGGGTGATCGGCACTCACGATGTCGCGTCTTGCGACTACAGGGAGTGTGAATTCGGGAAGGTTTTGACACTTTTAAATCACTCGGGTAATGCACCATTTGAGCGAAAATCGGAGGCACACCTCATCTCCTTGTTATTTTACGAGTGAATTTGGGCACTCTAAAGACAAGCTAGATAGGTTTCTCTAGGTACAATACTTGTATCGGGAGGGGACCTCTGGGGTCTAGTGTCTACCTGTGGTTCAAATCTTAAAAAGAAGGAACCGATTTGAGGTTCGGGGGGAGCTGTTCTATATGAGATCGAGTAAAAGTATGCGCCGGCGCAGCAGTGGTTTCACTCTCATCGAGCTGTTGGTTGTCGTGATTATTATCGGCATCTTGGCCGCCATAGCGCTACCAAACTTTATCGGCGCTCAAGACAAAGCGCGCGAAGCGTCAGTAAAAGCGAACATGCGAACGACGCAAATCGCCGCCGAGTCTTATGCGACAGACTCCGCTGGGTCATATCCTCCGAGCAACACAGATTCGAACTTTCAAAACTATTTCCCGGGTGGCAGCAGTACGCAGGGTGCAGGCAGTACGCAAGGGAATTATCCGCTCAATCCATTTACAGGCGTAGCAACCGGACCGGCGAGCGGTAAAGTTGCGGACGTTGTTACAGCTCGTTCCTCAGCCCCAACTGCGTTGGGAACTGCAGGACAGATCTTCTACAATTCGATCGCCATCGCTGGTGCCGCAAATACGTCCTATGCGATTCAAGGCGCTGGTAAAACTGGTACAGCTTTGGGCGGCATAGCCGCTGGTACGACACTGGTACTATCGAATCAATAACAGGCTTTTCTTGGCTTTCATCTAAAATCGCGTAGTTGAGGTCGTCCTTGGCTGTTTTAGTTGGGCAAACAAGAATGGCAGTTTATGCGATGCTTCTAGCGGCACTCGTGTTTGTAGCTTCGTACGCTCATCGACAGACCGTGCTCAAATTGACAGGTGCAGGTCCGGTTGCCCAGATGTGGTTCTTGCCATCTGTCTCTTCGCTTCGCCTGATTAGTCTCGGTTTTGATCAGCTATTAGCTGACGTCATGTGGCTCCAGTTCATTCAATATGTTGGCTACAGAGACATTGCCAAAAGCGAACATGGCAATCAAGCCGGAGCAATGCTGGATATCATTACAACGCTCGACCCTCACTTTGAAAGAGCTTACTTTTTCACTGCCACTGTTGTGGGCGGTGAGGAGCATGATCCGCAAACCGCTGATAAGCTCCTGCAGCGCGGCATCGACAACAACGCCAACGACTGGTACATACCATTTATAGCCGGCGTAAACCAGTATCTTTTTGCGCACAACGAAACGCAAGCGGCAAAGTATTACAGGATGTCGGCAAAATTTCCGGACGCACCGCCGTGGCTAGCGGGTCAAGCTCAGATTCTAGAAGCCCACATACCTTCGCATATTAAGGCGATTAATGTTTGGCAGAAGATATTCGACTCTGCGAAAGATGGTGCGGTTAAACAACGAGCTCGTGAAGAGCTTTGTGTTTTATGGGTTCATGTGAGGAACCATGCGCCCCCACATAGCCAGGTGCGCAATCGAGCAGAGCAAGAGCTTACGAAACTTGGAGTAAACTTGTTCGGTTCCCAGTAAGCACTCAAGAGCAAATAACTTCTGTCTCGAAGAACCTTTTGATTGGCGGACCTTCCTGCATATGAAAAAGCACAAAGCTCATATGCGCCAAAAGGCTGCATAATCATAATGGAGTATTGCAAGATGGTTCGAGCTGACGTTCAAGAGCTTGAAGTCAAAATAGGCAGGTGTTGGCGATGAAATTCGGCGATTTTGAACTCTCGCTGGTTCGGGAGTCTTACATGAAGCTAGATGGTGGTGCGATGTTCGGTGTTGTGCCGAAACCGCTGTGGAACAAGCTTTCTCCCGCCGACGAGCGCAATCGTATTTCGATGGCTTGCAATCTTCTGCTGATTGAAACCGGCAACGAGAAAGTGCTCGTCGAAACTGGTATGGGCGATCGCTGGGATGAACGCGATAAAGACCGCTATGATTTGCAGAGCAACGTAGAATCTGGCAATATGCTGCGCGAACTGGGAGTCAGCAATGACGAGGTTACCGCAGTGATCATTTCGCATCTGCACTTCGATCATGCTGGCGGAGCAACCCGTTTAGTAAATGGGAAGTTGGAACCAACTTTCCCGAATGCCACCTATTACGCCCAACGTGGTGAATACGAATTTTCGAAGAGAGCTAACGCCCGTGCAAGAGCCAGTTATCGTCCCGATGATTATGAACCATTGCTTGCAGCAGGACGGATGAAACTGGTCGATGGTGACACTGAAATCGCTCAGGGGATTTGGGTGCGAATCACAGGTGGGCATACCAGTCACCATCAAATCGTCACTTTTGAATCTGGTGGGAAAAAAGGTGTTTTCTTCGCCGACATCATTCCGACCTGCAGTCACATCACGCCGCCTTGGGTGATGGGCTACGACCATTTTCCCCTGGATAGCTGTGATATCAAATCCAAATGGTTGTCGCAAGCAGCCGATGAACAGTGGTTGATCGTATTCGACCACGAAATTGGTGTTCCATGGGGGCGCGTGACCAAATCCGAAAAAGGAAAGTTCGAATTTGTGCCGTTAACAGAAGAAACACTGACGCCGCGTCGGGCTGTCAGTGCTTCCAAGTAACTGATTGACCTTAGCCGCCGATCGTCCGTTTCTGTGGTGTCGCTAGTAGGTTCTTCTGCCGTTGCTGGCGATGGAGAGAGGGCTGTCCAGCTGGATTTGCATCTCTGTGCCGCCCTTGATGTTGATCTGTTTCCCTTTGCGAACAAGAAGGCTGTCGGCAACGCCGAGGCCTGCACCAATCGCGGTGCCAGACCATGCGCCTCGTCCTGCTCCTCGACCGCCGCCTGCAATGCCGCCGACTGCGGTGCCAAGCACCGCGCCGCCACCTGCACCGACAGCACCTCTGAGTCCAACATCTTTTAGTTTGGTCCAGCCGTTTTCGCCGGCAAATTGATCGGAGTTCTCTCCGCCGGTTTGATGGTATTTATCGATTCCGCCGACCAGGTGTGCATTGATTGGATAGCTAACACCATCAGGAGTTGTTAGATTCGTGAATTTTATTCCGAGGTGTCCGGAGTGTCCCATGCGTCCGGCTGAACTCGCTTGCGTGATCGCGCCTGAAACTGTTGATCCCGCTGGAATGACGGCACTGCCAAGATTCATATCTTGATTGAGACGAGCTTGAATAGGATCGCCTGCTTGTGCTACTTCTGTGGAAATTCCCGTTGTCAGCCTAATCGGCAGCACCATTCCCTGCGGAGCGTAAGCCACCTGGCCGTGGTGATATTGGTCGCCTCTCGGAGCATAGTCTTGCGATTGCTCGTTGTAGCGCACGTTATAGCTCTGCCTTGGCGCGCCGTTTTGAGCCATCCCCGCAGAAAAGCTTGCACCATATGCAGTGCCGACAATTAAAAGCGTCAAAAGTCTCTTTGAATTCACCAGTGTTCTCCTCATTCGCCTGCCAGGCTAAGTTCGGCATTCTCCAATAAAGATTACACGACAAACTTGCGTTTATCTTTCGACGCGCATTAGAAGAATGCGAGGCTTTGTGTGGGATATATTAACGATTTGCGATAGATGCTCGTTGGATGTATTTTAGCTGCATCTTTTGACTGCGTGCTTAGTGCCGAGATGACCTGAATTAATTCGAAGTGACCTATCGCAACTTATTGAAGTGACTTCGTATATGCATTGTGCAATTGCCCGCATGCCGCGTCGATGTCGGTGCCTCGTTCCAGCCTTATTGTTACGGTTTTGCCTGTTCGCTCAGCAATCTTCTTAAACTTCTGCTGGGCTTCTCGGGATGGGCGCTCATACTTGATTACGCCTTCTTTATTTTCTGTAGGATTGAAAGGAATGAGATTGATATTGCAATGCAGATTCTTCACCATATCGGCTAGTGCCGCGGCTTGTTCTGGGGTGTCGGTTACGCCGGCCAGCATTACGTATTCGATGGTCACTCGTCGACCCGTCGTTTCGGCGTAATGGTGCATGGCCGCCATCAACTCATTGAGAGGATACTTAGTTGTAATCGGCACAATCTCCTCCCGTGTTTTCGTATCAGGAGCGTGCAGGGACAGTGCCAGTGTAATGGGCAAATTTTCCTCTTCCAGTTTCTTGATACCAGGAACGATACCAGAGGTAGAAACGGTAATATGTCTGGCTCCGACACCAACCGAATCGATCATCGTGTGTACCGATTCGATTACATTCTCAGTATTGAGGAGCGGTTCGCCTTGTCCCATATAGACAATGTTTGCTACTCTGCGTCCAGATTCGCGCTGAATAGACATAATCTGGTCTACGATCTCTGCGCTCGAGAGATTTCGCGTGAAACCCAAGTAACCGGTGGCACAAAATGTGCACCCAACTGCGCAGCCAACCTGGCTTGAAACGCACGCTGAGAGCGTCGTCCTGTCGTCAAATGACATAAGCACGCTTTCCACGATCCGCCCGTCAGGCAGTTTGAACAGATACTTGCGTGTTCCGTCTTTACTCACCTGCAGATGGGCTACTTCAAGCAAAGGCACTTGGGCTACTTCGGTCAATTTCGCGCGAAGCTCAGCTGAAAGATCCGTCATCTCGTCGAACGACTTTGCATACTTCGAGTAGATCCAGCTATGCAGCTGGCGCGCTCTGAATTTTGGCAGTCCCAGGGATGCTGCAAACTCTTCCAGCTCCTTCAAGCTCAAACCCGAGAGCGAACGTTTCGCAATGTTCTGGCTGCAAGCCAGATTCTCGTCGCTATTAGTTGTTTCGATTGCGTTCTCGTCCATGGATGTACCTTAGTTCTCGTTCAGGTCGGAGCCGGAGCCGTAGCCCGGCTCATCAGCTCGCTCGGCGGTTTGGAATATTCGAAGATTTCAATCTTCTCAATCTTCTCAATCTTCTCAATCTTCTCAATCTTCCTGTGGAGCGTCTGCTGGGATTTCCTTGCCATCCGTAGTATAACGTTGAAAGAAGTTTTTCCTGTCTGCCTCGCGGATTGCGGTTGCATTGAGGCTCCTTCGGGTTGGATGTCAACAGGGTGGATGTCCATTTCCGGCGGAAGCGTGCGCCTGAGGCGATTCGCAATAGTCGTCATCAAACTTGGCAAGTGACTTGACTATGAAACCCACATGATAAGGACTTCTTTCGGATTGAAATCTGTATGTGGACAAACATTGAGAAAAGCCTTGTTTCAATGGGGTTCTGTTGGTCTGCGTGTTAGAATGGACGTTTGGCGTAAAAGCCATCTGGGTTGCTTTTTGCAGCTTTTACACCAGTCAAGTTCGACAATCAGGAGTACACCGCGCCCGTGGTCAGAGAGAAACTAATCAAACTTTTGTTCGGCGATACAAACGAGAAACGCTTGAAGTTTCTGCGCGACTACGTAAACCGAGCAAATTCTCTCGAGCCGGAAATTCAGAAACTGACTGATGATGAATTGAAGGGCAAGACTGGTGAATTCAAGCGTCTGATTGACAACGCGCTCAGTGCCGCTCCTAACGTCAAATTGTTGGCTGACGATGTGCCGAAGATGCCTGGCCAAATTCGTTTTAGTCACGACAAGATATTGGGCGACGTTCTCGATTCCATTCTACCTGAAGCGTTTGCCGTTGTGCGCGAAACCGGCCGACGAATTCTCAACATGCGTCATTTTGACGTGCAATTCATTGGTGGTGCAGCCCTGCACTTCAATAAAATTGCAGAAATGCGTACAGGGGAAGGTAAGACGCTCGTCGCTACTTTGCCGGCTTATCTGAATGCACTTTCAGGCCGCGGAGTCCACGTTGTGACAGTAAACGATTACCTGGCTCGCCGCGACTGCGAATGGATGGGACAGATTTATCGCTTTCTTGGGTTGACTACGGGTCTTGTATATTCACATCAACCTGATGCCGAAAAGTGGAATGCTTATCGCGCTGATATCGCATATGGTACCAACCATGAATTTGGTTTCGACTACCTTCGCGACAATATGAGAACCTCGTTGAACGAACTCGTTCAACGTCCGTACTATTTTTCGATCGTTGATGAAGTCGATAACATTTTGATCGACGAAGCTAGAACTCCTTTGATTATTTCCGGCTTCCCGACCGAATCCTTTACCGACATCTATCACAGCATGACTCGAATCGCTCCCTTGCTTGAAAAAGGTAAGGACAAAGACGATGAAGAATGTGATTACTGGGTCGATGAGAAAGGACGCAACGTTCTCCTTACCGAGCGGGGAATTTTAAATGGCGAGCGTCTTCTCAATCAGGGCGATCTCTTCGACGTTCACTACAACTATGCTCACCACTTAGTACAGGCGCTGCGCGCAAAAGAGTTGTATAAAAAAGACACCGATTACGTCATTCGTGAGAATGAGCAAGGCAAGCCTGAAATCGTCATCGTCGATGAATTTACCGGACGTATGATGGTTGGACGCCGCTGGAGCGATGGTTTGCACCAGGCGATTGAAGCGAAAGAAAATGTGCCGATTCAAGAAGAAACTCTCACTCTCGCTTCTATTACCTACCAAAACCTGTTCCGTTTGTATCCGAAACTTGGTGGCATGACCGGTACCGCCATGACCGAAGCCGCGGAGTTTCAGAAGATCTACAACCTTGATGTAGTAGCCATTCCGACTAATCGTCCCACTGTACGTGTCGACCAGCCAGACGTCATCTATAAGACCGAACAACAGAAGTTCTTCTCAGTGGTGGAAGAGATTGTCGAGGTGCATCAGACCGGTAGACCGGTGCTGGTCGGTACCGCCAGCATCGAAAAATCAGAAGTGATCGACGAGATTTTAAGCAAGCCGCAGCATATGAATCAATACTTGTTGAGGAAGATCAACAAGTGCGTTGAAACAATGAAGCGCTTGAAGATTGACACTGATCCCGCACTGGAAGGATTACGCAAGATCTTTGAACGCCCAGGCATGATTGATGAAGATCAGCTTGAGTCTGTCATTACAGAAGCTGAAAGTACTTTCAAAAAGAAAGAAGAGTTTCTCGATCAACTGCTGTCTATTTTGCGCACCGTAAAAGTTGTGAACGCCATCCGCAAGGGAATCGACCACAGCATTTTGAACGCAAAGTATCACGAGAAAGAAGCTCTCATCGTCGCTCAGGCAGGTCGAAAGGGCGCCGTCACTGTCGCCACCAACATGGCTGGTCGCGGTACCGACATTTTGCTTGGTGGTAATGCCGAGATGTTGGCTAAAGAGCAGCTTCTCAGGAAGGGGGTTGGCACCGATGACGAAACTTACGAAGAACAGCTGAAAGAGCTGACCAAAGAAGTGAAAAAAGACACCGATGTCGCTCACGACGAGGTGGTTAAGCTCGGCGGTTTGCATATCATTGGTACTGAGCGCCACGAAGCCAGACGTATCGATAACCAGCTCAGAGGTCGTGCCGCTCGCCAAGGCGACCCCGGAACGACTCGTTTCTTCCTCTCTTTGGAAGACACGCTGATGCGAATCTTTGGTGGAGACAAAATTGCCGGACTGATGAACTTGATCGGTGCCGAGGAAGACATGCCGATTGAATCCGGCATGGTGACTAAATCTATCGAAGGTGCGCAACGCAAGGTTGAAGCTCACCACTTCGATATGCGTAAGAACGTTCTGCAGTATGACGACGTGCTCAATACGCAAAGAGAAGTTATCTACAGAGAGCGTCGCCGAATTCTCGAGCGTGCTGATTTGAAGAACAACATGCTCGACATGCTTGAAGAGCACCTGGACATTATTCTTGGCACTCATATTGATCCGGAAGGACCTCCGGAGAGCTGGGAAGAGACTGAGCTGCCGACTGTTCTGCAGACACTACAGAATGATATTCCGATGCTCGCGGAGCTAACTGTCAATGAGGTCAAAGGAAGATCTTATGAAGACCTTCGTCACCGCCTCTTAGAAGCTGTTAGATTGGCTTACGAAGTGCGCGAAGAGCACATCGGCTCAGACACGATGCGCGAACTTGAGCGCCAGATTCTTTTGCGCACGATCGATTCGAAGTGGGTCGATTATTTGCACAACATCGATCTCTTGAGAGAAGGCATTCACTTGCGCGGTTACGGTCAGCGTGATCCGCTGCAAGAATATAAGCGCGAAGCCTTCGAGATGTTCAATGCACTTCTGCGCAGCATCCAGCAAGAGTCGATTCAGCTTCTTTTCCATGCGCAACCGCAAATGATGCCAATGGAGATTGATCCTGACGAGCTGGAACGGATGATGCAGCAAGGAATGCAGTTGCATTTCGCTGATGAGAACGGTCTTCCGATAACCGAAAACGACAATTTCACGGGCAATGGACAGGGGGCTGTACCTCCGGGTTCCATAACGGCCAGCATCAGTGAAGGCACCGGTAACGGTGGCAACGGCAACGTTTCGGATATCCTGAAAAATCTAGGTCAGATCGATAATATCTACAAAGGCCCGACGTTGTCATCGCCGGAACAGACTTCAACTGATACTAACGGTGTCACTAATACGCCGCCTGGTGAAAAAGCTGATGCCTCTGCGGACAAGGCCGGTCAGGATAAGTAACTCCGTGCAGCTGAATGTGTTTTGTCAGACGCCATCAATAGATTGCGAGGCAGAATGATCCGCCAGTTGTCTTTCGACACAAGTACTGCAAACATCCACGTCGCTCTGCTTGAAGATGAAAGGTCTATGGTGCAGCGTGTCGTCGAGATAGACCGGGCGGCCAGTTCAGGCGATCGGCAAGAGATCGCAAATTTGCTCATTCCTACATTTGAGGCGTGCTTAAGCGAAATCGGCTGGAAACGTCACGACCTCGATTGCCTGATCGTCGGTAGCGGTCCTGGCGGATTCACTGGTATTCGTACGGGTGTCGTCACTGCCCGCGCCCTTGCTCAAGCTCTTTCGCTGCCACTACTTGCGGTGTCATCTCTTGAATCGATCCGACTCTCGCTTCCAACTGAATCTGCACTCCTCCTCTTCGCAACCACTGCCCACTTTTACGGAGCGAAGGGGAGCCCGGATAGTCTGAGCTGCCAGTACATTTCACTGGCGAACTTGAATGAGTTTTTGAAGGGCGAGCACCAGGCATTTGTCGACAATAAAACCATGCGCGAACTTGAGGCACAGTCTTCCAAAACTTTGCCGGATGGGCTTTGGTCGCTCCATCTGCCTCCGTTGCGACCGCTGCCGGAGCTTGCGAACATGGCCGTGGCTCAAGCCAGCTGCGCCTGGCCACGCCTTTCTTTGAAAGTCGGCGACATTTGTGAGAGACTGAAACATACTAGTTCTCACATTGGAGCTAGTAACGAAGAAT
Source organism: Oculatellaceae cyanobacterium (assembly GCA_036702975.1). GTDB lineage: Bacteria > Cyanobacteriota > Vampirovibrionia > Obscuribacterales > Obscuribacteraceae > DATNPX01. The sequence continues at coordinate 157,929 of DATNPX010000020.1, forward strand.
CAAAACTGCTTCTACGACTGGAGCTATGCCGCGAATTCCCCTACGATGCCGTACTGCCAACCTATCTGAGGGCGCCTTCGGTAACGTTGAAAAAGACTAATGTTTGAACACTGGGTTGGACTAGATATAAGACCAATGCGCCTTGAGCATCTCGGCGCAGTGTTGGATATAGAACCGGTCGCCTTCGGCAGCCATCACTGGTCGCACCAGTCTTTTGTTAATGAGCTAAATAACTCCATGGGGCACTACTTCGTAGCTATGCCCAGCGGCACGAACAAGTTGATAGGCTATACAGGCTTTTGGTTGATTGGCGAGGAAGCGCACATTACGACGCTCGCCGTCCATCCGGACAATCGGCGGCAGCACATTGGTGAGCGTCTTTTGATCCACGACATCATTCATGCCAAAAAAGTCGGTGCAAATTGGATCACGCTTGAAGTACGCGTCTCCAACGAATCAGCACAGCAGCTTTATTACAAATACGGATTCAAAAGCCTGGGAGTTCGACGTAATTATTACCAGGACAACGACGAAGATGCGCTTGTGCTCTGGACCGAGAATATACGCACTCCTGAATTCAAGAAACTAATCGCTGAACGCGTAGATTTTCTGAATAAGTATTCTCCATTCACAGATAATGACGGAATTAGCAGTTTCGAAGACGACGATGACGGCGAGCACGTGATTGAGGGCTCGGCTGAGTCTTCTAAGACTGCAGATGCGTCAGAGACTGAGAGCAAGGATGCCGCCAGAATAGATGGCGCTAAATCGATTTAGTTATTTGAACTTCACTTACGCCTTTACCCGTTGGGACAATGCTTGCCATTGCGCGCATATCGAAAAGGGCTCCGAACGGGCCAGTTTAGATGAGCATCGTAGCACTTGACGAGATGATCCTCTGAAGCAGACAATAGCCAGGGATTTCTCATTGGGACCGGAATGCGCCTAGTCGTAGCAGGCAGAATACCGCGGATTAAGCGAAAATCACTCGCGGGTCAATTTGTGCTCGTGTTAATCGGTTTGCAGATGATGTTTTTCACGTCATTTGTGGCTATGGAATTGCCCACGGGCACCGGGCAGAATCTTTTGAACACAGGTCGGCATACTCTGTCGACAGCTATGAAGCTTGTGCCCAAGCCTGTGCAGGAAAAAGTTAAGTCGACGCATCCTGAGTGGTTCAAAGAGACCAAGCCGCTGAGAACATCACTTTACACCCCAATGGCACCAATGGCTGTCTTTCTCGGCTATGTACTCGGTCGAACAATTGGTCCAATCTCTGTTTTTCTCTTTCTTTGCCTAGGATTTTTGGGACCGCTCTTCGGCATCAATCCATTAGCCGGCGGAGGCGGACTCGACTATTACACGCAGCCATCTTTCGGTTACTTATTGGGACTAATGTTCGGAACACTCTTTGTTGGTTGGATTACCGAAGAGCGTAGAAACAGTTTCGCTCAAGTTGTGGCGCTGGTTGGCGGCTTGCTCAGTATTCACCTTGTTGGTCTTGTGTATCTTTTGGGTTCTTGTCTGGTTTTGACTATCGTTCAGGGGGTGAACAACGGGCCGCTGTGGTTACCCTGGGTGTTTGAAGAAGCCAGAAATCTCAGCTGGTACCCCCTACCCTATGACTTTCTTTTCAGTTTCATCCTGATTGGCTTAGGTTTCCCCTTCCGTTACCTCGTTAATTTGCTGACAGCACCCGATATGGCGTTGAAATCCCGAAACGACCGTCTGGCGCAGCAACATATGGAAGAGCTAATGGGTTGAGGCGTTGCCGCTGTCAGACTTTAAATTGCTAAACCGATATCGGTTTAGCAAAATTTTGTGACCGAAAATTCGCACAGGCTGGCAAATTCTTGCTGCAAAGATGTGTCCGGTGCGATACTCTGACAAGTCTCTTAAATCTCTGACAGTAGCAGCGTCGCTTCTGACAAATCCAACAGCTAGTTCGACCCCCCGGAGTCCCGTGTCCAATCTGCAGCTTTTGAAAATAACTCCAAGAATCGCCTCCCAGGTTGTGCGCCAGGTCAAAGCGCACCCAAGACTTGCCTTTGGACTCGGTGTCGGCGTGGGGCTTGTTTCCGTCGCAGGTTTTGCCGCCTTTCTTTACGGGACGCGCGTCGAGTCAAAAGCGTATCGCCTCGAGCGCTTGAAGTTACGTGTTCATGGTGGCGCCGGCGGTGGCCTGGTAAGCTTGCACGCAGCCGATGTGCCAATTTCCAGCAAGAGACGGCTGAAGATCCTTCATCTCTCGGATTTGCATTTGATTGAACCAGAATCTGCAAAGATCGATTTCTTGCGTGAAGTGACGGCTGAAGAAGATATCGACTTGATTTTCATCACTGGTGACATCTTCCAAAATGAATCGGGGCTGCAATATGCCACCGAGATCATCAGCAAGATGCCTCGATTAGGCAGTTATGCGATTCTAGGAAATCACGATTATTACTCTTATAACATGATCAACAAAACCATCGGGCGCATCTACCGCCGCTGGCGCACGCCAAGCGTAAAACGCGATGTAACCAGACATCTGGAGGCTTTGGAAACTGCAGGAATTCAGGTCTTGCACAACGATGTTCGCCGTTTTGAAGGAGAAGGTTTCGCTATTCTCGGTATGGATTATTTAGGTATCAAGCCTGAAGTGTTGAAGTCTCTCGCCAACTCGGTAGACAAAAAACACCTATTGTTCGGTCTTTTCCACGTGCCAAAAAAATTGAAGATGATGAGTGATGCAGGCATCGATATCGCATTCGGTGGACACACTCACGGCGGGCAAATTCGCGTACCAGGCGTCGGTGCCTTGATCACAGATTCGGAACTCAAGCGAGATGAAGCTTCGGGAATCGTTCGCCGAGGACGCTCAGTCTTCCACATCTCTCGTGGATTAGGCGCCGATCCAAGATCAAACATTCGTCTTTTCTGCCCACCGGCAGCTACTATGATCGAGGTGGCGTATGATTTCAATTAAGTGGTGGTTGCGAATCATGGTTCATTGACCGAGAAATTTTTCGACCACCCCGTATGCAGCAATATCTTCCAATACTTTATTTAGTGCGCACTGGTTGGCGCTACGCTGAAAATCAGCGTCGTTGGCTGGTCGTCGCTTTGTGTCTGTTCGGCCTTGCTCAGGGCACCATGCTCGCAGAACCTTGGGTCATCGGTCAATTGCTCAACTCTGTTCAAACTAACGTCAGTGCCCATGCGCCTGCCGAGAAACTGCTGCACGACATTTATCTATATTTGGGTCTATTTTTTGCCATTCAATTTGTTTTCTGGCTCTTTCACGGACCTGGTCGATACATAGAACGCGTCGCAGCATTTCATATCAAAATGAATTATAAATGCAGTCTCTTTCAGATATTGACTGAGCTGCCGCTGCAATGGCACCGCGACCATCATTCCGGCGACAGCATCGACAAAATAAATAGAGCGACCAATTCGCTTTCCGAGTTTTTTGATGCCTCGTTCGAAGTCTCGTACATGCTTTTTAGATTTGTCGGCACACAGATCATTCTCTTCTTCTTTATGCCAGTAGCGGGTGCTGTTGCAATCTGCACGGCGATGATTGCTATCACGATCATTTTCAAGTTTGACTTGGTCCTCACGAAGCAGTATAGAGAGTTGAACAGACTGGAAAATTTCGTTGCTTCGGCTGTTCACGATTATGTGACGAACATCGTCAGCGTCATTACCTTACGCCTGGAAAGCCCTGTGCTAAGGGAGGTGCAGAAGCGCCTAATTAGTCGTTGGCCGTTGTTCAACGTCAATGCTGTATTGAATGAGAGCAAATGGTTCCTGACGACTATGGTAATTGGCGTTATGACGGTTGCTGTCCTCCTTTGGTACACGCACAAAACGCTCGCGGCCGGTGAGGTGATTCTCACCGGAACGTTCTTCACGTTGTTCGAATATCTTCGGCGAATCGGCGAGTCGTTTTATAATTTTGCATACATATATGGCACGGTAGTACAGCAGTCAGCCAATGTTCACAACGCTGATTCGATTGTCGATGCATACGAAGAGCTCAGGTTGGAAACGGAAGCTTACGTGCTACCGGAGAACTGGCAGAAAATCAATATCGAGCAACTGCATTTTACTTACGAAGACGAAAAGCACCGCACTCACCACTTAGAGAATGTCTCCATCGAGCTCACACGAGGTGGAAGAATCGCACTTGTTGGCGAAAGCGGTAGCGGCAAAAGTACGCTCTTAAACTTGTTGCGCGGCTTGCAGCCTGCCAACGAAGTGGAGGTCTATTGCGACGGAAAGCTGATGCCCGGTAAGCTAGCGCACTTGAGTCACAGCACCACATTGATGCCTCAGGACCCTGAGATATTTGCTGATACCATTCGGACGAACGTTACGTTTGCTCTCGAAGACGATGCAAAACATCTAGACGAGGCCGCTGAGATGTCTGGATTCGATCAGGTGTTGGCGCGTCTTCCTAAGAGATTCGACACTAATATCGCGGAAAAGGGCGTTAACTTGAGCGGCGGTGAAAAACAACGACTGGCGCTTGCACGAGGCTTGTACTTCGCCAAGGGCAGTTCGCTATTATTGCTCGATGAGCCGACCAGCAGCGTCGATGCTCTCAATGAACGCCTGATCTATGAGCGCATACTCGCCAATTTTACTGACTGCTGTGTGGTGACGGCGATACACAAACTGCATCTACTCGAATTGTTCGAGCGCATTTATGTCTTAGAAGAAGGGCGCATTCTTGAAAGCGGAACGTTCGCCGAACTGCTAGCAAGTAAGGGCAAGCTCGCATCTATGTGGAGCCAGTATCAGGCTTCTCAAGACTATGCAGCTATCCTTCAGTGACCGAGCAGTTTTTTCAACATGTCGCTTTGCATCAATCTTTCCTTTTGTTCGGGTGAAAGATTGCCAAGCTTTTCGGCGATATCTGGCGGAATTTTGTCGCCATATTTAGCCTTGAGTTGACTGAGCTTTTCGTTTGACAGTCCTCCCAGTCCGCCTCCTCCAGAGCTACTGCCAGCGCCAGTTCCCGAGCCTGGCGAACCTGATGACGCAGAAGATCCTGAAGACGATGACGTAGAGATTGGATGTTGAGTTTTGAGGACAGCGCTACGTTTGATCTGTTCATCTATGCCTGAGACAAGTGACGTCAGGCGCGATTCATAGGCGGTTTCAGGTTGCCCAGCTTTCACCATATCTTCGATTCTGTTGTATTCAGCAAGGTATCCACTTATGCCGATGCCTTGTTTCTTTGCTGCCATGATGCGACTGAGTGCGTTCTTCCGCTTTTCTAAAAGTGGTCCTGGTGCTGTTTCGCAGCCAGAACCGGAGCTGGTCGTATTTCCACTGCTTGCACCGGTTCCAGCGCTTGCACCGGTTCCAGCGCTTGTACCAGTGCTATTGCTTGGCGCGCTAGTATCAGGTGCGCCACTGCCGGCGGCGCTACTATTTGCAGGCGATGCCGAACTCGTTGTTGCGGCGTCCGGCGCTGGAACGGCGGTGTTTGCAGCCTTACTGTTTGGTGATGCGTTTGCGCTGCCACTATCAGCGGTGTCCATCGCGCTGACATCTCCCGGCTGCGCCGCCTGCGGTTGAATCGCACTTCCGGCTTTAGGCACCTCATTTGCATCTGAAGGCGTGGCTGTCGTTCCAGCGCCTATAGTCAGGCATGCCAGTGCGATTGCAATTTCTCTGAACGCACTTTTCCGCGGTGAACGCATGCAAATCCTCCCTTAAAATGGCAATTTCCTAGGCCAAGTTTAACTGACTTATACCGGTAATGCACCTAATTGGCTCCAGGAATGAAAGCACGTAACTGTCGAGCAACCGATGCTATTGGGTCTTTGGTCAAGCTTATGGTGTAGAGCTGAAATCCGTCTTGGAGAACGCCATTGATTGAGTTTGCGTCTGCCTTCCCCTTGAGATGCATGGGGGCGAAATCGGGTATTGGCTTGGTCGGTTTGAATGTCCAGTTGATGTCCGAACCAAGTTCGGTTTCGGTTGTATTACAAGACAGAATCGGAGTGTTCGGTAGAATCAATGTAATCGCCAGATCTTTGTCGTTATGTACGACCGAGCACATAGCCATTCCTCTCGGAAAAATACTGCACGTACCTGCATATTCTCCGCGAATATCGGAAACCATTCTCAAGATCGCAAGTGCGAAAAATGCAACGATCAAAATTGAAGCGATGTAATTGGAACGCAGCCACAAAGCCTGCTTTCGTGAGCGGTCGAGTTCTTCGTCGAAAGTCGGCTGCTTTTGTATTGGCTTTTTCTCTCGGGGCGCTTTCATTAATACCGCTCTTACGGGACCAACTCGGGTTGCAGATGATACAAATATCTTATCGTCGCGGCGTCCCCTTGTGACACCACACCGCGTCCGTAGTAGACGCTCATTAGATCGTTTGAGTTGGTGCTGTGACCCTCTATGCCGAGCGCATGCCCAAATTCATGTGCTGCTGAGGCTTTCATACGTTCGAGACTCATTGGGTTGCCTGCTGAATCTGTGGTGCGTAACAGAACGACCACCGGTCTGAAGGGCACCTGTTTCCCTTCTCTAATCGCTGCAATCGGAAAACTTCTTTTGGCCGTGTAACCTCTGATGTCGTTCTGAAACAAGCCCATGCCAAGCTTGTCGGTGAAGTGGTCGGTCCAAAAAACATGGATATCAGCTTCAGTTGGGTCATTAACCAAAGTGTAAGAGATTAAACCTTCTTTTTCAAAAGGCTTCCACGAATTGATGCCCTGTACTGCCGCCTGTGAATGCTGCGGTATATATCCTTTGGCGATTCCCAGGCTCTTGAACTGCGCCTGGTTTCCGAGAACATCCGCCACCACATCTGGCCAATGAGCACGATTGTCGACATTCGTCACTGGTGCACCCATTTGATCGATGATTCCGTCCAGACAGAGCCCCGGAGAGACGTATACTTTCAACGGCATCTGCTCATTCAACCAGCGGATTACGCCAAAGTTGCTTTTGAACTCGGGATAGATACCGCCTGGCGCCACTGATTGAGTTCCGCCGCCGCCTCCGCCTCCATAACGGGGCATTCCAGGTCTGGTGTTTTGCAGGTTTTGAGTTGAAGACTTGGCGTAACTCGATTTGAATTGTGCGATCGCATTTTGCGGTACGGAAAGCGACCAGAGCAGCCAGAGTGAACAGAGCGCGGCGGTTCCGGCGAAAAGGCTGTGACGGAAGCTGACAGTGCTAAACATGAAAAATGTCCTTACCGCTTCGGGGGCTGACTGAGTCTAATGTCGCAGTGCGTCGCTAGCTCCGCAGCACTCTGACCAGTGTAAACGACACCCTCCGAATCTGCTATGGTGGAAACGATGGTTTTCGTGGTTGAACAAGTCTGGGCTTGCCAAACAGCAAATTGAGGTAGTGATGGCCGATCCTAAAAAGTCTCTTGCCACAAACATTCCTGGTAATTTTTTTGTGGACTCTACTTGTATCGACTGCGATACCTGCAGGCAACTGGCGCCGCGCACATTCGCGGACAATGGCGACTACTCGTCTGTATATTGCCAGCCTGAAACCGCTGAGGAAGTCGTGGCGGCCTTGCAGGCCTTGGTGTCCTGTCCGACTGCTTCAATAGGCACCAGGGATAAGACAGATCCTAAACCTGCCATCGCTAGTTTGCCGCTTGCAATAGAGGAGCCGGTTTTCTATTGTGGTTTTAATTCCGAGAAATCCTATGGTGGCAATAGCTTTTTTATCCAGCATAAAAGCGGGAATTGGCTTGTAGATTCACCTCGCTTTACTGCTCAATTGGTGAAAAAGTTCCGCGAGATGGGTGGTATCAAATATGTCTTTCTCACCCATCGTGATGATGTTGCCGATGCCGAGCAGTATGCAAAGGAGTTTGGGGCGTCTCGCATTATTCACTCACGCGATGCTTCTGCTGCGCCAGGCGCTGAGATTATTTTCGATGGGACGGAAGAGTCTGAGCTCGTGCCGGGCTTCAAATTGATTCCAACTCCTGGTCATACCGCAGGACACGCTGTGCTTCTCTTTGATAATAAGTTTCTGTTTACAGGTGATCATTTGGCATTCGACCGTGAAGCGAAGCGTTTGATGGCTTTTCGCGATTACTGCTGGTATTCCTGGCCTGAGCAGACAAAGTCTATGGAAAGCTTGCTCAAGTACTCTTTTGAATACGTTCTCGCCGGACATGGCGACAGGGTGAGGCTGGAACGCAAAGAGATGAAGGCACAGCTTGAACAGTTGGTTGAGCGCATGAAATTGTCCAAGAAAGATTGGCCGGCGGCCTGAGCTTTCCGGAAAACATTGAGGCACTCCTGGTACCCGAAATTTTAGTCGTGGAAGACGATGTCGATCTTGCTGAAAGTTCTTGCCTTTACTCTGCCTGGCACTGTAGTTCACCGCCCTGTTGCTACTTATTTTCTTGCAGAGTCATTGATAGAGCCTTTTTCAATTCCGGATATTCAAATTGATAGCCGGCAGACAGCAGCTTTGTCGGTTGGCACTTTTGGCTTGAGAGCAAGAGTTCGTCCGCCATTTCGCCGAGAATGATCTTGGCCGCAAAAGCTGGCAGTGGGATAAATGCAGGTCTATGCAAAACGCTCCCCAGAACTGCAGTGAATTCGGCATTTGTCACCGGATTTGGTGCAACAAGATTTACAGGACCGCTCACACTGCTATGAGTCAAAGCGAATTCAAGCGCTTTGACTTCATCATCCAAAGAGATCCAGCTCATGTATTGACGCCCATCGCCTATGTTTCCTCCGCCACCAAGCTGGAAGATCGGTAGCATCTTATTGAGAGCACCGGCTTTGGTGCTTAGTACCACGCCGGTTCTAGCGTTGACGACTCGAACACCAGATGCTGCGACCGGCGCGATCGCTTCTTCCCACTCTCGACAAACGTCTGCCAGAAAACCTGAGCCAACGTTGCTCGATTCTGTCAGGGTCTCGCTGCCTCGATCGCCGTAAAATCCGATCGCCGAGCCTGAGACCACGACTTCCGGCTTCTTTTCCAGCCCGCAGATGGTTTCAGCGAGGAGTTTCGTACCTCTTATTCTACTTTCCTTTATTTTTTGTTTTTGTTCGGAGGTCCAGCGATGTGAGGCTATGTTCTCGCCAGCCAGGTGTATGACAGCGTCTACGTCGTTAAGCTTGTCGCTCTCAATGGAGGCGTTAGCCGGATTCCAGCGGATGTCTCCGTTCGTAGAGTTGCTTGCTCGGATGATCCGCGCGACTGTATGCCCTTGCCCTGTCAGGTGTTTGCAGAGGGCTTCTCCGATTAAACCGTGTGAACCTGTGACAGCTATCTTCATAAAAAGTCCTCGCTCGTGTCGACAGAGGCGTTGATCTTTAAGGTCAGGTTAAGGCTTCTGGCTCTCTTTTTCCACGTTAGTGCCCTCATATGAATTGTATGTGAACGTTTGTTGTTTCTATGGAGCGAGGCTGGTTATCGATTGCTCACTGCTTGGAAATGAGGCACCAGAGCAGTTTTTTGACCCTAGGTTGCGATGCTGTATGTAAAAACTCTGTGCCATCAAGTTAAATGAATGCTTAAAGGTGTCGTCTCAGAGGCGAAACCAGTGTACAAATGATGCGTGACCGAAATGCAAATGACGTCACGGCATCGCAGTATCTCCAGTACGAGGGGCTTAAGGGATTGAGCCTGTTGGGGCGGCACCAACGCTGCGGACAATTCAAAATCTGAAAATCTAATCAGTACAAAATAAATCCAGCCGCATGGTTGGTTTTTTTGTTTTTGACCTTCTTGCGTGCTCCCTGTTCTGGAGTAGAGTGCCTCATGTGACGAGGCTGCCACGGGTGTAACATTGTCTTCCGTCGACACCTCATGGTTGAATCAGCATGGCCAATAACTCAAAATCTGGAACGAGAGTCGTTCTTCTTGCTGCGGGGCATGGCAAGCGCATGAAGTCCACGAAACCGAAGGTGCTCCATGAGGTTTTGGGCCGCCCGATTCTCGGTCGGATTTTGAGCGCGGCAGACGAACTCAATATCGAGCACGTTTATGTGATTATCGGGCACGAAGCAGAGCAAGTGCGCTCTTTCGTCGAGAGCAACCCGCCACGGACGCCATTTTCCTTACATCTGCAAAGCCCTCAGCTTGGAACTGGACACGCTCTTCAACAAATAGTCCCATCATTGGGTGATTTTCAGGGAACACTTTTAGTTTCGGTTGCGGATGCGCCACTCCTCTCTGCTGCTACGCTTGGCGGCTTGCTAAACCATCACCAGGCGGAGAGAGCCGTTGTCACGCTTTTAACCGCTGATGTCGACGATGCCAAAAACTACGGGCGCATCGTTCGAGATGGAAGCGGTCAGGTAGAGGCGATTGTCGAAGACAAAGACTGTACTTCTGCGCAAAGACTGATTCGTGAGATCAATACTGCTATTTACTGTTTTGAGTGGCCTGCGATTTCTGAAGGACTCAACAGTCTCAAAAATGAAAATAAGCAACAAGAATATTACCTCACCGATATTGTGGGCTGGGCCTATGGAAAAGGCTTGAAGACATCCGCGGCCTTAGCCAACGACTGGCGTGAAACAGCTGGCATCAACTCACGAATTGAATTGACTGAAGCATCAAAGTCTTTACGCGATATCTCGGTGACCAGATTGTCGCTTGAGTGCGGCGTCACCGTTCTAGATCCAAATTCCACCTGGATCTCGCCCGAGGTTAAGATCGGTCAGGACACGACGATACTGCCTGGCTGCGTCCTATTCGGCGATATAACAATTGGCTCTAATTGCACGATTGGACCTAACACCTACATGCACGGTCGTGTCACGATCGGTGACCGCACCACGGTTATTCAATCGAACATCTCCAACTCAATTATCGGTAACGAATGTAAGATTGGGCCTTTCTCTCACCTCAGAGACAACAACGATATCTCGAACAATGTGCGAATCGGAAACTTCGTCGAAATCAAACAAACAGCGATTGCCGAAAAGACGAACGTTTCACATCTCAGTTACGTCGGTGATGCCAACGTTGGCTGCGGATCTAATTTTGGTGCCGGCACCATCACCGCAAATTACGACCATACCACCAAGAAGAAATCCCGGACGGTTATCGGAGACAACGTCGCTACAGGCAGTAACTCAGTGCTGGTTGCTCCAATTATGGTTGGGGACGGTGCAGTTATTGCGGCTGGGACCGTAGCCACTAAAAATGTGCCTGCTCGAGCTCTAGCAGTCGGACGAGTTCGTCAAGAAAATAAAGAAGGTTGGCGAAAATAAAGAAGCCCTGATTCAAGAAACTTCGTCGCTTTCTTCAAGCTCAGCCATATATGTCAACCGCTGTCGTTCCGCTTCGGCGAACGTTGTGGATTCAATTGTTATGTACTTCACCAAATTTAGTGGCACCAAGTGCTTAGCGTAGTCCCGCCCATTTGGCTTGCCTAAGTCACCATAGGATTCAAGCTCTAAATAATCATGACCGATGCGAAGTACGCGTCCTGTGATGGTGGTTCCGTCCGCAAAATGCAGGCGCACCCATGAGCGATTATCGCAAAGTCTCTCTAGTCTGAGTTTCAGGTTCATATCTGTTAGGCCTCGTCGACCCTATATCTCCTATTCCACCACACATCGTTCTCTTAAGCTTGCCTTATCGGTCGCCTCTAAGGGGCTGATATTGCAATAGATGTCTTGATACTATCCAACTGCTAGTCATTCGCCTTTGAGTTTTCGATAACCTTTAGCCTTTGGGCTTTTTCGAAGAAGTCAAGTCTTGCTCTTTTCCTCCCGCGATATAAACTGCTCCTAGATTGTTGCTGTCGATTTGTTGCTCAAAACCCTTGATACCACTTCGATATAGAGAAGCCGATCTGTGTGTATTTGAATTGAGTACTTCCCGCTCCGGAACACATCGCAGTGAAATCCGCCGTGAAACTCGAGATCCAAATCAGAAATGATATCGAAACCCAAGGAAAATCGATTTTGCAGCTAAATAAAGAGAACGTGATTTTAAAAACTAGAAATGAGGACCGAATGTCTGAAGATAATCTGCCCGCGAACTTGCTCAAGCGGATTGAAGAGCTGCGCGGGAAAGAGCAAAGCTATTGGGATGATGAGATGTACTCTCCTGAGGCTTTGAGCAATCGCAAGTACAGAGAAGAATTAGAGCGCAGCTTTAACCTAGATCCCCTGGGTCCTCTGCCGCCTCGGCTATAAAATTGATACCGTGAATGGTGAGATAAGCGTCGACGTGATCAACCGATTTGGTACGTGGACCGATTAGATTTGCATAGCCACCAGTGGCGATGACTGTGCATTCCCGGTTCAGTTTGCGTTTCACTGCTTCGATCCAGTACTCGATCATTCCCAGGTGTCCGAGAACGCAGCCGGCTGTGATGGCCGATTGCGTGTCGTTTGCCAACGGTTCCGGCAGTCCGCTGTTTGCTCCCATTTTCAATTCGGGAAGCTGTTCTGTGGCCTTATGCAAAGCCGCAAACGTTTGCCCGAGTCCGAGTGCGATCATTCCGCCGAGAAATTTGCCATCAGGACTGACAGCCGTCAGCGTAGTTGCGGTGCCCAAATCTATGACCAAAGCAATCTCACTTTTTGCGTAGATTCTTAGCGCGCCTACTGCATTTGCGACTCTATCAGCACCCATCGTCGTGTAAGTGTCCGAAATGATTCTTTGATTTGCGGCACTGACTTGATACGTTCGAAGCTCACGCTCTGTTAAATGTTCGATCATCGGCTGACTTACTGAAGGCACAACAGAGCAGACCGCCACTCGGTCAGTCTTAGCTGCAGACGCCATTTCGACAATACTCTTGGACGCTGCGTCACCGTTTGCCGACGGGTGATGTTTGAGCTCTTTCAGCTCGTGATTGATGAAGAGTCCACACGATATTCTCGAGTTGCCGATGTCGATTGCGATGCGGTTAGTCACTCAGGGCTCCAATCGCCGCCAGTTGAGGAGTTCGTAATTAGAGGCTAGATTTTAGCAATAAAGGACAGATATCCATTGCTTCATAAGCTTTTCGTTGACTGGGTCGCTATTTTTCTCTTGACGACCGGCGCCCGCTAAGGCCATTTCATGTCATGGGTATGAATTAGATGCAGTCGTCAGGGCTTGCGCTCCTCCAGCTTTCCCTCTTCTGCCGGCGCAGCTTTTAGATAGTTTTGCAAGCCCTTTAAAAGTCCTTCGGCAGCAGCCATCTGCCCCTCGGGGCTAATCAGAAGCGCATATTCTTCGGGGTTGATTACGAAACCCACTTCTGCCAAAACTGCAGGCATAAAGCTCGGTCGACAGAGTGCGAGGTTTTGAAACCGATTGCCGAGTTCAGGCAGTCCAAGAGTGGCTACTAGACCAGCTTTAAAACAGCGAGCTAGTTCAGTAGATTGGGGATGGTACCAGTAAGATGAAGTACCTCTCTCTTTCCACGGATCTCTACCATCAGGCAGCGAATTGTTGTGGATAGACAAAAGAATATCGACTTTGTTCTCGTTTGCGATGCGTACTCTTTCGTCAAGCGTTACATCGCGGTCGTCTGTTCTGGTCATGATCACTTGTGCCCCAGCCGTTTCTAGAAGACTTTGTAGTTTGAGTGCGATTCCGAGATTGATCGATGACTCGGGAATGTTGGAACAACCGATTGCCCCTCGCTCTTTGCCTCCATGCCCTGGGTCGACACAGATTTTCAGACCTGAAAGTGGTGCTGATGGATTGCTTCGATTGAGCTTCGGGGCATGCCTTATATGCAAGCGCAGTTCCGAGCCGACATATTCCGCTTTAAAGCCCCACTGGCGGTGCCCTTTCAATATCACTGTTACGTCGTACTGCCCATCTGTCACCTGGCTCCAACTTACCCCTTCGACAGGAACATGATTGGTTGCTTTTACCGATGCATCGTCTTCGGTGCTCGCGCTCAGATGCGGATCGCTGATCCAATCGGTATCACCAGTAACACCATACACTTTCAAAACAAGGGTGTTGGGGCGAACAGATTGAACGATTTGGTAAGGAAGTCGCTGCGTCAGGGGGATAGATACATAACTGCCAAACTCGTCGTCGACTATGTTTATTGCACGCGCGTCTGCAACTGGAGCTGGGCCGGGCGAGCCGCTCTGCTTTCTATTCCAGTTGCGAGCAGACTGCCCGTTTTCCCATGTCAAATCTTGCCTGGCTATCCAGAAATGTTTGTTCGGCGCATATATGCAACGAACTTGGTCACCCTGCCATCCGTCCACCAGCAGGCGAATCTCTCGCGAGAGAGGTGTAGTGCGCCCCGCATTGGGACCCACTCTGACGATGGTGTCATCATGGTTCGTTTGCGCGAGCAAAGGATTTTTTAGTGTCCTAAATGTCGCGGCTGACGGAACTGATATCGACCTCCCGTCAAGATTGGCTGTAACTGTTGCGTGCAGATTCTGCCAGTCGTCGCTCTCCGCTACTTTATAAAATCCGAAATATGTATCATTCCGTCCCTGCGATGAGCGCTGGAAAGACTTTCCGTAAGCAACGGACAGTCCGCCATTTACGGCTATTTTGCTACCGCTTACCCTCTGTGCGGAATTGGATTTGTGCATCGATGATTTCGAGTGCGGCTGAGCCGGACTGTCGAGTGTGCGCAATGTGATCGTGCGATTTGCGATTGTTATGGTGACTTGGGCTCCTGGTGTGGCCCGGACCTTGAAGTGAATTAAATCACCAGTCACCACGGCCGTTTCCTGGCTCGGTTGTAGCGTCTCTTTCGCGATGATCAACTGATTCGATGGTATCGGTGGCGGTTCTACCGTTCTGTATGCGTGAATCTCTCTTGCCGCAATAGCAGACCCTGACTCGATAAGGACGAACTTGTTGTCGCCCGGCTTCAGTTGTATCACGTGAGCGAAGAACCCTTGCTTGGAAAGCCGTACTGCATCACCGTTGCAAGTCAATGATGTACCTGGCTGACAGCAGCCGACTATGAAACTAGACGAAGCATCTATCTTGTCGGTCGTTGGGTACACCACCCGTATCTGCCCGGGTGGCGCAGTAGCCATGGCGCCAGTAGCAGCTTCCTCCGCTTGCGCTTGGACAGACCAACAAGTTGCTAACAGAACAAATAAGACGAACTTATTTAGCGGGTGACGCAGGTGCTGGCTCCTTGTTTGGTGCGGTCACATCTTTTTCTTTTTCGGGCTTGTTTTCTGGCTTATGTTCTGGCTCTGCCGGGCTAATAATTGGACCATCGTCTTCTTCAACTTTCTGCAAGGCAAGATCGTTGAGGAACCAATTGAAATTGCGGGCGAATGATACAAACAAAACATCGATGCTATGCAGATCGAGATGCGACTTTCTGTATTTGTTAGCAAATTCGGCCGGTCCGCCGTATTGAGCGAACAATTCTTCATTCCACTTTAACAGTGGGCTGACGACAAATGTTTTGTGGTCTGGGTCGTAGCTAACGTTATGTTTGTCATTCACGAACTTGCGAGCTGCGTTCTCTGCATCTTCGTCGAATGTCTCCGCTGTAATTGCATGGTCTAGAAGTGGAGGCGAGCCTATTGCGCCATTGCATATAAGAAACAGCGCAGTCGGCTTGTTATGCAGCCGGGGGAACAGCTCGTAGCGTTTGATCTCTTCTAGCGACAGTGCTCGACCACCAACGAAGTATCGAGTCGAGCTGAAACTGCGCGTGAGAGATTTCTCGTTCAATCGTTCGAGAGGATATTTCTCCATGATCGCCTTGAGAACTAGCATGTTGTACGCATTGATCCAGAAGGCGAATCTTTGTTTGTCGTCTTCTAAGTCTTCGGGGCTGGTTTTCGCTAATTCAGAGACGGCTTCATCAAGCAATTTCGATTTTTGAATTTGTTGATAATCGACAAAGGGGTATTTGACGATCTGGGGCAAAAGTTTGCTGTAGGCTGGAAATTTATAAATGAGTGGGTGTTGGACGTTGATGAACATAGACTCCAACATCAAGGGAATATGCCGGAAGATGCTGCCCAAGATGAGCAAACAAACTACTACTCCCACCACGACTGGTATCATCACCGGTTGTGGCGGACGTTCTTCTTCTTCGAGTTTTGCGCGCTTAAAAAAGGGCATGAGTGTTAACGGCCTCTGTCCGTTTTACATTCTATCTCGATTGATTTGCTCTCGCCGGAACGATGGCGAGGGACCGAGCATCTGATTTTGCCATGCTTGTGATGCAGAATAACTAGTGGCTCAAGTCGTCAAGGAGACTCACCAGCTCGATTGAGCCGCTCAACCATGAACCTGCTCGTACAGGCAGCCCAAGAGGACTATAGCTCCCGTTAAATAAACAGCGAAATAAAATTTGGAGCGTACGAGATTCGAACTCGTGACCTCTTCAATGCCATTGAAGCGCGCTACCAACTGCGCTAACGCCCCGCGTCTAGCTTTTATACCATATTTTGCCCGTAGGTGAGGCTCCTAGAGGGTGACTGTAATATCGATTAATGCGGGGTTTTGATCCTCGAGTATCGTTGGCTTTTGAATGGCGCTATCGAGCAGCGCCGCCTCTGATGGTTTCGCTGATTTTTTCAACAATTACTGCATCGGCGCTGTCACTTGACGATGGCCACTCTGGTTGTGTTTCTGGCGTCGGCAGTGGTGTCGCAATCGTCTCTTTGAGCCTGGAGATAGGGTTTGCTGCCGTGTCAGTCATAACCAGGTCTCCACCTCCTGGCAAAGAGCGGGCGACGTTGCGCTGACTTTGGCTGCGAAGGTGTTGCATCACTTTCTCTTTTGCCCATCGTCCCTTGCTCTTCAGGTTGAGGAAGAAATACTTGTCGGGTGGCCACAGGAATGATGTTTCAAAGTAGCACCATATAGTGCAGCCCTGACAGAAGCTCCAGGAACCTTCTTCCTTCCTTCGTGTCTGCACGTGAGTGCTATGCCATAGTTCATCCAAGTTGGAACGACCGTTTTCGTGGGTGATCTTAAGGCGTTCGTCATGCATGTGATAGCAAGGCAGAAGCAAATGGTCATCCGGCGAAACCACAACAACCGAGCTTATCGCGCGGCATCGCGGAGACTTAATCTGATTTCCCCCGTCTAGGTAAAACTGCAAGAAAGCGTCGTTCACGCAAACGTTATCGAATTTTGAAAGTCGACGAATCTCTTTGATCCCTTCTTGTTGCAACAAATCGTTTTCGCAAAAATCAAATACCGGGCCTAAAAGCACCACGACGCCAAGTTCTTGTGCCTGGCGAATCACCTTCTCCATGTTACTCATCGACTGCGGCGTGCCTGTAGCAATGATCGAAGGCTGTTCACCGAGGCTCTTTGCCAACTTAATTGAATTGATTACTTTCTCGTATCCATCTATGCCACGTTCTTTCTTGTATTCCTCGGGATCTGTTGTGGAAAGGGAGAACTTTAAATCGTCCACCAATCCCACCAAGTCTTTAGCCATGCGGGGATACAGTGTTCCTGTATTGGCGAGACTCGTGAAAAAGCCCAGTTCTTTAGCCGCTTTCAGCACCTTCGGAAGGTGTTTATAGATGAGTGGTTCACCGCCTGTAAAGTCAACGACTTTTACGCCTAACCGTTTCAGAGCGTGTAGATTCTCAATGATGACTTCTGGCGCCGTCTCCTTAATCCTGATGTTCTCAGGCTTTACCGGAATGTCGCAATACACGCAACGCGAGTTGCACTTGTATGTCAGGTAGTAGTTGGACATTACTGGTGGCACTTATCGTCTCCTTGTGTTGGTGGTGGTTCCGGCGCCTGTTTTAAGTTTCGCGGGGATCACAAGATTGCCACTTTTATCACCATAGCCATTCATCAGTTCCATTGGCACCAGACAGCAACAGTTTGTAAGGTGTTTGACTGAAAACTTCGATTCAGCAAAATGGGGAGAGATACAGTATAGTGGTTTGCCATTTTCTGGCAATCTTATCAACCAGTATGTTGCTAGAATGAGGACAGTTCGGCTCCTACCTGGTTGCTATGCAGCACTTTAACCTTCTCAAAAAAGAACATGCAATTCTTGTCGTCGTTGATGTTCAAGAAAAGTTTCGGCAGCATATTGCTCAATTCGAGCACATGGTAAAGAACATCGTTCGTCTGATTGAAGCTTGTAAAATCCTCGAGATACCAATAATCGTTACCGAGCAATATCCAAAAGGTCTTGGCGCAACCGTTTTAGAGATTCACCGTGCTGTCGAAGGCAAGCCCACTTTTGAAAAGACTGCCTTCAGCTGCTGTGGCAGTGAAGAGTTCACTGAGTCGCTTCGAATCGCTGGTCGCAATCAGATAATGGTTTGTGGAATCGAGGCACACGTCTGTGTTAATCAGACAGTGCACGATCTGCTTGCAAGAAACTATTCCGTACATATCGTTGAAGATGCGATCTCGAGCCGAGACCTCGATAACAAGGATGTTGCTCTTAGAAAAATGTTGCATTCTGGTGCTATTCCGTCCTGTACCGAGATGGCTCTTTTAGAACTGGTTGAAGATGCCAACGCACCATCGTTTAAAGCTGTTCAGACCTTGATCCGATAACGAGTTTTATTTCGGTTGCAAAGTGTTGATGTCTGATTGGATATCGATCGATTTACTGTTGCGTATATTTCAGTCGTAGGCTCGTTTATACTGTACGAGTTTAATTATCGAAATCTCAAAAACGTGTAGTCAAGCGGGTTTTAGTGTTCGGAAGAGTGGAACAAAGATGGAGAAGATGAGTCTTCCAATTCAGTCCCCTCTCCAGCGAGGTGTGTATGTACAAGCTGTGTGAACGCTGCCGTTTTAACGTCCCTGCGAAACAGTCAAGCTGCCAGGTTTGTGGTAGCCAAGATTTTGTTACCATGCAGGCTCCGGCGCGTAAGTCGCTCGTCTCCACTGAGCAAATTGAATCCTGCCGTGCTGGATTCGAAGGGGCCAAGACTGCTATGAGCGGCTTCATGACACGATTTATGAACGAAGTTGGTGAGCTGTCTGGCAAAATGCAGAGAGCGACTGACAGCATGCGCAAACTCGTATTTGAAGCCGGTGATGGCGACGACCGCGTTTTGAGCTTCCATCGCAATATTGGCGGCGGGCGTAGTATCGATTTTGCACCCGTCATCGTCAAGCGCGAAGAGCATACATCGAGAGAGCGTGCTGCAGAGCCATCTTTGGGGACTGCTTCATTTTCGCCATCAGTTCCCGCTCGTGAAACACTTGAGCTGCTCTCACGCACTGCACCTAGCGAACCTACTCGGGCTGAGCTTCTAAGCGATGAAGTCGTTTTTGCTCCAAAGTTTGACATTGTTGAATTGAAGACATCACAAGCTAAATTGCTCGCAGCTCTGGCAGCTTCTTGCAATGCGCCTGATCCTTCTGAGACTGCAAAGGTTGAGTCGCTACGTCAGCAGATAAATGATCTTACTGGTTGGTTCCAGAGCTTCGGCAAAGACGGGCTTTTAGTTAAGAAGCCGTGTGCAGTAAGTGAAGACTCTAGCGAAGAGGCTGAGGCTTCGGTCGACTCGAAACAAGCTGCCTGATCTAAACCACGCAGGCAAGAATTCCAGCCAGAATCAATTTTGTAGTTTCCTGTTTGTGCTGCTCTATCATTGCAGGACTGAGCATCGATCTGCCGGGCCACAGATGCTTCAAATTCTCATGAGCGCAGAAGTAGAAAGCAGAGCATCCTATGATGTTGACGGCCGTATGCATGGGATCTAATTCCCGGAATGCACCAGATGCGATACCATTACGCAACACTTGTGCGAGGTTCTCGTAGAGATTCAACATGCCTGTAGATTTGTAGTATTTACCTTTATTCTGCATCGCCTCGTGGAAAAGAATCCCTGAAATATTCGGGTTGTGCTCGGCGTGTGAAAGGAAATAATCGAGAATCTGGCGTAAGGCCTGTTCTGGTTCCTTTACAGTCTCGACGATATGTTCGATTTCGGCTATCTTGGACGAGAATGCTCGCTCCAAGACTGCTTGGTAAAGAGCTTCTTTGCTGGAGAAGTAGTAGTAAATCATCGCTTTGGTGACGCCAGTCAGCGATGCAATCGCATCGGTTCTTGCCCCTGACAGACCGCTTTTAGCGAATTCTTCCTCGGCCGCGTCAAGGATAGCGGCACGTGTGTGCTCGGCGTCGCGCATTGCGGTGGGACGCGCTGTACTCTTGGGTACTCTTGTGTTTAGTTTGACGGTCACTTTCTCAATACCGGAAGGACATTATTTATTATACGCAGGATTGAGGTTTGACAAACCCGCTCACCAGACGTTGAAAGACCATGAGGAAATTTCTGTTAGAGCACCAGTGTATTATGCCCTGTTAATCAAGCCGAGCAACTATCGTCGTGCCGAGATAAGCTCGACCTGCGCCTCGCCAGCTACTGCTGAGGTGTATAAAGTGGCTTCACATGCGGAAGATGATACAAACTGACCGTTCTACTTTAGTATCGCTGGTAGTGCAATTACTCGAGTGTGCGGTGAACACTATATGCTCATAAGAGGGGCAATCAGCGCTGGATTTCAAGTAAAATGAAATCGCTTTCAGTGTCGCTGTGAATGATCTAGTCTGTGATCTAGCCTAGGCGCTTATCTTAAGCGTCGTCAGAAGCGGACGCTTTGGCGCTGGCTTTGGCCGTCTTCTTGTCGCCGTTGTTGCTGGCTTCGGCAGCTTCAGCATGCACCTCAGCTTTTACCTCGGCAACGACATCAGCGAGCTGCTCTTTCACTTCGCCTATAGCTGCTGAGCCCTTTTCTTTGGCGATAATTCCGGCTTTGATGACGTTTTTGGCTGCCGCGCGAAGCAATTTGCGACCGCCGTCGGTAGTGGTTGCTCCGATTAGAGCAATTGCTGCGATACCCCAAGGTCCCATAGTGCTCCACCTCCGATAAATCGTCAAAACTAACGTCAATAAACTAATTGAACGATTATATATCCTAGAGTCCTGCGCGAAGCGGTTTACACCCACAGTTGGATCAAAAGCTGACAATTAGCCGCTGGCACCGGCCCACAGTCAGTGTTTTGACTGACGGATGTCGACTAAGGGTTACCGATCGCCATTGTGTTTAGCGGATGAAATACATTCTGTTTGGCAGCTTCTGGCAATCCAGGCTGTGCCCACCTGCTAGATCAGAATATTGGTCGCCTATGTTTTCAACGACCTTGAAGCCCATTTTCTCAATCTTTGCGCGTGTCTCTGCTTTATAGTCTTCGGCTGCGCGATCGTCGCCATCGGCACGAAGATAAAGACCGTCAAAGTCTATGCCCTGGCGCTTCAAATTTACTATCGTGATACCGCGGTCGACTTCGTGGCGCCCGGTGACGAAAAAGACGTAGAAGCCGTTCTCTCTTGCCCAATGCAGAAAGGCGGCTGAATCCGGCAATTTCTCAGCCTTTGATTCCTGAATCCATGCGAAGAATCTTGGCCAGTCGTCTTTAGTGAATTCCTTCAGTATCGGTCTGTTATCGAGAACTGTTTCGTCGATGTCTGAAACTATCGCTAAATTCTCGTTCGGATGCTGCTTTTTGTAGTCTGCGCAAAAAGCCTTCGCTTGTTCGACCGCCTTATGAAATTCTTCCTTACACTCAGGTGTGAGGCTCCATTTGTAGCCTTCCTGTGAATCGATTTTCTCTCCGCTCGCTGGCACCTTGACCGTTGAGCAATCGCAAGCGAGTGCAGAAAGCTGCAACGTTGCGCCGAGCAGAGCTGTAACTGACAATTTGACGATGGAGTCGAACGAATTCTTCTTGATAGAGGGAGCGTTAGCCGTGTCCGGACATGCGCACACCTCTTCCCGCGGCGTAAGTTTGGCTGCCTGCAATGTATTTTTCCTTTCGCGTCGAGCGACGAACCTCTATTGTACGCATCGCTTCCGGTTCCACAATTGGCGTGCCCTCATAGTGGCCCCAATAAGTCGAGCCTACTTTTTTCTTCTTCTCTTCATCTTCGGGCAGAAACCGGTATGGCTCAGCGACGAAGGCTAGAACACCGATGGCGATTGCAATGCAGACTAGATAAAAACCAAGGTTTTCCATTTTGGCATTCACTCCTGCCAGGACTTATTGCCGACCAGACCGGTCGCGGCGCTGAGCGCTCGGTTTAAGATTCCAAGCGTTGATAAATCTAGATCGCTATACGATGGATGTCCATGGTGTTTTCCTCATTTAGATAAAAACTAGGCAATAAAAAAGCGCCCCTGCAGAGGGCGCTTTGCTAAGTTTTCCAGTCAAGTTGGTTAACCGGGTCTAGCTTTTCATCAGAGCAGCAAGATCGCTATATAAACCGGCCAACTGCGCAGCAACAGGGGCTGTCGCTGGATTTTCAGTGGAGAATTTGGTGAATTCTTCTGCTTTGGTTTCGAAGATACCGATTAAACGAGTGTTGAAGTTTTGAATATGGTCCATGGGGATGCTTTCTAGTTGCCGAGATGGGGGTGACGAATGGCTTCGTGCGATTCGTTAATTCTGACTTAATCAGTTGCCAAGCTCAATAGTTTTTTTGAAAAAACTTTCGATTTCCTTCAATTTTTATGGACCTTTTGCATATATCGGACGCGGCGCTGCAAAGCCAATATAATGACTAATATGATCAAAGCAGGCGCGGCGCACAATCCAACCGTGAGACAGCTGTTGCAATCGGAGACGATGGCGGAAGCGCAGGTTGTTTTTGGTGAGGACCTTCTCGAACGATATATCACTCAGGTGATAAGCTCCCTGAATCCGCCGCCCCGTGCCGGTAGTTTCGTTGTTTTGCGTGCCGACCCAGGCATCATTCGTGATGCTTCGGCCTTGCGGGATTTGGCGGCAGTTACAGTCATCCGCACAATGACAGTGGGACCGTCTGCCGGTTCTGTCGCTGCCACCGCCGGTAGCAGCGGAGCTTCAGTAGCACCGCCGGTACCACAAGCAATTCCCGCGCCTCCTCCGGCAAGTCCAACTGACGTTTGGTTCAAGCATGTACAGCGGGTTTGCGAAGAAGCCTCCGTGCCTTTGATCGTGATACCAAGTTTTGGTGATCCGGCCCAGAGTGCCGAGGAGCTCCGGCAGGCCTTTCTTAAAGAGCTGAAGTCAGCCAGCGCTAGGCTGCACACGCATCTGATGACAGTGTTGCTGGATGAAGGGCTGGACGGGCTTGTAGAAGAGGTCAGTCAGGCTCTCAATCGTCCTATTGTTGTGGAAAGCGCCGATTTCAAAGTTCTAGCCTCGCGCAATATGGGTGCGACACCTGCCAGCCAGCAGCACCCGGTGGCCGAGCAAGCGGCTGAATATATGAAAAAGCTGCAGCGGGCCCATGCTAGAGGCGAGGACCTACCCCAAACTCCAATAAAGAGCGGGCGCCGCTTGATATTGCCTGTGGTGCTGAGCGATGTTGTCGTCGGTTACGTCTCTGCCATGGTGCGCAGCGGAGACGATGTAGATTCCGTGACTGAATACCTGCAGCCAGCCACTCTTGCGACCATGGTCGAGTTCAACCAACGACGCAAAGATGGTTCGGTTTTCGCCGTGACGCAAAAGAGTTTGCTGAAGGATATTTTGTCGGGGCGTAGTTTGTCGGCTTCCGACCAAGAGCGATTGGAACGAACTTACGGTTTCGACCTCTGTGATGGGCTACTCGTCTTTGCGGTCGAGGCGAACGTCGCCTCCCAAAGTGCTGGTGTAGCCAGAGCTGTGACCTGGTCTGATGACGGTTTCATTACGGCAGAGGTTGAGGGAACGAGGGTGTTCGTCCTTCCTTATCACGACAAAGACGAGCTGAAGATTGCCGACCAGGCGCAAAGCCTGCTTCTCAAGATCAAAAAAGCAGTCGGTGACGAAAAGAAAGAAATACGTGTTCAGATGGGCGTCGCGCGTCTAGCCGAAACAGTTCTCGACTTGCCGGAAGCGTATCGGGAAGCACGGCAGGCTCTGGTTATTGGCTCGATGGTGCACGGTGACAACGAGTTCATAACCAGTTACGGTGACCTCGGCGTCAAGCGTTTGCTTTACCTAATGATCGACCATCCTGAATTGGAGCGGTTCTATGAAGAGAACCTGGCTCCGCTTGAGAGCTATGATGCAGAGTGGGAAAGCGAGCTCGTTCCCAGTCTGCGTATCTATCTGGAGCATGGTGCCAATCTAAACTCGGCCGCCCGCGCTTTGTTCATTCATCGCCACACGCTGCGCTATAGGTTGGAGCAAATTGCCGATATTTTGAAGTGTGATATCGATTCGCAGGAAGTATTGCTTAACCTGCAGATCGCCTTTTTGATCGCCGACATGAAGGGGCTGGCCAAAGTAAAGTGACGCAACTGAGAGGAAACGAAATCCCTTGAGCACGGCTGCCGTTCAGGCGATAGGAGTATGCAAGAAGTTTGGTGATAATGTCGCTGTTAACGACATCAACCTGACTATTGAAACCGGCGAATTTTTTAGCCTTTTAGGACCGTCAGGCTGCGGCAAAACAACCTTGCTTCGGATGATTGCAGGGTTCGAGCAGCCTACGTCCGGAACGCTTTTGGTGGCAGACCAAGACATGACGGGGCAGCCGCCGCACAAGCGCCCGGTCAATATGGTTTTTCAAAGCTATGCTCTGTTTCCGCACATGACCATAACCGACAACATCGGTTTTGGCCTGACTTGCAAGGGCGGATTCAGCAAAGCGGATATCAAAACAAAAGTAGACGAAGCCCTTGATCTTGTGCGACTCAAATATCTCGCCGACCGCTATCCTTCGCAATTATCGGGCGGGCAACAGCAACGTATCGCGCTGGCGAGAGCGATCGTAAATCGTCCTAAAGTGCTTCTGCTTGACGAACCGCTCTCGGCTTTGGATCCACAAATTCGCGAAGAGATGCAATCTGAGCTTGCGCGTCTGCAGCGTGAACTCGAACTGACTTTCGTGATGGTTACACACGATCAAGGAGAGGCCCTCGCGCTCTCTCATCACATTGCCGTATTCTCTCGTGGCAATCTTGAGCAGGTTGGCACACCGACGAAGATCTATCAGGAACCAGCAACTGTTTTCGTGGCCGAATTCATTGGCCAGACTAATCTGCTCTCGGGTACGGTTTCCGCTGTTGAAGACGAATGGATTCAAGCCGACCTGTCGAATAATGTCGCCATCTGGGCCAGCCGTCGTCTAACCTCTGCTCACGATTCCGAGATCGCCAAAGGCTCGTCTATCAATCTTTGGGTGAAACCTCACGCGATAAAAGTGGTGCCGCTGGCTGGAGCTGGTGCGAACGGCAAGAAAGATAATAGTGAGACCTCCGGTTCTCACACTTCTGTTGCTGATGGTGGTGGCACAGGTAGACCAGACCGTCTCAGCTCGATAGAAGCCACTGTGGTTTCCCTGCACTACCAAGGCTTCTTGACCGAATGCATCTTGCAGACTGTTTCCGGTTCTCGCCTGCGTGCAACAAGAGTAAATGCCTCCGGTGAATCTGATATTCATTGCGCTGTCGGCGACAAAGTGATGTGTTACTTCCTTGCCAGCGACTGTTCGTTCTTTTGTGAAAAGCCCAAAACTCCAGTTGCGTGTGGTGTCTAAGCCTGATCTGACTTTCGCGGAAATGAAGACGAATATCGACATCATTGATTCAGTAACTGCTCTCGGTTCCCCGATGTCGAGGCGGCGATTTTGCTTCCTCGCTGCGTCAGGCGTCACGACGCTTCTTGGCTCAACCTTGATTGGCTGTTCTAAATCAACAGATGGTAGCGAACAAAATCGGTTGAACATATTCAGCTGGGCTGACTATTTGCATCCTGATTGTATCCCTGATTTCGAGAAACGTTATAACGTGCGAGTGGTTTACGATACCTTTTCCGGCAATGAACAATTGCTTGCGAAGATGCAGGCTGGTGCCACCGAATACGATATCGTTATGCCAAGCAATTACATGGTTCAAGAGTTGAACAAACTTGGACTGTTGCAGGAAATAGAGCACGACCGCTTGGCGGGACTGAAGTTGCTCATGGAGCGCTTTCAAAGTCCTGGATATGATAAAGGTCTAGCACACTCGGTGCCTCAGTTCTGGGGAACTACTGGTATCGCAAGCGACACCACGACTCTGGGGACTACTCCAGTTCCAGACGATTGGGATGCTTTCTGGGATAAACGATTTAGTGGGCGAATGACGCTGCTGGATGATGGTCGCGAGACTATCGGCATGTCACTAAAAAGAAACGGCAAGTCTTACAATTCGACCGATGCTTCAGACGTGCATGCAGCCACTCAGGAGCTGATTAAACAAAAGCCGCTCGTGATGTGCTATACGTCTGACCAGGTGATCGTGCAGCTCGCCGCAGGCGACAGCATGCTGGCTATGGTCTATAGTGGTGATGCCTATCAGGCTGCCAAACAGAACAAAAACGTTCGTTATCGTATACCGCGCAGTGGAGCCTCGGTATGGGTTGACAGCTTCTGCATTCCAAAAACGGCGCCTCACAAAACTAATGCCTATCGCTGGTTGAACTACATGTTGGAGCCGGAAGTGGCAGCTCAAAATGCCACTTTTACAAGGTATGCAACCGCCAATTTGGCTGCGCGCAAATTTATCACTCAAAGCGATCTCGAAGATCCTGACCGCTATCCGCCAGATTCGATCCTCAGTCATTGCGAAGAGCTACAAGACCTGGGGCAGTCTATCTTCTTATATGACCGCATGTGGACTGAGCTTAAGTGTAGTTAGCTAGTGGCAATGACAAAGCGGCTGCCGCTCTCCAGCGTTTTGAACTCTGTAATCTGCCAGTCCGTAAAGAGTTTGTGCAGCTCTTCATCTGAGAAGCAACGCAACATCATGCCTTTGCGCCCTTTGTCTGTGTACACGTGCGTTCCATCGTCCAATTTGTAATATTCACCTGGACCGGTCCCCACCAGGTCGAAGCAACCGATAAAGACTCCACCAGGCTTGAGCAGTTCCTTCAGATGTTCGATTGTGCTTTCGGCTAATTCTAGTGTCAGGTGCTCGAAAATCGAATTGGCGACTACGGCATCGAAACTTCCTTTGCCATAGCTTATGTCGGCGATATCGCCGATATCGAATCTTATCTGCCGGTTCTCCTGATTGGCCCAGGTTCGCGCCAGGTCGATAGCATGAGCGGCGACGTCGATTCCAGTGACGGCAAAGCCCACGCGAGCCAAATAAATAGAAAGCCAACCGCTTCCACAGCCCAGGTCTAGGACCGTCCTCACATTTTGGGCTGTGAGCGTGGACTGAATCTCCGGCAGATAGGGCAAATCCGGCATCTGCGTGTACGGTACTTTCACCATATTCCAGGCCCGGTACCAGAAATCGAGGTTCTCTCGGTACTCGTTCGAGGAGAGTAAGTCTTTCAATTGCATGGAGACCGCCATCCGAATTTACCAGCCGACAGTTTTTCTACCCTGTCAGGAATAGAGAATGTTACCAGATTAGGCTTGGCGCCCTTATGCAGTGTTACTAAACTGCAGTTTTTCTGGTTGAATCTTCGACCCGGCATGACTTTTGGCACAGATTAGTTCTGGCCGATGCCGGGTAATAAAGGTAAGGCGGGGAATTTCTAAATATTTATTTGCTGAAAAGGGTGCGCCGATGGCGGAACCTGGACAAACTCAACTCCAAATGATGCTCGTTCAGCAGGCGGGCTCCGGCGCTCTGCCTTTGAGCATCCTTTCTGCTCACGGCTCGAGCGGCTACGTCTCATTTTTGCGAGTTGTGGAGCAGCTCTGCGTTGATGAGCGTCTGCAGCCGGTTGTCGTTTATTGGGCTCGGCACCAACAGCAGGCGCCGATAATACTGCCAACCGGTCAGCGTTATGGCGAGCTTCTCCGCAACGCTTACCGAGTTTCTGTATTTTCGGAAGACCGAAACGATCCGCCCGACCAGTGGGCGTTTCTCGTGGAGAGCCGAGGCTTGTGCTTGATCGTCTACGGTCAACAAGCGACCGAAACCGGAGCTTCTGATAAGTTTCAATGCTCTGGCTCAATGGAGCCTGCGGTGGTCAGGCAGGCGGTCAACAGCCTACTCTCTACTTGGCAGAGCGTCAATCCAGCCGAGGCCAATGCCTTAGAAGATGCGCGCTTCAATATGGGACCGACAGAGAGTTCGCAGTCTTATATGCAGCGAATTCGAGCAGCGTGGCCTGTTATCAAGGCGCCAATTCAACAAAGCGTCTTTTTCCCGTCAAGCGGCGCCCTGCGTGATGAGTTTGAACGTGACTTGACTCACCTTTTTTCTGAGCCCGGCAAGATTCAGCCTATCGCGACCGATGACGCGCTATTTAAGGCCCCGACGCCTCGCCCGGGTCCGGTCAATCCGCTGTTACTTAGCGGTAGTGAAGCTGTGCAGCTGAAATCCCGCCCTGGATTTGACCTCACGCCCGCCAATCCTGTTATTGCACCCCAAACTCCAGATATCGTCGCTCCAGCTGCGACTACCCGCACAGCCACTCGGCCGGAGACGAAGACTCAAGAACCGGCTCGCACTGTCGAGCCCGAGTCGGATGCCTCGTATGTTTTCCCTGCTGCCGCTCAATCTATTATTAGTGAGATCATCGGCCAGCTCAGGCAGTCCAACGACCTGGCACTGATTCTTCAGTTCGCCATTCAGGCTCTCACAGATGTGGTGAAGGCTGAGCGCGGATTGATCTGGAAGATTGTCGGCGACCAATTGGCGGTGACAAACGAATACACTGCCTCCGGACACACCTGCTTCGCCGGCAATCAGCTTGGCCCGCAAGAGTCGACTGCTATAGTTTACGAGTTTCTCTCTCGCTTTCCTGATGAATCAGGTGCCGGCGTTATCTCTATACCTGATACTTCCCGTGATACCAACCTGCACAAGATGTCGCAGACCTTGTCGTCTTTGATCGAGCTTGGTGACGTACGTGCTCGATTGATGGTGCAGTTGCGCTCACGCGGCGTATTTTCCGGATTTTTGGAACTGCAGCAGTGTGGGCGTACACGCGAATGGACAACGCAAGAAGCCGAAATTTTGCAAAAAGTAGCTGAAATGCTCTCTGTCGTCGTTCAGCAATCCGTCGACCAATCGAAGATTGAAATGGACGCGCGCGAAATGAAGCTCATTAACGAGATCGCTTCGCTATTCAGGGAGTCGCGCGGTCAGACCAGCCAAGAGTCACTGGTTAAGTCTGTTATGCTGGTGGCGGAGCACATGGGCTTTACCCACTCGCAAATCTATTTGTACAGTGCCGAAGAAAAGCTGCTGATTCCGCAGATACAAGATGGGTCGGTCTCACCCGTTGATCTGTCGGCAAAAGAAGATCCATTCGTTGCTGTATTTGAGTCTGGTCGTGGCAAAATCGTCAATGCCGAATTTACGCGCAAGGGCGATCCTTTCTTTAAGCATGAAACGGCACTGGTATTGCCCTTGGTGTCGGAAGGTGAAAGGCTCGGCGTTATTGGGCTTTGGGAGCGACTAAAGAACAAGCCGCAATTCAGACCGCAGGACAGAGAGCTCGGTTTGACTATTGCCGGCCACCTGTCAAATGTTATTCGTGCCGACCAGGCTATCGGCCAATTGCGCGCTGATAAGGCCAGAGCCGCCCTCATCAACAAGGTGTCGAGCGAGATCCGTCAGTCTCTCAAAGAAGTCGACCACATCATGGGCACTTTGGTTTCTGCTTTGCAAGAACACTTCAGCCTTGGCTTATGCGCCGTGTCGCTCTACGACCAGCAAGTGCAGGATTTCACCAAATCAAAAACAGCCGGCGATGCGATTCCTGAGACCGCCGACTCTTTCGCGCCTACTTTTGGTGAACAACTTTTTCTTGTGCACCTTGAAGAATTGAAGAACGGACAGACGATTTATTTGCCGCATGAAGAGCTGAAGAAGAAATTGGAAGGCCGGAACGTAGAAGTTCCTATAGCCTACAAATCGGCGACACTTCTGCCTTTAATTCATGCCGGCAATTTCAAGGCGGCACTATGCATGGTGTCTACTGCGCGCGCCAATCCTTTCCCTGACATGGATATGAAGATGGTGGCAGACCTGGCAGACCGAGTGGCGGTCGTTGTGTCACACGCTGAACTGTTCCAACAAGTAGAGAAGCAAGCTGTTACAGATGCTATGACCGGTTTATTCAACCGGCGCTATTTCAACGAACAGTTGATCAAAGAGATCGACCGTTTCCAGCGATTTGGTCACGCTTTCTCGTTCATAATCGTCGACCTCGATTACCTGAAGAAGATAAACGACACGCTAGGTCACCATCACGGTGACGCTGCGATTAAACACATCGCAAATGTTCTTAAGCGCAATGTTCGAGATGTTGATACAGTCGGCCGATTTGGCGGTGAAGAGTTCACTATTTTGCTGCCGGAGACAGATCTGGCTCCGGCGCGTATGGTGGCAGAGCGCATCTGTGCCGCGATTCGTGAAAAACCGATTGAAGGTGTGGGCACAGTGACCGCCTCGCTTGGTTTGGCGACTTTCCCTTATGATGCGCAAGACCGAGACAAACTGCTCGAACTTGCCGACCAGGCGCTCTATTTAGCTAAGCACCGCGGCAGAAACAGAGTTTGTTCGGTGGCTGAAGAGCTGCTTCCGAGCATCATGGAAGGCAATGGACCGGCAATGCAGGCGCCAGCTGTCGTACCACCTTCGGTGCCGCTAGAAATTGCGCAGGTCGGTGGTCAGTTCGACTTGAGCACAGTCGTTGAAGAGGGCATTATCGGTGTATTCGGCAAAATTATAAAAGCCGTAGAAGAGCGAGATGGTTATGGCACTGAGCGCTCTCCGCGTGCCTACGGCTATGCCAATCGTATCGCGCAAACGCTGCGTCTTTCCAAAGAGCATGCCGAAATAGTCTCGTTGGCGGCGGTGATGAGCAATCTAGGCAAGGTCGCAATTCCTGAAGAAGTACTGCGCAAGAGTGGCCCGCTGACTGAAGAAGAGATGGGGCAAATTAAACGCGCTCCGGAAATTGGTGCGAAGCTACTAGAGCCATCGAAGATGCTTTATCGTGTCTCTAATATCATTGAGTTTTATCACGAGCATTGGGATGGCAGCGGATATCCCAAGGGTCTGAAGGGTGACGAGATTCCACTCGAATCGAGAATTATTGCGCTTGTCGATGCTTTTACTGCCATGACAAGTGACAGACCATATCGTAAGAAACTTTCGCGCGAAGAAGCGGTGAAGATCGTACAGGAGGATGCAGGCAAGAAATTTGACCCAAGGCTGGTCAAAATATTTGTTAGCATTCTCGCAAAAGAGGACCAGCCGCCGGCTGACGCACAAAGCGCGTCGATTCGAAAATAGCGGTGACGACTTTCGGTAGGCTAATCCTGTATCTTATACAAGCGATCCGTTAAGGTTTGAATTGATGCAGCGACGCTAGCGAGTTGAAGATGGTGTCATCAAAAGAAGAAAGTAACGTTAAGAGCGCCACGGATATAGCGATTCGGCCGGCTACGAGGGACGATATACAGGGGATAAGCGACTGTATTGAGCCATTTGTGCTAGAAGGCAAAGTTTTGCCACGTACGCTGAGTGAGCTTGAAGAGCTGATTGGCAACTATGTTGTCGCCGAAAGTGATGGGGCGATTGTAGGTTGCGCAGTTTTAGAGATCTATTCTCGCAAGCTGGCTGAAGTGAGAAGTCTTGTTGTGATGCCTGATTATCAGCGTTTTGGCTTAGGCCGGCGACTGGTTGATGCTTGTCTGGAAAAAGCGAAGGAACAAGAGATTCTCGAAGTCATGGCTATTACTTCGCGCACGTCATTCTTTCAATCTTGTGGCTTCGACTACACTCTGCCTGGTGAGAAAGTGGCTCTCTTCTACGTGGCAAGTCCGCATTTGCTCGTGAAGAAATCATCAGCGGATTGAAACGCTGTCACTGTATTCGGTGCTTTTTTTACGTGTCAATTTTGTGTTTGTTTTGGAGACGGCGCCAAATATGGTGCCAAATGATCAAGCCCCCCTGCCGGTTCACCCACCGGGCACAGAGGGGCCTGCTCCCATGACTGCTCAAAGAGCGAGTTGGTATTTCCACTAGGACGTCTGGAACAAAGTGACCTAATTGGTGAGACTATCGAGGCTCCATATATGGTGCCCGCTTGCGGTAAACTTTTATTCCGGCGACCTGTTTTGATTATAGGTAACAACCTTCATCACGTAAAGAGGAATCGAGAAAGTTTAAGGTAAGGTTAAGTGTGCGAAAGAAGAGCCGGCCGGCACCGCGTTTCAGCCCCTGAGCTAGGCTTGGTGCGTCGTTGGATATGTGAAGAGTATATATTGAATTTTTGGACTTTGATACCAGTCCGGTCTTCAGTTTGTCGTAACCATATAGCCGACTCCGTGCTGCGTTTTGATGAATTCCTTCTGCCCCAAGGTATTTAGCTGTTGTCTTAGAGTTTTGACGCAGGTGCGGACGGTCTCTTCCGATGCGGCTGCGTCAGAGGGCCAAACCGAGTTTAGGAGTGCCTTGCCAGTGAATGCTTGATTTGGGTGGCGCATGAGAAACTCGAGAAGCAAGGATTGCTTAGGCATCAATACGATGTTGGCTTCACCGACCCAGACTGTGCGTGTCGCTGGTTGAAGCTTGACTGGTCCAATGGTTAGATCCGCTACATAGGCAACGGGGCGGCGCAGCAAACTGCGTATGCGGGCTGCCAACTCGCGTATGTCGAACGGTTTGACCAGGTAGTCGTCTGCACCAGAGTCGAGACCCTCGCTTCGCGATGGAATACTTCCCTGACCGGTCAAGAAGATGATCGGAGCGGCACCACCTTTGGCTCGATACTGTTTGCAGACCTCGATTCCTGAAATTCCCGGCAAATTCCAATCGAGCAGAATCACGTCGAAGTCGAAGCTTTGCAGAAGTTGCAAAGCGTCTTCGCCTGAATACACCGCTTCGAAAACATAGCTCTCTGTTTCGAACCAGTCGCCCAGCCGTTCGGCGAGCTCTACGTCGTCTTCTACCAGGAGTATTTTTGCCATAGCCTTACTAACTTGCTAGTTGTGTTTGAAGCCGAAAACAGGATCTAACTATAAACGCATCTTCTACGAACTTAGTAACTGTTTTGGTCGGATGCTAAGCAGTGGATTGTCACCACTCAAAATATCGATGGTGTTCACGGTCAACAATATCATGAACTACTCGTGGTTCAGAGCGCGACGTGGGCGACTTCCGTTTGGCCCCTCTGGTCGACAGTTGCCTCATCTAGATTTGGTGGGGATTTCTGAGCGTTGCAGAGATCCATTTCACGTCAATTTCACGTAGGGCGATTTACTGTAACTTCGCCAGATCTAGTATGGATGGCTTACCTGCACCCGGAGAACCTTATGTCGAGCCCTGATGATATCCGCCAACACGCGAAAGTTGAAAAGCTAAACCATCCATCGGCTGAGCGAAAAGAGGCTCACTCAAAGCTACACAGCGAGGCCGCTGCTGAATGGTTCAAAGAAGCCGGTACGGCTCGTAAGGCGCCGTTGCACCTCAATGAAAATAAGTCCTATACCGTGCAGCATGGCGATTGTCTCGGCGATATTGCTGCCAGACGGTTGCGAGAAGATCATTTAAAGGTAGATGGTCGCTCGATTCACAATGAAGAAGAGCGCCTGAGAAAACTTAATAGCGACCAATACCATTCGTTGGAAGGAAAATCTAAAAAGGAACGTAATTTTCTGGGTGATGGCTGGCATCTGAAGATTTACGATGACAAAGTGAAACCCAACACGGAAGGACAAAAAACAGAGACACAGCCCAAGCCAGAGGCGAAGCCAAATACGGAGGCTAAACCTGCTGGGACAGCTCATCTGGATATACCTGAATTGCCACATGAGCGTTTGGCACCTCATCACAGGCATCATCCAGCACTCGGTGAAACGCCACATCCGCGCCGACAGCATCCTGGCGAGTCGCCGGAGCAGGCTGCTCAAGACCTTCCACCAGCAAAAGCAAAACCTGGCACACAAGACCCAGCACGGGTTGTGTCGCCTGAAGAGACTCGGAAGCAGCTCGCTAAATCAGAGTCGCCTGTTCGTCCGCACGACGGCACAGCGATTTATGACGTTGCGGCGCATACGGTATATCTACCGAACGGGGAGCGACTGGAGGCTCATTCTGGATTGGGCCGAAACATGGACAATCCGAACTCGGAGGCACAGAGAAATAGAGGTGTCACGCCGCACGGTACCTATGATCTGTCCTTCCGCGGAGGATTATTCCATGGTGTTCAGGCTCTGCGTCTCAATCCTCAGGACCCTAGCAAAATGCACGGTCGCGATGGCATTCTGGCGCATACTTACATGCTAGGCCCGAGCGGACAGTCAAACGGCTGCCTAGTATTCAAAGATTATGCCAGATTCCTGAACGCCTACAAGCATGGCGAGATCAAACACATCCAGGTTGTTTAAGGGCGACCGTTGACCCGTGCAACCGCTATTTCGAATTGTCTGGTTCCGCCGGCGGTATCGGCCGATCTGACTGCAAAAACAAACGCGGCTCGTGGACAGGATAGAGCTATATCTCGCCAGCAACTGCTCTCCAAGATGAGTGACCGAGATCGATTAGTTGCCGGTTGGGCTTAGTTTGCCAGACACTGCAATCCGGTTGACTCGAAACTCAGAGATAGTCGCGTACAGTTCGAATATATTCGAATATAAAAGCAGCACCTGCTCACTCCTTATCGGGTGGGGTAAGTTTTTGATTTCATTGTGAGATTTATTCTTAAGCTGATTTAAAATTTCACGTTGCTTTCACACCCACTGCCGTAAATTGAAGACACAGCCTTCAAGCTGTAGTGCCCCGCCCTAACTACCCCCTGGAGCATTCGTCGACGATGATGACGACAACCACCCCTTTTGCCATTAGCTGGCCGGCAATTTTTGGAACCGTGCCGTCAGTTGCTTACGGTCGTAATGAATCCGCCCGCCCGCAGTTCAAACTTGTGAAGACGCGCTGCCAGATCGTTGCTGAGTTCAAGCAATCGCAGTTGTCCGGACATCATCATGTCTATGCCAAAATGCTCGTTAAGTTCGGCAAGACGCCGTTCCTTGGTCCAGTGACGACCAAAATCGGCTCCGTCATCTATGGCAATGTCACAAAGACCCTTTATCACCGCTATTTCTGCACGACTAGAAACTGGTAGGTGAAAAACCACTTAGGCGCGAGCATCCTCCTGTCTTCTATAATCAGGCTCGTCAAGAGTTTGGCTATATAGGTCGGAACCGCAGATGCCATCGTCCGCCGAAAAGAAGGCGTTTTTCCTGAGCAGCTTCCTGGTTGCCCTGGCTTTGTTTGCCGCTGCCAACGCCGCGCTCGGAAAACTCCCGGTAGTATCTGGTCCTACGCTTGCGGCCGAGAGTTTTGAAGATAGTTCAGACGCGATGAAGAACGGTAGACCAGCCAGTTGGTGGATAAGCCGAGCTTATTTGAAACAACAGTCGGCCCCTGATGTAGTTCTTTTTGGCAGCTCGCAGATGGGTGGTGTTCAAGCCGCCGATGCCAAATTACAAGGACGGCGCCTCGATTGGGTTTTGGACCACGAGTGCCAGATTTTGGAAGGTTCTTTAGATGACAGGCTAAAGAGGAAAACTTCGGTTTTTATTTGTGGACTGCCGGGGGCGATGATATCTGACCACTACGTAATCAGCAAAAGCCTTTTCCCGCTCAACAAGCCAGGTTTAGTCATTGTCACCGTAGCACCTCGCGATTTCATAGACAACTTCTTACCCGACGTCAATGCCACCGAGCCGTATAAGTTTTTCTCGCGCTATTTGAGCCACGATCCATCTGCCCGCAAGCTCTTGTTCACGACCTTGAACGACCAGCTGGAGCAAGCTGTTGCCTCTGTTGTTCCGATCAAGAATGTCTCTGGTTTGGTGCCCTGGAAACATATTGAGGAGAGTTTGCCTCTGCCATCGCAACTGGTGGCGAATCAAAACACTAAATCAGCTGCGACTGGCTGGCTCTTCTCTCTGAATTCCGACAACGATAATGTGAAACCAGGTCAGTGCATTGTTTTGCCGGTGATGCCAACTAATTATATAGATAACAGCGTCGAATATGCGAAGCGTTACCGCAATTGTAATCCCCCGTTCTATCGCAGAGAAGTGGAGTATTTGAATGCTCTTCTCAATTTTGGCAAGCAAGAGAATATCAAAATTCTAGTTGTGGATATGCCGTTGACAGCGATCAACAGAGGACTTCTACCGCCTGTGTTCTGGACAAGCTACAAGACTGGTCTCAAACAAGCCTGTGCAGCAACTAACGCCGAATATCTGGATCTCTCGGCAGACTCGGCTTTCTTGCCATCAGATTTTGTCGATACGGTTCACCTGAACGCAGGTGGTGGCGCGAAACTCATTAGCAGAATTGCTGATGTGGTTGCGAAAAATCCGAAACTCTGCGAAACATTCAGCAAGCGCGCTATTGCCGATGTGAACCATTTGAACTAAGTATTCGCGCTGTGAACTAGATTGTCTTAGTTCGTGGAGGCGTTGTCTGCTTGCTTGGCTGCCTGGTTCACCGCATCGCTTTTGTCCACCGGTTGGCTTTGTCTCTCTTCTGGCATGATAATTGTTTCGGCAGCTGGAGCCGTGGTCAAGTTACGTACTCTCTCAATCTCTCTTATCTCTTCACTTCGATAACTCGTGCATACCAGTGCACGGGGTCTCTCGACTTTCTTGCATTTTTCCGGGTCATTAAAGCGACAGTCATCACAGAGAAAACGTCCCTTCCCTTTGCGAGCAACAGCACTGTATATGGTGAGAGCCGAGACCGCCGCTACTGCCAATCCATCGACGATCCAGAACAACGGTGAGTTTCCCATGGCTATGATTGCCCCTGCATTTTAGGATCTAGTATGTCTCTTAGCGTGTCACCCAGGCTGTTGAAGCACAGTATGGTGACAAAGATAAGAAAGCCCGGTGCAATCAGCCATGGCTTGTAGAGAAGCTCATTGATGTTGTCGAGCGCGTCTTTGAGCATGTTACCCCAGCTTGCATCTGGTTGTTGAATGCCCAGACCGATGAAGCTAAGGCCGCTCTCCGACAATATGTAGCTTGGCACTTGCAGTGTCGCCGCCACGATAATGAAGCTGGCCGTTTGTGGAATAACGTGCTTGACGATATTGAGGAACTCCGGCATGCCTGAGGCGCGAGCTGCCTGTACGAACTCCTCATCTCTAATTGAGAGCACCATGCCTCGAATCACACGTGCCATGCTGGCCCATCCAACAAACGACAAGATGATGGTAATCAGAGCGAAGCGTTGCGAGCCGCTCATTCCCGGCGGCAAAATAGCTGCCAGCCCAATCAAAAGATAGAAGCTTGGAATGGACATAATCGCTTCCGCGATGCGCATCATGATGTTGTCGGCAACACCGCCGAGGAAACCGGAAATGCCTCCATACATGATACCGATTGGGAACGAAATGAACAGTCCTAAGAATCCGATGGTCAGGCTCTTCTGGGCTCCAAAGAACAGGCGTGAAAAGTTATCTCGTCCGTTCACGTCAGAGCCTGCGAGAAAAAGTGTTCCTGGCTTCTTGACGCCAAACAAATGAATATTCATCGGTATCAGCCCGAGTAGTTTGTAAGGCTCACCGGGCGTCAAAATCTCTATTGGATATGTCGCGCCTTTTTGCTCAATGTAGTTTTGTTGGAAGGTTTCCATGTCGGTCGTGCGTTCGACTGCTAAGACATAGGGCCAGCAAAGTTGACCGTTTTCATTCCTCCAGTGAACCAAAGACGGCGGCGAGTTCGCGAGATCGGGAGAGTTAAAATCCATACTGTATGGTGTGAGAAAGTCAGCCAATGCTGCGGAAGCGTAAAAGGCTAACAATACAATCATGGCTGTTTTTGCCACTTTGTCACGACAGAGCTTGGTCCATGCTGAAGCCCGCAACGTTTTAGTTGCGCTCGCGGCATTTTTTTCGATCACGATATCTGCTGTCGATGTCATCACTACTCCAGCACAATGCGAGGATCAACAAGCTTCAGCAAAATGTCGGCTAGCAGGTTGCCTGCAATTAAAAGAACTGCTCCAAGCATGATTGACGCCATCACTAGATTTAGATCTTTTGTTAGTACTGCATCTAGTGTCAGGCGCCCAAGACCAGGATAGGAGAGCACGGTCTCGGTCAATGCCGCACCGCTTAGCAATCCGCCCAGCTGAAATCCCATCAAGGTGAGGAGTGGGTTTATTGCGTTGCGCAAAGCATGCCTGTAGATGACCTTGTTTTCCGGTAAACCTTTAGCTCGCGCTGTCCTCACATATTCCTTTCTCAAGACGTCCAGCAGGTTCCCGCGCATTTGGCGTTGAATTGCCGCCAGTCCAACGAACGTCAAAACAGTAACAGGTATGATCAAATGCCAGGCAACATCAAAGAATTGGGCTATGGGATCTTTGTCAAAATAATCGAAACTGGTAAGACCGCCCATGGGCAAAAGCCCAGTGGCGAGCGCGACCATCAGAAGGAGCATCGATAGAAGAAATGTCGGCATGCTCATAGCGACGCCTGTGAGGATGCTAAAGAATTTGTCGACGAACTGCCCACGATAAATTGCGGCGTACGTTCCTGCTGGAATGGCTATCACCCACGTGCAGACTAAGGTCAAGGCGCTGAGCAGAAGTGTGTTGCCAGCCCTCTGCATGAGCAACGTAAAGACCGAGCCGCCAGTTGTTGAAATTCCAAGGTCGCCGGTCGCCAGCCTCTCCAGCCAGAGGCAATACTGAACTGGAGCCGGCTTATTTAGCCCGAGACGCTCTTCTTCAGCTTTGATCGTAGCTTGTGATATTGCCGGGTTTGCGCGCAAGCTCGCCAGGGGATCGACTGGCGCGAGCTTCAACATTGTGAAGCTCATGACCGAAATAATGAACAAAAGCGGAAGCGCTTGCAAGATTCTCTTCAAGGCGTAAACAGGAATAGGCATCAGTGTCTACTCCCTTTGAGATAAATCTCTTCAACGTTATGGAGACTGCCCTTTGGATTGTAGTAGATAGCCATCGGTGTCGGATTGTAGTTGCCGAACTTATTGCTCAAGGCACTCAAGTCTAAAGCAGTGTCGAGATAGATAAAAGGGCACTGTTGGTAGGCTATCTCCTGGTAACGGTCGAACCACTCATGCCGCTTGCTGACATCGAATGTCATCGAACCTTCGTTGAAGCAACGGTCGATCTCTTTCTCCCACGGTCGTGCGTCGGTGCACACAACCTTGCCATCTGGTCCAGGCAATCGCTGATCGAACATATGCAGGCGTCCGTTCGATTTCCATGTATTGGCACCATTGTACGGCTCAACCTTGTCTCCGGTGAGCGCCATCACAACTGCCTCCCAGTCGCAGCTGGAGTTCGTTTTGTCTACCAGTATGTTGAAGTCTATTGGTTGGTAATTGACTTTCATGCCCAACTGTTTGAGGTCGTTTTGAATGGCGACACATATGGCATCGCGGGTAGTATTACCGGCATTTGTGTTTAATGTGAACTCGACTGCATTGCCGTCCTTGTCGTATAGCCTCTCTCCATTTTTCTTGAATCCGCTTTGCTCTAACAACTTCTGAGCGTACGCCATGTCTTGAGGGAAGGGCTGAAGCTTTTTGTTTATATAAAGAGCGGCTGGCGATTCAGGACCATAGAGGGGAAATCCTACACCTCTCATGGCGTTGTTTACGATACGTTTGCGGCTGACGGCATGATTTATGGCCTGCCTGAAGTTCAAATCGTTGAACCATTTTTGCTTAATCGGATCGACATAAGGCTTTTTAGTTTTTGGATTCGTGCGGCGATTCATATTCAACATGAGGAAGGTGCGGCCATCGTTCGGACCGAGATTATAGAGTTTGAAGTTGCCAGTTTTTTCGCGCTGTTTCATGAGGGCAGCGTCGCTGCCGCGAACCTGCCGAACGTCAAGCATGTCCAGTTCTCGCCCATAAAATTTGACGAGCTCTGCGTTCTGGTCCGGTACGATAACCACCGTGAATTTGTCCAAATAAGGCAAACGTACATTGTTCGAGTCGCAAACGGCATATTTTGGATTGCGCACCAACTCCACTCTCTGGCTTGGCACATAGCGCGCGAGCTTGAACGGTCCGCTGCAAACAACTTCGTTTGGATCACAGTTGATATCCCAGACTGCATGGAATTTGTCGTGGGCGTCCTTCCCTTGCGTGTATTTTTCCAGGGCGTGCTTAGGCGCAACGCCAAGCCCTCGGAGGTTAGATAGAAATGGTGCAAACGGCTTAGATGTGCGGAATTTGACT
Source organism: Oculatellaceae cyanobacterium (assembly GCA_036702975.1). Classification (GTDB taxonomy): domain Bacteria; phylum Cyanobacteriota; class Vampirovibrionia; order Obscuribacterales; family Obscuribacteraceae; genus DATNPX01. Next base: position 198,018 of record DATNPX010000020.1, read on the forward strand.
GTAAGACCGTCTACTTTAGTTACAGTTGGATATTTGTCTTCGACGGAAAGCACGTCTCGCAATGAGGAATTGCCAAATCCCTCTTTTATGATTTTGTCGAAAGTAAAGACAACATCGTCAGCGGTTAGTGGCTGTCCATCGGACCATTGCAGCCCCTTACGCAAAACGAAGGTATATTCGAGTTTGTCAGCGCTTATCGATACCGACTTCGCCAGTTTTGGCTTCGTTGCACCCGTCCAGGGATCTAAGTCGATAAGATCTTCGTATAAAAGCTCGCTTATTCCGTGGCTTTCGGCTTCGGTCGAGGACCACAGGTTAAAGGTTTTAGTGCCTGTGCCGAAAGTCGACACCGTGAATGAACCGCCTCGTGAGCCCGGTTGGCTGCGAGATTGCCAGAACTCGGTCACGGCTTGACCCTTTGCCGCTGGCCGCAGTTGGTCTTGTGAATCTAGAGCTGCCTCAACCAGCTTCGCTGGCGGCGGCGCGGCAGTTGTCCTCGACAGTCCTCTTTGCGTGACAGATTGACTGAGTTGTGTTACTCCATCCGCCGTTGCTGCTGCTGACTTCACCTCGATGAAGAGCGTGAGCATCAATAACAGTGCTGTAAGCAACGCCACTGTATCTAGTATCGTGCTGCGGTTGAGTTGCCGCATCTCAGTTCGAGCTGCATCCGGCGTCAGCTTGGTGAGCACACCAGTTTTATTCGCCACAATGAGACCCCGATTATCAATTCCGAGTGCCGTTTGATTATTCTAAGGGATGGCGCATTATTGGCCTCGTTTGCGCTTGGGTCATTCGACGAATTACGGTGAACAAAACTTAAGAACAAAGATGGATAAATGTCAGGAGCTACCATGTACCTTATAGACTAGCTAACCGGCACTTCATAGTGGTCGAGCTGTCTTCGTCTGGAAGAGCGGATTATTTGATGGGTCAGCCCACAGCCTATAAAAAGCTTCATAAGTCGGCGGCGCTGGCCGCAGTGTTGTTGTTTCTTGGCTTAAACGCCGGGTTCAGCTATGGCGCTGCCTCCAGCGGGAAAGCAAAAAACTCTGATCAAAATGGAGTTGTGCAGACAATTGACTCAGCTGTGCAGCAATACAAGAAGGCGGAAACGCCGGACGTTGTTCTGCTTGGCTCATCTTTGATCATGAGTCCTGTCTGGACGGCTGACTACAAAAAGTTTGTCAATGTCAACGACTTTTACCGCCACCATCGCTCGTATCTGCTCGAGAAGAAGTTGTCTGCCGATACAAATGAAGCACTAAAGGTCTTTAGTTTCGCCGTGCCCGGAGCGATGGTCTCCGACATGGACTTGATCGTTGACAAAATGCTGACTGGCACTAAGAAACCGCAACTGGTTGTCTACGGCGTTGCGCCGCGCGATTTTATGGATGATCTGGCTGGTGGTGAGACTAAGACTGCCACGTTCCAGCGACTGGGTGATGTTTCTGACCTGAGCAAGAACAACTTTGCGGCGAGCACTGTCGACGAGAAGCTGGAGTTGGTGTTCAACCGAGCTGTTTATCTGTTTGGTAAGAGAACGCGATATCAGTCAAAAGCTGATGCTTTTGTTAGGAAGGTGGCACACCAGGCAACCGCTGCTCCTCAGGATCAATTCGCTGTTGCTGCCAACAATTTGAACGTTTGCCCGCTTTTGCAAGACAAGAAGATTCTTTGGCAGAAGAGTTTGGATGAATACCATATGCGGTATCAACGATTCAATCAGATTCAATTCAAGAAACAAGAGCAGTTTTTACAAGATATGTTGACGTCTTGCAAAAAAAACAATATTGAAGTCTTGCTCGTAAACATGCCCTTGACGCAGACAAACCTTGGATTGATGCCTGACGGTCTCTATCAGAAGTATCTGGGCATGCTCAAGGAGACGGCTAGCAAAAACAACGTTGCTATCTTGGACTTGGGCGAAAAGAAGTATGGAGACGAATGCTTTTACGACACCGTGCATCTGAACGAGATTGGTGCGGAACCGTTTCTCTCTTCAGTTAGCCAGTCGATACACGAACAACGCAGTCGATCGGCTCTTGCTTCTCGTGCCCAAAAGCAGATTTGAGCAACTTTTGAGCTTCGCCTGCAACAATGCTATGCTTGCCTGAGAGTGATTTCTCGGAAGTCAAGCGTAGCGGATAATTAGGTTTGAGTGAACATGCAAAAAACGGCGGCCGTTATAACATCCGTTTGTTTGACTTGGCTGTTGTCTGTGCTTCCTGAGCGCGTTAACGATGCCCAGGCGGCTCAAGCGAAGTCTACCGGATGGGAGATTGACTACAACAGCAGCTTTGCCGGCATCGTCAAAATCAAATTTTCGGACAAGGCGATGAACCTCAAACTCGAGAAGATGGGCTTGACTGCTATAGCCCATGCTCCAAAATGGAGCACGCTTGTCTACAACGAGACAAACAAGAAATATATGAGCATGACTGATGAAATGTTCAGAACAAAGTTCGCAAACAGCTTCAACCGAAAGCACAAAGCCGCTACTTCTGAAATCAAAGTCGAGTATACGAAGAAGAATCAAAAGATTGAGGGCGTTCCGACTACTCAGGTAATTCTCAAAGAGAAGCAGCCTAATGGCAGCATGGATATAACGACTGATATTTGGGTCGCAAAAGCCTTGAATTCACCGCCGCAATTCAAGCAGTTTCTTAGTAAAGCTCTGAGGGTGCCGTCTGATTTTCAGGGTACTCCATTGCGGATCTCTGTGAAGCAGGTTCGCCCAGACAAGGCGCCACAAATGGTACAAGCGCTCGATGCATATAAGGTGGCGAAAATTAGCGTTGGTGATGATGATTTCAAAGCGCTAAGCGGCTACAAAGAAGTGAAGAACGAAATCAATCTGATGATGGATGATGACGACGGCGGCCTTTTGAGCACTCCCTAGCTCTTCACTTGTTTATGATCAAGATCAAAACGATGACTGCGGTGGTGAACCGGTGCCGCTGAATAGCTCCGGCGCGAAGCTCCGCACCGAATCGATGGTCACAGCCCCACCAAAGGTAGTCAACTCTTTTCCGCTTGCCGACATAGCTCGATTGGCAACAACGCCTACCACTTTGCCGCGCTGACTTACTACGGGTCCACCGCTGTTCCCGTTGGTAATGGGAGCGTCTACCTGCAACATCCGCGGTGCTACCCGGCTTATATGTCCTGAGCTGAACGTTGGCGCATAGTATTGTTCCGCGTCTACGTCTATTTGTTCAGATGCTTTTGGATAACCGACTACTTGAATGTCCTGTCCTTCCGATGGTGCTATTGCATCTAGTTCGAGTGGTGGTATCGCATTCGGTGCGCTGGTAAGTATGGACAAATCGGGCTCTTTGTCTGTTCGGGCGGTTTTGTAAACTGAAGCTTGAATTGCCGGCTGTGTCGCAGGTCCTACTTTGTGCAAGAAGTATCCTGACTCGTGGTCCACGCCCACTTGTGAGAGATATTTCTGGAACATCAGCCGACCCGGATCGGCTCGCAGCGAAAGATAAGCTTCGTAAACGTCCCAAATACCGTCGATAGTCGAGGTGTACACAGCCCTCTCGCTTGCATTCATGTCTTTCTTCATCGAAAGATTTACTATTGCGAGCAGTTCTTTGAAGCGTCCGTCGACGTTGCCATCCTTGGCAGTCTTCTCCGCTGCCAGGCGCATTGCGGCATAGAAACGCTCGCACTCTTTGACGAGTTCTTCGCCCGTCGTGACGACGTGCTTATTGGTCACATAGTAGGCTTTGCTTGCGTCGCGGCTAGCTAGGGGAAAGGCTGTGCCGTAGCCGACTACGCGATAACCGCGGTCGTCTGGAGTAGTACCGAAAACAGGATAGCGATATTTGGGATCTGCATCTGTCAATTGCACAAAAAGACCGTTTCTCAGCTTCAATTTCAGCGCCACGTTTAGTTTGAGCACTTGAGTTTTCAGCCGACGGTCAAGCTTTTCCCACGTTTCATCAGCCTTCGCGAGTTGCGACGTGTTGACTGGCCCAAGACAGGTTGCATTTATAAGGACCAAGGAGAGAGCCAATCTGACCCACAGCGATTCAAGTCTTGGCTTTGGTGCACGCATTACTGGCTTCCCGGTAGTCTTCATCGGTCGATCAGTCAGCTTTGACTCCGGCAAGCGTTTGGGTCTGCGGCAGCGATACCTCAACTTCAAACAGTCGTTGCCATGGGAAGGAGAGCCGGCAGCTCCTGTCTTCATATTTGAGCGCTTTGGCGATCTCTTCGACTAATGGACGCATCTGTGCCAGCAATTCATCTTGTGCTGCTGTTTTGAGATTTCTGCGCGCCTGAGTCTGGTAGGCATAGTCATCTACGAGCCGCACAAACAGAGCTTCCTTGGCTACTTCATCAGCTTTGACCGGATCTGGCGCATAAAGCCTGGCCACACCGAGTGCCAGCGCGGCACCAACAGAATTGCCTGTTGTATTCCAAGCCGAATACGCCCATAGTTTGTTCAGCAGTTCTGGCTGTTGAATCAGTTGTGATACCAGAGTCGGATCGGCTCCGTTTGCGTAAGCTACGTCACAAAGAATGCACGGTGTGCGGCTTTTTTTCAGTATATCGACCGTCGCTGCTGCTGCTTCGCGGGTGTCCATGGAACGAACATCCTGATGCCCTGGCAGCACGATATGGTCGCCCTGTCCGTTTTCGCCTGCATGTACGACTAGCGTAAAATCTGGTTCGATCCGATCTTGTGCTTCGCTATCTAAAATGCGAATGTTTGCCGCTTTCAGCTGTGCCCTAATCGACTGTCCTATGCTTTGACCTTCGTAACGACTCTGACAAAATTCCGCTGCCGGCAGCGAATAAACGACACTAGCGGTGGTGCGCGCTTCTCGGTCGCGGGCCGTTAGCCAATGTGCGATCATTGAGCAGATTACTTCGTCGGCACCAGCATAGGTAACTGCTTGTTCGTTCAGACCTAGTTGCAAAATCCGCTTTTCGAGTTTCTCTTGTTCCAGCACGTTGAGTCCGTTTTCGCCGGAATCGTCTAAACTGAAAACAATACGCGAAAAGTTTCCCTTGCTCAGCGCTTCCAGCAAGTCAAGATTTATGCGGAAGTTTCTGTAGCGGGTGTTAAGGTAGTCTTGCCGTATCGTTTCCGGCACTCGCATTTCGCTCTCTCTTAGCAGTCCTGCCGCGACAGAACCCTGGCTGTTCAAGCGATGAAGATTTTCAGACCAAGCGAAGATTTCGCGGCCATACCGAGACCAGTAATCTTTTTCTTCCGTGTTGTCGTGATTGTCTGATATGCGCATGATGCTTGATTGCACATATATCGGCACATTGCCTAACTTCTTGCGCCAACCCATCAGCGCTTTCAGTCTCGGTTCCAGGTCTTTGTAAGTGTCGTTGCTGCGGCGCGAATTGATCAAACCACCATAAATCAAGGTGTCAGCGCAGATGAAAGCAGCCTCAATGCGATGTGACGTGACGGCGCTCTCGATAAAGGCTTGCAGTGCCTCTGGTTGAGCTGGTCGATTGAGCGACCCGAAGAGCTCGCGGGGAGGCACTATCGCCTGCAGGCCGGCGACATTTGCAACCATTTGTGGAAGCAAATAAGTGACAGGACGATCGTCAAGCGGCACTAGTAGAATTTTCACGGTCGTTTCCTTTTCAATCCAATAAAATTCGAATCAAGCCGATCGGCTATGGTTGCGGCGAGCTCAAGCCGGGTTGACTGGTACCTCCGCTGAATGGAGATGTTGTAGTCGGCTTGATCATCAGTCCTTTTTTTGTATCGAGCTGTCCTTCGATCAAAACGCTATTTGTTTTGGCTGGAACGCAAGTCGCCATCTCCATCTCTTGTGGTCTTCCTTCGGGCCAGACAACAGCTTCGAAGTAAAGGTTCGAGCCCACGAGGTCACCTTCTATAGGGCACTCTACTAGAAGTGTTGCCACCCCACTTTCGGGGATCTTGCTAGTCGCCACCACTTTGCGGTCGGACCCAAGTCTCAATTCGTGACCAAATATGGGTTTTGCGCCTGTGTTTTTTTCAGCCATAGCAAGTGCTACCCACTTGCCTGGTAGACCTTTGACGGTAAACTCCGAAACTCTGCCCAGTACCATCTTGTCAGGAAGATAGAGCCTTGATGAACCCAGTCTGTCTCCAATGGATCTTCGCCCGATCAGCGGAGTATCGCTGTTCGTCGTCAGGCCGACAGAGGCGAGTGAGTCGCTGGGTAATTTTTCTTCTTTCGCTTCGCCTACACTAAATGGCGTCGGGACAACCTTGGGCTTTGCCGGACCGAAAACCTCGTCCGCTTGAGCCATCGAGCCCGAGGCGAGCATTACGGGCAGCAAAAATGTTAGAGTCGAGATCTTAAGACTGTGGAGGAATTTAGGGGATTGACTCATCAGACCTGGGCTCGAAAATGAGATACAACAAGGGATGTTGAAGACAATTCTCTTAGCGAGGGTACTCATATTACCACTCCAGTGCGCTTAAACGGCGGTTCTGGACTTCGTTGCAACCAAGGTTAACGTTCGGTAATAGTTGAGCGATCGATGCAGGCAAGCTGATGGACGCTTCTCAAGGGAAGATCGTGGGCGAAGAAGAGAGTTCTGAATCGAGTCAAATGCAGTCTGTGCAGAGCACGGCGTCAGCCTCTCTCGAGACCTCAGGCGTCAATTTAGGATGCTTGCAAGACCAGACCCCAAGCAAAAAAACTGTCGAGTTTCGCCCGGCACAAAGTCTGGCGGAAGAAAAGTTTGATAAGGTAATCTCGTGGATTAAAGACCAGAAAATGCTTTTTGACGCATTTCTTGTGGCTCTTAGCTTCCACGTGGTCATGTTTCCGGTTCTTTGGTTTGTCGGATGGGCACTGCCGTGGCCGAAACCACCGGTGGTGACCACAATCGTCGAATTCGATTTGCAAGAGTGGATGAAGTCTGGCAAGCCGAAGAAAATAATCGAATTTCGAGACCCTGAACTGAATCCCTAGGCTCAACTTTTGCCGGGAAGCTTGACCGATAGGCTATTGGGGCGAACGCGAATCACCCTGCAAATCTTTTGATTGTACCTAAACCCCACCATCTAGGCATTTGCTCAAGGCGTTGGGTCAGCATCGATATCTGTCAGCTGTCCAGGATCTGACACAACTTTTTTGACGTTGAGAAAATGTGGCAGAGAAATTTGAACTAATCGCTTTCTGAATTCGTATTACTTATTAGTTAGGTATGAGTGTGGAATGCGTTTTGCGTTGGGGCGTTTTAAATGTTTGGATATTTTATCGGTAACGATCGCATATAACTCCGTTTTTGCAAAAGATGGTGCCCTTTCTGCATATGCCGGATCTTACACACTTAGATCTTAAGTTAATGCGTGGATCGGCTTGGTCGGGAGTATTCTAGCTACAGTCGTAGCCCAGACAGAGGCATCATATACGGTGTTTGCTGGTTGATGGGCGCATGGGATATGAAATGGATATGCGAGGGCTTCGTGTCGGTCAATGCTGATACTGTAGGTGGTGTTTCTGGTGCCGGTGTAAGCGGCGCCAGCAGGCAAGCCGGCGCCCTCAAGCAGACGACGCGACTCTCAGCGCTCGGTAAGGTCTGGCGTGAGCCGGCAGATGAAGCTTCTTACGAACACCTCTTGCCTCTGGTCGAGGATTCACATGTGATTGCCCGACTTCTGCAAAGGCGCGGTTTTAACTCTGTTGATGCGGCACGGGCATTTCTTTCGCCGGATAGCTATACACCCACGAGCCCTATGGAGCTTCCCGATGTAGATAAAGCTATCGTTCGCATCGTGCAGGCGATAATCGAAAAACAGCATATAACCGTATATGGTGATTACGACGTTGACGGTGTCACAGGCACTTCGGTCTTGTTCAGTGTTTTGAAGAAACTTGGCGCTTCTGTCGATTTCTATATTCCTAATCGGGCAACGGAAGGCTATGGGCTCAACCTCAAAGCAGTGAGCGTTCTGACCAGTAAGCACCGGACCAAGCTGCTCATAACGTGCGATTGTGGTGTTTCGAATTTCGCTGAAGTCAACTTCGCAAAGTCACTCGGCGTCGATACTCTTATCCTCGATCATCACTCGATGCCTGAGTTGCTACCACCGGCTGTCGGCATCGTCCACCCGAAGCGGCTGCCCAGCGACCACCCGCTTTTCGATCTGCCTGGCGTTGGAGTCGCTTACAAAGTTTGCGAGGCATTGTTGCTGGACCAAAATCGTCCGGAAGAGATTGAGCCTTTGCTCGATTTTGTGACGCTCGGCATGATCGCCGATCTGGTTCCTCTGGTGAGAGAAAATAGATATCTTGTGCAGATCGGATTGCCGAAGTTGATAAACACTCCACGAGCCGGCTTGCAAGCACTGTTGAAACAAGTGCGAAAGTCTGAAGATACCGATATTGTCGGATTTGGCCTGGCTCCGCGCATTAACGCAGTTGGCCGCCTTTCTGAAGCGAAGGCTGCCGTTGAACTGATGACCACAGACGATCAATCAGTGGCCGATTCACTGGCGCGGCAGTTGCAACTTGAGAATGAGAAGCGCCAGGAACTTTGCGAGAAGATTTTTAGAGAAGCTGACGCAATGGTGCAATCGAGAGTCAATCTAGAATCAGACCGTGCGATTGCTGTGTGGGCTGAAGGTTGGCATCACGGGGTTGTTGGAATCGTTGCTTCCCGGCTCGTCGACAAATATCATCGACCTGTCTTCATCGGTGAGCTTGAAACACACGAAGGTGTGATTCGCGGCTCTGCTCGCGGCGTTGATGCGATGGATCTTTACCAGGCGCTCAAATTGAACGAATCCCTTCTCACCCGATGGGGTGGGCACAAGATGGCCGCCGGATTCTCTCTGGAATCTTCCAAAGGCGATTCTTTCCGCCATGCAATTGTGAGCACGTGCAACAAGCTGCTCGCAAATTCCGCACCAAATCCGGTGCTTAACATAGATCTCTCTATTTCAGCCGAAGATGTTACTCAAGGCCTGGCTCGTCATCTCACTAAGCTGGCTCCGTTCGGCATGGGAAATAAAAAGCCTCTGTTGCAAACGAAGGAACTACGCTGCATCGAGACTCGCGAGCTGGGCAAGGAAGGAAAGCATCACCGCATCACCCTGCAATCACTGACCTCAGAAGCGACTTTCGAATCTGTTTTTTGGAACAGCCGTAATCAAATACCGGCGATCGACGAAATCGTCCATATCGCATTCACGCCCGAGATCAATTCGTTCAACGGGCGGGAACGTCTGCAACTGGTGCTCTCTGATTGGAGAAGTGGAGGACCAGGAGCCGAACCGAGCAGCTTGGTCGATTTTGCCGAAGTGCAATCTGCCGTCAACGAAACCGCGGCGTCTTTCGCGCCGGCGGCACCGCCTGTCGAGACGCAAGCGGTGAATTCACAAAGTGCAAGCGGCCTTACCTTTGCTACAAGACCGCTGCCCAGTGCGCCGAACGGCGAGCCGAGAAGAATGGACGCGACCGCAAAGTCGCTGGAGCCGAGTCGCGATGGGGTCATCGATTGCAATCCTGAATCGCTAGACGACTATGAGGCCCGTGAGCTGATAGCTCTGGAGAGCCAATCCGCGCAAAGGCTGCGAGATGGTGCTGTCGCCAAGTTCGTAGTGAAAGACTTGCGTCACTACAGCGATCCACATGAAGCCTTGCAGCGTGCTGCGAGCAAGCTGGGACAAAAGGTTCAGATCTTCTCAGAGGCTAAAATCGACCTGCATGGAGTGGAGTTTCGCGATCGTACTGCTATCAGTCCAGTCGAACATCTGATTTTCGCTCAGTATCCACCTTCTGAAAAGGTGATGCAGTCTATCATCGCGCAGGCTAATCCTTCCTTCGTTTATCTGGTCGGTCGTGCCGATGGAAGACAAGATGAACCTGCCGGTTTCCTGCGCCGGCTCATTGGTCTTGTGAAGTATGCGGTCAATCAAAAAGAAGGCCAGGTCGAAGGCGAGAAGTTGGCTGCTCTTATGAGTGCGACAAAGATGTCTTTGGCTCTGGGTCTGACGGTGTTGCGCAAGGTCAATCTGGTCGATTGGTTTGTTGAAGAGGGCATGTTAAACCTCGATCTTGGCGAACCTGAGGGCAATCCTGAGGAACAACCGGAGTACAAACAATTGGCTGCATCTCTGGAACAGGCGGCCGAATACAGGCAGTGGTGTGAACAGGCTGACCTGACCGCGCTTCAAGAGAGTTTCCGCGCCCTTGTTTAGCCAAGACTCCTTGGGCAAAAGAAGTCTTTCGTAAACTGCATCCCACTGGCTTGGGGCGCGGGTTTGCCTTTTTCTGAGCGAAACGCAATTTCCGGACCTGGCTTTTTCCCTATAATCTGTTTAGTTCCGTTTCAGGGAAGTAAGAAGATGTCGTCCAAAACTGAAGATAAGAACCTCACCACGCTGACTCTGCCTCTAGCAGCTGAGAAGAAAGACTGGATCAAAGAAGCTATTCGTGACGTACCTGATTTTCCGAAGCCGGGGATCATTTTTAAAGATCTGACGCCGCTCCTGAAGGACGTTCCGCGCTTCAAATTCGTCATTGAAGCTTTGACAGAGAAGTGTCGGCAGCTAAAGCCGGACTATATTGCTGGTATTGAAGCTCGCGGTTTCCTCTTGGGTCCGACGATAGCGTATGAGCTAGGCATCGGCTTTGTGCCTATCCGCAAGCCCGGCAAGTTGCCATACAAAGTCCAGAAGCTAGAGTACGCACTTGAATATGGCACTGACTGCGTCGAAGTTCATGCTGACGCAGTTGAAGAGGGAAAACGTGTAGTTGTGATCGACGACCTTTTAGCGACCGGCGGTACAGCCGAGGCGGCGCGCAGGCTTATGGCAGCCGTTGGCGGCAAAGTTGTCGGAATCGGTTTCATTGTCGAACTGGAATTTTTATCCGGACGAAAGAAATTGGGTGATGATGCCGACATCTTCTCCCTAATCAGCTACTGAGCGGACTGCATCAAATTTGGCACCATTGTCGCTTTCAGCTGTAGAAAGTTCACTGCAAACGACCTGGATCGGCCGTGCGCCTCTTGGTGCCAATGAACTCTGGGATAGTATCGATTCCACCAACACCCGTGCTAAGGAGTTGGCTGCTCAGGGCGCGCCAAATGGCACCCTGATTCTTGCCCGCAGGCAAACGGCAGGGCGCGGGCGACTCGGGCGTATCTGGGAATCGCCACTTGATGCCGGAGTTTACATGACCGTTTTGCTGCGTCCAGGAGAAAAGTCGATTTATGAGATGCCTTTGCTTACGATCGCGGCCGGTGTTGCTGCCGCTAGAGCGATCGAACAAGTTGCCAGCGTGCGAATAGGACTGAAATGGGTTAACGACCTGGTTCTGGATGGTCGCAAGCTCGGCGGAATTCTCGCTGAATCATCAGGAACTCTGGCGCCATATGTGGTGCTAGGAATGGGCATCAACCTGAAGCTCGAAACCGCAGATTTGCCTGACGAATTGAGGTTGAAAGTCGCTTCACTGCACGAGTTTGCGAAAGACGAAATCGATCCGAGTCGTCTCGCCGCAGCCATCTGGTCGCAGTTCGAGCAACTTTGGCAACCACTTCAGTCGGGTCAATGCCAGCAGATACTTGGCGAATGGCGTGACTATTCAGTGACAATCGGTCAAAAAATCAAAGCTACTATTGGCGAAAAAACGTTGGAAGGACTTGCCGTTGATGTTACTGATTCCGGCGCGCTCAAGTTAATTCAAGACGATGGGGCGCTCATAGAACTAACCGCCGGCGAGATTCAAATTAGAACCGCCGGCGGTGCATATTGCTAGTTGCTTACAGTAAGTATTCGGCCAACCATGCCTAATCCGCGGCCCTATAGGTAATAGGGAGGGGGGGGCGCATGTTCCTGACTTCTTTTGGGCTGCTGAAGTCGGAAACATGTTCTCCTTCCCGACCGGCTAGATTATCCGCCGGATAGCAACTAAGATTTTTTGATATTAGTAGCTATCAGCTTCGGACCGGATAACAACTTGTGAATTGGGCACTTATCGGCAATGCCTTTGAGCGTTTCTACTTGCTCTGGGGTGAGGTTGCCTTCTACTTGAATGTCTCGCGTGATCTTAGTCATCTTGCCGCCGCCGTTTTCGCCCTCAGTCTCTTCGTCGACGAGATTGACAGACACATTCGTCAGCTCCCAGCCTTTCTTCTTTGCGTACATTTGCAAGGTGATTGCGGTGCAGGCACCCAATGAGCTCAGCAACAGTTCGTGTGGATCCGGTCCGGTCTCTTCTCCGCCCTTGTCTTTAGGAATGTCTACCACCCAGCTGTGTTCGCCGGCTTTTACAGCTTGCTTGTAGCCGTCTTGCTTCGTTTTTACCAACACTTGCGACATCGAGAATTCTCCAAATTTGGACACATGTAATTGAATAAATGCCCCAGCGGGCATTATTCCATATGCAGATTTTTAGTGTAGCAAGTACCAGGTGTTCAGAAGAAGTCAATAACCCTATCTTCAGCATTTTTGGTAACCCGGAACTGTTGCCGCATTTGGCTTACCGACTTGCTCACAAAATCTACACGACTTGCACGTAGCATGCTGGCGGAGCTTACGCTTCGTGGCGTTTTTACAGGGAGAAGCACTTTGAGACATTTAAAATTAGTGGTTGTAGGGGCACTTTTGTTCTTTGGGAACTTAGCTGTTCCCGCTTTAGCCGACCAGTTCAAGATGCCTGAGGAGCTCGGTCGGGTCGAGGGGAATCGCGACCTGAACTTGATTCAGGTGGAGCCGACGGTTATACACGAGCGGTATTACACGACTGGTCAGTGCGAACGGCACCAATATGTTGGTAACACTTTGGCGGCGGGTGCCGAGATTCCAGACAGCGATCCTGCTCCGGTTAAAGCCACCGTTAGACCCGTTGCTGGTCAAAGCCCAACTCAAACCGTGGCACCGCGTGCAGTGCCAAAGTCACCCTAAGCAAAACTAGAGCCTCCCCGGCGAGAGTTTTTGTAATAAAGACACGGAAACCACCCTTTCACTGATTGGGTGGTTTTTGTTTCCTTACTACTGGCAGCATTACTGGCAGTAATTTATATGCGTTTGATATTGCCCGGTCGTTTAGGGTATATATAAAATTGGTCTTTTAGCAGGGGTACGTATGAAACGCCCTGATCCTTTCGACATTCACAGTTTGATTCCGGTCACGGCACCTAATCCATCTCACCTGATTGACGCCGTTAGAACCTCCTTTCGTGAGACGTTGCAGCGGGTGGGTACTCCGCTCAGCGAAGAAGAGGAAGCGCTGCTGCATGGTCTGGTGCATGTCGTATATGCACAATGCACTATGGCAAATGTAAAACCGCGGTTTAACCGATTGCTTGCCGTGTGTGCTCAGGCTGCCTGGGATGAAGTCGATCACCTAAAGCGTGGGCGTCTACTGCACCTGGGGGCGCGCTTGCAGCGAGTATATAGCTGCCCGATATCGGTTAACGAATTGCCTGTGAAATAGCGCCATAGAGACTTTGTCGTCTGCCCTATATGGCAGATATATGCAAGCGCATGTGTGTAATCGGTGATGTATGGTTGTATATATGGTGTCATGTTGTATAGCGAAAATGTGGCTTTTCTGTATCGCCTAATTTAGTGGCTGTGTGCTCTTTCGGGATTTAAGGAACCGGAAAACATCACCGCACCATAATTTCTCGTTTGATAAGTTTTTTGATCGCGAAAATTGTCTTGTTATGTGACGAATCTGGTGTTAACCTCTTCGCATTGTTAGACCTGCGTCTCGAAGGAGTAAGCTTCCGAAAATTGCTAAGCATTTAGCAAACGGGGCTGTCGCAATTTCAGACCAAATCAGATTGGTGTGCGATCGGCCTGGTGGGGAAAGTGTGGTGAAAATCCACCGCTGTCCCGCAACTGTAATCGAATCAAATCATCGATTTGAATTGAGAGTCAGACTGCCCACCTAGATGCTTGACACTACCTCTTCGCGGTAAAGGAGGAGTCGTCTGGTGAGCAAGGCTTCCTCGCCTCGCAGGCTCGACCCGTCCTCTTGGTCCGCTAACCAAGAGGATTTTTCGTCCCACATTTGAACCCCGGAGCACCAAAATGAGCCAAGCCATTGCTGCGAAAGTAATCGATGCACCATCGAAGACAGAGTCTACTTGCCCCCACAAAGTGTTGAGGCGGGACGGTAGTGTTGTCGACTTTGAGCCAACAAAAATATCCGTAGCAATCTCTAAGGCATTCATTGCAGTTGAGGGTGAAACCGGCACTTCGAGCTCCAAAGTTCGCGACCTCGTACACAAACTGACCGAGCAAGTCATTGAAATCCTTCATCGCCGCCTGCCTGATGGTGGCATCCTCCACATCGAGCACATTCAAGACCAGGTTGAAATTGCTTTGATGCGTGCTGGCGAATACGAAGTTGCTCGTACGTTCGTTCTTTATCGCGAAGCTCGTGCTAAAGAGCGTTCCGCTGCCCATCCTGAGCAACCCGCTTTGCCTCAGCTCAATGTCACCAAACCTGATGGCACGACAGAGCCGTTAGACCTGAATCGCCTCCGCTTTGTCATTGAAGAAGCCTCCGCTGGTCTCGGTAGCGCAGTATCCGTTCAGACTATTTTCGACGGCACTGTCGCTAACTTGTACGAAGGCGTGGCTCAAGCAGAAGTTGCTAAATCAGCGATTTTCAGCTCGAGAGCGATGATCGAACATGACCCTGCCTATGCTTTTGTGACGGCTCGTTTGCTTCTCGATCAGATTCGATTAGAAGTAATCGGCAAGCCAACAACCCATGCTGAAATGAAGTCACTCTATAAAGAGTACTTCCCTGAGTATCTGGCCAAAGGCGCAGCTGCTGGTCTCATCGATCCTCGCTTGCAGCAATTCGACCTCGAGAAGATTGGAAATGCAATTGATGCCGACCGTGACCTCAAATTCCAATATCTTGGATTGCAGACACTCTTTGACCGCTATTTGTTGCATGTGAGCGGCGTGAGAATTGAATTGCCACAGGCTTTCTGGATGCGCGTAGCTATGGGTCTGGCGATCAATGAAGTCGACCGAGAAGACCGTGCCATTCAGTTCTATGAACTGCTCTCAAACTTTGATTTCGTCTCGTCAACACCAACACTGTTCAACTCCGGTACAAACAGACCTCAGCTCTCTTCGTGCTTCCTGACCACTGTCGGCGACGATCTCAACGGCATCTATGATGCAATTAAGGAGAACGCACTGCTTTCAAAATACAGCGGCGGATTGGGCAACGATTGGACTCCGGTGCGTGGTCTTGGCGCACACATTAAGGGCACCAATGGTAAGAGCCAGGGTGTTGTACCCTTCTTGAAGGTGGTCAACGACACGGCTGTCGCAGTTAATCAAGGTGGCAAGCGTCAAGGCGCTGTTTGCAGCTACCTCGAAACTTGGCACCTCGACATCGAAGAATTCCTCGAGTTGCGCAAGAATACGGGTGACGACCGCCGTCGTTGCCACGACATGAACACTGCTAACTGGATTCCCGACCTGTTCATGGAAAGAGTGTTGAACAATGGCGAATGGACGTTGTTTAGCCCTGACGAAACACCTGATCTTCACGATCTCTTTGGTCAAAAATTCAAAGCGGCATACGAAACTTATGAAGCCAAAGCCAAGAGCGGACAGTTGAAGCAATACAAGACAGTCTCTGCACTGACCTTGTGGCGCAAGATGCTCTCGATGTTGTTTGAGACAGGTCATCCATGGATTACTTTCAAAGATCCTTGCAATCTGCGCAGCCCACAACAGCACGTTGGCATCGTCCACAGTTCCAACCTTTGCACTGAGATCACTCTCAATACCTCAGACAAAGAGACTGCTGTTTGCAATCTCGGGTCTATCAACCTCGTCGCTCACCTTAAAGACGGTGGCATCGACCTCGAGAAGTTGGCTAAGACCTGCCGTACTGCAATGCGCATGTTGGACAACGTCATCGATATTAACTATTACAGCGTGAACAAGGCTCGCCACTCCAACCTTCAGCATCGCCCGGTCGGACTAGGTGTTATGGGCTTCCAAGATGCGTTGCTTTCGCTCAAGATTCCGTATGCATCTGATGCCGCCGTTGACTTCGCTGACTACAGCCAGGAAGCGATCAGCTACTTCGCAATCCTCGCTAGCTCTCAACTCGCTCAAGAACGTGGCGCCTACAAGACATACAAAGGCTCTCTGTGGGATAAGGGCATCCTTCCGCAAGACAGTCTCGAACTGCTCGTTAGCGAGCGTGGTCGTGCTATTGATGTGGAAAGAAGCGGCAAATTGGATTGGTCAGTAGTAAGAGAGAACATCAAAAAATACGGCATGCGCAACAGCAACTGCTTGGCGATCGCTCCTACTGCCACCATATCTAATATCGTTGGCGTCAGCCAGTCCATCGAACCGACTTTCCAGAACCTCTTTGTCAAGTCGAATCTCTCCGGTGATTTTACTGTGTTGAACGAGTACCTGGTTGAAGACTTGAAGGCTCGCGGACTATGGGATGAAGTCATGGTTCATGACTTGAAATACTTCGAAGGATCCGTGATTCCGATCGAACGTATTCCTGCCGACATGAAAGAGCTCTACGCAACAGCCTTTGAAGTGGAGCCACGTTGGTTGATCGAAGCTGCTTCTCGCCGCCAAAAATGGATCGACCAAGCACAAAGCTTGAATCTTTATATGTCTGAACCAAGCGGCAAGAAATTGGACGATATGTACAAACTAGCTTGGCTGAAAGGCTTGAAGACAACCTATTATCTCCGCACCACAAGCGCGACTTCCGCTGAGAAGTCAACTACCCAAACCGGCGTACTCAATGCAGTATCCGGCAGCTATACCTCACAGAAAGGAAGTGTATCCGGCGTCGTAAGAACATCCGAATCAGCTCCGTCCGGTTCGATGTCCACATCAGCACCTTCGCAAACTCCACAGACCTTCTTGGCGAAAGCGTGCTCGATCACGGATCCCGACTGCGAAGCCTGCCAGTAGTCGATCACCTCTGTTTACACAATCTCTATTACACAGTCTCTATTAGATTAGATTGGAGAACCTATGCTTAGTTTCGATGATTTCACCCCCCCAAGCGAAGCTTCCACCGTTGCTGCACCAGCTCCGGCAAAGCCACAAGTCGTCAGCTCCGTTTCTGTAGTTCCCGCTGCACCTGTTGCTCAAGGCGTTGATAAAGCAGGTCTGACAGGACTCGAACAGATCAACTTCAACGCAGGCCGAATTAGAGTTGACGACAAAAAGATCATCAATTGCCGCGCCGACTTGAATCAGTTGGTTCCTTTCAAATATGACTGGGCTTGGCAGAAGTATCTGGATGCCTGCGCAAACCACTGGATGCCGCAAGAGATCAGCATGAGCCGCGACATCGCGCTCTGGAAAAATCCGACTGGACTGACCGAAGACGAGCGCACGATCATCAAGCGTAATCTCGGTTTCTTTTCGACTGCTGATTCATTGGTGGCGAACAATCTGGTGCTGGCGATATATCGTCACGTCACTAATCCGGAATGCCGTCAATACCTGCTCCGGCAGGCGTTCGAAGAAGCGCTTCACACGCATGCCTATCAATATGTAGTTGAAAGTCTCGGATTAGATGAAGGCGAAGTCTTTAACATGTATCGCGAAATTCCGTGCATACATGCCAAAGATGCATTCCAGCTACAGTTCACGCAAGAGCTAAGTGACCCTAACTTCCACACTGGTACGGAAGCAACGGATAGACGATTCCTTCGCAATCTGATCGGCTATTACATCATCATGGAAGGTCTCTTCTTCTATGTCGGTTTCGTGCAAATGCTCTCCTTCGGACGGCAGAACAAGATGACTGGCGCTTCTGAAGAGTTCCAGTATATTTTGCGCGACGAATCAATGCACTTGAACTTCGGTATCGACATGATCAATCAGATCAAGATTGAGAATCCACATTTGTGGACTTCAGCCTTCCAGGCTGAGATCATCGACCTCATTAAAGAAGGCGTCGATCTTGAATATCAATATGCTTTAGATACAATGCCGAGAGGCGTTTTGGGGCTTAACGTTCAGATGTTCCAGGAGTATCTGAGATTTGTGGCCAACCGCCGTTTGCGCCAAATTGGACTACCGGAGCAATTCCCGGGTGTGAAGAATCCGTTCCCATGGATGAGCGAAATGATCGACTTGAAGAAAGAGAAGAATTTCTTCGAGACACGCGTTATCGACTATCAAACAGGCGGAGCGCTCTCCTGGGACTAGTTTTGCGCATAGCACATAGTTCCCATTCCTGGCTTTAGTTTATTTGCAATTTTATTCCGAGCCAGGAAAACGAAACAGTTTTTAATCGGGACGAAGCAGTTCCCCAGAGGAAGGATCAAGGATCTTCCCGCTGGGGAATTTTGCTTTTGGGCTGGATAAATTAGCTGACCGCTGAGATTTAAAGTATCTTCTTGACTTATCGGCTTACAATCAAAGTTAGCCACCGGATCGGGCTGAGCGGTTAGTCAGTCGGCCGCTGATTGCGGTGGACCTACAATAACAGGTGTGCTAGACGTTATGGAAAAGAATGACACAGGACGAACCAGCGAACCGCTGCTGTCGTTTCTATCCCCGGAGCATTTGAAAGAACCGCCCATAACGGCTGACGTTCTTCGTGTTCTCGTTCTTGCAAATGACGAAGCGCGAAAATTGCACCACAAACGAACGGGTCCTGAGCATATTTTGCTCGGCTTGATTCATGAAGGTAGTGAAGCTTCAAAGGCTCTTCATGCGGTCGGATTGACCTACGAAAAAGCAAAAGAGTATGTTGTTGAACATGCTGATTTCGTCAAAATCGAGCCCAAGCAGAGACCGATGTTGTCTAAGCTTCTTGATGCCATTCTGATCATGTTTCGGCAGCGACCCTTCTCAAATGATGCTTGGCTCCTCATGCACGCCTCCATCGAAGAGGCTCAAAACATGCATTCGAGCGAGACAACTTCAGAGCACATCTTGCTCGCGTTGCTAAATCAAACTGATAGCGATGCGGAAAATAATCTGCACAGTTTCGGGTTGGACTCACAAGCCTTGCGAGAAGTGATAGTGAAACGACAGCGCGATGAAAGCGAGCAAACTAACCAGAAAGCCTCACCAGATGCTTGATACTGATCCGCAAAAAATTTGAGATAAAAACGCTTTTTATCAACAGCATAGGTCGCTGTATTTAAGGGTACTATATTATAGAGATCCATTCTCTGAAGTATTAGTTTTGAACGACACCGCGGCTGAAAAGAGCGAAAACATAGGCTCACTGATCGGGCTCTGTGCAATCTCTGCATCTACATTAATTGTAGAGATTGCACTAACTAAGTTTCTCGGCTATAAGCTTCTTCATCACATGACTTTTGCCATCTTGAGTCTTGTGATTCTGACTGCCGGTGGGTCTGGAATTTTGTTGTACTTTAGTCCAAAAACTTTCGGTTTTGACAAAGACCACGCCAAAACAAATCGTTGGAGTTCCACTGCGTCCTCTGCAATTATGTACGCGATCACTTTAGCGATAGCTATTCCTGTTGTGTGTATGTGTCCTGTTAATCCGGCACATGAAGCAACTGCATCTCGAGATATTTGGATCTCCTTGAGCATGCCGCTCTTGTTTCTTATTCTCAGCTTTCCCCTCTTCTGTTCTGGCCTTTGTATAAGCAAAACCTTGACGCTTAGCAAACATCAGGTCACCGTAATTTATTTCTTCGATCTGCTTGCGGCTGCAATCGGGGCCGTGTCATCTGCACCATTGCTGGTGCTGCTCGGCGGTTATGGCACCATGGCATTCGCAGCCGGACTAGGGGTGGTGGCTGCATTGGCCTATTGGAATTGTGCTGGTGACAAAAACTATATTAAGCAAGGTGTGTTCGTCACTACTGCCGCCGCCTCTATTGCGGCCTTACTCCTTTATGCTCCATGGGCGCGTTCTATATTAGGTACGGACATAATCTCTTTTAAAGATGTCGGGCAACGGATTATTCGAACAGACTTCGGTGGCACGGAATCTACTCATTGGAATGCCATCGCACGAGTCGACGTCTCCAGGGAGGGCACATCCCAAGAGGCTGAATATTGGTTCGGGCTCTCGCCGGACGTTATGTCCCGGCATATTCGTGGACGTTACATACTGCTTGATGGTGGTGCAAACACAAGGCAGTTCAAGAACGTTGGCGAGCTGAAAGACCAGGACTATTTAGGCACGGCGCTATGGGCAAGTCCGTATGTGTTACAGGGTGGCACCACGCAGGATTCCATGATCATAGGTGGTGGTGGTGGTATAGATGTGCTCGTTGCGAAGTACTTTCGTGTGCCGCACATCAACGTCGTCGAGATGAATCCGGCCATCTACAAGATTTTGAGAGGTGAGATTGATGATCCGGAAAATGCCTATACGTCGTGGCTGCGCTCGGATAAAACTAGCAATGTGCAGATCTTCAACGATGAGGCTCGCCATTTTTCGACGACCAAAAAGCCTGGGTCATTTGATGTGATCCAAGCTAGTGGTGTTGACACGCTAACTGCGATACAAACCGGCGGTATGTCATTGGTAGAGAATTACCTGTATACGACAGAAGCTGTGAACGGCTACGTAGCGCTACTCAAGCCTGGCGGTGTTCTCTCTTTGACGCATTGGCGTCGGATCGGTCCGGGCACCTCGGTGCGAATGTTTATTACTTATCTCTCTTGTCTTGACGCAATGGGCATTAAGGAACCGTGGCGGCATGTTGTGGTGCTTGGTACTCCAATGTGGACTGATGCTCTTCTAAAAGTGACCCCCTTTACTGAAGACGAACTGACCCGCATACGAGCGTGGGCTGCTAAATCGCACTTGACCATGGTGTTCGATCCTAGCCGACGTGACAATAGCGAAATTGATGATTTAACCGAAGCAGAACGCCTCTATCCGACAATTGCATTCACTGATAAACAGACACGTCACAATCTCTTAGAGCGGAATGACCAAATTCCACTCCCTGTGTCAGATGACAAACCATACTTCTATCAATTGCGGGCGAACGCTGATTCGTGGTCGTGGACATCACTGCCGCTTCCTTTGATGATTACTACATTTCTCGCCTGTCTTTTCTTCATGATTCTGCCTATCATGAGGCTAGGCAAGAAACAACTAACTGCGCCGGTGATCGGCACAGCGGTTTACTTCGCCTTGTCCGGGTTTGCGTTTCTGCTATATGAAACGGCAATTATTCAAGTCTTCAACATCGTAGCTGGCGGCCCAATGTATTCGTTAATGGTTGTTCTCGTTGCTGTTCTCTTTGGTTATTCTTTGGGCAGTTTTGTTGCAGCACGCTGGGTTAAGTCAGAGAACCTCACGCCCTGGTTCTTCGCGATGTTTGCCATTGGACTGTGCCTGTTGTTTGTTGCTCTTTACTTTGGTGCGCCGGCTGTCAATAAACAGCTTCTGCCGCTTGGTCTACAAGCACGTTTGGTAGTGTGCGCATCGGTAGCTATGATACCGTCGGTAGTGGTGGGAGTTGTGGTTTCATCAGCCATGAATCTGGTGCGCGAAACCTATGGCGACGTCGTATCTTGGATGTGGGGAGTAAGCTCGATCTTCAATGCTCTCGGTTCGATCTGTTTTATTGCCATTACGCAATCCATCGGCATTTCCAGCTGTTTGGTGCTGGTGGCTGTGATGTATTTGGTCGCTAATTTGCTGTTTGCGAAATTGAACTTGAGCCGTCAGATCGCAAGCTGAACGTCCAGAATTTCGACTTAGATGAGAGTTGCAAAACTCTGAGATTACTCTTTCTTGTCGGAACTTTTATCGTTCTTTCGCTTCGGATTGTCCTGCACATAGCCGTTCTGCAAAGGATCTGCGTCTCCAGACCAATTAGGCTTATGCTGTGGTCCCCAGGGATGCGAAAATCTCTCTCTCTCTGGTTCTTTCTCCTTCTCTTTTTCTCTCTCTCTCTCCGATTTCGATTTGACGGCAGGTTTCGGTAATTCAGGAGCTGTAGGGGGCTTTGGTGGCGCTGGCGGTGCGGTTTGTGCCGGTGGTGTGTATTGTGGCGCCGTCTGGCTTGGCTGTGGTTGCGGTGGCTGAGCCTTGGAATGGTCTGGTATCGCGGGTTGCGACCCAGAGCTGCGTGCATCGATACGCTGAATCTGGTTGCTCAATTCGCTGAATGTTCGAGCCAGTTCTCCTGGTGTTCGCTGGCTGTGTGCTGAAGATGTCTGAACATTCTCGTTAGCGGCCGTGACCCATGGATCTTGCGCCGTGTCTTGCTGTTGCCTGACTTGGTATCCAGGTGGTAGCGTGGGCGTGCTTTGCGGGCTAGGCTGACTGAAGCGCGCTTGTGGAGGCGGCTGTCCTGATTGGGAGGGAGCTGGATAATTATTCTGCTGCTGGTTTGGCATCGCATATGGTGCCAGGGGTGCGTTCGGGCCGATTGTTCCACCCGGAGTATCATAACCTCCGGTAGCACTTTGTTGTTGCAGTCGCTGCTTGTCGTCGCTGGAATTGTGGGGGAGTTCGAGTGTCCCTTGCTGGCCACGAGGATAGTTCGGTATGAAATTCGAGGGTTCGTCCGGATTACCCTGCGGGAAGTTTTGATTGAGCGGCCGATTTAGATTGCGCGGTGGTAGTTGAGCATAATCGCTGGTTATGCTCTGTTGCAAAATCTGCTGACGCTGCTGTGGAGTCAACATGTAGCCGTTGTTATTTGGCTGCTGTGGCGACATTTGTTGAGGCGGCGTCTGTTGGTATGCGTAGTTTTGCACCATCTGCGGATTTTGTGCCTGATTGTAATGTGTACTGCCACCGTAAGGGTCGATGTAAGTTTGATTTTGCGAGTTTTGGCCATTTGTGGCGCCAGGCATCGCGTAGGAGCCGTTTTGAGGCGGATAAGTTGGTTGTGGTTGGTTCGGATAGTTCTGATAGTTAGGAGCGGGTGTCTGTGCGTGCGATGGTTCGATGGGGCGAGTAAGCGCTTGCCATGGCGATTGCTGTGGCATCAGTGCTGGGTTTGACAGATCTGGAAATGTGGCATTTAGTGCGGTGCCTTGTCCTGATTGCGGTGTTGTTGGGAAGTAACCTCCTGCGGCGGAAGAAACAAGCCCGCTTGATTGTGCGATTTGGATGCCCTGCTGTGGTGGTAATAAGGCGACGTTTTGAACTGGAGGGGAATCGCTGCTTACTTGGGTGCCTGGAAATGGTGCCGCCGGTGGTATCGCCGCCGATGGTGCTACTTGTGGTGGCGATTCGGCCGCGGGCTGCGTCGTTGCACCTGATGGTGGTGTCACATGAAGACCGCGACTCGACAAAATCTTCTCGACCTGACCGGCGAGCGTCGTCGGATCGAAGGGCTTAGTCAAAACAGCGATGGCACCCATGCGGGTAAGGCGCTCAATCTCACTGGTCATTGCTTTGGCCGTTAAGAAGATGACTGGAATGTCCGCGGTTTTCGGATTCTTAAGGAGCTCCTGCAAGGTTTGAGAGCCGTCCATGCCAGGCATCATCATGTCCAATAAGATGACGTCCGGTCTGTCCTGTTCGGCTTTCGCTATTCCTTCCAGACCGCCTTCCGCCTCTACGACGTCGACACCGCCTAATATGCTCAAGCTCATGCTGGCAATTGACCGCGTATCCTCTTCGTCGTCGATGATAAGGACTTTCAAGCTGCTATCTTAACTTCCCCCTGCTTTGGCACGGCTAGTCTGCCTGCCATTCTGCCAAACGCTTCACATTCTCAGCTGCCGCATCCCCGGCATTGCCAGATGCTTATCTGACGGTTGCCGCTAATTTCCGATTAGACTATCCCGAACGCCAGTAAGCCTGTGCCAGCACTGCCCGTCCGTTTCGACCAATTCCCGCCACAAAATGGTCGATTTCTAAGAATAACCGCAGATTTCAGGCAGTGATCTGCTACTGATCTATCTACCACATAGGTGCCTAAACTCAACGCCAAACCTTGCTTGTGGCGGTACTGGCTGGTTCGATTTTTTTCAATTAGACTTCAGCTCAGACGCCTATGTATTTGAAGTGCCAGGGATCGTTTCGTAGGGCACCGCGACCATCGCCGTGCACGAAGCCGTGGGCTAGAAGATAAGGTTTCGCTTGGCGCCAGTTGATAACGTCGACCGCTAGCCCCGTCTCGTGGTTTGAGGTACCGGGGAGTGCCACAGACTGCCGTTTGTGCAGTTGGTGATAAAGCCGTGCTTGGTCTGAATAAGTGCGTCCGGCTGAGCTTATCTGAATGTGAATTCCGTTCGCGTGCGCTTCTTTTTCGGCCAGAGCGAAAGATTTTGCCGCCACTGACGCCAGCCAGTGATGCATATCATCAACGAAAGTTTTGCCGAGCTTGAGGACATCTTTCTCGATGTCACGAAGCCGCAATCCATGATGATGCTCTTGTTGAGAAGATTTGCCGAGCGGGTGCGGCCTCTGTCTGTGAGACAAGCGTTTGGGCTGATAATCTGGAGCGTTCGGTGCGGAATCTGGGGAATCTGTTGAATCTGCAGCGGTTGCGGAGGATGTCTGCTTATTATTGGTCTGATTCGCATCGCCAAAGGGAATGTTCAGTGTCGTTCCTGGTAACAACTGCCCCGCGTGAAGAGTCTTGTTGTCCTTGTTTCGCTCGAGAATCTCTTGTACGAGCAATTTGACTTCTCTTGAGGAAGGGACTGCTACGCCCTCAGCTTTGAGCTCCTTCCGCGCGATTCCCCACAGCGTGTCTGCGCTATGAACTCTGTATTCTCTTGTGGTTTCTGGATTTGTGAGCGTGAGCGGCGGTAACGCGACTGATGACTCCATGCCGTTCTGCAAAGTCAATGCTGGTTTAGCGCACCTAGGTCTCTGTCCGTCCTCTTTCGCTTTTGTCGATGCGACAGCACTCAAGTCTGCGAGGCAAAAGCCGCTTTCCCCCGTGGCAAAACAGGGGTGGAATTGTGGGCTTTCAAAAAATTCGCGACTCATACATCACCCGCAGTCATTATCGGAGCGTCATGCTCTGATTAAACGGCGAGAAGCCAAGGTGCGGAATGTGTAATTGTGCAGATCTCTATCGTTCGATCATTGCCAGTCCGCGTTCATCGTAGCGGTCGCCGGACATTTTTTCGGCAATAGTCGCCAGTAATTCTAGATCGTTTTTGTCTAGTTTCAGGTCAGCTGCGGCGCAATTCTCTTCCAGGTATTTGATGCGTTTGGTGCCTGGAATAGGCGCTACATCATCTCCCTGGTGCAAGGTCCAGGCGATAGCTACTTGTGCAGGAGTTGCATCGTACTTTTTCGCAACTTCGCTCACGATGTCGACGAGCTTCAAATTTCTCTTGAAGTGCTCGCCTTGCAATCTCGGGACGCGACGGCGGAAATCAGCTTCCGATAGGCTGTCTACTTCTTTGACGTTACCGGAGAGGACACCGCGCCCAACAGGTGAAAACGGTACCAAGCCGATACCTAGTTCGCGGCAGGTTGGAAGGATATTTTCTTCAATGCCTCTTTCCCAAACCGAATATTCAGATTGCAGAGCAGAAATTGGATGTTCGCGATTGGCTCGTCGCAAAGTTTCGGAACCTGCCTCGGAAAGCCCAAGATATCGTACTTTCCCCGCCTCTACGAGCTCGGACATTGCGCCGACGACCTCTTCGATTGGCACTTTGGGATCGACCCGATGTTGGTAGTAGAGGTCAATGTATTCAACGCCAAGTCGCTTGAGACTCTCGTCGCATGCTCGTTTGACATTTTTGGGGTGACTATTGACTCCAGTCATTTTGCCGTCTTCGATGTTGAAACCAAATTTGGTGGCAATTATCGCCAGGTCTCTGCGGTCGCGAAATGCTCGTCCCAATAAAAGTTCATTCTTGTACGGACCGTAAACCTCAGCTGTATCGAAGAAGTCAACACCGAGAGCCAGCGCCCGGTGTATCACTTTGATTGCTTCAGCATCGTCAGCTGGCTCGCCGTAGGATTGACTCATGCCCATGCAACCTAAACCGATCGCCGAAACTTCCAGTCCTTGTTTGCCGATTTTGCGCTTTTTCATGTTCGTTGACCTCTAATTTAGTTCTTGAAGTTTACAGAGACCGTCTCAGGTGAGTGACGGCTCTTGCACTTTCTTTCCTGAGATAGCGATTGCTCCTTCAAGGGCCATTTTCCAACCTTCGTAGTCTTCAGTTCTTTTTGTTTGTGGTGCTATTAAAATATCTTCCGCTCGTTTGCCGGCGACATCATCCATGCTCTTTATGATACCGTTTGTGATGCCCGCAAGCGCTGCGGCACCCCATGCAGTTGCCTCGACTTGACCGGATCTGATGACAGGGATGTTGAGGATGTCCGCTTGAAATTGAGTGAGGAACTTGTTCTTTGTAGCGCCTCCATCCACTTTTAGTTGTGAGAGCGATAGACCATTGCGAACCATTTCGGCTGACACATCGGCGACTTGATAAGCCATCGCTTCAAGTGCTGCCCGCACGAAGTGAGCACGTTCGGTTCCGCGCGTGATACCAGTTATGATGCCGCGAACGTCTGAGTTCCACCATGGTGAGCCTAAACCAACAAGTGCTGGAACGAAATAGACACCTTCATTTGATTTGAGGCTTTGCGCAAGTTGTTCTGACTCTTCGCTCGATTCAATGATTTTGAGCCCGTCTCGCAGCCACTGAATTGCAGCACCGGCGACGAATATGGCTCCTTCCAGCGCGAAGATCTGTTTCTTCCCTTCTAATTGCCAGGCTATTGTAGTGAGCATACCGTGTGAAAAGACTGCTTTCTCTCCGATGTTTGCGAGCAAGAAAGCGCCTGTGCCGTAGGTGCACTTTGCCTGTCCCTTATCGAAGCAGCCTTGTCCGAATAAAGCAGCTTGTTGATCGCCGAGATTGCCCAGTATTGGTGCTGAGAAACCGACCAAGCTCTCATTTGTGGTGCCGAAATTTGCATTCGAAGGCACCACCTTCGGCATCATTGATTCCGGTATGGCGAGAATGTCGAGAAGCTCATCGTCCCAGTCGAGCTTATGGATGTTGAACAACATGGTGCGGGATGCATTGCTTGGCTCTGTCCGATGATTCTTCTCTTTAGTTAAGTTCCAAATTAACCATGTATCGATTGTGCCGAAGGCCAAAAGCCCCTGCTCGGCAAGCCTCCGAGCTCCTTCGACATGGTCTAGAATCCAAGCAATTTTAGGACCTGAGAAGTAAGCATCAGGAACTAACCCAGTTTTCTTCTGAAACCAGTCGGCATCAGCTTTCAAATGGTCGGCTGCTTCTTGTGTACGGCGGCACTGCCAGACAATGGCGCGGTGAATGGGCTTTCCGGTTTCACGGTTCCAGACGACGGTCGTCTCTCTTTGATTGGTAATGCCAACACAAGCAATCTCATCTGAATTTATCTTGGCGTTCTCGACGGCTTTTTTTATGCACTCAATCTGAACGGACAGAATTTCCTCAGCGTCGTGCTCGACATAGCCACTTTGAGGAAAATACTGCTGAAATTCCTTTTGTCCGACGCCTATTGTTTTCCCTTGCGCATCGAAAACCAGCGCTCGACAACTTGTGGTCCCTTGATCAATACTGAGTATGTATTTCTTCATTGCATTATCTCGAGAGTTTAATTCGCAATTTTAATACCTGTAAGTTGGTTCCTCATTAAACGACATGCTTGAAATTCTTGGCTCGAATCCTTTAATCGGCACATGTGCCGTCTGCCAGAAGTCATTAGAACCGATGACCAATTTACCGTTGCCCGGTGTTGGAAATGAATGCACTAGTTGCAAGAAAAAGGTTTGCAAGTCATGCTTTAGTCGGTCGCGAAAAAAGTGCGTGCGCTGTACCGCTGGGCGCGATGGTTGGTGCAGAACCCCTAAAGTTGAGGAATGATGATTAAAAACAAACTTGGAGTCTGGGCGACTTTGGCGATTCTCAGCGCTCCTCCAGTCTTTGCACAGGCTGTGAGCTTTGCACAGGCTACTCAGGACTACGCTCATGGCAAGTATGCGCAGGCGCTGTCTGAGTTTGAAACCTATAGAACCGCTTATCCAAGCAACATACAGGTTCATTACTATGAAGCATTGTGCTACCAAGCTTTGGGCCGCCTTGGAAAGGCTCGCGAAGAGTACGACTATGTCGCTAAAAATGACACCGGTCGGCTGAAAAGTATGGCGCAGCTAGCTTTGAGTCAACTAGCCAAAGCGGGAGGCTCGAGTGGCTCCTCCAGCGGCTCGCCGAACTCGACACCGCAATTGGCAAGCGCCACAGGATCTAGTAGTAGTAGGCCGGGCGATAAAGTTCGGAAAGTTATCGAGTTTTACGCTGACTGGTGAGGTCCTTGCAGAAATTTTGCGCCCGTGTTTGACGCAACTCAAAGCAAGTTCTCGAGAATCCAGTTTGAACGAATAAATGTTGACCAGGGTGACCCGCGCATCCAGCAGTACCAGGTGCACGGTATACCGCATACGGTTTTCCTAGATGGCGGTGGCAAGGTTCTCTACACCGGAAGCTCATGGGGATCGCCCGATGAATTTGGACAGATAGTTCAATCCCTTTAGATTCTTTTGGTTGCACTAGATTGGATGGATTAGTCCGTGCCGGGAGGGTGAGTGGTCACTATCGTCTTGCACTAGTAGGCGGTGTTTTTTCGCGTTAAGATCCTTGGCTATAGACAGGCACAAACTTGATCGCCGTCTGTTGATCTCTTTGTTCTCCTATCTCCTTTTCCGATTGAGGATAAATCATGGGCATTTTTGGAAATTTGTTCAGTCCACAACCGCCATCAGAAGAGGAAGAGAAGAAATCTTCCGCTCTTATCGATAATTTGCGAAAGCGTCGTGGCTCTGAGACAGGGAAGTGGCTGTCCTTGATGATGCGCGATCAGTCGAATATTCCGACTCCTGGTGAAGCGTCGACTCCGGCTCAAGTTGATCAGCGGCCTGAGCTGAAAGAGAAGCCGTATGAGCCGCCCATGCGCGCGCAGTATACAACGATGTCTTTGCAGGCTATCGATCCCGCCTTGCTCACCCAAGAGCTGCCGAAGAGCGAAGCAGTCGAATGGGTGAATAGACTATTTGGCGAGTTTGCGATGCAGTCGGCAGCGTTCAATTCCAGCGCACAAGGTACGCATCTCATTGTCACCGTTCATGCTCCTGAATTTGAGTTGGAAAAGCCGCAAATAGGTGAATATACAACGGAAAAGAAGGTGCGCTCTTTTAAGGGACACCTCGCCACATTGCAGTGGGGAATGCTCGTTCAGGGAGTGAAAGACAAAATCGACGTCTATGTCGTGCCGTCGGAGAAAATTCTGAACTTTATGCTGCACGACATCACACAATCAAGTTATGAGCCGTTTATGGTAATCGACTCGGTCGTAGTTAACGGTAAAGAGGAATGGCACATAGAAGGCAATGTCATCACGTTCGATACCATTCCTTTGTTGGCCAAAGAATTGCTTGGCGATTTAGTTCGCGTCGCAAGTGGACAGATGGATGAATCAGAACTGTTTGCTGCCCAGGATAAAGCCCTCAAGTTGGGGGAAACGGTAGCTCAGGGTTTTGCTCCTGTTAGTGGAGCCGCGACACAAATGGGCTCGGCAAGTGGCTCTGGCGAATTTTCGCAGCTTGCGTCATGGACGGCTGCTAGTGCATTTATTCGCGCAATGGACCAGGACCTGCCACGATTGATCGAAAAGAAAGGCGATTTGACAGCCGCTGGCAAGGCCGATGAAGCAAAACGTGTCGATGATTTGATTACGAAGTTGCGAACCGTGAGTGGCACAATTGGTTCTCTGGTTGCGGAGTTCAACCCGTCAGCTTCGAAATATAACGCTTCTTGAGGTTGCACTCTGTCGATGAAAGAACCTAAGATTTCGCGTCGCAGCGTACTCTTAACAGGGTCTGCAGCAATTCTTGCCTATCATAGCGCCCTGGATGCTAACGCAGCTGACAAGAAACAATTTCAAGATCTCGACCATGAAAAATTCATGCGTCTTGCGATTGAGAAGGCGAAGAAGGTTTCAAATTGTCCATTTGGAGCTGTCGTAGTAAACATCAAGACGCACAAAGTCGAGTCTGAAGGATGGGTAGAGATTGGCAAAAGTCCGATTTGGCATGGAGAGATGTCAGCTATAAGAAACTGCCCAGATAGCGATAAAGGCTTCAATTGGCAAGACATGTGCCTTTATACAACTGGTGAATCTTGCCCTATGTGCCAGTCAGCCATTATCTGGACGAAGATGCCGCTTGTCGTGTACGGTAGCTCTATGCCAGTTCTGCAAAGTTGCGGCTTCGGAGAGATCAACATCCGAGCGCAGTCGGTAGTTGATGCATCTAACTATGGTAAGTGCACCATTATCGGTGGTGTTCTTGAGGACGAGTGCAACGAGCTTTTCGCGCACGCGAAAAAACTGAATCAAGCGAAAGGTTGACCGCATTTTCGCGCAACGCTTTAGGGTTTCGCTCGCTGATAGCTTCGACGCTTTGTTCCAGCGAACGCTGATGTGCGGCGTGTTGTTTTTGGCGCCAAGGATGTGACACGATTGCCGTTCTGGGCGCTCGAACTCTTTACACTTCCGTTGCTGAGGTGCCCGTTGCCATCTCTATTTCCATTTCCATTGGTGCTGCTCCGGGAAGTATGGAGCTTGGTGCTAATTCCACTTTCACTTCCACTTTTGGCAAGTCGAGAAAGCAACCTTTGCGCATCCGCGCGTGGACTTCTGCTTGAAGACAAATGCTCCACGGTGAATTTTATAACTTCCAATATCGCTACTTGCATTATTTCAAGCTGTTTCGCTTTAGTTGGTCTGCTTGATACTTGCTGTTTGCCGTTGCCCTCTTCACGCACTGTCTGAGCGAACACTCGCGCTGGTGGGACATGCACGAAGAGAATTAGGTCTGGCGTACCGTGAGCGAGGCGGTAATTCAAGCTCTGGTAGTAGACATCATTGCAGACAAAAGTGCCGCAGTGATTTGAGATGTGCGCAGGAAATCCTTTACTGTTCAGTCTCTTGCGCAGCTCAATTAGCGGGTAGTCAGTCGTGACGGCGAGCTGACCGGGCATGATTTCCTCGCCGTCGTATTTGTGTCCATGATTGTCTTTAATAGGATAGTCTCTTAGATTTAACGCCAGCCTCTCAAGATTGAGAGTACTCCTGACTGCAGCAAGTCCTAACATCAAAAGCACTGTGTATTGTTTTCCGCTTTTTGATGAGCTCTTGCGCTGTGCGCGTCGAGAAGCTTTGTTCAGTGCGATGTTAACGGCTTTCCATGCGCTGGTGCAGCAAGTTTCCAGTAACTGCCCGTCGATCTCTACTGTATGTGACCCAATTACCATCTCGCTTGGCAAGTTTCTGGCCGTCAAACCGCTTGGGTTCTCAAGATTCTTTCCGAAACTATTAAAACCTGTGACGATAAACTTAAAATGGTCGGAAGCGCCAGAGATTGGCGATTCAGTGGCTTTTGGTTTTTGTGTCTTTCGATTCGCAGATTTCATGGTGTAATATAGGACTCCTTGCCGAAGTGGCGAAATGGCAGACGCAGTTGACTCAAAATCAACCGGGGCTTACACCCCGTGTCGGTTCAAGTCCGACCTTCGGCAATATCTTTCCGAGTCCGCATTCTGGGCTCACTACCCTAGTAAAGTTGACGCTCGAGACTGCTTAGTCTGTGCGCGAAGGCGATACTGAATTCATTCTAGCGAATGTCTGGTCGCTGTGGTCGTTTCTTAAGATCTGTTCGCGACTTTTTATGCTTTTTTGATCTTCTAGTTGCCATTAAATACGGTATCGCCAACTGCTGCTGAATTAAGGTATCAATTAATCGAGGAGAGCCGCCGGTGCTCAAAGGAGCGGAGCGAAATGAACGAGTCAGCAACCAAACGAAAATGGGCAACCCTAGAATTCGAAATCTCAGCCGAGCATGAAGACATGGCATCCTGGCTCATGATTCACAACGGAGCAACCGGCTGTGAGGTCAAACAGGCTGGGGAATGTCGGCTATTGCTGCAAGCCACGTTTCCGTCAGCTGCAATCTCCGACGATGAGCTCAAGCGGCTCGAATCTGCAATGGAAGAATATGGGCTCTCTAGCAGCCTGCGCTCTCTTAAAGTGAGTCAGGTTGAAGAGCAAGATTGGTTGGAACGTTGGAAGCAAGGCTTTCAACCTTTCACCATTGGCAAGAAGCTCGGAATATGCCCTCCGTGGCTCAAGAGTGAGTTTGAAGCAGGAGCATATCCGGAGCTGGCAGGTCGTCATGTGATTTTTATCGAGCCTGGTATGGCTTTTGGAACCGGGTTGCACGCAACTACTCAGTACTGCATGAGCGCTATCGAACGGGAGCAAACTATTGAGGAAGCTCTCGATGTCGGCACAGGCAGCGGGATTTTGGCAATAGCTGCAACCATTCTCAACCCCTCCTGCCGCGTTCTTGCTATCGACAACGATCCCGAATCGGTGAGAACGTCCAAGCACAACTGTGAGCTGAACGGTGTCTCGGCGCGGGTTCAAAATGAACTCGGTACAACAGAGATCGTGACGGAACGGCAATACAAGCACATCTTCTCTAATATGACATGCGAAGACATCATCGCGTTACTGCCCGAATACGAGCGTTTGTTGATTCCAGGCGGTGTCGTATTCTGTGCCGGTGTTCTCACTGAAAAATTGCATTTGTTGGAAGATGCTTTAGCCTCGCGTGGTTGGAAAATTCTGCAAACGGAACAAAATGGCGCCTGGACGGGTCTTACCGTCAGCCGCTAACGAGAAATCGGTTTGTTATACTGGAAATTGCGCGTGCTGGTGATGCGCTGCGAACTCTGAAAATTGAATATTTGAAGCTCCAGACCAGAACCCAAAACTCATGCTTATACATGGGGGCGTTTAGATTCGACAGGGTTGTAGGGTCGTAGGTTGCAGGTCGAGGTCGCTTGGCACCTCGTAAAACACTAAGCAAAAAAAACAAATGCCAACAATAACGTTGTTGCCGGCAATTTCGGCGCTCGCGCTTTGCGCGCCGCCTAACCTAACTCTAATACAGTAGGTTTTGCCACTCAGTGATAGCTTTGCTACCCGCCGTTGCTGGGTAAACCATGGTAGTTGCAGTCAGGAGAAGTTAGCAGCTAATATCCTGATCTAAGCTATAACTGCGATCCCGGTTGGTCGTTCAGACCTGTGGCAGCGGACCGCGCAAGCGGTGACTGCGAAAATACTGAACTAAACTTGTAGAAGCTTGCCTCTCCACTTCTTTGGACGCGAGTGCGATTCTCGCCGCCTCCACCATTTTATTTTCAAACAGGGCTCAAAGCATCATTGGTGCACGCTTTCGAGCATTCTCAATAAGGGGAATGTGCGCAAGTGTGGCCCCTTTTGTGGCCCGTCAATTTATTTTTGGGAACTGAAATCACCCGGTTTTCGCTAGGAATTTTGGGGCGGCAAACATATGTTGCTGTGTGGTATTTTCAGACGGTTTCAGGTCTGTGGAGAGTTGCATGGTTACAGCCAGAGAAAATGAAGTGATCACGTTTCACACCGATGGAGTCTGGACCCCAGAAGATTTAGCGAGTTTGGGGCTTGCAGTTTCAAAGCTCTACAACCCAAAGCTTGCTATGCATCTCTGGTATCGAGACTCTGAAAAGTTTCGCTCCGCAAGACTCAAAAGGTTGAAAGAGTCGCTCCGCAAGTGGAGAGACCGACCCTCACCAATGATGTATGAATGGTTTGATTTACTGAGCGAGGCTATGGAGCGGGGTGAGCCATTGCCCGAGTTCGTATTCTGGCCAGGTTCTTACAATGTGTTCGGCACCAGTTATCAGATTGAGATCCTGCAACACATAGACACGTTCGCTGCACCCAACGAACGTTGCATTCTCTATCGCGCCGTTATGGCTTCACCTGGACAATTTTCATTCACTGGTATCGCCGAAATAATTCGAGAGCTTCGAGAATTCGTTAAAGACTGGTCTTACAGAAATAAACAGGAAAAAAGACGAGGGGAGTTGGATTTGCAGCGTCAAGAGCTTGAATTAAGCATGGCGCAGACGCAGTACATCGAAAAGTATCTCTCTTCATCGAACGAACCTGATGATACGAATCGCAATCCGGCCCTCATTACCGAGGTTGCCGAGGGACTTCAATCATTGGAAGATTTGGAGTCGCGTGGCAAGGTGATAAAGATGGATAACAAGCTGCCGGCGCCGCCGAAAGAGAAGTAAAATGCTGCCAGGCGATGATTTGGTCCGCATTGCACAGGCCGTTTCAGACTTGCTTGCGTATGATTCTTATCTTCTAGAGCGCAACGTGTATGAGCGCGCAATCACGCACCGACTTGGAACCTATCGACAGGCCCGGTTCGGGGACAGGTGGGATGTGGACTGCGAATACGACAAGGCAGGTGAAAATGAAAAGACTATCCATGTCCTTAGGAATTTGATTACAGACAAAATCGCACGAAAGTTGACTCTTAGGTTGGCACGGAAGCTCGCCGCAGGAACTCCGATCACGGATCTCATTTACGAGATTGCAGAGCAGTCAACCTATCCGGACATCATTTTGCATGTCCGAGGTGATACCACCCATGATGGCAACTTTCTGATGATGGAGGTCAAGAAATGAGCCGATAACTTCGATGATCGAATCAAGCTCATCCGGTTAACGCACGGAATTGAACTAGAAACCGGCGACACGCTCAATATAAATACGGATTGTTTTTAGGCTTCGGTCCAATCCAGTATGCCAACGGTCGAGTTGCCTGCTCTGTGCGTGGCAAACTGTATGAAGGGGGAGAGTGGGTTGCCTCGATTGCATTGCCGCTTTCCGTGCCAAGAGCGGAGCACCGACCAAGACTAGGGTTAGAAACGAACTAATCCTTTCTCCCAGCTCTGACTGACTTGTCCTGCGACAGGAGCGATTCTAAACGTTGCTCATTCGCCCCAGATGCATCTTTGATGAAGCGGGCAT
Organism: Oculatellaceae cyanobacterium; assembly: GCA_036702975.1. Lineage (GTDB taxonomy): Bacteria > Cyanobacteriota > Vampirovibrionia > Obscuribacterales > Obscuribacteraceae > DATNPX01. The sequence goes on from DATNPX010000020.1 coordinate 232,853, forward strand.
AGTGCTTGAATGTAGTTTGCAGTGTTGAATGTCCGAGTACGTTGGCAAGCCAGCCCGGTGTAACACCGGTCTCCAAGCACAGAGACGCGAATGTGTGTCTCAGCTGATAGGATGGTCGGTGCCGCAAGCCAGCTTTGCGTAAAGCTGTTCTCCACATGTGATCTAGATGTTTGTCGATCGGCTTCCGCTCTTGGTTGTGAACACGTAGCCATCAATGTTTGTGGTCCCGGTTTGCTTAAGCTTATCGAGAGCGAGTCTGACTATCGATAGCATTGGCACAATTCGCGAACTCGAAGCTGTCTTGGGAAGGTCTTCAGAACCCCGGACTCTGCCCTTGTTGATCCGAATTTCTCCGCGACTGAAATCGATGTCTTTCCAGCGGAGCGCAAACAATTCGTTAGGTCTCGCCCCGGTCCATGCAAGACAGATAAACAATGGTCGATAGTGAGGAACGATTTTTGACAGGGCGAGATCAAGTTCTTCCTTCGTGAGCGGATCAATGTCCGGCTGCTTTTCTGTGAGCGGACGAACGCCCACGGTCGGATTCTCCGCGATCAGTTTTCTGCGCAGACACACTTTCATGATGTAGCGCAGCAGCCCCATTATGTTGTTTGTTCTCACTGCTGAAACGGCCTTTGATACTTCGGACTGAAATCGCGCGACATCTTCTTCGCTGATGTCACCGATTTCTATTTTGCCGAATGCGGGAAGCAAGTAGTTCTTGAGCACTTCGCGATAGCCCCGCAATGTGCTGTACTTCAGTCCCGCTCTTTCAGCGAGGTAATCTTCAGCGACTTCTGCGAATGTTTTGCGAGTCTTCGGCTTCGTGAATTCAGCCAGAGACGACCAGTCATTGGTGGCATTCGCAACTGCGCGATGCTTCAAGATTTCTGCTAGCGCAAGCTCCGCGGCCTTGCGGTCGCGGCCGAAAGATTTCACTCGGCGCCGGCCATTGACCTTTACTGAGATGTACCAATTGTTACCACGCTTCCAGATACCATCTTTGACGCCTAACATGGATAAACCTCCTGGCGCGCAATTCACTAGGCACTATATACGGTGCTCTAATGATCGCACGTTTAACGAGTATTTGCTAGTTGGAAAATCAGCATCAGGACTTGATGCTAGCTAGTGTGAGGTGTGTCAATTCCGTTAGCGGTAGACAAACTTTCGTGCGATGTCATTCGGATCGAGTTTATTGACTGTGTTTGCTTGAATGAACTCGTTTATTGCGTCTGTTGATATGAGCACACGACGATTGATTTTGATGAATGTAATTTGACGGGAGTTGATAAGCCGCCACATTGTTTTCAGCGACACGCCGAGATGGTCGGCTGCTGCGGCTACTGAATGAAGATTGGGAAGTGTCTCGGACATGATGATCTCCTTGCCCGCGATCAGAATTCGGGGCGGGAAAATATCGCTTCGAATTGCGACTTTTCGAACAAAAAAGATCGCCGGAACAAAATTCGGCGATCAAAGAAGAGAAATGACTGTCAACGTTCGCGCTTTGTCTGCGCAGTTGTTACTACAATTGTCATCGACACTTCGATTTTCTGTCTCTAGGGAAATCACCAGATTTGAGTTCTTACAAAATTGACCATGCGCGCTCAATGCTACACGGGATCCTTATTTTCGAAGTTGTGCGTGGCGTTCTGCATCCTCTCTCGAAACGGTGCATGGTGACTAAGGCTTATGTGCGGCGTCATGTAGCCGTTTAACAGTTATTCTTTATCTTGCCTTACCGAATGGTGTGCACCATCGGTTCGGTTTCGTGCCTCACCGGAAATGGACGCAGGAGTATACCTCCAGCGATTTTGAGGCATGCTGTAGAATTGTGGTTGCTGCGTGAGGCACTGGTCATGCCCGCCAGTTATGCCATTCGGAGGTTTTGAGTATTCCCTTTATCTTGCCTTACCGAATGGTGTGCCACCATCGACTGGGCTGCTTCGCTGCGGCACTTGCTGGTATCGCTTTCGACCAGAGCCCGCAAATTGGAAGGACCCGGCTTGACCGTTCTGCTAACATTCAACTCGCGACGGCTGCAAAATCGTTAGATTGCGAAACTCAGATAACTTGCTGTACACCGAATCGCCGTCGCCCGAAATGGAACGAGCAGAACGAGTCAATGCCCTACTTCATGTCGGTTCTTAAAACACCGATCCCTAGCGTTATTGCGGATAAGAGGAGCGGTTTCAGGGCGGTTCTTAAAACGCTGACTAGGTATGCCATTCGGGATAAGAAGATATTCTCTTTATCTTGCCTTACCGGATGGTGTACCACCATCGGTTCGGTAGGGGTGTCTGAAGGTTAGTCGCTTTTCGCTTGACTGCCGCGCATTGAATGAGGATATTTGATAGTTGTAGTCGGCGAGGTCTCAGCGGCGAAGCTAATAATGGTGCGAGAGAATCAGATTCGCGACAAACTAGCTAAGATGTTGGATTTGATCGATCCGAATCTCGACCTCATCGATATCGAGTTTCACATCGAAAATCCATCTGGAACAGATGGTTATATTGACATTCTGGCCAAAGACCGTGTACATCAGCAACTCGTTGTTATCGAACTCAAGAAAAGCAATCAAGCAGCTCGGCAAGCAATTCATGAACTTATAAAATACACTGCATTGTTGCGGACACAGCATGGGTTCTCCGATGCCAAAGTGCGCGCAATCCTAATTTCTACAGAATGGTCGGAGTTAATCGTTCCATTCTCTGCTTTCAAAAAAGAAACACCATTCCATGTCGATGGGTTTCACCTCAAAGTCTCGGATGAAGGAGATCCTATAGCCGTCGACGCGATCGCACCTCTTCCTAATGCAACGACTCTCGAACTGAATCCTAGTCGATCCCTCTATCTCTTCAGTACGGAAGAGAAACGAGATGAGTCGATTGATCCATTGATACAAGCGTTTAAAGCTGCGGGATTCCCGGATTTCGTCGCCATCAAATTTGATTATGCTGGCGATAACCAGAGAGTGATCTATCCATATGGCTTCTATGTCGCGGCATCTAGACTGGACGGGGCCGCTCGATTGCGGTTGCGTTCCGATTTGGGCGATGGACTGGATTTTGACGAGATTGAACAAGAAGAAAACCCCTGGATTTACGAAGACGAGGCAAGCGGGGCTGTTTGGAAGTTGTTCCATGAACAGCCACAGGGTGCGTTTCTGGATGATCTTGAATGTAGCTATCCTGAACAGTTCGGGCGTCTTCTCAGCGACTGGAAGCCTGGTCCCACACTGAGATTCGGACGGTGGCAAGATGAAGTGCTGATTACTGAACAGGATATCCAGCGAGCTCTTGCTGGAGTAGAAGGTATTAGTAATCAACTGTTTATTCGCACGTCGAGTCCGAAATTCTCTGCATCTTGGGATGACTTTCTCAAAGGATGCAAGCAAATTCTTGCGGTCAACGACGTGTGGCGCAACTGTTTGTTTGGGTATTTGAATAGCCAAATCACGCCCGAATCAACCGTGTCAATTAGCACACATTGTCCGGACAATATTATTGGCGCCGTGACTGGCGTGGCTGTTTATGGAGAACCAGTTGTTCTCCCATGGTTTGAAGCCGTGATAACTGACGGGAAGTCGAGTAAGTTTCTGCGAGGTACGTTGCGCTGGACGGGAGATCTTCCGGCACCAGACCCACGGACTTTTTTCGATGAGGAGTTTGGTGGTTTGGATGAAGTCATAATGCGGCGGTTTATGGGAGATTACTCCGCAGAACCTCAGATCCTGTCCTGGTTGAGATTGGAGTACTTCCTGTTCGAAGCAAGCTATTTGCCAGGATCGGAGGAACCTGTATTACGTGAGCTTTCTTGTGAGTCGAGTGAGTTCGGCTTCAAGCCTTACGATCCTCCTAATGAACAGAACAATCTTCTCGAGTATTTCAAATCCAATGCTGCCTTCCTATCGGCGCTAAATGACTTGGTTTCGGAGAATGTGCTCGGAGAGCAACTTCCTGAAACGAGCTGGATATCTACTCTCCAGTGATGAAAGCATGTCAATTGGGAAACCGATGTTTTCGTTTTTGCTTGCAGTGAACGTAAGTGTTTTGCGCCTCTGAAATCGTCAATACATGTTCTTCAGCGTGACTGTAAATTGAGGATACACATACCTCATTTGGTTTAGAATTTCAGCACGAAGAGCGTCCATTCGCTGGCATGCATGAGGTTTTATGTGCAAGTGTGATCCACTCGAACAGTTCTCGATTTCGCCACGCCGCTCCAGATCATCATATGCCATTCTCAAACGATTAAGCTTCTCAACTACGTCAGCTAAAGCTCGCTTTGCGGCTTCGTCATGAAGATCATGTCGACAGTGAATCTTCGCGAACACAGTTCCGTCTCTTAGTCTCCGAATTCCGGTATTCAGAGCTTCGATGGTATCTGATATCGCTTGTCTGAAATCGCCAACGGAACTTTCAGAGTGGAATGGTGTTGTAAACGACGGGCGATCAAATATCAGAGATAGACGTCCAATGATTTCGTGATCGTCTGTTGGCGCGAGATCATGGACGAATTGTCCCAAATCGCGCGAAGCTTCTGGAAATACGACACCATCGCAGAATCTCTGTAAAAGTGATTCTGCACACATTCGGAGTCGTTCTTCAAATTCTTGCCCGGACCAAACATCGAGCCTTGATATTGAGTTCTTGGAAGCAAACTCTTTGATGGCATCACGCAGATCGGCTGAGATGTCTGATCTACAAACGAACCTCAAGATTGTCGGAGTCCCGTGTGGTGCTCGAATGATCTTGCGAACATCAGATTGTGCCTTTGTCTTTGTTAGTCTAGTGCGGTTGACACACTGAATGCAAACTGTCTCATTATGCCCAAAATCATTGTTACGGCTTCCCCAAATGTCCCGCCCCGAGTCGCTGCCAACTTGTCCGTACCATTCAAGATCCTGCCACCATTCAGCTCGCAAGTGATATGCAAAAACGAGGCGCTCGAAGGCTTCACCGGAGAAGTCTTCAAAATGAACAGGCGCCACGTAGCGGGTTGGAGTACTCATGAAACAGCTCCAAAACTAAAGACCTAAACGCATCTCGATCTCGACTTCATCAAGCACAATGTCAGTTGGACTCAGTCCGGACGCAATTTTTAGATAACGACCAAGCGGTTTGTGTATAAGATAACTTGCATAGCCGCCTGGGTTGTATAACTTCCGAGCATGTTTGACCAAGGACTCTAATGACTGGCGCACCGTTCCTGGCGGCCCGTCGTTACGCCCAAGCCAGGCGAGGTCCATCAATTCTATCCGCTGTTCGTGAGATAGCGTAGCAATGAAGTCTTCCAACCCTATTTTCGGAAGGTTTGGTGCGGAGTCTTGAGCGCGAACCCAGTCAGCAGCGCTGTAAAACGATTTCCGTTTTCGTACAGGCACTTGAGTCTTGAATAAGGCGCCACTGGTTTTGTGATGAAGATCGGAAAGACGAATAACTTCTTCGACCAACTCCTTATTGAGTTTCGTCGCGACGCTAAAAATGTCCTGCTTCTTCCTCTTTGAATTTGGATTCTTCATGTTCTCATTCCTTCGAAAGAAATAGCGCCGGTGACACCTTGAAGTATTCGGCAAGCCGACAAGCTGCGCGCTTGCTCAGTCCCCGATTGCCGCTGAGAAAAGCGGAGAGGTTTGACTTGTAACCGACATACTCGACCAGATCTGCCTGAGCTAGTCCATTGGATTCCATAAGAAAAGCCAGGGCTTCTCGGGGTGTCATCTCTTCTGCTAGTCGAGGCAGTTTCTTTTCGTACTGAGTAATCAGGTCACCGAGGACTGTTAAGTAGTCGGCTTCGCCGTTGCTCAAGCTGCTTCGACGGTACGCAAGCCGCTTCATAACTTTTATGGCTTCGTCGAATTCTGACTTGTCGCGTAGCGGAACCAGAGGAAACTCCCTGACTAGTTCCATATACGCTTTGTCGACTCTTGCTGTATTCATGCCTTCCACCGATCATATTCTGCATGTGTCATCACTTCTAAGACGTAAACGCGCTGTAGGGAATAGTCAATCGAACTGATGAGTCTGTAATTATTTCCACCTATGTCGAAGACGACTTGCTCCTTAACGTAATCTGCGCTTCTGAAAGTCTCGCGCACTTCGGCGAAAGACTTCCATGCGGCTGCCTTCGTTACGTCGATCCAGTTCGCTAGCGGTCTTCGCGCATTGGAATGTTTTTTCGCAAACGAGTGCAACTCGCTTTCGTTGATGATTTCCACTCAATCACCTTCAAGTTATCAGTTTGATAACCGCTGGTCAACCCCGGCGCCGGGGTTGTTTAGTTAAGTTATCATTTTGATAACATGGTGTCAACTGGCGGTGTCCAGGCTACCCCATAATTCCCTCAAAAACTGTGGCCCATTTTGTGGCCCTTCATGTGTCCATTCAGGACCATTGGCGCCGCTTCGCGCAAGCGACAAAAATCCCGAGACCCGCACCATCAAACAAAATCAATTGACGAGTCTTGATGAGAATGGCTGTCCAGGCGATTTTCGCCGCCTCCACCATTTTATTTTCAAACAGGGCTCAATGCCGCATTTGATTGACGTTAAGTAGCTTCACCTTTGGGTCATTGCTCATTAAGACGAATGTTTTTGCACTTCGTCAAGTTCTCGCGCCAAACTGAATTTTGGTGACCATCGCCGCTAATGGCAGCTTGTCAATTTTTGCTGCGTGATGGTTCCTCCTGAACTTTGGCTCAGCTCCTATTTAGTTCAGAAAACCTTTTGAGTACAATCCAACTCGCTCATAAGGGTAGCTCTGACCTGCTCCCTTTTTGTTGTACCAACCAGAATTAGACTGCTAACTTAATTGCACTGTAGCTGGCATGTTTTTCCGCTGGTGTCAGAACTCCTAAACTTGAGTGTGGGCGCATCTTGTTGAAGTCCTGGCGAAATTCTTCGATTACTGTCTCCATTTTCTGCAAGCCCATCTGCACATCCGCTGCAATTCCACTGCAACAATCTCTCGCTTTAATGCTGTGGACACGACAATATTATGCGGAACTGAGCCAAGTACTGACTTGGTTCAATGATCAACTTATCGAGGTGATACCATGCGACCAGACAAATTCGAATCGGGATGCGATGATACCAGTCACAGGTCCGTGACTGTGGCCGATAGAGCACAAGCTGAATGGAAAATGCTTCAGGAGGCGATTGAGCCAGCCGGGCAGTCCATCAGTCGCTGTGTGCGTCACGCTTGCGAGAAACGAGAAGAGACTGCGAAGCAAGCTTTCGGAATAGCTGCTACAGGTGCGGCTTTGCTTCTAATGCAAAGAATGCCCGGGGTCACTGGAAAAGTGCTGCCGTTTATGCAGAAAAACGGCTTCAAGCTCTTAGCTATTCCTTATGGTTGGCAAGTTTGTGATGTTTTGCAGCCGTCAGTTGATACTTGGAGTCATCCCAAAGATGCTTCAAAGAACGCTTTCTGCATGGGTGATAAAGCCGGCCGGCTTATTTATGAAACAGGATTCGCTGCAATCGCTGGCGGTGCGGGCATGGCGACTGTCGGCAAGGGCAATCTCGAGCGTGTGGCAAGTTACCTCAGCCTTCGCAGAGATCCGTCAATAGTAGCAGCCACTGCAGACTCACAAGCAGTGCCAATTATCGAGAATAGAGGCATTGATGAATTTATAGCTAAAAAGGATTGGTCGCTCGCCGATCTGCCTAAACAAGTTCAGTTGAGTGGTCGTGTATTTCTGCCGCATACAACTGATTCCGACTCGGCAGCCGAGGGCGATATTCGTCTTAGATTTTCTCTGTCTGGTAAAAGGCTCTACACAGATATTTTGGCATCTCCAGGCCAGTGGATACCAGCTGACTTCTTTGAAAATCAGATAGCCAGCTTGTATTTCGCAGACAGCCGCCAAGGGTTGCTAAAAATTTCCGATAAATTGTCAGCTTGGCTCCAATCGTATAGAGGAAAAACGGTTACTCCGGAGATTTGTGAGCGTGGACCTCGCGTGCAGTATAAACTTCTAGAGTCTCAGCGACTGGATCGAAAACAATTGAACGAAGCCGCGGTTGAGCAACTGATCGCAAAGCTGCCTGACCAATTGGATTTTAGCGGACGCTGCTACTTCGGAGCAGAGCGCCCAAGAGTCGATCCGGAGCCTGGCTCTGTTTGGTGGAAACGTCCAGCTGGAACAAAAGGGCAAAAATTAGAGGGAGATTGGGAACCGCATGTTGCCGTTTGTGGACAATGGTTTCCGTGCAAGGTCGGCGACAATACTATAAAAGCTGAGCTGCGCCATTTCGAGTCCGAAAGACAGTCGTTTGATAACGCCGTGTGTATCCGCGATGCTATGCACAGGGGGAACTTCTCGTTCAATCGTCTTGTTAACGACATGACCAATAAAAGAACCATGCACTACATTTTAAAATCTAAAAAGAGTGATGGGTTCTAACGCGCCCAAACTAGTGCGATTGAGCGGTCATTATTCCCTCCCAGTTTAATTGCAGGAAAATCAATGCGAGGGCGCTTCTTCAATGCGTACTACGCCAGCGGATACATTAAAAACAACGTTAGCGAACTCTGTTCGACAATGACACTTTTGAGAACACAGTTACTTCGTATCTTTACGATTGCCGAGCTTCCATTTTTCCAGCACACTTCAGTCACCCCTCTCGTATTCAATAGATGGCAACAGCGGACCTCGTCACTCGTTCGACCGATGCACAACGGCCAGAATCGACTGCTTCCACTGAACTGGAGCATCGAACGAACCTGCTCAACATTGTGGGAGGACTCGAAAAGAATGCCATCGCTCCCGCGGTGAATAGTTTTGCTGTTGAACCTGTAAATGCTGGTGTTAACGTCCTCAATGGATTGAGTGACGTAGGTACATGGATGGTAAACAAGGCAGCGCAGAAAGACTATAAAGCACCTCAGCTGGGCAAAATTTCCGAGCTTGAAACCGCCAGGGCGCCTGAAGGAAGCGTTGCTTCTTACTCACAGCAGATTTTTGGCACGGCGGGTTCATTCCTCGTATATGCCGTGGCCGGGAAATTTACCGGACGGGCGTTGCGGGGACTCGGTGAGGTTGCACCACTTGGGCTTGAATTGCAGGGACTGAGGGTCGGAAGCGCTGTGCGCTCGGTTGCTCAAGATACCAGAGTCGCATCTGTGTTGGGCGCTTCGACTTATGCTGCTCTTAAAGATCCGAAGGAAGGAGAGAGCCGTGGCTCAAACTTTGTCAGCACTATGGTCGGATTCACTGCATTCGAGGCGGGCGGTAGTTTTGTCAATTCCGGACAGAGTACATTGTCTCGTATTGGTAAGCGTTACCTGGTTGGTAGCGTTGGTGGTGCCCTCCAGATTAATGCGAGCACATTGATACAACAACACCGATTAGCGAGCAGCGATGCCATCGCCAGTAGTGCAGCATCCGGCGGTGTATTGAACGCACTGCTTCCAGCCGGAAAGAAAGCAGTCGATATGGTGGCCGAAGGACCAATGTTCAATGGACTTCCCAAGGTTACTGAGGCTACTGCAAGACTTCACGGTGATGCCTTGAGGTCCAAACTTCCTGGAGAGGCTCCCGTTCCTGGATCGTGGGCTGATCCTGCTGCAATTAAAGCTGTGAATCTAGCCGGATTGTCTGACCTCGGTACTTCAATACAGTTGGGTGACTCCGGCGCGACGAGGATAGACCAAAAAACAAACGTTGTGTATGCAGGCAAAGATGCCAGCCCGCTTAGCATTATTCAAGAGCTCTCTCATCGCCAGGCGTATCGAGATCCTGCTTTTGAGAACGCCTTTAAATCTATGGCTCAAGATATAAGATCAACCGATCCAGCTGATCCAAGTAACGCTGCGGTTACAGAAAGATATGTACAGACAAGAGCGCAACAGGAGGTCGCAGCTCGTTCTGCTGAAAATGCAGCAGCCCAGAAGCTCGGACTTTCCTCGCTCGTTTCTGTAGATGCTAGTGCGATCAGGCATGAGCAAGGCTACCAGAGCGTATTTGAACGCGAGGCAGACGATTTCATTCGAACACGTGGTCAGACCCGCCCCCGAGTTGACTATGAAGTATCGCCCTCGATATCTCCTGATGCCAAGCCAGGCGATCGGGTAGTGAGCAGACGCGACACGCGAACAGAAAAGGATAAAGCTGAAGAACGCGGACCTCTACCAAGCTTTCACCTTGACACCTATTCACTGGAAGACCTAACGAATGTCGAAGGGCGCACGCCGCTTTCGCCTGAACAATGGAAACAGGCGCTTCAGTCTGGCGACTTTGCCGTGATGCTTTCTGGAGGTGGGCAGCAAGGTTACCATCACCTCGGCTTCCTTGCTGCAATTGATGAAATGGAACTGCACCCCAAACAAGTGACTGGTGTCTCCGCTGGCTCAACTTTCCACGCTCTCGATTTGGCTAAGGACACTTCTATCAAGTTTGATTCGACAAGCTCTGCGGACCGTGACATGGTCGAATCGCTAATCAAAGGGCTGAAGCCCAGTGGTTCTGATGCGTTCGACAGCAAGGACGCTAGTGCCCCGGATAGAGCTGCACTTCGAGCTAGGTTGCAGGCACTTGCTGAAAGCAAAGATCCTGCGACGCTGCTGGAACAAGATCCAGCGTTGTTCGGCTTTTTGTCTGCTGCTAAGCGAGTGGTTGCAACCAAGCATACTTTAGATGAGACTTTTGACACTCGTGAGCATGTGAAACCAGAGATCGATCTGACTGATTTGGCTTGGCAATCAGTTCGACCCTATAACTCGATGATGACTGGCAAAGATCTTGGTGACGGTGCTTTGCATGGATTGCGTCGCGTCGACTTGACTCAGATGTGGTGGGACAATCCACTGAATCTCTGGCGCTGGGCTCTCGGAGCTCAGGTACCGAGCGGCATCCCTCACATAGTCACCTGGGATGGTTCGCAGTTAGATATGCATCCTTCATTTAGCGCACTCGACAAGCGGCTCGCTTTACAAGACCGCGTCACTCCGGCTAGCAGTTTCCTCGCTTACGACGTGAAGAACAATAGAGTCGTCAACTTCCAGGGCAACATTAAGATCTCGACAGCCCTGACGGCAAGCACTGCGGTCAATGTTAATGGAAACGGCGTCAAGCCGGTCGAAGCGATCGTAAATGGCAAACAATCTACGTTGGTGGATCTGGGTGTCGTAGAAGAAGGACTATATAACAGTCCAACTGGTCATTTGCCGAATGAGCTGCCTGCACTTGTTTCGCAACTACCAAGACCGGCATCTCCGCGTCGAGCCAACGATCTTGTCGTTGATTTTGCTACTGGTCAACGTCCGCCTTTTCCGTTAGTCGACGATGATGATGTTTTGAGGATGTTTGCTAATGGTTATGTTGAGACACGACGACGCTTGTTGCCGATCGTTAGACCGCAATAAGGGCGGCACTCGAAGCGCCGCCCTTATTGTGGGAAGAGTTTCCTATAACTACTCTCCTAAGAGGAGAGTGTGTTGCGACGCTTATTGGCTTTGCGAATAGAATTGCGCATGCAAACAATTCAAATTCTAGTATCAATCTAAACCGATAAGTTCACCGACTTGTTTACAAATGGCGTTCACAGTCTCATGCGGAAGTTTTCCAATCTTTTGGACGAACCATTGTTTGGGATAACAGCAAACAAGGATGCACGGTGCGACGCAATCAGTGCGAAGTCCGGCAAGTTTTCCGGCAGGCCCCAATGAAGACTTGATTCGGTAGCTTGTGATTTTTGCATCTACATCCGCCTAATCTTGCTTCTGCATCGCTGCTCGCCATTCCTTCGCAAGTTCGCGTCGATTGCGAGGATAGCGATCGGCGAGAAACTCAACTTCTTCGATTCTATCGATTCTGAATAAACGATGGTCTTCCCTCAGTTCGCACCAACCAGCGATGAACCGACGCGAGTCAACAAATCCAAGGATGACTGGCCAAATGACACGCTTGGTTTGAATCCCGGCCTGATCCCGATAAACGATGCGGATCTTCTTCTGGTCTCGAATGGCGAGTCGCACAGCTTTTAGATCAAATGGTGTCAACTCTTCTCGTTTGCGACCAACATAAATCGCATCGTCATCAAGCTTTTGTCGCATTTCTTGGGGCAGAACCGCTGAGATTTTCGCCATAGCATTTTGTGCGGCTAATGCCAGTGCATCGTCGGTTTGCCTGCTGACCCACTGAGCTCCGACCACAAGCGCCTGAAGCTCTTCGTCGGTGAACGACATTGGCGGAAGTAGAAACCCTGGTCTGAGAACGTATCCCATTCCTGGCTCGCCTTCTATGTCTGCACCAATTGCTTGCAGTGCGGCGACGTCTCGGTAGATAGTTCGCAGCGAAACACCGGTCTCGCGCGCCAATTCAGCGCCGGAAACTGGTTCACGCTGGCGGCGCAATACTTGCATTATGTCGAACAGGCGATAAGTTCGGGACATTTCCTATCTACAAACGCAGGTTCCTTCCTGATCTTACGACAGCGGAGACCGAGAAGAAAGTCGCAACCGACGGATAGCGAATTCGTTCACTATCCGTCTCTAGAGTCGCTCATGCAGGCAGCTGTTCCATGAATGGTGTTCTATCGTAGATAACTCTATCGCTGACTATCTTTCCATTCTTGACGATTAGATGATCTGCGACATATGCATTTTTGACTGTAGTCGTATCGGCGCGATAAACGAGAAGAGCTTCTCTGTCATCGCCGAAAATCGACTCTAAAGTCAATTTATCGATCATTGGTGCGAAGCAGGAATGTAATTCTCGGTAAGCGACCGCGCCTTCTACGTGTCCGTTTGGAGATTCGCAGTCTATTTCTCGCGCTATGAGATCCATGACGCCATCTATATCTTTGTTAGCCATTGCCTCGAAAAAAGCACGTGCAATTTTTACTGCTTCGTTGCTCATAAGTACCTCCAGGGGGTCTGTGTTGCTGACTAACCCAAGATAGCATTGACTGCTGACAGATTTTGTCAGCAGTCAGTATGAACGTCTTCATTACCCATGAGTTTTCGACCATGCAGTAGTTCATTGCCAGTTTAAGAAAATTGATTTAAGGGAGAGTTACGCCCAATCTTCCCGCCAGATAACAAACGCTTGATTTTCCACAGAAGCCATTGCTCGAAGTATCTGCTCTAGATCTAAATTTGGAAGCTTGAAAAGCATTTCCATCAACTTCACCTTGCTGGCCCATTCTTGCCCGATGATGGTGCTTCCGTGGTGCCCTTTCAGGACGTAGAAGAGGTCCTCAACGAAAGGACCTTGGTCCGTTGTGACAATGTAGACTTTTTCGAGGTCGTCAAAGCGTACGCTTTCTGCTTCGCCGCTTGAAAGCGTTCTTGTTATCGCCTCGTCGGTCATAGTCACCGTTTCAGATTTCCTGCCTCTAAAAAGCTTTGCAACATAATCGAATATATGTGAAAACAGCATGACATTATTCCCCACTTTAAGAGCGTTTCTGAGCTGTTAGTAGCCCTTCTGCCATACGCAGAACGGTTGGCGCCGCAAAACCTGACTGCACCATTTGTGGTGCACAAACTTGTAATCGATAGCAACCTTCGATCGCTGCGTAAATGCCTAGTGCAATTTGTCGTGCGGCTCGTGTTTCTTGTAGTGAGACTTTCAAACAGTCTTTGATGATTTTCTCCAAGTGAGCTAGCTGGCGAGAAGAAACGTCCTGATAGGCCTCTTTGATCTGCTCGTCACGCAGTGCTTCCGTACCAATCGCAATCCAACATGCGACGGCGTCAGGGTTGGAATCTTTTCCCAGGGCAAGGTAGGATTCGACAAACGCTTTCAGTTGCCCTTTCGGATGATCGCCGCCTTTGATTTTCAGTCGATTCTCGAATCGTTCGTTGACAGCGCTTTCCAGAGCACTTATTAGAGATAGAAGTATCTCGAGTTTTGATTTGAAGTGATAGTGCACAAGACCTGGGGTCAAACCTGCCTCTTCTGCAACAGCATTAATCGTGGCTCCTTCATATCCGGATCTTGCCATTACCTTGGACATTGCTTCTACGATCTGAAGTCTTCTTGCGGCAGTGTTTGATGCTCTGGACATTTGTAAACCGATAATTAAGTTGGTTGACCAACCAAATTATGACTCTTCTCTTGCTGATTGTCAAGTTCTTGCAGGTGCCTCTTCTCTAGAAAAATGCGCTAAAGTTTTTGCGATGACATCCTTGTTAGAGCAAGCAGGTCTCCGGTTTGAGAAAGTCGGCTGTGAATAAGATTTTTGAATCGCCAGTGGCCAAGAATACGGCTGTTTTGCTGGTTCTTCTAATAGCTGCCGGTTTGATTTGCCGGAAAATCCTCACCGAAGGATTAATTTACGGTTCTGACGATATTTGGACTCACTTGTTTTGGCTGAGAGATTTCACCAGGGAACTAGAAGAGGGAATCATCTATCCTCGCTGGCTCGCCCAGAACGACTTTCTGTTTGGCGGACCTGTGTTGGTCTTTTATCCCCCCTTGTGTTTTTACTTGGGAGCCGCTCTAAAAATTCTATGTCAGTTGAAAGTAGAGCAAGCACTGTCGGTGATGCTCTTGCTCGGAGCATTTTCATCGAGTGCTTGTTTCTATTTGGCAGCACTCCATCGCTGGGGGCGCAAAGCTGCAGCTCTTGGTGCGCTTCTATTAGGCTTGAGCCCCTACATCGTCATCGACGCGTATGTACGCGGCGCCATCCCCGAATTGTGGTCACTCGGCTGGCTCTCTCTCATCCTGTTAAGTGTTGACAGAGTGCGAGAAAAAATCTGGAGATATACTCTTGCGCTTGGCTTTTTCCTTACCGCGTTGACACATGTGCCAACGACACTGATATACGCATGCGCATGGTTGAGTCGTGTATCGTTTTGCTCCATACGCACCTTCGATGGTGGCACAATATTGCGGTGGAATATTATTTATGCGGCTCTGGGGCTAGGCAGTGCATCTTTCTTTTTGCTGCCAGCCTGGTTAGAACAGCGCTTTGTAAACATAACCGCTGTGATTGCGGACCGCTATTGTGGCAATCTTCTTTCGTTCAATCGTTTTGACGGCGTACCTTTTGTTCCACCTGTTGCTATAGCTGCTACCGTTTTTGCCTTATCTTTCTTTGTAATAATCGCTATTTGCAAGTTTCGTAAACCGAGATTTTCGCAAGAACTAAAGGAACCGACTTATTGGATCTGCTTGAATCTCATCGCCTTCGTCCTTATGACAGATCTTTTCAGACCGCTCTGGGATATGACGAAGATACTGCAATTTCTGCAGTTTCCTTGGCGTCTGATGACGCTGACTATATTTAGTTTCGTTGTTTTGTTTGCTTACTGTATTCGCGCGATAAGTGAGCGAAATTTTGCAACTCCGGTGCGGTCTCTCTTATACCTTTTGCTTGCCGTTCCGTTCCTTCACAGTATCTATTTCGACTACACGATTCAAAAATTTCGCGCCGGGCTCAACGAGCCGCAGCCCTATAAGTTGAACGATACTCCCACCAAAGACGCCAGCTCGGCTGTATTTTGGGTCAAAGGCTACGAGGGTTTGCGGAAGCAGATGCTCGCGAGGATGCAGAAGACCACTGGTTATTATGGTGTTCCTGAATATCGTCCACTGGCTGGAATAATCGGTGGCACGCCGCATACATCTGCCGAGCCGGAAGAGAACCGGAGTGAGTTTCTTACCGTAGAAGGTGGTGGCAATATCGCGCCAGGCAAGTCTACGAGCTACAGCAAAGAATTTACTTTGAAGCCACAGGGCAAGCTGCGCATGGTTGTGCGCTTATACTACTATCCCGGCTGGCACCTCTATTGCGATGGGCATGAACATCCGATTCTGCAAACGGAAGAAGGTACGATAATGTTTGACGTGCCCTCCGGTGAGCACAAGTTTGTTCTTAAATATGAGGACACAGTTGCCCTTAAATTAGGCATTGCCGTAAGTTGTCTTTCCCTAGTTTTGTTGGTTTTGCTTGCCAGGCAGGAGCGGACCCTACCCAAATAGCTCATTTGATATTGGGTACGCCTTTCCCTAGCAACTTGCGCTCACGCTCAGTCATGTTTTTTTGGGCGAATCTGCATAGATCTTCTGCCCGGCGTGATGCGGCACTGGCGGCTTTACGGTCGCCTGCCTTACTGTAGCATTTCGCTTCCTCGACGTAGTTTGCGAAGGCCATGTCGTAGCGTCGATACAACGCAGACTCTTTAGCTGCGGCCTCTCGATACTTCGCAGCCTCCAAAAGGTCACCGTTCTTTTCCAATGCATAGCCGAGCTGAGAAAGATTTTCGGCTCTCCTTGCACGAAATCCTATGTCAAGTCCATCGACACTATTTTCGTGCGCAGCAAACCTCGCCTCACATTGTTTGCGAAGCTTGATCGCTTTCTTGTACTCCTTGAGGTCTTGTAGAAAATATGCGTACTGCCAGCAGGAGCCGTTTGCGGTTAGCCAGTCTTCATTTTTATCGGATAGCTCCATCGCTGACCCTTTGGAGAATACTTGCTCGGCCTCGGTATTTTTGGCTTGGGCGTGGAGACAACTTCCGAGCAGCCCATAGCCTTGCTCGATTGATTTGGTGTCTGGTGGATTCAAGTGCTCCCAGTAAGGGATTCGCTCTTTCAGCGCTTGCTCTGTCTCTTTGTAATGCTTGTTGACATACTCCAGGAAATATTTCCCCAAATTATTCGCGTCGTCGTGACGATTTTCTCCGCAACTGTATACCAATGATGGTGGCAGATGCGCAAGAAGAGTTTGCAGACCATGATAGGTTATGGCGCAATTGGCAACATCCAAATATTCCAGTTTAGAAAGTCCATATAGTGCTGGAAGATCCTCATCCTTTAGTGATGATTCCCGCATGCCGAGCCTTTTTAGGTTGGTCAATTTACTGATTCGCCTATAAGCCGAGTGCGTGAGCGGCAGTTTTCCTACATCTAACGATTCGAGCGACCGCATGTTCTCAATCACGCGCAGCTCTGAACACTTATTTGCGTCAATCCCTAATTGCTTTAGGTGCAGTCCTCGTATTGGCTCGATGGCTGCATCCGTCAAACCCAGGCGCGAAATATCGAGTTCCTCTATCCTTCGAATCGCTTGCTGCGACTCAAACGGTTTCATGTCGGCAGCTGTAATCGGTTTTTCGTAACACCGTAATACGCGAAGATCGATCCGACTTCTGCCCGCCTGAATCTCGTGTTTTATCGTGTCTGATGCTGAAAAGTCTGCCGAATCGTCGAGAACTGCATATCGAGTCTCATCGTCTTCTTTTTTGGGCTTTGCCTGATTCGATTTGTCTGCCGATTCAGACTTTTCTTCATCTATCGTGTTGGATTGCGGTAAAGGTACGCTCGAAGTTGTTGAAGTTGCAACAACCGATGGTTGTCGCTGAGCCGCACGTGTCTTAGGCGCTTCACCGCAAGCCGCGAGCAGCAACGAAAATGCTACAACCATCATGGTGCAATTGGTAGCTTTGTTAACTTGAAAAAGGATGCCATTTGGTGGAGATTTGGAAATGCCTTGCATGCTTTCACTTCTCTAACCGGCCATGACATACTATCGCATTAAATGGTGAATTGTGTTTGTGGGAGAACTTTCCGTGCTAAAGTGACTGGTACGGACTCTTTAACCCTCCAAAGAGCATGGCTATGAAATACACCAGAGTGCAAAACACAGCTCTTTTAATAGCAGGTGCGCTGGGGCTGACCGCCGCTACAGCAGTCTATGCTGACGACCAGACATTTAGCGGAAACGCTTCTTGGTACGGAATTCCTTTTCACGGCAAGAAGACCGCTTCAGGCGAAATATTCGACATGAATAAGCTCAGTGGCGCGCACAAAACTATGCCGCTGTTGACGAAAGTGTTGGTTGAAAATCCAAAGAATGGGAAGTCGACGGTTATTAAAGTGAATGACCGCGGACCATATGTTAAGACCCGAGTGATGGACCTGTCACGAAAAGGGGCCGATAATTTGGGCTACCTTTCGCATGGCACGGCTCATTTAGATTTCACTGTTCTTGGAAAGAATGCATCCGCTGCGTCGGCTGCTAAGAAGTCGGATAGTGATGTGAGCAAAAAAGACTCAGACTCATCCAAAAAAGATTCTGAGTCGACGAAGAAAGAATCTGACTCCTCGAAGAAAGATTCTGAGTCGCCTAAGAAGGACTAGTCCTAAACTCACCGTCGCCTGCGATTACTGGCTGTCTTCAATGCTTTCGGCTCGTGCATCCAGCTGGTCGGCTGTAGCGTCATCACCTTTCTTGCGCATAGTGAGCGCGTAATTGCGCAGGGTTGCTGCAACACTTGCATCCTTGGGACCAAATGTCTGCTCACGAATTTGCAGCGCGCGCTGAAAAAGTTTAGCTGAGTCATCTAACTTGCCTTCTTCACGATAAAGTTTGGCGAGATTGTTCAGGCTGGTGGCTAGCGCTCCGGGGTCTGTATCGGAAAGCTTCTCCCGAATGTCTAAAACTTGTTTGAAGGTTACTTCAGCAGAATGCTCTCCTTGCTCTCGTGCCATCAAGGCGATGTTGTCCAATCCATCTGCCGCTTCTTTGCTTACGTCGCCGTGTATTTTACGTTCGCGGTCCAGTGAATCTTGATAGAGCGGTAACGCTTTATCAAAGGCTCCACTCTCTCTGTATTGATTTGCCAGATTTTCAATGGCGATAGCAGTTTCAGGTGCATCTGCCGGCAGGGATTTTTTGCCGTTGGAGACAGCCCGCTCCAGTAGGGCAATTGCTTTATCGGAATCACCTGCCATGGAGAAGAGAACAGCTGAATCAGTCAGCGGTCCCATCATCTTGTCGCTGTCCGCGCCATAGACTTTTTCTATCAATGCCACCTGTTTGTCGAGTATTTGTCTTGCTTCGTCGAACTTGCTCTCTTCAACGAGCACCTTTGAAAGGTTGTTCATAGCGATGATCAAACGTTTCTCATCGGCTGGAGTCGTATTTTCAAGCACTTTTACTGCTTCGCGCGCGTAGGGGTCGGCATCTTCATACTTTTCCTGTTTTCTCAAAATGCCGCTTAAGTTGGTGAGAGCTGCTGCAAGCGGCTCGCCCGTTTCACCTTTCTTTCGGTAGATCTCTACGGCTTGTGTATAGTATTTTGTCGCTTCTACATTGTCGTTTTTCTTTGAAAGCAGGGCTGCCAGGTTTGACGCAGCGACGGCGGTCGCAGCGTTACTGTCGCCCAAACCAGTTTGCATCAACTGCAACGCTTCCCTCAAAAGACTCTCTGCTTTCACCGAATCGCCCTTATGCGCGATTAAATGAGCCAAACTGGTTAGATTGACACCAAGTTCCGCCGGATTACCTTTGGCATCCTTGCGCCGGATATCCACCGCTCGTTGATATAGTGCTTGGGCATCATCTAGTTTGCCCTGGCTCTCTTTGAGCTTGGCAAGATTAACCATGATCGGAACCGTTGCTGGCGTGTCCTTTCCGGCAGCTTCTTCCTTTGCGCTCAGGGCATCTGTATATAGATTGGTTGCGTCATCGTATCGTTTATCTGCTTCAGCGATGAGAGCGAGCCCGTTCAAACAGGCAGCCGTCGTGGCTTTGTCTCCAGCGGTCCGACTCTTTGCCAACAATTTTTCAAATGCGTCTTTTGCCGCCGGCAGATTTTTCTGTCGATATAACGATTCGGCGTCGCTAATAGCGGCAGTATTATCGCTCTCAGCAAATGCAGTGCTTGAGCCTAATAGAGTTAGCACCAATAGGGCGAGAAGTCGTGATTTCAAGCAAGCTAGCCTCATTTGCAGTCGTTGACGTTTCTAATTTGAAGTATTCAGACAGGTGCGAGCCGTACCAATTTTAGCGCGTCAAAGTTCATTTGTTTCTTCTCGCAAAAATTTCACGTATGTCCACTTATGGTTGAATCACGGAGACCTGCGCATTACATCAATCGGGAGATGCAAGCATATGGACACGAAACCTCACCCCGAAGCACAAAAGCAAGTTGACCATCTGAAGCAGTGACGGCAGCGGAGTTGCAGACACGATCGAACAAAACTGGGATAAGTAAATCCGGTCCGTACTGTCCTGGTTTTGGACACGAATGGTGCTTGATGCCCCTTGCGTGTTAACATCGATACGCATCTGAGGGCTTTGTATGCAGACTACTTTATCCCCGGCATTGGCCGTTTTGTTGGAGCGTTTTATCGACTATGCAGGTTTGTTTCCACCGGCAGCTTTGAATCTTTCAAAGACGATCGAAAATTACGACGACTATCGCCTTGGCCAATACGCATGGATGTTACGCCATCTGGTGATTCCCGCTAAAGAGCTCATGAGTGTTCCAACCAGCTTCACTGGTTCGCTGTCGGTTTTGTCTGAGCAAGACGAATCGCGAGCGCAAGCGATCGAGACCAAGAGTATTGTCACCTCAAAAAGCCCTGTTTACTGCGAGGTAGCAAGTGGTGACACAAATCAGTTGAGTGCCATCAAAGCTGCTGGTTGTTTTGCGAAATTGCGAACCGGCGGGCTCACAGCTGACTCAATTCCTACACCTGCTGTTGTTGCAAATTTTATTCACGATTGCGCAGTAAGAAAGTTGGCATTCAAGTTAACTGCTGGGCTGCATCATCCGATAAGAGCAAACCAGGCCCTAACCTATGAGACGAATCCACCTAGAGCGACTATGCACGGGTTCTTGAACGTTTTGATGGCCTCGGCTTTCGCCTGGAAAGGACTCGATGCTGAAGAGATTGAAGCGATTGTTTCCGAAACAGACTCATCTGCATTCAAATTTACTGACAGAGCCTTCTGGCGTGATATGTCGCTCTCGGTCGATGAGGTCAAGGATGCACGGCTTAACTTTATGCACTCTGTCGGTTCCTGTTCATTTGAAGAACCAGTGCATGATTTGAAGGCGTTGCGCTTGATCTGAGTTCCAAAGAGATGTTGAGGGCGTATGATCCGGCATGTCCGGCATGGCCAGTGACAACGGAGTTGCAGCCGCTCGTAAAGAGCTTGGCAGAAAATAGGCACATCCAGACAAATTATGGGGAAGTGCTTCAATTTCAATTTAAAATAGAGCTTGTTGCGGCTTGATGTGATTTTGGGACTGGTCGACATCTTCGCCGAACTCACGCTCTGGCGACCGTTGAGATGTTGAGGTAAGGACTCTTTGATTGAAACTGTGAAACGCACAAACGGCATTCTCTTGCCCTTGTCAATCAAAGGCGCTGATACTGGACCTTTGCAGGGGCTCAAATTCTTAGCAAAAGATCTCTTCGATATAGCTGGCTATCCGACCGGTGCTGGCAATCCTGATTGGCTTCGGACGCACGAGCCTGCCAATTGCAATGCAGTTGTCGTCGATAGACTGCTGCGGGCGGGGGGAACACTTGCAGGAAAGACGGTGACAGATGAAATCGCATACAGTCTGGACGGCATCAATATGCATTACGGTGCGCCCGAAAACCCGCAATATGCCGGCCGCGTAAGTGGTGGTTCGTCAAGTGGCTCGGCATCCGCTGTCGCGGCTAAGCTTGTTGATTTCGCGATCGGTACTGATACTGCTGGGTCTGTTCGCTTGCCCGCCAGTTTCTGCGGCATTTTTGGATTTCGACCGACTTACGGTGCTATTTCCTTGCAAGGGGTTGTTCCGCTTGCGCCTGTTTTCGACACAGTTGGATGGTTTGCTCGTTCAGCGGAGCTTCTGAGAAAATGTGGCACTGTTTTGCTCGAGCAACAGAGTACTGCATACAATGAACAGACTACCTCACCATTTAAGAGACTGCTTGTAGCTATCGACGCGTTTCAGTTTATCGAGCCGGAACTTGGCGCAGCACTAGCAGAAGCGCTTCCCTCCATCAAAACTCATTTTCAATCAGTCGAGGCGGTTCAGCTTAGCGCCTATGAATGGGAAGAGTTTGTGATGTGTTTTCGCTTGTTGCAGAGTTTTAGCGCCTGGGAGACTCACGGAGAATGGATTATACGCGAACATCCTCACTTTGAGGCAAGTATTCAAGAACGCTTTGAGTTCGCGAGTCGTGTGACCATTGAGCAGAAGGCAGAGGCAGAAGCGATCCGAAATCGAATCGTGAAAAATTTTGCCGAGCTATTGCCATCAGATACGGTGCTGGTTATGCCGACAACTCAAAACGTGCCACCATTTGTTAACGCTTTTCCTCACATCTTTACGCAAGAGCGCATGGCAAATCTCAAGTTGACGGTGTTGAGCCCGCTGGCAAAGATTCCACAGGTGACGATACCGGTCAAGCATAGTCCCACTCAAAGTACCGGTCTCTCCTTAATTGCTGGACAAAACCAAGACCTAGCGCTTCTAAGTTTGGCCGAAACTATCGCCGCAACGATCGATAAATTTGAACGCTCGAAGTTCGAAGTGGGACATAGTGGCTCAGCCCAGGTGCCGAATTGACTAAAGAGCTGACCCACCAATCGCATGCTAACACTGACGCTGTCAGCCATGGCCGTCACAATCATCGTGCTGAAGAAGCAGTCGTATGCCAGGTGCGTCTGACTGCATACAACAGCGAAGACCTTCATGATTACGAAATCAAGACGACAGAAGATCTGAGCAAAGCGCTTGAAGAACAAATTGGCAAAGTCCTGTGGTTGAACGTATCCGGACACCCTGATGCGGAATTGGAGAAAGCTATCAACGATGCTTTCAAGATTCATCACTTTGTCCCACTTGAGCAGCTGCGCGTTCATCAGCGTTCTAAGTTCGAGCTTTTTGAAGACCAGCTGATGGCCATCGTTTGGTCTGCCAGTGTTAATGGTGGCCTTAAAACTCACCAGTTGGCTATCGTTGCTGGTGAGAACTTCGTCACCACATTTCAAAATGAGCAGACAGACCTCACTGCTACCGTGCACGAAAAGTTGCAGAAAAGCATCAATAAGATTCGGAAGAACGGCGCTGACTATCTGATGTATTCTCTCATCAACGACATGGTCGACAGATTTTTCCCCTGCCTAGAACGCTATGGCGAGCGTCTTGAGACAGTCGAGAATCAGATTGTCGACAATCCGACGAAACGCTCGATCTCGCAAATACACATGATCAAGCGCGACTTGCTCACTATCCGAAGGCACGTTTGGTCTCTGCGTGAGATGGTGAACGGAATTTTGCGCGATGCCCCCGATATGTTTGAACGCAGCGCAGCCGTGCACCTGCGTGATACTTACGATCATCTTGTCCAATTGATCGACTTTTGCGAAACCTATCGAGAGCTGGCTGCTGATCTGATGGATGTTTATCTCTCTAGTATCAGCAGCAGAATGAATGAAGTGATGAAAGTCCTTACGATTATCACTACCATTTTCGTGCCGCCAGGACTTATTGCTGGTATATACGGAATGAATTTTAGAAACATGCCCGAACTGAATTGGCGATATGGATATCCATTCGCACTATGTCTTATGCTTGTGCTTGCTTTGACGACACTAGCATTCTTTTGGTGGAAAGGCTGGCTGGGCGAGATGCCCAAGTTTATTCGCGCGTTGCGGAAGAGATCAATCCACGCCGCGCACAGCGTTACCAACCACGTCCATCACTGAATTTTTGCTCTTCAGTTTTTGCTGGCTTTTGCCATATTCGGGTGCGAGACTGCAGCTGAAGCGTTTTCTAAATTGTCCAGTGTCTTGGCGGCAGCTGACTTTTCCAAACGACGAGCGCGCTCATGAACGCCGGCGTCGACGAGTCCAACGAATAGAGGATGCGGATTGTCGGGGCGCGACTTCAGCTCAGGATGGAACTGCGAAGCAAGGAAGAATGGATGATCCGGTAGCTCGATCATTTCGACAAGCTTGCTGTCTGGCGAGACCCCACAGAAGACCATGCCTGACTTTGCCAGCTTCTCTCTCAATTCGTTGCTTACTTCGTATCTATGCCTATGTCTTTCCCAAATTACGTCTGCGGCATAGACTTGTGCTGCCTTTGATCCCGCCTTCAAGTTGCAAGGGTAGCGCCCTAACCGCATCGTGCCGCCTTTGAGGGTCACGTTGTGTTGGTCTGGCATAAGATCTATCACCGGATATGGTGTCTTCGCATCGAACTCAGTTGAATGAGCTTTGTCCATTTTGGCCACATTGCGCGCGAAATCGATCACCGCTATCTGCATACCAAGGCACAATCCAAGGTATGGAATCTTGTGCGTTCTGGCATATGCGCTTGCTTGAATCTTGCCTTCGATACCTCGGTCGCCAAAACCACCGGGAACAATGATGGCATCGACTTCGTTTAAATACTGTTCGGCGCCGTTCTTTTCTATATCTTCCGATAACACCCATTTGATGTTGACGTTGGCACTTAATTTTGCCGCTGCATGCTTGAGCGATTCGACGACCGATATGTATGCATCCGATAGCATCACATATTTGCCGACGATGGCAACGGTCAGTTCCTTTGTCGGATTCTTTGTGCGCTCGATCATTTCCTTCCAGGCTGTGAGGTCTGGGGGATTGTTCTCCATGTGCAACCGCTCGAGCACTCTGGCAGCCAGTCCATCTTGTTCGAGGAAGATCGGCACTTCATATAGATACTGCACATCACGGCACTGAATTACAGCGTCAATATCGACGTCTGTGAAAAGTGATAGCTTTTCTCTGATAGACGAACTCAATTGACGTTCTGTTCGGCAGACCAGAATATCTGGCTGGATACCGCGGCTTCTCAGTGTGTCGACACTATGCTGAGTCGGTTTTGTCTTCAGTTCGTTAGTCGTTCGTAAGTTGGGGATCATAGTGACATGGATGTAGCAACAGTTGTCGCGTCCCACATCCTTTCTCATTTGGCGGATTGCTTCGAGGAAGATCAAGCTTTCGATGTCGCCGACTGTGCCGCCGACTTCGACAATGACCACCTCGGCTTGGGAGTGCTGAGCTCCCTTTCTGAGAAAATTCTTGATTTCGTTAGTGACATGGGGAATCATCTGAACTGTTCCGCCCAGATAATCGCCTTTGCGTTCTTTCTCCAAAACACTCTTATAGATCCAACCTGCAGTCACATTGTTCATGCGGCTCAGGTCGACGTTGATGAAACGCTCATAATGTCCGAGGTCTAGGTCCGTTTCAGCCCCGTCTTCAGTGACGAACACTTCCCCATGCTGGTAGGGGCTCATGGTACCTGGATCTACATTTAGATATGGATCGAGTTTGACGATAGTCGTCGAAATGCTGCGCGCTCTCAATAGCCTGCCTAATGAGGCTGCAATAATGCCTTTCCCCAATGACGAGACAACTCCACCAGTAACAAAGACATACCTGGTGTTCATATCGCCTCCTGTTTTTTTGTTGCCTTGCGATAAAGATAACTATAAGCGATCTCCAAACTGATCGAAAGCCCGAATCTCAGAGCTTTTGATAAACCTCTGATCGGAATTTTCTCTATTGAATCGCTATTTCTTGATTAGCGTTTGTATATTTGAGCTCAAAAAGCGGTACCCCGTGCTTGTTTTGGGGATCGCCAAACGAGGCAATTCCTGAATGCTCACGAAAATTTGAGTGCTCTTAGATTTTGGGCACGCGGAAAAATTCGCCTTCTACATCTGGCGCATTTCTTAATAGCTG
Source organism: Oculatellaceae cyanobacterium (assembly GCA_036702975.1). Lineage (GTDB taxonomy): Bacteria > Cyanobacteriota > Vampirovibrionia > Obscuribacterales > Obscuribacteraceae > DATNPX01. The sequence goes on from DATNPX010000020.1 coordinate 258,327, forward strand.
CTCGTGTGAGAAGTCTCTCTCCACGACATCTTCGCGCATAACGTTAGATACCGGCAGGGCATGTGACATTGGCTCAACGCCAGCTGTGTCGATTGCAGCCAGTTCGTCGAAGTATTCAATAATTTTGCCTAATTGTTCTGCGTACAGCCGTTCTTCTTCTTCAGAAAGCTGTAGCCGGGCTAATTTTGCCACGTGTCTGACGGTTTCAAGGGAGATCATGCCTGAAATTCCTGCTGTGAGCCAGTTAAGGTCAGTATTATAACCTGAGCCGAAGTGCGCTCATTTACACGAGGTTGCTGGACGAGCTTGTGCTAGCTGGCCTGAGAAGGCTTCGCTGCGTCTTGCGTAGCATCGCTTTTTTGAACGGCAACTTTACTGTCTTCTTTCCCTGCGTTATCCAATCGAGCGCTTTCATCATCTTTAGATGCCTCGATTTGTGCATGCTTTTCGTCGCCATTCTTGGGTGCGCCATCGCCATTTGTCCCAGAATTGCTGGCGGTAGCTGCCTTTGTTCTTTCCGATTCTCGTTGTGATGTGTGATCTGAGTGCTTCTTGTCGCCCGCTATAGCATTCCAGAGCAAGGCCAGGACATTCGGCTTATGGTCAATATGTATCTCGTGAACCTCGGGTGGGTAGAAGGTGTCGATTATCACCTTCACTGATGCAGCTACCGGTATGGCGATTAACATACCGAGGGCACCAGCCATGGTTTCGCCTACCAATACTGCAAAGATCACTGCCAACGCGTGAAGTTCCACCGCATGCCCGATGATGGCTGGTACTACTAAATAGTCTTCCAACCAACGAGCGATCATGTAGCAAGCGATAATTCCTAGGGCACAACTCATGCCGTGTTGAGAGACACCAACAACAACCGCGATGCTTATTGCAATAAACGGACCTAGAACTGGGATGATCTCAAAAAAGCCGCTCAAGATTGCCACCAAGAGTGCATATTTGAGATGGAAAATTCCAGTCAGGAAACTCCAGGCAACCGCCGACATGAGTGCAATCAGGATCAATTGACCGATTACATACTTGCTCAACATCAGGTTCATTTGACCGATCATGTTGACCATAGTCACTTTATTGTGGTCAGGGACAAAACGTAGAAAGAATCGTCCGACTTTTTGACTGTCACTGATGAAGTAAATCGACGATACGATGCACACAAGCAATGAGAGCAGTCCGTGTGAGAGCATGCCGCCAACGTGCAATATCTCCTCAGGCTTGCCTACACCGCTTTCCATCGCAGCGAGAACTTGATCTGATGTTTGGTTTACGTCGAGTCCTAGTCCAAAGCTATCGGACAATTGTTGAATGAAGTTGTTCGCTAGTTCGTGCCTGTGCTCGATTACGCTGCTTATTTGCTCACCGAGCAGCGGTCCGAATTTATAGATCACAACACCGAGTACCGATGCTGTGAGCAAGTAGATTAATGCAATCGTGCATCCGGGGTTCCACCAGCCAAAACCAGGAACGCGCTTTAGCCTGTTTACGTAGGTGACGAGTGGAAACAACAGATAGGCGATAATCCCACCAACCACAAAGGGCGGAAAGACCTCCCTGACGTGATAAACGAATAGGAGGATGAGGATTAATACGACCCATCTGAACATTTGCTGCTCCTAGCGCACCGCTGCTGGTGCTACATCCAAATTGGAAAAATCATGCAACTTCGCGCGAACCAGTTTTCGCAACAACCAGGCTGAACGGAATCTTTCCCCATGCTTTCTGCAATTTTCGTCGAGTTGACCGAGGCACCAGGCGAATCCTTTGTCGTTTGCCAGAGTTAACAGCCCCCGTTTCAGTCCTGTTCCGGCTGCCATCGCCAGGTCTACATCGGCGTGGGTTACCACCTTCTCCTGAATAGCATATATTCCCTCATTGAACATGGGCAATAACAGGCGGTAAGCATCCGCCTCGCCTTTGCCCTGGCTGCTCTTGGTGTCTCCTAGCAACTCTTGTAGGGCGGGATTAATCTTTTTTGGCTCGTCTTTCTTAGGCACTTCGCCTTTGGGATGCAGATAAATTCCGCTACCGCTCTTTTGCCCCAGGTGTCCTGCTTTCATCAGCTTCGAGAGGATTTCGGCAGGCTTGAAGCGCGGTCCGTATTCTCTGAAGAGGAAGTCGTTTACGTGCGAGCAGACATCAATTCCAGTCATGTCAAGCAACGTGAAGGGTCCCATCGGCAGTCCATACTCAACAATGACTTTATCTACCGCGGCTGGATCACAGCCTTCTTCGAGAGCATAAAGTGCTTCGTTCAGGTAAGGGAAGAGCAATCTGTTGACGAGGAACCCTGGGCATTCTTCTACACGGACGGGTGTCTTGCCCCATTCTTTGCACAAGGCGATGGCTGTCTGTATTGTCTCTTGAGAGGTTCTCACTCCTGGAATAACCTCGACCAGTTTCATGGTCTGAGCCGGATTAAAGAAGTGCATGCCAAGAACTTTTTCGGGTCTCTTGGTGGCTGCAGCGATTTCAGAGATTGAAAGTGCCGAGGTGTTTGAGGCGAGGATGGCTCGCGAAGGACAGCGGTTGTCCAGTTCCTTGAAAATTTCCGTCTTCACGTCTATCAGTTCAAGAGCAGCTTCAATCACCAGATCGACGTCAGAAAACTCGTCATAGCTCGTCGTTCCTTTTACATTGGCGAGCAACTTGTCCGCCTCTACCTGACTCATGACTTCCTTCTTCACCCTGGAGTCATACATGCGTTTGATATTGGCAAGCCCTCGCTCTACGAAAGCTTGGTCGACGTCTTTCAAAAGAACCTGGATGCCGGCCTGGCTCAAAACCTGCGCAATCCCGCTTCCCATCGCGCCCGCACCAATAACTGCAGCTTTCTGAACTTGCATTTGAAAACCTCTCACCAGATAAACTTCTTGGCTGGCTATGCTAGCATTTCCAAGGTTTCTCTATCGTTCGCTCGATACGGTTAAAACCGTAGAAACGGCTGACTCGTATCTGGGCTTTGTGTCCTCTTGCGTTTGTTCTGGGGTGACAGCATGTCTTTAGTTACATCGTTGATGAGGCGAACCGAAGCGGTCGAGGCGGCTGCAACTGACACACCCAAGCATCTCGGCTGGATAATGCTGACGGCGCTTGGTATTGGTGCCACCATCGGAGCCGGTATTTTTGCCATGCCTGGCATGATCGCAAGAAAGGCAGGACCCGCAGGCATTCTCTCTTTCCTAATCACTGGCCTCGTTATCGTTGCAGTTTCCGTCTGCTACGAGAAGTTCTCTCAGCGTGTGAAGAACGGGGTCTCAGCCTACAGCTACGTCTATCACTCGCTCGGTGAGATCTTCGCCTGGATTGTGGCTTTCGGCTTGTTCCTTGAATATAGTTTTGGCTCCTCTGCCGTTTCTATCGCTTGGGGCGAATATTTGAAAAACGCTACTGGCCTCACTTTACCGGCGTTCTGGTCGGGACCGAGCACCGTCAATGGTGAGTTTCATTTTGGTATCAATATCGTCGCTGTATCAGTGATTACTGTTGTGACGCTGATCTTGATTTTTGGCGGTGTCTCTAAATCGGCCAAGTTGAATTTCTTTCTCGTTTGCCTGAAGCTCACACTCCTCGTCACGTTTCTGGCAGCCGGCATGCGGCATGTGAACCCAGCCAACTGGGCTCCGTTCATGCCTATGGGTTGGGACGGCGTTTTGCGTGGCGCCGCACTAGCTGTATTCCCCTACGTCGGTTTTGACGCTCTCTTCACGTTTGCGCGCGAGTCGAAGAGTTTGGCTGATACTCGCAAAGCCACATATTACTGTGTTGCTATTGTTGCCATTCTCTATGTTACTGTCATGGCTGTAGCAACTGGTCTTGCACCCTGCTTCTTGCCCGGTCCAAACGGTACGCTTATCGAAAACCAATTGTTTGTTGGAAGCGAGGCTGCCGCTCCTCTTGCGAAATTGCTGTCGAATGCTGGTGAGACTTGGTGCGCCAAGTTCATCTCTTTCGGAGCCGTTCTCGGCATCTTCAATGTATTGCTCGTCTTGTGCATGGGCGGTCCGAGAATCTTCCGCAATATGGCCGAAGATGGCTTGCTGCCGCCAGCTTTTGCTAAGGTGAACAAGGGCAATCCTACCGTCGGTATCGCGCTGAATGGCGTTATCGTTGCACTGATTGCTGGTCTTGTGCCATTTGGGGAGATCGCCGACATGATGGTTCTCGGTACGCTGGTTGCGTTTATCTTCGTCGGCATAGGAGCTTTGCGATTAAAGCTGGTCAACCCTGTCGTGGCAGTAATAGCCGCTATCGGTTGTCTGATTCTCGCGACCCACCTTGGCGAGATGGTATTAAAGGTTTATTGTGTAAGTCTGCCCGTCGGATTGATTATCTACTTCACCTACGGGTTTAAACACAGCAAGCTAAATCAGCAAATGAGCACGGAAGCCTCGGTTAGCCAACTTTCTTCGGCGAGAGAGTAAGTGCATTTAAAAATCGGAATCGGACTGTCGAGCGCATTTGCGTCCGTTGTCTTGTACGCGGTTTGCGGATCTTTGGCGTTTGCCGCCGGTCCACCAGATGCCGAAGATGGTGTATTGAACAAAGACATAGTAAAGGATATTGCCGGTGCCATGGCTAAGAAGTCGTCGCCGCTTAGCCGAGCCGATACGCTTGCTGGGCAGGGAAGGTGGGCTGATGCCTATGATGCCTACACGACTGAGATAAGTCGCGATAAAGATAATTCAGTGTCGTCACGTGTGAAACGAATGGTTTGTGCCGCTAGATTGAAGCGCTGGAACGAGGTGATTGCCGATGGCAACGAGATTCTCAAAGCGAAGAGTCCAGGTACTCAAAAGAGGGCCAAAGTTTTGCAACGACGTGCGGAAGCATATGCTGCGCTGAAGAAATACGATCTGGCACGCGTCGATCTACTGGAGGAGATTAAGCTCTGGCCTGATTCTAGACCGGCTTATGTGGAATTAATCAACGTGTATCAGGCTGCCGGCGACTGGCAAGGAGCCGCTGAGACTCAAAAGAAGTTAGATGCACTCGACAGCGAAATCAAGCCTTTCTGAATTTGCCCTAGCCCGCGACGTTGGAAAGAAAGTTGTCGGACTCGGCGCCTATGCTATTCCGCAGCCGCCAGTTCTAATATGATGCCACCATCTATAAGACCATAGTTCGCGAGCGCTCTCTCCTTTTGACCGTTCGTATAGCTCTGGTACCAGTAAAAGCCGTTAGCATCGCGGGGGAGCCCTTTGTACTCTCCGGTCAATTGCCCGGAAGTTACTCTTTGCAGGTTTATGTAGATATTGGTTTTGTCTGTTCCGAATCTTGGCAATGGATCGTGCACGATTATTGTGTCAGGACTTGGCTTGCCAGCCGCGTCGACGCCATAGCCGACTAGCGCTACCCAATGCCCGCCGGTGCGTGTGTAAGTGTCGGTGGCTTCGTCCCATTTGTACCAGCCGATATTGAGCAAGCAAGCTTTAGGTGCCAGAGAACCAGACTTTAACCAGCTCAGGTCAGGAGTCAAAACACCGGTTTCGAACGGTTTCGCGCTCGGTCTGAATCCCTCATAACTGAGGCTCTTCACCTGATAGCCGCAGCTTTCGACGTATTTTTTCAGTCCTCGCATGATCTGAAGTGGGGATGTGCCGGTAGCTGGATCGGTGCCCATAAAATCTTCACTGGCGAGCGTCTTAATTAAAGAGATCTGCGTTGCTTCATCATCATCTGCTGCTGGCACTAGCTTTGGATAGCCATGGTTACCTAGCCAAAGCAGGTGGTCAGACAAAGACGTAGGTGCGCAAAAGTCACTTCCGTCGCCTGGAAAATTTGCTTTGGGATTTGTTTGTTTGAAATCGACTATTTCATCTATGCGCATGGTGTTAGTGGCTGGAATCTCGCCCGCCTGCGCACTGAACGAAGGCAGCCCGATGGCCAAGAGCGAGAACGAAAGCGCGGACAATAAAACGATTCGTCTTTTACGCATGTACAATTCCTGGTGGTGCAGTCTCAGATTATACTCTCTAACTCAGCAGATGATGGCAAGGCGCACAGAGAGCTTGCCATGCAGCCAGGGGCTATCAGACAAGCTCTTGTGTGGTTCGATTGCGTGGGGAAAAACTTTTTGAGCAGGACCGGGTATAGCTAGCTAGAATCATTAGTCTAGAGTCTAGTTGCTAGCAAACTAGTTAAATGGACGGTGTCGTATGAGCGAGTACGGTGCATGTTTGTTCGACCAACCGCTTCATCGCTTCAAGGCAAATCCTTTCTGCGTCGTCTTCAGTCAGCATTCCGCGGTCAGTGTTCCAGATCACCCCCTCCTCGGTGATTTCGCCCTTGATGGTCAGGAATGCTTCCCGCCCATAGCCCATTGAACTAAGTCCCATCAGGTCTTCGACCGGGAGCAGGAAGAACTTCAATTCGTTTTTGTAGCCGTTCATCACCAGGCTGAAATGACTGGTTGAAAACCGTGCGCGTAGTGAGGTGGTTTTGGCCGTGGGTGTGGTGAATGTCATCATCTCTGGTTCCATCGAAGCTATGAATAGTTCGGTGAAACCCAGACGAGTATTAAATTCGATCGAGCAAGAGAGCAGAATATCGAACAGTCCCTGCAGGACTGCGGCTCCTGACTTGGCATAGAGGGCTTCAAGTTCATTGATTTCAGCCGCTTTCTTCTTGCGACCTTCGAGAAACTCGAGTGCATCTTCTGTGATTTGTTGCATGAAGTTCTGGTTGAATTTCAGCTTCGTAGTTTTGAAGGTGGACAACACCCTCTGATTTACTAGCGACTGGTGGAAGTCGCCGCCGAAGATGCGGGCGTTGTGCATGTCGCGGTCTATTGAACGATTGAATTCATCGACGATGCGCCAGCGATAGCAGAAGTGATTGTTCTTGGGGAACTTTGCGGCATTATGCGATGCCCTTGCTTTAACTGCCTGGGTGATCGCCTTTTTCATGACCGAGTTAGCGGTTTCAGTCGGTGCGATGGTAGTGAAGTCTAGTTCTTCGTTAAGTTGAGTAGTGATAGGCATGACAAATTCCCCCGCACAGCAGCTGGATCAAGTGGACTTAAGACTGTATTTGTTTCGGGCCGGCGAACCATTTCCGTCCCCGTAGTTTCAAATCTAGCTCTTTTTATCCAATCTGCCTATTCGCGGAAACGAATACGCGAAAACGCGTAAGTTTGCGTATTAATTTAAGGAGTGGGCTATTTTGCGTCCATCCAGTTTTCGCCGACGCCTACATCGACCTTCAAAGGCACCTTGAATGGTTGATCCATTTGCATGGCATCCATGATTATTTCCTTCGTCTCGTCGAGTTCGGCTCTGGGTACTTCCAGCACGAGTTCGTCGTGCACTTGCAAAATTAGCTTGGCGTTTAAGTTTCGTTCCTTCAATTGTTTTCTCAAGCGAATCATCGCTAACTTCATTAGGTCGGCGGCGCTGCCCTGAAGCGGTGCATTGCAGGCCGCGCGTTCATCAGCCTTTCTAACCGGATCGCTTCTGTCGTTGAGAAAGCGAAAATATCTCTTTCTTCCCCATAAAGTGCTTACATAATTTGTTGCTCTCGCTTCCTCGATAGTGCGATTCAGGAAACCTCTTATTTTGGGATAGCGAGCGAAATACTTATCTATGAAAGCTTGTGCTTCTTTGTTGGAGATGCCGAGGTCTTGCGCTGTTGCATAGGCTCCTTGCTGATATAAAAGCGCGAAATTCAGAGTCTTGCCGATGCGTCTTTGCTCGGCGGTTACTTGTTCGATAGGCACCTCAAAGATCTCGCCGGCGGTGCGCGCGTGAATGTCTTGATTCTTCTCGAATGCGTCGATTAGCGTCTCGTCGCGCGACATATGAGCAACCAACCGCAACTCAATTTGCGAATAATCTGCAGACACTATTACTTTGGATGGATCGTTGGAAACAAATGAACGGCGAATGCGCCTGCCTATCTCGCTTCTGATGGGGATGTTTTGCAAGTTGGGATTGGAGCTGGAGAGCCTGCCGGTGGCGGTTGTGAACTGATTGAACTCACCGTGCACTCTGTTACTGCGTGCCAGCACTTGCGGTGGCAATGCATCGACATAGGTTGACCGCAGTTTCGACAATTGTCTGTATTCTAAAATTCGTGCCACGATTTCGTGGTCGCTTTTCAAAGCCTCTAGCACGGAAGCATCAGTGCTGAAGCCGGTCTTTGTCGTTCCCTTGGATTTCAATCCTAACTCTTCGAAGAGAACTTTCTGCAGTTGCTGCGTTGAGTTGATGTTGAAGGTGTGCCCTGCCAGCTCATAAATCTCTTTCTCAAGACGATTCAATTCTTGAGTGAGTTCTTGGGAGAGCCCGGCCAGGTAGGTCAAATCCAATCCGATGCCGTTCTGTTCCATGTCTGCGAGCACTTGTGTAAGTGGCAGCTCCATCTCGTACAGCAGATAACGCTGATCGACATCAAGCTTCTCAGCGTAGTAACGAGTCAGCTCCAAAGTGATGCGAGCGTCGTCAGCCGAGCATGAGGCAACCTTATCGATTGACGAAAAGTTGATCGTCAGCTGTTTCTTCGAGACGCCGGTTGTCTCGTTGGCACGGACTGTTTTGTAGCCTAGTATGCGTTCAGCCTGGTCTTTCAAGAGATGCTTCTCATCAGGATTGACCAAGTAGCTCGCCAACACCGGATCGAAAACGACGGGGTCTATAGTTACTCCGTGCAATGACAGCGCGTTTATTTTTTGTTTGGCGTTTTGCATGATTTTGCCAATCTTGCCATCTTCAAGAATCGGCTTCAACTCGGACATAATTAGCGCTGGCTCGAGGGCCTCTGCATGAATACTCGTGGCATGCTGAACCGGTACATAGGCTGTTTTTACTTTCCAGTCTTCCGCCTTATATTCTGGTGCCATGTGCAATTCGTGGCCTTCAATAGTGAAGGCATGGGGTGCCCAGGCAAACGAATATCCGACGATTTCGCTGTCGAGAGCCGCTGGTCCGGAAGTTTCAAGTTCCATTGCGATCGCTGTCTGTTGCTTCAGTTCGCTCACTAGTGTTTTAAGGGCCGCTTCGCTTGATACCATAAATGGTTCTTCGAACTCTGCTAACTTAATTGGCGGCGTCACTACAGCAGTTGCTGCAACTGGAGCTGCGACGGCGACCGACGTTGCTGTGGTGCCGCCACGCTTGCTGAACTTTTGCGAGAAATCAGGCACACTTGATGGTAACGACGGTGCGTCTTCTGTCTGGGGGCTGATACCGGCAACTTCCAGAACTGAGACAGCATCGAAACGGCTGAGGATTTTGCTCAGGCGCCCAACAAGATTTTTGAACTCCAATGATGTAAAGAAAGCCGCCACTGCCTCTTGTGAGGGCGTGGTGAGCTGGCAATGTTCGAAATCAAACTGCAAAGGTACGTCTAGTCTGATTGTCGCTAGGTCTTTGCTGGCGAAGGCACTCTCTTTGCCGTCAGTCAGTTTTTGTCTTACGGATTGAGACTTGATCTCATCCAGATGCTCGTAAATACCTTCGATTGTCTGGTAACTGGTGAGTAGTTGTACCGCCGTTTTGGGACCGATTCCCTTAACGCCCGGGATGTTGTCCGATGTGTCGCCGCACAATCCTTTGTAGTCGATTACTTGCTCCGGCCAGACACCCAATTTTTCAAAGACCTCTTGCCGCCCGTATTCCAAAATCTCGCCTTTACCGGGTCTGCCTGGCATCAACACTTTGATCGTGCGGGAGACGTTGTCGACTAATTGAAAGGCATCTTTGTCGCCAGTAAAAATTTGTACTTGAATCCCCTTGGCTTCGGCGTCTTTGCTAACGGTGCCGATCACGTCATCGGCTTCGTAGCCTTCGACTTCGTAAAGTGGAATGCCGAGCAGTTTCACGCCCTGCTTGATTACCGGCCATTGCACCGATAGATCGTCAGGCATAGCGCTGCGGTTGGCTTTATATTCAGCATATTTCTCATCGCGAAAGGTCGGCCCGCTGAGGTCGAAAGCCATCGCCATACCGTCGGGGCGTTTGCGTTCGATAAGATCGAAAAGTGAGTTGAAAAAGCCGTAGATCGCCCAGGTTGGTGTACCATCAGCTCTTCGCAAGCCCGACTTGAAGAGGGCAAAGAAGGCACGGAAAGCCAATGAGCTTCCATCTACCAGCACCAGATTCTCTCCTGGACGCATTTTTATCTCAATCCTCCGCAACAATTGCTTCCGATGAACTTTTGCGACATATATTTTCGCTCGCTGAATAGACCATTCTATCCCGCTTTCGGGAAATCTTCCTGAATTGATCTCTTCAATATCTGTGAATTTTTTCCAGCAATGATGCGCCTCGCATTACAATCAACATAAATTCTGGTGGCGATCAACACAAAGCGTAGTTTGGAGAAAAACGATGAGCGAGCAGAAGAAACTCTTGAAGAAGGCGGTCATGGCAGGAGTCGGCGCGTCAGCCAGCGTCGATCGCATTAAAACAGCGTTGAACGATGTCATGCAAGACCTCGTCAAAGTTGGTCAAGAGCTGTTCGATGAGCTCGAAACCAAGGGTAAGGAAAAGAGCGATAACTTCTCGAAGGAGTTTTCCAAAGAGCTGAAGAAATTGCAGGAAGAAGCTGCTCGCCGCACTGCCGATGCTGAGAAGAAAGTTTCCAGCAAGCTGCAAGGTGGTACGAAGAGAGTCGCTAAAGATGCAGGTCTGGCAACTCGTGAAGAGCTTGAAGAAGTATTAGAACGCCTCGCGGCCCTTGAAGAAGCCGTGCATGGAACTGAGCAAAACGGTAGCGATGAAGAAGCTACCGGTAAGAAGCGCAGTCGTAAGCGTTCGCAAGAGTAAGCGATAAGTTTAGAGCATGTCGGGTGTGACTAGCGGAATCAAAGCATTTCGCTGGCCATTCTGTATGTTCTGCAAATAAGAGTCTTCAAACTCGTTCGTCAAAGGCAACGGTGTTCTTACCTGAAATTCGCAAGCCAGCCTTGGCGCTATTGCGCCGTTGAAAGTGTTGCCATACCATGAGCTATTTCCGGCAGCAATTGGTAGTCCTGACTGTGAATAATTAGACCGGCCTTGTTCGTTGCTTCCTCTAGTTGCCACCAGGTCTCGGGCGAGAACTGACCAGCCAATCTTAGGTTTATCGCCTGTTTTAGCTGCTGTCTGGCAGTAGTAAATCAGTTGTGATTGAGGTACCGCTATGTTGCCGAACGGATATCGATTGAAATCTTCGATATAGTTGGCGTGCGGACTCTGCCCTGCCATCAGGTGTCGAGAGTCGATAACGAGCATCCGAGGCGAGAAGTGCTGAAGGGCGCTTTTGTTCGCCAGCATTTGCCACCACTTCGCGCCCAAAATTGTCGCCTTATCAGGAAACACCTCGTCTGGAGTTCCGACCAAAGCAAGATTCTTCGAAAACCATTGTGACGGACTTGTTGGGGAAAGATTCGCTGCCGTATCTGGTTTTGTATTCTCTTTTATCGCGGTTTCGGCGCCGGTATCGTCAACATCTAGGTATTGTGTAAGGTCTTCTTCCTGAAGAGCTTTAGTAACTGGGCGAAAGGCTAGATGGCTGCCCAATAAGTAACCGCCTGGATCGATTCGTGTGAGCCCGTCTCGACAATATCTCAGTTTCTGTCCGTTTAAATCAAACGTATTCAGCTGTGCTCTTTTTGCATTGGATTGAGCCATCAGACATAGACGCTCTACATTCTGATGCTGTCTCATCTGTGTAGTATCAGAGTCGAATACCGAACTCAATTCGTCGATTTGATCCTTGGTAATTCGTTGCTGCAGGACAAGGTCTTTTGTTTCCTGCTTGGCGTTTCGTGCTGTCTGTATTTCCGCTATTAGCTTGTTGTTTCTCAGATTCAACGAGGACAACTCGTCTCTTTCTCTTAGCATTTTTGCTTCCAGTCGCGTTACTTCCTGCGCGCTGGTTCGGGAAATGCGATTGACTGTAGCGAGCGTTTCACGTGCCGCAAGGTTGGTCGCTTGCAAGTCTTGGAAGAAATTTCGCACTAGTGCCTGATCGAACTGCATCTGTCCGATGATTGAGCATCTCCCTGCGGTATCAACATACAAGGGAAAGGCATTTTCAGGCATGGCCGGCTTTGTAACAAGAGACGAGCTGTAGGTGTTGTTAATTAAAAATGCTCGTGCCAGTGCGGCTTGACCGGCCTCTCCCTCTTTTGTATTGAAAGTCAGTGCATGTTCTCTAGCACCATTATCGGTGGCAATACAACTGTTCACCTGATCGTCGTTTGTGCCGAACGAATGATCGTCGTCGTTTGACTTTTCGGAGGTGGCTGATGGTTCTGTGGTCCATGCTTCTCTTAGCATAGAAGCGACGCGATTTGGATCTATACCGTCTCCTGCATACTTCAGCCAGTGATAAAGCTCGGTGGCAAGTGCATCGGCCGGCGTCATCTCCGGCAGCATCGGTTCGACTGGAGGCGCCAGGTGCCCAGAACCAGGCACATCACCTTCTACCGCTTGTTGCCAAATACCTTTATGCAACCAGGGTTTGTCCTGCAGGTAGTCCACCAGGCGAGTGGCAAACGGTGGCACTCCGTGCGGGAATGTGAGGACGAATGCTGTGGGCCAATTCGTATCTTCTGATGGATTGAGGTAGACACAGGCCGTTTGTCGCTTGTGTTCTGTTGCACCAGATCTCGATTTCTCTGGTTCGGTGTAAGACAATAGCACCATATTCGGTGCTAGCCCGGGTGGCGCTTCAACAAAGATGTCTGGTTTTACAAACAGTGCTTGGTGTTTGCTCGTACCTGGTTGGCTTTTTGTGTAGCCGAGTTGGATTGAGAGAGCCAATGGTGAAGGGTCGAGCATTCCGTAGTGACTGGCGATTAAGTTCTCGACCGATCTATAAATTGCTCCTTGATTGCTGTGCACTCCTAACGCCTGTGGCTGCATCTGAGACCTTGTTTTGTCCGGCGGTTTGATAGCGGCCTCGAGCTGACTTCTCAAGTCTGCCTCTATCTGTTTAAGAGCTTTCTGGTCTTGCTCGACTAGGTTAAGGAACTGTTTGATATTGCAGGAATGTCCGATGCGTTCGATTTTTAAATAAGTGCGGCGCACAGATTCCAGGCTGCGTGTCTGCTCGTTTGCCAGATCGGAAAATATGGTGCCTTTTTTCCGCCACCGGCAAAGACTTACTGAACCAGTGCTCGGATGTTGAACGGTGATGTCTGAAAGCTCTTTTGCCGCTTCGATGACTGCATCACTGACGGTGTCTGCATGTTTTCTGTGAGCCATGAACAGTCCGACAATGAGCACATAAGAAGCGATGAGCGTGCTTGCTGCAACCGATACAAGCACGAGTGTGAAAAGCGATTGTGACTTGCCTATGCCGACTTTTGCTGCGGCCTCACTCGCGTTGAATTTAGCCTTGGTCTTGTCGACTTGAACTGACTCTTCGGTCACTTCGGTATTTTGTCCCAGGTTTTCCATGTCTCCATTGTCCCTTATTTGCTACTATGCAGGACGGGGACGAAAGTGCAAATTGGTTTCACCTTGTTAAGTCTAAGACCATACCGACAAGTCGCTGTGCTCGCAATGCTGGCAACTGTATCGATAAAATCCGCTGCTGCGCTTGCGGCCAGCCAGGCATCTCAAGCGGTCAAACTACCACTGTCTCAAAGCAGCCAAAACACCGGCAATCTCAGCCAGTTAATCAAGAAGATTGATGAATTGCGCAGCCAGAGTGCTTTCGTGCCGGCGCAAAATCTTTTGAGTGATGCCTTGAAAACGCATCCGGGCAACTATCAGCTCAATCTTGCTCAAGCCAAGCTGTGGTCCAGCATGGGGCTGTCTGCTCGCGCAAAAACCTTGTACGAAGAGTTGCACAAACAACAACCGGCGGCAGTTGAGCCGCTCGTTGCCCTGTCGCAACTTAGTTTGGAGAATCTGCGCATCGATGAATCAGTCAAATATGCTCGAGAGGCTGTAAAAGTTGCACCGGCATCGAGCGCTGCGCATCTTGCCCTGGCGGCTGCAGTAATTGCCGATAATTCTGAAACGGCAGCAAAGCTCGAACTCGATTTCATCGAGCAGAAGTTTCCTGTTTCAGCTGAATATTATTACTTACGTTCACAGTTTCTGGCAGCGCGAGATGACCATCAGGGCGCTATAGCCGCACTTGAGCAGGCTATAAAATTGAAGCCTGCAATCGCTCAGTGGTGGATGCAGTTAGGTTCGTTGTACGAACAAGAAGGGAAGTATAGTGAAGCACTCGACGCTTTGAGTCGCTATCTGCGTCTCAATCCCACTTCGATTGAGGCCCTGGGAAAAGCTGCAGCTATCTACGAGTACAACTATCACGATTACGACCGTGCCATTTCCTACTATCAGGACATTCTCAAAATCGACAAAAACATTGTCGATGCTGCGGCCGGAATTGAGCGCTGCCAACGCAAGAATAATGATCTGGCGGCAGCTCTAAAGGACCAGCTCTGGCGCTTTTTGAGGCAGTCAAATCGGCTTGGTGATGTGCCGAAGGCACCGCCTCTCTACACGCGAAACTAAGTAGTGCCGAAGTCAGCCAGCGCAACTTGCCGTTCGACTCATGCTTTATGCCGGGTTCTTGAAACTATCCGGCGACTTTGCTCAAGACGCGCTTCGGACCGTGAATCGGGTCTTCAATAACGATGGTTTGATCGCGCTTGGGTCCGACACTGACGATAGCGATGGCCACATCGAGTTGTTCTTGCAGAAAGTCGAGGTAACGGCGTGCTTCATTCGGCAGTTCTTTGTAGGTTCGGCACTCGCTCGTCGATTTCTTCCAGCCGGGGAATTTCTCGTAGACCGGCTCCATGCGCTGGAATGCGCTACCGATGCTCGGCAACTCCTTGTAGACTTTGCCTGTTTCGCGGTCGCGATAAGCAGTGCAAACGAGAATCTCTTCGAACTCGTCTAGGACGTCTAGCTTGGTGATGGCCAGACAATCGAGCCCGTTGATGCGAACCGAATAGCGTCCAAGAACTGCATCGAACCAACCGCAACGGCGTGGACGACCGGTGGTAACACCGACTTCTGCCCAAGCTTTGCCGGTCTGTCTCAGCATCTCGCCGATTTCGCCAACTTGCTCGGTCGGGAATGGACCTTCGCCGACGCGGGTCATATAGGACTTAGAGACACCGATCACACGGTCGATGCTAGTCGGACCAACACCAGCGCCGATGCAAGCACCGCCAGCAGAAGGGCTGGAGCTTGTAACGTACGGGTAGCTTCCGTGGTCGAGATCGAGCAGAGTGCCCTGCGCTCCTTCGAAAAGAATGTTCTTGCGGTCTCCGATTGCTTGGAATATAAGCTCAGATGTGTCGCAAACATACTTGCGGAGCTTCTCTCCATATTCGAGGTACTCGGCGAGCACTGCTTCGACTTCGAACGCCTTGATGTTGTAGAGGCGCTCCAAAATGACGTTTTTGCGGGGAACGAGCCATTCGAGCTTTGACTTGAGGACGTTTTTGTCCAGCAGGTCTTCGATGCGAATGCCTGATCGTGCGCACTTATCGGCGTATGTTGGTCCGATGCCGCGTTTGGTTGTGCCGATTTTTTGATCGCCTCGGGAATCCTCTTCAGCTGCATCCAGAGCCAAGTGATATGGCATAGTCACGTGAGCCGTGTTGGATATGCGTAAATTGTTTGCGTCGAGACCGCGCTTGAATAGGGCTTCCAATTCGCTGAGAAGCGCCTTCGGATCGATGACCATGCCTGGGCCGAGCACGCAAGTCTTTTTGTACAGGATGCCCGAAGGGATAAGGTGGAACTTATAGGTTTCGCCGTCTACGACTACGGTGTGTCCAGCGTTACATCCGCCTTGATAGCGCACGACCACATCAGCGTTCTTCGCCAACAGGTCTGTTACTTTCGCCTTGCCTTCATCGCCGAACTGTGCGCCGACTACAATTACATTTGCCAAGCTAGTTGCCTCTCACGAGCTATCGCCTGGGCGACAGCATTCCGAAAACAGTTGTGGTACCGCCTCGACAGCGGTTGTTGCCAATTTGGATATATTACTTCTCAAATGGCCTCGAACAGTCTAGGTTACACGCTCTAGGCTGTCAATTTACCAAAGCAGACGAATCATTTAAGGAAAATCGGGATTTTTACGTCTTCTCTGTAGATGCTTGGTTTGAGCGGATCGCAACCAGCTTCCCACTCTGGCACCGAATTATCGAATGTAAACCGGCAGAAAAATTATTTTCATATCCCCTGCGCAGAGCCCAGGGCATAGCCTTAAACTATGCAGTTATGTTGCTTTCAGGGGAACGGTCGTTGTTGCCCGATCGATATCCGGCAATATTCAGTATGACTACGAGCACACTTACGACAAACTTCTTCGACCCAGTTCTTGCCACCCGGCAGGCGCTTCCGACTAACTTCCTCAGTGCTGCTGTTCTGAAAAATCGGCTTGCGCACGCCTATCTCCTGGCTGGACGCGCATTTGAAGATGCAGAGCAGATAGCCGTGGAGCTGGCAGCCTTCTTAAACTGCACTCGGCGTCAACCGCTCACGCCAGCCAGTACTGGTTTTTCCACCGATCAACTTAGCTGTCTGCTCTACTTCTCCGGCCGCGAATTAGAGAAAGCTGTTCCGCAATACTGCCAGAGTTGTCGCTGGATTCTGGACAGGAAGCACCCTCAGGCGCTCGTCAAACTTGATAGCGAGGGATCAAAAAGCGGTCGCATCTCAGTCGATAAAGCCAGGGCTTTGACGGGGGAGCTGGCGAAAGAATCCAGCTACACGCGGGTCATCATCATTGAAGACGCCAATCAGGAGATATTTCATCGGCCGGCGGCAAACGCCATATTAAAGACGATGGAAAGCCCCCGCACGGCTTGTGTGTTCTGCCTTTTCGCAGTTCGAGAGGAAGAGGTGCTACCGACGGTGGTGAGTCGCTGTCAGGTAATTCCTACGGTGAGCACAGAGAATCATGTTATATCCATGGGACAGGAGCGGTCGAAAAGCCTGTTGCATGACGCAAGCGTCGATCCGGAAAATCAGGATCAGGTAAAGCTTTTTGCCGACATGAAGGAGATTGCTGCCGACCTCAAGCGAGTGTCGAGAACAACTGGTGCCCTCACTTTTATGGAGGCCGCCCGACGCCTTCAGGATCTTTCCAGCGATGCCGAGCCCTGCTGGTTAATCGATGCTCTAGTCGAAGATGAAATTACCCACAGGGGGCGTAATGCGATTAAAGACCCAAGGGTATCGAAATATTTGCACAATTTGGTCTCGCTGGCTGAAGACACCAAGTTGCAGATAACTCAGTATGTGGCGGTTAAGTCCGCCTTGGAATCTTTTTGTCTTTCTTGGTGGCAACTGAAGAATATCTCTCAGGTTTGGTAAATTACTTTTATAGAGTGGGCCAAACGGGAGGAAGATCGTGTCGGCTGGAGTTGATTCCAAAGATCAAAACGAGCCTATCTGGAAGGGGTTGGTGTCTTTGCCGGTCGGTCTTGCGATACTGGCCGTGGCTGCTTACGCATTTACTATCGTCAACCCCGACAAGGTAACGGCTGTCAATTCGACTCAGAGCGACAAGTCAGTCAAAGATGTATCTTTGCTCGCTGACTCAGTGCTCGAAGAAGTCGGAAAAACGGCGCCCGAAAAGTTGCTATCGTTAGGCAAAAACGACCAAGCTATCGCTGAAGCCGATAAAGACGTAGCGGCGAAACCATACGACGTTCGTACTTTGATGAGTGCTGGAAACGTTTACTGTGATGTGCCGGACGGCGACAAAAACAAAGGTGTCATGTACCTGCGCAAAAGCATCGCTCTTTGCCCGCAGAGCCGGTATGTGCGCCTCAATTTCGCTCGCCACCTTGTTAAGGCGAAGCGATTTGACGAGGCTGTCACGCAGTACGAATTACTAGAAAAGAATGCCCCGGATAATTGGACGGCTCCCCGAATGGAGTTGGCAGACGTTTATCTTGTGAAGAATGAGACCGGCAAGGCCGTCGATGAATTGAGAAAGGTCATGCAAACTGATACCAAAAATGGTGCAGCGCAAGAGCGTCTCGGTCTAGCGATGGCTCGCAACAACGACGACAAAGAGGGGTTCGAGGAGTTTTCGAAAGGCTTCGCTCTCAGGCAGGTCGCTAACCAGCTAAATGAGTTGAACGCTTACTTGACGAAATTCGACAACAACAAAGAGAAGGCCGAAACCGACCTGATCAAAGCGGTCAAAGACAATCCTGAGAATCGTGACAACGTGATTTTGCTTGGCGAGCTTTATCTCCTGGAGAATAAGACTCAAGCAGCCAAAGATCTTCTCGCCACTAACTAGCCTAGCTAGGATGTCCTGACAAGCGGATCTCTAGCCGAGGCCAGCTCGACTTGTCGCGGCTAGCCAAGACTGAGGCAGTCAGCTAGACGCCGACCTTATCTTTCTCAAGTGCAGCCAGCTGCTCATAAAGCGCTTTCTCTTGCGCGCTCACGGTTGATGGAATGACAATCTTGGCGCGCACCAACTGGTCGCCCTTTGCATCACCCTTTAGTTTGGGAAGTCCTCTTCCCCTCAGGCGCAACAAGCGTCCGTTTTGTGTGCCCGCCGGAATGCGAATGCGAACGGTACCATCCAAGGTATTGACTGAAGCTTCGCTGCCCAGAACTGCCTGGGCAGGAGACAAAGTTATCTCGCAAACGAGATTGTCGCCTTCAATGCTGAAGTAATCATGCGGCTTGACCTGTACCTTCAGATAGAGGTCCATCGGTCCGGCCATAGACTTTCCGCCTTCACCTGCCACTCTGACCTTTGAGCCCGCCCGTACTCCGGCTGGAATTTTTACCTCCAGCGTGCGCGGTTTCTGACCTGGTTCGGTAATTTGTATGGTCCTGACGGTGCCTGTTGCCAGCTCTTCTACCGTCAATTCGATGCCTAATTCCTGGTCGCGCCGCTTGCTCTGTGCTCCGGCGCTAGCGCCGGCCGACGCAAAGGGAGAACCGGCTGCTGCTCCGCCAAAATTTTGCCCGAAAAGCATCTCGAAGAAATCTGAGAATGCCGCTCCGCTGCCGGAGGTGCTTCCTCCTCGACCGAGGTTGCTGAAATCAAAAGTGAAGCCGCCCGCACCGCCACCGAAGTCAGGCGGTGGCCTGAAGTCGGCACCTGCCTTGTATTGGTTGCCTAGCTGGTCGTACCGCTTGCGTTTATTGGGGTCTTTGAGCACTTCATATGCTTCGCCTATCTCCTTGAAACGCTCTTCGGAGGCTTTATTGCCCTTGTTGGCATCAGGATGGTGCTGGCGGGCGAGCTTACGGTAAGCAGCTTTGATCTCCTTGTCGGTGGCGGTTCGGGGGACGCCCAGAACTTCATAGTAATCCTTGAATTTGACCACCTGCCACTCCTGCTACCTGATAGACCTTACTACTTGCATTGTAGTTAAAAGAAAACCCTTAAGACCCGATTCCCATAGAAAAAGCTTAATGCGCTTGTTGCTTGCCGTCAATTTTGGGTGACTCTTTGGTTGAGGTTGGTGGGAGCCCTGAATTTTTAGACCTCTTCGCAACTGATACCACCGGTAGAGTCAATTTCAGATTCCGAGCAGACAAAACGACAATTTTGCGTAACCCAAAAAGGGGTAACCGATCGGTGAAAACAGTGTTAGAAAAACTGTATCAGCTCGTCAAGAACTTAGTGACTTGAACAAACGAGAAGGCTAAAATAATCGTGGAAGCTTTTATTCCGCGGTTTTTAGAAGGAATACAAGCAAAATGCAGGCAAGCGCCACATCAACTCGGTTTATTTAATGTCCACGGACACTAGGCGACAAGCTAGACCGAATCGGGCTCAATCATTGGTTGAGCTCCTTGTTGGGTTGGCTTGTCTGATTCCGATTATGTTGGTGATCTTTGACCTGGCGGTGATTCTAATTGCTGTGCAAATGAATGACTCAACTTGCCGTGAAGCCGCTCGTGTGGCAGCAGCGGGAAGTCCGACAGACATCCAAACAAGAGCTGGAGCCATCATCAGCAGAGCTAATACTAGAGCTAAAGGCATGATGCAGAATATTCAGATGATAAGCTGCACGAGCACGACTCCTTCGAACTATTTGTCAAATATCAGCCAGTTCGGTGGTCCAATCTACGGTACTGTGACCGTGCAAACTGAAGTTGATGTTTACCCTTTCATTGTGCAGTGGGCTTATGCAGGCAAGTCACCGATGAAGTTCAGGTCTCAACAGTCTTTTCCGTTCACATACGTGGTGCCAAACACAACTGGTACGGCACCTTAAACAGAAGTGTGGAATCGGAGATGCTCTGTGAAGGCTGACACAATTGAGTTGCCGTTAATTTTAAGCCGCGAGAAATTTTACTAACATGACGTTCATTTGACGAATATTCCAAGAATTTGAAACGTTTGAGAGGAGCCGCAAATGGCGCATGATGACGACGATGAGCAAGTGAAGTGTCGGAATGAGTATTGCTACTGTTATGTCAGTGAGGACGAGGAGTATTGCAGTCAAAGGTGCCGGAAAGCAGCGCGCTCTGAGCGCCCCTCGTCATATCAGTGCAAATGCGATCATGACGACTGTGAAGAAGAAGAGTAAAACTCGAGCCTACTAAGAATTATTTAGAGTTGCCCTGGTTGTAAGGCGGTACGTGTTAGGATGAGCCGGAGTTCTCTTCCTAGTCTTGGGTCCGTACATGTTTCGCGATAGATTTTTGACGAGCCTGTTGGTGACAGCAGCCATCGCCATGTCTAACATATTCGCTGCAGCGAATGCCTTTCAGACATTTCAATTTAAGAGTGAGCTAACCGGAAAGCGTGACAGCTATGCGTGGGCGAAGCCATACGTAGCACAGAAGGGCGTGCCTGGTACGTTACTCGTTTACTTCCACGGTCTCGGTCAGGACTACAAAGAGCCGTTTTCGGTCCAAGTTGGCTCTGCCACCATGGCTGATGCCATTATGATGGAAGAAGCCAGCGTCGCCATTTTGTCTTGTAATTACGGTACGGCATCGTGGGGCAAAGCGGCTGCGCTCAACGATATCTCCAAGAACATAAGAGACGTTCTGCAGGCCTATCCGGCCTTCCGCATCGTTTTGTTCGGAACATCAATGGGTGGCGGTACAGCGATTAATTATGCAGCGTTAGCTCCCGATGATATCAAGGAAAAAATCACGGGCGTTCTTGCCGTTTATCCATGTGGCGACCTACGCGCTTTGACCAGCAAATCCAATAATCCGGCTGTAAAACCATCTTTAATGGCAGCGCTCGGCAATCCTGATGCTGATGAGAAACCGTGGATAGAAGCCAGCTGTTTGAACAACATCAAAGATATCAATAAGAAAGTGAAAGTGGCGGTGCTTACATCTAGCGGTGATACCACAGTGCCACCAGAATTCCAAAAATCAATTGTGAAAGCATTGAAGAAGAACGGCAACAAGGTGAAGTGGATCACCGTGGATGGTAACCACGGCGTTCCGCCCCGCACGCCACTATTGAGTGGCTTGAGTTTTGCGCTTCACCCGGGCATCAAGTAGAAGCTGACGACTTCTTTGCCTCAGCTTGCTGGTTTTTTGTTGCCTTCGTTTTTGCCGGTGTTTCGAATTGCTCAGACTCTGTTGATCCGGATACGGCCGAAGTCGATGCCAGTCCACCGTTTATGACTGTAAGCACATCGTCGAAATAACCCGTGCCAACCTCTCTTTGATGGCGAACAGCCGTGTAGCCGCTTTTCTCCAGGTTGAATTCTTCTTCTTGCAAGTTGACGTAGGCTGTCATTCCCATCTGTTCGTAAGCCTGCGAAAGTTTGAACGCGTTGAGATTGACACTGTGCCATCCAGCCAATGTGATGAACTGGTATTTGTATCCCATCTCTCCAAGACGCTGGTTGAATGACGCGATAGTTTTGTCGTCGAGATTCTTCTTCCAATTGAATGACGGTGAGCAATTATATGCAAGCAGTTTGCCGGGATGCTCTTTGTGAACGGAGTCGGCAAATTTCCGTGCCTCTTCAATATCCGGAGTTGACGTCTCAAACCACAAGACATCGGCATATTGCGCGTAAGCAAGTGAACGCGCGATAGCGAAATCAATGCCACACTTTACTTTGAAAAATCCTTCTTCGGTGCGTTCTGCGGTACAGAACTCTTTGTCTCGTGGATCGATATCTGAAGTCAAAAGTGTTGCACCGACCGCATCTGTTCGAGCAATCAAAATAGTCGGTACGTTACAAATATCGGCAGCGAGCCTGGCTGCGATTAGAGTTTTTATGAACTGAGACGTTGGCACTAAAACCTTTCCGCCCAGATGCCCGCATTTTTTCTCGGCAGCCAGTTGATCTTCGAAGTGCACGGCTGCTGCACCAGCTTCGATCATCGATTTCATCAGCTCGAATGCATGCACTGAGGCGCCAAATCCAGCTTCTGCATCGGCAACGATCGGCAAGTACCAATCGCAAGTTGATTGTCCAGTTTCGCTTCGTTCGATCAAATCGGCACGCATCAATGCATTGTTTATACGTCTTACATGCGCTGGAACGCTGTTTGAAGGATAAAGACTTTGGTCTGGATATGTTTGCCCTGATAGATTAGCATCGGCTGCCACCTGCCAGCCGCTACAGTATATGGACTTCAATCCGGCCCTAGCCATCTGTACGGCTTGTGCCCCGGTCGACGCTCCTAGGCTGCGAATGAACGGCTCTTCTTTCATCGATTGCCAGAGACGGTTGGCTCCGTGCTCGGCGATGCTATATTTCATCTCGATTGACGGTCTTAGTCTCAAGACGTCCTCGGGGCTGTAGTCGCGATGGATACCTTTCCATCTCGAGTTACTTTGCCAATCTTGTGCTAATGCCGCAGAGTCACTGTCCTTTCCTTTCATAAACGTTCACCTGGTGCCTTTGAGAAAGTTCTCAGTTTGTGCGGTCACAGTTCTATGCAACCGCGAGTGTCTAGGTCAGAAGGGCGTAAGCAGGAATCGTGAGAAACTCAGCGAACTCCTCGCTTAACACCAGGGTATCGAGGATCTGCTTAGCCTCTGCAAAGCGAGCAGGACGCTCCGCACTCAGTTGGGCCGATATTCGATCTGAAACTTCTTTGTAGAGCGTCGCCGTCACCTCACGACCATCACTCAATTTTGCTTTGTTCTTTATCCATTGCCATAGCTGTGCACGGGAGATCTCCGCAGTGGCAGCGTCTTCCATGAGATTGTGAATCGCTGCGGCACCGGTTCCTTCTAACCAGCTGTTGATATATTGCAGTGCAACATCAACGTTGTTGTTGATGCCATTCTCGGTTATGGCACCATCTGTGATTTTTACATCAATCAGCTGCGGCGCCTCGACGTTCACTTCGTCGCGCAAACGTTCCTTTTGGTTTGGCTTGTCTTGGAAAGCCTCATCAAATACCTTTTTTGCGACGGGGACGAGATCTGGGTGCGCGACCCAGGTGCCGTCAAAACCAGCATTCACTTCACGCAATTTGTCCTCGGTCACCTTGGCCATGGCCACTCGATTGATCTCTTCATTCTTTCTGCTCGGAATGAATGCCGCCATTCCCCCCATTGCGTGCGCTTTTCGCTTGTGGCACGTTTTCACGAGCAAGTCGCAATACGCTTTCATGAATGGTACCGTCATGGATACTTGCGCGCGGTCGGGCAGCACCATGTCCGCCCGGTCGCTGAACTTTTTGATGACGCTGAAGATGTAGTCCCAACGTCCCGCATTGAGACCGGAGGCGTGTTCTTTCAGTTCGAAAAGTATCTCCTCCATTTCGAACGCAGCCAGAATCGTCTCCAGCAAAACCGTTGCTCGAATCGTTCCGCGGGGAATTTTTAATTCGTCTTGCGCAAAGTTGAAGACGTCATTCCAGAGACGAGCTTCCAAATGGTTCTCCATCTTAGGCAAGTAAAAATAGGGACCAGTGCCGCGCCCCAGTAGCTCCTTGGCATTGTGGAAAAAATACAGTCCGAAGTCGAATAGACTGCCGGATATCTGCTCGTTGCCGACGGTGACATTTTTTTCGTTGAGATGCCAACCGCGTGGACGCACCAAGAGCGTCGCAACCTTCTCGTTAAGCTTATAGACCTTGCCTTCAGGCGTGGTCAAGGAGATAGTCCTGCGGACGGTTTCCCACAGATTGATTTGACCTTCGATAACATTCGCCCAGGTTGGTGAAAGCGAGTCTTCTAGATCAGCCATGAACACATTGGCACCGGAGTTCATTGCATTGATCATCATCTTGCGCTCAACGGGCCCGGTGATTTCGACCCGCCGGTCTTGCAGGTCGGCAGGGGCCGGACCAACACTCCAGTCGCCTTTTCGCGTGTTTTCTGTCTCGGCTAAGAAGGTCGGATTCTTTCCCTCGTGCAATTCTTGCTGTCTTTTTACGCGAGCCTTTAGAAGCTCCTGTCGGCGTGGTTCGAACTTGTGATGAAGCTTGCTGATAAATTCGAGTGCTTCGGGCGTCAAAATTTGGCTATAGTGGGCAGGCGTTGGACCGTTGATTTTCAGGCCTTCGAGAGTTTTGGTCATATTTTCATCCGGGCTAGTAAATGACGGATTGAACGTCAATCAGTATATTCAGCTTGACATGTACTTTGCATCTTTGGGGGCACGACTATGGGTAGTGGCACATGAATGTAATGTCTTGTTACTTGACATTTTGTTCCCAAATTCCGAAAACAAGGTATTGGCCTAATCTTGGTGCAGAATCACCTGGCTATACGATGTAATTTAGGCTCACCCAAGACTGTCTCAATGAAGCTGCTTGAAGTAATAGTCACGACAAAAGAGGAAGCGATTGCCGCGGAGCGGGGCGGCGCTGATCGACTCGAGTTGATTCGCGACTTTAGGTCTGGCGGTCTAACACCTGATATTCGTCTCGTCGAAGAGGTGCTTCAAGCTGTCAAAATTCCGGTGAGAGTTATGGTTCGAGAAAATTCCTCATATGGAATTTTGAACGAAAGCGAGCTTGATACAATAGTTGAAAGTGCCGAGCGGTTTAGCAAGTTGCCAGTTAATGGCCTGGTACTCGGCTACTCGATTGACGGAAAAATCGATGTGGCTACAGTGAAAAAGATACTGGACCCTTTCACTGCCATGAAGGTGACATTCCATCGAGCGTTTGAATCCGTAGTCGACTACGATGCTTCGGTCAAGGTCCTGAGAGAGTTCCGGCAAATCGACTTGATACTAACCAATGGCGGCTCCGGCTCCTGGGAGACGCGAATCAATCGTCTTGAAAGACTTCAGTCGTTGAGCGGTTCGATGAAGTTTATGGTAGGCGGCGGTGTTGATAGCGCTGCGCTCGATCTATTAGTTAAATCGAAGTTGGAAAACATCCACGTTGGTTCAATGGTTCGTTCGCCTGAAAGCGTCGAAGGAATGGTTGATGTGTCTAAAGTAGCAGCAGTAAGAAAGCGCTTGCGTGAATCCAATTAGGATACGAAACACTTTCCGAAGGTCTGTAAGTATTTAGGTGAGCCTTTTAGCCGAATCTTTCCAGTGATGAGCGCAATCAGTAGGTAACTTCTTTGCCCCAGGAATTTGATCCAAGCCGAACTGTCAGCATCGATTCGTAGGTTTGGGGCGCCTTCGAGACTTCCTTCTATGATCTGGACACGTTTGTCTGCTATGCGCACCGTGCCCTTACGGTTTTCCTTTCCCGAGAAAACGAAGTGGTACGTGACTGTTACACCTTTCGATTTTTCTGGCTGAAAAATGGTCTTTAAGGCACGGAAAAATCCGCTGACCGACTGTGCCTTGAGACCACTGCCGATGCGCTTGATGGTTTTATTGGGAAAGCGTTTAGTCACGTACTCTTCTGCGTCGGTATTTGCAGTGACGTATATGTTCTCTTCTTTTGCTTGAAGGGGTTTTACTACCTCGGTTAAGAATGTGGCTTTATCCGCCAAAAATTGACCGATTACATCATCTCCGGCTGGACAAACTGCCATGCAGTACGCTGCCTTGTAGTTCGGTCCAAAGGACAAACTCTGCCAAACCGAAGCTGTTTCTGCTCTGGTTGTCTTCTTGTGGTATTCATCAGACGATGGACTCTCGATGACTTGTTCTACCCAGTCGTTGAAACCGCCCATAAACTCTCGGTAGTTGTGTGTCATACAGGCCGAGAAGTTGAAATATCCGTCGCTGTGAATTGCGCCCACAGGGCAAGCTGCGACACACAACTTGCAACTAAAACAAGGGTTGTACTCGATTGGCGCGCCATACGCACTTATCTCTGTATCGAGCAGCACTGTTCCGAGCAGTATGAAATTTCCAAATTTGGGATGTATTACATTCCGATGAATTCCCATTTTGCCGAGTCCTGCCGCTACTGCGATCGGCTTGTGTCCAACAACCCAGATCTCGTCCTCAAGAAAACGGTCGATTTCCATCGGAAACCCTGTTGAAGGATTCATGGCCCGCACGCCTTTTTTAGCCAGCAGAGAGACGAGCTTCCGGGTTATATGGTCGGTTTCGTGTACTGTTTGGTGAAACTCAAGATTCGCTACCGAGCGTGCCGGGCTGCGAACATTATCGTTATTCATCTGTACTACGATGCTAATGAGCGAACGTGTTTTTGGAAACGCTTTTAGAATCTTGTCCTTATAACGCGAAATATGCTCGCTATCAATGTGAACGAATCCGCAATCACTGGCACCAGCTTCGAGACATAGCTCTCGCAGCCAAGGTGCATCTAACGGCTGTGATTGCGATTTGCTGCCGGAGCGCTGAAAATACTTCACTACAGATGGATGCTCAGCACGTGTGGGTATCTGTTGTTCTAGCTCACTAGCCATGTTTAGGAACCTTTGTACTGCATTGCGTGTATGTGCACGTATCTGACGGGGATTGTTGCGGGAATTTTTCCATCTTGGTTTCGCTGTAAATGTTTTCGGTCCCCGTTTTATGGCAATTTCGCATCTCTTGTCCACAGTGGAACAATGTGGTTGAAATGGGGAGTCGAGATTTTGTTCGAATAATGCGAGTATATACACCTAATTTGCGGTTGTCAAATGAGCGTTGACGAGTTTCCGGCAATTAGCGCAGCTGAGCCTCTGAATGCGCCACAATGGGCTAACTGCCTGCGAGCGGAAGTACAGCGCCTGGCGATTTAAAACTAATCTTGTGAGATGACGGAAGCTGCGTTCAATTTCTGAATAAAATCTTGCCAGTTTCCCTGTCCCATTTTGTAAATAAATGATTCCTGGGCTTGAGTCCAGAGAGGAAGCGCCTTCGCCAGAACAACCTTCCCCTTGCTGGATAGTGCAATCAGTTTCGTTCTTTTATCTTCACCGGCTGCAATTTGAACAATGCCTAAATCTTCCAAAGGTTTCAGAC
The DNA here is from genome assembly GCA_036702975.1 of Oculatellaceae cyanobacterium. Taxonomy (GTDB): domain Bacteria; phylum Cyanobacteriota; class Vampirovibrionia; order Obscuribacterales; family Obscuribacteraceae; genus DATNPX01. The sequence goes on from DATNPX010000020.1 coordinate 285,568, forward strand.
TTCGACTGAGAGTGGTTCGGTCTGTGCCCAAAATTTCGGCGAGTTTTGTCACTGTCGATTGAGCCGCTAGAGTTATAGCGACAAGCAAAGTAAACTGCGCCGCTGTGATACCTGCTGCAGTCAAATACTTGTCGTAGTACTGTGTTACAGCCCGCGACGTCCGGCGAACGTGCATAGCAGTGCACTGGTTCGAGACCATCTTGCACGCCTGAAAAACATTGTCACTTTTGCTAGTCATAATTAGGAGTATATACACTGATTGTTAAGCCGGCAACTGCTCTGACTCCGTCCAGCGGTCACGATTGCAACCCGATTGCCATTGGGAACCCAACTTCAGCTGACCTGGTCATAGCCTCAGGGACGGTCAAACCGCCGAACCTGAGGCTGAGCGACGAGGAGTATTAAATGAAGAGCCGCAGCAAAGGTACTGGCGCCACTAATTCCGCGCACGCTCAAAATGAAAAAACTGGACGCGATGGACATCGCCAGAAGAGCAAGCCTCTGGCTCAAGAGCCGGTTAAAGAAAACGGAGCGATATCGCAAAGAAACAAAAAAGATGTTGCTGATAATTGGAAGGGTGCTGCTTCTTCTCCTGAGATTGCGCCGGAAAAATTTGCTGCCGTTCTCTTCGATATGGATGGCGTAGTAACTCGAACGGCCTGTGTTCACTTCGCTGCCTGGAAGAGCACCTTTGACGAACTGCTAAAGAAAATGGATAACGCTAACCAGAAGCCATTTACAGAGCAAGACTATCTGAACTATGTTGACGGCAGACCTCGCGAGGATGGAGTATCGAGTTTTCTAGAATCTCGTAACATAAGCCTTCCTGCGGGGAGCAAAGATGATGAACCTGGGCTTGAGAGCATGGCCGCACTGGCGAAGAAAAAGGACCGCCAATTCATGCATCTCGTTCATACAAAAGGCGTAGAAGCGTATGAAACGACCATCTCGTTGATCAAATCTTTGCGTGCCGCTGGAGTCAAAACGGCGCTTGTGACGGCGAGCAAAAACGGTGCCGAGATTCTGAAAGTGACAAAAACCGCTCAGCTTTTTGATGCCACTGTGACTGGTGTCGATGCTGCTGCCTTACATTTGAAGGGCAAGCCCGCGCCTGACGTTTTTCTCGAGGCAGCGCACCGGCTATCAGTATCGCCGGCTAAAGCTGTGGTTGTTGAGGATGCTGAGTCCGGCGTTGAGTCGGGACGCAACGGCGGATTTGGAATGGTGATTGGTATTGCCCGCAGCCATAATCGAAATGCATTGAAGCAGCATGGTGCTGATGTCGTTGTGAACGATCTCGCCGAAGTCAAGGTCGTTGGTCATTCTGACGTGCATCCATTGGGAACGACTCTTGCTGACATGGATGTCACTGATGCTAACTGGGTCTTGCTTTACGATCATTACGATCCGCATAAACAAGGGCAGAGGGAATCGCTCTGTGCTCTTGGGAATGGAAAATGGTTTGTTCGTGGTGCGGCGAGCGAGTCACTCGCTGACGACATTCATTATCCTGCAACCTACGTTGCTGGCGGATACAACACGTTGCGAGTAGAAATTGAAGAACTGAAGAAAGATGGCGATCCGCCGCTAGATATTGAAGAGTTAGTCAACATGCCAAATAGCATGCACCAGACATTCAAGATTGATGATGGTGATTGGTTCTCTCTGGACAATGTTGAGATCAAGGAATACTCTCAGCGTCTTGACCTCAGACAAGGTGTTCTCTATCGAACGGTAGTGTTCCGTGACCAGCAAGGACGCGAGACGAAGACTTGTGAGCGCCGTTTTGTCCACATGCGATACTCTCACCTAGGCGGCATTGAAACTCGCGTCACAGCGCTGAATTGGTCTGGCAAGCTTACTATGCGAAGCGGCATCGATGGGCGTGTGCGAAATGGCAACGACACTACCGACCCTCGGTGTCAAAACAACAAACACCTGCAGACCCTCAAACGCTCAGCCGACAATCACTCCATCTTCTTGAAGGCGATCACGATTGACTCGAGATTGGTAGTTTCCCAAGCTGCTCGAATAGCCGTTCATTGTTCGAATAAGCAGTGCGCAATGAACAAACACAACATTCTCGAAGACGAATTTGTAGCGCAAGAGTACGAATTGAACCTAGAACAAAACGAGACCGCCAGTATGCAAAAGACGATCTCGCTGTTTACTTCTCGGGACAAAGGGATCTACGAAACTGGCACTAGCGCGCAGGAAGCAGTGCAAGATGCGGTCGAATTCGATGATATGCTGAAGTGTCATACCGAAGCCTGGAAGAGTCTTTGGGAACAGTTCGATATCTTCATCGAGACTACCGAAGACTATTCAAAACTGGTGCCGTCGCTGCTCCTACATCTTAATAGTTTTCATGCCATGCAGGCGGCTTCGCCACACACTGTTGATCTCGATAGCAGCGTTCCAGCCAGAGGATGGACTGGCGAGGGCTATCAGGGACATATTTTTTGGGACGATATGTTTGTTTTTCCATTCATCAACATGCGAATGGCTAACATTACGGAGTCACTTCTGAAGTATCGCTATAGACGTATCGGAGAAGCGCGCAAGATTGCGAAGAGTTACGGTGCACGGGGCGCTTGCTTTCCGTGGCAAAGCGCGAGCAACGGTAAGGAACGAACTCCCAACTACTGGTGGATGCCTCAGAATCAAAGATGGATTCGTGACTACACCCATCTTGAGATACACGTAAATGGTGCCATTGTCTACAACGTGTGGCAATACTTTCAAGTTACCGCTGATACCTCTTTTATGTACACGTATGGTTCAGAGATTATATTGGAGATCGCTAGATTCTTTGCCACATTTGCAAAGTTCAATGATGAACGCAAACGTTATGAGATTCTTGGTGTAATCGGCCCGGATGAATTTCACAATGGATATCCGAATTTCAAAAAGCCCGGAGTCGATAATAATGCTTACACCAATGTGATGGCTGTCTGGACTCTGCAGCGGGCGCTGGAGCTGCTGCAACGCCTGCCTCAGGATCACACAGAGCACTTGTGCCGTCGACTAAAGATAGAAAATGACGAGATCAAACTATGGCAGGAAGTAAGTACGAAGATGTTCGTTCCTATCATGTCAAATGGAATTGCCGCGCAGTTTGACGGGTATGAGGACCTGGCCGAATTTCCAGGCTTCGATGGCTCCAAGCTTGATAAAGATGCTGTCGCGGCGGCTTTGAAAGATAACTTCGGCTATCTAAATCAATACAAGATTGGCAAGCAGGCCGATTTACTTATGCTTGGATATCTCTTTTCTGAGCAGGAGCTTGAAGAGATGATGAACAGTTTGGGATATCCGCCAGAATGTTTGTCGTTTGAGCGGCTTGCTAAATACTACATACCGCGAACTTCAAACAATTCGACTTTGAGTCGTGTGCCGCATGCCTGGGTCCTTTCGCGCTTAGATCGTATTCGCTCTGGTGAGTCACTCGCCTCTACCCTTTCTCTCAGCAATGGTGTGCGCGACTTACAACAGGATTTAGAATCGGAGAACGCCGACGAGGTCTTCTACAGAGCGTTGGGAAGTGACTACTACGATGTAGTATCGCGTGGCACTACTAATAGTGGCATTCATTTGGCCGCAATGGCTGGCACCGTGGACATTGTTCAGCGCTGTTACACAGGCATTGTCACTCGGGACGATGTTCTGTGGCTTGATCCTGTCTTGCCTAAACCATTGATCCGCCTATCTTTCACGGCCAGATATCGCGGTCAATCATTACGATTTGATATAAATCATGACGAAGTAAAAGTGCACGCACGGCACTCAAGTGCTAATGAAATCAGCATCGGATTCGGCAATGATGTCTTCAAACTCAAGGCTGGAGACACAAAAGTCATTGCACTGCGAAATGGTAAAACTTCAGGCGATAATAATAAAAAAGGCGTTGACGATAAATGAATGCGAAGCGAAACGTAAATGAACCAGGCTTTACTCCAGCAACTGATGCTGAAGAAGGTTCTAAATCTGATGCTCTGGTTTATGTGGTGCCGACGTTTGAGCAGATTGCCAAGCGCGCGTACGAACTCTGGCTCAGTCGCGGTTGTCCTCATAATTTCGCTCATGAAAACTGGTGTGACGCCGAACGTGCCTTGCTTTACGAGTTGAATCAAAACCAAGCCAAATCTGATCGCGACTCGAGCTGATTGGTGGCGGAATAATTAGAGTTTCAGCGCCAGGGCAACATCTGTTTTGGGCCGTCGTCAAAAACTGCAAGAGCAGCAGAACAGAAGCGAGGAGCTGACATGAAAAGTTTATTGACGAACAGTTTAGCAATTGCCTCATTGGCAGTAGTTCTTCTCGGTGGCGCAGCCAGCGCCAGAGAATACATTGAACGTACTTACACAGGGCCGGTTGATGCTTATGGTGACATGTATGCACCAGCGTATACACAAACAACGGTAATTCGTGATCGTGAATCTGGCGTCGAGAAAGCTGGTAAAGGGGTTGTAGGTCTGGGCGACCGCAGCACGAAAACTTCTCTCGGCGTTGCCGGTAAAGCAGCTAAAACCGTCTTGGGCGCCTTCTAAGCCAAAGCTTGATTTGCTACCATAGATTTTCATAGCGCCCCGCGAACAGCTCAAAGAGATTGTTGATGAGTCAGCAATCTCTCTCCAACCAGAATTAGGAGGAGCGGGATATTTTTAACTTCACTAGTTTGGCTGGACGGTCTTAACTAGATTGCATAACCCGCGACGAACTCTTATACGTATAAATATTGGCGCCAGTCTTTTTGCATACGTTTTTTGCCTCGTTTGTCGTCTTGAGCAAACTGAGCAAGTCGTTGCAAAACTCCGGCACGCTAGATAATCCAATTACTACTTTGATGTCGGCTGGCGAAGTAGAGCGAGCGAACTGCGTTTTACTGATCACGTCCATCATTCGTTGCAGGGTCAGGCATGCCGCAGAACTTTCCTGCATCGGCATTAGCACAGCAAAAGAGCCGTCCATAAAAAATCCAAGTTGGTCGTGTCTGTTAATAATGGTGCGAATTCTTGACGCCATCAATTTGATTTCATCGTCAGTCAATATGAGCGCCCCGCCAGATGATTGCAGCCAGACTTCAAATGATGCCAATGTGAAGGGCATTCTACTTATCTGATTTCTTGAAAATTCCAGGTCTATGTTGTGCAGTAAAAGCGGGAACGGTAGCATATTCGTTCCTGGATGCAGCAGAGTCTCTTGCGCCATTTTTAGCGAGTTTTCAATCGCTTCCGGTGTCAGGTATTGCGCTTGCTGTTCAGCTTCTGAATTTTTGACGACCAGCAATCCGCAATGCAGCAGGTTGTACAGCGCGGGAACCCAGTCGCCTTTTTTTAAAGGCTGTTTCCTCATCATCTCGCCGAATGTGATCTTGCCGTCGGCAAGCTGATATAAATGTTTCTGCACCGTCAATGGTGCCGGAATTCCCTCGTTAATTTTGCTCTTGAAAGTCGAGTATTCGAGATTCTTGTGTACTCTCGTATAGACGGTATTGTCGGTAAATCCCTGTTCAATCAATTGGGTGTGGTGATCGCGGAGCGCGGCACCTTCCAACAGATACATCTGTAATGGCTTTGCAACAGTCTTTTCCGGGGTGAGCTGTTGCGGATTGAAGTGGAAAGTTCCTTCGTTCATCAACAACATTTCCAGCAACGCGTCGCCGCCTTGAATCTCTGCACCAGTTTCGGTAATTGCCCGAGAACCGACTACATAGGCATGTGTCGGATTTCCTTTGTCGATGAAAAGCGAAGCAGCCATTTCATCGTTGAACACTTTCATGCAACCCGTCATCTTGCAAAGCGAGATAGACTGCAACAGATTCGACAGATCGATTTCGCCGAGTGTGCCCTCGAGCTTCATTGCAACATTGGTTGCTTGGCTGGTCTCTTGTGTAGTCGGTGGTTTCTCCCGACGAATTTCTAGCGTTTGAATCTCATTTGGCTTTTCATCATTGTCGTCGAATGATTTAAAGGCCGAACGCGAGTTGTCACCCAATTCGCGACTGACTAGATGAAAAACGGCTTTGGCGTCTGAGGAGACCTGATTCCATACTAGAGTTTCGCTGCCACCAGGCAGTCGATAGATAAGGCTTAGCTCCGGCACCGACGAGATCGGCATAGGCGTTGCCCCAACTCTTGTTCGCACGACCGGTATAACTGCTGATAATTCATATTGCCGCCCACTTTCTTCCATCGTCCACTGGAGCGTAATCACCTTGCCTGGATTCTTCAGGCAAACTTCGAGAGTTTTGCTGACTTCCGCATGGGTTGGCAACCCGGCGGAGTGAATTTGGATACTGCCCTTGCTGGCGTGCACAGCTTCAGTCCTCCTGCAACTCTCTTATGCCCTTTTTCGGGAGATGAATTGCACAACAAACTTCGACGGAACGAAACGCCGAAGCCGTTGAAAGCCTGAACTTGACCCATTTGTCTGGTTGAGCAAGCGCAAACATGTGCTGGACTCCATCCAACAAAAAAGAGAGCTGCTGAGTGCAACTCTCTCAATTTTTTCATAAAACCGGAGATTCAGGCCGTCTTAACTGCAGCCAATTTATTTACGTCCAGCTTAATGCCAGGTCCCATTGTGGAGCTGAGGTAAACAGACTTGATGTAAGTTCCCTTCACCGAAGCTGGCTTCACTTTGTTGATGGTGTCGACTACTGCATGGATGTTGTCCAGCAAACGTTTGTCGTCGAAAGACAACTTGCCAACAGCCATCTGTACGAGACCACCGTCTTTCTCAGTGCGGAAGGAGACTTTACCAGCCTTCAACTCTTTTACTGTTTTGGCGATGTCGAAAGTGACGGTGCCGTCTTTCGGGTTTGGCATCAAACCTTTAGGGCCGAGAACCTTACCCATCTTCGAAAGCATGAGCATGGCGTCTGGAGTGGCGACCAGCTTGTCGAAGTCGAGGAATCCGTCACCGATTTTGGCGACTAGATCGTCTGAACCAACGACGTCTGCGCCTGCATCTTCAGCTTCTTTCAGTTTTTCGCCCTTAGCGACAACTGCGACACGAACTTCTTTTCCTGTTCCGCCGGGCAGATTGACGGTGGAACGAATCTGCTGATCGTTCATTTTAGGATTAACGCCCAGTCGGAAGTGAATTTCGACGGTTTGGTCGAACTTGACTTTGGGAGCGGCCTTCAGAAGCTTGAGAGCTTCTTCCAGATTTTGTGGAGCGCGATGTTGATCTGCACTCTTTGCTACGGTTGCTTGACGCTTCGTTGGCTTGGGCATTGGTCTGTTCCTTAGTACTTTGTCTTTGTGGCTTCTTTTTAGCTTTACTATCAGATCAATCGTGATTGTTTTACGGGCTCGAGTGACTAGTCTTGGACCGTCAGACCCATGTTGCGTGCAGTGCCGGCAACCATGCGCTCTGCGGCTTCGATGGTGGTGGCATTGAGGTCGGGCATTTTCACCTTGGCTATTTCTGTGATTTTCGCCTTGGAGATGGTACCAACCTTTGTTTTGTTAGGAGTGGCTGAACCCTTCTCGATGCCGGCGGCTTTCTTGAGAAGCTCCGCAGCGGGAGGGGTTTTAAGGATGAAGTCGAACGATCTGTCTTCGTAGACTGAGATTTCGACGGGAATAATCGTTCCCGTTTTATCCTGCGTCTTGGCGTTGTACTCTTTGCAGAATTGCATGATGTTTACGCCGTGTTGACCGAGGGCAGGCCCGATCGGTGGAGCTGGGTTTGCTTTACCAGCTTGAATTTGCAACTTGACTTTGCCGACAACCTTTTTCACGGTCTCTTCTTCCTTTTTATATGCCGAACCATTGATTCTATGGCACTATCTAACCAATATCCATCACATTTACACTTTTATAACCTGGTTGAATTCCAGTTCAACTGGCGTAGCGCGTCCGAAGATGATGACAGACGCCTTGATTCGCTCGCGTTCCAGGTTCACTTCTGTGATCTCTCCTGTAAAGTCTGCGAACGGTCCGCCAGTAATTCTTACGTAATCGCCGGCCTTGACATCGATAGCCGCTGTCTTCTTGCCCTTGATACCAGTGCTCGCCATCTGGCGACGCAGTATCTTGCGGATTTCAGTGTCCTGCACTGGAATCGGCTTCTTACCCGCGCCCACGTACTTCGTCACACCTGGAGCCTCACGCACCACGCGCCATGAATCATCGTCGAGAATCATTTCTACAAAAACGTAGCCAGGATATTCGCGCTCTTTCTTCTCAACGCGCTTGCCATCTTTGACTTTCGTTACCATTTTCTCAGGAACGATGACACCAAAAATTCTGTCTTGCGCTCCCATCGTCACGATGCGCTTTTCGATGTGCTCTTTGACTTTATTCTCATGCCCGGATGCGGTTTGCACTGCATACCATCGTCGAAGTCCATCGGTCTTAATGAAGCCCATTGATTTACGTCCTCGTGATTAATGTCCGACGCCGCCGCCGTGCAACCGCGCAAAGTGTTCGAGCGGTTGGAAGAAGGCATGCGCCAAAAGCCAGTCGAAGCCAAGTACCAAAAGTGTGATGATTGCAACGAGAGCAAGTACGCTCCAGGTGGCCTGCACGACTTCTTTACCGTCGGGCCACGTGATCTTCTTGAATTCCAAGACCACTTCTCTGAGGAACTGCGGCAGGTTTTGCGAGTTGCCGCTTGCCGCGTCTCTCTTGCCTGGTGGCTTGCCACCACCACCGCCTGCGCCGCCGGTTTTGTCCGAGCCATGCTTATCACTGCCACCAGAACTGGCCGTGCTTTTCGTCGTATCTTCTTCAGCGCTTGTGACCAGCGTTATTTCCTCCGAGCCTTGAGCAGGAGGAACTAGCTCTGGCGCTTTGCCCAGATCGTCCGTTGAGCCTTGCGACTCTGACCCACCCTTCTTGTTAGCTTGCATAGCAATGTTGCATTAGCGATCCGCAACCTGATCCTTGATAATTCGCGCCATGAAAGAATCGAACTCTCACCAAAGGTTTTGGAGACCTCCGTTCTACCGTTAAACTAATGGCGCAACGTTTCGCGGTTCGCACAATCAATAGTAGAAGCAGCAGGCTGCTTACTTCTTGGTCTCTTTGTGCTCTAGGTGGCAACGGCAATGATCGCAATACTTCTGAATGCTCAGTCTATCTGGGTCATTCTTCTTGTTTTTCATTGTCGTGTAATTGCGTCTTTTGCAATTGCCACAGGCTAAGGTGATGATGATTCTGTCGTCCTTTTTAGCCACTGTCCTAACTCCTACTTCAACGCTTTGCTGAGTTTGGGATGCCAAGCCCGCAAAGCTGCTTCTTTTTTTGCGCCACTTACTACATTTTGCATGCTCAGAGGTCGAAATTACCCTGTTTTCAGAAACAAGGCAATAAAAAATGACCCCCTCGCGGCGTCAAGCTCCAAGTATATCTAAGGTTCAGAAAACCTGTCAACAATAATAGAATTGGGACACCATGAAACTTTGCTTTCGAAAACATCTCAATAATTTCTTTAAGATCTGTCTGGTATCCATCATCACGAGCGTGCTCTCGTCGTGCAGCATTACGGGTGGTCCGGTAAAGGACACCTTGCGCATGAACATCGGAGCGGAGCCCCCGAGTCTCGATTGGGATGTAACAACTGACTCAACATCTTTTGATGTTGTCTCCAATCTCATGGTCGGCCTTACTCAGTACAACGAAAAACTCGGTTGCGACCCAGCCTGTGCGGAATCGTGGGAAATAACCGATGGTGGCAAGCACTATCTCTTTCACTTACGCAAGAACGTTTTCTGGACTGACGGAAGACCTGTGAGAGCGCAAGATTTCGAATATGCTTGGAAGCGGCTTTTAAATCCAAAAACGGCAGCCCAATATTCTTTCTTCCTTTACGACATCGTTAACGCGTTTGAGTATGCAACCGGCAAAATTACCGATGCCGAACAAGTTGGTGTGAAAGCGCTTGATGACTATACATTCGATGTTCATTTAAAGAAGCCGGCTGCTTATTTTATTTATTTGACCGCCTTTTGTCCGACTCTCCCTGAGCGGCAAGATGTTGTTGAGAAGTGGGGAGACCGCTGGACTGAGCCCGGCCATATCGTGACAAACGGTCCATTCATGTTGGACCGCTGGGCGCATGAATACAAGATCGAGCTTGTTGCTAACCCCAACTATTTCGAAGGTAAGCCTCGGCTCAAGCGTATCAAGATGTTTATGGTGCCTGAGCAATCAACTGCATTTGCTCTCTATGAAAATAATGAGCTCGATTACGTAGACAATCGCAGCTTCTCAACTCCTGACGTTGAGCGCTTCCGTCACTCGCCCGAGTACCGCACCATTCCGCTCTTGCGAAATAACTATGTTGGCTTCAATGTCAAGAAAGCGCCGTTCAACAGTGAGTTGGTGCGTCGAGCGGTGGCTATGAGCATCGACCGAAACGTGTTTCCGAAAATTCTCAGACGTGGGGAGATGCCAGCTGTGAGCTGGATTCCCATGCCGCTTCTTGGCTCAGATCCTAGTTCCGGCTACGAATACAATCCGGCCGAAGCTCGCAAGCTTCTTGCCCAAGCCGGGTATCCGGGTGGAAAAGGTTTCCCCAAAACCACTTTGCTGTATGCTAGCCGCGAAGACACTAAGACCGTCGTTGAAGCAGTCCAGGACCAGCTTAAGCGCAATCTTGGCATTCACATCCAGCTTGAAAGTCAGGAGTTCAAAGTCTATCTGTCGACTCTGCACAGAGACGCACCACCCATATATAAAGCGACCTGGGGAGCTGATTTTCCAGATCCGGAAACCTTCATGAATCTGTTTACGAGCCGAAATGGCAACAACACGACGAAGTTTTCTGATGCTTACTATGACGATCTCGTCTTGCGGGCGAGTTCTGAACAAGACGAGAAGAAGCGTGGAGAGCTCTATCGAAAAGCTGATGCCTACTTGTGCAAAGAGAAGGCCCCGATAGTTCCCACTTATTTGTCAACTCAGAATCTTATGGTGAAACCATGGGTGAACCGTATGGTTTTCAATGCGCTCGATATTCAGTTCTTTAAGAACGTTTGGATTGACTCGAGCTGGAAGGAACATAAACAGGAGCTTGAGCCCGAGCCGAGCAAAGTTGGTGTCGTCATGCCAGAAAACGAAAGTCCAGAAAACGAAAGGCCAGAAAACGTAAGGAAGGTAGTCAGTGATTAGCTACGTTTTTCGTCGTGCGCTCTCAGCGATACCGGTGCTCTGGATAATCGCTTCGCTCACTTTCGTTTTAGTACGCATAGTTCCTGGCGGACCTTTCGATGCGGAAAAGAATCTGCCACCAGAAATAGTGGCAAACATCAACGCCAAATATCACCTCGACCGTCCGATGATAGAACAATATGGCTTGTATATGGGACGCCTCGTTCATGGAGACCTGGGTGTCTCTTACAAGTATGTCAATCGAACGGTTAATGATATCCTCGCCGATGCATTTCCTGTGTCGCTTGAGCTTGGCTTCCTCGGCTTGTTATTAGCGGTTTCCGTTGGCGTACCGCTAGGTACCGTTGCCGCTGTAAACCGAGGAAAACTGCAGGATTTCGTCGCCATGTTTTTAGCGACAGTCGGCATTTCGCTTCCGGGCTTCGTTATCGGCGCGTTGCTGATATTTGTATTCGGCATCTGGTTGAAGATCCTGCCAGTTGCACTTTGGGAGCATGCGCGCAGTATGATCTTGCCTGCAGTCACGCTGGCTGCCAGTCCGGCTGCTTACATCGCTCGGCTGACTAGGGCCAGCGTGCTTGAGATTTTGGAAAAAGATTGGGTTCGCACTGCTCGCTCGAAGGGGTTGTCGGATCGTGCGACTATTACCAAGCATGTGCTACGCAATGCGCTTGTGCCTGTTGCAACTGTTCTAGGACCGTTGACAGCGATACTGATTACCGGATCGTTTGTTGTCGAATATATTTATGCTGTGCCGGGAATGGGGCGCTTCTTCATCACCGCCGTCAGCAATCGTGACTACGACCTGATCATAGGCACGACCTTGATCTTCGCCGTTCTGCTCATTATCGCTAACGCCATGGTCGACATCGTCTATCAACTGCTCGACCCGCGAATGCAGATTGGAGGAGAACAATCATGAACTCGTTCTGCAAACACAATGCCATACGCGTTAGTGCGGAGGTTTGGTAAGTGCATCAACCGACGCGAACACGAATGCTCTGGTCGAGACTGAGGCGAACACCTATCGCTTTTGCTTCGCTGTGCTTCATTGGCGCCACCTGTCTAATGGCACTGTTATCAGTGCTCGGCGTCCCGTTTGGATCGTACACCTACGATCAAACGAGTGCGGATATTCTGACCAGGCCATGTGCTGTTCACCCAATGGGCACCGATGAGCTCGGGCGAGATCTCTTAAGCCGCGTTATTTATGGCTCGCGCTTGTCCATAAGCATAGGATTTACGACGGCATTAGTGGCTTTCTGTATCGGTACTGTATACGGTGCAATATCAGGATTCTTCGGAGGAAAGACCGATGAGCTGATGATGCGAGGTGTAGATATAGCCTATGCTTTGCCAGACTTACTCATGATGATTTTGATCGGTATGATTTTTGGGCGCAATACTTTAGGCATTCTTATGGCTCTCGGTTTGGTCAGCTGGATGGGAACCGCGCGTCTTGTGCGCGCACAGTTTCTTCAGTTGCAGCGTGAAGAGTTTGTCGAGGCGGCTCGCGCAGCCGGTCAGAGCAGTTTTGACATTATTACCCGGCATCTTTTACCCAATTCACTTGGTCCAATCATCGTTGCCATCACCTTCATTGTTCCTTCGGCGATTCTGTCGGAGTCGACTCTTAGTTTCATCGGCTTGGGACTTTCGCCGCCCGCATGCAGTTGGGGGACTCTAGCTAGCGACGGTTGGCGCTCGTTGCGCAGTCATCCGCACCTGATTCTCTTCCCCAGCGCCTTTATCTTCATGACAGTGCTGGCCTTCAATTTTCTTGGCGACGGCATCAGGGATATTTTTGACCCTCGCACTCGTATTACACTGAAACCCCTAAAGGACAGTGAAGCTTCTCAAGAAAACTCCGAGCCCAAAACCGACACGGGGATGGTCTCAAAGCGTTGAGCCGTCAAGTGCAGATAATCCTCGCCGGCTCTAGTTTTTGGTTTATGAGCGGTTCAAACTGGGGTACAAGGTAAGAAGGGTATAAAGGGAGTCGACTGTGCAATTTTCGTTGGTTTCTCCAAAGCGTTCTGCCCTTAAGCGTTTCAAGGCGGGGGCTGTTTTCGCGCTTGCGTCAACGCTCTTGGGTGTGACAGGTGGTGCGGCTTTTGCGGATCAGGGCTGGGTCCTCACCCAGAGAAGCACGAAAATGGGCGACCAATATGTCTACATCTCTGACCAGGGGCTGAAAATCACTAACCCAAAGGCTGGGTTTAATCTAGTGACGCGAGCTCCCAACTGGGACATCACACTTTTTAACGACAAAACGCGCTGTTTCTACGAAACTACTGCTGACCGCTATAAGCAGCAGTTGCAGGGCCGGGCTCAGGATGCAGAGTTAAACAACTCCTCCTGGGCCAAATCTGGCGAAACTCAGATTTTTGGACTGAAAGCTACCGAATATCGCATGGGTGCTAAAGCTGTTAGAAGCCGCAGCAAAAGCGGAGCAGTGAGCACAAAGTCGATCGCCGGCGCGCAATATTGGGTGGCGTCTGATATCGCGATTCCGGCCAAACTGACCGAACTTCTCTCCGCTGCTTATGGATTGCCAACTGCCACCAGCTCTTGCGTTCCCCTTCGGCTGAAATACAGTGAAAGTAATGGAGAGCACACGGTGTTGGATACATATCGTGTCGACAAGACTCCGATTTCGATCTCCTACTTCGAAAAACCGGCTGGCTATAAGCTCGTGAAAAGCGATGCTGAAGTGATGATGACCGATGAACAAAAACAGATCATGAATGACATGGTGCGTGACATGGATACAGATCCGCAAAATGCACAGCTAAAAAACAAGATTCAAGCTGTGCAATCAGGTCAGGCTCCTGCGAACAAGACGTTCACTAAGGAAGACGTGAACAAACTTCTGGATATCTTCAAGAAAAAACAGTAACCGAAGAGTAGGTGTAAGAACAGCTGGAACCCAAGATCACACTGCAGTATTTAATGAGCAACGGAAAATGAAATTCAACCTACAACTCTCACACAAGGGAATTATCCTTGTCTCCGTTCCGCTCATCTTAGAGCTCGTGTTCATCGCCGTTCTGTCTATCTTGCTGCATCAAGCGGAAGTTGAGGTTCAGCGCCAGATCCGCTCAAAAGCGATTATTTCACAAGCGAACGCATTATCTAAATTGTTCTACGACGCGGGTGTCGCCATGGGTGGTTACAGTATCACCAAGAGCCCGCTTTTCAGTGACCGCTACGACAAAATCGTGCGGCAGATTCCTGAAGACTTGACTGAACTGAAAACATTGGTTGGTGACAACCCGCGCCAGCAGCAAATTCTCAAAAATCTTGCTGTCATTACAGAGACTGGTTTGAAGATCCTCGGTGAAGCTAAAGGCGCAATTGACGATAACCAGGTCGACGTGGCGCAGTTCAGAGCTCGCCATATGTACAAGGAGATTCGTTCACTAGCAGACCGCTTGCAAGAAGAACTGCATGGATTAACAGAAGACGAGCAGAAGATAGCCCAGCAGTCTCCCGAAGCTTCCAACCGATCTAGGTCGATGGTTAAGTACTATCTGGTCGTCGGCGTAATCTTCAACGTCTTGTTGGCATTTGGCTTAGCCGCATTCTTCAGCCGTGGAATTACAAGACGTCTCAATGTTTTGACGGACAACTCTATGCGACTTGCTCGCGGCGACCCGTTGAATCCACTTCTCGGCGGTGCTGACGAAATCGCCATGTTGGACGAAACATTCCACGGCATGGCTGACGCCTTGATGGAAGCCTCGCGCAAAGAGCGAGCCATCATCGAAAACGCGGTCGACGTTATCTGTTCGATCGACGTTGATGGTAAGTTCGTTGCTGTCAGCCCATCATCTCGTCACACCTGGGGCTACGAACCAGAAGAGCTTATCGGCCGTCGATTTATCGAACTGGTGCTGCCGGCAGACCACCAGGAAACGATTCGTGCTGTGCGCGCTGTACGTGCTGAACGCGGTACGATGAACTTTGAAAACCGAACACGGCGCAAAGACGGCGGACTGGTAACAATTCTCTGGTCGACATTCTGGTCCGAGAGTGAGCGGTCGATGTTCTGCGTCGCCCACGATATCTCTCAACGTAAAGCGGCTGAAGAAGCCATTAAAGCTAACGAACGCAGAATTCGGCAAATCATTGAAAACATGTTGGCTGGTCTAATGATCTTGACCAGAGACGGTATCATCGAATCGATCAACCCAGCCAGTGAGCGCATGTTCGGTTACCGTGCCGAAGAGTTGATCGGTCATCACATCATGACTTGTTTCCACGACTCTAAGTTGTTCTCGGTTGAAAGCGAAGCCGACCGCGATAACTTCATGGAAACTTTGATGAATAGTTCCTACAATCGCATCGGTGAGCTTGATGCGCTCAAGAAGATTGGTGAGCCGTTCCCGATTGAGATCTCTCTTGGTGATCTCGAAACTGCAGATGGTCCAAAGCTGCTCGCCAACATTCTAGACGTATCGGAAAGAAGAGAAGTTGAGCGCTTGAAGAAAGAGTTCGTGTCGACTGTCAGCCACGAGCTGCGTACGCCACTCACTTCTATTCGCGGTTCATTGACACTGCTAAGTGTAGGCGCCATGGGTGCTCTACCTGAGCAAGTGAAGAAAGTGGTGGGAATCGCCGAAAGAAACACCATTCGTTTGATCACTCTCATCAACGACATTCTTGATATTGAAAAACTAGAATCCGGCAAACTGGACATGGTGTTCGACACGATTTCAGTAAGCAATGTTTTGGAGCGTTCTAGCGAATCTGTCAAAGCCTTTGCCGAGCAAAACGGTATCAAATTGGAATTGGTTCCGTCTGCTGCGCAAGTCTATGCAGATGGCGATCGACTTGTTCAGGTGCTCGTCAACCTGGTATCAAACGCAGTTAAGTTTTCGCCGAAGGGTGAGACTGTAACGGTTTCAGTTGAGGAGATTCCAAACTGGATCGAAGTGAAGGTGGTCGACAGAGGTCGCGGTATTCCCGAGAAGTTCAAGGGATTGCTGTTCCAACGGTTCCAACAAGTAGAAGCCTCTGACGCTAAGAAGAAAGGCGGAACCGGTCTCGGTCTGGCAATTTGTAAAGGTATCATTGAGGCGCACGGTGGTACCATCGGAGTCGAATCGGAAGAAGGAAAAGGAAGCTGTTTCTGGTTCAGAATTCCACCAGCATCCAAGGGTGCCACCATTCTCGCTCATGGTCCTGCACCGGTCGCGAAGAGTGGCAGTCAGCCAAAACCAGCACCAGCATTGCCCGGGCAGGTGATTCAATTGCCGAGTCAGGCACCGGCGGCAGTGGCAGCTGGCGGTGCCGCCATGCAACCGGCCGCGATGATGTCGAACCGCATAGGCGACACGGTGCTCACACCCGTACCGCGTGGACCGGGTGACACAACTGGCGGGCAAGCGCCTGCGGCGATGGTCAACAATATGTCGATGGCTGGTCGAACGATGGACACATCAGGTAGACCAGGTATGCAAGCTAATGCTCCCAACGGTATGCCGGGCGTTGGCGCTAGCCCTGGGCCGCAGGTTCCGGCTGCGATCGCTAATGCCGGTCCGCAAGTTCCTCAATATATCCAGCAGATGCCGCCGCAACACATGCAACAAATGTCGCAACAGATGCCGCAGATGCCTCCGAACATGCAGCAAATGTCACAACCAATGCCGCAAATGCCGCCACAGAACATGCAGCAGTTTGCGCAGTCGCAAGCACCGATGCAGATGCCACCGCAGAACACTCAGCAGTTTGCGCAATCGCAAGCACCAATGCCGCAAATGCCGCCGCAGA
>DATNPX010000027.1:0-6059 GCA_036702975.1 Oculatellaceae cyanobacterium
AGGAGACATGAAGGTTAAGCAAAATGCTATTGAAGTATATAATTTGGATATGATACCGTATTCAATACCTGAACAAGAGCAGGAAGTCATTAACACTTAGTTCCTAAAGAAGCTGGCCCAAACAACCGGGCCCACTTCTATTCGCAGCCGGAATTAAATCATCTGTACAAACGGCTGAGCTTCCGAATATAGTTAGAAATGGTATCCCGCCCGTTCTCGTAAGAGGCGGGCACTTTTTTGGGGATTAATCCCACCGTGGCGGTGGCGGTCCAGGTCCTCTATCGCTCTCTTTCTTATCGCCGCCAACCTTCGGCAGCTTCACCGAACCAGCGCCAATCCTGAAGACAGAACCAAACAAGGTCAAAACGGCACGAACAACCATGGCAACTAGGTTGCTGACGATGCCGGTTACTGGTCTGATGACGCTCGATGCCCGGCCGCCTGCCATGTGGTTGAGGGCAAGCAGGAGCACGACTATTAGACCAAGTGACCAGATGAGATCCATATCCAAATCGTAAATGAAGGGGGCTACCAGCGGCTATCAATTGTTTGTTTGCAAGATAACAAACACGTCTGTCAACCAGACCCGGCCCGGAACAGATCAAAAGCAGTATTTGACGTTTTCGACATCTTCGACCATTTCGACACTTGCGACCATTTCGACCAACTGCTATGATGGCAACAATAGGGTGCGGCAAAAGGCTCACTCAATAGGAGCAAGCATGATGAACCTTACTGCCGAAAAACGATCAGTAGTTCCAAGCCTGGCAGAAGTGGAACAGGCGAAGGTATCGGCGCGCCAAATTGCAGAGTTGACGGCCAAAGCTGCGCCCGAACCACGATATGCGCTGACAGATCACAAGGGCACGGAAATCGAGCTGAGTGAATCGGCTTTTCGCGTCCTGGTAGAAGCTCTCAACGCTATGGCTGGCGGTAATGCGGTTATGCTCATCCCCATCGAGGCCGAAGTAACCACACAGCAGGCCGCCGAGCTGCTCAATGTTTCACGTCCTTACCTGGTCAGTCTCCTTGAGTCAGGAGAGATTGCTTATCGCAATGTTGGCCGCTACCGTCGTATCAGGTATCAGGACATTCTGAACTACCAAGCGCACCGGGCTCATCGCCGCAAAGAAAGCATGGACGAGCTTGTCACCCAGGCCCAGGAATTGAACATGGGATACTGACGGTCGATGAACACAAATCCGGCCGTTGTTTACGATGCGTGCGTTCTTTATCCAGCTCCGCTGCGAGACTTACTCGTGGAGCTGGGCGGCCTTGCACAAGATTTTGACTGGTTCAGAGTAAAATGGACAGACGAGATCCATGATGAATGGATACGGAACCTTCTCGACAATCGCCCAGATCTGACGCGCGAGCAGCTCAACCGAACCAAACAACTGATGAATCGACACATTGACGATTGCCTGGTGACTGGGTACGCGCACCGCATTGACAGCCTGACGCTACCGGATGAGAACGACAGGCACGTCCTGGCAGCGGCGATAGAGTGCGGCGCCAGCATTATCGTCACTGCCAACCTGGAAGACTTCCCGGCTGAAGCTTTCCAAGCAAGCGGCATCAAAGCAATGAGTGCCGATGACTTCATTTGTGATTTTCTCGACACTCACGAAGAAGCAGCAGTGAGGATGCTCGAAGAGGCTGTAAGAGCTATAAAGCGCAGACTGCGAAATCCAGCCCTGAGTTGGAACCAATATTTTGCGTGCCTCGCAAACATGGACGGAAACGAGCTTACTAAGACCGTTCAACGCCTGAGGGTAATTATTCCGACTGAGGAAGTTATTGCAGACGATCTGCGCTTCGCCACAAACACGGCTGAAAACTCATAGCGCTTTCGAGTGTTGCGACATAGCCATCTCGCGTATCTGATGCGCGTTTTTCCTTTTTACTCGACAACTTGAACACTCAAACCTCAAATCATCTGGGTCGCAAGACAGAAAGTTAAATGACTTGGAGCACTGAGCGCATTTGCTGACTATGGCAGATTTTCGCTCACTTCTTGTTTTGAGGGTTTTGCAGTTCAACATATCTCATCCTATGGACGCGGAAAACGTTGCTTGTTGCCTTGGTGCCTTTTTAACAAGTTTAGTGAATCAGCCGGGCAACAGGCAACGACCATCCAACAAATCATTCCTAGCACTACCGGCACCATTGCTGGCAAAGAAAGAATGGCTATGAGTCGCTTAGCTGACATCCTTCCAGTTTACGCTTTGAAGATACAGAAGCGATCGAAGTAATGTCGACTAAAATAAGGCGTGAGACAGTCGACTGTTTGCCGGTTTGAGATGTCGAGAATACTGATTGCTGACTTACAGAAAGGCTCCATGAAGCTTGCAGGACTGCTATGCGAGAAACACGAGCTTGTGTACACGAACACGGTCGAGCGTGTGCTGAAGCTCTTGCAAACGCCAGATGGCTTTGAACTGCTAATCATTGGCGTGCTGTTCGATGATTCGCGTATGTACGAGCTAATCAAAGAGGTAAAAAGCCATCCAGAATATGCGGACATGCCTGTAATGGGCTTTTCCGATCATCACACGGCAATGTCAGTTTCTGGCCGGGATTCAATCGAAAGCGGCTCGCATGCTCTGGGAGTGTGCGACTACATCGACACCGAGAACATGAGCGATGAAGAAATACTGGAACGCATAAATCGCTGCTTGCAGGAGAAGAAAGGCATAGGGCGCAAGGTCTGCAAAGAGGAAGAAACGCCGAGCGAAAAGCGAGTAGCGCAAGAAGCTAAGCGTGGGCAAAGTGTGGCAAAAACGCGCCGGAAGGGCGGCTAATACCATCAAACCAGGGCGGCAGATAGCGCAAAAGCTTTCGGAAACACTGTACTAGCAAGTGTTTTCGGACCTGTTAAAAGTTTTTGAACACACCAGTTGTTAACGCTATGCCTCATCATGACGTGGAGCTAAAAAGCCATAACTTTGACAAAAGATCAGCGTTGAATAGTATTCAGGACTTACACAGATCTTCCCCGCTAATATTTCACCACAGGGCGTAGGGCTCGTTTACTAATGACTTTTGAAAATTCCGCCGAGCAATACAAACCAAGCGAAGTGCATCAACCGAGTACGGTTGCTCTGCTGCCGTCAAATTCTGACTATCAAAACTTCTTCAAATCAAACCAGCAGCCAGGCACAGAGCCATCAGTCATAGACTTTGGCAATTCGAACATTTATGGCAATCATAAAAAACTGCTGGCATCGGATGTCCAAATGCCGATGCCATGGGAGATAGAACCTGGCTTGAATCGAGCTGTGACCGAGACCATCGTAGAACCACTTGCCAAAGCAGTAGGCGACAAGATCAATCAAGACCGCGCAGAGAAAGACTTACAGAAAATCCCTGACGCTGCCTGGTCGAAAGCGTATTCGGAATTCCCTCAACTGAAAGAGGCTGGATTGACCGAAAAGCAAGCAATAACGCTAATGAAAGCTATCGTATTGAATGAACTTGAGCATCTCAATCTCATTGATGTCGCACAGGATACGGCCGCTGGATTCGGATATGCTCAAGCTGAGAGAACAATTGGCTTTACTCAACTGTCACCAAACGCAGTCAAGGAGCGAGAGTCCGAGTTTCCGCAGCAGCTTGGAACGTTGAAAAAACAGGAAGTGCAATCGCTGGAAAATCCCAAGAAGGCGCCTGAGTTGGTAGCCGCGACATTGGTGCACTACATCAAACAATTCAGCAAATACGGTTACCCAATCAATGAGGAAACGCTAGGATACGCATACAATCCTGATCTATACACGAAATCTGGACACAAAGACATCATGCCAACAATGGAACGCCTGCAAAATTCGGAACACGCTTCCAATATACGCCGCTGGCTATCGACGTTTCCGGACTAGGCGGTAAGCGCCGTATCCTGTTAATGCCAGTGCCGTACCCGGCAAGCTAATGATTAATCCATCAATAGCGCAAGACTGCACGCATTGCCAGTAATTCTCATTCCAGTGCGGTACGCCTTCTTTCCCAAAATCTTTTTTGAGGTCGTCTACGCTAGCAACATAGCCAAGGCAAAATGTCACGACAAAGCTAAGCACAAGAACTTTGAGCCAAGCGGGTAGTCGTCTTTGGGCTGCCCCATCTACTTTCGTTGAAGATGCTTCTGGTTGGATCATTCGCCAAGTATAACTTCGTTTTGCTAGTCAAGCATTGTGACATTGATCAAGCGCTCATAATTGAACAGCTCCAAATCATTGAGAGTCAGCACAAATAGCGAGAAATTTGGAACAGCTTTCAGCAAGGATCGTCCGATTGCCGGACACTACTACAGTCAGCAATTCGAAAAACCCGGGGCATGCAGCGTCCAACTTTCTGCGAGCAAACTCGCCCGAACTCACCAGACAATGCAGTGCCAATTATGGCAGGCAAAAGGTGCACGACTGGCATGGACGTAGCTTGCCAGCATTAGGCTCCAGCTTGTACACCCCCATGGCCGCCGGACAGGTGAAAAAACCGGCATCAACTATGGGTTTCACGTGGTGCCCGCCGCGGTGACAAGGAAACGAAACTATCTCTTTTGTTGCCACCTTAGTCGCGAGCTCGTCGACTACCTCACTCATGCAAGTCTCTTCTTCCTGCAACAGAGCCAGCTTCCAGATACCGGGCTCCTGGGCGTATGCCAGCAAACCAGCATCATAGTTTTCTCGATCGATACTGAGCCACCCCTGGCAATTGGCTAATGATGCCAGTTTCGTCATTTCAGCAAATAAGTCTTTGTCTATAAAGCTGCGCGTATAAAACCAGAATTTGCAAAGCGGCCTCTCTTGAGCCGCTAACAGCCACGCTTGTACGTAACTGACTTTGTGCCAGTCACCCACATCGTGCACGCGCACCGTCCATGGTGTCTTAGTCTGCCTGCCTGTAATCTTTGCCGTCAGCCAATCTACCGGTCTTACTTGGTCCACTAGCGCCACAAGATTTTCTGCCAGTAACTCAGGACCGCCTCTCTCCAAAAGCAACTCCACCGTTCGGTAGTTGCGCTCTCGCTTGTCTTTCTGCGATTTAGCTTGATAGCGGATGCCGTTTCCATAACACAACTTGCTGCATATACCGGTTGCCATAATGCATGTTTTGCTGCGCGGCATACTGAATGCCCATGACGCTTTGCTGTTGTTGGTCAATGCCAGCCCGTATTCTTCATTCATTTTCTCGTACCTCCAGTTACTGCGGCTTTCGCCTTCGGCACTGGGGTACGGGGGTGGCTCTGCGGGTCAAGCGAATAGTGCTGCTGCTTTCAATCAAAGTGAAAATGCGCGCTTGACGCGCGGTGGCGCCGCCCCCGTATGCTTGAAGAACAAAGAAGGGCCTAGGTGTAACTGAAGCCAGCTAAGCAAGTGGAAACACGCACAGGAGAATTAGTTGTTCGGCATTACAAGAGCGTCGAGCAGGCAGCGAGACGCAATCACGCGGCAGCGAGGGGCGGGATGGGGGGAGCCACTGCCGAGCAGGCAGCGAGGCAGAACGTCAGCCGAGCTGGCGAGGCGCACCGGCACATACAAATAATCCGAAAAAACGAATGAGGAAGGCAGGGACCTGGCGGCCCCTGCCCTTTGATTTAGGCTTTTGATGCGGCAAGCTTGAACTTGGGCGCATCTTCCGATTGCTCCGCAGTGCCCGCCTCGCCTTCAGACACAGGCTTTTTCCCGCAAAGATGAAAGCTTGTGAGCTTGATTACCGGCTTTGTGATCTGCTTTTTGATGCCGTCTTCCTCCTTAGAGAAAGTAGAGAGGGCCAGCCTGCCATAAATCACAACCTCGCGACCCTTGGTGATGGTCTTGAGCACACGCTCGCCCAAGCCGTTCCAGGCATCGACATCCAACCACAGAGTTTTTTCTTCGTCCGAATTAGAAGAGAACTCTTTGACCGCGACCGAGAATTTGACCACCTTGTTGCCTGTATCTCCAAACGCGACTGTGTGAGGTTTTTGACCGACATGTCCGACTATGGTGATTTGATTGTTCATTAGATTTTTGCACCTCCGTGCTGTGCTAGGTGCCAGCAAAAAAGACGCGGCTTTTCGCAGC
>DATNPX010000031.1:0-38940 GCA_036702975.1 Oculatellaceae cyanobacterium
GGCCATTGCTACCTTTGCTTTGAACTCCGGACTATGTTTTCTTCGAGTACTTTTCAAGTGATGCTCCTTTCAAGCATGTGTCTACTTTAGGAGCAGAAGCCTCACTTAGCTAGTGGCCCAGTTTTTGGGGTCCACCTCTAATGCAGCGCGCGCGGAAGGGGCACTGACGCGCAAATGTCGTGGAGTTTTCGGAGCGAAGCGGAGCCGCACCGACGGTCCGACCGTAGGGAGGTGGCTTGACCGTTCGGTAAGGCAAGATACAATGGGGACGGTACCCCCACTTAAAAGCCCACCAATCGGTCACTTTGCTCCTTGGTGGGCTAGGGAAAATCCGGTGGTCGGACTTGGTCGGTGCTGCTATTGTTTATATAGAAGGCATTAGCGACTTGGTAAATATATGGCGACTAAAAAACAGTACCAGGAGACCAGCATCGGTCTGAACGAAAAGGACCGAGGGCGGCTGGCGGAATTATCGCGATTACAGGGGCGTACAAAGACCGAGGTTGCCCGTGAAGCTATCCGCTGGTACATGGACAACTATGAGCAAGTTAAAAACCAATCCAGGGACTCTGAGATAGCTCAGGCTATTCGGTACGCCACCGACCAGATAGTCAAGGCGATAAATAGCGGCGTCGAAAGAGTTTGCCGGATGCTTGCCCGGCAAGGGGGGCAGATTGGAGCCTTATACGAGTTCACGTATATGTGCCTGCCAGAAGATCCGGACGCCGTAGCAGTTTTTGAGGCTGCCAATACTAAGGCCAAGCAGAAGCAGCGGGTGCATGTCTCGCGAGATGAGGCCGAAATTGCCGAGGCCATGAAGAAGGTCATAGCGAAGTGATAGTGATAAAACACAGCTACATTTCCGCAAGGGATCGGCAAAGCCGGGTGGGCGGTAGGCCGTCCAAGTCGGCTGCAGTCGGCAGGGCCGTCGCGCACCTGAAGTACATCCAGCACCGCCCAGGCGAGGACCGGGGCGAGGGCGGGCGGGAGTTTTTCGGCGAAAGCGATGATGACTTAAGCGCAAAACGTTTGCGAAAAGCCGTCAGAGAGATGAGGGACAGCAAAGTTGTTGTCCACAAATTGACCTTGGCGCCTGAGATAAACCCAGCCGACAAGAAAGCTTTTACGCGCGAGGTGATGCAGAAGCTAGCCGAAGAAAAGGGGCTAGACCTTGTCTGGGTGGGTGTTGAGCACAACAATACCAACCATCATCACATTCATGTGGTTGTCCTTGGTAAGGACAAAAATGGCAAGGATGTGCGGATTGACAAGAAAGACTACGACAAAATCAAGGACTACGGTGATCGATTTTTAGAGAGGATGCACCCGTTAGAGTTTGAGCGGGCGCGGGTTGAACGTGAGAAAAAAGAACGCGACAGAATTGAAGGCCGCAAGAAGGAGCGCGAAGCCGAGCGCCAAGAGCGCATTAGAGAAGGGCTGGAGCTGCCTTGGATGCACAAAAAAATTATCCGAGAACAGTTAGAGCCTTACAAAAAATGGAAAGAGAAGCAAGAAGAAAAAGAGCAGAGTAAGGCAGGTAAAAGCAAAACCTCCGAACTGGAGCCAGAAAAGCCATATTTTCAAGACACTATTCAAGCCGCCGGTAAAGAATGGAGCAAGCAAAACACGCTTGCCGAGCTGCAAGAGCTAAATCAGTATCTCTGGGATAACTATGACGAGCGAATAGACAAGACGGATTACAAAAAACTAGTTGCCTGGATGAAGGACAAAGAGCGGCGCAACGAACGCGAACCAGGCAAAAAGGACGAAAAGGAAAAAGAGCAAGACAGGCCCCAGGAGCCAGGAAAGCAAAAAGATCATTTTGAATATCAGGGCAAGAGATACAGCAAAGGCAGTCCGTATGAGAAGTTGAGCGACCTTGCCCAGCTCCTGCGGGACAAAAAAGCCGAGCGATTGCCGGTCGATGACTATCAGCTTCTGCGGGGCTGGATAGAAAACGCCGACCGGGCGAGATGGTCCGGCGTCCTTGAGAGACAAATGGAGGCGACCCACAGGAAGTTTGAGCGCAGCAAAACCATGGAAGACCTCAAATCCGCAGAGGGCGGTCGGGTCATAGAACCAGAGATGTCGAACATCATGGGCAATCCATTTGTGAAGTTGCTCATGTTAGAGGGCCAAATAGCAGCAGAAATATTGCGGTCAATCCCACTCGATGACCGTAACCGCGACAAGTTGAAAGAGGGACGAGACGAATTAGATTTGATAAAACGTGACAAGCTGGCCGAGCACAATAAGCCTGGCCGCTCAGAAGCGCAAAAAGCGAACGACCGCGAGACAATAGAAAAAATAGACAAATCACTTGACGCTAACCAGGAAGCCCGAGACGAAGAAAAAGACAAGAAAAAGCGCAAGAAATGGGACCGGGACAATGAGGAACCTTGGGATAGGTACGACCCGTGGGGGCGCTATTAAATGGCTGTTCAAATCAGCGACACCGGCATTGTGCAAACTGACGCCAAGGATTTCCCGATCCTTGCAGTTAACGTCTTGGACCGTTTGGGCTATCAAGTAAACCGAGCCAGCAAGCAGCTCGACCAAATCCTTGCTACTGAGCGCCTGGACGAACAAATCGGGCAAGACTGGTGGCGCCATGAATACCGCGTAGTTTTAAGGTGGAGGGAGGCAAATTCTGGCGGCATGTTCGTTTCAGTAGACCTGGAAGAACGCAAGGGCGGCGCCAGTGAAGTCGAATGCCAGAAACGGTGTGACCGCATTTTCTTGGAATTACAGCGCGACGCGGAAAGAGCGGCACACGCCAAAACGTACAAAAAGCCAAGCACGGTGCACGGAGCAGCCCGCTGGGGCACTGAAGAAGAACTGAAGAACAACGGTTATTTCCAGAATCAGCCCGACGCCAAAAGGCTCATCATTGGCAGGACTGCCGACAAAAAGTACATCCAGGTGCCTGAGTTTTGGACACACGCTCATGCCATTGTTTGTGGGCGCACAGGTGTGGGAAAGTCGCGTGGCTTCTTCATCCCGCAACTTGTGGAGCGCATTGGCACGAGCATGATAGTTACAGAAGCCACTCCAGGCTATGAAGCTGGAGAGCTGTACAAGCTGACTTCGGGCTGGCGCAAGATGGCAGGCCATGAAATCTATTGCTTCAATCCGTCAGATATGAGTTCGCATCGGATCAACCCGATCGATCGCGTAAGGCATGCCCCGGAAGAAGAAAAAGCCAACCTGGCTGAGAAGTTAGCCGACCTCGTAATCATGAACGGCGAGACCGGCGAGAGTCGAGGCGACCAAACATGGAACAGATCGGAGAAGCTTTTATTGATCCCGCTCATATTGCATGCTGCAGCAAGCGAGCCGCAGCATGGGCATTTTGGCGCTTTGCGGTGGCTTTTGTTGCAAGGACCAGATCGCCTTGCACAAATTCTCTACCGCAGTCCGTCGGATGTTGCGCAGATGGAGTTTGAAGGCTGGATGCGCCTTTCGGGCGAGACTAATTTTAAATACGGTGTGTTTTCCGGTCTGATTACAAAGTTGAATCCATGGATGACAGATCAAATGGTGACACTGACTGAGACCACAGATATCGATTTGGACGCGCTGAAGAAGCAGCTTTTCACGTTCTATCTTGCTGTGCCAAGCAGATCAAGAGACAGCAAACTGATTGGATCGCTCATGGTGAACTTCCTTCTCGATCACGTTTTGGAAATTCGAGAAGAGATGAAATACCCGCTCACTATGCTACTTGACGAGTTTACCAACTTCGGAAAAATCTCGGGCATCGGTGACACGCTTTCAATTATCCGCAAAAACAAAATCGGTTTGATCCTCGGTTTTCAGAATTATTACCAGCTGGAGCAGGTCTACAGCAGGCGCGAGGCGCAAATCATTATCGACATGCCAGCGACACAGGTTTATTTCAAGCAAAAGACTTTCCAGGAAGCTCGCGATCTAAGTGAAGCGATTGGGCGCACAACTGTCGAAGAGGCAACGGTGAGCGATAGCGGGCGCGTGCAGGAGTTTGTCCAGGGGCGCCATCTAATCACTCCGGATGAACTAATCAGCTTAAGCAAAGAAGTAATTGTTTTCACGGCTGATACAAAGCCGCTGAAGCTAGCGCTGACTGATCCCATGGCTTACGAGCAAGCGCTATCTTATGACCCGCCTATTCGCGAAAAACATCCAGTAAGTGAGTTTGTACGCAAACGAGGCCGCTCGGCCAAGCAACAGGCTGAAAGCAAAGAAGCTAATCAAAACTGGCAGCCCAAGCGCAAGGAAGCGCCCAAGGGAAACAAGAAAAATCAGCAGCAGTCGTCTAAAAAGAACGACCGCTTTGACCGTGGCAGCGGTCCAAAAGTCGAAAAAGAAAGCCAGGAAACCGAGCGCAGGCCATTTCGAAAACCCGAAGAATCCCCAGATAGCTACCTTTAGGAGAGTGAAAGAAAATGGTAGGCGGAATTATAGCGGCAATAGTGGCCTTTTTTGTCGTCGGGGCAGTGACCGGCGAGCTCGTTTTGCACACGCCTCAGACCGGGGCCATGGAAGGGCTGGTAGCGGCAATCTGGGCAGCGTGGCCGTTTTTTCATACAGGAGGCATCATGCGTTATAACTTTTTGCACCCAGTGCCCAGACGCTACAAAGTGCCTCTGAAACAGGCTTTTGCTAAAGTCCGCCAAATCATCGGCGACCAAACATACAACTTCGGCGACAAGTGGCACGTCTCGACAGCAGACACACAGCAACGCCGAATTACTGCCACACTGCGCTTTACCGAAGAAGAGTCAAGAGGTTTTGAGGGCACGAATATAGCGAACATTCAGCACCGCACACAACGTGTGCAAAGACTTTTGGAACTTGATGTGCAGATGAAGGAAGAGCCGAACGACGTAACTGTGGTGCAATTCGACTTTCGGCCAAGGGTCGAGGGTGTAAACTTTAGCGCGTGCGATTCAATCATCAAAGGCATCGTGAGCAACGTGGAAGCGGCACTGGGACCGGGAACCGACGCCGGTAATCCGGCCGATACGACACTGCCGGCACCGCCCTGGTGGCTTATAGGAATAGGTGTCCTGGGGGTTCTCAACCTTTGGGGCGATGTTATGAAGGCGGTTTTTGGATCATGACTGAAGAAGAAAAACTGCAAAAAGCCTATTTTGTTCTCGGTCTTGAGCCGGGGTCACCGCTCGACAAAGTAATCCGAAGACACAAGCGTCTGATTATGGTCTGGCATCCAGACCGCTTTCCGACGGACGAAGGGAAGAAAGATGCGGAAGAAGAACTGAAGCAAATCAATAACGCGAAAGACGATCTAAAAAGTCATTTCGAGAAAAGCCACAAGCCGACTGGATCTTGTTCTTGTAAGCCATCCGCTACTGGTTCTTCTCAGTCCAGCAATCAAAGCAACAACCGCAGTACAGAGCGCCCAGGTCCAGGACCTGGCAAGCGCAAGACAACACAAGAAACAAACCGAGAAGACGCGGAAGCTCAGCGCCGAAGCCGAGAGAGAGAGCAGCAAGCCGCTCAGGAAGCGGCTGACAAAGAGCGCCAGAGACAAGCCGCCTATACTGCCCACGCTGAAAAGACAAGCGCTGAGCAAGCCGCCGAGCAATTAAAGCGCTGGGAGGATGAACGTTTGCGATGGAAGGTCACGGCTTGCATTGCAGTTGCTTGGATCGGTTTGAGCATTTTTGGTTGGGCGGGTACGAGCCTCAAAAGCTGGTGGCATGACTTTTCATGGAAATGGGAGCGGGATCATTCGCCACATGTAGACCCGCCGCCGTCAACTGGTTCGAGCACTGGTACGGGATACGTGCCACCATATGAAGTTGCACCGGGCACAACTAGCACCACAAACACCAGCCCCTTTGGACCTGTAGGGCCGCGGCCAGACCAGACTAGCAGTCCTTATTCAACACTCGACAGCTTGACCAGGGAAAACGCAAACAAGCCAATATCAACACCTGACACATCTACACCAACAACGCCGGATGCGTCAACAACGACCACGCCGAACTTTGAAACCTCTCCGAACATATGGCAAAAGAACAGTTCTACGCCTGGTTTGCAACAAAGCTCGCCTGGTATTTTCCAACAGAATAACAATTCATCGACACTGCGGCAAAGGGCAAGCGACTTCCTAAACTCAGGCAACTCTCGGTCAGGAGCCAGTCCCTATCTGTTTCCTCGTGCAACGCCGACAACTCTATCGCCACTAGATCAGACAAAAACAGGACAGTGAGGCCACCAACGTGAAACGAAAGAATAATCTTGTGTTCCTG
The DNA here is from genome assembly GCA_036702975.1 of Oculatellaceae cyanobacterium. Lineage (GTDB taxonomy): Bacteria > Cyanobacteriota > Vampirovibrionia > Obscuribacterales > Obscuribacteraceae > DATNPX01. Next base: position 6,258 of record DATNPX010000031.1, read on the forward strand.
CAAGCGGCACTGATACTACTTTGTCTAACTATAACGCCTGCAGTCGCGCAGGATAATGGTCAGAACCCAACCAGCACCACGACCAGCCAAACGACTACTTCGGAAGTTCAAAACCCCGATGGTTCTGGCAATGAAGTGCCGCTCAGAAAAGATGCCGGACCTGGTACTGGAATGAGAAAGCACATGTAACTATTACAGACCCTGACCACTTCTGGGGTGATGACGTAATCAGTAACTTTTTCAGAAACATCAGTAACAGCGTTGTCATTCCGTTTTGGAATGCGGCCATGGAATACGACTTTATAAGAGTCGCTGTGCTTGTGGTTTTAGCTGGAATGTTGCTAGGTTTGGGTGCTTCATTTTTCTTGCCGAAGAAACCAGAAACCAAATGAGGTCAATTACTTATCGTCGCCGCAGTCATGGCAGCCTTCGCCGCGTAAGCCTTCCAGCCCTTCCCGAATCAAAAACGGTACCAAGACGAGTCCGGCTAGAGGATCTGCCCACCACCAATGGAAAAGAGTATTTGCGACAAGTCCAATCAACGTAGTAACTGCAAGCCAGGCGCAGGCGGCCGTTTCGACCGCATCGATGCGCAACGATTTGCTATTGAGGGCTTCGGCTGTGCGCATTTTCGCTTTCGCTAACAGTGGCATACCAATAACCGCCACCGCCGTCAGTGCTATTCCTATCCAGCTTTCTTCTGCTTTCTCTCCGAATCCTAGTAAGCGCCGACCAGATTCAAAGGTCACGTACAGTGCCAGAAGCATCAATAAAGAACCTGCAATTTTGCTCGCTCGTTCTTCGATTATTTTTAATGACTCGGCATCTGCTCCCTGTTTTTCTCTCAATAAACGCCAACCGACAACAACAGCACTCGTTGTTTCAATTAAAGAGTCGACGCCAAAACCTATTAGCGCAACTGACCGAGCAAGAACGCCTGCTGCTAAACACACAATTCCTTCCGTAAGAACCCAGGTGATTGTCAGTGTTTGAAGAAGCAAACCCCGCCGCAGCAATTGTTCGCGACTTATAGAACTGTTGTGTTGCATCGTAAACCCCACTTGTGGACGGCTTAAACTGTCCATGTTATAACGTATCAGTCTCCACTGATATATTCAACCAGAACAACCAATGCAAACAAAATCTGATACCGACCTATTGGTGCATAAATTCCTGCGGGGACTGGCAGATCCATCAAGATTCACTATTCTCAGTTGCCTAACCGAAAAATCTATGACCGTCAACGAGTTGGTTGCTGGAACAGGACTTGGGCAATCTAACGTTTCAAACCACCTCGCGTGCCTTAAGGAGTGCGGTCTCGTAGATTGCACCAGTGAGGGGCGGTTTGTTCACTACTCGCTGAGTAATCAGCGTATAGCTGACCTGTTGTTGCTGGTTCGATCAATAACGGCTGATGTTGCTGGGCAAGTCAAGCAGTGTCGCAACTATGAATAAATCCTTGAACTATGTTTTGGTTCAATACTTCGCACTGTTTAGCTCTGCACTGAGTGCTATTGCCGCACAAGGGCCAATTTTTGAGCAACCCCAACAGAATCCGGTATTAAGTCCCAAACCGAGTGCTGTACCTAGTTCGACAGATTCGCAACAATCGGTAGATAAGCCAAATCTTTATTTCCTGTCCGCTGGTGGTGAGCCAGTCACACTCACTTTGTCAGCCGCATTTAAACTGGCTGATGACAATAATCCCGAAATAGTTCGAGCTGGCTATGACGTTTCACTAGCCGCGGCCGGTATCAAAACTGCTGCAGCAATTCCAAATCCCCAGCTCACCGTCCAGTCCGGTTTTGGTCCTGCTTACACAAATACTATTGCCGGTGAGCCGCAGGCTGTTGGAATCAATCAAATATTTGAGACAGGTGGCAAACGCCGCTCCCGCATACGTGTGGCGAAAGCTTCCCAAGAATTATCGGCTATTAAATTACGGGCAGTACGCTTCGATATTCACACGCGTGTTCGCAGAACATACCTGGAGCTGTCGGCGGCGCAAGCATACACAGAGCTTGTTATGCGCCAGCGAAATCTAGCCGAACGATTGCTAAGCATTGCACGGGATCGTTTTAAAGCCGGGGATGTACCGGAGTCGGACACTTACCAGGCAGAATTGAGTAAAAATCAATTTGATACTCAAGTCAATCTTGCACACGGCAGAATCAGGCAAGCTCAAATTCAGCTCAGCACGCTTTTAGGACTGCCGACAAATTCGGCTGTGGTTGCTCAAGAACATGTATTGGTCACTATTTCAGAATCTACAGATCTGGTGCCGAAACATGCGATGAATTTGCCTCAGCTCAATGAACTTGTTGAAAGTGGCTTCTCCCAACGCCCGGATCTCTTGGCGGCCAAGCAACAAATCAACGTATCCGCGCAACAGCTTCGGCTTGCTAAAGCGCAGCGCATACCGGATATCACAATTGGGTCCGGCTTGGTTTATACAACCTTTCGGAATGTGCCCCAGCAACAATTCGGCGCATTTTTGAACGTCAACGTTGACCTACCAATTTTTTATCAAAGGCAGGGCGAGATTGCTGCGGCTCAGGCCGCAATTAACCAATCGACCACAGATGTCCTTATAACGCAAAGAAAAACTCAAGCGGAGATCCAGGCTGCATACGAAAATTTCCATTTGGCGCAAGCGAATATCAATCAGTATGAAATGAACTTGATTGAAAACGCGCAGCGCTCCACTAACGCTGCTGAACTTGCTTACAAGTATGGAAAAAATCGTCTAGCTGACGTAATTCTGGCGCAACAAGCAGCGCAGCAAGTAAATTCAGGATATTTTGACGCCGTCATCTCTTACGCAAACGCTTGGTCAGACCTGGAAAAAGCCGTGGGACACACAATAGCCGCGCGCTAATTGGAGTAACAAATGTACAGTCGAAATCTCTTACCTCTTCTGACTATTGCAACCTTGATCAGCCTCATCGCCGCTGCCAGTCAAAGTTACGCTGAAGAAGAGACGAAGAAATCAAAAGACGCTGATACCACAGGCAATGTGGAGATTGCTGTCGATGTCCAGAAAGCGATGGGTCTTACAACCCAGCAACCAGCACTCCTAGACTCAACACAAAGCAATATGATCAATGGGCAAATTGAGTCTATACCGGCAAATACTGCCGACGTAAATGCTCCGCTAGCAGGACGCATACTCACTTTGCTGGCACAAAAAGGACAGAGGGTTTCTAAAGGCGATCCACTGATAGTTGTCGATACTCCAGAGATTCGGCAGCTCGCCGTTGAATCGTCGCGGACAATCGCACAGAATCGCCTCGCTGAAGAGCAGGCTCAAGCCAAACTCAGTCTGGCAAAAACAAACTTTGAACGTGAAAAGACTCTTCTAGAACTCAAAGTGACCGCCAAAAAAGACTATCAAGCCGCCGAAAGTCTCTTGAGGCAATCTGAAGCTGACTTAAAAGCCGCGCGCGTGCAATTGCAACTAAGCAATGCCATGTTAAAAAATCGATTGGCTCAACTGGGGCAACGAATACAGGCAACAGCCGATGGTCATGTCACCTTGTATTGTCCGCTTTCCGGGGTGATTTCAGATCAACAAGTGACACCTGGAGAATCCGTAGAGCCTGCTCGGCTACTTCTGAAAATCGTTAATACGTCGCAGGTTTGGGCTGTGGCGCAAGTTTATGAAAAGGACATACACCTTGCACGGATAGGACAAAAAATCATCGTTAAAACCCCTGCATATCCCGGGCTGGCTTTTACAGCAATCATAGCGGCCATTGATCCTGAGGTCGATCCAGTCACTCGAACCGTAGGAGTTAGGGCGCTCATCAACAATCCAAAAGGTCTTTTGAAACCTCAAATGTTCGCAACGATTGAGCTTGTCTGTGCAACTAAGGACCCCTCGAAAGCGCTGTATTTACCAAGTGATGCACTGGTGACATCGAGCGGGAAAAATGCCGTTTTTGTCAAGCGAGACAGCACTCATTTCCAGCTCGTTCCCATTAGTGTTGGTGAAACTAAAGACAATTACGTTCGCGTCTCGTCTGGACTGGCCGCTAATGATAACGTCGTGACAGAACGAGCTTATCAATTACTTGCGGAAACTTCTAAATCAAGCATACCTTCAGACGATGACGAAAAAAGCGACGGAAAGCCAGCTACTAAGCCAGCTTTCCCAATGTGGCTAACTTTGCTCATTGGAGTGGTGCTAGTAATAATCGCTTTTTTAGCAGGCAAACTGACCGGACGCGGCAACAAAGCTACAGGCGAAAAATCGGTCGCAAACGATGCGTCCGTGAGTACTGCGGAGAAGCATACGAATGCTTAATGGGTTGATTTTATGGTCGATTAGCAATCGATTCGTTGTAGTCATTTTATCGATTTTGGTCCTAGCAATGGGACTCAGTGTCGTTTTGAAGCTACCACTTGATGTGTTCCCTAACTTCGCGCCACCGCAAGTAGTCATTCAAACCGAGGCGCTTGGCTTAGCCCCGGAAGAGGTGGAGTCACTTGTTACTTTACCGCTCGAAAGTGCGCTGAACGGAACACCAGGCCTAGTCGATATTAGATCTAGTTCGGCAATCGGATTGTCTGTAATAACCACTATCTTTGAGGGCTCCACAGACATCTATCGAGCAAGACAACTCGTAGCTGAAAAGGTTCAGCAAGTTGCACCACGCTTGCCTCAAGGTGTTAATCCACCGTTGCTATCACCTATTAGCAATCCGGTTGGAGACGTCATTAAGTACGCCCTCACCATCGATAGAACCAAGTCTAGTTCTGCTCCAACAACGCTACTAGATGTGTCCACTATCGCCAACTGGCAAATTCGCAACAGACTCCTGGCTATTCCGGGAGTGACGCGGGTACTCGTTCTTGGCGGCGGCGAAAGGCAGTATCAGGTGTTGGTGCACCCAGAGAAACTAAAACAGCTTGGTGTGACGCTGCTACAAGTTACCGAAGCCGCGCGCAATGCGAACTTAAATGCTCCAGGCGGCTTTCTTTTGAAGCCCGACCGCGAATTTCTCATACGTGGCTTGGGCCGCATTCGCAGTATCTCCGATCTTAAAACTTCAGTGGTGGCGGTGAATAAAGGCGGTATCCCAATTCGCCTTATCGATGTTGCTGATGTCGTCATTGGTTCTGGTATTAAACGCGGGGATGGCTCTTTCGCCGGAGAAGATGCTGTCATCGTAACGGTCACACGTTCACCTTTTGCGGATACTCCGACAGTAACGAAAGCAGTCGAATCCGCCATGAACGGGATCAAAAAAACTCTGCCTGTTGATGTCAGAGTAGCTACCACATTTCGACAAGAAGACTTCATCGAGAAGTCCGTAGAGAACGTGGTAGAAGCCCTGCGCGACGGCGCCCTCATTGTCGCCGTAGTCTTGGTTTTATTCCTGGGCAATTGGCGAACCATTGCCATAACGCTCACAGCATTGCCACTCTCGATAGTTCTTGGCCTTGTTGTCCTGAATTGGTTTGGAGTCGGCTTAAATACAATGACTCTGGGCGGTCTTGCCATCGCTCTGGGTGGCGTCATAGACGACGCAATCATAGATGCTGAGAACGTCTACCGACGGCTGCGTGAAAACAACATAAAGGGCCGCGCTGCACAACCCCCGCTCAAAGTAGTGTTCGAAGCATCAGTACAAATTAGAGGCTCTGTCGTATTTGCTACTTTGATTCTCTGTGTCGTTGTATTGCCTATCTTTGCCCTGTCTGGAATTGAAGGGCGCATTTTTACTCCACTTGGGTTGGCCTATATCCTCTCCACGCTGGCATCACTGCTGGTTGCACTGACGGTTACTCCAGCACTCTGTTATCTATTGCTCGCTAATCGAAAATTGCCCGAAGACGAAACATGGACTGTGCGCCAGCTTAAGAGGATTTACGAGCCTATCTTAAACTTCGCCATGAGGCGACCAATGGTTGTTTTGATTGGCTCGGTTTTAGGATTTCTTGCAAGTCTTTTGCTTGTGCCTGCATTGGGTACAACCTTCCTGCCTGAGTTTCAGGAGCGCAGCTTAGTTATCACCTTGAACCAAATGCCCGGTGCATCTCTGGCATCCACTCAACAAATCGGCAAGGCCATCGAGCTTGCGCTTATGAAGCACTCAGAAATTGAAACCATTCAATTCCGTGCTGGTCGAGCCTTTGGGGATGACGATGCTGGTGTCGTTACTTTCGGCGAATTGGATATACAAATTGCTGAACGCTCTAAAGATAGAGCCACAGTGATGGAAATGATCCGCAAGGAACTGGCTCGCTATCCTGGTGTTTCAGCCAATCTTGGCGGATTTATTTCAAATAGAATCGATGAGACTCTATCAGGCACCAGGGCTGCTCTGGCGATAAAGATTTTTGGCCCAGACTTGATGATCTTGCGCTCCCAAGCGCAATCTGTCGCCGGTGCTATAGAAAAAATCAAAGGCTTAGTAGATCTACAAATTGAGCCTCAACAGCCGGTTCCGCAGATCTCTGTTCGTTTCGATAGAGACAGTGCAGCTCGCTATGGATTGACGGTTGGATCACTAGCGGACACAGTGGAAACCGCGCTGAACGGAAAGGCAGTTTCACAAGTGCTGGAAAGTCAGCGCTTATTCAATCTGGTCGTGTGGCTGTCACCAGATGCTCGAAATAACGCTGAAAAGATCGGCAATCTTCTCGTTGATACACCGACTGGAGTCAAGGTGCCGTTGTCATCGGTTGCTACTCTCGTCCGCGATTCAGGCCCTAATACAATCAATCGGCAAAACGTTTCACGGCGCATTGTTATCTCAGCTAATGTGTCAGGCCGAGATATCGGCTCTGTTGTGTCTGATGTCAAACGAGAATTGAGCGAACACGTTAATTTGCCGCCAGGTTATTACCTAGATCTCGGCGGACAGTTCCAAGCACAACAAAGGGCTAGCCAAGAGCTTCTTGTGTATACCGTGGTGGCAATGCTTTTCGTCGCGGTTCTAATCCATCAATCGGTAGGTTCGGTAAGGTCCACAATTCTGATACTAACTAACCTACCTCTGGCTTTGATAGGCGGCATAATTTCTGTTTCTGTAAGTGGTGGCGTTCTATCAGTAGCCTCATTGATTGGCTTCATCACCTTGTTTGGTGTCGCCAACCGAAACGGCATTATATTGGTCACAACCTACAACCACATGCTTGAATCAGGAGCGCCTATCCGACAAGCAATCAAAGAAGGTTCCATGGAGCGGCTGTCACCCGTGCTAATGACCGCCTTGACCGCTGCCATGGCCATGCTGCCATTGATGATTGGTGGCGGCGCCGGAAAGGAAATTCTGCAACCCCTTGCTTATGTTGTGTTCGGTGGTCTTTTCACATCCACAGCACTGACTCTGATTGTTATACCGGTGTTGTTCAGTCGTTTTGGTCCCAGCCGTCAAAACTTGGTTGATAATCCATCGGTTGTGACGATTTCCAGCCCAATTGATGTACCATAAAAGATTTGATTTCTGGCACGCCGTAATCTCCAGCAACGGCTGCGAACGGTAAAGCTTCTTGAAAACCTACTTCGGAGAACGGTTCCTGGTACGCCCTTCGAGCTGTACTGATTGAAGTACACCTTGATTGGTACAATGCTCAACCTCAGTCTGTCCGGCTTTCCGGACAGAATTTCTGGAGGGTTTAATTGGTACAAAAGACCGTCGCCATATACTGCCGGGTATCAACCTCTGACCAGTCCTGCGAACGCCAGGAACGCGACCTTCGTGCCTACGCGGAAAAGGCAGGGTGGCAGCTGGCGGGCGTATGGAAAGAAACAGCGTCTGGAAGAAAAGATGGCCGCAAAGAACGCCAGGAAATCATTGCGTTGGCACAGGCGCGCAAGCTCGACGCTATTCTGGTCACTGAACTGACGCGCTGGGGTCGTAGCACCATAGATCTGATTCACACGCTCCAGGAGCTTCAGAGCTGGGATGTCTCACTCATCGCTCAATCAGGCCTGCAATTTGATCTGGGGACATCCCAAGGCAAGCTGATGGCCAGCATTATGGCCTCTCTCGCTGAGTTCGAGAGCGACCTTATAAGAGAGCGCGTCAAGTCAGGGATAGCGGCTGCCAAAGCCAGAGGTAAGAAGATGGGCAGGCAGCCCGGGCAACGAATAAAGTCCGATCGTCTCGCGCCCAAAGTTTTGAGCATGGTCGAGGAACGCAATTCGTATCGCACAATCGCAGACAAGTTGAGAATCAGCAAAAGCACGGTCACAGACATCGTTAAACGGAATCGTTTACTGCCAGACGCGGACTAAAGGCCACTAAATTAAACTTCAGTCCGGTGGTGGCTAATTTACTCGCTGGCTTCTGACTTCTGACCCAACTTACTCTTGACTGTTTCGTAATTCTTTCGCGCATCAGCTAAGGCAGGATCATTTGTTTTTGCGGTCTTCTGCCGTATGACAAGCGCACGCTTGGCGAGCGGCTCGGCCTGCGCATACTTGCCTTGCTTGACGTAAAGTCCGGCAAGGTTGGTCAGATCGGCAGCCACAGCGGCACTATCTGAACCGACTTTCTTTTCGTCTATTGCGAGTGCCTCTTTGAGTAAGACTTCCGCATGATCACATTGCCCTTCAGTGTCGCAAAGGGCTGCCAGGTTGTTAAGGGTAGTTGCCACCGCCGGGCTATCGGAGCCCAGAGCTTTTTTGCGTATTTCTAAAGCTCGCTCGCAGTAAGTCTTTGCTTCTCCACAGGTACCTTTTGCATCACAAGCAGCCGCAAGATTATCAAGTTGAGCAGCTATGTCAACATGATTTGGTCCCTGAACTTTCTCCCGCATTGCAAGAGCCCGCTTAAAGAGCTTCTCTGCCTCCGCGGGCTTGTCTTCCTCAAGGTAGACCAATCCGAGTTCATTAAGTGTTATCGCCAGCCGTAGCTCTTTGTCGTTCTCGCCATACTTTTCCGCCTCTGTACGTGCTTTGGCAAGTACTTTTTCGGCTTGCTGAAAGCGTCCCTGGCTATAAGCTTGAGACGCACCCTGCATGTATGTATGCCAGACGCTGTGATCGGCATAGGCACTTGGAACCGCAAGAGCCAATATGACTCCGGCAGCAAACAGCCCGTGCTTTGACATATTCACGATTGCTTACCTCGTAACTTTGTACACCATTAATCATGATGGTCCTGGTGTTCATGGTGCTCGTCGTACTCATGATGAGCGTCGTCGGCAGCGTGATGGGCGTCTCTCAACTGATGAGGACTTGGGCCCCAGTAGTTGCCGTAGCCTGAGTTGGTGCCGTAATAGGGATTGTAGTTCTGGTGTCTGTTATAGCTATAATTCCATTGATTCCCATAGCCTTGGTGTGCACCGGTCAGTTGATCTTTCACTTGGTGCCAGAAGGCATGATGTGCAGACACCGGTAAGGAAGAAGTAAAGCTGATAAGAACTGTCAAGACGAAAAAGGCAATAGCTATTCTCATAATTCAGCCTCCTGAACTTAGGTAATTTTACTTGAAACAGACGTTCGAGCAGAGCTATTTCCTACCTCTGATTGACATTAGGTCGGAGAGTCCTGTGCACCAATAAGTTTGGGACCCGTTTGTTCAGTTTCCCTCTTTGCAGCTTGCGGGCTGTCGAATGGGAACTAAGCAGTTTTCGTGTTTAAGTTGTCCAATATCTTGATGGCAATTTTCCAAAAAAATTGTCGGGACCCCAATACGTGTGTGATATTGCAACTGATCTGCAGGGAGTTCAGACAAATGAATGCGCCCGATAAGCCGAACAACATTGTCTTGCCAAATTTGAATATTCGAGACAAGGTGCTCAGTACTTTAGCAATTGCCCTTAGCGAAATCGGCATTATCGCATCGTGGATTGTGATACTGCATGTAGTGCCACCTGATGCGCACCCGCATCACACAATGAGCATCCATCTAAAAATACTCGCTTCCTCCAACAAGCTTATGTTCGCGCTTTTGTTCTTCCTCCATGCCGGCAGCATGATTTTGATGTTAGCCTCCACTTATCGGTTGTTCAAAAAAACCAGCATCAGACGTCGCACCAAAACTGTAATCATCACACTTACTATTGCTTTGACCTTACTGGACTTGCTCACCTGGACAACATCTCAATTTGGCACTCCATTGAGTATGGCTATTGCTCCAGTTGGTGTTTTTGCATCCTTGATGTTGATACTGCAAGGACTGGTTCCGTTGTGGCAAATATGGATTTACAAACGATGGCTAAATAGAACCGGTAAGACAGTAAGGGTGGTAATCGTCGGTGGCGGTTTTGCTGGACTTTATGCCGCACTTACCCTAAATGAGATACTTGGCTATCATCCGCAGCTGGATATCACACTGTTGGACTGCAACAACTATTTCCTGTTTTCTCCGCTATTGCCCAGTGCGGCTGTGGGCACCATTGAACTCGCGGAACTGAGCTTTCCGTTTCGCAGCGTCTTCGATACTACGAACATAATCTATAAAAAAGCGGCGGTGACCAGATGCGACTTGACTAATCGGCTACTCTGCGCCGAAACCATATCTCAACAGAGCCAAGGCCGCGAGAAAAAAAATCACAGTTTCGATCTCTCTTATGACTATCTAGTTTTGTGCCCTGGGTCGGTGAATAGCAGCCTGAAAGCAAGAGGTGTCGATCACCATGCGTTTTTTCTAAAGAAATTGGAAGATGCTTTCATATTGAGAAACCACATAATCAATTGTTTCGAAGTCGCAGCTAGTGAGCAGGATCATGCAGCTAAGCAGAGTCTGCTTACATTTGTGGTTGTTGGCGGTGGGCCAACAGGCATTGAGTCTGCATCTGAGATCCATGACCTCATTCACAGCGTGTTGCTCAAACGCTATCCGGAAATTCCTCCGAGCGCGCCATCAGTTTTCATTGTTCAATCTGGTAATCAAATCTTGCCTGGATGGACTGAGCAAATCGTTCGGACGACCCATAATCGTTTAAATTCGATGCGGATTAATCTAGTCCTGGGAGCTCGCGTTTCAGAAGTAGCAGCAGACTACGTTCAAATTGACACTGGACAACGCATACAATGTAATACCGCCGTTTGGTGCTCGGGAATCGAATCGCATCCTCTGCTAGCAGGACTTGGCGTACCTCTCGATAGCTCAGGACGAATCCCTGTCAATCCTGATCTCACAGTACCAACCTTCAGCAATGTTTTCGTACTTGGGGACGCAGCCTTTTTGATCGACGAGCAAACGCAAAAGCCCCTGGCTCCGCTGGCTCAAGTAGCGGTACAACAGGGTACTCATTGTGCAAAAAACATCGTGCGTATTCTGCGTGGTGAAGAAAGTAAACCCTTCGCATACTTCAATTATGGAAGCCTTGTTTCAGTGGGCGAACGGTACGCGGCAGTCCAGCTGTTGGGTTTTACCTTGACGGGCTTCTTGGGGTGGTTGCTGTGGCGTTTGCTTTACCTTGCTAAGCTAGTCGGTGCTAGTAATCAGATAAGAATCCTGGTCGTATGGGCTTTGGACCTTATTCTTGAGAGATCTATCACTCAACTCGACTCACTCAAACAACACAGCGCAGCTGAAACCACGCCTTTGTCAAACTGAGCCAACACGCTAACAATGCGATCAAGAAAGTATGAAGTCGACAAGATCACATTTTCATGCCAGGAGTCATTTTGTGAGGAGTAGTTGCTTTAGCTAGGCGCTTTTTTGCAATTGGCTTTTTCACTCTAGATCCTGCAACCGTCTGTGCTGTTTTCTTCACCAAGCCCTCGCTGTGTGGAGTGCCGGTTTCGTGTGCCAGCGCCAGTGGTACCACTGAGAAAGCGATTGATATTGCAGCTAAAGCTGCTAGATTGAACTTTGTCATTGTAATTCTTCCTTCTTGCTCGATAAGGACATTCAAAGTTTGCTGCGCCTTGAGTGCGTCGATTTGAGCACATAGATGCAAACTGTTCCGCCCAAACTCGATATCCAAAAACTGCTGGCGCTCCAGTTGCTGATGCTCTTGCAGTTAACGGCTAAGACGCCGTGCATCCGCTTCCGTGCCATACAAATGGGCTTGACGTGTAAAAGAGATCGCTTTCTCCCCTATAACCTCGGCCTACACCGGATTGTCGGAATGTTAATGTTTTCCATGCATTGTTAAGCCCATTACGTTGAGCACCTGAATTGATCGCCTGATCAGCTAACAAGCCTTGACCGCATGACGCAACAACAGACCGCTACAGTGCGCTCACATCAGTGATCTAGCAGTACCGCCCGTCTCAGTAGCCGTGCAGATCATGTTCGGCATGATGAGAATCTTCCATTGCATGATGCCATGCGTCATGCGCGTGCTGAGGCGATGCATAAAGCGCATCCATCCTAGCGTGCTGCTGAGCATTAAACGCATGCTGCTGAGCATAATACGCGTGATTGGAATATCCACTGTATCCCGGGTTCACAAAAACTCGGGCAAATTGCCGATGATGACCGGCGAAAGCGGGTGTAACTGCCGAAAACAGCATCAACGTAATTAAAGCTATTTTGAGCGATTTCATCTTTCTCAACCTTTTAGTGGTCACGGCCTTACTGACGAGCGTCCACCGAGAACGTTCCATCTTAACGCAGCGAAAATTGACGCCGTCTCAATTAAAACCAGGATCGCCTGTGTTTGCCATCCATGCTGTCATGCTGGTTGTGCCGTTGCTGGTCCAATTGCTGATGTTGAAGCGGTGAGATTAAACCCTGATTCGCCATGTCATGAACTTGATGACGCTCTTGCCGCAACAGTTCATGTCCATTCGTGGTGTAGCCGGTGGCATAATTTTGATTGCCATAGCCATATGGTGCAGCCCCGTAAGGTGCTGCATACATTCCCTGATTGATTGATGTGTTTCCATTCAGAGCGTCGCCTATGCGGTGTCCGATGGAGTTATTGTGCCCTGGGTTGATGGCTGGGTCGTTTATGTGCCCGTTCCCGGCATAGCCAGGCAGAGAATACGCATTACCGCCACCGCCTGCATACCCACCATTGACACCATTGAGAGGATAACCGCTACTTGAATAGACGCCGTTGACAGGGTAGCCACCAGCACCTGAATAGCCGGAATTTGCTTGGTAACCGTTATCTAAAGCTGCGTGCTGAGCATTTCTTTGCATATCGAGCATCTGGTGTTGCTGAGGCGAAATGAGTCCCGCGTTGGCCGCATCATGGACTTCATGCTTTTGGTCTCGAAACTGATGGTCCAGATCATCGTGGGCCTGAACTGGGATAATTGCGGCAGGAAGCATGGCAATGATGCCTGTTAGAAAGAGTTTCTTGTACATATTTTCTCCAGCGATGGCTGACCGCGTTGGCCGCATCGTGTTGACCGGGATGAAAAAGCGCGCATAATCGGGTGAAGAGGTTACAGTGAAACACTTTCGCCGGGTGCATATCTAATACGCGTAATTGCAGCGAAAGATCTGTGCTGAAACACTAAAAGATGCCCAAACGAAAGAGATCCGAGCTGGTACCTCGAATCTCCTGAGTCGTCAGATTGGCCCAACGACGGGTAGAGTTTCGCCGATCTAGCCGTCGCTGTCCAGTTGTTTGGCCCCAAGATTGGCGGAGCCTGGATTTCGTTTGTTTAATTGTGCGCTGTGCAGCGCCCAAGTGCGTCTGTGTTTGTCCTGTGACAGAGGCAATATTTATTGTTCGAAAGAATGCGCAGTACGGCGTCGGAAGGAATCGCTCCGAGACGCGGGTCGGCGCTATCAGCGCACGTTTGAAGGAGCGCTGAAGCATGCGAACAGGAATCGCGCATATCGATCGCGTATACAAGCCAAGAAAGTGACGCATCAGGGTTCACCAGGGCCTGAGCCTCGTGTCAATCTGAACTCGACGATCACTCCCGAAATTCAAAAGACGAAAAGGCCAATCGATGGTGCGCATGGACAAGTGCGCTGCCATGGCTGTGGTGCCTTGTGTGGGCCGTTTGCTCGCTTTGCGCCATGGAGGCGTGGTCGTCGACCACAAACGCCACGAGGAGGCAACAAACATGCCCATCACGAAGGAGCAGGAGGCAGACATCCTCCGCCTCTATCACGCCGAGCGATGGTTGGTAAATACGATCGCCAAGCAACTGCATATACATCACTCGACGGTCAAACGCGCGTTGGAGCGAAACGGCATTCAGCCGCAGCGGCTGCATTTGCGCCGATCAATGGCTGACCCATTCATTGATCTAATCAAGAGCACACTACAGAAGTATCCGCGAATTACGGGTCGCCGGATCTGGGAAATGGCTAGAGCGCGCGGTTACAAGGGCGGGTACGACCATTTTACTGACATTGTGGCGAGATACAGGCAGCGCCCGATCGAAGCATTCATGCGGCTTAGGACATTACCGGGAGAACAAGCACAGGTGGACTGGGCGCACTTCGGGAAATTTCGTGTTGGAAATGCGGAGCGTCGGTTGATTGCATTCGTAATGGTGCTTTCGTGGTCGCGGCAGATTTTCCTTCGCTTCTATCCGGGCGACTCAACCTCATACTTTCTCGACGGACACGTCGAAGCGTTCAAGTTCTTTGGCGGAGTTTCGCGGGAAATTCTGTACGACAATTTGAAGAGTGCGGTGCTAGAGCGAGCCGGCGATGCAATCCGATTCAATCCGGATTTGCTTGAACTGTCGGCGCGCTATCGATTCGCGCCGAAACCTGTAGCGGTGGCTCGGGGAAATGAGAAGGGGCGGGTTGAGCGCGCTATCCGGTATGTGCGCACGTCATTTTTTGCAGCGCGGAAGTGGACCGATCTCAAAGACCTAAACGATCAAGCACTTGCCTGGTGCTCCGGGCTGGCAGCGGAAAGACGCTGCCCGGAAGACCGAGCGAAAACGGTCGCGGAGGCTTTTAGCGAAGAGAAGGAGCGGTTAATCGAGCTCCCCGCTAATCACTTTTATGCTCGAGATGTGTTGTCCGCAAAAGTCGGTAAAACGCCGTACGTGCGATTCGACCTGAACGATTACTCCGTCCCGCCGCATGTAGTCGGACGAGCCGTTACTATTTTCGCAAACCTGCATACGGTGTCGATCTCCCATGAAGGAAATCTCGTTGCAGAGCATCCGCGGTGCTTTGACAGAGGACAGCAGCTCGAAGAGGGAGAGCATATCGAAGAGCTGGTTCAGAGGAAGAGAGCGGCGAAGAAACACCGTGCGTTTGATCGCTTGCATCATGCTGCGCCATCTTCGAAAACGCTGCTAGAAGCGACCGCCCTGCGCGGTAGCAGTCTTGGCGTGGTTACGAGGAACCTTATTCAGATGCTTGAACTTTATGGACCAGCCGAGCTCGAAGTCGCGATTCAAGAAGCGCTTCAGTGTGGCAGTTCGCATTATTCTGCGGTGCTGCAAATTCTGGAACAGCGACGCAAAAGAAAAGGTTTGCAGCCGCCGGTCAAGTTAACGTTGCCGGCGCATGCGAGTGCACTCAGCACTGGCATCAAGCCGCACTCGTTAGCGAGTTACGACAAACCATGGACGACACAAAAGGAGAAGGACAATGGATGAATTAAAGAAAAGAGCACGCCAGCTGGGAATCCGAGCACTCGTCACGCACTGGGACGAATTTGCCGGACAGCCATGGATCAAGCAATTGCTAGACAAAGAAGATGAGGAGCGACAGCGCCGAAGTTTTGAGCGCCGGATTCGCGAAGCTCACATCGGGGAGTTTAAGCCAGTCGCCGAATTCGATTGGAAGTGGCCGCGCGAAATCGACCGCGAGGCGATCAGTGAGCTGATGCAACTTGATTTCGTCAAAGAAGGTTCAAACGTTGTACTTCGCGGACCGAACGGCATCGGCAAAACTATGATCGCAAAGAATCTTGCGTATCAAGCACTGATGGCTGGTTACAAAACCAGGTTTGTGCCGGCTAGCCAGATGCTGAGTGTTTGGCGCAGCACGACGGAGCTAGCGCGCGACAGAGGTGCCTCCGAAGATACACGAATGTCGACGTGCTGGTGATTGACGAGGTTGGCTACCTCAGTTACGCAAACAACTATGCCGACCTTTTGTATGAAGTGTTGAACGCACGATATCTGAAAAAATCAACCATCGTTACGACCAACCGAATCTTCGAGGAGTGGGGCGAAGTGTTTCCGCATGCGGCTTGCGTCGTGACTCTAGTCGATCGTCTCATTCACAAAGCTGATGTCATCTCCATCGACGCCGATTCCTTTCGGAATCGAGAAGCGACGGAGCGCGCAGCTCTCAAGGCTAAGGCGCGCAAACGCAAATCAGCTTAGTTAACCAACCCCGTCAAACTGCCTCGGACACTGTTTGAGGCAGTTTTTCTATGCAGACCTCAGTTCTTCACCCCAAAAGCCGCGCTTTTTCACCGCTGTTAACAGCATCGTGCACAGTAATTACTGACTGAACCATAAGACTCCCGATCAACCGCCATGTTCCAATGGATTTACTAAACCCCGCATAATTGCCTGTATTTCCGCCCGCTTGATATCCGGTTTTAGTCGGTCGCCACAGCGTGCTCTGTCAATCCTTTCGTGTTGCAGCTACTAAATGATAAAGCGGAATACTAAATGGTTCTACGGAATGATTTGCGATCAATGCAGAATTGAGCACTGACGCCACATTGGGCAGTAGATTTTGCACAAGATACTGACCGAGCCAAATACCCACATTGCTATGAGGGATAATCTGGCAGTCAAAGTCCAGTTCCGCTAATTCACCGATTACCCAGTTGCTATCCGGCAATTCCCACTCAACATGCTGCCTTACAAAAACATTGTTGGTTAGTTTGAGCATCAATTCCTGCGCTGGAGCGCTCTCTCGGCACGGATAGTTGAGCACCAATAACTTGGATGCGACCCGAGCGCATTCAGAGAGGACAGTCTTGCGTTGCTCGGGATTAATATGCTCCAAAACATCGACGGCCGTCACGACCTCGTAGCTACGGTCTTCGGCATTAATACAAGTTGCAGTTCCCCCAGTTGTTTCGGGATCTAGCACATCGACGGAGCGATCGCTCTCAAGGAAGAACGCAAGTGCGCCCTCGTAACCACCAACGTCAAGGACGGAACAAGCCGCCGGCAAACTTGCCTTTATTTGTTCCGCCGCTGCCTGCAATCGGACAAAGCGGTCCCAAGTAAGCCGATTTTTCTCTTCTTTGTTAATCACACGGACGTGAAAAATGCCATCACAATCGGTGCGAGCAAGGCTTATACCTTCGGAATGAACAAGTGGTAAATTATTCTGCATTCGCGACCTCAATCAGTTCGGGCAGGTGCAGTGTCTGGCAATCTTGTGCATTATTTTGTGGTCATCGCCAAATTTGCACAGTCCCTCGCAGTGAGTTTTTAATTCAGTAAAAGGAATGTAACTCAGCGACATTTCAGACAACGATTGCTTAAAAGCTGGTCGCTGGAACTGCGCAACCACCTCGTTTTCTCTGCTGTCTGGGGCTACAAGAAAGAAATTACAATTGTGGTCCGGCAATGTGCGCATCAAATCTTCCATACGGAGAATTCCCGAGTAAATGGAAGTACTTTTTTCAACTTCAAAGGCGCTTACGATGCGACCTTCGTTGTCTAGCCACAACACATCGATCAAGCCAATCGTGTCGTAAACATCCTTGTGCATTCGTTCTCTTAGCGGCAAGTCGGTCAGAGTAAGTTGGGCAAAAGCGTCGCCGTTGCAAGATTTATGTCTGTCGTTTTTGGCGACATGCACATTCAACTTCAACGCTCGACCAATTTTAATAAGCAAATGTTGTATTTGAGTGTGTTCTGATTCTTCAAGCTGCTCGGATAAAACCTCGTTGTGTCTTGTTTTGGCTATCTTTTTCGCACGCTCGTTTACCTGGGACAAAACCGATTCGTAGTTGCCACCAAAGACAATGCGACCGCTGCCAATTTCAAAAAGTAATCCTGCCAGCGCTCCAAAATCTTTCGATAACAGGCTTTTCAATAGCGGATGGCTGTTCAGCTCCGCACAAATCTCGCGCATTTCCAAATAACTTTTCCACGATCCAAGTTTGATCTTTTCGCCGGTAAGAACATTGAATCCGTTGACCATTGCCGTATTAAACGGCAAAACTATTGTTGGATGCAGGAAGTAAACGATGTTTGCGACTGCTGGTCCCAGCCCTTTTATCTCATGCGAGGCCAATCTGGAAAGATGTTCCAGAATCTGATCTTCTCTGGAATTGGAATAGCAAAGCTCCAAGAAGTTGCCAAACTTTCGCTTGTTGTCTTCGTTCTCGTAGATGTCCGGAATACGCAACTTTGGCTTCCAGTAAAAAGCATGGGCAGCGCCCGTGAACACCTGCTTCTGCTCTGTTATTGCGGTCATCACTACTTCAAGTGGTGAACCGCGGAAGTCGTTGCCAAAAGTACCAGAAGCGATTTCTGTATATGTCTTCTTCACACCCAAGCGTATAGAGCGAAAGGCTTTTAGTCGTTCCTCACTACCTGAAAACCATGTGTTGTAGACGGATTCCGGATCGGCTTTATAAGTTGCAACCAACCGAATAATCAAGTCAACATTTAAATCTGAGTCCAAGAATTGGGTCCTTTGAAAAAGATCTACATTTTCATATTGGGGTTCATCTTCATTTGTTCTTCCATCGACGGTGCCGTCTTTTTCTTCACGGGAAGCTTGACTTTTGCAGTCTTTGCTTTTTGCACTTTGTTTTTCATATCGCCTTGCTTCATGTCCATGCCCGGCATGTTTTTCATATCGCCTTGCTTCATGTTCATGCCCGGCATGTTTTTCATATCGCCCTGGTTCATGTTCATGCCGGGCATGTTGTCCATCTGCATGCCCTGTTTTTGAGCAGGATCAATACGACCAGCTTTGATATCAGCCATTAATTTGTCGTATTTGTCCGCTGGCAAAACACGAACGACAGTCATCATTCCCTGGAAAGCGCCCGACCAGTTAGCCGCCAAGCCATTGTTTTCGGGTTTTGCAACGGCTGCATCCATGGGCATTGACATGGTGGCATCCTGTGGATAGCCAGGTGCTGCTTTTGAATTAGCATCTGAGCCAAGCTGTGGTGAAGACTCAAGCGGTTTTTGTGTAGGAGTGCTGGCTTCTGTGTGTCCTATTGAATGGCTTGTGTTCTGTTCTCGATCTGCGCTGATACCAAGTCCGCGCCCAAGACCAGGACCTAGAGTTTCAGCTGTGGCATTGCCTTCGCTCACGATACCCATTCCTTCCTTCTGTCCAAGGCCTGTGTGCATGCCTGTTCCAACGTGCGATAGAGGACCCACACTTGACACCATATTATTCATCATGTGATGCGGAAGATGGCAGTGAAGCATCCAATCACCAACATACTTTGCATCGAACTCAACGTCACGAGCTTGGGCGACGCCCAAAAGCAAGGTGTTTTCAGGAAACCAGGTTATATTTGGCTTTCTACCTGCCTCTGTGCCTGTCACCCAAAATTGATTTCCATGTAAATGCAGGGGATGATGATCCATACCCATATTGACGAAACGGATACGCACACGGTCGCCCAGACGGCAAATCAACGGTGTGGTTGACGGCGCAGATCTGCCATTGATTGTGAGCCAGTTATATTCCATCGCCATTGAATTGGCTATTTCATTGTTTGGCAAAATCGCAAACTCTTGCACGATAAGCCCAAAGTCCCTTTGCACAGGCGGTGAAAAGGATTTCTTCGGATGAATGATGAACAAGCCGATCATGCCCATCATCTCTTGCATCGCCCCATGCGAGTGATAGAAATAGGTGCCGTTCTGGTGGAGTGTAAACTCATAAACGAATAGACCGCCTGGTTTCACGGGCTCCTGGCTTACATAAGGCACGCCGTCCATGTTTACCGGGATTTCCAGTCCATGCCAATGAACGGTTGTATGCTCCGGCAAATTATTGTGGAAGTAAATTCTGACGTGGTCGCCTTCATTTACCTCTATGGTGGGACCTGGGACGCTGCCGTTGTAACCCCACACCTTCACAGTTTTCGCCGGTCCCATATCTGATGCAGGTAGCAGCTGCCGTTGCACGACTTCCGCGTTCAAATGAAAAACTTTGACGCCATTTTCCATTTTCCAGGGCAAATGCGGTACATCCGGTGTGATAACCATCGGTTGTGCAGTTGACTGAGAAGTTATTTTAGCTAAATGCCCTTTGCTTGCAGCAAAAGTCGGTGAAACCGTATGTGATACCAATAAACTTACTGCCACCACTGCTTTAATCCAGTTTTTGTTGTTCAATTGCATTTCTAATCCCTTTAGTATTCAACGAGTCCGGCTGTATCAGCTCCATTGTCGTGTCCGGTTCGAATCGCGCTTGGTGCTCCACTTAATTCGAATTGATTCATACCAGTGGTGTCCTGGCGCATAGCCGGGGCATCCAAGGCGCCAGTTAAGAGAAAACCCTCCAGCTGCGTGGCAGTCTGTCGTAAATTGACCAGGGCCATGATGTACTGCCTGCGAGCTTGAAAAAGAGTTCGCTGTGAAATGATCACCTGTGGATAAGAAGCGCTCATAGTCTTGTATCTTTCGAAATACATGCGGTATGCCTCTTCTGCTTTCGGCAAAATGACATTCTTGTATCTGCGCACTTTATCTATGGAGTTGGCATATGAATTGCGTGTTTGAGCAAAACGCATGCCCAGACCTAATCTAAGTCTGTTGTACTCATTTTGGGCAAACGCCAATTCGGCTTTTGCAGTAGCGATACCACCTTGGTTACGATTCCAGAGAGGCAGCGAAAGACCAACTTGCATGTTCATCTCAGCGCCCGTGCGGGGCGGTTTTCCACCCGACTGAGAAGATCCTCCGTTGTCCAGAAATTCAGAGCTGTATCCAAAGCCGCTGCGTAAAAACATATCCGGGTAAGGTTCGACTTTGGCCCTCGCCAGCACCGCCTTCGCCCTTGCGACTTGCACTTCGGCCGCTCTAATTTGCGGACTCTGGTTTAGTATTTCGTTGAGTTTGGCATTTTCATCAAATTCTGGGATACGAGTATCTAGATCGCCTACTAGCCGGACTGAAGTTGGTAATGGTCTGTTTACGACAGCGGCGAGCTCTCTCAAGTTTTGGCTAAGAGTGTTTTGAGCAACAACAAGATCGTGCTTAACTTCCTCCAGCTCAATTTCCGCTTGCAGAAAGTCCGGCTTATCGGCTTGACCAACGTTGAAAAGCTCAGAAGTCGTAGATGTCGCCGTCTGGGCGATACCTAAAAGTTCAGTGTTGATGTCAACTTGCTGTTGGGCACCCAAAGCCTCGTAGAAAGCTATGCGCACTGAATTTTCAATTCTGAACTTTTGAGCCAGAGCCTCTATTTCTGCCTGCTTGGCTTCCTGTTGATAAATCTGGCGGGCTTTTTTCAGCTTGCCGCCCAAGGGCACAGTCTGCTCGAAAAAGCCAAAGTATTCGGCTTTCTGATTCCAGCCCCGGAATGCCCACTCGGCGCCTTCAAAACCGAATACCGGGTTTGGTGGAAGGCCGGCTTGTTTTGCGCGCCCCCTGGCCGCCTGTATGGCGGCATTTGCTTGCAGGAGGGTGGGATTACTCTCAGATGCAAATTTTTGCAGGTCTGGAAGGCTCATAGCCTGGTCTGATTGCGAAACCAATGCATCCAGCTTAGTTGGTGCTCCAACATCTGCCGGGCTTATCTGCTGAGCATAAGCAGAAATCTGGCAGAAGTTGATCAAAACAAGAGCCAGTTGTATCTTTGCCACAATTTTCGATGATCTTGGTTTCTTTAAGTGCGGCATCAAGCAACTCCTTCTTTTTTTATAAGACACGTTGAGATCCCAAGTAGTCCCAGCCCAACCAGCGCCAAAGGTGCCAATATTGGTGGATGCGAGTCTTGACCGTCGTCAGGCTTGAGTTGACCTGGTGCGCTGAAGTCAACCGAAACAACTTCGGATACTTGCTTGATCGGTTTGCCCAGGCTGTGAAAGCAAAAGCCCGCTATGCCTAAAACCGCCAGTCCTGAAAAAAGCACAATCAACAAATTCTTGCCGAAACTCCTAAAGCACACAAGCGCGACTGTACCCAGTAAGAGCGCCAGTGCCAGATAAGCAATCGGTATCCAGGACTGCCATTTGTCGGCCAAAACAGCTTGGTGCTCAAATCTGATCTCCACCAAAAGGAGGGAGATCCCGCCAAGAAGCAACCCTAGCTGGGCTATTTGAATGTTTTTTATAGTTAACCCCTGAAAAATTGACTTCGCCACGGTTCTCCCTCCTTCTGAGATTGCCTATTTATCTGCTTTGATGGAATGAATATGTATTACCTTATTGGTTTCATCAATGTGTCCGGTGACCGCAACCTTCTTACCAGCAAAGGGTTTGGCTTCTTTTGAATTGACGAACGTATATGAGGTCTTTGTCTTTGGATCTTCAAGTGTCAGCTTCATGCCATCTTTCAGACATCTAGCAATGCAGTCGGCATCGGTCTTCCCATACTTGCCGCTTTTGATCATGCCTTTGTGATCCGTTTTGCACATGCTGTCTCCAATCACGCCATGCACGGTGCCGACGTGTGTTCCGCCGGTAGGTTTGCTGTCGTTCTCACCTTCGTGGGCGAAACTGGCAAGACCAGTGGAGCTAGTCAGAAAAGTCACCAGTAATGCCGCTTTCAACGTTGTTTTGATCATTTGATTTCTCCTTGTTTAGATATCGCCGCTTGCCCAGACAATCTGCGTCTGAGCCAGTCGGTAGTTGTAGATCGATTCGGTAAGAGCTAGTCTCGCCCGATACAACTTGACGGCGGCATCGAACTGTTCGAGCGCCGTCGACTTACCGATGTTGTAGCGGGTTTTTATCAAGCGAAAATCTTCTTCGGCAGATACAACCTGGGACTTGGCCAGATCGACATTGCGCGCACTTAAATCGACATCAATCCAGGCCGTCGACACTTCTTGAGCTACCTTCAGCCTGGTTTGCTGCAGCGCATATCCCGATTGTATAATTGCCTTACGTGCCGAACGCAGTTGTGCTGAGCGTTGCCCGGAATCGAACAACGTGTAATGTCCGATCACACTGACGAATCCACCAAACTTGCCCTCCGCAGTGCCATCAGGACTGGTGCCAGTTATGTTGCTTCCCAGTCCGTAAAGATCAACATGTGGTAGATATTGACTTCTTGCGATCAGCTTCCTGGCCTTCATTTCCTCAACTTTCGATTGTGCCTGTCTTATCTCTGGCCGATTAGTGCCGGCAGCGTTCAGGTATCCATTGAGGTCCTTTTGATTTTCTGTGTAGTTCAAGCCTTCACTTACATCAATGAGCGAGCTTAAATTCGCTCCCATGGCTGCTTTTAAATTGATTATCGAAACATTGAAGTCTCGATAATCTCGATTCACTTGAGCTTTTGCCTGAGCCAGTTCCGCCTCTTCCCGCAAAAAGTCCGCTCTTGGCGCTTTACCATCAACCATACGCTGGTGCATGTTTGATGCAGACAAGGTGCGGAATTTGACGTAATCGGTGTCGACTTGCAACCGGGCTCGGTTCCAGGCGCATTGAAGATACGCTTGCTTTATAGTTCTGGCTATGTCGATGCGAGACTGTTGATACTTAGCTAACGATTGACGCTCTGTTGACTTTACAGCCGAATAATTGCCCCTTAGATAACCGCCTGTAAAAAGAGGCTGAACACCGGCTACTATCGTGCTAAAGGAGCTTCCTCTCACGATTGGTTGCATCGGTGCTGAAACCACAACGCCGTCGTTTGGATAGAAAAGCATCTGGTTCAACGATGAAGTTGAATAAAAGGTACTTAGCGAAATGTTTGGTCCAAACCGTCCCAGAGCCGCCCGACTATTAAGTCTCGATATTTCCGTATCCAGAAGAGATTGCTTGTAGTCCAGGTTGTTTTTCAAGCCGGACTGAACTGCCTGATCCATCGTCATCGGTCCGGTGACAGTCGGTAAATCGGAACCGAGTGCTGTTGCAGAAATTGTCAGTTTAATAGGATTGTTGACGCCTACTTCTTGATCCGTTGTTGGCTGTGGTTCAGAAAGAGGCGCATCTTGTGCCACTACAGGTGAAAGAGAAAACATGGTGAGGAAAAACAAAAGCGCCAAACTAGATTTCATCAGTCCTCGCCTCCGCGCCTGTCCATCCGTCTTTTTAGCCAGTTGCTGAAATCATCTATGTACGCATGCATGATCGGTATGTCAAAAAGACTGAGCAAAGTACCGATCAGAAGTCCACCGACAATCACCGTGCCAAGCGGTGAATAAGCATCCATGCCAGTTTTGGGGAACAGAGCCACAGGTAACATGACGATAATTGTGATCACTGATGTCATCAGGATCGGCCTCAAACGAATCGGACAAGCTTTTATAATGGCTTCGTTCCTGGGCATTCCCTCATGTCTAAAGCGCATGATCTGATCAATAAGCAAAATTGCTGTGGTAATATCCATGCCGGTCAAAATGATTACAGCCATGATCGATACTGTGGAAAAGGCTTGATGAGCCAACCAAAGGGCTACAAAGACGCCAGCCAATTCCAAGGGCAGCGAAAAGATCATCTGAAGCGGTTGCAGGAAACCCTTGAACTGACCAACTAACAAAAGAAAAATAAAGACAATCGCCAGTTGAAGCCCTACCAATAAACGCGCAAATGAATCCATCATTTGGGTCATGTCGCCGCGCATCTCGATGGTGTAGCCAGGCGGCCAGTTGAGTTTCGCCATCGCTTTCATCATCACGTCCATCGACACATCCATCGACGGAGGTTCGCCGATGCGGTAATAGCCCATGACAGTTACTGCTCGCCGCATCTGGTCGTGGTTTATCAGCGAAGGTGCCTGTCTGAAATTAAGGCTGGCTATGGTTTTGAGTGGAATCTGTTCACCGCTTGCATTTGACACTTTCATCAAAAGCAGTTCTTGAGGTGTTTTTCTCTGCGCTTCGTCGTAACGAACTTGGATTGTCCTTTGCCTCAGATTAGGCAATCTATAAAACTCATTAGTCAGGGCGCCGTTTATGGCGTAATAGGCCTGATCGGCTACTTGCTGGGGCGTCAGCCCTACTTCCAGTGCCCGCCTTTGATCAACTTTTATTTCCCAATCAGGCTTAGATAGCGCCCAGTCGGTAGCCACCTGGTGCATACCGAAGGTGGTCCTGGCGACTTGGGCAACTTGCTCAGCCATCATCGTCACCACTTTTAAATCGGGTCCTGTGACAAGAATTGAAATTGGTGCCTGCGAGCTCGCCATTACATCAGAGCCCATCTCTTTGATTTGCAGTCGCCGAATCCCTAGTATCTGGCTCAATGCATCCGATTGCACAGAGTCAATAATTTGCCAGATTGTTTTTTTTCGTGCATCTTTGTCAGACAGCGTAATCATGAACGTTGCGGTGTTAGCCTGCTGCATGCTGTAGCCGTTGAAATAAGTGCCGCCAGGGTCAACGCCTACTTCAGACGATACGTGCTTGATCTCCGGGTGTTTGAGCATAAGTTTTTCAACTTGCCGCGTTATGTGTTCGGTTTGCTCAAAGGAAGAACCAGCATCGGTTTCCAGAACGCCATATGCTTGCCCGACATCAGCTAGAGGCATCATTTCACTGCCGATAAAGTTGTAGAAGGTAAAGCCGATGGCAATGGTGATCAGGATCCGCGTCATATTTAAGAAGCGATGTTCGAGCATCCATGCCACACAACGCCCATAACGCTCTTCAACATTGGACAAAAATCTGTCGAAGGGCAAAAGGATGTTTTTCTGTATCGTTCTTTCGATGCGGTTTTTAGGCTCACTCGACAGATCGTGCACACGTAGAATTTTTTCTGCTAATACCGCAGTTAGTGTCAGCGAAACGAAAAATGACGCCAGGAGTCCAAAAATAATTGGCCAGACAAGCCCGACGAACATTTGCTCCACAATGCCACCACAAAAAAGAAGCGGCACCAAGGCGAGTATCAAAACAAGAGTTGAAGCTGCCACCGCCAGGCGCACTTCTGTGATGCCGTCTATTGTTGCCGTGCGCGGGTCTTTGCCCATATGCAAATGTCTTTCAATTGAATGAATGTCGATAATCGAGTCGTCTACAAGCCGCCCAATTGACAGCAAAAGCCCGATCAGCGTTGAGCTGTTCAGTGTCATTCCCAGCGGAATAAGACACAAAATTGCCATCGAAAGCGAAATAGGAATTGTGATCATTGAGATCAAAGTTCCGCGCCAATCGCCGATGAACAGATACACGGCAATACCAGTCAAAAGCACTGCTACAAGCAACTCTTCGACCATGTTGTTCATAAGGATCTGAACAAAATCCGAGTTGTCATAACTGATTTGAAACTCAAGCCCCGGATTCTCTTTTTTGATTTCCTCGACTTCTTTTGCGATGCCGCGAATAACCTCCGGAGAGCTTGCTGAGGGCTCCTGAATGACGCTTACTTCTATGCCTTCATCAATCCGTCCATCATGCACATGATGGTAAGCTGCTCGCTTCTCCCAAAATGTATCTACTACCCTGGCAACGTCTTTGAGATAAACAATGCTGTCCGCCGACGCTTTGAGCGGATAATTCGCCACTTGTGCCGGGTCTTTGGCTAGAGTGTCCACACGAACAATCGATTCATTTGCTCGATTGGTTATTCTGCCGGCAGGACGTGCCACGTTTTGCTTGTCCAGGGCGTCCCGAACATCCAGAATCGACAAACCGTATGCAGACAATTTGTCACGGTTGGCTAAAACTTGCATCTGGCGCTTATAGCCGCCAAACGTATAGATTGACCAGACGTGCGGAATCCGCTTCAGACGATTGGTAATTTCATTGTCAGCCAGTTCGCGCAGCCGCACCGGGTCCATGGTTTTAGATGACAGGTTGTAGGTTAAAACTGGCAAGTTCAAGGGATCGATCGGCAACACCCAAGAAGGTTTTAAGTTGGCTCCTGTAACTGGCAGATCTGCTTGAACGACGTTCATCAGCGCTTGCACATCTACCAGAGCCCGCTTCATATCCGTGCCGTAAGGGAACTCAAGTGACACCATTGAAAAGCCTTCCTGGGCAGACGAGCGGATGTAGCGAACGCCTTTGATATCCACCATGCGCTCTTCTATGGGCTTACTGATGTAAAGCTCCATATCCTCGGCCGAAAGACCAGGCTGCATGGTAACGATGCCTATCATTGGACTTTCCACATAAGGCATCAGCCTCTTGGGCATGTAGAAGCCAATGGCTGCCACCGCCAGCAGTATTACTGCCAGGAAAAATGCAAAGACAGTGTAGGGATGATCAATTGACCAAGCCGAAATATTGAAGTGTTCTTTTGCTGATGGGCGCTGGTTCATGGTACGTCTGCGTCCACCGTTAATTCTTCGCCGTTTATCGTCAGATCAATGCGCCACAGACCGCTCATAAAATTCGTTGTGAACACGTAACGACCGCCTGATTTTTCCTCAGCGTTCAAATTTGGCCCCGCCATCGACATGCTAGGCATCGAGGTTTTAGCGTTTACGCTTGCGTGTTCTACGGGCTTGCCTTGCAAGTCTTTCAATAGACAAACAAAGGTGTTTCTGGCATTACCTGAAGTCTCAAGCGTCATTGATACATCAATGTTTTTGAGTCGGACCTGCTTGCTGAATTTATTGCTCGCGTCCAGGCGATTGTCCTGTACGGCCGAAGCCTCCGGCAGCTTTGCCGGACCACCGTCATCCCAACCAGTTGCTACCACTGGCATGCCATCTTGCAAATTGGCAAAACCTGCATATATAACTGAATCTCCGGATTTGACACCCGATACAACTTCGGTTTCGTTTTCGTTCGACAGACCGACTTCAATATCAGCAAGCTGTGCTGTCATGGAGCCTGAAGCGGCAGTAGGAACAAGTTCCATGCCGCATTTTGGACACTTGCCTGGTTGCGGACTTTTTATTTCCGGGTGCATTATGCACGTGTATAGACTGCCGGATTTATTACCAGACCCACCTTGCGCTTTCCAAACTTGCGCCTTCCCGTTGCGCCAAATGATGGCGCTAGAAGGCACGACCACCGCCTTCTTCTCACCTATGCTTACGCGCATGACGACATATTCGCCAGGCAGCAATCGGAATGTGCCTAAGTTTTTCACTGCACTAGAGCCATGCAAGCCCAACTTTGGTCCGACATTGTCTATTAGTGCTTCGACCACAACGGTTTTAGTATTTGGGTCGGCGGCTGGAAACAAGGCAGTGACTGACGCCTCGATTTCCTCTTTTGCATCGGCCGCATTTTTTATGTGCACACGATTGCCCACGCTTATTTTGGCAGCGTCCTCGGCAGCCACTTGCGCTTGCACGCGCACCTTTTGCATGTGACTGATTTTCAAAATCATCATGCCGGGATTGACTACGACACCGGGGCTGATCAGTCTTTTCGTTACCACACCCGGCGATTGAGCGAGGATGCGCGTGTAGCTATTGGTTATCTGCGCCGTCTGCTGCGCGGCTTGTGCTTCTTTGGCAGCAAACACAATATGACCAACATGGTGAGCTGCCGCCTCGGATGCTGCGAAGGCCGAAAGCCGCGCGTTCTTTGCCTGTGCCAGCTTCGACGTCATTTGTTTTACTTTGGCTTTCGCTTGCTTGTATTTATTTTGTTCATCATCGAATTCTTGCTGCGAAATCACCTGCGTCTTGAGAAGACTGGTCTCACGCGCGATTTCAGCCGTCCAGTAATCGAGATCTGCTTGGGCCTGCTTCAGCTCTTCTGAAGCGGCATCCTCGGCTGCTTTTGCTGCATCTAGATCAAATGCCTTTTGCGTCAGCTCTTCTTTGGCAATGCTTGAGTTGTGTACCGCTGCGTCGGCTGCATACTGAGATTCTTGCAGTTTCGCTGAGTATTCCGAATTTACAGCCGGGTCCAGTTGAACCAGTAGCTGACCAGGCTTGACCCTGTCGCCAGGGTAGACGGGCATTGCCACAATCCGTCCTGTGATGCGCGGGTAAACGTCCTCGTCTTCAAACGCCTGAACAGCTCCGGTGTATGTGACTGACGCATCCAGCTCATCCTCTTTGACAGCAGCAACAGCAACGGGGGCGGCTCCACGTGTCGGTTTCATGGCAGTCATGTCCATGGCTTGCGACTCGATCACACTCATTTGTCCGGGTTTTTTGAAGTGCTGAACAATGAAGAAGCACGCCAGCACTACGACAACGAGTGAAGTCAAAGAATAAATATTCTTTTTCAGCCATAGACGCACAGGCGAATCGGCGTTTATATCTTGTGCCAAGTTCTTTATGCTGACTGAAACCAGCCAGCCCCCTTCTAGACAAACACGCTTAAGCAAAGCTGACAGCCAGCTTTGCCCAAATCCGAAAAGGGTATTCTTAGATTTTTAGGACTCGATAAAAGAGAAATAGCGGTATCTTGGGCGGCCGCCAACGATCAATTTCATAATATGTACGCGAACAGATCGCGGCTGCAAAAGCTAGCCCGATTAGTGAAATCAACGCCGAAACGACGACTTTTAAAATCTCTGGCGTAAGCTTGAAGACTGAATAGCCCAATGCTTGCGGTTCCGGTTGTCCGCTGCAACCACAAGATGCAGCTTGTTCACTGCCAGTTGCGGCTTTCGTCTCACAACAGGAATGTGTCTTACCTGCACAGCATGCCATAGTCGGGCTGGCGCAAGCCTGCGTACCAGCATAGGCAGCTTGCCCCCAGCCGCCATTACTGGCAGCTACGATGAAGGCGAAAATCAGACAGATGAGCCGCTTGACCATATTTTTCTTGCAAGAGTATACGCTGGGGCATTGTACAACACTTGAAAAATGCTTCGCGTATGTCACCGCCCTCCCGACCGGCAAATCTATTGCCTTGTCTGAATTGTACGAGTTTCACATCCGCCCGTTTGTTCCCTCGTTACAACCGATCTCTACAACATTCCAGCTTTAGCAAAATGCCTCTTGACTCTCAAATGTGTTAGAGGGTTTATAGTGGGGGATATGACCGTCGGTAAGGATCCTGGTCAAACCTGCGCCGAGATCATGACATCATCAAGAAAGGTAATGCTCATCGCCGGTTCGAGCGATGTAATCTCTTGACTCGTTTTTAATTCATAGTTTCCAAACCGATTGATGTGCTCGGTCTGATACGGGCTAAGGCAAGCTAAGGCGTCTTGATCGATGGAATGTCCATCAGCCACCATTCGTTGCAGCGATTCACTCATGGTGACCAAGGTGTGCAGAATGACGAGATTCGCAACCATGTGATTGTACTTTATGATCTTGCGTTGTTCGTCTCTGACATTTTCCGCAATCATGCCTTTGCCGCCAAACATCAGGTAATCAGCGAACTGATTGAAACGCTCGCTCTTGTTTGTGGCGACTAAGATCATGCGCCTTACGTCGATATCTGTGATGTACTGCAGCAGGAATTTGGTGCGAATGACGCGGCCGAGCTCACGAAACGCGAAATACAATTTGTTCTTGCGGCTGTAAGTCGCGAGCCGTCTCAGAATGGCTGAGGGAGTGATCTTGCCAGCTTTGACAGAGAGAGCCACTCTCAGCATATCCGGCAGCATAGCTTCGATCAGATCCCAATTGATCTGCTCATCGAAGAGCGCATCGATGTGCTCGTATCGAGTATCCGGATGCGGCCTATAGAAGTGCAAGTCCTTCCAGTTGCGAATTCTGGGCATGAGCTGAATCCCAAGCAGCTGTGCCAAGCCAAAGATCGGGGCACTCTGTCCTTGGGTATCGGAATGCACGGTGTCGGGCTGAACTTCTGAATCGTTCTCAGTCACGAAGAGTGCGATGTAACTGTCAGCTATCAGATAGTAACCGATGCCACCATATCCGCCGTAGCGAATGTGGTATTCGGACATCAAGTTTTGAGGATAGAGATCCCACTTGGTGCCGTCCGCTGAAGCCGTTTTCCCAAGTCCCCACAGCTTTTGCAGGGGGAAGTCGCGATAGGCATTGATGACGGTGACAATCGCTTCGTTCAGCTTTTGTTCCGTCACATGTCGCTGGTTGATGAACGAGATCTGACGCCTGTCCAAAATCTTGACTGAGCGCGCAGTCTGAGTGGGTCCCAGATTGCAGCCGTAGCAAAAGCTTGTGATGACGTATCTTTCCTGAGGATTATCGATTTTTGCATCGAGCCCGGATATTGGTCCGAAGTGCTTCGTCCAGTTGAGCCACTGGTCAGTCTCCCAGAGAATGTTGAGAACGTCATTCTCTTTCATGTATTGCTTGAGAGTCGCTTCAAATGACACCAGTCCTGACGGCGCCGGAGTAGCCGTAAGCCGCTTCAATACAGGCTCGCCGTTTTCGATGGTTAAATAGTCGTTTGATGGAAAACCCTGATCGGCTTTTGCCGCAGCCTGGTTTAATTGCTTTTGCAATCCTTCCACAAATCGCTTGGGATCAGAATCGATACCAGCCTGCTCGGCAAAGAGAGCAATACCGTCTTCATATTCGGCCCAGGAGATGAGCTGGTCGCGATAGTCTCGATATTTGTCGCTGAGAGGGATGCACAGATCACCAGACTTCAATTCGTTCATTACCTGTGTAAAAATGCACAATTCGAAGTTGCGGCGATGAACTTTGTCAAAGAGCGCATTTGGATTCTTGTGTCCGGTAACCAGCGGCATCCATTTATTCGATACGAACGACAAATCGATGTCAGCCGAGACGGTGAGCCATTCGGTGCGACTTGATTTGTGGTCTAAAACGAACTTGACCGCAGTAATGAGCGATTGGTCCTGCGATGTTGAGACCAGCGCGACGTTCTCCAGAAAACTCAGCAGAACAGCTCTCTGACTCTTATAGAACTTAGGCAGTAATGGCAAATAATTGCTGCCGGCGAGCAAAGTGTGTTTCTCACATTGCTCAATGATCGAATCAAGCTTATCCTCGATCACTGCTCCAATAGCGCCTAATCGGTCGGCTTCCTCGCCTTCAGTTTTGTATGCCAGCGAAACATTGTGCAACGTAGCAACCAGAGCATCAGTCTCCGCCGCTTTGTCTATGCGGTACTGATTAAGAGCATCTCTTGCTCGCGAATGCATTCTCTGCACCAGACGAATGTACATATCTGTCACGTCATCGAAGGCTCGTCCTACCTGTACTAGAACGAGAGCGGCTGCTAATGTCAGTCGTTTCGGTTCGGCGAAATCTCGCATGGAAGCAACATCGAGTGATCTAGCCTCGGCCGCGAACTGACTCACCTTCATATCGGGGATGCCGGCGAACGCTTCGGCTCTCAGATCATGTTCCAGCA
This sequence comes from Oculatellaceae cyanobacterium, assembly GCA_036702975.1. Lineage (GTDB taxonomy): Bacteria > Cyanobacteriota > Vampirovibrionia > Obscuribacterales > Obscuribacteraceae > DATNPX01. The sequence goes on from DATNPX010000031.1 coordinate 38,351, forward strand.
GAAGTTGCAGATGCTTGATGAATTCCTGTACGTGCCTGACAGTCGGCTTCTTAGGCTCTCTCTTCAGGTTGTCCCAAGCTGTTTTTGCGTGCCTTCCGGATCGTTCAAAAAGGGCTCGCAACCCTTCTTTGGTTTTGCTAGAGAGCGCCTCGTATACTTGTTGATGGAAGCAACTGTTAATGCGCGTTCGAGCAGCGCGAGCGATTTTGACAAGGCTGCTAAAGCCAGGCAGCTCATAGCGCTGTCGAACCAGTTCCTCAATTGCAACGTTGATGATATCAACCAGGTCGTCGCGCGTAGTTGCCGCTTCCAGGCTGGCAGCAACTGCCGCTTTCCTTGCACCTTCGCCGTAGGCTGCAACTCCAAGATAATCACGGACAAATTCTTGATGCGTCCATTTTTGCCTACTCTGACTATAGGCAAACAATTTTTCCGGAGCGTGCACAGCGCCGATGGAGTCTGCGATGTGCTCAAAGATCCGATTAGAAATTTCATCAACAGACGGAAAATAACCGAGCCGTTGAAATACTTTCAGCCAGACGAGAAGCCGCAAAGTCTGACCGTCATCGGCAGTTCGGTCCCATGCAAAT
>DATNPX010000033.1:0-158418 GCA_036702975.1 Oculatellaceae cyanobacterium
TCACTTGATGACAAGGAGGATGGAATGTGTGACAAAACACTGACCTATGTGTCGCGAGTTAAAGGACTGAAATCAATGATACTGACGCGCTCAGATGTCACTGATGAAGGTCTATTGAACTTGAAGAACTTGCCTTTACTCGAGCACATCGAATTTGTTGGTGCGCCTGTTAAGGGAAGTAGCTTTTCTGCGCTGTCTACCCTTTCCCATCTTTTATCGTTCAATTGCAGTCAGTGCCAGATTGAAGAGAAGTATTTCACTCTGCTGCCGCAGTTCAAATCGCTACAGGCGCTGCATATCAATCGTTGTAGACTGACCAAAGCAGAGTTTCAAAACGTATTGCAATGTACAAAACTTGTGCACCTTGCTATCGCTAACAATTCTATAGTGGATGATGAGTTGATCAAGTCGCTTGCCGCACTTAAAAATTTGCGCATTCTTGATGTGCGATACACAAAAGTCACTCCTGCCGGACTAATGTCTTTGAAAGGACGCATACCACTTAAGTATCTCTATCTTACCGACCACGGAAACAGTGAGTTAGACGGCCCGCGTCTGGAAAAGTGTTTCCCCGGTCTCCAGATCTTTTGGGCTAAACGCGGAAAACTGGATGAAGACACACAAGTGTTGCTATCGCCCTTGAACCCGTGAAAATCTCAGCGTTTATCAGGCGAAAAGTGTGAATCTAATTCCTGCCAACAGGATAGATAATTGTCTTGCAGAATTTTACTAGAGCTCGCAAATTCAGTTGGTTTGTAAATCAGTGAACTTTCGAACATGAAAGCCAGCGTGTTGTCCATGTACACCGGTTTGAGCTCAACTTCTGATGCTCGAGAGAATGTGGTGCTGTCTGGTCCGTGCGCGGACATGCAATTGTGTAAACTGCTGCCTCCTGGAATGAAGCCATCTTGCTTCGCGTCATAGACCCCTTTTATGAGACCCATGAATTCGCTCATGATGTTTCGATGATAGTAGGGCGGGCGAAATGTGTGATCCGCTACCAGCCAACGCGGCGGGAAGATTGCAAAATCTACGTTTGCCACACCTGGTATCTCAGACGGTGATGTCAAAACTGTAAAAATTGAGGGATCAGAGTGGTCAAAACTAACTGAATTTACAGTTTGAAATCGAGATAAGTCATATTTGTATGGCGCATAGTTGCCGTGCCAAGCCACCACATTTAGTGGCGAGTGTCGAAGTTCGCTCTCGAAGAGGTGGTCGTCGAATTTTGCCAGCAGTTTGAATTTTCCTGCTTGGTCTTCGTATTTCGCAACCGGCGCCCAGAAATCTCTTGGATTAGCCAATCCGTTTGAACCGATCACTCCCAGAGTCGGCAGCCGGAAGGGCAGACCAAAGTTCTCGCAGACATAACCGCGGGCCTTGTCTTGTAGGATATTTACCTGAAAGCGCACTCCTCGTGGTATCACAATTATCTCGCCAGAATGGACGTGCAAGTCACCAAGTTCGGTGCGAAACTCGAGTGAACCATATTCGGGAACGATCAGCATCTCTCCGTCGGCATCGTAGAAAAAACTGTCTTCCATAGACTTGTTGATCGCATAAATGTGAACAGCACTGCCACGACAGCTAGCTGCATTCCCGTTGGCTGCAATTGTAGTCAGACCCCCAACAAAATCGATTTTGTCTTTGGGATACGGCAGCGGGTCCCAGCGCATCTGTTCTGGCGAGGCGGTGGAGTTTTCACTTGGGCGTCCTTTGAATAAATGAGCGTCGATTTTCTTGAAGCGTGAGTGCGCAACCGAAGGACGAATGCGGTAGAGCCAGCTACGGAGATTTTCGTGGCGCAAGCTGGTAAAAGAGGAGCCGCTCAACTGCTCTGCGTAGAGACCGTAAGGCACACGCTGGGGCGAATTTTGACCTTCAGGCAAGGCACCGGGAAGGGCTTCGGATGCGAACTGATTTCCGAAGCCGCTCTGATATTTGAGTTCTGTGGTCGCTTTTTCGTTCGCGTTGTCCTTCTTGCTTGAGCTTTCGCCGCGCTTTTCGGTGACTTTCATTCCGTTACCTCTGAAAGATTGTCAGCGCTTTCTTTTCCAATTTTTCTGCCTCTGCCGCACGGCCTGAAGCTTTTAACATCTTGGCGTAGTTTTCGAGAATAGGAACGAGCTCTTTGTGCAGTGGACCGGCGCTCTTCTCTTTCGCCTGGATGGCTCGCTGATACAGCGGCTCGGCCTCGGCATATTTGCCTTGCTGGCGGAATGTGTTTGCCAAGTTGACAAGGCTGGTTGCTACTTTGGCGCAGTGCGGACCTTCTTTTTCCGCTTCCTGTAGAGCTAGTTGAAAATGACGCTCAGCATCTTGCGCTTTGCCTGCTGAGAGCGCCTGTTGCCCAGCTACGTTGTATCTCTCCCACATATGCTTTTCTCCTGCCGCTCACTCTTTTGCCGACTGATTTAGCCGATAACGTTTTAAACGTGACCTTCCGGATCTCCAAACTTCAGTATTTTCGCAGGTTCAGTTGTTTGTATTAGCGGTCTTGGCATCATCTTTAATCTTTCCTAGTCTCATCAAGTTGCTGATGGTTGTTAGTTCGATTGCATTAGACTTGAGTGGCTGCCTTGCTCTGAGCCCGAATCTGCTCTTCGTGAAATGCAGGGTAGTAGAAGAAACTCAAAGTGTGTATTTGGAAAAATTGACTTATGAATCTGCTCAATCGAGAACAACTTACTAGCCTGTGGATCGGTATTATCGTCATAACGGCTATGGGGCTAGTGCCACCATGGCGTGAAGCTACTGGAAACTTAAATGCCTTGAATTACGCGCCCTTGTCGCAGCCTCCGGCTGCAACGGTTGGTGTGACAGTAGATTATGCAAGGCTTTTACTGCAGTGGCTAATAACGATGTTCATTACTGGCGGTTTCATCGCTTCCTTCCAGAAAGTCGAAAAACGAGTCGATAATTCGTTACCGGTGCAACAATCTGGACCGGCTGTGACCGTTGGCTCTGGCGAAAAAAGTTCGCCAACGGCGCCGCAATCGACCTCCAGCTCTGCTATCGTAGAAAACAGCGGTCGTTCGAGGAGTTCTTCTTCAGGGCGGACGCTGTCGTTCCCAACGGAAGCGATAGGTGACCTGTTGATTGAGTCCGAGGAAGACCGAGAATACTGGGAGTTTTTCGCGCGAGCGGCTGGTTCGGTAATAGTCCCGGTTGGTAAGCGACTTCAGCTCGAACTCGATAAGAGAGGCGAAACTAAGTTAAGTCATCTGCGAAATCTTCCTTCTGACGCTTTTTACTCTCTCGATTTTTCCGGCGTTCCAGTCACTGACGGTGATTTGGATAATATCGGCCATCTGAGCGGTGTGCGTGAGATCGACCTCTCCGACACATCGGTATCGGACGTGGGAATAAAGAGCCTAGCGGGTCTTAAGAACCTGAAGAAGCTCTGGCTTGATAACACAAGGGTGACTGATAAAGGTTTGGAAGAGTTGTTGAATAACAAGGAGCTGGCAAAAGTTTCCCTGATAGGCACGGGCGTTGATGAATCGCAAGCTCAGACTTTGGTGAAGAGTTTGGCGCAAAGTTGCGAAATTGTGCTCGTAGATAACGGTTGAGGTTGAGCGTGGCTCAAGAAGATATCGGCAGCAAAACACTCATGAAGGGCACGTGCATGCACTGCAATCAGGAGTTTTTTGGCGTCAGTGTCTGTCCTAATGACGGTCATCCAGTTCAGATGGCAAAGGAAGATCCGCTAGTTGGCAATATACTCGCTGATCGCTTTGAGGTATTGGCAAAACTCGGCGAAGGCGGTATGAGTGCGGTTTACAAAGCACGCCACATGCTCATGGATCGCATCGTTGCCATCAAACTTTTGTTCGCTTCCGATATTCAAAGTTTGAAACGCTTTCAACTGGAAGCGAAGCTGGCCTGTAACTTGAATCACATAAACATCGTTTCGGTGTTTGACTTCGGTGTGTCTAACAAAGGACAACCGTATCTAGTCATGGACTATCTGGAAGGACGTAGTCTCGGGGACTGTGTCAAGGTAGATGGACCGATGCAACTAGACCGCGCCTTGGGCATCTTCACACAGGCTTGTGATGCACTCACATACGCACATAAACGTGATGTGATTCATCGTGACTTGAAACCGAGCAACTTCATGCTCGTTCTGGATGATAACTATTCAGAGCTTTTGAAAGTCGTGGATTTTGGCATTGCTAAACAAATGAGTTTTGAAGATGCCGCCGGTCAGGGCCTAACAAAGACGGGAGAGGTCTTTGGTAGCCCACTCTACATGGCTCCGGAGCAGTGTCTCGGTCGCCGTCTCGATGCTCGTGCCGATATTTACTCCATGGGCTGTGTGATGTATGAGGTGTTGACTGGAACACCTCCGCTCGTTGGTATGAATGCACTTGATACTCTGCATAAACACATCAACGAAGATCCGCAGCCCTTTGCTGTGGCAAATCCGCGTTGTGCCAACCTGCCGCCGATGCTGGAAAGACTGGTTTTCAAAGCTCTGGCTAGAGATGTTGATCAGCGCTATCAAAGTATGCTGGAGTTGTGGACCGACCTGGAAGTTTTGCGTCATGCTGCTAAAAGCAGTTCCGGCCGGCAAGGACCCGTGGCTGTTCCCCAGGTCTCGCCGAGCCCGCCTTCCATGAGTCCCCAAATGATAAATACCATTCCTCAGGGGATGGTACCACCCGTCATGCAGAGTGAAAGCCTGCGGCCGACCATGCCACCAGTAAATAGAGAAGATCCGAGTGCTGCAGCGCCACCATTTTACGGACAAGGTCAAACACGCGCGCCCGGGCAGGGGATGACCGGGGCTCAAACCCCTCAACGCGGTGCTGTGAATCCTGCCGCTGGACAGGCAAACACGGGACGCGGACAAGCGATGCCATCACCGTATGTTCAGGGGGCTACCGGGCCGCACATCGCACATGATGGTAACATGCCGCCGCAAGATGCGACTGTGATTTCATCAAAGATGCAGGCGATTCAAGCACCGTCACCTGGCGCCACTAATTCGCAGAGCTTTACCAATCAGCTGCCATCAAATCCGGCACCGCCGTCGTCAGCACACACCTACGAGCAAGAGACCCAGCCGCTGCCGCCGCGCGGCAACGCCTCTCCCGGTATGAGCAACAGCCGCCTGTCCTCTATGGGAGCGGGGCATTCGCCGCCTTCGCAATTCTCAGGACCAGGACGTGGTGGCACTGGTGGTGCTTCGCATCGCGGTAGCGATGGATCGCGAACCAACATGTTGCGAGCCAAAGCCTCACGGCAACTTCCGATTGTGCCCATTATCATTGGCGTTGTCGCCGTTGTTGTCATTGCAGGCCTTGGTGCCTTCCTCCTTCTCAATCATTCGAGTGCGAAAACCGATATGAGCAATTTCGGTCATACGGCCACGCACCCACCCTCAGGTCAGCAAGCTCACCCGGCCACTGCCGGCGGTGGCAACTGGCAAGAGGCAATGTCTGCCGGAGCCAAGCTATTGGAGGATGCGAACTACAAAGCCGCGTTTGTGAAACTTTCCGAAGCTAAAGAGAAGGCGCAGGGACATCCTCTCGATGGTGAGTACGCTCAATTACTTGCGCTCTTTGGACAGGCTGCGAGTAAGACCGACCATTTCCAGGAAGCCATTGATGCACTCACTCAGGCTCAAAGCATATTTGGCAAATCCAACACACCTCAAGATCAACTAGCCACCGCTGCTTGTAAGAACTGCCTTGGGCTCGTATACATCAATCAGATGGACTACGATAATGCGAAGGCGTTCATTAATGAGGCGAAAGAGATTCGCGATAAACTCGGCAAACCGGAAGATAAAGCCGACAGCGGGCAAGGCCTGGCTCGCATGTACAATCGGTTTCAATCGCGTGCCGGTGCTTTCGGCACGGATCAATCGATCAAACTTTTGCAAGATGCGCTCACACAGCGTGGCACCGACCCAGCTTTTGTTGTTGAGTGTACGAACGATATGGGATTTACCTATTTAAATAAAAGTGAGTTGAAGCAAGCTCGTTACTACTACAATCAAGCACTCGCCAAAGCGAAGGCTAATTTCGGCGTGCAACACCCACTCTACGCTGATGCTGAAGTCGGTCTTGGCATTTTAGATACAAACGACGGCAACATCTCCAAAGCCAAGCAAGAGTTCAACGAAGCTTTAAAGACGCGACAAGATGCTTACGGCGAAAATACAATCAAAGTCTCCGAAGTTTATGCTTGCCTTGGTAACATCGCCTATTTGGAAAACAACTACGACGAGGCAAAGAACTACTACGAAAAGGCTCTGGCAATAAAGAAAGACTTGCTAGGCCCTGATAACATCGAATTTAAACGCAATGATGCCACGTATCATCAACGATTGAATGCGCTTGCCGCCAAACACGGAAAGCACTGATTACTTGCTTGTCGATTGAGTTTGTACTAGTTCGCGAGCGCGTTCTGCGGCTTTGACGACGGCTTTGATCAGTGTCACGCGCAGCTTGCCCTCTTCGAGTTCCATCAAGCCGTCGATGGTGCACCCGGCGGGTGTAGTGACCATGTCTTTCAAAAGTGCCGGATGGGCCTTTGACTCGAGCACCATTTTTGCGGCACCAAGCATCGTCTGCGAAGCGAGCAAAGTAGATGTTTCGCGCGGAATTCCTAATTTGACCCCTGCTTCAGCGAGCGATTCGATAATCACATATAGATAAGCCGGTCCGCTAGCTGAAAGGGCTGTCACACCATCCATCAATGATTCATCGACAAAAACTGATTCACCAACGCATTTGAAGATTGCTTCTGTCAATTTGAGATGTTCTTCTGTAGCGTATTTGCCACCGCATATGCCAGCCATGCCAGTATTGTAGACGCTGGGTGTATTGGGCATGGCGCGCACAACAGGCACTTTCTTATTTAGTCTCTCTTCAACAAAAGCTGTTGTCACAGATGCGGCCACCGAGATGAGCAACTGATTTTCATTTAGTGATTCGGCGATGCCGCGCAGCACCCCGTCCATATTCTGCGGCTTTACCGCCAAAACGATGACGTCCGCAGTTTCCGCAACTTTGCAGTTGTCCATGCAAACGTTTATTTTCAGCTTTTCGTTTACGCGGCTGATTGACCGCTCGTGTCCTACCGTGCCAACGATGTCGTCAGCGGTCAAGTCGCTGTTTTTTAAGAGTCCGGAAATGAGGGCTTCGCCTAGCTTCCCGACACCAAGTACTGCGAGCTTTTTACCTTTTAGCATTAATTGTTCCTGTTCCCTTTATTTGAATTCGGCTACAAATCTTTGTGTGTAAACTGGCGTGCATTTGCTCCTGAATAGTCGGCCACTATATGCCCTTTGCCAATGAGGCGATATTTGTAAGTTGTCAATCCATCTAAACCGACGGGTCCACGTGGATGCAATTTGCCATTGCTTATGCCGACTTCGGCACCAAAGCCGTAGCGAAAACCGTCAGCGAATCTTGTCGAGGCATTCAGATAAACACCAGCTGAATCAACCAATTCAAAAAATCTTTCTGCTGCGCTGTTGTCTTCGGTGACTATTGCATCAGTGTGGTTGCTGCTGTTGTCGTTTATGTGTTGAATCGCCGCGTCAATACTATCTACGATTTTTATTGCCACGATCAGATTTGAGAACTCGGTGCCGAAGTCATCTGCCGTCGCATCCTTTACCATGCCCAGATCAATTGATCTGACGAGCTGTTTGCACTTCTCATCGCATCGACTCTCAACACGCATGTTTTCGAACGATTGAAGAAGAGCTGGCAAAAAACGGGCGGCTGCGTTTTCGTGCACCAAAATCGTCTCTACTGCGTTGCAAGCCGCAGGATAAGAGGTCTTCGCATCAATACAGATGCGCAGAGCTTTATGCAAGTCTGCTTCTTTGTCTACATATATGTGACAGATGCCCGCGGCGTGTCCTAAGACCGGAATCTGCGTGTTGCTCATGATGTGGCTGACCAGCGCATTTGACCCTCGTGGAATAATTAAATCCACCGTGCCTTTAGCACCGAGGAGGGTTTCGATGTCTTCACGTTTGTGAGTCAAAGCAAAGACTTCTGGGTTGATGTCGTTCTGCACTAAGGACTTCTGAATGCAGGCAAATATCTGGTTATTAGTCTGTTCTGCTTCTCTGCCGCCTTTAAGGAGCGCTCCATTGCCGCTTTTGAGGCAAAGAGACAATATTTGTGGCAGCGCATCAGGTCGCGATTCAAAAATAACTGCTACGAGACCGATTGGGCATGCCACCTTATGTAGTATCAGATCGCTGTCCAGCTCTCTAGACATCAGTGTTTGCCCGATCGGGTCAGGAAGTTTGGAGACCTCGCGGATGCTTCGGGTGATATCGAGGATCTTTGATTCGTTGAGTGCCAGCCGCTTCTTTAAGACATCGTGTTCTGGCGTCGGTTCTTGTTTGTCCATGGAAGCGATGTCCAGGGCGTTTGCTTTCAGGATATCTTTCGCTGCGGCATCGATGGCGTCTGCCATCGCCGTTAGAGCTTTGACCCGGTTTTCATGCGACAGTCGTGCCAGCTCTCGGCTCGCTTTTTTTGCCCTCACGGCGGCCTCAAGAATCGGAGGCGTTGGGCTAACTGCGGATGTTTGCTTTTTGTCTGTGCCGGTCATTTATCAATCGCCTCGCTGGAGCCCTGGTCCGCTCGTGCCGAACAGGTGTGGCACTAGCAATACTAAAAGCAAAGCCCCGACTCAAACTCTCGCGTGATCGAATATTACGAGATTATCTCGCGTAACGAGAGCGTCGTAGTTTCGATGGTCCGGATCAACCACATCGTTTATCACGGCGGAATTCAGCCCGACCAACTTTTCAGCCTCTCCGCTTGAATAATTGACCATTCCACGTGCAAACTCGATGCCACCTTCGTCCACAATGCTGACGACGTCGCCCCGCTCGAATTCGCCCGAAATCTTGATTACTCCTGCCGGCAAAAGGCTGGCTTTGCGCCTGATCAGTGCCTCTTTGGCACCGCTGTTGACGGACATCGATGAACGCACCGTGGTTGCGAAGGCGATCCATCGCTGTTTTCCGCGAAGTCCTTCCTTTGATACGAAGACGGTACCAAGCTCTTCGCCCTGAGCAAGCCGGGTTATGACATCAGGTTCTTTGCCGCCCGCCACAACCGTTATGCAACCAGATTGTGTCGCTATTTTCGCCGCCTCTAGTTTTGTCGCCATGCCACCGCGCCCCATTTTCGCTTTGCCTGCGCTTTCGCTAAAAACCAAAGCCTCTATCTCAGGCGTGATCTTTTCGACAATAGGTATCAATTTGGCACTATCCACAGTGCGGGGGTCGTCTGTATAGAGACCGGCGACGTCGGTCAAGATAAGCAAAAGGTCTGCTTGAATCTTGCTTGCAATAAGAGCTGACAGCTTGTCGTTATCTCCAAAGTTAATGCGTGTGCCTTCTTTCTGAGACTCAATTTCCGCGGTCGAGACAGTATCGTTTTCATTGAAAACCGGAATTACGCCCATAGTCAAAAGTTCGTTTACCGTGCTGCGCAGATTTAGGTAACGTTGGCGATTGTTGAAGTCTTCTTCTGTCAGTAATATTTGAGCTATAGGGATGTTCAAACGTTCGAAAGCGTCCGCATACAGTGACATAAGTAGTCCCTGTCCCACCGCCGCGCAAGCCTGTTTTTGCGGTAAAAGCTTCGGTTTTGTTTTTAGCCCAAGCTTCCGCGCGCCGAGTCCTATCGCCCCGGACGTCACGATCAATACCTCTTTCCCGGTCGCTTTAAGCGCGCCAATAGCCTCTACAAATGAGTAAAAGCGGCTGAGCGCAAGCCCCGAGCTCTCGTTGATCAACACCGCCGTGCCCAGTTTGACAACGATGCGGTGCGCGCCACCGATCAGTTTTTTTCTGTCTAGCTGAGCTTTTTCGTCCACCACGTCTCCAAATTTTCTCGACTGCTTTTGATTCTTCTTTAAAACTCGCTTAATTTTTTCACGATATTCTCATAACTGGGTGTTAACTTCAAATTGTCGGCGCCAATCCCGTAATCTTCTGGGGAACGTAACGGGATGAACTGGAGCCTAACGTAAGAAGTCAACCTCTACAGGAAGCTTATTCGAGAAGGAATCGGAGGGATGCATGGTTATGTCACAAACTGAAAGAACACGACCAGAGCGTATCTCATCAGTACAACTGAAGGCGATGCGGGGAATTAAGCCTCCATCTCTATTCGACCATATTTGTCGTGCTTTAACTAACTTCTGGTCGGCGGTGGGTTCTGGTATAGGGTATCTCTTGGCACCTAAACAGACGAAGAAATCGTTTTGCGAAATGAATGGCCACTCCGTCAGAATGGTCAATGGTATCGTCACTAACCAGTGCCGTTACTGCAATGCCGAGATTGATAATGTCGAGATGCTCTACTCTCGTTAGCTAGCAAAGAGTTCAACGCCGCGCGACTAACCCAGTTGGTCGCGCTTTATTATGGGTGCTTATGTCATCTTCAAAGCTTGTCCTGTTGGGTGTCGGCAAGGCTGCACGACATGTGAACAGGTCGGCGAGAGAGAACCACTCTTCTAACAGCCGGTGTGATCATTACTATGAACTCGTGTACGGAAGTACACGCAGTGTAGAGCGCCTGTGTGAGTTGGAAGAAAACGAGATTTCGCCACTTCTGCTCCAAATTGATTCATTTGGAGAATTGTCTGGCACTGACGAAATTGCTGAAATTGTCGAAGGTGCAGATGTGCTTGTCTCGTTCCCGCCAGATGCTAGTACTGATGCCACTTTTAGCGCTTTGTGCCAACACGCACGCAGAATCGTCTATCTCTCATCCACAAGTGTATATGGCAAGTTGTCCGGCGTGATCGATGAATCGAGTCCCGTAGATATATCATCGCCTACCGCCGTGGCTAGATTGATTGCAGAAGAGAATTGGCGCCAAAAGGGAGCGATAGTGTTGCGTGTGGCAGGAATGTACGACAAGACTTCAGGCCTGCATAACCGTCTGCGGTCAGGTTCATATAACATTCCAGGCGACGGAACCAACTATGTGTCGCGCATCCATCTAGAGGATCTCGCCTCCATCGTTCTCGCCGCTTTTCGCAGAGGACTACCTGCTAGTACGTATGTAGTTGCTGACAGCAAGCCGGCGACACATCTGGAAGTGGCCTCCTGGTTATGCGACAAAATGATGATGCCAATACCGTCTATGGTGCCACTCGAATCAGTTCACGAGACTCTGCGCGGAAACAGGCAGATCCTCGCTCAGCAAGTCTTGCAGGATCTTGGCGTCGACCTCAAATATCCGACATTTGAAGAGGGTTATAGCGGCGCTCTTGAAGCATTCTTGCACGAACACTCTCAAGCCTCCGCAACAGGCGTACCGGTTTGAACTAGGTGTTACTGCCTGGAAGAAACCGTCTGCCTTTTACAGGCATTCACCTTGTATTCAGGATTGACCAGATGTGATGGCTCATGACCGTCCAACATCTCCATAACCGAGTTTGTCGAAAGATCGGCCATAGCGGCAGTCGCGTCTTCGGTAAAGTAAGCTGTGTGCGGCGAGACAAGAAAAATTTCGTGTGACAAACCTACTAGCCCCCATTTGTCTGATTCAGGCTTCGGTACTGGTTCTTGATAGTAGCCATCAAAGGCTGCACAACTGATCTTTTTGCTTGCTAGTGCGTTTTTCAAAGCCTTGGGATCAACAAGCTCTGCACGAGAAGTATTGACCAAGACGGCACCGTCTTTCATCGAATTTAGTTCTGCTTCACCGATGATTCCGACCGTATGCTCGCTGACGTTGGCGTGCAAAGACAGAACGTCGCAACGCTTTAAGAGTTCCGGCAGAGGAACGAATTGCGCTTTAAGAGAGCTCTCCAGCTCTGGCTTTGGTGTGCGACCTGTGTAAAGGATATTCATGCCGAAGCCCTTGTGGGCGATCTCTGCAACGATACCACCTATAGTGCCCATTCCAACAATTCCCAATGTTTTGCCTTTAACTGTTTTCGTTTGTATCTCTTTCCAATCCCCCTGTTTGGTGGCATCAATCAAGAATGGACTCTTCTTCACTGCGTCCAACATGAGCGTGATAGTAAATTCGGCTACGGAACGGGCGTTTGAACCGGGCGTATTTGTGACAGCTATGCCACAATCAGTGGCGGCACTGCAGTCGATGTAGTTCTCATAACCGACGCCGAAGAAAGTTACGATCTTCAGTTCCGGGCTTGATTCCAATACCCTGCGGGTCGCTTTCTCTACACCGCCCAAGATGTATCCGGACACACCTTTGAGAGTCTGAATCAATTCGTCTTCGGAGAGGTCGTGGCGCTCCATTTTTAGCGTACAACCATGATCGCGAAGTCGCTTTCGGTAGGTCTCAGGCAATGCGGTGCCAGTAAAAAGAACCGTTTTCTGGTTGGAATTTGTCATCTGAGTGACCTTTGCCTTTAAATGGCGGGTTATTTGATTTATTTGATTCGCTTGCGTTTGGCTGCAAAAGGAATTTGATAAACGATATTTCCTACAGGCACGGTCAGCACGAGACGTTCGCAGCGTGGATTGAGAAAGAAAAGCTCACCAGTTCGAGACTCGAATGGCTCGAGTGTGATTGGTATCAGATTGCGAATCTTGATCGTGCTCGACCTGACCAAGCCAGGATCTATCTTCGTCTGAGCTTGGTACTGTACTCGTTCAGGTGACGGTTCGAGCATCAGCTTAGTTGGTAATTCGCGGGGCAAGGCCGCCCATTCCCCATAGATGCCAAATACATTCGGACCTCTGAAAAGATCGTGTCCTGTTGATGGTACAAACCCCCTCTGGCTGCGCGTTTTTTGCATGTTAGCCAACCAGGGACGATTTTGTGTCAAATCCCACATGATTCGCTCACGTCGAATACGATCGATAGAGCCGGGATCGATGAACTCTAATCTGCCAAGCCTTGGATGCGTGGGGTCTGGACTGGCGCCATATAGTACGGGTTTGCCGAGTCCCAGGCTGACTCTCTCATTGCCAATGTTTGTGATCGAAATTATGACTCCATAGAGCTCCCATAAGTCGACCACTGTCGCAGCCACTCGAACATTGTCGACATGTAAATATTTGAGAGGGAAGTCGGCATCTGGAATCTCTTGAGCACGGGGCGAGCCGACCTCCCACACGAAGTCGATCTGCCCTTCGACTTGTGGTGGCATGTTCAAACGAGCTGCTTCGTCGATCAGATGATAACTGCGCTCGAATAATTCTTGCGATTCGGAAGTTTTGCCGTGGTCATGAAACAACAGCGCCGCTTTTCGTAACAGATCAGCCATGTCCAACTGATTCTTGCTCGGATAGTCGCGCATCATATTTACTGCCTTAAGGGCAGTGTCTTCCGCTTGCACGACCCAGTTGTTTTGAGACAAAATCTGTGCCTTCAGCATCATACACTTGGCTGTGATTGCAGATGGTCCGCTGATTTTGGTTCTAATCTCGAGCGCCTGGTCGATTAGCGGCTCTGCTTTTTGTTTTTTGCCATTGAGCAATGCTAGTTCGGCCAATCCTTCGTCGCAGCTGCTTATCTCAGGGCTAGCTGAGCCCTTGATTCGCTTAGCTAACGGCTGGCAGCTGGAAAAAAGTTTCTCCGCTTCCGCATATTTTTTTAGTGACATGTAAACTTGTGCCAGGGCGATGCGACTCAAGAGCAGTTTTTCTTCGTCGCCCATGCCTAGGCGCGCGACCTTGATCGATGCGTTGAATCTCTCTTCCGCTGTGTCATAGCGTCTCGACTGCAGATCTTGCAGACCTGCTTCGTAGTAGCGTTTCCATTCGTCTGCGTCTTTGGTGGCGTTTTTTTCTGCGTCTTTTGTCTCAACTTGTCTTGTGACAGAACCGACCTCTAATTTTGACGAAGGTGTCGAACCTGGATTAGCCGCAGGCCATGTGCTGCCTGTATTTTCAGGAGATTTTCTGTCGTCTACGCCCGATGAATCTTTCTCGGAGTCTGAACCGCTTTGGGTGGGGCGGCTAAAAAGCGCAGTCGTCTTTGCTTTCAAAACATCTGTTTGGTCTGGTTGCGGTAGCTGATCGATCGGAACGGCGACGGCATTCTTAGCCTGGGCCAGCGACCCGGAAAAGCTCAATGCAAATGAGAGCGCGAGCGCAGCGGCTGTTGCAGTCCGTTTTGGCTTTTGCACGCACTTCTCCTGGTTTGGCGCCATTTCAGCTGAACTTTCGCCGAGCTAGCGTCATGGCTTTGGGCCCGTGCGCTGTTTCTTTACAGACGGACGGACTGATCCCGTTTGAATTATAGGGCCAAATCCGGGTTTACCTGTCTCAAAAATAAAAGATCCCAGCTCAGCTCGGGATCTTTTGTGTTTTGGCAGTGAAGTGACTAGTTCATCTGATCTGATTCTGGGTTGTTTCAGCGGCGCGCGAGACCGCGGCCTTTAATCAATCCAATGATGAAGACTACGACCGCTGCACCGATGATGGCGGGAATGATTGATACTCCGGCTAAGTCAGGTCCAAGATGACCCATTAATGACGAGCCGACCCAGGCACCGAGAACACCGATGATCGCTGTGGCGAGAAAACCGCCTGGCGCTCTACCGGGCACGAAATATTCGGCAATGGCTGCACATGTTGCTGCAATCAGCAAGAACAAAATAAACGAAATAATACCCATTTCTAAAACCTCCAGGTTTTCACACTCTTTTGTGGTATCGGGGCTTTAGTCGGCCATGCTCGGTCAAAGGTTCCCGAAGCTGAATCGAAGTCTTGTTTTCCAGTATCGTATTTGGTGGGTTACAAAAGTTTTTCCTTGACAGCTAGAACATTGTGTTCGGTTGAGAGTTCCCTTGGTAAACTGAAAGCGAATATCACAATCGAGGTCTCGGAGGCCGTCGCATGATTGCAAAGCGCAGAGTTGTCAGAACCTTGTCATTGAGCCTAGCTGTGGCTGCGATTGGATTGGGCTTTAGTTTGGCGGCTCAAGCCGACACAGAATCAGGCGGTTGGGTCTGGGGCGGAGACTCCGAATCGGGCGGCGCAACAGCTTCTGGCTCTTCCACTGAATCCGGCGGTGAGCAAGCTAATGTTGGCACCACTGAATCCGGCGGATTTTATAACAGCGGTGGATTGTCAGAATCAGGCGGTGTTCGCGGCAATGGTGCCGAAAGCGAGTCGGGCGGTTTTGTGGAAGCCGGCGAGGAATCGGAAAGTGGCGGTATAACAGGCAAAATGGGCGCGCCACCCGTCTACGTCAAAAACTACAGCTGGTAGGGGCATTTTGTTTTACTGCCACTGCTTGTCTTCTTGATAAGCAGCGCAGAGATTTTGTGTTACCGATCTGCCGCTTTGGGGTTTGGGGATTGGTGAGATTTTCCTATGGATTTCTCACCGGTTCCAAAAACGAGATGGGACAAGGCTTGTTCGATCTAAAATCAAACAAAAAAAGACCCCGCACATTAGTTGCGAGGCCATTTTAGATCTATTTTCGTCTCTTACTTGGTTGTGGTGGCACTACTGTCTGGCGCTTTGTCTGGCACCCATCCGGATTTTCTATACTTCGCCCGGTCCAATTCGGCCAGCGCATGATAGATTTGAGCGCGGTTGTAATACGCACGGCCGTTGTTAGGATCAAGGGCGAGCGCTTTGTTGCAATCTTCCAAAGCCTTGGTCAACTCGCCTTTTTGACGATAAGCCTTTGAGCGATTGAGCAAACCTTTTACATCGTTAGGTCTCTTTTTCAGCAACTCGTCACAATCAGCGATTGCTTTGTCGTTTTGACCGAGCCCGACCTCAGCATGAGCTTTATTCGAGAGAGCGCGAATCAAGTTTGGTTCTAGCTCCAGGCAGTGATTTGCGCACACAAGGGCCTCTTCATAACGACCCAGTTTGTTCAATGCGTGCGACTTATTGAGGTAAGGACCAGGGTGAGTAGCGTCGAGTTTGATCGCGGCATCACAGTCTGCGAGAGACTTCTCGAACTGGTTTGTATTGTCGTAAGCCCACGAACGATTTAAATATGCTGTGCGCATTTTCGGTTCAAGCTCGATAGCTTTTGTGCAGTCTTTGATAGCAAGATCCCATTGGTACAAATGACATTCTTCCGCAGCACGATTGGCATATGCCCGTGCGTATTTAGGACTTAATTTGATCGCTTCGTCGAACTCTGCGATCGCTTCCTTGGCTTTCCCTTTGACTGCCAGGCTGACGCCTTTTTTGTTCGCTTCAAACGCAGACTTGTTTGTGTTCGAATCGTCTTTCTTGTCTTCAGCGAACGAAGGCAAAATATTGCCCAGGCTGACTGTGATTGCGATTACAAAGGCAATTGAGCCAGACAACTTTTGCAATGAACGACCTAACATCTTGGCAAACCTCCCGCATCCGTGTCGCCATATTATCTCAGGTACTAGGCGCAGGCTCTAGTATCGATTTGTACTTTTACTGGTTTTAGTAAGTAGTTTTAGTACTTATATCTATTGGTATCTATTGCTTATCTGTTGGTTTTAGCCTTTGAAAGCTCTGTCGGCAGGTCTCATTTACCGAAGCTTACCTTTACAGGTTCTGCCGCTGCTGGATCGTCAAGCCCATAATATGCTTGCGCTTTAAAGCCGAGAGGCCCGGCAAGCAAAACAGTGGGAAAGGTTTCAATCGCTGAATTGATATCGCGAACATTTGCGTTGTAAAACCGGCGGGCCTGCGAGATTCGAGTTTCAGTTTCGCTCAATTCGTTTTGCAGCCGATTGAAGTTCTCATTCGCCTTAAGGTCAGGATATGCTTCACCCAGTGCAACCAGGCGCGTCAGGGCGCCAGTCAGGGCTGTTTGCGCAATGGCTTGTTGTTCCGCATTCGCGGGCGCGGACGCGGCTGTGTTGCGAGCCTGTACGACCGCTTCAAGAGTTTCACGTTCGTGTCCGGCATAGCCTTTAACTGTTTCCACCAGATTTGGTATCAAGTCATAGCGTCGGCGCAGCTCGGTTTCAATCGCAGACCAACTCTCCTTGACGTTTTGCCTAATTACTACGAGCCGGTTATAGGTGGTAATAGCCCACAAAACAATGAGAACACCAGCGATCAGCATTCCTATGGTCATCGATGACATCAGAGCACTCCAGCTGCCGGACAGTAATCGGGGCACCGTATGCAGTGATTATAGACAATTTTCTAGGACTCGCTAAAAACAATCGAAGGGAAGAGACAAAATCCAAACTTGAGGGCGGTTCGAAGCTGGTCCATTCTGGATCTTGCTTCTTGCCGCCCTCGTCGTCGGAATCTAAGTCTTGTGGTGATTGCTATTTAGGAATTACACGCTTAGCAAGCTTTTGCTTTTGCATATCGACTGATATGCCGTTTAGCTTCTTTTCGATTTTGCCTTCGTCTTTGTACGAGAGCTTGCCACCATTTTTGGACTTCATCTTTGTTTCGTCTTCCGCGACGCTCGACAAACGATCTCTTAGTGCATTCGCTTCTTTCAGCGTAAGCTCGTTTGCCTTCTGTCCGGCATCCACCTCTTTTTTCAACTGGTCTTGCCGTTGCGTGACCGTGTAATGTTTTCGCGCCTCCGCTTCTGTCGGCTGAACTAAGGTGTTCATCGCGCTCAGACCGAGGGCTGTTATCGTTAAGGCTACGTAGCGATTCATAAATTTGGCTCTCCTCTCCAAAACCAGACTCTGCAATAGAGAATCTAACCGCCGCCAATAAGTTCCGTCCTGTCGGAAAATTTCATGTTGGGTATGAGATTTAGCGCAGAAAGAGTCTTTGTCGAACACGAGGAATTTTGCAGTCTCCTTATCGGCACATCACCATTAACTCTTCACAACCGCTGCACAATAATCGGTAATAATTGGATATGGCTGAACGGCTGCTTTTGTATCGAGTGTGTCCAATCGGTCTTTCTGGTTGCCCTGGTTTAGTTTTGCGATTTCGGTCGCCGTTTCGTAACTTCTTGTTCCCCTGAGAAGCCTCTTGCACAAGTATCTCCGAATACCGGTCGCTATCGCCACCAGCTTATGGTGGATTTCAGCGTCCTTGTCTTTTCCTGGATTGGCTGCTTCCAATCTGCAGACTGCTCAGGATTATGAAGACCTCTGCCGGGCGGAGAAGCTCTTTTTCGGGAAGGTTGACACTACCGATACCTATCTGAGGCGTCTGGACTTTCTTGAGATGGGCATCTTTGGGCGCCTCCGCTCGGGGTCGTCCGAGAAAAGATTTCAGCGTATCGCAGACGCTTTGGGACTGGAGCTAACTGCCAATTCGATCCCCTCGGCTAACAATACTGGTCAGGTAGCAACGATTAGTCCGGCATCTGACCCTAAAAACGGTTCGTCTCCCGATCTCAAAGCGGGAGAAAAAAACACACCGACTGGCGCGACGACCGACGCGCAAACTGCTTCGCCTGGGCCCAACGACAACTTTATGCACTCAGCCGATATAGCGGCTGGTTCTGTGTCCAGCTTGAAAGACCTTATGAGTTCACCGCAAATCCCAGCATCTACGGGCAGTAGTGATAACAATACTGCCGCCGCCTCAACCTCTGAGCAGATGGCTTCCACACAGAGCAAAGTGCCCTCCAGCTCCAAACCTACCGGAACGAATTCGCCATCTAGCACTTCTGTCAGCATTACAAGTCAAGCTGGCACCAAATCTGGTTTATCTTCGACCGCTAAGGTTGGCAAAAACAACAAAGTACCGATGGTGGTGTTAGGGAAAGAGACACCAAAGATTGCGGTGAGCGCTCCGCAGAATGTTAGTTCGCGTAACGCATCGTCTTCAAAATCCGACCGCAGACTTGAGCGCCCGTCCGTTGACTTGCAGCGGAACGGTTCGCGCGACGTCGAGATCGATGCTCTCTTCAAACAAGGTATGGATGCGTTTCGGGCTCACCACAGCAAAGAAGCGCAGACTGCGTTCAAACAAATACTTACACTTGATCCGCGCAATGTCGATGCTTACTTTAATCTTGGATCGTTAGCGGAAGGAAACAAAGAGTACCTCGATGCGTTGACCTATTATAAAGCTGCTCTTTCTTCGAATCCCAACGACAAAGATTTAAAGAAGGCTGTCGCTTCGATGGAGCAAATGCTGACGAAACAACGAGCTAAGCCTGCCGGTTCGGGCGCGCACACACCTGCAACAGCTGGCAATTCTGGAAGATCTAACTCAGCGTCACAAAATGCCACATCAACAACAAAGAGCAGTGGTGGTGTACGATATACTCCCACCGCTAATGCTTCCATGAACTCGGCTCCGGTTATTCCTGCAGACCAAACGACTGCTTCAATTACTGACATTGGCACGAAAGAAGCGCCAATGCAATCGGTCAAACAACTCGATCCCCGCACCTTCTCTTTGCAGACCGCACAAAATGGTTTGAATGTGCCGTTCAGTTCAATGAATGCCGGCAATACACCATATCAGACCCCTCCAATTTATAGCATTCCTCCGACATTGAGCGGTGTAGTGCCTGCCAACAATTTCCCTGTTAACAACTTTCCTGTTGGCAGTATCGCGCCCACAAATCCTAATCGATCAAACTTTGGATACATAATCCAGGCCGGCGCGGGGGTCGCTCTTCACGGTAGTAGCTTGCACTGTCCAATTTGCAGAATTATGTCTGGACTGCACTAAGATGCGCCGCCAATTCTATCGGCTTTCGATTATTTCTGGTATCGTTGCGGCGGGCACGTCTGCGTCTCTGGCTGACGACCACTCCTGGTCGCATTTAAGGCAACAAATTGCGGCCACAGAGATGAATAATACTGACACTGGTTTACACGATTCTCGCAGACTTCCGAGACCGTTACCTACAGCTAGCGCGACTGGAGGTGACTCCGACGGAAATGCCCTGCTTATCGAACGTCCTCATTCCGTTGAAAACTCTGTTAAATACTTAGCAGACGATGATGCATCGTTGCATCAAGTCTCACATAATTTAGTTCGCTGGCTTAAACATTTTGGCAGCCCTGTCGTTTGCGATATGGTGTTTTGTCACACCAGTTGCCAGGATTATGATGACAGTTGTCCTTCGTTTAAGCGTTCAGTTGCGGAACTTCTCTTCGCTCAATCTACCGGTTGCGTGATGCCTCAATCGCCATCGCAGTCGGTAAATTCTCTGCTTGAACGCCTCGATTCATGCTGCAACAAATGATTCGAAATTGTGCTTGGAGAAAGGCGAAATATAGGAAACATTTTCTTATTCTGGTAGTCGAAATATTTAGTTGGAGATTTCCGACAATCTGTTGGAGCAAGGAATTGCGCCATTTAAGTTCGTCCAGGCCGCAAGTGACCTAAGTATGATGAATAGATGACAGAAAACTTTCGTAGGGGAAAGAAGAATGACTTACCACAATGACTCGACCAGTTCGAATTTGAAGCCTGTTTTGCTCGTCGTAAGTGTCGTCACGGCAATGCTTCTTGGTGGCATGTATTTTTATTACACCAATACGGTGCAGCGAGCAGAGGGCAGCGAAAGTGCAGTGGCACCGGCTGTAGCTCCAACTGCCACCACCCAACAAACTGCTCCCGCTATTCCGGCGGTGACGACGGCTTCAAGAGCTAAGTCGCGAACTGGCGTCTAGTATCCGTCCACTTAGTCTCACCTGGTTCCACTTAGTCAACCTAGTCTTGCGTGTCCTTGCGAACCTGATCTTCGATCTCGGTCCAAGTTGCAAACCATTTGAGAATCTTCCCTTCGCTGCTTCTCAAAGCGACAGCGCGTCCTAGGTGCCATCGATATGGATCTGCTGTTCCAGTTGCTTTGACAACAGTTTTGGTTTGCGCTCTGCGCAGTCTAAATTCCATTTCGTAACTATCACCGGTAGCAAGAGCCTGCTTCCACTCCTGTATATACTGCTTGCGTTCTTCCGGGTGAATTAGAAACTGCCAACCCAAATTTTGGCTTTCATCCACCGACAAACCTGTGTATTCAAACCACCGATGATTGAAAAAATCAATTTCACCGTTGGCGTTTGCTGTCCATACTATCTGGGGAATCGCATTCGCCATAGTGCGGAAATAAGTTTCACTTCTTAGGATGCGTTCTTGTAATCGCATCTTGTAGTCGATGTCTGTTGAAGTTCCATACCATTGCAACTCATCGTTTGCATTCTTCGCCGGCAAAGCTCTCATCATATGCCAACGAGCACCGTCTTTACAAAGATAGCGAACGCGGATTTCAAAGGGTTCTTCAAGCTGTGCTGCATTCAATGCTTCAGTTCTCAGTTTGCGCCTGTCCGCCGGATGAATTGCTTTCAACCAGAGGAAACCATTGTCGTCCTCTCTCTTTAATCCGGTTACGTCAAAAAATCTCTGATTAATAAACGTCGTTTTTCCTTCAGGATCACAAATCCACACTAAATGCGGTATTGCCTCAGCCAGCAATTTGAATTGTGCTTCACTGGCTTTCAATTCAGACTCCATCTTTTTTTGATGTGTGCGGTCTATAATGAATGCCAGGAGTTCCATCTCAGGCTCTGTCTCATCGCTAACTGCCAGAACCAAAACATCACAGCGTGTACCGTCTTTTCTAAAAAGCTGTTTTTCAAACGGCTCTGTTTTGCCTTTGGTGAGCACCTGTTCGAGGGCTGCTTCGTCAAGGTGCACGAACTCTGGCGGTGTGAAAACAGCGGCGTTAATTGCGCCACTGTTCAACTCTTCAAAACTGTATCCTAAGAGTTTCGCTGCGGCTTCATTACACTCTGTAATTTCGCCTGTCAGTTTGCACCGTAAGATTGGTAGAAGATTTGAATCGATAAATTTCCGCAGATTTTTCTCGCAATCAGGTGATTGCAAGAGGCTCAACTCTTGGCCCTTGTTCGGAAAATCATTTGGTGCAGGAGCGTCGTTCTTTGACATTCTGAAATTCATTTCTCGCGATATCTGAACTTTTGATTTTCTATTTCAGTCCAGGTGGCAAACCACTTTTGAATGGTGCCGTCTTCACCTCTTAATGCGACCGCCCGCCCAAGATGCCATCTATATGGATTCTCGGCGTGCGAGCCAATACCGACCGCGCGTCTCAACCGAAACTCCTTTTCGTAAGTGTCACCTGAACTTAATGCGTTCTCCCACTCGGAAAGATATGAAGCTCTATCCTCAGGATGTATGAGCAACGTCCACCCAGTGTTAATACTTTGGCTCCATGAGAGTCCTGTGTATTCAAACCAACGATGATTGAAGAAATCAATTTCGCCGTTTGGCTGCGCCGTCCAAACTATTTGAGGGATGGCGTCAGCCAGGGTTCTATATTGCAGTTCGCTCTCTTTGAGATCGTTCTCTTGATGTTTCTGTTCATCTATGTCAGTTGATGTGCCGATCCACAAAAGCACTTCTTTCTTGTCATTAGTTACAGGAGCGGTTCTCGTCAAAAACCACTTATACTCACCGTTAGCCTGCCGGTAGCGAACTTCCATTTCATAGACATCAGTATAAGAACTCGATTTCTTCCAACTGTCGACGAATTTGGCTATGTCTTCAGGATGAATAATATTTTGCCATCCGGTGCCGGTTGTCTGCTCGTGAGTCAGACCGCTGAAGTCGTAGAGCTTTTGATTAGCGTAAACAAGGTTGTTCTGTGTATCCACTATCCAGACGATTTGGGGAATCGATTCGGTCAGATGTCTGAACTCCGCTTCGCTGAATTTGAGCAGGCGTTCGGCTCGTTTCTCATTCGAAAGATCTAGGATGAATGCCAACCAGTCATCGCCTGTGGTATCAAGCGCCAGGATTACCACCAAGACCGGTACTGCATGTCCATCTTTATGGATATATTCCTTTTCGAAGGTCGTCGCTTTTCCCTGAGTCATAAGCTGTTGAATGGCTATTTTCGACTCGGTCGCCCATTTTGGCGGGGTGATGTCAGTCCAGCGGAGATTGCCACTGCGCACTTCCTCGGGAGTCCATCCCAACAGGTCAGTAAAGGCTTGATTAGCCTCAAAAATTTGCCCGGCAAGATTTGAGCGCACGACTACGATTGCATTTGCTGCAATAAAGGTGCGTAGAGCTCGAGAGCCTATGTCGGGTACCGCTTCGCGTCCGTATTCATTAGAGGGAGCGGCTTCCGCATTGCTGCTGACATTTGCAGCAGTGGGCTCGTCTTTCTCCAAGTCAAGGTCGCGCAGACCCTGATGCATCTGGTCGTAATTTTCCAATCTTTAGTGCCAACTTTCGGACCTGCTGGTCCTTCCACGGCCGGAGTTCAAGAGGTTCCGGGACGCCTAACGCAATCGTTCGAAAACCATTATTGCCCATTTTCCTTTCAACAGCTAGGTTGTAGGCGCTTGACTACTCTGAACATTTGTTAATCGTGACAGCGATTTTGTGAATCTATTATTTAATGAGTTGGTAGATAGGGGAGCAAAAACAAGGCAAGAGACTATCTCAGGCTGTCCTTCTGCTCCATGGAATTTGTAAGCGTGTGTCGCTGCTCGAGTGGTGTGCCGAAGATAAAATCGGCTAAAACCCCCAACAGCGCCAAAATTAAGATCGCAAAAGCAATTTTCCTGTCCCCAGCTCTGTGGGATTCGTGGTCTGTAAGCTGTGTCATTGCTTTTCTCCAGCGGGCAAGTAAGCAACTTGAGAGTCGCAGAATAGGCGATAAAGTTCCGCCATGGCGCCAATTATTACGCGACAGTAGCTGTGCGTCGAGTTAAACAAAGGCAGACGCTTGAAACGCGTGCCCAGAAACTTGCGAGCTTACTATTGCTCTTAACGAAATTAATCTTCCAGCGCCGGGTCTTTACGTTCGAAAGTAATCGGGTTCGACTCGGTTCGTTCGCTGTGTTTAATTATTGTCGGTTGTTCGATAACCGTTCGTTTAACAGTTACCTGGTTTGTTGCTTGGGCGATCTGGCGCGGCCTATGCACTGCGCGATGAGCAATGTGTGTGATGTGTTTCTTTGGCGTTGTGTATGCTCGCTTGTGGCTCACTACTTTTGGTGGCACTCTCTTGACCGAAGTTTTCTCTTCGATTCTCTCTTCTACTACTTTCGGCGTTCTATCAATAGTTGTTTCGCTCGTCGTTTTCTCCTGCGGAACAACTACTTGTTCGTGTCTTTCCATGATCATCGGCGCTTCACTCTTTATAGTATCGCCATTGGCATCGATCGTCTCTTTCGTTTGCATCATCGTTGGCACCATGTAGCTTTTAACTACCTGTGGCGATCCGGTTGTGGTTGTCTCGGTTCGTATTGTTTCCGGCTCAGCTAACGCCTGCGTCGACATGAATACCAGTTGTAGACCGGCAGACAATGCTGATAGCAGAGCCCGCGACGCAAATCTTTCTTGAGTAAATTCTTTTCCCGTGTGTGGCATGTGCGTATCTCCTCACCTTCGCCTTCGGTGACGCAACCGGTTGAGATGAGGTTCCATGAAGAAGAGAGAGTGTCATGCAACTTCTGAATTATTGTTGCCAAGGGGGTTTAAAGCGAAAAAATTAGGGAATCAAAGCCCGGAAAGTGCCTTTGTGACTGTTTTTTATTGAACGAATAGTAAGCGACTTTCTGGGGAACAAAGTAAGGGAACGCATAAAGCATCGCGTTGGCTCGAGAGGAGGTCACGTTTCGTCATGAACCTAAGAATTGATAGCTTTTCAGCGTCGTTCAATTACCAGAGTGTGAGTTTTAATAGCATCGTTGAACGGCTTGAATCAGAGGGCTACCGTCCATTAATTAGAAAACTCGCTACAGAGTTGTGTAATGTTGTTGGCGGTAATCTTGATGACTTGATGAACGGCACCGACTTGACCGAAGAAGCGGAGCTTGAGTTAAATTCAGATGTGAATAGAAGAAAGTTGCTCGGTCTCGAAAAGCTCGGATATAAATGGGGCTTGGATGGTATCAGAGGTCTCGCCCGCGTCCCTGAACTGAAAGGCGAACTATTCTTAGCTGATGATTCAGAAAATATTTTGCTTCTGACTATCCTTGATGCAAGTATGTCAAAGCAGGCGAAAAAAGACGGACAATCGAAAACGGGCATGCTCCGTGTCGGTATTGTTGGAGCTAATCCCGATTCGGTTTTGCTCGATCTATTTAAGACAGATATTGCTACTTTGCTTGGTGAAAATGGCGATCAGATCGAATGGCACGTTGACCAGATTGAAAATCCTCAATTCAAAGAATTTCTCGATGCCGAAGAACATGCGATTCACGCACTCGCCGCTGGCATTACAGAACGTGAAATGAAATCGGCAAAAGTTTTAGAAACAACGGGCGTTCGCGATGTCGCTTCTGCCATTCGCAAGTCGGGTGTCATTTTGGCGAAAGAGTTGTTGCGGAACAACCCAGACACCGCATCCGATACCGTTAAATGTGTCGATCAATTGATTCAGGCGGACTTGTTGCACCAAGAATATGTCGTAATCTGCTCGAAATCCGGAGCACATGTCAATCGCGTCGAACATCGTGAGACGATCGACCAGATGTCAAAGCTCGGCGTTCTTTGTTCATGCGGTAAGCGTATTGCCGACGAAGCGATCGAGGGATTGCTATCAACGGATGCCTTGCTGCCTAAGATGTTGGACAAAAACTACTGGATGACGGTATCAGTGGTGAGATCTCTCATGGGGCTCGGAATTTCACCGGAAAAGATCTTGCTCAATCCGTCTTCGCTAAATGACGATGTTGAAATTTTGGCAGATCTTGATGGCACCCTATTGATGTTCAATTTGAAGGATACCGAATTCGGTATTCCGCATGCTCTGTCTGTTACGACCAGAATTAGCATGCATAAGCCATCGATTGCATTCCTTGTTTCGACACTCGGCATCTCAAATGACGTGAAAGAGCACTTCAAACGCGTCAAGCTGGACACGCAAGTAGTTTACATCCCTACCCTGACGCAACTCGACGGTACGTTGAAGAAAGTTGTGGAAGGCATTCGAATGCTTCGAGTCAAGACCTGGCTTGAAACCTTCCAAACAATGATGAACTTCGGCCTGGCACCTCTATTAATCCAGCGTCTGCAGAGTGCAAAGTCTGAGCAAGAGGCAAAGCCGAGCCCAGCTGCGAGTTTGATGGATTCGATCAAATCGAAAACGCGTCAGACTTTGCACGAAGTTCCGGTAATGAAGCCGCCACAACCCGAAATGCAAGTTCAGCCGCAACCACAATTGCAGCCCATGCCTGAAGTTGTGATTCCTGCGCCTGTCGCTGCCGCAGTTGAAATGCCGCAAGCGCCGGTTGAGTCTCCTGTTTATACAGCGCCTGAGCCGATAACAGAGACGCTGGAGACATCCTACTCGCATCACGAACACGACCAAGACCATGAAGTGGCAACGGAACCGGTTCAACACGTTCAACCGGTCCAACTGGTCGAACCAGTCGAACAATTTCAGTCGGTTCAGGAAGTTGCACAAGCACCGATTGTAGAACCGGTTGCTGAAGCAATGCCCGTTTATGCAGAACCGGCACCAGTACAATCCACACTACCGACAACGCCAGCTTTCAGCATGCCGCAACCTCAGGCTGACATCAGCCCGGCTGCAATGTTTGCGCATTCACCATTCGGCGATGACGACGAAGTTAGCGACTCTGCTGTCGCTGTCTCTGAACTCGAAGAGCTAATCAGCGAAGCGAAAGAGAGCAAAATCTCTTCCGGGATGGAGCATGTTACCCAACCAAAGTCGGGTATCGATTACTTCGCCGATGAAACGAATGCTGTAAACCATGATGCGCCAGCGGTTCCAACACCAGTTGTAAATCCTTACAAGCGTGTGATGGAAATGCTTAATCCGCAACCGCAAGTGGTGACTTCGGTAATCATCGACGATACTGTTGAGAAGGCGGCTCCTTCCGCGATGGATATTCTCGACAACGTTATCGAAGCAGTGGCGGCCACTGAGAACACTGCTCCGGTAGCCGCTCAACCAGTACCAGCTGCCTCTTCCGGCAACATATTCACCGAACAGTACATGAACTATGCTGCTAGAGCTGCAGCTCAACAATCGACGGACGAGGAACAAGAACAGCCAGTTCCGACATTCTAGCTGCCTGAATAGACTGAATAGAGCTGAATCTAAGAATGCCTCACCGAATGGTGGGGCATTTTTCTTTCAGATCTAGGGTGTGAGCCAATATTTGCGGGTGCTGAATGAGGAAATCTTTTACTACTCGAGCCGGTGACAGATGCTCGCCGTCTACTCGATAGTTCAATTTTTGCATCGTCTGGTTGTCGATAGTTCCCCCCAATCGTTGAAGCGCGGGTCCAATAGCTGGATATTGATTCAAGATCTCTTCGCGCACAATTGGTGCTGCTTCATACGGGGGAAAGTAGTGCAAATCGTCGTCGAGCACCACTAACTTATAAGCATCAATTCTACCGTCGGTCGAGTTTCCGGCTGCCAGGTCCAGCTGACGTTCAAGCAGGGCTTTGTAAGCGAGATTGGTATCGAGATCGTCTACTTTTCCGAATTTAATCCCATAGTTTTTAATCAATCCTTTGAAGCCGTCTTCACGCTCGGCAAACTCTGCTGGCATGCCGATGTGAAGTTGCGGGGCTCGTACGCGCAGGTCAGATATCGTTGACCAGTGATTTTTTTGTGCATCTGCTTGATTTGCCAATAGTGCCCACTGGTTGCTGAATCCGAACGGCGATAGCCACTTTATCTTAAATTTACTGTCGTAATCTGCTGCCACTCTAGCGAGAATGTCTTTTTGTCCCGGTGTGTTTTTGATCTTTAGAACAGATGTAAGTGCTGTACCTGTGTATTCCGGATAAAGGTCGATTTCACCCGCTACGACTGCACCATGGCAGACCATTGTGCCACCGAGGTCGAACTTGCGGTCGACATCCACACCGGCTGCTTTTTCAAGGGTCTGTGCCATTAATTCAGCCAAGAGCACTTGCTCTGTGTAGTGCTTGCTGCCGATTCTTACGTGTGGTTTGCCGCTGAATGCCGGGTGGGCCTGGAAGTACAAGATGATACCAAGCAGAAATATGACGATTGGCACCGAGACGGCGGCTCGTCTCCTGAACATTTGCCGTTTAACAGCAAGTGGCACGTCGGTGTTTCTAACCGGACGAATGCCCCACTCAGCTGAGGCCAGGCAGAAGTCGTAGACAATTGCCAGAAATCCAGAAGGGATGGCGCCAAGTAAGATCAGCTGTGAGTTAGATAGTGCCAGACCTCGATTAATGAATTCACCTAGACCACCGGCACCAATGAATGCACTCAAGGTGGCGATGCCGACACCAACAACGGTGGCAGTCCTTACTCCGGATACTATTGCCGGAATTGCGATCGGCAAGCGCACCATAGTGATCTGTTGGAATCCGGTCATGCCGATTCCTTCTGCCGCCTCGACTGCTGCTGCCGGTGTGCTTTCTAGTCCCAAAAGCGTATTGCGAACGATGGGCAAGAGCGCATACAGTATGAGCGCACACAAGGCAGGCAAGATTCCTATCTTGCCGATTATTGTCATTAGAAAAACGAGCAGGGCTAGACTCGGAATCGTTTGCAATATGCCGACAACAGACATAATTGGGTCGCGCCATACTTTTTGTTGGAAGGCGAAGACGGCGATGAATATGCCCATAACAGCGGCAACACCGGTTGAAACTGTGGTCAGCATCATATGCTCGGTCAAGCGCTGATATAGTTCAGGACCACGTTCAATTAAAAAGTCGAGCCACGTTTCGCCGGTCATTACAACATTCCCTGGAAATCACGCAATTGTTTCGCTGGACGAGCAAAAAGCTCGCGTACAAAATCTGTTGCCGGCGACTTCATTACTTCTTCCTTGCTGCCCACTTGCTGCATCACACCATCATCGAAGATCGCTATGCGATCGCCTAAAGTCAAGGCTTCGAAGAGGTCGTGAGTGACAAAAATGAAGGTTTTACCGAGCTTGTCTTGCAATGATAAGAGTTCTTGTTGCAGCTTGTCTCTGGTCACCGCATCTAGTGCACCAAACGGTTCATCCATAAGTAAGCATTTGGGATCTGCCGCCAGCGCTCGCGCTACTCCGATTCTTTGTTGTTGTCCGCCGGATAGCTGTTCGGGCAATCGCTCGGAAAATTTTTCGAACGGCAGTCCAACGAGATCGAGCAGCTCTTTCGCTCTCTCAATTCTCTTTGCCAGCGTCCATCCAAGTAGCTTAGGGACGATAGAGACGTTTTCGAAAATGGTCATGTGAGGGAAGAGCCCGATACCTTGAAATACATAACCGATCGACCTTCTTAGCTGCACAATGTCCAGCTCGAGTATGCTTTTGCCGTCTAGAAAGATTGAGCCATGGCTCGGTTCGATAAGCCTATTTATCATCTTCAGGGTTGTCGATTTGCCACTACCGGACGATCCCAGAAAGACCAGGAACTCATTGTCGTCAACGGTAAGATTCAACTCTTTGACGGAAAAAGTTTTGCCGCCGTCATAGGTTTTGGATACGTTCTTTAGTTCGATCATTGGAAAGGCCAACTACCAGCTGAAAAGAACTGTGCGCTGCCGCATCACGTTGCTATGGTTACAGACGTTCGCACAATAGTAGTACAAGCCCGAGGATCGCGGTCATAATAATGTCGGAAAAGAAACAAGCGAGGTCTGAAATGCCCAAAGCTGTATGGAATGGCGCCGTATTGGCGGAAAGTGAGAAATGCGAGCAGGTCGAAGGCAACTATTACTTCCCTCCTGATTCTCTCAATCGCCAGTATTTTACTGACAGCACAACGACTAGCGTGTGTGGCTGGAAAGGCAAATGCAACTATTACGATGTTAAAGTTGGCGATGATGTAAACAAGGATGCTGCCTGGGTTTACCGTGACCCCTACGATGCTGCGAAGCAGATAAAAAACTACGTTGCATTCTGGAAGGGTGTCGTGGTATCGAGTTGATACCAAGTAGTCATGTATAAGATCTCTTCCTGCTTGGTACAACAGAGGTATCCGAGAGTTTGAGTTGGAGGAGCTTTTATGGATGAAGCTGTGCTGCTTCCAGAATGTGTGGACGAGACTTCCTCGCACGATGAAACTGAAGAGGACTCTTCGCCTTCGCAAGATGCAAGTTCGATGTCGTTCAATCTGCAAACGTCGGGTCTTGCCGTTCAGATAAAGACCAAAATGGCTGTCAACTTGACTGTAGTTGAGTTGCAATCAAAGTTGGAGTTTGCACTCCTCATGCTCACTCAGACAGAAGCTCGCCTGGAAGCCGCACAAAAGCGCATTGGATTTCTTGAAGCGCAATTAGAAGCTCAAACACAACCTGATCAGCAGGAGCAATCGCAACAAGGGCGACACGTGCAGATCTTGTTGCCTAAACGTTGAGTTGTGTTAGTGGGTATAGCCTGAGGCTGGGACCCAACGTGTAACCATAGCTTTGAACTCTTCCGCAGTGAATGGCTTGCTCATGTAGTCATCCATTCCAGCGACGAGGCACTTTTTCTTATCGCCATCCATGGCTCTACCTGTAATAGCCACGATCGGCGTATGATAACCACGGTCGCGCTCCAGCTGTCTGATCTGTTTGGTGCAGTCGATGCCATCACTTCCGGGCAGTTTCCAATCCATAAGGATTAGCGAATACAGCTTGCCCGATGCAAGTTCACTCAGTGCTTCTTCAGAAGTTGAGACGATATGAACTTCATAACCGTATTTCTTAGCCAGCAAAGCCAACAATTTTTGCTCGATGATGTGGTCCTCGACGACCAAAATTGATGGCTTTTCCATAGCACCCTCATTTTTCCAAAACTATTCTATTCGTTTTGTCGAGCTATGGAAGACTTTTTAAAGAATTTTCCTGCCTGAAGGCTGCGGAAGAGCATTAAATAGAGGCAGCGTGTTGGGCAAAGTTATAGGCAACTTGCCGCAACTTCGTAAAAGTTGGCGACTCTACGTTCATACTAAAACAGACAAGATGTGCCGGGGAAAGCACATCTCGTTGTTGCATGCGCGGGTTGTAAGACTTGTTGCTCAGGACTCGCTGCTCGGCCCTCAGGCTTGAGCCTGAAGAATCTAGCGGTCGTTGCTTTGCGGCTCAGCCACATTCAGAACTGTTCCAGCTTTGAGCTTGCCTTCATAGTTCGGCAGGTTTTTGAAGACACTTCTTGTATACAATCTGATCAAGTGCTCTTCGTAAGCTATCTGCTTGTGTGCTGAGGCGAGGTCACGGGCTGATGCGTTTGCCGATAGCTTGCCTTCTGCTTTCAATTCGGCAATTGCGACGTCCTTCATCGTCTCGCCAGGCTTTACCGTGATTTGTTTGTGGACAGCTTGGCTATGGGCATCGGTTTTCTTCGGTGTTTGTGCCGATGCATCCGTTTTGTGATCAGTTGTTTTGTGATCAGTTGTCGGAGTTACTTTATCCGTTGGTGTAACCTTGACGTCTGGCGTCTGTGATGGTTTATCCGAAGGTGTAGTCGTCGAATCGACGGGTGAAATAGGTGCTGGAAATACACCTTCAGTTGCAGCGAACCGTCTCATTGAACCAGCGGTAA
Organism: Oculatellaceae cyanobacterium; assembly: GCA_036702975.1. GTDB lineage: Bacteria > Cyanobacteriota > Vampirovibrionia > Obscuribacterales > Obscuribacteraceae > DATNPX01. Next base: position 31,345 of record DATNPX010000033.1, read on the forward strand.
TGCCACCACCGTGATCGGATAGCTGCTTGTAATGGTCTTTCATCCACTGCAGAGTTTTCTGATCTGTGTTTGGTCCGCCAAACACCAGCGCGTTTTCAATATTGTCTTTTGATATACGTGGTGCGCCGTTGGAAATATCGTAGAAGCCTTGCTTGTTGCCAAAATCTTTTAGCATAGCGGTTGCAGCAGTGACGTCTCCGTAATGCTTGGCCTGGTCTCCCACATACTTGTTCATGCGTCCGTACGTTACTTCGTCATCTCCTGGTGGTGTCATCGCTGTAACATTTTGAGCGATGTCTTTGGTCAACATCATTTCAACTGGATTGAGGCTCTGGCTCCAGTGTCCGCCTTTGAGTTTATTGGCGTATCTTGGATCGTCAGGATTTAGGTTGTATTCGAGCGTGTCAGCGTGTACACCCCGACGGTCTGCTTTCAAGATATTGTGATTGTCGGTTTGCTCGGCGAAGATCTGCATTGCGCTTGGTAGAAGTCCTTTCTGTGTCAGCTCTGCATCCATTGCTGCCAGTGCCTGATTGCGGTCTGTAGCAGACATTGAATTGAGCTTAGCGTCGATATCGTAGATACGGTAGTTGATATTGCTGGTTGCTGCACCGTCCGCGAGCTGGTGTGCAAATTTAGCCCCTTCAGAGCAAGGGTCGATTTTTGTGGTGTTCGCGTGTGTGTCGGCCTTTGAAGCGGATTCGAGTCCCATTTTTCATTCCCCTGTTTTGACATATCTGACGCGCTGGTTGCGACTCAGTGGTGCAACCGATGAGACCATCTTAAGAATCAAATTTGTCAAAAAATTGGCAGGCTAGCGAAGAGGGGAATTTCTCTCGGCTGTCCTTAACGCTTCGTTCTCATGGGCAGCTATCCTGCGATAGTCCCACGGTGGAATGCTGCCAGGATCTGCCCATATGCCTAGCCTTTTTCGCTTGGCACTAATTTGTAACCTTTCCAATATATGGTCGTGTGGTGCATATTCCTGATACCACCATGCCATTCCAGTTTTTACCAGGGTTTGATTGACGTTTATGCCCTGGCTGTTAGTGACATCTGCCACTGTTCGCCCGTATCGGTCATACCCTCTTTCATGTATGGTGACGGTCTGTCCTAGTGTTAGTCGTTCGGTTACCGAGCGGGCCGCGAAACCAAACGGCTGCTCAAGCTCAGGGGCATCTACCCCCGCCAGACGAATTCGTTCTGTTCTTTCGTTCTCTTCGTGTCTCTCGTGTCGCCTGATTCGCAGGCTATCACCATCATGAACTGATACGACGAGTGCTTTATATGCGTGGACTGGCAGAACGGCTATGCACAATAGTACTGCCAGCGTTGGGAGTCTGCGCAGCGCTCGCATAGATAGACTTCTTTCTAGAAATGGTGTGCCTGCTAGTGTAGCTCGTCAGTGCACTGTTGGTGGTGCGGAGAGAATCTGGAAAATGTAATTGAATGGGGCTTGGCGAGAATAAAAGGCGCTCGCGCTAGGACAATTATCGGCATGACTAATCGTAAAGAATGCACCATTGCCCATGGTGGCATTAAAAAATCATCAGCGTTACGTTCATGAACTTTGTAACTTTGGTGGAGTGCTGAAAATGCTTGTGCTGCAATCATGTCGACAACTGTCTATCGAAAAAGTTTGCCATGTAAGCAAATGTATCAATTCCTCTTAATCCGGTTTTAGACCACCTGCGGTTTTTACGCTTGCAAGCGAAATTCATTCGATCTACTTTGGTCGCATCGTGAAAAACAAGTATTTGCTGCCTCTCATGATTTTGATCGCGACCAGCTCATATGGAGCCGGGAAGTGCACAGCTGCCGTTGACAGTTACTCGGCGCTTGCCGAAGCCAAGACCATTATGGTGCGCCAAGCAACAGATCTACAAGGACAGATCAACGCTTTGCAGCAAGACTGTGTAGACCTGAATCGGCGCCTGGTAATCAAGCAGCAATTTCTGAATCAGGCTTACAGAGAACTGGGTAATCTGCAAAGATCAATACGCGAAGTCGACGCTCGTATTTAGGTCTTTCTTGAAATCTTTCCGAAGGGATATTTGGACTAGCGTTCTAGTGCCTGCTGTGGCTGGTCTGTTCTTCGTTTGCTTCTTTTCGTCTGTTGTTTTTAAACATCAATATCTGGCGCCGGGTGATGCCCTCACCTATTCAATGGCCGCATTCCATCAGCAACCCGAGTTGTGGTGCGATGCCGTTGGTTGTGGAATGCCTGTGGCGGCAGATCCTCAATATCAAACGTGGTATCCGGTGCTCTGGATCTGTCGAGCTGCGGGTGGTTATAACCTGCTTGTGGTGCTTGCCTACGTGATCGCTTTTTGCAACGCGTTCGCGTTGTCCTATGCAATTACTCGGTCTAGATTTGCCGCATGCCTTGGTGGAATCGTCTATTCGATGAGCGGATTCATGTTCGCGCATCTGGGACACGTGACTATTATCCATGCAGCCTGCTGGTTGCCGCTGCTTATTCTCTCAATCGAAAAACTTTCAAGGGAGTTGCGTTGGAAATGGTTGTTCCTCGGTCAGATTGCAGTGGCTATGGTCGTGCTTGGCGGGCACAGCCAAATTCTCGCAATTTCGCTTGTAATGTCAGGTTTATTTGTATTGTTCAAAGTCTTCTGCCGCGAAGATGACTCGAGTGGTTCGGCGAACACCAAATTTGACTTTCGGCCAAATTGGCAGCTTCTTTCGAGCTACATCTGCCTGTGTATATCCGGATTGGGATTGGTCGCAGTACAAATATTGCCAACCTTGCAACTGGCTTCTCTTTCGCCGAGGGCGGATTGGTCGTTTGAAAACTTCGTCTCTTTTTCATTTCCTCCCAGACAGCTGGCACAATTTTTCTTTCCATTTTTGTTCTGTCAGCAGGTTGGCTACGAACTACAAAATTATGCAAGGTCCTTCTATGTTGGAGAATGGTCCGTTACTGAGCTAACCGCATATGTTGGATTTATTCCGGTCATTCTGGCCATTGTTGGAGTTGCAAAAGGGCGTGGGAGCAGTAAATGGTTCTGGCTAGCAACAGCGGTCGCTTCGCTGGTTATTGCCGCCGGCCCCGCTACACCGCTGGCCAAAGTGCTTTTTCATGTTCCTATCATCAATCACTTTCGTTGTCCTTCGCGTTATGTTTTGCTGTTTGAGTTAGCTGTGAGCCTGCTTGCCGCCATCGGAGCTGCAACGATAGAGAGATGCACTCAAATACGAAAGCGGCAAACGTTGACTGTAATCGCTTGTCTCATAACAAGCTTCGCTGCTGTGAGCTCGTTTGTCTGGTGCCAAAAGTACTTGCGATACCACATAGTGAAAAGTGGGCTTGCTCAGGTCGATATCTCTCCTTTTTCTAATTCTTATATTGGTGTACCGCTTATCTTGTTGGCGGTCAGCTTCATCGTCCTGTGGCTCTGGTCTTGCGCCCCGAAAGGGATTGTACGGCAGCTCTTTGTGGTCGCTATGCTCTTGGTCGACTTGTCTAGTTTCGACTATTTTTGCGAGTGGCGTTTCAGGCCTGCTAATGAAGCAGATTTAGCGCCACCAAATGTAGTGACCGAATTGAGTAAGATTTGGCAGGATAGCAGTCATCAATTTAGAGTTGCCGCTCCGCTCGCCGATCTCGGCGGTGTGAGAAGTTGCCCTCCAAACTTAAACAGCATGTGGTCTTTGCCCAGCCCTGCTTTTTACAGTCCGCTCGTTACTCAGCGCATGTCCCAAATTCTTCAAGACTCGGGAACTGCACGACTACAGGCAATCTGTAAATCCGGTGATGTAACGCTCGATATAGCCTCAGTGAAATATTTGATCGTACCGAAAGGGACAGCAGTCGATGCGCATGGTGATGTCAATATTCTCAGCACTTCTCTGCCCTTCAACACTGCCGGGCGGGCACCAAGATTTGTGCAGACAACGCACGCTGATGGTCAGAATTTGGTTTATGAGAACAAAAGATTTTTGCCTCGCTTCCGGTTTGTCTACAAAACTCAAGTTCTTGATGAAGTGAAAACTCTAGCCTTAGTCCATGATGCACACGATGCGAAGTCAGACAAAGTGAACTTCCAAGACACTGCAATTCTCGCTGCCAATGATGTGAATCTGTCGTCGATTTTGGAGCGGTTAAAAAGAAGTCCGTCAAACATTTCGCCAACATATAAAATCAACGTTCTGAGTGATTCCGGCAGCGAAAAGAGTTTCGATGTGCAAACGTCCGAGCCTGGATTGTTGATGGTTTCCGACCAGTTTTTCCCAGGTTGGAGTGCGAAAATCGACGGAGCGCCGGCAATCTTGACACGCGCTAACTATAATTTCGACGCAATATTGGTGGATGCTGGAAGACACCGTGTGGATATGACTTTTACATTTGAGGCGTTTCGACTCGGTTTGATATTGAGCGCTGTGTCTCTCGCTTCAATCATTCTCGCTGGCTTGTTTTGGCGCCAGAGCAAGACCTGAACCTGAGTTTGCACAGAACAGATAGGTTCGCTTGTCTTTTCAGCTGCAGCCGCCGTAATGTGAGCCATCTATATTGAACGATTACATTTGCATTTGAAGCCTTCAAATCAACTTTACAGTTGACTGTTATAAACCTAGCTTGTTGACTCAATTCTAAAGCTTGAAGCGTGGTGCTTATCTTTGCCACGCCTCGAACGCTTGCGGCTTCTGATGTCCGTTTTTTTCAACAACTTGACCAGCATGCTGCGGCTTCCAAATGCGCTTTCTTGGCAAAAACCAGGTTGGGCGGATCTTTTGCTTCGCCAGATCGAAGGGTGGCTTGACCTGATATTGAGGCGGTTGGACTCACCGCTGGTCATACTCTCTATCGCTTTCGCAGTCCGCCTGCTGTGGATCATGACCGTGCCTATAACGGAGGCGCCAGATGAAGGTGCGCATTATTGGGTCATTTCATTCATTCGCGACCGGATGTCTTTACCAACTCTGAACGATCTCTTTAAAGATCCGGGTGCTGCATATTATGGGCCGCTGCCCCCTTTAGGCTATCTGCCATCCTTAGTTGTATGCTTTTTCACACCTGGGCTAGAAACTGCCATGGCTGCACGTATTGGCAACGCCATGGCTGGTCTTGCTACAGTAAGTGCGGCGATGTTTGTCGCGAGAAAACTCTTTCCTTATGACCGGCAGCTGGCTTTGTGCCTACCATTGGTGGTGCTATTTCACCCGCAGTTGGTATTCGTCAACTCATATACCAACAACGACTCAACCACTTGTGCCATTTCGAGCTGGTTGATTGCCTTAACCTGTTTAGTACTGCGGGAGGGCTGGCAAACTCGCTACAGCCTAGGAATTGGTGTGCTGACAGGCTTTCTTCTTCTAGGCAAATATTCAGGCTATCCGATCTTGCTGGCACTGTTCGTCGGTCTTTTGCTTGGTGCATGGGTTCATCAATTGAAAGCGAAACGGCTGATGATCTCGTCGCTGCTGATTGCTGGTGTCTCCGCTGCGCTTTCGGGGTGGTGGTTTCTGCGAAACTACTGTCAGTTTCCGGGCGATGTATTCGGTTTGAAGACTATGTTAGATTTGCATGCGCGTGCATACACAGAGCCTAAAGCGCTCTATCACTTTCCGGCGGTCGACAATGCGAATTGGCGTAACACTGTGTTAATGAGCTTTTGGGGACTCTTTGGTAACATGAATCGCCTCCTACCACGTCAGATTTATGCGGTCTACTCTCTCTTTATGCTTGTCTCTATGGTCAGTATTGCCAGTGCTTTCATTCCAATTTTTCTACCGAGGCCTACTGTCACCAACATGATGAGACAGTTTGTCGACAATAATCGAAGTGAGGTAGCGGTCTGGACCTTTCTCATAGTCTGTGTAGTTTCAAGCTTCGTCGGTTTGATTGGGGCATCTGTATCAATAAACGCTACCGGTTCGCCTCAGGGGCGTTACTTATTTCCATCTGAATTGGCCTCTATAGCTCTTTTGATAGGCGGATTGTCCTCTCTCGGCCGCCGCACAGGACCTCTAGCGGTCTGGGCTTTCGTCGGCTTCAACGCCTGGTCTTCTTTCTATTCCTGGTTGTTTTTGTTGCATCTTTATGGCTTGAGGACGCGAATATTTTGAGGCACTTAAGACCAGCACGAAAGTACACAAGTACACAAGTGCAACAAACGCCGCAACTCTATCGAGTGCGGCGTTCTGTTGCTTGCTCTTGTGCTGCGTGAGCTTAAACGATCACTTCAGTGATTCCGACTTGAGCCAGCTTCTCCATCGGACTTTCGCTCATGAATTCGGCGACTGAGCTTTCGGCATCCCAGTCGACGGTCACGTTGAAGTGAGCCAACAGCGATTCGAGTTCGACACGAGTCATTTGAACGGGTGCGAAACGAACTTCAGCTCCATAGATAACGACATTGCATGTCCATGAGTTATCTACGGTTTTGCGAACTTGGAATAGTCCGCGAACAAGGGTAAGCGGCTTTTCAACAATAGTGGTCGACATGTTTGTTTCCTCAGGGGCGAAAACATCAATGTAAAGCCTGTTGGCAAAAAATCCACTTCGACAAACAATTTATTTAGCTTTTGAGCTAAGAAATATTGCAGATTGGTCAGCTGGGCAGGTTCAAGAGGTTATTCCGGACTCAATGCTTCCCCTTTATTCTCTCGCTTTGCTATCACCACTGGTGGCACCCAAATTGTTAGAGCGAGAATGCTTAGCGATATAACGAACATGGCGATGAAGGTTTGGTGCAGCGATGTTTGTAGCACGTCGGCGATTTTAGCGACTGCCTCTGGAATACCAGTGTTTGCCGTTGTTTCTAGCAGCTTCTTTATCTGTTCGGATGTTATCGGCCCGGCTCCATGAGTATCGCAGTGGCTCAAGCTGGAGTTCATGATGGCACCGAGAACACTGGCGCCGAACATACTGCCTAGATTCCTTGCGAATACGTTTGAGGAGGTGACACTTCCACGCTGAGTAAAATCAACAATTTCTTGAATCAGTATCAACGAACTGACGCTTAAAAGTCCCATACCGAAACCCATTACTAAAGAACCACACCCAGCTTGAATTGGAGAGCTGTGCGGAGAGAGAAACGAGAAACTGGCAGCGCCAATCGGTATTAGAGTGCTCCCTAAAATCATGATTCGGCGCAGCCCTAACTTTTGAAAGAGTCGAGTAGCGAGCGTAGCGCCAGACGGCCATCCGACAAGCATCATCGTTAATGTGAGCCCAGCTACAACCGCAGATTGGTGAAGCACGCCTTGAACGTACATGGGAAGAAACGTAGTCAGTCCCATGAGCGCCATACTAGCCAGCATGTTCGCACAATTACTTAGTGCGATCGGTTTTCGGCTCCACAATTTGAACGAGAGCATTGGGTCCAATGCGATTTTTTCCTGCCGAATGAACATGACTGAGCTGATACAAAAGGAGATAAGTGCGGGAAGAACTAGCTGTCTTTCTTGTGTTCCAATGTCGGTGAGTGCCATCATTAGTGATGCCACTCCAATTGTGAACAGCACGGAACCTGCAATGTCGATGGAACGTTTTTCCAACTTCCTGTCCTCACGTAAGAAGATCATGAAGCCAATAGTGGCAGCGATGCCGACTGGGATATTGATCCAGAATACCCATGGCCAGGTTAGTTCCCGCATGATAAGCCCGCCGACTAGAGGCCCCAGCACCGCCGATATGGCCCAGACGCTTGCTAAATATCCTTGCACCTTGCCGCGCTCGCGCGCAGGGTAGAGGTCAGCGACAATCGTTAGAGCGACTGGTTGCACAGCTGCCGCCCCAGCACCTTGGATTAGCCGAAAAACAATCATCGACGGCATCGACCAGGCGAAACCTGCGAGCACAGATCCCAACAAAAAGATAGCGATGCCGAGCAACATAATCGGTTTGCGGCCTTTTACGTCTGCCAATTTCCCGAACAATACGGTCATCGCGGTCTGCGTTAATAGAAACGATGAAAATACCCAGCTGTACAGACGTAAGCCACCCAGCTGCCCGACTATTTGCGGCATCGCGGTGGAGACAATTGTGGCTTCAATGGCCACCATGAACATCGAGGCCATTACGGCACCGATCACTGGTGCGCGTGAAAATTGTTTGCGACCCGGTGCCGGCGACGAATGACTTTCGGTTGTTTCCGCTGCGCCTGTTGTCTTTATTGCTTCCATGGTTCCCTCGAGCTGCGTTAGTTGTCGGCAGCACTCCAGCCAAGCGAATTCCAAACCAACAGTGCGCAATAACATTGTAAAAGCAGTTGCCGACAGCTTCAAGGAAGTACCCAAAGGAAAAGAACTTGGTACTGCAGCCGAGAGCAACAATGATGCCATTGGCGAGATCGTCGAACGCAACTTTGTATGCGCGAGCAAAGATGATCCTTGATGATCCTTCACTGCGCACAAAAACCGGTGATGATACCCAAAATACCTAAAGATCGATGAACCAGGGTTTGCGTTGGAGCAATCAGCCGGCAAAGAAGTTGAGCCCAAGCTCCGGTGTCGATGCCAAAATTGCAACAGCTAGCCAAAAACTGAAGAAGAAGTAATTGCGACAATTGCGTCTCGATGTTTTATGCTATCTGAAACGAATGCAAAATTGCAAAGGGAGCGGTTTTCGGCAACCGGGTAATTCGCTTTGATGTCTTGCGGATATCGAGTGTATATCTTTTCCCGACTTCTACGTCAATTTTGTCGGAATATCGGGAAAATGTCTGACATTGAGTTTTTTCAATTTTGATTGAACTCTTTTGTGAGTTTCAACGTTATAAGTAATAGATGAAAAATGGTGAAGCTACTTTAAATGACACGAATATTGAGCGACTTCCGCCACAGTCGCTCGATGCGGAGCAGGCTGTGTTGGGTGCTCTATTAGTTAGCCCCGATGGTCTGCCGCGCATTGTAGACATACTGGAAGCTGACAATTTCTACCGCAAGGCGCATCAAGTCATCTATGCTGCCATGCTCGATCTCTTCGACCATAACGAGCCGATCGACATCGTTACTATTTCGCAGTATCTAAAAGACGAAGGTAAGCTCGAGAATGTGGGTGGGCGTCAGTACATCACCGACCTTGCACTCTCCGTGGCCACCACCGCCAACCTTGAGTACTACGCCAAAGTCGTTGCGGAGAAGGCTCTGCTGCGCAATCTCATTAAAGCTGGTACTGAAATTGTCGGCTCCTGCTATGAAGAGACTGATGCCGACGTTGCTCTCGATAAAGCCGAGCACATGATTTTCACACTGGCTCAACGTCGCAGTATGAATTCGCTTGTTCATATCAAAGACGTTGTGGAGACGTCTTTCCGTAAAATTGAAGAACGCTATGAAAATCGTGATGCGTTGTCCGGCGTGCCATCTGGTTTCTATGACCTGGATGCAATGACGTCAGGATGGCAGCCTTCCGACCTTGTGATTCTGGCTGCTCGCCCCTCCATGGGCAAGACGGCCTTTGTGCTCAACCTGGCACAGCACTGCGCTGTGGAAGCTGGCCTTCCTTGCGCTATATTCAGCCTTGAAATGTCGAAGGAACAGCTGGTTCAACGTATGTTGTGCGCCGAGGCGAAGATCGATGCTAATCGATTGCGTACTGGGCACATGCACACAAACGATTGGACGCACCTGGCGATGGCGATGGGGCGTTTGGGTGAAGCGCCTGTGTTTATCGACGATTCAGCTATGTTGAATGCTTTGGAAATACGTGCGAAGTGCAGGCGTCTCAAATCTGAGATGAAGGGTCTCGGGTTGGTGATTATCGACTATATTCAGCTGATGTCTGGTCGGAAAACAACAGATAATCGTGTGCAGGAAGTCAGTGAAATCTCCCGCAGTTTGAAGCAGTTAGCTCGCGAGATTCATGTGCCGGTAATCGCGCTGTCGCAGCTATCGCGCGCGGTGGAAGCGCGCCAGAATAAGCGACCGATGCTGTCAGATTTGAGAGAATCGGGTTCAATCGAGCAAGACGCCGACCTTGTGATGTTCATCTATCGGGATGAATACTACAATCCCGAGACCGAGCAAAGAGGCGAAGCTGAGATTATCATCGCCAAACAGAGAAACGGTCCTGTGGGCACTGTGGAACTGCTCTATCAATCGAGCATTACTCGATTCTTGAATAAAGCGCATAACGAGTATCCGAGCCCGGCTGGCGGCTGAGGCTATCGGTTGTCCGATTGGGCACGTTTTGCAGTCTCTACGGAAAGCTCATCCAGTGCACTTGGTCGGTTGGGTGTCCAACGTCTGGCTGATTGGTGAATTTCCTCGCTTCCATGTCGAATATTCCGACATTAGGAGTAGATGCACTGGTGACAACAAGATGTTTATTGTCGGGAAGTCGCAACAGCCCGCCCGGGAAATCGATATCCAAAGGCAATTTTATATCTTCTATTCTCGTGAACTTTTTGGCGTCGAATAGAGTTAGAGAGTTGTCTTTAGCGTTGGCGATGTAGAGCACTTCGCCTTTGGCATCCAGTGCCAGTCCTGTTGGACCTAGACCCGTCTCGAATGTCTTTATTACTTTCTTCGTTGTCAGGTCGATGACTGAGAGAGAGCTTGAAACTCTGTTGGTAACGAACGCTATCTTACTGTCTGGTGTGACAGCCAGACCGTTAGGCAATGTTCCGAGGGGGACTTGACCGATTATTTTCTGGTTCGATGTAGAGAGTATAGTCAGTCTGCCCTGAGGAACGTTTATCACCAGCACCATGTTGCCATCAGGGGTGATGGCAATTTGCGAGGGACCTGCCGCCACTTTTGTGCGAAGCAGAACCTTCCCCACCTTGACTTCGATGATGTCTATATTATTTGTGCTGTATTCCGTCAGGTATAGTAGTTTCCCATTTGGTAGGGCTGCGATGCCCTTGGGGGACGTCTTCTTCGGAAGATCGATCTGTCCAAGAAACTCTCCTTTGGCTGGGTCAAGTAGGAGAATTCGACTCTTCGCTTGATCGGTGATGTAGAGTTTATTATCTGCAGACGCCATGCTTCCAGGCGTACCATCAGTTTGAAAGTCTGAGATCTTTTCGAGCGTCTTGTCGTTCAACATAGTCACTTTCCCAGAAAGTGGAGACGTGACGAACACAGCACTATGCTCGTTATGTGTGGGCGGTGACTTCGTCTCTTCGGTGTGCGTTTGTGACTTAGCCGAAGCTGTTGGCTCGGCAACGGCTATCTCTTTTGCCAGAGATTTGAGGCGAACTGGAACGAAAAAATTCTCCGGCACGATTAGATCGCTCGGGAAGTGAGCGTTCATCAGGCGACGATTAGTTGAATCGGAGAGATTGTTTAGATTCGGTACTGTCTTCAGTTTCTCCTGGTGAATCAATCGAATGAAACCCCATCCATTGGAGAACATGAGCAGATCCGGCACGCCATCAGCGGGAACTTTGTCTCTTAGTTCCAATTTGCCCTTGGGAGGCGGTGCGGTGGTAGGCATAAGCGGCAGGAAGAGGTCTTCCTTGCTAAACTCCAGCGTGCCGTCCATCCTGATTTTGGCTTGCGGAAGATTCGTTTTGAACCAATCAGCGAGCTCGACCGGCAACTTGGTGGCAAAAGCAGGCAGTGTCGCCCCCGGTGCCCATAAGAGCACCAGCGCCGCAAGTCCCGCCAATATTCGGTTTTTAGTCTTCGTGGTCACCGTTTTTTGGTCTGAAGAATTCGCCAATTTTATCAATAATGGAATCTTCTTTGACCGGTTCATCTTTCTGTTTGGACTTTGCTTTAGCTGCTTTCTTTTCAGCTTTGCTTTGTGAACCTTTGTCTTGCTTGCCGTTCTTTTCCGCTTCCAACTGTGCATCGGCTTGACGTTGTTCTTCGGTTACTGTCAAGCTTTCGCCGCGTAGTTTTGCCAGCTGTTCGAGAAGCTCTTTTTCCTCGCTGCTCAATTTGCTGGGTGTTTCGACTGAAACGTGTACAACCTGCTCGCCGCGGCGACCTTGTTGATTGAACTTAGGCACTCCCATGTCGCGCATGATCAACGTTGTGCCGTGCTGGATGCCAGCTGGTATTTTGAGCAGGCGGTCTCCATCGACTGTAGGCACCATCAGTTCGCCGCCTAGAGCAGCCATTGAGAAACTGACTGGTTGTCTGAGGTGAATAGTATCGCCGTCGCGAACAAACTGTTTGTGCTCACGCACGTGCACGATAACATAAAGATCTCCAAAGCCGCCGCCTCGTTTGCCTTTATCACCGGCTCCGTTCAGCCGCATTCTTGCACCATTATCGATACCAGCCGGCACCTTAAGGTCGAATTCGCGTGACTTGCGCAGTTGACCTTCGCCGCGGCAATCTCGGCATGGCTTCTCAATCTTCTTGCCAGTACCGTGGCATGCTGGACAGTCAACAACTCGCATCGTTTGACCGAAGAAGCTGTTGTAGACCTGTTGCACCTGCCCCATTCCAGCACAGGTCACACAAGTAATGACTTCGCTTCCGGGGGTGGCTCCTGAGCCTTCGCAGGAATCGCAATCTTCCAATCGTTTAATTGAGATCTTCTTTTCGACCCCAAAGACAGCTTCCAGAAAATCTACCTGCAGGTCGTACTTTAGGCTCGCTCCTGGCTCCGGACCAGTGCGGCGTCCACCTGCTCTGGCGCCACCACCGAAAAACATGTCGATGATATCGTCGATACCAAAGCCGGCGAACGAGCTGAAGTCCACATTGTCGAAGCCGCGACCCGCGCCTGCTACTCCTTGGTGTCCATACCGGTCGTACTGCGCTCTTTTGCTCTGGTCTGAAAGAACCTCATAAGCCTCTGCCAGTTCCTTGAAAGCTGCTTCGTCCCCGCTCTCTTTGTTGTCAGGATGTAACTGTCTCGCACGGTTGCGGAAGGTCTTTTTGATCTCTTCCGCGGTAGCGCCCTTAGAAACGCCTAAGACCTCGTAGTAGTCTCGCTTTGCCATAGTCGCCAAAATAGGTACCTTTGTCGTTGGTCGGGGTGTTCGGTCGAGAGCGATGAATGCTATCGCTCACTAGCTTCATTCTGCCATCCTCACTGCTATTTTGCTCAGTTGCAAAGCACGAGTAAAGATTATTTCGCTCTATAAGAAGCTGAAGAGCTCCGAAACTCAATGGTGATGGGGGCTGAGACCGATCAGCTTAGGTCTGCGTCGTCATCTATGTTAATGCGCTTTTTACCGTTGGAGCCGCCTAAATGGTCTCCATTGCCATCATTGCTGGCTTGAGTACCGTGACGTTTGGTCTCCACGTTGCTGCGTGGGTCGGAAAGCTCTATCGGTTCGCCATCTACTGATGGCCGAGCTTTGGGTGAGGCACCACTTATGCCTGAGGGTCGGTTACCGGAGTGGATTGCCCGGCCGAGATCCAGCAAAGAGACGTCCAATCCGGCTGTTAAAGCTTTGAGGTCTTCAGAGTTTTCGTTTGCTAGAGCTTCTCGCACCATCTCGAGCGCTCTCATGACCTTGTCAACGTATTGTTTCTCGACACGGTCTCCATACTTCTGAACGGTCCGTTCGGCATCTGCGCAGAGAGCTTCCGCATGCACTCGGGCGCTGATCTCGTCGCGCACCTGGCGGTCTTGCTCGGCAAACTCTTCGGCTTCCTTTTGATAAAGTTCTACTTCTTCCGGTGTCAGACCTGTGCTGCGCTGAATAGTGACTGAGTGTTTGATGCCAGAGCCCTGATCGCGCGCGCTGCAGTGCACAATACCATCGGCATCAATATCGAAAGTGACTTCAATCTTCGGCACACTTCTAGGAGCTGCTGGAATGCCATTGAGGTGAAATTTTGCCAGCGATTTGTTGTGTGCCGCGATCTCGCGCTCGCCTTGTAAAACATGCACTTCGACGGAAGTCTGACCGTCTTCTGTCGTCGTGAACGGCATCGTGCGGCTGGTTGGAATGGTTGTATTGCGTTCTATCACTCTTGTGAATAGTCCGCCTGCAGTTTCGATTCCGAGTGACAGAGGGATGACGTCTAACAGCAAGACATCCTGCAAATCGCCTGCCAAAATTGAACCCTGTATTGCTGCACCGAGTGCCACTGCTTCGTCTGGATTGACTGACTTGGACGGCTCTTTGGCGAATGTTCTTCTGATCGTGTCTTGTACCGCCGGTATGCGCGTACTACCACCAACAAGAATGATGTGGTCGATGTTGTCTGGATGAAGTCCTGCATCGTCTAGCGCTTGTTGTAAGGGACCGAGCGTCGCTTCGACGAGATGCGCTGTCAGTTCGTTGAATTTAGTACGCGTGAGCTTAGTTTCTAAATGCTTCGGTTCGCTGCCTGCAGCAGTTAAGAAGGGCAAATTGATCTCGCTGACCATGGTTGTCGATAATTCGATTTTGGTCTTTTCGGCAGTCTCCTTCAGTCTCTGGACCGCCATTAGATCGTTTGAGATGTCGATGCCGGTTTGGTTTTCGAATTCAGAGAGCATCCAATCGATTACCGCCTGGTCAAAATCGTCACCACCAAGGCGATTGTTGCCGTTGGTTGCTTTTACTTCAAAGACACCGTCTGTAATCTCCAAAACGCTGACATCAAATGTGCCACCACCTAGGTCGAAGATGAGAACAGTTGCTTGCTCGTCTAGCTTGTTTAGACCATATGCAAGAGCGCTCGCCGTCGGTTCATTGATGATACGCATGACGTCGAGACCGGCTATTTGACCGGCATCTCTGGTTGCTTGACGCTGTGCATCATTGAAATATGCAGGAACTGTAATTACCGCCCGCGATATCTTCTCGCCAAGATAAGCTTCGGTATCAGACTTCAGTTTTTGCAGAATCATTGCTGAAATCTGTTCGGGACTGTGCGCGACTCCTTCGACATTGGTCACCCGATAGTTGGTGCCCATCTCGCGTTTGATCGACTGTATCGTTCTGGAAGGATTTGTGACGGCCTGCCGTTTCGCTAATTGCCCGACCAGGCGCTCACCACCTCTGGTGAATGCCACCACGGATGGAGTCGTGCGTGCACCTTCGGCATTTTCGATAATTACCGGCTTGCCGCCTTCCATTATCGCTACGCAAGAGTTCGTAGTGCCTAAGTCAATGCCAATTATCCTGTCGCCACTCATCTAACACCTTTCTTGGCGTTTGCGCTGGCTGCAAAGAATCTCGAACTCTCGCAACCTATTCGCTCTTTTCGGAATCATCAGCTGACGATTCTCCCTCTTGGGTTTCCGTTTTGTCTTGAGCTTTTGCCTCTGCGTTCGATTTTACTTCCTCGCCGCCTTCGCCCCCTGCTGCGCTGTGCTGCGAATCTGCTTTCGCATGCAGCGTTGCTGTCTGAGTCAGCATCTCATCGGATTTTATCGCCGGGAGCTCGGCCGTTGCTTTGGGATTTCCTTTGCGAAGCCGCTCGAGTGCATTTGCTGCACGCTGCTTGTTTGCCGCTTTGTCTATTGCTGCTCTGTCTGTTTCGAGGCTCGGCTCATCGCTCGCCTTCATCTCTTTTTGGTCTGCACTCGCTGGATCGGCGTTGAAAGTTTCGCCGGAAGCTTCGGGTGTAGCTTTGTCTTCATCTGTTGCCTCCACTTTCACTTCCGGTGCTGTTGTTTCAGCAACGGTTGCTTCCTCCGTTGCAGGCGATTCTTTCGCTGCTGCTGGCTCGGTTGCTTCAGGTGCCGGTGCTGGAGCTGCCGCTGCTGGCTCGGCAACAGGCAACGGTTCGATCACACCGGACGGGTTTGATGCCACATTAACCAGGGCTGGCCGAATGACCTTGTCGCGCATTAAGTACCCGCGGCGTAATTCTTGTGCAACTGCACCGTCGGCATAGTGATTCGTCGGAACTTCCTGTACAGGCTCATGGAATTTTGGGTCGAAGTGTTCGCCGACGACGTCCATCGCTTTGAGACCCATTGGTTCGAGGCATTTTGTAAATCTGGCAAATACCAAATTAAGTGCTTCGACAACGGCCTTGGGATCGGTAACGTTTGCCAATGACGCTTTTGCTCGGTCTAAATCGTCAAGTGCCGGCAAAATCATCTCTACGGCTTTCTGCATACCAGTGCTGAGAGCCTCTTCGCGCTCGCGGTCGTTGCGCTTACGGTAGTTATCGAAGTCGGCGAGGATGCGTTTATAGAAATTCTCGTTATCAGTGGCTTTTTTCTCTGACTCCTTGGCTTCCTGCTCAAGGCGAGAACAATTTGGGCACGGTCCAGTGTGGGCCTGAGCGGGACCGGGTTGTTTCTCTGCGGTCTTGGTGCCAATGCCGAATTCTTCCGGTACTACGTCTTCACCGGAGTAAAGTGCTCTGTAAAAGGCTTTGGCGGCGTTCTTTCGATCGCCCAGGCTCGCCTCTTTGGGAGTGGCCTTTGCTTCTGACGACTCGGCGCCAGTCCCGGAAGCGTCCTGTCCGCCCGGATTCTCTTCATTGTCTCCCATTCATGGTCTCCCAACAGGTGGCTTGACATCAATTTCGCTAGAGCAGCTGAGTTTTCGGCTTGGCTGATACTCGAGGCGGTCGACACTCAGCTAATAAGCTTATGCCATCCAAACCGCATTTATCGGCTTGCCAAACTGAATCTCTCATATAATTCTATGGCACGTTCTGAGTATCTTGGGGACTTTAGTCTTTAAACAATAAAAAACGATGCCAAACTAGCTTTTTGTGAAAGTAGTTGCTGCTCTTATCGGTCAATTGCGGATAGACCGAATCGACAGACAGCACTCTTTTCCATCAAGTTTAGCAGGGCTTGGTCTTTGTAAAGGGGTGGAGATTGAATTATTTGGCTCGCACGGCGCGGTTGGCCCTCTATGTCGAAGGCGAATTCGGCAGAGGAAAGTCGAAAACAGCTGAAGGAATCTTACGTTACGGAAACAATCCTATTGCCGCAGTGATAGACAGCACAGCTGTGGGGCGCAGTATTCAGGATGTCGTGGGTATCGATTCGTCGGCGCCAATTGTCGCTTCGCTCGAAGAATGCAGGCAGTTTGCCCCGGATGCACTGGTCCTCGGTACGGCAAGAGCCGGTGGACAGCTGCCTGAAATTTGGCGGGTTGACATTCTCAAAGCTCTTGAGATGGGGTTGGACATTGTCAGCGGCCTGCACGATTTGCTCTCTGATGACCCAGAAATTAGTGCGGCAGCCAAAAAAGCTGGTAAACGGCTGCTTGATGTGCGCCGTTCGCCTGAAAATTTGCCGATTGCCTTTGGTTTGGCACGTGACCTCGAGGCTTTTGTTTTGCTGACTGTGGGAACCGATGCCTCAATCGGAAAAATGACAACCACTCTTGAACTTTGCAAAGAAGTCGAGAAACGGGGACGTGCTGTCAAGTTCATTGCAACAGGTCAAACCGGAATTATGGTTGCCGGTGGTGAAGGCATCGCCATTGATCGCGTCATCGGTGATTTCATGGCCGGTGCCTCGGAACAGATGGTCGTTGAGGGCGCTAAAGAATGCGACATGATCTTTGTGGAAGGTCAGGGAGCGCTCGCTCATCCAGGTTTTTCCGGTGTAACTCTGGCACTTTTACATGGCAGCTGTCCCGATGCCATGATACTTTGCCACAACGCTTCAAGAGTCGGTATCAATGGACGCGCGGATTTTCCACTGCAGTCATTGAAAAAGTCTATTGAGGTCCATGAAGCAATGGCTGGTTTGGTGCATCCGTCCAAGGTCATTGGTATAGCCATCAATACCGCCCAGGTGTCTGATGCTGAGGCTCGCGAGCAGATCGCCTGTTGTGAGGCTGAAACTGGTCTCCCTTGCAATGACGCCGTTCGTTACGGTTGCAGTAACCTAGTCGACGCAATCCTGGCATTTAAGGAGAGCATGTACTCATGCAGACCAGCTTAACGAAGATCGAACTCCATTTTGAACCCCTCAACTTAAAGATAAAACATCCATTTGGCATCGCTTACGGCAGTGCGGTCATTTCCGAAAATGTCCTAGTCAAACTCCGTTTTGGCGAGTATGAAGGTCTTGGTGAGTCCTCGCCAGCTGAATATCACAACGAGTCGCCTGAGACTGTTCGCGCTCTTTTTGAGCGCTGGCAAAAAGCGAAAATCTTAGGTGACGATCCATTTGCAATTGCTGAAACGATGAAACGCTTAGAACGCGATGTTGCAGGAAATACTGCGGCGAAAGCTGCCATTGAAATGGCGTTGCACGATTTATGTGGCAAGATTGCCGGGCAACCAACCTACAAAATGCTTGGGCTGAGCGGCTTGCCTCATCCGATTACTGATTTGACGATAGGAATCGCCGCTCTCGATATGATCGAGAAGAAGACCAATGAAGCCCTTGCCGCCGGTCATCGGGCTTTAAAGGTCAAGCAAGGCACTGATATGGACCGGGAGATTATCAAGACCGTTCGCAGGGTGGCTCCTGATATTGCTCTAAGAGTCGATGCCAATAGCGCGTGGACACCAAAACAAGCGATCGCCATGTCTCATTTCCTTGCCGAGCACAAAGTGGAGTTCATCGAACAGCCCTTGCCGAAGACAGCTCTACCGCAGGACTTCAGGCTCGTCCGCGAGAATTCGGCATTGCCTATTTTTGCTGATGAAAGCATCGGCCGCAGTCATGATGTAGCTCGCCTGGCTGGCACCATTGATGGTGTCGTCGTGAAGCTTGCTAAAACGGGCGGCATTCTTGAGGCGCTCAAGGTTATTAACACGGCACGTTCTTTTGGCATGCAAGTGATGCTCGGATGCATGATGGAGTCGTCACTGGGTATTAGTGCCGCGGCACAGCTTTCTGGTCTGGCGGATTACCTTGACCTCGACAGCGGCATGCTTTTGGCAGAAGACCCCTACGGCGGCGTTAGTTTTAAAGACGGCTATCTATTGCTCTCCGGTGAACCAGGTTTGGGTATCAAGGACCGACTATAAGAACGACTATAATGAATCCATTTGATTCCTGGGACGAACTCCAATCGGAGAATTAATATGCCTCTACACAATCTTATGAAGACGTGTTTGCAATGCGGCTACCAGGCTGAGCTGCATGTTCAGGTTTGTCCGAAGTGCAAAACTGTATTTCTGGAATCGCAATCACAAATTCCCACGCATGACCACTCTATAGATCAATCGCTTTCGCCTGCTGAAATTCTCGCAAACATGCAGAAGAAGCAGCAAGAAAGAGAGCAACCGCAAAACGAGCAGCAGTACAAGAGCGCTGCTCAAGCTCAGCCTGGTGCAACGGCTGAGCGAACTATCTCTCAGGCACAAGCCGACGCTATCGCTAAAGAGAGATCTATCTTCAGCAAGCGTTTAAAAGACATCTTTAAAGACTAGTCGTTGTGCCCATTGCCACCGGCTACGGTGCTAAACGTCAAAGGTGGAAGCGCGGGCGACTCTGTCTGGCCGAAACCATGTCGCTAAGAAGACTTTTTCATGGCGATGACGTGATCCGGATCCATCGCCGGCTTAGTCGGAAATCATTCTTTTGTTCAAAAATTTTTGCAAATGTTCCACATATTTATCTTGCCGGGTGAGCTATCCGGAGGTTGAGGTAGGGATGCCCTATCTGGGCAGCTCAGACGTCAAGCCTGAACAATTCGGTGATTTAAAGGCTGGGCTTCAACAACTGGGGGGAGGTTGGCAATGCTCATACCTCACTTGAGGGGTCCCGTTTGTGCTGGATTAAATCTCTGTGGGCGCTGGCTAAGATCTGAGTATCGAAGCGGTCCAGCACTTACCAACAATTTCTAATTAAGGAGTCTGAAGTCATGAACAGTTTGAATACAGCTAAGTCCCACTTGTCTGTTGTTCAAGGCGCGCCCAGCTACGGCACTATGTCGGATGCCGAACTTGTTATGCTCTGCAAACAAAAAGACGAGAAGGCTTTTGAGTTTCTTGTCCGCCGGCACCAACGCACCGTATATGGTTTGCTTTTGCGACTGGCTCCTGATTGGAATGACACTGCAGATCTTGCCCAAGAAGTCTTTATAAGAGTATGGAAGGGCCTGGATAACCTGAAAAACCCACACGCATTCAAATCGTGGCTTGGGCAAGTCGCAACCCACCTTTTTTATGATGAACTGCGTAAGCGCCCCCGCCGCACGCCGGTCATATCTCTTGACCAGAGTATGTTCGGTGATGATGAAGCCGAGAACCAAACACGTGATATCGCTGATACTTCCGCGGGACCGGAAGAGTTGTTCGAACGTAAGGAACTCGACGAGGAAGTTCGCAGCGCTATAGCCACTCTTCCGCGCCAATTCCGTACAGCCATTGTGCTGAGAGAGTTGGAAGATATGTCCTATGAACAGATCGCTCAGCTGACGAATACCGACCTGGGCACTGTTAAGTCACGAATTTCGAGAGCGCGCACAAAAGTGCAGCAAGTCTTGAGACCGCGCTTCGGCGGCGAACGCAAGAGCATCGCCTAAAAGTTAGGCTACTCAAATCAATAACATACAAGTTTAAGGACCCTTTAGCTTAACGGCTTTAGGGTCCGAGCACATTTCTATGCCTATGTAGCGGCAGCAACCCGTGCGAGAATATACTCTTGAGCCTAAAAGCGGTTGTGTTGACCATCTAAAAGATAGGAGCAAGCCGGAACGGTACCAATTTACGCACCTGGGCTCAGCCCCACTTCTTGATGCGGTCCTTTATCAGTTCAATTGTGGTGGCAGAATAAAGCTTGAACGGAAGCACACGCGTTTTCCCTGCAATAGGCATGACCGCGTGACTGCTGGAAGAATCGCAAAGTATCAAATCTGCGTGCTTCATCATGTAATTCAATTCAACTGTGTCCGTCGGAAGCACGGTTCGAACGGCTATCTCCTCGCCGCGAACTGATGCAATAAGTTTCGATGCGATTTTGAACATCGTTTCGCTCGCCGAAACCAATAGGACCAATTTACCCGCCGGCAATGATGTTGCCGTTGATATCTCCGTTGCGCCAGGTTCTATATTACAAACGACAAGTCTTGTGAAATCTGTGATGTCGTCCTGAAATCCTGGCAAGTGATAGAGACTACTTACCAGCAAGGCATCGTCATAATTTTGTTTTTTCAGCTCCTCGACTGTGCAACTCTCTACCGGGATGTCCAGGTTAGGCCTCAATTCGGCTAAGAGAATTGGTGCGAAGTCAGGATTGTCTATTGCCAAAACTCTCCTGATTGGCGGACGTTTCGCGAATGTTTGAATCGTGTCTTCGAGATCTTGTTTTGAATAGCCTTGCTCGGCAACCTTGGCGAGAAACTCATTGAAGATCTCGCTCAGTTTTTGGCGTTCGTTTTCGTTGGGTGGCGCGCTGGCCCTACCTGCAACACGTACACCGCTCCCCTGTCTGATTTCAAGGAGCCCGGCATCAGCCATGTGGTTGTAAGCTGCAGTGACAGTGCTGTAGTGAATATCGAGCCGATCGGCGAGGGCACGAATACTCGGCAGTTTCTCTTTGCTTTTAAGAATACCTGCTGCGATTTGCAAAGCGATCTGCTCGATGAGCTGATCTCGAATCGGAACGGAACTCTCTTTATTGATAGTGATTTTCACAGATCTGGTAATGCTCCCTCAACGCCGACGAGCTTGACTATAGTAGCGCAATTGCTGGCGGTTCAATAACAGTTGTACCGGTATACCTCTCAAATCCGTGCCCGCCCTGGTTTCCGACCCTGTCTGTGGTAGAGTCCTATGATCGGTCACGCTCGTGAACTTTGAGCAATTGCTATGAAAGCAGCTTATAGATGAAATCAAAATGGCTGGCGATTTTTTTTGCAGTCTCCTACATAGGCGTATTTGCAGTTATAGGTCTATTGGTCGCCTATATCGGCTTTTGCGATCCAGACACGTGTTGGCATTTGGCTCTCGGAAAATGGATATATCAACATCAGGCCCTACCCATGCGTGATGTTTTCTCGACCAACGTCTTTGCCATGGTGCATGTGAGCGACCGATTGCCACTCATGCAGCATGAATGGTTCAGCGATCTGCTTTTTTACTCGGTCTTCGCCTCTTCTGGTGCTAGAGGGCTCCTTGTTTTCACTGCACTCCTTGCGACTCTCTCTCTTGGCATTCTTCCAGCGATTCTGCTTCGCCGTAACAACGTGCCTCGGGCGATGGTTATTGTATTGACCATTGCGGCAACACTAGCATCGGGATTTCGCATGTGGGTTCGTCCCGAACAGTTTTCGTTTTTGTGTCTGAGTTCTCTGGCGTTAATACAGGATTTCACTGCTACCGCCACCGGTCGAAGAGCACTTGGAATATGCATTTCGTTTACATTTGCCATCATGGTGCTCTGGACCAACATGCACGCGCTCTTTCTCGTCGGAATCGCATATTGTCTTTTGCTTGTTTGTACAGGTTTCCTCAGCGGCGACGATTACAATCTAGTCGGTCGTCGTACCGCCATCTTTATTTCGGCTGCCTTAGCTACACTCTCCACACCATGGGGCTCCGCTTTGTGGTCGTATATGATGCGCTTGCTCGGCTCATCCTACACCCATACCAATAAAGAAAATGGACCAATTACGTTTCACGATCTGACCCATCCCACGTTCATTCCTTTGCTTCTTTTTGAAGTTATTGTTTGGACTATTTTAGTGTTACGTCATGCTTCAACTTCGGTGGGAGCTTTGCGTAGAAGGAGCGAACCATTATTGCTCGCACTTGCGGGCACCTTATTGGTGCTTTTCTTTCGGCGTTTGACGCCACTTGGGCTGATTGTTATGTATTTTGCGATTGCCAGAAGTTACAACCTGGGGAACGAGGCCGTTTCAAAACCTGACGAGCCTGAACCTGCAGTTAGAAGATGGCTGCGGCAGCTAGATATGCCGCTTGGACGCCTCGGAATGCCCGGATCTTGGCTCTCTTCGTCTGCTTGTCTGCTTACCGCTGCAATCGTCTGTCTAGCCACATCGTGGTTTATGGTTGCGCCGGCGATACCGGCTCCAAGTCGGCTTTTTGTTCCACCGGTGCAAGCTTTGCAGTATCTTGAAGAAAACCAACCCGCCGGACGAATCTTGAACGATTCGAAGTACGGCAGCATGATGACTTGGTGTATGAATCATCCGCCCGATATATTTATTGATGGACGTTTTGACAGTTTCGACAGAACGTTGATCGCAGACTACAACAGTATGCGTCTTTGCCGGCCCGGCTGGCGCCATCTGCTCGATAAGTACAAAATTCGAACGGTCTTCTTTCCAGCCGCGGCGCCAATCGTTTTGTCACTTAAAGAAGATGCTGGTTGGCACGTCGAATTCGCCGACAGCGACTCGGTAATTCTTAGACGCTGACGGCTGTTATGGACCCGCTGCGTGCAACGTGCTGTAGAAGCGAATGAGAGATGGACCGAGTACAAGCAGCATAAGCGATGGCATAATCAGAAACCAAAGCGGAAATGCCATAAGTATCGGCATCTTTAAGGCACCCTCTTCGGCCTTTTGACCGTGCCTCTTGCGTAATAATTCGCTTTGCGCCCGCAGAATGGTGGCAACACTAAGTCCGAGTTTGCTCGCCTGTCCAAGTGCTGAGCCGAGCGTTTTCAATTCCTCGACGCCTGTTCGATTGTAGAGATCTTGATAGCAAGCCTCGCGGTCTCTGCCAAGGAAGATCTCTCGGCTTAATATGTTGAGTTCCTCGTTTAGTGCCGAAGAGAGCGCGCCATCGTCGCGGGATATTTTCTGTAAAGCGGCATCTAAGCCTAAACCAGCATCAACACACAGTATGAGAAGGTCTAGCGCCTGCGGCAATGTTTGCCTCAGCGATGTTTGTCTGTGATTTACGACAATCGTTAAACCAAGATCTGGTACGAACCAGAGCGCGACGGCTGCCGGCACTACGATCCAGATTGGGAAGACGAAGGACAACAACAGACAAATAACAGGGGGATAAAACTTGGTCGCAGCAAGATCGCCGAGCGCTAAATTATTTCGCCATCCAGCGAACATGAGCATCCGGTTGATCCACTCGATATAACGAACCGGGCAGACGGATAAGATGGATTTTGCCGGTTGTGCCAACCAACCCGGGCAATGGAACCGTTCGCCTTCCTGGGAACCGAACATAAGAAGTATGCCGAGAAAACCGGCGAGAAAAAACTCTGGGTATTGCATGAATATTGCCATCTTTTCAGAGCCTCATCGTCGACATTTTGTGCATGACAAACACACCCAGCACCTCAAGCACCAAGGCTGCAGCAAGCAACATTCGGCCCATGCCGTCATCTATTAGTGCTTGGAGATAGCCTGGGCTCATTATGTTGATCGCAATTGCTAGAACGACCGGCAGGCAACCAACGATCATAGCTGAAAGCCTGCTTTGCGCTGTAATCACTTTCAGTTGTCTGGCTAATTTCAGGCGTTCTTTCAGGGTCATATTGGTTTTGTCAAGTAACTCGGCCAGGCTGCCACCGACTTCTGCTTGAATGGAGACTGCTCGTCGCATCAGGTCGAGCTCATATGATTGGAACTTCTTGGAGGAAGTGACCAATGAATCAGCCAATGGCTGACCGAAGTTAAGGCGTTGCAGCACATATTCGAATTCTTCACCGCAAGGTTTCGGGCTCTCTTGGGCAACCGCTTTCACCGCTTGAGGAATACTGTGACCGCTTCTAAGTACTGCCACCATCAGGTCGATGGCGTTCGGCAAGAGCTCGCAAAATTTTGTTCGGCGCATGTCGGCGACTGTTTTTAGGGCAACGACAGGAACCAGACCGAGAAACGCTGATACCAAAAGCGCCACCGTTGTGTTAAGCCCGAAAGCGAAGGCGACAAGAATAGGTAGCACAAGAGCGGCAGCTTCGACCATGAGGAAAGTGGATAAACTATCTTCCCATCCTGCTTGCCAAAGCAGAGACTGTAGCCGTTCAATCAACGGCAGATTATGTAGAAAATCGCTCAACGGCTCGATTGTAGAAGCTTTGATTGGCTTTTTGAGAACTGTTATAGGTGTTTGCAGTTTCCCGGAATCGGTCGTATCCACCATCTGTGCAAGACGGTTAGCGATAGAGCCACGCTCTTTTTTCTTTGACCAGATGCGAGTGGCGACTATTCCTCCTGCAAGAGGAACGGAGAGAATACTCAATAGAAGAAGCGTCTTCATTGTTGTTCATTCTCCGTCACGCTGCTTTTCGCCCGCACTGGTTCGAACAACTCTGAATGCAGGTCTATGCTGGCTTCGCGGAACTTCGCTTCGTGGAAAGGTCTGATACCGCATCCGGTGTGGTGCCCAATTACATTCTTGGAACCGTCTAGCCCATCCTGACGGAAAATAAACAGCTCTTGCATGCTGATGATACCTTCTTGAACACCGGTTACTTCTGCGATGCTGACGACTTTGCGAGTACCATCTTGTAAGCGCTTAATCTGAACGACCATATCGAAAGCCGAGCCTATCTGTTCTCTGATACTGCGCTGCGAAAGATCGATGCCTGCTAGAAGAACGAGTGTTTCGATACGGCTTAGGGCGTCTCGTGGTGAGTTCGCGTGCACCGTCGTCAAAGAGCCTTCGTGACCTGTGTTCATCGCTTGCAACATGTCGAGCGCTTCCGCGCCTCTGACTTCGCCGACGATGATGCGGTCTGGGCGCATTCTCAAAGCATTTTTTACCAAGTCTCTTTGCGTTACTGAGCCCTGTCCCTCAATATTGGATGGGCGCGATTCCAGTCTCACCACGTGCCGTTGCTGAAGTCTTAACTCGGCCGTGTCTTCAATTGTGACTATCCTCTCTCGGTCAGATATGTAGCCAGAAAGCAGATTGAGCAGTGTGGTTTTTCCAGCCGAAGTACCGCCAGAAATCAGTATGTTCAATTTGGCTGCCACAGCATGGGCTAGGAATTCAGCCATCTCGTGGCTCATCGCTCCACGCTCAAGCATCTCTTCAATTGAAAACGGTTGAGTTCTGAAACGCCGGATTGAGAGCGTTGGTCCATTCAGGGCAAGCGGAGGAATGATGGCATTCACACGCGAGCCATCCGGCAAACGTGCGTCTACGATTGGAGAGGATTCATCGATGCGTCTGCCGACTCGAGCGACGATGCGATTTATAACGTGCAGCAAGTGCGCGTCATCTTTGAAGTGAATCTCGGTCTCTTCTAGTCGCCCGTCGCGGTCAATCCAGACGTTTTGAGAACCGTTGACGAGGATATCATTTACGTTTTGTTCGGCCAGCAGGGGTTCGAGCGGTCCAAGCCCCAGCGTCTCATGCAAAACGTCACGCACCACTCGTGCTCTTTGCTCTACATTTAACGGTAGTTGTTCTTCGTCTATGAGAATATGGAGCGTTCTTTCGATCGCTTCTTCTAACATCTCCGATTCATCGAGTTGTGTAAGCGCCTGTACATCGATGTTTTCAACAAGTCTGTTGTGGATTCGCGTTTTTAAACGTTGATATGCGCGAGTCTCTTCTTTCTGCTGATCTTCTTTCGCCCGATTGACTGTCGACAACGAGAGTCGCTTAGTTGCTGCTTCCGCTGCAGCTTTTCGAACCGGTTGTGGCAAAGACGGCTTAGCCTCGGTCTGCGTCACCGCATCATCTTTAAACAACAGTTCGCGAAGATTTGACACGAGACTACTCCTTGATAGATGCAACGAGCACTTCAGATAACTTAGTTACAGCTCGTGAGAATGCGTGATTTGGTTGCAACAAGACCGCCGGAACTGCTTCAGTTGTGCTTTGCCAAATCAGCTGGTAGGCGTTGGGTAGCCGGAACACTTCGCGGTCGTGGAATACACTATCAATTTGATCTTCAACTGCCTTGAATTTTGAGCCAGACCTATTAAGAACGCAGACCACACGTTCCTTGTCATAGCCCAGTTCCTGAAAGTCTTCCAACCAACGGCGGCACGCTGCAACACCGGCGACAGTGGCTTCAAAGACTAGAATGATCTTGGAACAATCGTCGAGCGTTGTGACCAGATGCCGGTCAAGTTTATTTGGCAAGTCAAACACCCACAAATTGGAATATGACCGTATGTTTTTTAGCGTTTGAGCCAGTTCGGTTAAATTGGTTCTGGCTGTCGCAGAGCCATCCATCGGTGGGGAAAGAAATCTGAGTGCACCAGCGGCACCCACTGTTGCGGCACAGGCTTGAAATAAGTGTTCGTCGGCTTTTGTACCTTGAGCGACAAGCTCTAATAGAGAATGTGGTGGCACTTGCCCAAGTGTGTGCGCGATGGTCGGCAAGTGCAGATTGCCATCGACGAGGGTTATGGCGTTTCGGGCAGCCAAAGCTGAGGCGAGATTTATCGCTACAGTCGTGGCTCCGCAACCACCTTTTGCTCCTAGAACAGCAATCGTTGGGGAAGGAGTTTGCAAGTCTGCTTTTGGAGTCTGCGGGGCGGAGTTAACGACTTGCTGCACGGAACCTGAAAACAGAGATGGCAGCTGCGTTTGGCTGGCATCATCTGAGGTTGTTCGGCTGAAGAATCTATTTAGCATTGTCGGTTCGCTCTAGTGACCGGTGGGCGATGGTGGTGGCGGCGGTGGCAATGCCCGCGGGGACAAACTGGGTGCAAGCACGACTCCCGTAGGTCTGGCACTGACGATGTTGGTGTTGAGGTTGAGGGTGCGTGGCATGAATGGTGAACCGGTAGGTGGTGGTGGCAGCAACACGCCGGGTTGAGACGGATTGGCCGCATACCCTGTAGCGCTGCTGGCATTGCGGCAGGGCAACGAGCTAGCCAGATTGAGGGTCAGTGCAAAGGGCGGTGTTCCAGTTGAAAGTGCTGTATAGACGAGAGTTCCCCGCGCGAATCCAACTACCTGATTGCCCTGCAAAACTGGTAAGTAGAATGCGAAGCCGTTCTTTAGCGCTAGAGTAGTCTTGACCGCGTTGATGACTTGAGGCTGTGAAAGAGTCTGCAAGGAATATGAAGCCAGTTGATCGCCTCGCTCGACCGAAGCTGGTGGCAGATTCTGTGATATGTTGCCAGAGAAGTACTGCAAGAGATTTTGCAAGGTGGCGGCGCTGCCTGCGCCTCCAAAACCGGTTACGCTTCCTGGATTAGGAGAGACGTCAACAAAGGACCCTTGAATATGATTTGCTTGTGCGGTGCCACCAAATTTGGTGACGAGATCGATGGTAAGATTAGTTGCTTGTCCGCCCTGTGCATGCTGTTGAAACTGTGCGTAATTAAGCGCAAGTGGGAAGGTAGCGAACCCCACTAGGTCTGCGGCCCTGGTGTTGGCCTGCGAGTTGAGTGGAGCGCCAGGACCGATGCGAGATGCTGGTTGCCCAATTACTTCCACCATTCGGAAAGGGCTGATTGTAGAAACTCCTGCCGGGACTGTTGGTTGGGAGAAGCCTACATAGAGGAGAGGCAGAAAAAACGCAGTCAGGGCACTCTGACCGGTGCGACGCCCGGTTACCTGGAGAAAATATTCTTGGTTGGGACCAGCCGCTTCCGCCGGATTGGGGACGAAGGTGACGTCGGTCGCGGCAAATGGTACTGTCGCTTGTTTGTTCGTTGGACCGTTAGGTGCCACGTTCCATAAAGCCGTATTGTTCATGATGGCGTTTTGTGCGCGTTGTTGCGCTGAAGTCATCTGGTATGTGCTGTCAGTGTTGGTCAACAGCGATAGCCCATAAAAAGCTGCTGTTTGCGCAGCGTATTCAAGCTGATTAACAGCCTGAAAATCATTCATCATATCGACAGCCACACCTAACATAGACAGAAAAAAAACAATCGACACAGCCACGAAAGGCATGACCGAGCCAGTTCTATTTCTTTCTCTGAGCCTATGATTAGTTTGCCGGGACACTAACTGCCTCCTTTTTGGAGCCAGAGAAGATCTGTACCATCCACTGCAAAGCGTCCGCAGGTGGTTGTGGTGGGTCAAACTGAGATGTGGCTGCCGGCGGCAGCGCTAATATCGGCGGTGGTGGCAATGCCGGTACGGACTTTTCCTCGTCCTCTTCCTTAACTATATGAGCGGACGTTTCCTTTTCGGCGCGATAAGCCGAAGCTGGCAACAAATCCTTCTCTTCGGCACCTGGCAGGGAGTTGTGTCGAATGCCCAGTTTGTTTCTGAGAAGGAGACGAATCTTGCCAACATCCGCTGCTTCGGAAATGGATTCTGCTGTCTCCGGACTGACCGCAAGAGTTATTTTGTTGCTTGTGCCGCCCATGTGGTGGGACATGGCCTGGTCTTTGGACACTGCCATGAGAACCCGAGCTGACTGGCAGATTGTTTTCGCATATTTTTGACTGTCTTTGCTTGCTACGACCACTACGTCGACGAGGTCGTCCGGGGCAATCGCATGATCAACCAACTGGTCGTCATCTAGTTTGAGAGTTATTGCTCTTTCATCGTTTTCCAGCGCTTCGGCGATACCTTGAGTGTTGCTGAAAAACATCGATGTACGCAGGGGCTCGCCTGCCTGAAGGAAAGTCTTCGTGATGTGGTTGTCGGCGTCACTCAAGGATGTGAGCATATCTTTCGTTACCAGCTCTTTGGGCACGTCCAGATAGTGCAAATCCATAAACCCGAGCCTTACTCCCGCGGCAACGTCTTTCCTGGCAACGACCACTTCCACCATCGGTTTCGGTTGCGTCTGGTGCATCGAACGCCAGACTCCCGAAGCTGCAAGTATAAGCATGGCTACCACTCCGAATACCATGACCGAGCTGGTTTTCTTTTTGCTCGCCTTTAACGGCTTTGTCTGTTGGATCGCTTTCTCCCAGGAAAGCACAGGAGCCGTATTCGACGGACTGGCAGACATGGAGACCTCCTACTGTTGATAGACTTCCTGAGCCGCAACTGCTTTTTGAGAAATCGTAAAATTCAAGAACTTGATCGCTTGCGGCGGACCGGAGACAGTTGTGGCGATGGCGACGCTTGGTGGCGCCGGACCTTGGAAGGGGTTACCCATCAGCTGAAATGGATAATCGATTCTTACTTCAACTGTGCCTTGTGGTGGCAGAATGTCGCCATTTGTCGCATCCCATGGCATTATTTCCACAACTGACCCCGGTGGCATATCGCCGCTTGTCGTCTGTGACAAAAGACGGGCCGCACCGAGGGCACCGTACAAAACTGAATTGACATTTAGCGCTCCACCTGTAGTGGTGAAGCCCCGTATCTGACTCCTGGTCGCGTCGTCGCTGAGGTTTGGTGTTCGAGCCGCTATTTTTGCTGTCTCTTGCGCAGCGTATAGCAACACCTGAGTAATTAGGAAATAGCGGCCAAAGAAAAGAACTGCCACCAGTATCAAAAGCAGAAAAGGCAACGAAAGAGCGAATTCAATCATCGATTGACCGCTCTTCCGGTAACGGATTCTGTAACGCTGTGGTGGCAGTCCTTTCAATTACAGCCTCAGGTCAGGTTATTGCAGCTTCCATGGTGCGTTGGCTGTGCCCTTGACACCGTTTGTGAAGATCGAACCCGGATCTGCTGATTGATCGTCGGCATCGTTGATGTTGATGAGCACCTGGCGAACAACGTCGGCACCTGCGTGACCAAGTCCACCCAGGACAAGCATGCACACTGCGGTGACGCAACCAATACCGATTGCGTACTCCACCATACTTTGTCCTTTTCTGCTGCGTTTTCTCATTTGCGAAAATCTCCTATAAACGGGACGTTATCTGTTTCTTGCTAAGTTTGGACATTTTGTACGTATAAAAGCTAAATTGGAATCTAGCTCACGTTATCTGCGAACAGGCTAAATGAAGAAACACTCTTCTTAGCTAATAGCCCTCAATCACATTTAATAAAGTTGAGAACTATTCTCAATAGAGTTGATGGAAAAGATACTATTCATAGGCAGCTTTGTCTAATTTGTAGTTGCTAATGTTTCCCCTCGATATGAGTTAACCGTCCGACTTTTCGACTAGTGCTGGGCTCTGCTTGATCAAAGGATTAAGGCATGTAAACAGGTCGCTCTTGTAGGTACTCTTGTGTCAGTCCACCGGTTTCCATCGTGGGCCCCCCGGGCGCTCTCTGGCTGCTTGACTTGGCGGTTTGCGAACTTTCTCAATAAGGTGGCTGAAATTTTTGACCTTTTGTGCATAAATGGTGTGAAGTTGAGACAGGAGATCCTCAATGACCGAGGAGCAGCCTAGCCGGCGCTCTCCAAAATACGGGGAAACGCAGCAAATCATTTCCGAGATTGTGAAGAACCTTCCCAAGGGAACGCACCTGACCGCGCCCGAGGTATTTGAGCGCACCAAGGATTACGGAGTTGACATCAGCCTTTCTACTGTCTACCGAGCATTGCATCGCCTGAAGTCGCACGGTAATGTCTCTACAGTGAGTGGTGAGCGCGGCCTGCGCTATGAAACTGCTGAAGAAGGCGGTGACCACGACCACTTAATCTGCCTTGGCTGCGGCACGACTATTGAGT
Source organism: Oculatellaceae cyanobacterium (assembly GCA_036702975.1). Lineage (GTDB taxonomy): Bacteria > Cyanobacteriota > Vampirovibrionia > Obscuribacterales > Obscuribacteraceae > DATNPX01. Next base: position 62,522 of record DATNPX010000033.1, read on the forward strand.
TTTTTGATGAGCTGATTCGAGGCTTCGGCAAGAGTGTGGCAGAACGCAAGGGGTTCGAACATTCCTGGAGCCGTTTTGACATTCTTGGGTACTGCAGTCAATGCAGTGCCAACGACTCGGGTCATCGCATACAGCAAAGCCTCGATCATATTGCGACGGCGATTGAATCGATAGAGGAGAGTATGACGCAGTTGCGGCAGGCGGCCGATCTGCATGAATCCCGTAAATTAGTCAAAGGTTACTCCGTAGTCCAATCGGCAACTGAGAAACTGCGCAAAGCCGTTACCGAATGCGAAAACTCGTTGGGGTTGCTTAGCAAAGAGTCAAACACCTGATTCTTCAGCGTCGTCTTATACTGGTCAAGAAGTTACTCTTTATTGATTGAGGATGAGCGATGTCAGTAAGATGGAGCCTCCTCAATTGAGGAGTAGTTTCTGCATGCAGTTTTTTCGGCGTACTTTCGTAATTTCGTTACTGGCGGCGACTCTGAGCGGATTGTTTGCGTCGACCGACTGCGCGGTTGTGGCAGCGCCGCCGTCTCAAGATTTCGACAAGGCGGGTACTGAGGCCGTCGATTATTTGAGCAAGTACCTGCAGATTGATACCACTAACCCGCCCGGAAATGAGGGGCTTGGTGCTCAGTTCCTCGGCAAGATTTTGCAGGACAACGGCCTTGAAGCTGAGGTTATTCCTACGGGTGAAAAAGGCAGAGCCTGCGTGTATGCCCGGCTTAAAGGAAATGGTCGCAAGAAAGGCATCGTGCTGCTCAACCACATTGATGTGGTGCCTGCGGTTGCGGGCGATTGGAAATTTGCTCCTTTTAAAGGCGAAATTCATGACGGAGAGCTGTGGGGCCGTGGTGCGCTCGATATGAAGAATATGGGCATTGCTGAATTAGAGGCGATGCTTCTGCTCAAAAGATCTGGCGTTACTCTCGACAGAGACATCATTTTTCTTGGCACGCCTGACGAAGAGGTTGGTGGCGAACATGGTGCCAAGTGGGTGAAAGAAAACCGTCCCGATACGGTTAAAGATGCTGAATTTCTTCTGAACGAAGGGTTTCACATTGTTGTTGCTGCCGACGGTAAACCGTTGTATTGGGGTGTTGATGTCGCTGAGAAATCTGTGCTGTGGCTGAAGATTACAGCGAGGGGGGATGCCGGGCATGCCTCTGTGCCGAGGAGAGATTCTGCTCCTAATAGACTGGTGGAAGCTCTCAACCGCCTCGTCAATGCACCGGTCGAATTTACAATACTGCCTATAGTGCAGCAGTTTTTTCGTGATATAGCTGACGTCTCCGCACCTGAACTTAGAGATGCTTATAAAGACTTGGCAAAAGCCGCTGCCGATCCAAAAGCATCAAAGTTGCTCATGAAAGACGAGCAGCTCTTTTCCAGGTTGCGCAACACAGTATCGCTGACGGTGCTCAAGTCGGGTTACAAGACCAACGTAATACCGGCTGAAGCCTATGCGGAACTTGATTGCCGCCTGCTTCCTGGCGTCAAGCCGGAAGACTTTGTTGCACACATTAAGCAGATTCTGTGCGACCCCTCTCTTGATGTTTCGATCATCGAATGGGAGCATGCCGGACCTTCTCCTGCTGATACTGAGCTCTTTAGCGCGATAAAGAGTGTTGCCGCCAAAGATATGCCGGGTGTGCCGGTGGTGCCTGTGATTGCTGGATGGTTTACTGACACACATTGGTTTAGGGAACTGGGGCTAATCGGCTACGGTTTTGAACCATTTATTATGGATGCTGAGCACCTCAAAACCGTGCATGGAAAGAATGAGCGAATTCAGGTGGCAGAGTTTGGCCGAGGTGTGAAGAGGTTATACGATATTCTGTGGAAGCTGTCCGTATCCGAGTAGCTAGAATTGCATCAATATATTTGTTAGCTCTCTTGATCTGTTCGGCTCAGGCTGTCGCAGGAGCTTCTGAAAAGGTTTCGTTGCCCGCGAATTTGCTGCGGTTGCCTTTAATCAGGCAAGCGACTAACTATACTTGCGGAGTAGCCGCTCTGCAATCGATTCTTGCTTACTATGGAGAGGATCTACGTGAAGACACACTGGCGAAAGAATTGCGTGCCGACAGGCGTCATGGAACCCGCTACAGGCAAATAGTGCAATTCGCCAAAAAGCGAGGCTATGAGGTCGAAGTGACGCTTGGTTGCTCCTCAAAAGCGCTTAAAGATTTCATTGACGCCGGCAAACCAACCTTAGTGCTGATTCAAGCCTGGCCTAACAAAGCGGTAGATTTTTCCGGTGACTGGAATGATGGACACTACGTCGTCGCCGTCGGCTACGATCAGGAACGTTTTTATTTCATGGACCCATCCACTGTCGCACAGTACGCATACGTCCCATTCGTAGAGTTCGAAAAGCGCTGGCACGATGTGGATGGACGTACTAAGCTACAGCACTTCGCGGTGACGATTTCGAAGCATGCAGCCGCCAGCGAGTTTGACTCTGCGGTACCACTTAAATAGATGTTTTCTATAGCACCGTATCCGGTGCATCAGACTATTTAGCGCCGACAGTCTCTTTCTCTTGAGCCGAAGAAGTCTCAGCGGTTTTGGCTTTCATAGATTGTGCATTCAGTCGTTGTTTAGAGAGCCTCAAATCTTCTTCCGACTCGAAAATTATCTGCTCTAGATAATCGAGTGAAACCTTTCGATTCTTCTCGATCGCCTTTCGTTTTTCATACATGACTGGAAACAGTTTGGCTGCTCGGTAAAAGCCATTCATCCAGGCAAACAATTGCCCGCTGCGCACGATAACCACAGCCAGATAATAAAGCTGCCAGTAGAGGATTTGCGGAAGAAACTTGATTAAAAGCGGAGCCGGAATGTTTTTTACTATCGTGTTGATGTTGTTCTGTGATGAGAGTCTGACAACTAGCGGATTGTAGCCACTACCTGTAGTGCCGCAGCCCAAGTGATATACGATGGACGTCGGTACGTAGTAGCACTTGTGCCCGGCACTTTGTGCTCTCAGTCCGAAGTCGACGTCTTCGAGATAGGCAAAATAATCGTCATCGAAAAAGCCGATGTCGTCGAATAAATCGCGCCGGTAGAGAGCGGCTCCGCCACAAGCGCCGAGTATGTATCTGGGAACATCGAAACGGCCTGTGTCACGTTCGCGATGGCCTATGCGTCCAGGCAAACCGCCACGCCTGTATCCATCGCCTGCACCGTCAAGCATCTTATGGTCGTCATAGGCGAGCATCTTGCACCCGGCACTCGAGATTTCCGGATGCTCCTTCATTGCTTTAACTAGTTCCGCCGCCCAATTCGGATCGACGATAGTATCGTTGTTCAAAAGCGCGATGAATTCGCCTTTCGACTCTTGGATGCCGCGATTAACTGCAACGCTGAATCCTGTGTTTACTTCAAACCGTGCCAGCAGTACATGGGGATAGTTGGCTTGTAGGAACTCGACTGAGCCATCGTGCGACCCGTTGTCAACTATGATCAACTCAATCGGCTTATATGTTTGTTCAGCCAGAGAATCGAGGCATCCAGCCAGGAACTTCTTGCCGTTCCAGTTGGGGATAACAATCGACAGCAATTCCTTAGTGCCGGCACCTAGTTTCGGATATGTTTTTGGGGCAACCACTAATCTTTCCCAGCCGTTAAGCACTTCCGGCTATTCTACTACCTGGTTGCCTGACAACCAGACTAGAGTTTTGTAATGGTTCTTGCCGCAAGCGATTTCTGGCCTACCGGAATGAGTTTCAAAAATCGCCGCTCAGGCCGTGAAAAGAGGTCAGCGTCCGTCGACTGGCTCTTTCTCTCGGATATAATTAGCGACTTGCTATTAGCTTTATTCAGACTTGATGTCGTCTACTTCTCGCCGAAAAGTTCTTTGCATAACTTTAGAGCCGCTCTCTGAAAAGATGGCGGGTCCTGCCATTCGAGCTTTCGAGCTGGGTAAACAGCTGGCGGAGGAGTTCGCCGTTACAGTGGCATCGCCCTGCTCAATAGACAATCCGATACAAATTGAGCCGGACGAAAATCTCAAGGTTGAGGTCGGTGTCGGAAAGAGCCGCATTGTGGAGCTCGCCAACGCTGCCGAAGTGCTCTTTGTGCAAGCCAATGTGTTGAAACCCTTTCCACAGCTTGCTTCTCTGGAAAAATATCTCGTCGTCGACCTCTACGACCCTTACTTGTTCTCCTTGCTCGCGCAATATTCAGACGACGAAGCTACGGCCTCTTCAAGTTACAGGCTCATGCATCAAGTATTGGAGCGGCATATGCTGGCTGCAGACTTTACCGTATGTGCCTCGGAGAAGCAGAGAGATTATTGGCTTGGTCGATTCTGTGCTCTGGGGAGGCTTAGTCCCAAGATTTGCAAATTAGACCCAACCTTGCGCAAGCTCATTGATGTGGTTCCGTTCGGGCTGCAGTCAGACTCTCCAGCACATACACGTAACGTGATCAAGGGTGTCGTGCCAGGAGTAAACCGGCAAGATAAAATTCTGCTGTGGTCCGGTGGCATTTGGGATTGGTTCGATCCGTTGACGATTATCAAAGCGATGCGGGTTTTGACCAGCAAACGTCCTGATGTCAAGCTTTTCTTCATGGGCGTTAAGTCTCCCAATCCACAAGTGCCCCTCATGCCAATGGCTCGCGCTGCAAAGGAACTGGCTGCGGAGCTCGAGCTGCTTGGTAAAAGCGTCTTTTTTGCCGAAGAATGGGTGAAGTATGAAGAGCGTGGCAACTATCTGTTGGAAGCTGACGCGGCTGTTTCTGCACACTTTGACAGTATTGAGACGCGCTTTTCGTTCCGTACCCGAATTCTCGACAATTTTTGGGCTGCTCTACCTGTGCTGACGACCCATGGTGACCCTCTCGCCGAGCTGATTGCACAGCGTAATGCCGGAATCGCTCTGCCATACAAGGACGTCGAAAGTTGGGCTGAAGCGATCGATAAAATCACCAGCGACGAGTCCTTTAATCTCGCATGCCGCAAAGCTTCTGGCGAAATTGCTAGAGAGTTTGCCTGGCCAAAAACTGCAGCTGCCTTGCGCGAGTATTGTCGAAGCCCGCATCGTTTGCCGCCGCACGAAAAAGTAACAATGCCTTCTGTGTTGGAGCGTGCGCACGCCGTTTATTCAAGGGGCGGTAAGGATTTGTTCATCAAGAGGTCTCGTGAACTGCTGAAAGATATGCTGAAATAGATTTCTAAAAAGCTTCAAACAATAATGAATCCTTATACAGCCCGATTTTAATCGGATGGCAACATAAAATGGACTAAAGTGAACGAATTGAAGATGCCAACGCGATTGTGCCTGTAGAGGCGACGGCTCTTTAGGCTACCAAGGAAGATTGACTGAATGCCCATACGAAAGAAATTTACTATTTTGGGGTCCGGTTCGGCAGGCTTGACCGCTGCTATTTATGCCGCTCGAGCAAATTTAGATCCGCTTGTGATTCAAGGATTGCAAGCAGGCGGACAATTGACGATTACGACTGATGTCGAGAACTTTCCAGGTTTTCCGGACGGCATCCAGGGTCCTCAGCTCATGGAAGAAATGCATAAACAGGCCGAACGTTTTGGCACGCAGTTTATCTATGACAACGCAGAGTCGGTCGACCTCTCACAGCGCCCATTCCGCGTCAAGACAAGTGGAGAGGAGATTCTGACAGATGTGCTCTTGATCGCAACTGGTGCGTCCGCCAAGTTGCTAGGTCTTGAGTCAGAGTCAAAATTGATGGGGCATGGCGTATCAGCTTGCGCCACTTGCGATGGATTTTTCTTCCGCGACAAGACGGTCTTCGTCGTAGGTGGTGGTGATACCGCGCTGGAAGAAGCCACCTTTCTGACACGTTTCGCAAAGAGCGTCACCATTATTCACCGTCGTGAGCAGTTCAGAGCTTCGGCGATTATGGTCGACCGTGCAAAGCGAAACGAAAAGGTGAAATACCTGCTCAATTCCGTATTGGAAGAGATCATGGACCCTGACCAGGGGGAAGTGACTGCCATTAAAGTTCGCAATCTGATCACCAATGAAGTTACGGAACATCCCGCCGATGGAGTCTTCATCGCTATCGGTCACAAACCGAATACAGAGCTCTTTGTCGGCCAAGTGGATCTCAGCGAAAACGGCTACATCCGCACTGATGGGGTGAAGACATCTGTAAAAGGTGTTTATGCGGCAGGCGACGTGCAGGATGAAGTTTATCGTCAAGCTATCACTGCTGCAGGCACTGGCTGTATGGCTGCACTCGAGGCGCAGTGGCTGATTGAGTCGGAAGAAGAGTCCGAAAAAAAAACTGAAGCTGCTGCACCTGCTGCGCAGTCTTTAGCCGCAACTGCTGCCGGCAAGAAAGAGTGACCTGGCACAGTGGCTCAGTTTAACCTTCTCGTCGAGACCCCTGCTACTTTCGTCGATCTGGTGGCAGTCGCTCTCGCACATCCCTGTGCGAACCATCCGCTCTTCGAGGTGCTGCGAACGACGTCTCTGAACTCTCAACGTGCCGGTGCGTTCTTGCGCAACTATGACGCGCACGCCAGTGTCTTGCGACGACTCTTGCTAAAAGCGGCTGCAATTATGCCTGAAGAGGCCGTAGGTTTCATACTGGAGAACGTCCGCACCGAATTTGGTGCTGGCGATATTAATGCCCGTCACCAATTGCAGTTGATAGACCTCGCTCTGCAAGCCGGTGTGACCCAGCAGGAATTTGACCGATTCAAGATTCGCGCTGGGATTCGCAGTTTCATAAAAGCGGTTTCTCAGTTCTACTATCCTCATGGCACTGGTGAAACTCGAGTTTCGTCTTATGCGAAACCCGCTTCAACAGGCGTCTATTCGCATTCTACTTCCAAAAGATATTACCGACCCGCGATAGCTGCAGGTGCAATTACGGCTACTGAGGTTCTTGCAATTGAGGAGTTCAAGGCGATGCAGGTTGCGTTTTCGTCGCTCGGCTTGCAGGACCATATTTGGTTCGATCACGTCACCGTCGAAGCTGACCATACGGAAGAGTCGTTGGCGCTGGCGCAATATTTTATGAAGACCGATGAAGATGTGGCCGCTGTGCTGCACGGTTTGAATGGTGTCTTGGATGCTAACGTGTCTTTATACGATGGACTCTTATCCGCGTTGCAGGGATAGCCTCAGTGGCAACTTGCGAGGATGTGGCAAGCGTGACGGCAAATAGCAACATAGAACGCATTGATAACGCCGCTGGCTCAGCCCGCTCATTGCATGTGGCTATGGTAGTGCGTTCGTTCTCAGAAAAAGGCGGGCTCGAGCTCTATGCGCATCGTTCAATCGAGGGACTGCTCGCTCGTGGGCACAAAGTCACTGTAGTTTGCGAGGTATCCGACACAAAGTTGGAACATCCAAACTTGGTTAGACTTTTTTTCCCAAAGGCGCCGGAGAACGTTCCCAAGGCGCAAAGAATTACTCACCACTTCAATGCGGCGTCTAGATTTGTTGCAGAGCACGGTCCGTTCGATGTAATTCATTCCCAGCACCTGCCGATGCGTGGAGCCGATGCGGTAACGTTCCACAACCACAGCGCTAACAGATTAATGAAAGTTGGGCAAAATTGGGAACGCCTGCTAAGCAAGGCGAAGATGGTCTACTCGAACGCTTACAAAATTCGTTACGCTCAGGATGAAATACTGTGCCAATCGCCTGTGCTTCTCTTTCCGGCGGCGGTTACTCGAGATGATTTCATCGCTACTTACAAACTGAACGAACGCCACTTGCCGCCATCTTATGTGGTGGCACATCCGGGCGCAAACTTCCCAGGACCAGACAGTCAAACTTCTTCTCTTCAACACAAAAATGATGAACCCGCCCCATTTACCTTTTTGTTTGTTGGAAAAGGCTTTCGCAAAAAAGGGCTCGATATTCTTTTTGCTGCTTGCAAGATTCTCAATCGCCAGGGGGTGCGGCACCGCCTTCTCATTGCCGGTCTTAGAGCAAAGCCTTTTGATAAACTCCGTCTGCAGCTTATGGGTCTGACCAATACCGTTCAATATTTAGGCTTCCGTAATGATATGCAAAACGTTTATGCTCAGGCTCAAGCAACTATTCTGCCATCCCGCATTGAGCCTTTTGGCATGGCTCCTGTGCAAGGAATGATTTACGGGCTCGTACCGATTGTTAGTGCCGTCAGTGGTGTGTCTGAAGTGCTGACTGATGGTGTCGACAGTTTAATTCTCAAAGACCATCTTTCTCCGGTTGAGCTCGCATCGCTGATGAAGAGTCTGGCCAGCGAGCCTGCTCGTATTGCTGATATGTCGGCTAGTGCGAAGCAGACTGCCGCCAAGCTGACCTGGGATAGAACCGTAGAAGACACACTGCGTGGTTATGAGTTGGTTTTAGAGAAAAAAGTACATACCTAAATAAATGGGACGAAGCAACAAAAACCTGAGGGAGCGAAGTGAGTAAGCATAACGCGCAAGACGATAAGCAAGTACATTCGCACAAAACAGAAGGTGCTCGTGCCAATCGGCTGATCGACGAGTCAAGCACATATCTGAAACAACATGCCTACAATCCGGTCGACTGGTACCCCTGGTCTGCCGAAGCCCTGCAGGAATCACGCCAGACTAACAAGCCGATTCTTTTGTCTATTGGTTATTCTGCGTGTCACTGGTGTCACGTTATGGCACACGAATCATTCGAGAATGATGCCACTGCAGAATTGATGAATAAATATTTCGTAAATATCAAGGTCGACCGTGAAGAGAGAACTGACCTTGATGAGATTTACATGAAGGCAGTTCAGATGATGACCGGTCATGGCGGTTGGCCGATGACAGTATTCTTGACACCGGATTTGAAGCCGTTTTTTGGTGGCACTTATTTCCCTCCAACTGACCGCCATGGTATGCCTGGTTTTCCGAAGCTGCTTAAAGCGCTAGCTAAGGCTTGGGAAGAGCAGCGTGAGGACATCGTGTCCAACTCAGAGGAGTTGACCCAACATCTTATTTCGATGGAGCGGTTGCCTCGCGATCCAGATGCTAGTGAATCTGCGATCAACCCAGAGACAATCGAGAATGCTGTCGAAAAACTGCTGAAGACTTTCGACAGCAAGTGGGGTGGCTTTGGCGGCGCGCCGAAGTTTCCGCATAGTTTTAGCTTGAACTTGGCAATGCGCTATATCAAAGGTGGTGGGGATAGGGGCACGAAAGAGAATTGCGTCGAGCTGGTAAGAACATCACTTGACCGCATGGCGGACGGTGGTATTCATGATCAGATAGGTGGCGGCTTTGCTCGCTACTCGACCGACCGGGAATGGCTGGTTCCGCACTTTGAAAAGATGCTCTACGACAATGCTCTTTTGGCGGTCACTTACATAGACGGTTATCTTTTATTCGGGCGCGACTATTGGAAGCGAGCTGCCGAGAAGATCTTCGAATTTGTTCTTGCTGAGCTGCGCACCAAAGACGGTGCATTCTATTCGAGTCTAGATGCAGACAGTGATGGCGAAGAGGGAAAATTTTATGTATGGACCGAAAAGGAACTGAAAGAGATCTTGACGCCGACTGATTTTGCTTTTGTGCGTGATCTCTTTGCAGTCACTGAACATGGCAATTTCGAGCATGGCACTAATGTGTTGCATTTGCACAAACCTCTTGAGGAAATCCTTGCAAACAAAAATCTCAAAGAATCCGAGCTATGGATGAAGTTTGAAGGTATCCGCCAAATTTTGCTTCGCGAGCGAGAACAACGCGTGCGTCCAGGACGAGACGAGAAGGTTCTCACCAGCTGGAACAGTTTGATGATCACGGCTTTTGTCAACGGATACCGTGCTTTCGGCGAAGACTTATATCTGGAAGCGGCCAAAGAAGCTGCCAACTTCATACTGAGAGAGTTGGTTTCAGATGAAGGCAAATTGTTGCGCACCTGGGGTGATGGCAAAGCCAAATTGAATGGCTACCTGGACGACTACGCCTACTTTACTGAAGCTTTGCTCGAGATTGCATCGGTAGATGATGACCCTCACTGGTTCGTGGATGCCTGCCGGTTTGCTGAGGCGATAATTTCTGAATTTTGGGATAAGGACGAAGACACGTTGTGTTACATATCCAAAGACCACGAACAGCTTATCTCTAAGCCGAGAAGTTTTTATGATGGTGCTATTCCGTCGGGAACTTCTGTGTCAATATTTTGTTTCTTACGGATCGGGAAACTGACTAACGATAAAGGTTATCTGGAACTTGCCGAGAAACTGTTGGACCAATACGCTTCGTTTGCCGGAAAGTATCCGGATCAGTTCAGTAACTTATTGTGCGCGATGGACTTTTTTCTTGCTAACGGACCAGAGATCGTTTGCCTAGAGCGGGCTAATGATGAGTTCTACAGAGACATCGCTCGCGAACACGTATTAACTATCAATGAGAGATACATACCGAATAAAGTTGTGCTTATAGATAGCATCATGGAAGGTGAAAAGACCAGCAGATTGGCTAGGGAGTTAAAGGATAAGCTGGAAGTCGAATCACCGCTTCTGCAAGGACGAGGTTTGATTGAGGGACAGCCAACCATCTACATTTGCCGTGATTTTGCATGTGAGCGACCGATTTTCGATATGATTGCGCTAAAAGAAAAGATCAAAGAGCTGGCGGCAGTCGATGTTACTTTGAAAGCATGAGCATTTTTGTTCTAGTCCATGGCGCATTTCTGGGAAGGTTCTGTTGGGATCTTCTTGTGCCGGAGCTGCACAACCTTGGCCATCAAACTGTCGCTTTCGATTTACCAATTGAGGTGCCTGAGCTTGGCGCCGAAGCCTATGCCGAATTCACGTTAAAAGAGATCGAGCGGCAGCTGAGTGGTGTCTTATCGTCACCACCAGTTCTCGTTGGTCATTCCATGGGCGGACTTGTCATTCCCTTGGTCGCTCAGGAGATCGAGGTTTCAGGTTGCGTCTATCTAGCCGCTGCCTTACCCAAGCCTGGCGCCTCATTTATGGAGCGAGCTCGCAGTGTTGAATCAGATGTCTTTCTGACTGAAGGTGACGTAAATCCATACTTGCAGCGCGATCTGGCTGACCGCTATTGGTTTCACGATTGCAGCAAAGAGGTTGCCGCTTGGGCGCGCGAAAAGATAAGACCCCATAATTCGGCTCGCATTATATTTGAACAGTCTCCAATCAAAAAGCTCCCAGAGGTTCCTGCCTGTTCAATCGTTGGCGCCCAAGAGCGATTGTTGTCACCGGTTTGGTCAAGGCGTATGTCTCAAGAACTGCTGGGTGTGCAGTCAATTGATGTTGAAGCCGGGCACTGTCCACAGATTTCCCAGGCGAAAAAAGTGGCAGAAATATTGCATGATTTCGCATCGGCCCCTGCCCCCAGTGACAAGAGTAGTAGCGGAAGCCAGACCGCAAAGACAAGGCACTAAACGGTTTACGGAGAGATTCTAGTCGCTGTGAGTGATTGGAGACGACAGAAGTTAAAGTCGAGGATGCTTGCTTTCGCCGCTGCTTATGTGCTTGTGCAGGTATTTTCCCTAAGAAGTGCTGCCGCCGGAGAAATTGCTGTTGATAGCTCTGCTTCGAATAGCTCTGCTTCGAATTGTTGCGCCGCTGAAACTGACGATTCCGTTCAGCTGCGTCGAATCGAAAGTGCTCGCTTTCTGACTGAGAGAGCGAAAAGGCTGACAGAACTTACCAATGCTCTGGAAAGATGGACAATCGCTGAGTCTCGAATTCCTTTTGTCAAAGAACAACCGCAAGTTGACGCAGAAAAAGGCGGTGTTGAGGAATCAGTAAATCTAAAGAAACAGTCTGCTGAGAGTTTTCAGGACCTTTTTCAAGCTTATCAAACTGCTAGACGGCAATATCTGCAACACAAGCTGCTTTACGACGAACATGTAGCCGTATTTCACCGTCAAGCAACACAATCGCAGGCTCAGTATCAAGTCGTTGCCCCGAGCCAGACTCAGAGTTCAAGCACCGATGTTATGCCGATGCCGCAAGCTTACAGCAAGATTCGCTTGAGAGCAGAAGATGCTTGCAATGCACTTCAGCAAACGGAATTCGCTTTATATTCTGCAGAGCAAACACTCGTTCTGGCAATCAACTATGCTGCCAAAATCAGAGGCAAGGTAACCGACCAGGTTTACTCCGATGCCTGGAATTCGGCTCAGACACAGGGCTCAAACCTTCAACGTCAAGTTGTTGATTTCGGTCACGATGTACTGAATAAGGAACAAGCTTCTACCGATCAGCTTCATCAAGCGACGCAGATCGCACAACGAGATGGAGATTTTGTACAAGCAAAGAAGACATATATGGAGGTTCAACGCAGTAGCGCGCTAAATCAGGAGGAGACCAATCGAGCGCATAAACACTCGATGTTTCTGGCTGCAGCATTGAACGCTATTCGTGTGCTCAATCCGCTATCTAATCCTAATGCAAATTCGGTTACCGCAGCCACTTCAGCCCAATCTGGGGCTTCGCCGGTAATTACCAACGATCAGATCCAAAACGAGTCGAATGCGCTCGAGCGTGAGTACAACCAATTACAACAGCAATATGCCGCGATGGAAAAAGCAAATCCAGCCAATCGAAAGTAATTGTGGCGCCGCATCGGGCTCAAGCTCGGAAGCAACAGCTTGATTTAAAGTCATGCCGAGTTCAGCTGCCAGATGGCGTTGCTGCGTTCTGTTCATGGCTCTGATTGTTGCCGGCGCCGGTTTTTTCGCTGGGCTTCGGCAATCGAATCAACGCCATTTGTTGGGTCTGTTCGGCTCCAAACTGCACTACGACCTTGCTGTCTTTTTTTGCAATTTCTTGGAAATTGGTTTCGAAAATGGTCGTCGGGTTATTCCCAACGTACCAGGAGATCTGACCTGATTTCTTGTCTAGAGCGCCCTGTAATGGTGACTTTTCATTGGTAATCTGATTCATGTAATTACCTTTGATGATGCCGTCTTTGTTGATTGCTAGTTGAAAAAGCGTCGTTGACGATTTCTGTCCAGGCTCAACTAGTGAGTAGACGCCCAACGGCTGCCATTTTTCCACAGGTGCTGCGGCAGACGATAGTGCTGATAGATTTGCTACGCCATTGGCAGTTGCGGCCGCACCTTGTTCTTGACCTGCAGCTCCAGCTAGTCCTCTTTCCTTGATAAGACTCTCCAGGTTTGCCAGTCCTGCGCCGCTTGAATTAGCCAACTGGGCGAGTTTAGCCAAATCCGCCGGGTTGAGGTTACCAGCTTCGGTATTTGCCAGTCCGGCTCCTGCACCACCACCAGTGGCGCTACCCAATCCAAGACCGCCGCCGGTTGCGACTCCAGTAGCAGCACTTGTGCTAGCGCCTGCACCGCCTGCAAGTTTTTGCTCCATGATTTGAGCAAGCTGAGAACCTGCGCTCAGATTCGCAGCAGCTGCAGTTGCATTGGCTGCTGCTGTGGTTGCATTGGCTGCTGCTGTCGTGGCATTGGCGGTGGCAGCTAGTTGCTGCGCCTGTGCGTAGTATTGACTTTGGGGCACACCGTTTATGTATACGTTGTCACCCTGATAAGTGACGTTTGTTGTGGTCTTCTTGTTCGAACTGGCGAGCGCTTCTATGCCGAGAAAGTCCACCATCGTAGACATCCCCATGAATGTCCACATACTAGCTTCCATGAACCCGGGAGCGTACCAACCTCCCGGGTAGCCATAAAAGCCATAGTGGTAACCATAGTACGGATGGTAGCCGTAAGCACCATAGCCATATGGGTGATAGCCATAACCGTAACCATGATAGCCGTAGGCGCCGTATGGGTGGTAGCCGTAGGCGTCTGCGTGATAGCCCTCGGCATGATAACCATTCGCGACGTTGTTGTGCCCGTAATTATAGTTATTGACCGTCGTATTGTGGTCGAAAGTGTTGCCACTGCCTTGCACGTTTGTTCTGTTGCTGTCGAAGTCGTTGACGTGAGCATTGTTAACGTGACCTTCGCCGGCTGCACCACCGAAGCCACCATCTGCACCAAGGTTTGGGTGATTGCTCGCAAATGAGCCAGCATGCTCATACCCGCCTCCGCTCGGCGTAAAGGCTCCTCGGTCAAACCCGCGGTCGAAATCTCCGAAGGAGCCGAATGAATGATCGAATCCGTGTCCACCCCAACTATGTTCACCGCCAAACCCGCCGCCTTCATGAAAGCCACCGAATCCCCCACCACCGCGAGCAAAGACCGGCACTGTGAAACTCAATGCAAGCGTGGTTGCCAAAAGCATTCTGATTGTTTTCATGTGAAACTCTCCCGTCTATTTGGTGGCGTCTGCTGTAGCTTGTAGTCGCTTTACTTTGAGCGGAGTTGTGTCCGGAATAGGAATCCCACCAATGTGTCTGTCGACGGATTGCCAGCTAAAACCGTTCGGACCGATATCGCCTAAGACAGTGGTGGCGTTTGATATCCTGCCATCAGACTCGATACCATTGGCGTCAACCAACCACCTATCTGGCTTTCGATACCAGCTGCCAAATCCATAACTTCCTGACGATGATATATGCCACGACAACGGACGATGCGTATTCGAATCAAAGCCGATAACTTGCAAGTCGATCTCTGTGGGCGCGTTGGGGCGAGCAATCTCATAGCGGCATTCTATGAGGCGCTTGTCTGCGTCCCAGTGAGATTTCATAGTTACTCGTGCGCCGTTATTTTCTGCTTCCCAATTACCAACGATCCAGGCAAGATCAGATAGACTCTGTGTTGGAACCTTATCATCGTCTGTGAACGGGACTTCCGTGGCTGACTCTATGAGCCAATTTCCGTCACGCTTAACCAGTAAGATAACGTACCGGGTTTCGGCAATCTTTGTTTCACCGACAAGGACCTTCCCTTCAGTTATTGCAATGTCGCTTGACAAAAGTTTTGTCGTTTCTGGAACTAATTCGACGTTGCGTTTGCCTTCTTCTCCAAATAGTGAGGCAAAGCGTTTCTGTAGCATCGCGCGTCCAACAAACTTTTGTCCGTCTTTGTCGACGTACTGACCGGTCGAAGACCACAGGCTAGACAGTGCCATAGCGTCTGAATTTGCCAGGGCTTTCGCCAGTAACGAGATTTGTGAAAGGACGGGAGCAACGTCAGGCGAGCTGCTTGTCGTCACCGTTGACGTCGTCATGCTTGCTGTTTCAGCATGCGCTGGTGAAACCGAAATAGATGCGGAGACTAAGGCCGTAGTGGCGAGTATGCTACGAAACAATCTGGACTTAGACGGCTTGCGGATCATCTTTCATTCCTCTGTCAGCACGGCGTATGAGCTTCACGAAGTGGCTGCTGACACTTTCATGTCTTGAAAAGGTCACCGCAGCCTTGCGGCTATAGTACACCACTTCGGATTCGACAGTCTCTTGACTAGGTTTGTAATTTGTTGTGTGTCTTGAATGAGAGAAAGGCACTGCCTGTAATGGCAAGGAAGTGCTATTTCAGGTTGGAAACATTGGTATTCTGACTGTGAACTTCGCTCCTGCATTTGGCAAATTACTGCAGGTCAAATGTCCACCATACTCTTCGACGATTTCGTTGCAGCGGGACAATTTTTCTCCGCTCTTGATCACATCGTTTGGATCGAAATAAGTTTCGTGCCAACTTTCCGCTGATGCTTCGAAGAGCTTTTCTGGGTGCTGCGGCAGAATGCCTGATCCCTGGTCGCTCACGCTCAACTCGAAGTAGTTGTTTCCGCGTATGCAACTGATTGAGATGACACCATCTGTTGGTGAATATTTGACCGCGTTATCGAGCAAATGCTTGAGCAAAGTCTCAAATGCTTCGCGTTCAACGATTATCGAAGATGCATTCAAATCTAGATTGAAAGAAAGGTTTCGCTGAATAAAACTCTCTTTGTTAGCGGCGGCCAGGACATAACGTTCAATCACTTGCCAGAGAGGGGCATGAGTGTCAGGAGTTACCCCCTTCTGGTTCAATATCTTAGAAGCCTGAGCGTGAGTATTATTTTCGTTGTTGTGGCCATTGAGCATGGCATCCAACCGCTCCAACATATAAGAGTTTGTTCTCATCAATTCACAGATAGAGTTCAGTTGCTCAGTCGTATGCAATTTGGCATTGTTCCTGGTTCCAGATTCGGAACCTGTCCCAGAACTCAGTAGCATTTGGAGCAGTTTGTTAGATTCAAGCAGCGGATTGCGTAAGTTGTGGTCTAGCACGCTGATGAAGTCTAGGCGCTGCTGATACAGCGCCTGCCTTCTCACCTCCAGCTCAGCCATACGCCTTTGCGACAAGTTGACGACGACAGCTACTGTACTTTTAAACACACCATCAGCAGAGCATATAGCTGCTCCACTAACTGAAATGGGGATGATTGTGCCGCTTTTGCTGATCCAGTTATATTCGACGTCTTTGGCGACGCCAGTCTTTTGGAAAATCGGAAACCGTTTTTCGAAACGCTCTCTGTCGGCTTCAGCCAAAAGATCGTGAAACTTTAGCTTACCAACGACCTCTTCCCGTTCATAGCCCAACCAGTCTAATTCAGTTTGACTGATTTTGAGAAACTGCCCATCGGAACCTAGCGAATGAAACCCTAACCCTGGATTGGCTGTAATAATTTCAGATACAGTATTGAGCGAGTTACTGTTGGGCATAGCGCAGATCCGGCAGACTCCACCATTGTCGTATACCCAACCTCAAGCGGGATCACCCGTTGGTGGTGAGTTTATAACAAACTTTTGCAGACTATTGTATACGTCTGTTTCGGTGAGATGCCGGTTGTCATAAATGCCGCTTCAGTCCTCGTTCTTCGAGCATGAAGCTATTTTTTTGTTTGAGTTTCGTTTTTGTTGTCTGAGTTCACTTGACCGCCGATACCGAACTTGGTATCCGGAGCGGCATTAGCAGGCAGTTTGGGCTCTAGCGATGGAATTGTCATCTGCCGATGTTGCTTTCTCATTTCGTTTCGCATTTCGCTCAGATCGACAGGCTTGACGACAATCTTTTCTTTGATCTTCGGATCAGCCTTCAAAGCGACAGCTTCCCATTTTTGCGCTTCGGCATCGTGGTGATCCATCTTCTCTGCAATTGAGAGAAGATAGAGTGCTTCAGGTGATGATCCTCTGCTCTTTATAAAATTAGCTAGGTGTTTTTTGGCTTCGTCGACCTTGCCTAGTTCCAAGGCCAAAATGATGTACAGCTGGTTAGCACGCAGCGAACGTGTGATTGTCGCTGCCGTTTTTGCTTTCGTGTAACCAAAAGCCACGTAGTTAGGTGATCCAATCTGCAAACAGGCTTCGGCTGTTGGTTCTAACAAATCTGGATTGTATTGATCCAGCCGATTGGCGAGACTAAACTCTTCGTATGCAGCGCTGGGATCTTTAGCTGCAAGGAATGCTCTTCCGAGAGCCAGATGCAGGTTAGACATCCCTGGCCTTACTTTAAGCGCTTCGGTTGCCGCCTCTTTTGCTACTGGCCAATCCTCAGCCCGCATCGCCGCATCCGCCAGCTCATATTGATACCAGGACAGGCGCTCCGACACGGTCTTATCACGTTTCGCCGTTTCAACAGCCACCTTGAGATATGCCACGGCCTCTTTATAGTGCCTCAAGGAGCCGTTAAAGAGACCGAGCGCTTCGTTGGCTGTTGCCGACTTTGGATCGATGGCAAGGCTTGCTTTAGCCACAGTTTCAGTCTCGCCGCCTCCACCCTGGTACTCGGCCTGAGCGAGCGAGCCAAGATTCCGTGCCGAACGTTCTCCTTGTACGGCAGCCTTCCAGAAACTGGTATCAGTCATGAAAGTCGTTTCGCGCCAAATTGATATGCCCGAGAGTAAAACCGCAACGGCGAGCCCTATCTTCAAAAACTGTTTGTTGAAATTGATTTTTTCCGCCAGCAATGAACCGGCCAACAGTGCCAGCCCACTCAAGCAGACATAATACCTGCTGTCGGAGACGAGTTCGTGCTGCACAAAAAAGAGATTTGCGACAATTGCTGAAAGTGCAATTATGCCGCCGAAAAACGGCAGCGGAAACTTGCGCAGGTAATAAATACCGACTCCTCCAGCGGCTAAAACCATAAATCCAAGCGCTGCAAGTGGCATTTGCAAGCTGCTTGATGCTGCTTCGCTTATGCTGACACCAAACGGTGCCACCAGATATCGGAGTAAATAAGTGACAATCGCTGCTAGCTGCTGCATTAAATAGTCTGCCTGACTGAGTAGCGGAAGGTCGACACCGTTGTCCAGAAGAGAGGGCGATTGCATAGCCAAGACGGCCAAAGCGGCGATGCTTGCCACCGAAAAGATAGCGAAGTCTTGCCAACGCTCGCTCACCCATGACTTCAAGTCTTCCGTTGGCGCTTTTAAGAGAATGGCTAAGATGACAGCTAGTAGGGGGAAGAAAACTGCTTGCACACCACAGACGATGCCTATCGCAAAGAAAAGCATTGCCGCGAAATAATAGGCGATGATCGGAAATGGCTCAAAACTAAAGAATCCCAACATGAATAGATTGAGACCAAGATAAAGATTAGCTGCCGTGAGGGGTCCGCTACGTCCAGAAATATATGAGACCGCACCGGCTGCAAGCGGGTGACACATGAATAACAGCGCTGCAACAAGGCTTGCGTTATATGGATCGAAGGTTATGCGCTTTTGTTCGCGCAACCACAACAATACCTGGAATGAAAACAGAAAGAGATAAATGCACGTCATGGCGTGCAAGCTGACGTTGACTACGTGATACCAGGCCGGGTTACCCGGAAATGAGATCGTGTCCCAAAAGTATGTCGCTTGCACCCACGGCTGACTCAACGGCGATTTCTGCGCTAGTGCGACCAGGTTCAGCCATATCGTGTCGACTGGTAAGGCCATCGTTTTGATTTGAAAATTCAGTGCGTCATTCCAGACCGGCTTGCCGAAAAGTGAGGTGACATAGACGATAAGCGTTGACACGCCTATTATGCCGACATAGGCCCATAACTTACGCCAGTTGATATCGAGCTTTGCATCAGGCTCGATAATCTGCTTACGACGAAATGTGCGCGAGATCTTCTTATTCTTGACCTTGGACAGCTTCGAAATATCCAGCTCTTTCTTCGCTTTTCGTGCCGACTTTAGCGATTCATCGTTTGCTGGCATTCTCTTTTTACCTGAAGCCTGGTTTTCCTTTGCTTACCCACTCCTGGAAGGACGGTGGCTCAGAAGTAGTGCCTTGATTATCAGACGATTTCCCGGATGCAGAACCATGCTGTCTGAAATAATCAGCTAAGAGTTCATTATATCTGGATATGTCACTCGGGTTGTATGACTTTGCTCCTTCTCCTGCTTGTGACTTTTGTCCTACGGGAGTTTTCGAACTTGCACTGATGCTTGTTGGCTCGTTGACAATCTCTTTGCCGTTAGCATTGGCATCTTGCGCCGCAACTGTATTGGAGCTTGCCGATTTTTTCTTGGGCTCTCTCTTTTGTAGAGACGCCTTGCCGCCGTGACTAAAGCTTTGCCATATCGGCACGCCTGGTTGAATCAGACTCTGCGTTTCAGTCGGTTGCGACGGTTGCGCCGTTGCTGGTGCTGCAGCAATTTTCTGTTGCTGAACGACTGCCACCGTGGGCGGTGCAAAAGGAGGTGTCGGTTGTTGAGAGGCTTGGCCTAGCTGATTAGAATTTTGCTGCGCTGCAAGGCTCAAGGCTACCGGCTGGGGCGTCTCAAGCGAACCTTTCTCTTTTTGAACCGGGGCTGAACCGCCGATGGCGTTTGCGACAACCTTCTGCAAAATGCCTGTGCCTTGAACCGATTTTAGTTGTTTGGCTGGGTTTGATTGACTTGTAGAAATCGTTGCCGGTTGTGCCATTTGTGCACTGGCTTGCGTCGTTGATGCCGGAGGTGCTGCTGCAGTTGGCTGTGGCGCTTGCGCGGTTGCCACGGCACTACCGTTTGTGCTGCCTGTGTTTCCGGTTGTTGCGGCAGCCGGTTGTGCCACTGCCGCCGGTTGGGCCGGGCTGGCTGCAGCAGCTGCTGCTGCCGGCTGAGCGGCGGACATTACTGGCATGGCTCCTGGGATGACCGATTGAGTGACTGTCGTACCGTTTTGCTCTAGTCGTCGAATTGTTGTAAGTGCAGCCTGGTATTGAGGGCACTCTTGGGGCATCTGCTTTAAGTCTCTCATAGCCGAAGTCCAGTCTTTACCCTGAATCTCCGTGTCTATGCGCATCATCAACGTCTTGCCCAACAAAGTCATCGTATCTCTGTTCAACTTGCCGGGACGGTCCATATTTAGTCTCAAGAGTAGTTCGGCCGCCATTGCTGGATTGTTAGCCTTCAGCGTCTTTTCAGCATTTTGATAAATGAAGTCTTCGGACATCACATCGTAAGAAATGTCGATTAAATGCACACCATAAGGTATGCCGATAGCGCAGACGAGCAGGGCTCCAATCGCCGGAGCATAAGGTGGCAGTTTTGGCAGGTTTGTTTTCGGCGACGTCGGCCGCTTCGTCAACTGGCTCAGACGTTCTTGAATTGATTTGTACTTGTCGGCGAGTTTGTCGCTGAATGAAGACCAACTGGGTCGGTCGAGACTGACACCACAATACTGACAGAAAAGCTCTTCGTGTCCGATCTCGGCGGCGCAGTTGCGGCAATAGCTCTCTGTAGTCTTCTCTAATAACTCAGTTTCCATTTTCTCGATTTGATTTTTTTTCTGTAAGGTGCGCCAGCGAACCGGTTGAGTAACTAATCAAGACCAAGTTGCCTCGCCATATTAGCATTTGCTACGAATTATCGGCAGTCGCTAATTTATATATAAAATGGAAGCCTGTTGATGATACGATTTAGCGGTGTTCAGAGAGATGGCGCCTATGAAAGACGAGAGACTTGAAGCTGAGAAAGCAGAATTTATTCAATCTGTAAAAGCTCTGTATATACCGTTCTCGCTATTTCTGGCCTGTGTCATCATGGCTGCTGGTGTTTTTCTAATTTATAATTTAGAGCCGACTGGGTGGGCTTTTGTTGCCGTCAGCGGCGCCATTATGGCTTCAGCATTTTTTGCCCTCATACGCTTCCAAAATCGATTGCGAGCAAGTGGTGTTCTGCCGATAGCCGCTCTAGATGATGAAGTCTTGTCACCATTTGAACCAGACTCGATCAATTCGCAACATAAAGAGTTCAAACAGTTTTCCAACGCCGCGCAGTCGCGCGAATTTGAGCTGAAAAACTAGACCTTAAGACCTTAGCGGTTTCGACCCAGTCGCTCGTGTGCTTCTACCCAGTGACCGGCTACTACTGCTGCGCCGAGGGAAAGCTCACCGCATAGAACTGTGGCCGTTATGATCTCTGCTAGCTTGTAAACCTTGTCTTTTCCATAGCAACCGAGGACTTCCAGGCACTCTCTCTGGGTGGGCAGATTAGTGCCACCACCGAAGGTGGCAACTATCAAAGATGGCAGCGTAATCGAATAATAGAGGTCTTTGTTCGGTAACAATTCGGAATAAACGTAACCGGCGTGCGATTCGGAAACATTTGCAGCATCTTGACCGGTGGCAATAAAAATGGCTGCAATGGCATTGGCGGCGTGCGAACCGTTGTTGGTTGAACCTGCCATCCAGGCGCCCATGCTTGAACGCAGCCGAGCCGCAAAGAGTTTCTCTGTGCTTACATGCAAATGTTGCTGCAATAAAGTGTCAGGAATTGTTACTTCCGCGATCACTCTCTTGCCGCGCGTATTCAAAGTGTTAATGAAAGATGCCTTCTTGTCTGTATCGAGATTGCCGCTAAGGGTGAAGTCTTGGATCTGTTCTTCGGTATAGTTCTTCAGCAACCACTGGCAGGCATTGGCTGTCGCTTTGCCAGTCATGTTTTGACCAGCGGCGTCACCAGTTAAGTAGTTGAACCGCAAGTACACAAAACGCGCTGCCAGATAGTGTTCGATGTCGACAAGTTTGGCTACAGAGCTTGTCTCTTCCGCCGCTTCTTTGAGAAGTGCGAACTTTTCTCGCACGAAGAAGCTGAACGAACGCGCCTGCTGCGCATCGGCAAATCCGAAGACTGGGGCTCGTTGCATCGCGTCATTTACGACGAGCGTTTTGACACCGCCTGCATCACGCGTAAGCCGCATGCCGCGGTTGTAACTTGCTACGAGTGTGCCCTCGCTCGTCGCCATCGGTACAAAAAACACACCCTCTGCCGCTTCGCCTTTAACCAGCAGTGGACCGGCAAAACCAAGCGGAACTTGCACCACTCCGGTTAGATTTTCGATATTGCCCCTTGTAACTTCTGGATCGAATGAAAAACGGCGGCAATGATCGAGTTTGACGCCGGTCGCTTCTTCTATGAACTCTTGGCGCGCAGCCACTATCTCCTGTGAGTAGTCGTTGCCTGCGGCACGGGGAATCTTTTGACTCATTTTTTTTGACCGTCAGACTTCAATATGTCGCATTGTCGTCGGTAGCTGCCAGACTGACTTTGCCCACTTCCTGCCGGAGCATAGAGAGATTATTACGAGCAGCGACGAGCTTATTGTCGATTTGCACGGCTTTTTCTAGATAGTGTAAAGATTCACGTGACTTTCCGCATTGATGCAAGGCTATGGCCAGGTCGTTATAGAGCTCGGCCATTCGTTTGGGCGTGATATTTGGCAAAGCGGCAGCTTTTCTATATTCATCTATGCCGGCTTGGAGTTGGCCTTGATTGATTAGCTCTTGCCCTCTCTTCGAGACAGCTTCGAACTGACTTGCCGCTGGCAAGTCGGTACTTGCGTCCTTGATAAACGGTACTAAAACCAGATGGCTTTCTGGTTTCGGGTCGGGCATGATTCCGAGCGTTGAAGTGATTCCACCCACGGCTAAAATTGCCGATAGGGCCGCTAGTGCTATCAATTGTGGTGACTGCCACCACTGGCGGTGCTCAACGCAAGCGGCGTGATTGACGTATGGATGGTAACTGGGGGCGCAATGCTTAGTCGTGCAACTGTCGGCGTGTCTGCCGGTTGCATGCTTCTTAAAAGCCAAGCTAGTCTTCGATGCTTTCATGAGCGCAGTTATGAACTGTGACTAAGCGCAGACCTTGAGAACCTGACGTGATGAATATCATACTGCCAGAGGGCAGTATGAAACTGAGCGAAAACTAAAAGACCAAATTGATTAGCGCTTGGAGAACTGGAAGCGTTTGCGGGCGCGCTTGCGACCGTATTTTTTGCGCTCTTTGACGCGCGAGTCGCGAGTCAACAAACCATCGACGCGCAATGCCGGGCGGTTTTGCGGTGCTGCTTCAGCGAGAGCACGAGCGATGCCGTGACGGATGGCACCAACTTGCCCGGTGATTCCGCCGCCGCATACAGAGATGAGAACGTCGAAACGACCCATGGCATCCGAAGCTTGAAACGGTTGGAAAATCTCTTTGTTCAAACCATGGCGTCCGCCGATGTAGTCATCCATCGGGCGCCCATTGATCTGTACTTGACCGGTGCCGGGAATAAGGCGTACGCGAGCTGTTGCCGTCTTCCTTCTACCTGTACCGTAATATTGAATAACGCTAGTCATCGAAATTTAAGTCCTCTGTTTCTTTCGTCTTCCGCTTAGCCAACCAACTCGTATGCTTTCGGTTGTTGTGCTGCATGCGGATGTTCAGTACCCGCGTAAACTTTCAGTTTGGTGAACTGGTGATCGCCCAATCTTGTGTGGGGCAACATGCCGCGAATCGCCTTTTCCAGAATATCGGTAGGCTTTCTTTCGCGCAATGCCTTCAGTGTCTCATCTTTGAAGCCGTGTGGGAATCCGGAGTGACGATAGTAGTGCTTCTGCACTTCCTTCTTGCCAGACACTTCGATCTTTTCGGCGTTGACGATGATAACGAAGTCGCCGCAATCGACGTGGGGCGTGAATTCCGGTTTGTGCTTACCACGAAGCAGATTGGCTACTTCGGTAGCTACACGTCCCAAGGTTTTGCCTTCAGCATCGATAAGATGCCAGGTTCTTGAGATATCCTCGGCCTTTGGACAAAAAGTATTCACGACTGCGATCTCCTGCAAACGAGCTCAAAGAGCTTGAAACAAATTGTACTTGTCGGGGTATTTAACCGACTGGAGCGTGAGTCCCCAGGACGGTGCTGTAGATCCCGCGAGGTTGCGATCTTTTGCCTGAAGGGCGACCGCAAGGCTCTCCGGCGCACTCTTGCCCAGCCCGACTTCGATCAGGGTCCCGGCAATTATGCGCACCATATTGTACACGAAGTGATCTGCGGCAATCCAGAACTCTAGCTGTCCTTCACCTTTATTCAATAATTCGGCCCGCTCGACATGGCAGATAGTCGATGATTTATCAGAATTACTAGAGCGAAAACTGATGAAGTCATGCGTTCCAAGAAGCGCCCGTGCTGCTTCTTGCATGGCATCGAGCGCCAACGGGCGCGGTATGAAGTAATGATTATCTTTGAGAAGCGCCGATCGTTGCGGTCGGTTAAGAAAGCGATACACGTACTCTCGTCTGGTCGCATGATAACGGGCGTGAAATTCCTCTGGCACAACCTGTGCTGCACGCACTGAAATATCGCTTTTCATGATTCCGTTCAGAGCCCAGACGAGTCGCCAGAGGTCGAGCTCTCTTTCACTGTCGTCAATGTCCAGGTGCACCACTTGACCAAGCGCGTGTACACCAGTATCGGTTCGCCCACTAAAAAGCGCGGGTGTGCGCTTGTGCAAATATGTCTCAAGCGCCGCTTCCAAATCTGCCTGCACAGTGCGCACGCCGACTTGAAACTGCGAGCCGTGAAAATGCTTGCCGAAATACTCAATAAGCATTGCTACGCGCGACAAATACAACCTCCCTGATTAGCAAAAGACGCACGGCAGACCTGCCGTGCGTCCAGATACTTATTGCAAACAATCCGTTAGACGAGCTGGATAATCGCCATCGGTGTGGCATCACCGCGACGTTGACCGGCTTTCATGATGCGGGTATAGCCGCCCTGGCGCGTTTCATAACGTGGTGCAATTTCGTCGAATACACGTGTCACTACCTCTTTGTCGTAGAGGTAGGCCGAGGCTTGACGGTGTAAGTGCACTGACTTGGCCACTTGCTTGGCCGCTTCGGCATCACCGGCTTTTGCCTTCTCATAGAGGGCATGATGGTCTTTCAAATGACCTTTCTTGCCCAAAGTGATGAGGCGCTCGACTTGCGGCTGCACTGCTTTCGCTTTGGCGAAAGTGGTGACGATTTCATCGTGCCTGAGAAGCTCGGTGGCCAGTGCGCGCAGAACGGCTTTGCGCTGGTCGGCTGGTCTGGCTAGGCGGTGTTTAGGTTTGCGGTGACGCATGATCAGGTCCTTTTCGTTATGCTTGTTCGGTGCTTGTCTGGTTAGAGCGCCAAACGAGTGACTATTTGTCTTTCGGTGAATCTGAGAGTGTGAGACCGAACTGCCTGAGGCGCTCGATCACTTCGTCTGCAGACTTCTTACCGAAGTTCTTGATGTTCATCAAATCGTCGTAAGACAGTTTGAGCAATTCACCAAGTGAATTGATATTGGCTCTCTTCAAGCAGTTGTAAGCGCGAACTGACAACTCCAACTCTTCGATAGAGATCGAGCTGTGCTTGCCATCTGTTTGTTGAGGCTGAGTGGCCGCCGGCACCATCGGCTTGCCGGATAGTTCAGCGATCGGCAACAAGTGCTCGATTACCTGACGTGCGGCTTGGCTGATTGCTTCGGTGGCATCGATAGAACCGTTAGACCAGATTTCCATGGTCAACTTATCGAAGTCGGTCGATTCACCCACGCGGGTAGGTTCGACGTTGTAACTAACCTTTCTTACTGGCATGAATACTGCGTCGATCGGCAGCACGTCGATTGCTTGTTTGTAGTGGCTGTGTGAATCAGCCGGTACATAACCACGACCTCTTTCGACAGTCACTTCAGCGCGAACACGACCACCTTCAGCTAACTGGCACAGCTGCCAATCAGGATTGATGATGGTAGCGTCAGCTGGGCAAAGCAGATCGCGACCGGTTACAGGACCTGGTCTTTCAACATCAAGGTGCAGGTATTGTGGGTCGCTGCTGAAGGTTTTAACAACG
Organism: Oculatellaceae cyanobacterium; assembly: GCA_036702975.1. GTDB lineage: Bacteria > Cyanobacteriota > Vampirovibrionia > Obscuribacterales > Obscuribacteraceae > DATNPX01. The sequence continues at coordinate 88,479 of DATNPX010000033.1, forward strand.
AGACCTTTGAGATTGAGCATGACGTCGATGACATCTTCAACGACACCAGGTATGGTGGTGAACTCATGGGTGATACCATCGATTCTGACGGCAGTTACTGCAGAGCCGTCGAGAGAAGACAACAAAACGCGACGTAGTGCGTTTCCGAGTGTCGTTCCGTAGCCTCTTTCTAGTGGCTCAATAACGAACTTTCCGTAGATAGAGCCGTCTGCACCAGTTTTGTTTTCAAGGCACTTGATTTTTAGAGGTTCCATATTCTCTCCGTCTTTAAAATTGAACTTGATCGTGTCAGTTAGGTTGCCGGGTTGCCCGTCATTAACGCGAGTAGTACTCAACGATCAGCGCTTCTTTGATCGTTTGGTCGAGGTCTTCACGTTGGGGCAGGTTGATGATGGCTGTACTCAGACCTTCAAGATCTGCAGTCATCCAGTTCGGGGCAACCGGAGCCGGGTTGGCTTCGATGACTTGTTTGATCAACTTCTTGCTGCCTTCGTGCACGCTGATCTTCTGTCCGACCTTAACTTGGGTTGAAGGAACTTGAGCCTTCTTGCCGTCGATGAGGAAGTGACCGTGAAGAATGAGCTGTCTGGCTTGAGCGCGAGACGGCACCATGCCGGAGCGATGCACCAGGTTATCGAGTCTTGATTCCAAAAGTTGCAACAAACGCAGACCAGTTGGGACTTTCTTCTGACGTGAGGCTTCTTCGAAATAAGAAGAGAATTGACCTTCGAGCACGCCATAGAAACGACGTACTTTTTGCTTTTCACGCAATTGCAAGGCGTATTCCGACTGCTTCTTGCGGTCCTGTCCGTGCTGACCTGGACCATAACGCCGTCTTTCGATGGCGCACTTTGTCGAGTAGCAACGCGAGCCTTTCAGAAAGAGCTTAACGCCCTCATTGCGACACAGCTTGCAAACTGAATCCGTATACCTGGCCAACTTTCAATTCTCCTTAGTTCGACACTCAAGCTTCGCGCTTCGTGCCCTTTGTCGTTTTGGCGCAGCTTACACCGCGCACTCATTGCTTATACGCGGCGGCGCTTTGGTGGGCGGCAACCGTTGTGTGGAATCGGGGTGACGTCTTTGATCAATGTGATTTCCAGACCTGCGGCTTGCAATGCACGGATTGCAGTTTCGCGACCGGCGCCGGGACCCTTGACGAGGACTTCGACTTGTCTCATGCCCTGGTCCATGGAGCGTTTAGCGACTGATTCAGCTGCTTGTTGTGCAGCGAATGGAGTGCCTTTTTTGGCGCCCTTGAAACCGACCGTTCCAGCCGAGGCCCAGGCGATAACCTGTCCCTGTGGATCAGTCGATGCCACGATCGTATTGTTGAAAGTGCTTTGAATGTGCACTACTCCTTGCAATACGTAGCGACGCTCTTTCTTTTTTGTTCTTGCTTTGGGCGACTTTGCCATAGCTATCCCTGTCTCAGTCCTTTTATCCGGTATCTATCTGTTGTCGTATTGTGTTTTTCAGTGGGAACCAAAATCGAATCTTGAATCTCTTGAATCAGTCATCGACTTAGTTCATGTCGTTAACCTTTAGATGGAGCAACCTTCTTGCCGGCGACGGTCAAGCGCTTGCGACCCCGACGCGTTCTGGCGTTGGTCTTCGTTCTCTGACCGCGAGTGGGAAGACCACGGCGGTGACGTTGACCACGGTAGCAATTGATTTCGATCAGACGTTTGACGTTCAAACCTTCCATACGGCGCAGGTCACCTTCGACTTGCAAACCGGATTTCTCGATCTCTTCTCTCAACTTACCGAGTTCATCTTCGTTCAGGTCTTGCATGCGGCGGTCAGGTGTGATGCCGATCTTCTTGCAAACCTTGGCAGCAGTCGTGCGACCAATTCCGTAGATGTATGTGAGAGCAATCTCCGCACGTTTCCCTCGCGGCAGGTCTACACCAGCTATTCGAGCCATTTGTCCTCCAGAACCTCTCCCAGAACTTTCTCTGTCTTCTTTAGTGTGCTTTCACAATGCGCTTAAATTCCGACTAACCTGTTTGCCAATGATTTTGGTGATGACAACTGTAGCCGGCAGGACTAAACCCTCTTATCCCTGGCGCTGCTTGTGTTTAGGGTTTTCGCAAATGACTGCGATTCGGCCTTTGCGGCGAATCACTTTGCATTTGTCGCATATTTTCTTTACCGACGCTCGTACTTTCATTTTCCGTTTCTCAATCGCTTGTCAAAGCAAAAATGTCTAGTGCTAACCGTTGAATAACGCAGCCAACGCCTGTTTGCAACAATTATCTGCATCCATTCGATCAGTGCGGACTAAACCGCGCACGACCAAATAAGGCATTGGTTGGCGAACCCCTAATTGTACATCAATCTTTTATACGATAGGTAATTCGTCCACGCGTTAGATCGTACGGTGTAAGCTCAACACGGACGCGATCTCCCGGAAGAATCTTAATAAAGTTTTTGCGGATTTTGCCAGATATGTGGGCGAGAACCTTGTGCCCGTTATCGAGTTCGACGCGAAACATCGCATTCGGGAGCGATTCGCGGATCGTCCCTTCAAACTCGATTACCCCCTGCTTAGTCATCCAATTACCTCATTCGGGCGCCGGGTGAGAACCTCTGGCTCGCCTTCCGTTATCAAAAGTGAATGTTCAAAATGTGCGGAAGGTTTGTAATCTTGCGTTACAACGGTCCAACGATCTGGTTTCGTCTTGACCTTGTCACCACCCAGGTTCAACATCGGTTCAACCGCTATAACCATACCAGGTTTCAACTTAACCCTGCTACCGGTGCGATAGTTGAAAATGAACGGATCTTCGTGATAATCAGGACCGATTCCATGCCCGCCGTAATCTCTTACCAGTCCGTAAGAATTCGCAACCGCAATGTCTTCGACAGCACCGCCGATATCGTCAAGAGTATTACCCGGACGGCAAAGTTTGATGGCGTCGTAGAGTGACTGCTTAGTATCGGCAAGAAGCTTCTCGAGCCTGGGGCTTATGGCCCCAACTGCTACTGTCAGTGCGGTATCGCCGATGAAGTCAAATTTCTTGCCATTGTCTTGCCGGCGCATGGTGGCACCAATGTCAAGACTGAGGATGTCACCGTCTTTGAGAATCTTCTTTTTGTTGGGAATGCCATGAACGACTTCTTCATTTACTGAAGCACAAACCGTGGCCGGGAAACTGCGATACCCAAGGAAGGTCGGAATGCATCCGGCTTCCCGGATCAGACGCTCGGCTTCCTGGTCAATTTCCCAGGTCGAGATGCCGGGCTTTGCAAGAAGTGAAATTGCATGAAGAGTCTCACCGGCAACTTTGCCGGCCTTCCGGATCATCTCGATGTCTTCGTCTTTGGTTAAGATCATGCGCCTTTGCCGCTCGTCACGCCGCTATTGGTTTTTTTTCCTATAGTGCGCAAAATATCAGAGAAGATTGTATCGGGGTTGCCCTGTGCGTCGACTGTGCGCAGCAAGAGCTTCTGGTCGTAAAAGTCTACAAGAGGCTCAGTCTGCTCGCGATAATCTTTCAGTCGCTTGTCGACGAGTTCTGCTTTGTCGTCGGAACGCTGCATTAATGGAGCGCCGCAGAGGTCGCAAACGTTCTCCGTTTTGGCAGGTGAGAAGCTAATGTGATAAACAGCGTTGCAAGTCTTGTTGGTGCAGATGCGGCGTCCCGTGATTCTTTCAGCGAGAAGCTTGTTGTCGATTTGTAGGTCTATAACTGCAGTCAATGGCTGATTGATTTCAGTGAGCATCTCGTCAAGAGCTTTCGCCTGCTTCAGGTTGCGCGGGAAGCCGTCGAGAATGAATCCGGCTTCGCACTCTTTGCTTTTCAACTTGTCTTTGAACATGTCGATAAGAACGTTGTCCGGCACAAACTGTGCATTGTCCATGTAGCTCTTGGCGGTCTTGCCGGCTTCGGTGCCGAGCGCCACTGCTTCGCGAAGAAGGTCGCCAGACGACAGATGGGCCAGTTTAAGATTTTCAGCTAGCTTTTTGCATTGTGTGCCTTTGCCGGACCCTGGGGCACCGAGAAATAAAATACGCATTTTTAGATGTCCTTTTTGTCGGGAAATAAGCCACGCGCTTGATAGCGGGCGGATAAGGCGTGAGTGAGGATCTGTCTTTGAGTATCGATGGCTACACCGACGAGAATGATCAAAGAAGTGCTCCCTAAGCCTTGTAGCGTTTGCACATAGAATGCCTGCTCGGCGTGAATCGGAAGAATAGCAATAATACCAACTGCGACCGCGCCTATCACAACCAGACGATTGAGTGTTTTGTCCAAAAACTCAGCCGTCGGTCTGCCCGGACGAACCCCTTGGATAGCCCTTCCGCTGCGTCTCAAGTTCTCAGCCATGTCCCGAACCGGCAGAACAATAGAAGCGTAAAAGAAAGCAAAGAAGAGGATGAGTGCGAAATAGATGACTGAGTGTTCCCAATGATAATAGGAGAACATGTTGGCGAATTCAGTCGAGATAAAGCTCCAGGCATTCTGCGCCCATTGCTGATGGGAGAGATTCTCGAACGAACCTTTGAGACCGGGAACTTGCTCAATCAGTTGTTCCGGCTTGAAGTTGTTGCGACCGGCAAACGACATGACTGTGCTTGGAAACATTAAGAGCGAGCTTGCGAAGATGATGGCCATAACGCCTGATGGATTGACTGGCAGATAGAGGTAGTCATCTGGTGCGGCGAAGACCTGGCGTCCCAAGTTGCGCCTGGCGCCAAGCACCATAACTTTCCGCACGCCTTGCTGCAAGCAGACGATTAAGACAACCAAACCTAGGAAAACTGCTAAGAGAGCACAAACACCCCAGACGGGAGACTGGCCAGTTTGCACGGCGTCGTAAGTGTTTTTGATCATTACCGGCAAGCGGCTGGCGATACCGAGGAAGATGAGAAGTGAGGCACCATTGCCGACACCACGGTCGGTTATCAATTCGCCCATCCACATAATGAGAAGCGCAGACGCGGTCAACACGATGGTGGTATTGATAATAAATGGCAGTCCTGGCGTGATTACCACTGCTGGATTGTGAATCTTAGTCAGTAGATTGGCCAGCATGAACGATTGGAAGAGAGCCAATCCAACTGTTGCCCAACGTGTGTACTGCTGCAGTTGTTTACGACCTTGCTCGCCACCTTGCTTTTGTAACTCTTCGAATTTTGGCACTACTACCGTCATCAACTGCATGATGATTGAGGCAGTGATGTAAGGACCGATACCCATTGAAAATATCGATAGCTTGTTCAACGCCCCGCCGGTAAAGAGGTCGATCATACCGAGCAGATTTTGCGCCAGTTCTGGGTGTTTCAAGAACGCGCTAGGGTCGACGCCTGCAATCGGAATATGTACGCCAAAGCGGTAGAGGGCGATCATGACCAGAGTAAAGATGATGCGTTCTTTCAATCCGGCAGAGCCGAGCAATTTGAAAAAATTCTCGGGACCCCCGATTTTTCCACCGCGTCCGCCTGATTGCATAAGCCAGTACCTCGTGTCGCGCCGCATCAGCGGCAGTATCCGAATTTTTTCGGAAGCTAGTAATGTCGACAAACAGATTATTTGCCTACATACGCTATTGAAGCGCAAAGCAGCTTCCGACCGTCATAACTTTCGAATACGTTAAGGGATGATGAAGATGAATTGATCGCAATCGAGCGCCAAAGAGAAAGCCCGACCGCAGGGGCCGGGCTTTTCAATGATCGAGCTCTCCATACTTGCAAGCGATGCATAGATTCTATAGCTATATACAGACTCGCACGCAAAGGCAGTTGGCAGAAACCTATTTCTTTTTGCCGCCGCCTTTGGCGTCACCACCTGGCTTCTTGGCTGCTCCCTGCTTGCCGGCAGGAGCGCCGCCACCGCCGCCACCCTTAGCCGGTTTGGCTGGAGCTTTGGCTTTGTTCTCTTTTGCTTCCAATCTCTTCTGAGCTCTCTCTTCGCGCTCGGCGATATTGGCTTTAGGAGCGTTCTTTTTGTTCTCGTAGGCTATGACTGCTCTATCGAAGCGTCTCTGGCGCTTGCCTTCGACAACATTGGCTTCGATCAGCTCGACTGAGCCGCCAGCGGCTTCAATCTTTTGACGTGCGCCTTCGGAAACGTGATGAGCTTTTACTTTCAAAGCGACTTTCAATTCGCCGTTACCGAGAATGCGAAGGCTGTCTGTATGCTTGCGCAATACTTTGTGCTTAACGAGGCTCTCTGCATCGACTTCAGTGTTGGCAGCCAGGTTGTTCAAAGCACCAACGTTTACTTCTACCCATTCGCGCGTTACCACTTGGTCGAAGTTGTGGATCTTTGGTAAACGACGGAACAATGGGGTTTGACCGCCTTCAAAGCCGAAACGTCTGCTTTCGCCGGAACGTTGACCTTGACCGTTATGACCCCGGGTACTGGTTTTACCGTGTCCGGATGCGCGTCCGCGACCGACTCTTTTCTTTCTCTTGCGTGCGCCTTCATTTGGGCGCAAATCTGCTAACTGCATTTTCTCTCCTTGCCTTGCGCCGATTAAACTCAAGTGGCTAATCGACTCGGCTCTTGTTTGGGTGTAATTGGCGATGCGTTCAGGCGAAGAAACTCCGCGCGAAAAGCCTTGAGACTATTTCGCTTACGCTTCAACCTTGGCCGGCTTTTTTTCTGCCTTGGCAGCAGCCGGTTTTGCGGCAGCCTTCGCTTGCGGTTTGGCTGCTGCTTTTTCGTGACCTTCGGCAGCCGTAACGGTGACAAGGTGGTGCACCTTATTCACCATGCCGCGAATGGTAGGGCTGTCGGCGTGAACAACCGAACTGCCGTATTTCTTCAGTCCGAGCGCTTCGACGACGCGTCTTTGGGTTTTCTTTTTGGCTACGAGACCGCTCGTCAGCGTTATCTTGATCATCTCTCGGTCCTTTTTTGATTGATTCGATCTTCTTCTAACTTCGCTAGTATTGCTACTAGAGTTGGATGTGTTAATTCAGTCGCTTGCTTTAGGCAAACATCTGCTTGATGCTGATGCCTCTAAGGCGAGCAGCTTCTTCGAATGTGCGCAGTCCGCCCAAGCCGTCTACAGTTGCCCGAGCTACGTTTAGCGGAGCGCGGGAGCCGAGTGACTTGGAGAGCACGTCGCCAACGCCAGCCAATTCCAAAATGGCGCGGGCTGCACCACCGGCGATGACGCCAGTACCTTTAGCGGCTGGCTTGAGGAGGATGCGGCTGCTGCCACGCTTACCAGTGATCTGGTGCGGGATGGTCGTACCGACGAGAGGAACTTTGACCAGGCTCTTGCGCGCATCGACAACGCCCTTTTGGATGGCGCTTATTACTTCGGCTGCTTTGCCGACGCCGATACCGACTTGACCCTTGCCGTTGCCGACGGCGACTACGGCGCGGAAGCTCAATTTCTTACCGCCTTTGACGACCTTGGTCACGCGGCGAACTTGAATGATCTTTTCTTCCCATTCAGATTGTTCGCGCTGTTGGCGTTCTTCAGGAGCGCGTCTGCCGCCTTCACGGTTGCCACGTTTGCCTCTGCGAGGAGATTCGCCAGCTGCATCATCGGGAGCTAATTTGTCATCTTCTTTAGCCATTTGAATTTCCTTAGTTTCTGAACTCTCGGTTCGTATGCCGGATCTCCGGCATGCGCAAAAATTTGGTGCTTCCTTAGAAATCTAGTCCTGCTTCACGGGCTGCTTCTGCAACTGCTGCCACACGCCCGTGATAGATGTATCCACCGCGGTCGAAAACAACGGCGTTGATGCCTTTTTCTTTTGCTCTCTTGGCGATAAGGGCTCCTACGCTCTTTGCGGACTCGCGATCCCAAGTTTTCTTGAGGTCTTTGAGGTCGGTGTCGAGCGTGCTGGCAGAGACGAGTGTCTTGTGCTGAGCATCATCGACGATTTGCACGTAGATGTGCTTGTTCGAGCGGTATACGCACAGACGAGGACGTTCGGCGGAGCCGTTCAAACGGCGGCGTATACGCATGTGTCGCTTTACGCGAGTTTGCTTCCTGTCTGGTTTTGTAATCATGATTTTGGTTCCTTCGCGATTGCTATTCTCAAGCGCATTCTTTGATGCACTTTGCAGTTAGTTGTGAATGGTTACTTCTTCTTACCGGCTGCTTTACCAGCTTTGCGGCGGATAAATTCGCCGACATATTTGACGCCCTTACCTTTGTAGACTTCCGGCGGTCTCTTGCTGCGGATTTCAGCTGCAAGGTCGCCAACGGCTTGTTTGTCGGCACCGGATACGGTGATGATGTTACCCTTGCCGACTGCGATAGCGAGCCCGGCAGGTGGCGTTACTTCCACGGGGTGCGAGTGACCGAGTTGCATGGTGAGCTTGCCGCCTTCCATTGCTGCTCTGTAACCAACGCCTACTACTTCCAGCTGACGTTCGAAACCATCGGTGACACCCTTGACCATGTTGGCGACGAGTGTGCGGCTCAGACCGTGCAGACCGCGAGTCAGTCTGTCGTCGTTGTTGCGCGTAATCGACAACTTACCGTCTTCGTGTTTGACGGTCAGTTCTGAACGCACTTGTGTTTTGAGCTGACCCTTGGGTCCTTTCACCGATACCAAACCTTCCTTCACTTCGACGGTGACGCCGCTTGGTATTGTAATTGGTGCTTTGCCTATACGAGACATTTTGCTTTCCTCTGTCTGCGAACTATTGTGTCGTCTGTTCTATTGAAAAGACGATTACCAAATGTGGGCGAGAACTTCGCCGCCGAGATTGCTCTTGCGCGCCTGCCGGTCGGTCATAAGACCACGGCTGGTGCTGACAATAGCGATACCCAAACCGCCCATGACGCGTGGTACTTTCTTGGCTGGGCGATAGACTTTCAAGCCAGGACGGCTGACGCGCTGAATACCCTGGATGACTTGCTCACCCTTGGCACCATATTTGAGGACAACACGCATCTTTTGGTCCGGCGTGCCGAGAGCTTTCGTTTCGAATGACGAAATGAAACCTTCGTTGCGCAGGAGCTCCGCGAGAGCAACTTTTTGCTTGGAAGCGGGCATTTCCACTGCTGGTGCCTGCGTCCTAGCCGCATTGCGGAGGCGCGTGAACATGTCAGAAATCGGATCTGTGACCGGCATTTACTATCTCCTACCAACTAGACTTGGTGACACCAGGAATAAGACCTTCGTGAGCCATTTTCCTCAGGCAGCAACGGCACAACCCGAAGTCGCGATAATAACCGCGCGGGCGTCCGCAAATACGACAACGATTGTGTAAGCGCACTGTCGGGAACTTGCCTTTGGCGGCAGCGACCCTGCGCTTATGCTCTTTGTCAATCATCGATGTTTTAGCCATACTTTGCCTCTAGCTCTCCACTAATTTTGCTTTTTGAACGGCATACCGAGGGCAGCAAGAAGTGCTTGACCCTCTTGGTCGGTACGGGCGGTAGTGACAATAGCGATGTCCATACCACGAACCGCGTCGACGTTTTCGTAATTGATTTCCGGGAAAATCAACTGCTCTTTGATGCCGACTGAATAATTGCCACGACCGTCGAAAGATTTTGATGACAAACCGCGGAAGTCACGAATTCTAGGCAGCGCGATGTGAATCAGCTTAGCGAGGAAATCGTACATGCGGCGTCCGCGCAAAGTGACGCTGGCACCGACCGGCATGCCTTGACGTAGTTTGAAGGTGGCGATTGATTTGCGGGCACGGTTGACGACTGGCTTCTGACCGGTTACGGCAAGAAGATCCTTGACGCCGCCATCGATAGCTTTGCCGTTGGCGGTGGCTTCACCCAATCCCATATTGATTACAACTTTTGCCAGTCTGGGGACTTGCAAATCATTGGTGTAACCAAATTCCTTCTTTAGCTGCGGAACAACTTCTTGTTGGTAGCGTTCCCTGATTTTAATCATCTCTAGATCCTTGTGTGTAACTGGTTGTCAGCGCTTATTTGCTTGCTTTACTAGCGCATCCGCGCTTCGTCACTAATCGATGTCTTCTCTCTTTCTGAACTCTTTGCGCACCGGCTTTTTGGATTTGGTGCTATAGAGCATGACTTTGCTGGCGAAGATGGGGGCTTCTTCTTTGATCAGTCCGCCTTTGGCCATCGGTCCACGACTCTTAACTGCTCTGGTCTGAACGTTTACACCTTCAACCGTTACCTTGCCTAATTTCGGAAATACGGCGAGCACTTTGCCGGTCTTACCTTTGCCGAGCTCTTTCGAGCCGGAGATGACCATGACGAGGTCACCTTTTTTTACGTGCAGCTTCGGCACCAGGTTGGTTGCGTCTTGCTTGACGAGAGCTTCGGAGACGACGACGCGTCCGCCGAATTTATGCTTCTCTTTAATAGCTGCTTTGGTGAAGCGTACTTGATGCTTCTCTTTTATCTGGGAAGGATGCATTTTTAGAGGACCTCCGGCGCGAGCGACAGGATCTTGGTGAAGTTCTTGTCTCTCAATTCACGAGCGATAGGACCGAAGACGCGGGTTCCTTTCGGATTGCCATCTTTGTTGATGATGACGGCGGCATTGTCGTCAAATCTGATGGTGGAACCGTCGGTTCGGCGAACATGGTTGCGGACGCGCACAACAACTGCACGCACCACTTCCGATTTTTTGACGGGCATATTGGGCAGAGCATCTTTGACCGTAGCAACAATCACGTCGCCGACGGAAGCGTATCTGCGGTTGGAGCCGCCGACAACCCGGATGCACAGAAGCTCTCTGGCGCCTGTATTATCCGCACAAGTTAGGCGAGTTTCTTGCTGAATCATGCGTTTGAATCCTCTAGTACGTTGGCCACGTTGTCGCGACCGGTGACATCAACGACCAGGAACCGTTTGTCGCGAGACAGCGGGCGGCATTCGCGGATGCGAACACGGTCGCCTACCTGGCACTTGTTGGCTTCATCGTGCGCTTTGAACTTGTGAGTGCGCACCATTTGCTTGCCGTATTTCGGGTGCGGCGCATGGTTTTCTACTGCCACCACAACCGTCTTCTCCATTTTGTTGGAGATAACTTTTCCGACTAATTCCTTCCTGGGCATATCTCTATCCTTGATATTCGCTGTCTTCGCTTGCGCTTGGGTAAACCGCTTAGGCCTTGGCTGTAGCTTTTTCCGGTTTAGCAGCAATCTCTGCGTCAACCTTCTCAGTTTGGATCGTCAGAAGACGAGCCAGTTGCTTGCGAGCCTGGCGCAGTTTGGCCGGGCTCTCTAGCTTTCTCATGGCGAGCTGGAAACGCAACTCCACGATACTCTTGCGAGTGTCGTCTATCCGCGATTTGATATCGTCGTGTGTCAGCTCTCTAATTTCGCGGACCTTCATGATTAACCTCCTGCATGTCGTCCGACGACTCGGCATCGGATCGGCAACTTTTGTGCGGCCAGTTCAAGAGCGCGATGCGCATCTTTTTCAGCGATGCCAGCCATTTCAAACATGATGCGTCCCGGCTTGACCACCGTCACCCAGAATTCCGGATTACCTTTACCGGAACCCATACGGGTTTCGGCTGGTTTCTTGGTCACCGGTTTGTCAGGGAATACGCGAATCCAAATCTGACCGCCTCTTTTTACCGAGCGGGTCATGGCTTTACGAGCCGCTTCAATTTGACGTGACGTAATCCAGGCTGGGTCTAGAACTTGCAGACCGTAATCACCGAATTGCACTTCGACGCCGCGCGTTTCGCAGCCAGTCATACGACCGCGATGCGATTTACGAAACTTTGTTCGCTTGGGCAACAACATTGTGATTAACCTGCCTTCCTGGTCTTCTTGCCAGCTCTTCCACCCTGTCTTGGTTCGCGCGGGGTGTCTCCACCTTCGCCGCCACCACGCGGTCCACCTTCACGATTACCGCGTTCGCTTTGCGCTTTCACGTTCGGTGGGGACCATTGGCCTGGCTCCAATTCACCTCGGAAAATCCAGACCTTGATGCCGATCAAGCCCATCATGGTGCTCGCTTCGGCCAAACCGTAATCGATGTCGGCGCGCAGCGTCTGCAGCGGAATACGACCTTCTTTGGCCCACTCCGTGCGGGCGATTTCTGCACCACCCAATCTGCCTGCCACCATCACTTTGACGCCGATGGCACCAGCTCTCATACACCGTTGCATCGCTTGCTTCATCGCTCTTCTGAAAGCGACGCGCTTTTCGAGCTGTTGTGCGATTGATTCCGCTACCAGCTGCGACTCGAGGTCGACGCGATTGATTTCGAGGATGTTGATGCGCACTTGCACGCCTTGACGGCCGAGCATGTCTTTTACTTTCTGGTGCAGAGTTTCGATGCCCTGACCACCTTTGCCGACAACGACGCCAGGACGGGCGGTGTAGATTTCTAATTGGATTTGGTCGGCTTTGCGCGAAATTTCTACCTTGGAAACACCGGCGTTAGCCAATTCCTTTTTGAGAAATATGCGGATGCGCTGATCTTCTTCAATCAGAGCGGCCACGTCTTTATCGGAGACGAACCAGTTAGACCGCCATCCTCTGTGGACGCCGACTCTGAAACCGTTCGGATTTACTTTCTGACCCATTGCTACTCCTAGCTAAATCTCAATTTCCTGATACTTATACGTCTGAAAGAACTAACGTGATGTGGCTCGATTTCTTCAAAATCGGTTTCGCCATACCGCGTGCGTGTGGTTGAATGCGCTTCAAGGTTGGTCCTTGGTCGGCATAAGCTTCGACAATCGTCAAATTTCCAGCTTCTTTTTCAGAGACATTGGATTTTTCCGAATTGATCAAATTGAACATTGCCGAGCGCAAGAGCTTCTCAACTTCTCTTGCTGCGGAGAAGGGCATGAATTTGAGCATGACCACTGCTTCAGCCGCAGATTTGCCGCGAATCTCGTTGATTACACGACGCACCTTACGCGGTGACATTCTTACCCACTTTGCTTGTGCTTTGCTTTGCATGATTAACCTGCTCTCTTGGCGGTCTTATCACCACCGGCGTGACCTTTGAAAAAGCGAGTGGGAGCGAATTCTCCCAGTCTGTGACCGATCATTTGTTCAGTGACGTAGATCGGCACGTGTTTACGTCCGTTGTAAATCGCGACCGTGTGACCGATCATGTCAGGAACGATCATCGAATCACGTGACCAGGACTTGATGACACGCTTGTCACCTTTCCTGTTCATGTCTTCAATTTTCTTTGCTAGAGCCGGTTGTACGTAGGGCCCTTTTTTCAGCGATCTGGACACGAGGTGTTCTCCTGATTAATCTCAATCTACTTAACGCGATGCTTGACGATGTATCGTTCCGAAATTTTGTGCTTGCCGCGACGAGTCTTGTAACCCATAGCCGGCTTGCCCCATGGAGTTTGCGGTTTGCCGCCGATCGGTGACTTACCTTCACCACCACCATGCGGGTGGTCGATTGGGTTCATCACGACACCGCGGTTGGCCGGTTTGATACCGAGCCAGCGCGAGCGGCCTGCCTTGCCGAGGCGAATATTCTTCGAATCTGTGTTGCCCAATTGGCCGATGGTGGCATAGCAATCGAGCGATACCATGCGCATTTCGCTCGACGGCAAACGGAGCGTGCACATCTTGCCTTCTTTAGCGAGAACTTGAATCTGGGTGCCGGCGGCGCGACCTAGTTGACCACCCTTACCAGGAGTCATCTCCACGTTGTGCACCATGGTACCGAGCGGGATCGCTCTCAACGGAAGCGCGTTTCCGACTTTCACTTCCGCTTGCGGTCCCGACATCAGCTTATCGCCAACTTTGATGTTCAAGGGGGCCAGGATATAACGCTTTTCGCCGTCGGCGTAAACCAACAAGCAGATGCGAGCGTTGCGGTTTGGATCGTATTCAACAGTTTTGACTGTGGCGGGAACGCCTACTTTGTCACGCTTGAAGTCGATGAGACGGTAAGCGCGCTTGTGACCGCCGCCTTTGTGCCGGACTGTCAAACGACCCTGGCCGTTTCTACCACCGGTGGACTTGAGCGGGCGCAACAAAGTCTTTTCTGGTGTGGTGCAGGTGATGTCGGAGAAATCCGGCGTCGTCATATTGCGACGTCCTGCTGATGTTGGGTTGATTTTCCGCGGAGGCATTATCCTTGGTCCTTTGGTTGCTTAGTTCTTTACTGCTCTATAACTCGTTCTGATTAATAGAATCAGGCGGTGTAGAAATCGAGCGGATCACCGCCGATGGTGACGATTGCTTTTTTGCTGTCCTTGGGAACGCGTCCGTGACGCTTCGAACGGCGGATGCGTCCACGAATGGCGCTGGTGTTGACCTTCAAAACTTCCGATTTGTTTTTCGGATACATTTCGGCAATCAATTGCTCGACTGCTTGAGCGATCTCGATTTTGTTGGCGTCTTTGGCCACTTCGAAAGTGTATTGGCCAACTTCGCTGAGATAGATCGCCTTCTCATTGAGAATCGGTCTGAAGATGATTTGTGAGAAACGGCTGTTCATTTCAATTTCCTGTCAAATTTCTTGGTTGAATCTTCGGTCTGTCGTCTATTTGCTACTCAGCTTTTTTGGCTTTCTTCGGCTCTTTTTCAGCGGTTTCAGCTTCGGTCGCTTTCTTTGCTGGAGCTTTGGTTGCTTTCTCTTTGGCTGCCGGAGCTTTAGCTTCTGCCGCTCTCTTTGTGGTTTTGGCTGTCTTTTCGGTAGCTTCTTCTTGCTTTTCTTGAGGGAGGTTCTTGAAGCGGTTGTTGATCGCCTCCAGACCCTTCTCAGTTACGAGCACTGAATCGGCATGAATTAAGTCTTTGACGTTTAAGTTGGAGACGTGCAATACAACGACTCCGGCGATATTGCGAGCAGCGCGTTGTACGAGCTTGCCGTTGTCGTCTGCTTTTTCCACTACAACAACTACTTTCTTGCCTTCGATCTTCAACTGCTTGAGCGCATCTGCAAACTCTTTGGTCTTGCCGTTTTTGGCAGCATCGAAGTTTTCGACGATAACCAGAGCTTCACGCTTGGCGGCCAATGCCGACTTCAATGCGAGAACGCGTTGTTTCTTCGGCAAGGTGATGGAGAAATCGCGTGGCTTGGGTCCGAAAATGACGCCGCCGCCTTCCCACAACGGAGAACGAATTGAACCGGCTCTGGCGCGACCAGTGCCTTTTTGACGCCAAGGCTTCTTGCCGCCACCACGCACTTCCGAGCGGGTCTTGGTGTTGGCTGAACCGCTGCGACCGTTTGCTAATTGGCGAACCAACGCAGTGTGCAGCAATCCTTCGTTTGGAGTGATGCCAAATACGTCATCATCAAGGCCGATTTCGCGAACCTTGTTTCCTTTTGAATCTAAGACTTGAGCCGATGTCATTTTGCTTCTCTCTTCGTTGCTTTTTTCGTTGCTTGTCTAGTGCGTTTGCTGCTTGGCGTTATTTCTTTGCTTTGTCAGCGTTTTTCTTCTTGTCTGGGTGATCGGCATTCCAATCAGTGATTGAAGGATGGATTGTGACGATCGACTTTTCAGCTCCTGGCACCGAACCGTGTAGAAGCATCAAGTTCTTTTCCACATCGAGCTTTACGAGCTTGATATGGCGAACGCAGACGTTCTTGTTGCCCATTTGACCAGGCATGGGCAGTCCTTTGAAGACACGACCAGGAGTGGTGCCGGCGCCGATTGAACCCATCGAACGGTGGAACTTGGAACCGTGTGCCATCGGTCCGCGTTGTGCTTTGTAGCGCTTGATCGTCCCCTGGAAACCTTTACCGATTGACTTACCGTGAATGTCGACAAGCATGCCGACTTTGAAAATCTCGTCTACCTTGAGCGGATCGCCTAAGTTGAATGCCGAACTGTCATCAACGCGGAATTCGACCAATGGTTTCACCGGCTTTAATGAGTTCTTCTTCAAACCACCCATTTCAGGCTTGTTCAGTCTCTTTTCAGAGACAACAAAACCGCCAACTTGAACGGCTTGATATCCGTCAACTTCGGCGGTCTTTTTCTGGGTGACGAGATTTTCACCAATCTGAACGACGGTGACTGCAACTGCGCGACCTTCTTCGTCGAACACTTGCGTCATTCCAATCTTCTTGCCGATTACGCCTAATTTCATGGCTACTACAATCCTTCTTCTCTTCTCTAACTTTCTAATTTCTGCTCTAGGTCAGCTTTCGCTTTGTCTTTTTCGAATTTAGAGCTTGACTTCGATGTCGACGCCCGCCGGCAAATCCAAGCGCATGAGCGCATCGGCTGTGGTCGGTGTCGGATCGTTGATATCGATCAAGCGCTTGTGGATGCGAATTTCGAAGTGCTCACGTGACTTCTTGTCGACGTGGGGGGAACGAAGCACGCAATAAACGCGCTTTCTGGTAGGAAGTGGAACCGGCCCGCAAACCGTGGCGCCCGTTCTTTTCGCGGTTTCCACAATCTGATCAGAGGACTTGTCCAGTAAACGATGGTCGTAAGACTTCAAACGAATGCGAATGCGTTGCACTTTTGCGGCGCCAGCGCCGGTTTCGTTTTTGTGGGTCTTGGTGGAGCGTGCCATGTACGCTAAATCTCCTAAAGGATTTCGAAGAGTGTTTAAAACGGCGAGCTCCACACGGGAGCAGCGTTTGCATCGGCTGGGGCACCTATTACTCTGAACGCTCCAATTTTTTGACCACATTAACGTGGTCTTATATTTGAAGTCGCCACAGATTGACCATCGCAGCCGACGAACCACACATTGTACAGATTGATATAGAAATAGATGGCAAAATTTTATTTCACAATAAGGTTTCAGTACAAAATTTGCCAAAAGCCGGCCGAGACTGGATTGTCAGGTACATCGATTTTCGATCTTATCGGCAGATCTTTGACGAACGACCTTGGTCTCTTAATCTAGCTGAAATCAACTTCCCTCTGCTTCGAAGGCACCCACGTCCCGACCACCAGTGATGCGGGTTTTCACTTTACATGGGTGTACGTACTCGAACCTTGGCGTCAAATCTATACCGTCTGAAAATCCTGGGGAGCTGCCTGCACGTCGAGCGTCGCTTCTGGATGTCAGGTGAAAATCGAGATTGGTTACGTCAGCAAAATCGCCTGGGGCCGTTACGACATTGTTCTTAACAAGCATCATTTCGAGGGTCCCCGCTCCTTCGAACTGATTTGTAACGTAGAGCAAGGCATTGTTGACAAAGCGCAACTCGGTTCCGCCTTGCGCTTTGAATAGAGCTGCTCCTTTGCGCACGTTATTCAAAGTGGAGCTCTTCTTGGCGTTGGCGATTGTGTTGTTTATCAAGTAAAGCTTTTGCTTGGAGTTTTTGGCGCCTTCGCTACCCATCGCTACAAATACAGGTATTGATGTCTTTGCCGCTTTGCGAATAACGTTGCCAACGACATAGCAGGCACCGCCGTTTGGAAAATTCAGCGGCAATGCCGATATTGAGCTGTCATCGTCGGCGATGCGATTGTAGAGAATGAAGTTCGTCTGCGCTCGTGACTTGACGTTGTCGCCGCCTTTGGCGTCATGGATGTAGCAGCCTTTCAATTCCAGACTGTGAATGTAATTTACATATATATTGTACGACTGGCCGTTTCCATAGCCGTTGTGACTGAACTCACAATAGTCGATGCGGACATCTGACCGCGGGTTGTCGTCGATGTAGACACCGTTTTCGTTGTCATGGAACGAGCAGTTGGTCAGGGTGAGATTGCGTCCTTCTTGGCGAATTCCGGCACCGTTTCGATTCTTGTCAGTGCAGCCTGTGAATTCGATGTTGTCAATGACGGTGTTGTCACCTTTAATTACCCAGATGCCTTTGTCATCTGCTGCCTCACCTTTGGCGTTGATTACTGCCCGTTGTCCGAGCCCTTTGATCGTTAAGTTGTCGGCTGTCCAAACTGCGCAATCTTCTGTATACGTTCCAGGGGCAATCTCAATCGTGTCGCCCTTTTTTGCTGCAGCCGCGGCCTGACTCGGTTTAGTGAACGTCCTGTCTGGACCAACTGATAGAACGTCGGCGAAAGATGACTGAGGGAGAAAAATTGTGAAAACCAAAAGAAGCATGAATGGAAGCATATTCTTCATACTCCTGATGTTAGGCGAGGTCGTAATCATAGTTTCTTGGAATTCCTTGTGATGAGCCTCAACAAGATACCAAATCTGTGCCTTTACTAGCTTCCGAAAAGGCTAGACCGCCGCATGACGGGCTGAAGCAGGCGCTGAAGACAAACGTGATACGAAAAAAGATCAGGATTTTCCCTCTTTACTACGCTTATTAGCCACGTGTAATCTGGCTGCAAGATGCCAGGAGTACCGCATGTCGCAATTTGGTGAGGTCACGGCGCCTGCTCGACTTTTTGCAATGCAGCGCTTCATAGTTGCGTCGGCTGTGATTGTCGGAGTGCCGCGGCTTATCTCCCTCCTGCGCGACTGGTATCAGTTGCTGTGGATGCCAGCTTGGCACGACGGTTTCTTTCTCTTTTTGGCGGTCTGTGCTGGTTTTTGTCTGAGTTACACCGGAATCGCCATCCATAGCACCCGTCTCTTGAAGCGTTCAGCTGAACGCTTCTACAGAAACGATGATTCGCGAACGTTGAAGAAAGCCGCTTTGGAAGAGACCTGGAGGCAAGTTATTTTCTGGGGGTTTCTTGGCGGGTCACTCCTCATATTAAACGCTACGGCTTTCTATCCACATGGTGTTGGTGATTGGATCGCAGGATGGCTGATGAGTTGTGCGCGTGATGCAAATATCTCTCCCGACGCGGTGCACCACATATATAACCGTGCAACCGACGGTTATTGGCTTTCGGACAAGTTTTCAGGTCTGGCTCACGGCCCTGACCTACAACTTTTGACTAAAGTGGCAACTTCCGTCTGCTTTTCTTGGCTGTCGTTCAGAAAGTTGCAAACACTCTCCTCTCTAGTGGTTTCGTTTGTTGCAAGGGCCGCAGAAGACAGTTATAGGAACCAACAGTGTCAGGCACTTGTCGACACTCTGAATGCCAGAGCGACCACCGTTGCAATCAAAGAGCGCCACCCGATGGTATGTGATGTTCTTAGAAGTTTGCAATGGTTGATTCTGTGCTATCTAGGTATCTTCTGGTTGTTTGCCTTCTGCCCCGGTTGGTTGGGGGCAACGATCGGAAGGTTTCTTGAGTTTTCGGTTCGCAGCGCGAACATAACTGGATTTGATCCTGGAGTGAGAACCTTTCTATCTGCAGTTGTTGCCGTTTATGCAACAGTGCCAGTAGCTGTTATGACGAGTGTTTTCTTACCGGCACGAAAACCCGCAACGGTGACTGTTACGAATGATGGGCTTCTTTTTAGCGCATCGTATATGGTGCCACTCCAGTTTCGCTTACTGCGGGGCATGAGTGATGTGCAGAGCGTTAGATTGAGAACAAACGAAAAGAACTATTCAGACTCAGTTCTTTCTTTGTCGTTTAGAAGTGGTGGCATCTTCGTTTGTCGACTTGCGCAATTGGTCGATAGAGAGTTGCTGGACTTGTTGTATCAAATAAATGAAAATGCGAGAAGCTGTACTTTCGACAATAGTGTTCTTGAGCTCAAGTCAAAACTCGCTGCAAGATATGGTTCTCCAGTCGCTGAGCCTCTGGCTGCAAAGCAGTTTCCTCAGATAGAGTACTGCAAGAACCTGTTCAAACCCACTATGTTTGTTCCGCATACAGAAGGCAGCGAAATTAAAGCTGGGCTTGGCGTCGTCAAATTACTAGCCACTCAGCCGTTTTCCGCCACCTATCTTGCGCGCAGGCACGATTCTGAAGATTCCACTGTCTGCATCGTCAAGCAATATTTTATGCCATCAAATAACACCAGTGCTGCGCGGGCGATGAAGGTTCTAGAGCGTGAGTATGCCACGGTGACCGAGAGTTCCAAAGAGTTATTGCCTATAGTTGATGAGGTCTTTAAACAAGGTGACAGTCAATACTATTGCATGGAATATGTAGACGGTATGAGCCTGCGAGACATCCTCTCGAGCAGAGGTCTGCAGGGCGAAGCTCAGACGGTCCGCTTAGCACTGCAGGTGATTGAGCTGTTGGTTCAAATGCAAGAACAAAAGCAATGGATATTATGGCGAGATATCACTCCGGATAACTTAGTAATGGAATCATCCGGGAAGCTGCGATTCATAAATTTTGGTGCTGGTCGAGAGTTCAATCGGAATGTGAGCGGTGTTGTGACTGGCTCTCTGTCTTACATTGCGCCCGAACACTTGAAGGGGCTTCCTTTATCAAACAGCAGCATCTATTCCTTCGGTTGTCTTTTTGCCTTCATGCTGACAGGTGTGGAACCACTCCCTTTTCAGTCGGTGGACTTGTCACTTCAGGCTACTGAGCACTCTCAATGGCTTATCGATTTGGTCAAACGATGTACCAGCGTGGATGAACTCGGCCGCCCTAGCTCATTTAGTGCTATCGCAGAAACACTGGTCTGGAGCTTAGGTAAGCAAGACCTAAGCCTTCCGAATCATGCGCCAGTGGCTGATAGCTCTGAGTACAATGCTAGTGTGCATGAAGACGACTCGCGGCGAGCAGTCGCTTCTTTTGCCCTGTCAGCATACAGGGAACCTCTTTCTATTTCGATGTATCGCTGCAATGAAGAGTCTGCAATCAATGTTTTGACTGACAATGTGTTGTGTCCAGAAGCAATGGGACTCGAGAAAAAGCTATGATGCACGCAAATATTTTCTTGCCCTCCGACCGAATTGTGAAGGAAGAGTACGACCGCCTGCGGTCTGCGCAGATTAACGCAGAATCGAGGCGATTGCCGTCCCAGTTTCTGAAAAGCCTTCCCGCTTTTTTGCTGCCTCTGATTTACGTGTTAGTTCCTTTAAAGTTGATGATACTCATACAATTAACCCTCTTCTCGGTTGTGTTTTATGTCGTCATTAAGCTTATCTTGTCTCATTTTTGTCCGACGCTGTTCGCATTGAGCCGACGAGCTACGATCGAGCTTGGGCAGCGGTCTTTATCTTTTAAGTGCGCAACCGATTTTGTCACTCACATGAAACCGTTCGTTTTGTGGGGACTCTTTCTCACGCCCCCGATAGGACTTCTAATGATGGGTGGCACTGCCGTGCGTCAATGGTTTGCTAGAGAAACTACAACGGATGTCTGGAGCGATGTTGATAAAGACCTAACTGTCCTGCGTATTCACCAGAATTTGCGATCTCTGGCTGACACTGAAAACAACTTCATTTCTACGTCTGCATTTACGATAACGGCGGCGAGCTTCTTCCTCTCTGGAATTCCAGCGGCTGTGACGTATTTTATTTACTGCACTACCGGTGTTGACAGACTGTTCGGCTATCCTTCCCTTTCGCCGCAGTTTTTTAAGTCGTTTTTCGGTATATTGCTTTACGCCTATAGTGTGGGATGGTGCATATCAACTCTGTTTTTCAAGTCTTACTTTACCTATCCGTTTGCTTACACGAGCTTCGAACGTGAATTAGAACTTGATGAACATGGTGTCAGGCTGAATCATATCAAAGGATGGTTCAGTCAGGTGCTTTGGTTTACCACCCCGCACTGTTGGTCGAGGGAACTTGCCTGGAACGAGATTCGTTCGGTCGAGTTTCACGTTGCAGGAGTTGGGCGGATGAGTCCGCTACCGGACAAGTGCTTCTCGAAAAATTCACTGATCTATCGCTTTCTCAATAATATAGCGGCAGTTTGTGATGCTGTTGTTGCTCGACTTAAGCCTGCCAGCTACCTCACCTTGTGCGAGTATCCAACTTCACAAGCGAGACTCGCTCGTAATATTCGCGTTAATCTCTGGGAATTGGATGAGCGCCAGCGTCTCGCGTTATTCAAAACTCTAAGATTGCGAGCACCGCATGCGGTGATATCAGCAGAGGCGCAAAAAGAGCTGATTGGCTCTGTTGTACTAGACAGAAATGGTCGGCAACGGGATCTGCTTGATCCACTCATCTGCCCCGTACCGCGTGTCTCTAGAAGCCAATTGCAACCAGGAGATCGCTTGCAATCCGGCCAGATTCAAATTTTGGCTGTGCTTCCGCCGAACGGGCGGTCAAACCGCTATGAAGTGGTGGATTCGTCGGGAACGAAGCTGTTACTGAAAGAATATATTCTTCCCGACCAAGGCAGGCTAGGCTGCGAGCTCTCCTTGACCGCTCAAATTAGGGAAGAATCGAAGATATGCGAAGAACTGAGGCACTTCGGTTTCCCAAAACTTTTCAAAACGTTTGTTGAAGACCGGCGTGCCTATCTGTTGTGCGAAATGGTGGCAGGCAGAACTTTGAGGCAAGTCGTCCATGAGCGCGGCTGCCTAAGCGAATCAGAAGTTCGCGAGTTAGGCCAGCAACTGGCTTGTTTATTGAAGTCCCTGCATGCCATGCCTTCGCCGATCGTGCATCGAGATATCAATCCTGATAATGTGATTTTGACTACGGACAACAGGCTTGTCTTGCATGATTTGAGCCAAGCTCGGCGTGCCAGTCAGCATCTCTCTGACGAGTCTGCTGGGCAGCCAGCATTCATGGCTCCGGAGCAGTTCCAAGGAGTTTTAGATGTGCGGAGCGACCTCTACGCAGTCGGTGCTTTGCTTTATTTTCTGCTCACTGGTCGAGATCCTCTGCCCCTTGGTCTATCAAGCCCTCTGGCAGATGGTATCTCCATTAGTTCCAAATTGGATAATATCATTCTCCGCGCCACGGCCATCGAAGCTGATGAGCGCTATGACTCAGCTGAATGGTTGGAGCTTGATCTCAAGTCGACCATCCCTGCTGAGTCTAGGGTAGTATAGAGCGCGAAATCTCCTTTCCGTCACGCAAGGAACTTTGATGGTCGACCGAACAAACTGTGAGTTGTTGCAGCAAAATTGTCGTTTTATTCAGCAGATCGCGGCCACGCCGCTTGTACCTGTTCAGCTTGATCGCTCCGGTGCTAACGTCTGGTGCAAACTAGAGTTCCTCAATCCAAGCGGTTCTACAAAGGACAGGATCGCCAGGCATATCTTAGAGAAACAGTGGAGGTTGGGCCGACTTAGAGCAGGCGACATGGTCGTAGAAGCATCGAGTGGTTCGACGAGTATCGCGTTCGCTTTGGCCTGTGCACAGATGGGACTTCGGTTTACAGCTGTGATGCCGGAGAGTGTTAGTAATGAGAGAGTGCTGATCATAAAAAGCTATGGTGGCGAGATCATTCTCGTTCCGAAATCAGAGGGAATGCTTGGAGCCATTGCAAGAGCAGAAGAAGAGGTAAAGCAGCGAGGTGGTTTCTGTCCGCACCAGTTTGCAAATCCGGATAATGCTGAAGCACATCGGTTTTCGACTGGACAAGAGATTCTCAGTCAGATACCTGGCGGGGTAATCCATGGTCTGGTTAGTGGTGTCGGCACTGGTGGCACGATTGTGGGTCTGTACAACGCCTTTCGCGAAGCAGGTTGTCCGATCACCCCGTTTCTTGCCCGCCCGATAGATGGTATTCATGCCTTCGAAGTCGAGTGCCACAGTTTTAGCTCGCGCGTGCCAGGCGTTGTGGATGGACTTTCCAAACTGTACTCCGAGGCTTCTCTGGAAGGGCTGATAGAAGTGAACGTCTCAGATTCTCTGGCGATCGAGACAACGCGAAAACTAATTAACAGAGGTTTCCCTGTCGGTCCTAGTTCCGGTTTAAACTACTCTGCTGCGGTCGAAGCGCAAAAAATTCTCGGACCGAAGGCGCAAATTGTCACTGTCTTCCCAGACCGCATGGAAAGGTATTTTTCGACTGAGCTTTTTACCGATTGGAGTTTTTCGACCGGCGAATCATTTGCAGGAAGAAGCCTCTGATTGCTCAGTAGTGCAACCGTCTCGATGTCTGGTTGATTCTTCAATGGACGACTGCCTAACTACTCAAGCGGTGGAGACTGTGGCGGTGCCGACTGTGGTTCGTGCAACTGTAATTAGAAAATTCAGTACACCTAGTCCAAAGTTACGATTTCCGCGTCTACTACTCCTGCATGTATGATGAGCATTCCCATCGTGTGCTTCGGTTGCATGCGGCGGTCAGTGGAAGAACCGGGATTAAATAGTAGAAGACCTTCTTCGACTTCGTTCATGGGAATATGCGAGTGCCCGAAGATAACAACGTCGGCGTTGGGAAAACGGCGTCTCATACGGGCACCACGTCCTTTGCTGGCACCGGAATCGTGTATCACGGCAATCTGCAGTCCTTCCAGCGAGAATTCCAATTGTTCTGGCAAAGACAGCGTCGAGTCATTGTTCCCTCGCACTGCATAGAGTGGTTTCATTTTTTTAAGCGCATCAAGAAACTCGTTCGAAATCACGTCGCCTGCATGCACGATGGCATCTGCTTGTTTGATCAATTCATGTGCTTTTTGCGGCAGCTCTTTTGCTCGCTTAGGAATGTGCGTATCGGCGAGGACTGCAAGTTTCATGGACGTTCCTTTCGCTCCCCTCTACTGCATTCTAGAGGATGAATCGTTGGTTGAGGCAAGGTCATCGCTTCGGCGATTCATTCTCGCTGTGCTCTGGACTTCCTGTGCGGTTGCACCTTACCCCTTCCGAAGGAGATCGCCCGTTGTCACGCTACAACTCCAATAAACAAAAACGGACGCCGGGTGACCAGCGTCCGCCTTCAATTCGTTTCTAACGTGTCGTCTTAAGCGATGATGCTGGCAACGACGCCGGCGCCGACGGTTCTGCCGCCTTCGCGGATGGCGAAGCGCATACCTTCTTCAACGGCAACGGGCTGAATGAGTTCGACTTCCATTGCAACGTTGTCACCAGGCATAACCATTTCAACGCCGGTAGGCAGTGTGATGGAGCCAGTCACGTCGGTTGTACGGATGTAGAACTGAGGTCTGTAGCCGGGGAAGAATGGGGTGTGACGTCCACCTTCTTCTTTGCTCAATACGTACACTTCAGCTTTGAACTTGGTGTGCGGTTTGATGGAACCAGGCTTAGCGATGACTTGACCGCGTTCGATCATGGTCTTATCGACGCCTCTCAGCAGCACGCCAACGTTATCGCCGGCGATACCAGTGTCGAGGGTCTTCTGATACATTTCCACACCGGTTACGGTCGTCTTGCGGGTTTCGTGAATGCCGACGATTTCAACTTCTTCGCCGACTTTGACTTGACCGCGCTCGATACGGCCTGTAGCGACGGTACCACGGCCGGTGATGCTGAATACGTCTTCAACAGCGAGCAAGAACGGTTTGTCGATTTCGCGGACCGGGTCTGGAATGTACGAATCAACAGCCTTCATCAACTCTTCGAGCTTAGCTTCTTCTGCAGGATCGCCAGCGAGAGCTTTGACGGCGCTGCCGCGAATGAACGGAATTTCGTCACCAGGGAACTGATATTTGCTGAGCAATTCACGAGCTTCCATTTCGACGAGTTCCAGCAATTCCGGATCGTCGACTAGGTCGCACTTGTTCAAGTAGACGACGATGTGGGGAACGCCGACTTGACGAGCGAGCAGGATGTGCTCACGGGTCTGGGGCATGGGACCGTCGTTGGCTGAGATCACGAGGATTGCGCCGTCCATCTGAGCGGCACCGGTGATCATGTTCTTAATGTAGTCAGCATGCCCTGGGCAATCAACATGGCTGTAGTGACGATTCTTTGTTTCGTACTCTACGTGAGCCGTGTTGATTGTGATACCTCTGGCTTTTTCTTCAGGTGCGGCATCGATTTCGTCATACTTCTTAGCCTTGGCTTGTCCACTCTTAGACAGGTAGGTCGTAATCGCCGCTGTAAGTGTGGTCTTGCCGTGGTCAACGTGCCCGATCGTGCCTACGTTCACGTTAGGTTTGTTTCTTTCGAACTTCTGGCGGGCCATCCTCTCACTTCTCCTTCAGATTTGATCTATACAAGTTGTCAGTCGTATTTCCTAGGTTGTCTTTTTTTGTTTTGAGCGCTTTGTCGCTTGCATCCGCTTGCCGACTGCTTGCTTTTGGCGCCTTACCCTTTTGCTTGGCTCGGCTTGCGCCGCGCTGCGCTCTTTATTCTTCGCCACTAAAGCGCCTAAATGGCGCCTTACCCTCTCCTACTAAATGGAGCCCATGACGAGAATCGAACTCGTGACCTCCCCCTTACCAAGGGGGTGCTCTACCGCTAAGCTACATGGGCCTGTAGCGCTTCAATTATGGCGCCTAAGCGCCAAATTGCGGTCTTCCGTAATCTTTACGTAACCTAAGTGCTTATAGGCTGCAGTAAAGAAAATTGGGCAGAACTGGATTCGAACCAGTGTAGGCTTGCGCCAACGAGTTTACAGCCCGTCTCCTTTAGCCACTCGGACATCTGCCCATAAGCCGGTGATGGGATTCGAACCCGCAACCGACGGTTTACAAAACCGTTGCTCTACCATTGAGCTACATCGGCGCCAGCGCTTTCCGCGCGAACGGCAATTCTACAAGGATATTTTAAAGCGTGTCAAATGCCCTTCCCAGCCTCTTTCAACAAAAATTTCGCGCTTCTGACAACTTTTCTTGGCGAGGAAAATTTTGCAGGCGCCAAAACCCTCATGAATTGAGCATCTTCTGACGGACGAATTCGTAGAAAACAATTCCGGATGCAACAGACGCATTCAAAGATTGGGTCTTGCCAAGCATGGGAATTCTTAACAGCATGTCGCAATTCTTCTCGACAAGTCTTCCCATTCCCTCTCCTTCACTGCCGATCACAAGAGCCATCGGGCGCTTCAAATCAGCTTGAAAATAGTTGCAATCAGCTGCAACGGAAAGTCCTGCTATCCAAAAGCCATAGTCTTTCAATTTCGTCAGCGCGTTTGTCAAGTTAGTGATCCTGACGATCGGCATGTTGGCAAGCGCTCCGGCACTGGTTTTTGCGACGGTGCCAGTCAGACCTGCGGAGCGACGATTTGGCAAAATGAT
Source organism: Oculatellaceae cyanobacterium (assembly GCA_036702975.1). Classification (GTDB taxonomy): domain Bacteria; phylum Cyanobacteriota; class Vampirovibrionia; order Obscuribacterales; family Obscuribacteraceae; genus DATNPX01. The sequence continues at coordinate 115,195 of DATNPX010000033.1, forward strand.
CGCCTTCAGTCCGGCCGCTTCGGCGACTCTTACGATGGCGCCAAGATTGTGAGGATCTTCGATTCCGTCGAGCACTGCCACCGCAAATGTATCGATCGGATCTTTGCCTCCGGTCTTTTGAAAGTGCTCCCGCTCAGTATCAAGGTCTTTGAAGAATTCATCTAATCCCAGGAATTCGGCTGCGCTGACTTGAGCGATGACACCCTGGTGATTGTTGTTCTCTCTCTGCTCTCGAGGCAGCATCGTGTCTAGCTTTTTGCGCTCAGATTCGATTATTGGAATCTTCAATTCGCGACAAAGAACCCTCACTTGCTCCATCCTTCTATCGTGGTGGAGACCGGTGGCAATGTAAACCTTGTTTACGGAAACTCTTGATTGACCTGCCTTTCTGCCCTGGCGCTCCCCGCGCGCGCTCTTACACTGCTCGAGAAATGCGAGCACTGCATTCTTTCCAAATATGAGTTCGTCTTCTGATTTCGGTTGAGTCATTGCTTCCTTTTTATAACTTTCCGTTATCTCCGTTATGGACATCCTGCTAGTCTGGAGGAAATTTAGGGGTCAGTGGGCATCGCACCATGGACGAGCCGCCTGCTAAGTGATTTCTTATAAGAGCGGTACCAGACCGGAAGTAATTTCATGCTGTTCGATGTCGTCTTTTTTGGCATACCGATGATTCTAGGCTCTTGCCTGGCTGTTCATGCTATGCGTGAGGAAGATATTCAGTTCTGGCGTCCGGCTTTTAGTTTTTTTGCCTATTGTGCCTTCTATCTGGCCGGTGGTCGCGAGGTTTTGCTTTATTTAACTGTCGGACTTATGGTTGGCAGTGGCTGGTGCGCGATCGATGGTGCAGGTGCCATCTAGCATCAAGTTCTCTAGGCTGGGATTATTGGTCAATGCCTCTGAGGTGCCGGAGCTGCTCAGGCAGAACTTTTCCCGCGCTTGATAGCCGTCATACTTGGCGTACCGTGTCTGTTTTGCTGGGCTTCCGCCAGAGTTCGCATAGCAATCTTATGCTTCTTCAGCCAGCGTGAAATCGTGTTTGGGTCGCACCATTTGTCCTCTTCTTCGCGATAAGCGCGGGCGATTTCTACTGTGCTGAGTTTCTCCTTGACGTACTTTTGAGTCAGCCAATCTTTGTCTTGATAGAGGGCTTTAGTTCTTAGCGTTTTACCCATGAATACTGAACCTCAATGGATTTCCTAATCTCGGAAGAGAGCAAGGAGCAGACGAAAGAGCGGCTGTGTCAATGGTAGTGGACCAGAGCAGAGATAACACATCCTACTACTTCTTCTAATTGTGGGCTCAAACAGGTCTTATGGCAAGATGCAACTTTATCTCCGCTGTCTTACCGTTGTGGGCGCTAAACTTTTGATGCAGGGAGGAACGGATGTGGCAGATAAGCGATCGATTGCACAAAAAAATCAGAGTGCGACTGGCGGCAAAGATGGTGCTGACCACTCGCCTCGTTTGCCTCAGGTAGACAAATTATTGCGCCATCCTGATATGAAGGAGAGAGAGAAGACCTTCAGGCGCGAATGTCTGACTATTCTGACGCGAAGCGTTTTGGAGGAGATCAGGCAGGGGGCTTTGCATTCTGAAGACACCCAGCAGACTGTGGTTGGCCTTGGAGGAGGAGACAATGACGGACAAACTCTTCGTGTAGATGAAGATGCTATCGTCAGGCGTGTTTTAGCTCTTGCCGACGATCTGGTTCAGGGAAGTCTGCGCCGAGTAATTAATGGCACCGGCGTGATTCTCAACACAAATCTAGGTCGTGCGCCACTGCCGGTGGCTCTGGTTGAGCGACTAGTAGATATTCTGCCAGGTTACTCATCGCTCGAAGTGAATCTAGAAAACGGGCAGAGAGGCGAACGAATTGGCGCCGTAGAGAGACTTCTGACTGTTCTCACGGGCTGTGAAGCCGCCATTGTTGTCAATAATAATGCGGCTGCGGTTCTGCTGTTAGTGAATGCTTTGGCCGCCGGCCGTGAGGTAGTTATATCGCGTGGAGAGCTAATTGAGATTGGTGGGAGTTTTCGGTTGCCTGATGTGATCGTAAGTGGTGGCGCAATTTTAAAGGAAGTTGGTACTACCAACCGCACTCGCATTTCTGATTATCGAGCAGCGATTTCAGACAAAACTGCGCTGTTACTCAAATGTCATCGGTCAAACTTCGAAATATCTGGATTTACAGAGGAAGCTAACCCATCGGAGTTGGCTGATTTAGCACGCTCCGCCAATATTCCGCTAGTGGAGGATCTGGGTAGCGGTGCCCTAATTGATTTGTCATTGCTTCATCTGAAGCACGAACCAACAGTGCAAGAAACGCTGGCAAATGCAGATGTTGTCTTGTTTTCGGGTGATAAACTTCTCGGCGGTTCTCAAGCAGGATTGATTGTTGGTCGACGAGAGCTAATCAATAAGCTGCGTAAGCATCCAACATACAGAGCCTTGCGGCTGGATAAATTGAATATAGCGCTGTTGGAGCAAACTCTGGCTGAATACCTTCATCCCGAGGCGATAGCGAGATTGCCTGTATACGAAATGGCGGCGTTATCCGTAGAGGCGTTGCAGTCACGAGCGTCTCAACTGGTGGCAAGGTTGACCCCGCGACTAAACGTCTTGACTTGTGTTGGGGTTGAAACTGAATCAGCCTTTGGTGGTGGCACTATGCCTAATGTTACGATTAAGAGCTACGGCTTGAAGATTGATACCGCCACCGGTGCGCGAGTATCTGCCTCCAAAATTGGAACGGCTCTCCGTGCTCACAAGAGACCGATAGTTGCTATCATCTCCAGCGAGTCCACGATCATTGATCTGCGCACGGTGTCAGTTTCTGAAGATATGGAAATCGAGGCGGCACTCGCTGAACTTGATGATCGTTTACGATCAGTTGCCAGCAAACTCCCCGGTTAAAATTGCCGGGTCAATATATAAAGCCACCTAGTTCCAGAAAATCAATAGGTTATAATGCCATCGCCGCGAGACGAAAACAGTATCGACAGTGTATCCTGTGCTGCGTACTGAAATTGCGGAACTATCGCGCAGGATAAACAGAATACGAGGCAAAAATGGACAGCGGAACAGAAATCACTATCGCCTTGCTTGCGAAAAAAATTGACGATCAAGCACGGTTTACTAGAAGTGTGACGATCATTTGCACCCTTTCCATTCTAGGCGTGATGTTTTACACGCTGACAGAAGTATTCGGCGGTCTTCCACAAGCCGTCGTGTTGCACTACATGGCCAATATCGAGCCTATCGTCAAAGAATGGAAGGCCGCTGAGTCTAATCTGCGCACCAATCCGAATACGAAAGTTCATAGCGGCGAACAATAGATCTTATTCTATTTCTTCAATAGTGCTTGGCGACGTTTGACTTCCGCTTCGACTTCGTCTGGCGATATGTTGTTGACCTGCATCGGTCCGGCGCAGATTTCGCGCCAGGGTGCTCCAGCGAGAGCCTGGCGGACTATAACTTCAAATACCTGAGCTCGAACGCCACTGCCGTAGCTTCCTGGTCCGGCGCCTGCAAATGGTGTTGTCATCTGATTCTGCCTTCCGGGGATCGCTTGCTGTGATGCGGATGGAGACATTTGAGGCGGCACAGCCATGCCTGGAGATTGAGCCGGCTCGGGTTGAGGAGGCAACGATTGTTGGGGCGCGGGAGACTGCATTTGCGGTTGCATCTGTGGCTGCATAGGGGCAGGAATCTGCGCTTGAGGTTGGGCCATCGGCATGGGGGCCTGAGCTTGTTGATGCTGTGGTTGCGCGTGCTGTTGTGGATCACCCTGAAACAGCGGCTTGTTTGGTGCTGCATCAAATAGTGATGGTGCAGCCCCTGCAGTGGGTGCGCTGTCGAAGAACCCGGGCTTGGACAATGCATCGGCACGAGCTTTGCTGGCGCTGAATTGATTTTTCAGTTCAGTGACCATCTCTTTGAGTTCGTCCATCTGATTGCGCAGACGTCCATTTTCATTCTCTTTCCGTGCAAGCTCAGATTCTTTTTCTTGAATTAGTTCATCTCTCTTTTGCAGTGATTCGCTCAATTCATCGTAACGAGCATTGAACTCTTCCCATCTGGAATTGAGAAGATCTTGTGCTTCTGCCAACTCTTGGTCTTTTGATAAGAGCATATCGCTGAACTCGCTCTCGCGGGAACTCATCTTCTTTTCGAGTTCGAGTTGGCTCTTGCGCAACTCCTCTAGTTGCTGTACGAGAGCCTCGTCCTGGACAACCTTTACGATGGTATTACCATCTTCTGCATAAGTAACAGGAGCTCTCTTCGGTGGGTCTGGCGCTTGCACTGCATCGTATGCGGCGCGGAACAGATTTCCTGAAAGGCGTGATGTTCCTAACAAATCCACCAGCCTATGCAGCAAATCGGCCGGGTGGTCACTGGGAAACACAGCCATGTATGCGCATTTGAATGTCCACGGATCTATCTGACCAGCACTAAGCTGATCGGCTAAATTCATGACCAATTGATCTGGACTCAGTTTCTGCTCTGCTTCTGGTTCAGCCTTGATCTTCGACTCCATCGTTTGTACGAGTTGATCGATAGCCGGGACTAGTTCACTCACAGCTTTCATCGGTTCGAGGGCCGCTGAGAGCGAGTCCATGAGCCCATTGAGAGTCATGCCGAGTTCGGAAAAAGTCTGTGTCTGCAGCGTTTCCGAGAGAGTGCGCAATGCCTCAGTCTGTTGGGTTGCGCTTGATTGCAATGCGGATAAATTCATTGCACAGGCGCCCATTGCCTGGTCGATGTTTGTCAGTGTGTCCAACACTTGCACGTGGCCAATTTTATCCACGATTACATGAGCCGGTTGATCGACGACGACTTTCGTCGGCTCACTCACTTTGTCTACGATCACATGCATTTGACCGTTGGAAGCTAAATTCACAATCACATGGTTGTCAGTCTGCGGCACCGAGGATGGTGCGCTTGGCGCATCTTCGTCATCTGATTGCGTCGACGCCTTTGCCGTTTTGCTTCCTTTCTTGGCCTTCGATTCCTTCGCTGCGTTGGTGCTGGCGGCGGAGTCGTCCGTTGTCGGTGGCTGACTTGCAGGCGCTGTGGTCGCCGGATCGCTGAAGGCTTCTATGGAATGGCTTGAAGGTTGTTTGCTTGTTTGTCCGAAAAAGTCAGGTTCAGTTGTTTTGGCTACAGGTTCTTCGATGCTTTCGGCTGGAGCCGGCTCACTTTTACTCTCAGTGCCGAAAAAGCCAGATGAGTCGGTTTTTGCAGTACTAGTTATGATTTCGGATTTCTCTGGCTCGGGCACCGGTTCTGGTTCTGGTGACGGTTCTGGCTCGGCAGGTTTTTCTGGCTCGGCGGTCGACCAATCTGCTATCTCAGTCAGCGCTGAGCTCGACGAGCTGGCGCCAATCGCGCTTCCAAATGAAGTACGCGAAAGCCCTTTCAATGATTCAGACAGAGAGCCGAGTCCAAAACCTGAGCCACTGATAACTGTGGATGGAGCGGTTTGCGGCGCTGGTTCCATCGCGACTGTATTTGCTGAACCGGCGATGTCATTTCCCGACGAAGCGGCTAAATCCTCGAGGCGGAATCCAGGCTGTCCGTGTTGAGGATCGGCTGCAGAGCCGCTGGTTCCGTTGCTGCTTCCATTGCTCCCAGATTCCGCGGTATTCCCATTCTCTGGTGCAGCTTTTGCTTCGGCTACATTTTCCGGAGTTTTAGCGCGCGCATAAGGGTCCTGACTATAAGGGTCAGGAGGTAAAGCTTGTTTTGCTAGTGAGCCTCTTAGTCGTGCTCGTCGAGCGGCTAAAGATGATTCATCCTGAGAGCCCATTAGATTCCTTCCTACTACTGTCCTGTTTTAGCCTGGTGCCAGTTTCCCGCCGAGTTCCACCGGCGCGCAGCTTTTATCGGACGTGTAAGCAACCTTATCGCCATTGATTATGTACCCAATAATATTATTTCTACTGCTGTTGATGCGGCATCCCAGGCAAATTTTTCGCCATAAAAACGCAGTTTGCGCCCACCGTGCGGCACTTACGGCTCTCGCTGAGACACAGCTTGATACTTAAATCTGATAATCGCCCCCTCAGCTATTCAGTATATAACCTCAGAGGGTCAGCCTTGGCGGCTATTGTTTGCTTGACATCTGTCGCTCTCACCCTTAGTATGCTGTTGATTAGCGTACTGAACGTAGGTCACGCCGATTTACTAAGCAATTGAAGCCCTGAATTCCCCGAAGTCTTTGGAAGTCTTTGGCGGAACTTTGAAGATTTGCAGGATTTGGGCAAAACGTAAGTGGACCGTCTTCCGGCGGTTAGGTAAATCGCTTGCAATCACGATAGTATTGAGTTAGAGGAAACTCAAAATGGATCTCTTGATCTGTCATTCTTGTGGAACCGTACTTCGTGGCAAACTCAAGGCTTGCACCGGTTGTAGTCTTGCTTTGTCTGAATCAGCACCGACCCCGTTGCCGACTTTATCGCGTACTACCGGAGCGTTGGCAGTTCATGTCAAACCAGATCCGATCGTTTTAGAAAGACTTCTAGTTCGCAATCAATCCCAGGTCTGGCTGCGCGAAGCCAAGGGACAAGGAGGCGATGGTACAGAGCCAGAAGGTGTAGGCGAAGCGCTAGAAGGTGCTGAGCCTGCCGTAAATGGCAATGGTCACGGGAATGGTCATGGCAACGGAAACGGTCATGGAAATGGAAACGGTCATGGGAATGGAAACGGTGACGGCGATTATACTGGTGCCTCTCAAATAGAGCGCCAACCATTTGATTTTGCTCCTTCAACTACGCCGCCTGCTCCGCCAACTCCTGAGCAAGCGCCTGTGGTGCAGGCTCAGTCAATGCAAGATTACTCACCTTCTCCAGCGAGTGCTCCAGCGCAAGCTCCATTCGATCCGGCGCCACCACAAGTTGCTCAGGCACAAAGTGGTGTCTATCAAAATTTTGCGGCGAGTTCAGCTCCTGTTGCTGCCGCGTCAACAATACCGTCAACTGGAGCTCCTGTTGCTGCGGGAGCTTCGCCTGCTTCCTGGGATCAAGGCTCCGCTCCGAGTGCACCACCGGTAGCACCAACCGTTCAGGCACCCGTGCCGCAACCACCTCCATCTCCTGCACCAGCATATGCTGCACCTGAAGCACAACCGGCGCCACCGTCGCCCGCGCCAGTAGCTCCGTCAGCACCGGTGGACTTTTTCGATTCCCCCACTGCCAGGCAAATGAATCCTGGTAACAACGCCCTTGATGCTGCACCAGTTGTAGTGCCTCAAGAGACCGCTCCAGCCAGCGCAGCGCCGCCGGCGCTACCAGCGACTGTAGAACCGGCTGTACAGGCACCTGCTCCTGTTAATGTTTCACCGCCGAAACCGGTGCGCAGAGCTCAAGATCTGGATTTCTTCGCCTCAACCAGCGCTACTGCTTCGAGCGCACCTGAACAAAGAGGTCGCGCTGAATCATTTGAGCCAGAGCCGTCCACCAACTCTGGACGTGGGCGAAATCGAAATCGTGAGGAAGAATCAGGGGATGAGGCGTTCCCATTTTCCGATGAAGAGGCGGTTCGAGCCAAACCTAAGTTGAAGATTCGTCCTCCTGTCTCTCGCCAAGAAGAGGATGACGATTTCTTTGATGATGAATCACCGAAGAAATCAACTGCGGCTAGTCGTTCTTCGAGGCGCCCATCTACTTCTCGCCCGCATGGCCGTTCGTTTGAGAATGATGATGACGATGACGATGACGACGATGATAATGTGGACGAGCACGATTTTGACGATGCTCCAAAGAGCAAGGGCAAAAATAAGGGTCGGCGTCCATCTGCGCGCGATGAGCGTGACGACCACGATGACCATGACGAAGATGATGAGACGCCGCCGCCCAGACGTTCGTTCTCTGGTAACACCCCAACGTTCAAGGGACGCCCTCCAGCCAAGAAAGATCCTCGTGCGGCTAAGCTTGCGGCTCAAGGAAAGTCGTCCGCCCGAAGGGGCCCCGAAGATGACGATTCTGACGAGAAACCAAATTTCCTGCAAGCACCAGTAAATGTGCTCGGTTTCTCAATGAAGCGTCAGACGCAGATTATCATCGTAGCTGTAGCGCTCTTCGTGTTTCCGATGCTGTTTCAGTTCGTTGGTGGCATGATTACGAATATGATCGCTGCCGCTAGCGGCGGTGCGGCTCAAGTTGCAGGCGGCGGTTCGTCTTCTGAACCTCTTATGATTGGCGGTGATTGGAAGATAACGTTTGCCACCGATAACGACAAACGAGCTTATACGTCCTACCTGAGTATGGAAGAGACTAACGGCCAGATTCAAGGTATTGGTCGCGATGGTGATCCTCAAAATGGTGCACCTTTCGTGTTTAGAGGTAGTGTTACACGACCGGACAATATCGCGTTCAATAAGGTCTATCAAAATCAAGATGAATACAGACCGTCTAAACCTATCCAATATTTCGGTAAGTTGGACTTGCAGGGACGTCCGCGCGCCCAGGGCATTTGGCGCACGCAGATAACCAAGGGCCATTTCATCAAAGCTCAAGTCGTTAATTTGCAAGGCTCCTGGACTGCGGAACGCATCAGGGCTCATATCTATCATTTCCCGCAAGATCCGGCGAATGGACTGAGCAATTTGCCTGCGCCAGGTTCTCCTACTTCCAGTGGTAGCCCAACCAACCCGACGGGCGCTAAGAACATGTTCTTCCAGGGCTTGTTCATCTTCCTTGCTGTTGCTGTCGGTCTAGTCTGGTTGGTTTGGAACCTTTTCGGTACCAATGGTTTGATGAGCATTCGAGGCAAGCAACAATATATTCCGTCGCAGTATAAAGGTGACCACAATAAGATCAAGAATCAGCTCGCCAAGCCGATTGTAGCTGGCAGTCTGCCTCTTGGTATTAGACATGAATGGAAGCCATATTTCCCTTGGGAAAAGAAAGAGCTCGCACTGCCACCTAAGTTGAGAGAAAAAGACCCGCATCTTTTGGTGCTCGGTGCCGGCGACAAAGGCAAATCTCGATTCATCGCCAGTCTCATCACACACGATATTGAGTCAAACGATCGCGCTATTGTTGTCATCGATTCAGATGGCACTTTAGTCGACATGCTCTTGCGCTGGATTTCGCACCATCCAAAAGGCAAGCAGTTTGCCAAGCGAGTTGTTCTGCTCGATCCAACCAACAAGAAGGGCTCTCTCTCCTACAATCCGTTGGAGATGCCTGAAGACGAAGATTTGCAAGCTGCAGCTTCTTCGCTTGTCTATGGATTTAAGGCCATTTACACCGAACCACCTGGTTCGCAAAGCCAGTGGAATGCACAGACAGCCAATATTCTGCGCAACTCTGCCTTGCTGCTCATGGCGAACGGTAAGACCCTTACCGATTTGCCCACGCTTTTGCAAGACAATGACTTCCGAGACATCCTGCTCGAAAATGTTGAACGGAAGAAGCGCGACAAGGTTGAGTACTCGACTTTGCTCGAGAGCTGGGCTCAATACAAGAAACTAGCAAGAACAGATCAGTGGATCACGTGGGTTGAACCGTTGCTGAACCGAGTCACACCGATGCTTGGAGATCCGCGCATTCGTCCAATTCTGACCAATCCAGTCAGCGATATCAAGCTCACTCAGGTAATAAAACAGAAGAAGATTTTGCTGGTCAAGGTAGCTCGCGGGCAACTAGACGAAAATGCGAACCTCCTTGGAAGCCTTATTGTTACTGGGTTGAAGCAAGCCGCGATGTCTTTGAGTTCAGATGGCGAAGAGCTGCCGTCAGCACTTTATCTGGACGAGTTCGACGACTTCATCGAAAAAGAGACTTTGGAATCCATTACGACCGAAACCGACCGTTTCCAAATAGGCTTTGTTGGAGCCATCAAGACCTTGCAGCATCTGCCTGAGGACTTCCGAAATCAACTTGTGATTAGTGTCGGTACCATCGCCTGCTTCGCTTTGTCCAAAAAAGACGGCGACCTACTCGGTCCGCAAATGTTCCGTGTTGATGGTCGTAAGATTAAGCACCAGACCATGTCTAACTTCTTCAACCCGGTCAATACGTCACCCCAGTTCGAGCTGATTTCAGACGAAGAAAAATTGAACATCGACCGCGTTGTTGGTCAGGAGCTTCGTCATTTCTTCTGTTATCGTGTAGGCAGCCAGGCCGGCGTTTTCCATATGAAGTCTCACGATTTTAACGATATTGACGACAAAGACGTTAATTGGAAGCTCATGGAGCGTATGCAGTCAAACGCGGCAAAAACGGCTGATAAAGACAAGGACGCCTGATTTGCCAGTTAGACCATTTGGGTGCGTATTTTCAGCTATTTAGATTGTATAGTTTAAGTGGTACAAGCTACTCGAGTTGTCTTATTGACAGGATTTTGAAAGGTATCAAAAAGAGTCGTGCAGGGATCAGGTAATAGTCAGGGAGACGGTGGGCGCAACATCTGGGAAGAAAAGATCGCCGACTTGCGCCGGTATGATCTAGACTCCTTAGACACCAATCCCATCAATCCGGCCGAGCTATCGAGTTGGCCGATACCGGATCTCACTTTTGTGCGAGTCGACGGTATCCTGCGCTCCTGGGATATCGAACGCGAAAAACAGCAGCAACAGCAACAACCGCAGCAAAGTAACGATCCTAATGCTGTGCCGAAACGCATGTACCTGATGGAAGATGCGCTAACGGGTCTGCACAGTCAGAAAACTAACCTCGCCTATCTTGCACTTGGTGGTAAACAAGGCGTTAGGTACTACATGGGTATCTCTCCACCGGCGGGCTTCGATTCACCTGATGGTGATTCGGCAAAGCTTTCATTCGGCACGCTTAGGTCAATCTTGTACAGCGTCTATAACGGCGTTGATATTTTCAAAGACCCATTCAATGCCGATTCTATTCGTGATCTGATCTCTCCGCTTTCAAATTATGTTGGGCTAGTTACGGGCATTCCCGCTTTGAAGAGCACCGCTGGTGACACTATGGATTCAGAGCAGATCGAGCGCCTGGCGAACGGTCTGCAAGGGCATGATTTTGGCGTTCTAACGCTTGCTGTCCCGATTCCGCCGCAGTTAGTCAACCAGGAAGAGTTCAGCATCGTTGACCAGATTCAGAAAGCGCAAGAGAATGAAGACCCTGAGAAAAAACGCAGGATTAAGTATTATCTCGAATTGCAAGACGCTTACCTGAAGCACATTCAGCTAGGCACCGCTATCGGCAGTTGGCAAGTTTGTTGTTACTACTTTGCTGCTGACCGATCGGTGTTTGCGCGTTTGCAGTCACTGATTCGCGCAACCTACGTTGATGAAACAAGTAAGCCGACCCCGATTAGAACCCACGAAATGAAGGGTCTCAAGCCACATCTTGAACAGTTCGGATTGATCAAGAATCAGCGGGTCGGTGACTTTCAGAAGCTTCTCGGATACAAGCTGCTCACGCCGCTCAATTCACGCATGCTCTCTGCTTACATCCATCTTCCCAAGCATGAGATGGCTGGTTTCCGCATTCGCAGATCTGCCGAATTTAGTTTGGCTGAGATTCCGCCGAAAGATCCTACTCGAGTTATAGCCATCGGCAATATTCTCGATAAAGGCGTCGACACTGGCAACTTGTACTATATCGATGTAGATGCGCTGCAAAAACACACGATTGTCTGTGGTGTTACAGGCGGTGGTAAGACAAACACCTGTTTTTATCTTTTGGGGCAGTTGCACCGCTATGGTATTCCGTTCATGGTGTGCGAACCAGCTAAATCGGAATATAGGCACATGATGCTCATGTCCGAAACATTCAAAGGAATTGGTCAAGCCTTTTCTTTGGGTGATGAAACGGTGTCGCCGTTCCGGTTAAATCCGTTTGAAATTCTAAAAGGCGTAAAAGTTCAGACGCACCTGGATGCGTTGAAATCAGTGTTCAACGCCAGTTTTGAAATGTACTCGCCAATGCCACAGGTTTTGGAAAAAGCACTCAACTCCATTTACAGCGTGCGAGGCTGGGACCTCGTTCAAAATAAGAACCGGCGCTTGCCGCCAGGAATCTTGCCTGGCGATCCCGATTGCCCGGGCGAGATATATCCAACCATGAAGGATCTGTTTGAAATTATCGATCCGACAGTTGAGTCCTTCGGTTATTCTGAAAGAATCGGACCTGACGTGCAAGCGGCTCTTAAAGCCAGAATCGGTTCTTTGCTGATTGGTGGTAAAGGACAGATGCTCAACACGCGTCGTTCGATTCCGATGAGCGTTCTCTTTGGAAGACCGACAGTCGTTGAGCTAAAAATGGTGTCTGAAGACAGCGAGAAGTCGTTCTTGATGGGGATGATTCTAGTCTTCTTGTACGAGTATCGTGAAGCAACCGGTCCGAAAGATCAATTACAGCACGTGATGCTGGTTGAAGAGGCTCACCGTTTGCTGAAGAACGTTCCTACGGGTCAGTCAGGTGAAAATGCTAACCCTGCCGGTAAAGCGGTAGAATTTTTCACTAACATGTTGGCAGAAATTCGTTCTTACGGACAGGGATTTATCATTGCCGACCAAATTCCCAATAAGTTGGCTCCTGAGGCGCTTAAAAATACTAATTTGAAGATCATGCATAGAATCGTGTCGGTCGATGACCGCGACTCTATGGGTGGTGCCATGAATTTGGACGATATTCAGAAGCGCCACGTTACGGCCTTAGGTCAGGGACGTGCCCTCGTGTATGCAGAAAAGATGGAACAACCTTACCATCTGCAGATCATGTTCGATAAGACTAAAGAGGTGCCACCACCTGAAACGCCTGAAGAGTCAGACAACGTTGTACGCGAAGCAATGAAAGGTCTCAATATAGTTGCCACTTTTGACAGACATCTCGGTTGCAAATTTTGCTTGCATCGTTGTGATTCGCAGATACTCGATACTGCCATTCTTGTGGCGGATGATCCTTTATTCAGGCTTGTTTATAACCGCTATCTGCTTTCGACTCTCAAAGACCTCACGCAGCTGGTGCACTTTAGAGCGCAAATTATTCATGAGATTCAGCGTGTTATTGGTGGTCGTGCGCGAAGCGGAAACATCACCGGTATCACCTGGTGCGTTCTCACCCAAGCAACAGAGCGCTATTTCGAGCGTAAAGGCGAGGAAAACTATTGGTATTACGACCAAGTTCGCGAACAGCACATGCGTTGGCTCAATCTTCTAAGACCTGCATTTCAGCCGACTGAAGTCAATCGGCGTTTGGATATTTCAATTCTCAAACAGTGGCGCGATGATTTTCTCGAACTACACAAACGTGACCAAGGACCGCTGCCGACATGCGGCCCGTGCACATCCAAGTGCTTGTACAGATTTGAAGTTTCGGAAGTCGTGCGCGATCCTAAGATCAAATTTGACTTCAACTCCTCAATCAACCGCAAGGACACTCCAGCTTCAGATTCAGCCGCCTGGTTCTGCCGCCTACTGACTGAGCGCTTGATTGGCCAAGGTGATGTCGATCTTGCTTATTGTCTTGCTGTGCACCTTATTAAAGACCAGCAACTATCAACTGATGCGCAGCTGGTTTTGCTGCATAAAGTAAGAACCGCTCTCGAAAACTTCCAGAACGAAGGTGAAGAGGGTGAAGGTGGCGGTGCCCCCGGTGGTGAAGGTGGTGGCGGCGGCGGTGAATAGCTGTGAGTAACCCCCCAGACGACGAGAAGAAGAAACCAAACCAGGCACAGCCTCTCGCTGACGAACTGGGAGTTGAGGACATTTACGATCCAATTGCTGCAGGACGTGGGCGACTTTTTTCAACAGCGGGCAGAGATGCACCGATCGTTGAATTCACTGATGACTGCCTTGTTTTGCATCCGCCTCAGCAGCCGTACCATGAAACAGACAAAGGCGAGCGAATTTCAATCTATGCCGATGATAACGGTGTTCTGTTAGATGAATTTGGAGTTCAGAAGAAGATGGGCGGTGCCCGTTTCCATGGCCATGTTCTCTACTGGATGGCTGAGCAGAAGCCGGGCACCACAAGGCATCTGATTGCTTGGTTCGATGAAAACAATCGGCCCCACAAGTTGTTTGTCGAAGGCGAACCGGTGACAACCGATATGGTCTATAAGTTTCGCAACAACACTCACGATGGGGAAATATCAATTTTCCCAGAACTCGAATCTGAGTGATCATTTTTTAGTCACTCATATTTTAGTCACAAAAAAACTTTAGCACCAACCTTATTACCCTGGTCAGATCTCGGATTCAGATCAGACAGGCTGCTTGAGAAAGCGGTCGCGATGCTCTTCCCAATTGTTTGAGAAATCGCTCTCCAGCATCTGGTGAATGGCCGGCGTCGGTAATTCTAGCGGGAGTATTTCGGTGACTCCATGCTCATTAATGCATTTTCGCCAGCAGTTCCCTTCACTTATGTTGTACATCATGACAGTGAGCCACTCGCCGCGTCGATTCACTTCTAGCTGTGCTTGATAGAGTCGGCCGTTCTGATCCACCATATGTCTACGCACGATGCGGCAGTCATCAGCAAGCTGCTTAACATTTTCAACTTGTGGTTTGTCTGTCATAATCGGTTTGGAGGGCTGAATTGCTGCCGTTGATACAGTCTCTGCATCTTCGCTTACACGTTGTTGTTCTGCTTTGACGAATCCGCCGGCTCTCAACATTGAGGCACCAGCATCGGTGATTGGCGCTGTTGCTCTGGTGAAGCCCTGGTCATCTAATCCGCCTGTAGTTGGACCGCTGAGGAACGGCGTAGGTGGTGCCGTAATCGGCTTAGTTGGCGGCATACGTAGATTTGATGTGATAACGGTTTGGCTTCCGGCATTGCTCGCTTTCTTCTCGGCTTTCTCTTCCCGAAATTCGGCAATTTCGTCTGGCGTTGGCAGAATGAGTTTGGAACCGCGATTCAATTTGACTGCGCTAGAATCTCTGCCTGGTACTGTGATCTTGTTGACCGATGCGATCAGTTCCCATAGTGCGACGTCTTGCAAGGCGGGATGCTTAGTGGCGATTGATTTCAATGAGTCGCCCAATCGCACTGTATATTCGATAGCCTTGGTTTGCTGTTGCTTGCCTAGCGGACCGAGCACTTTTTCTACATTCTCTCGGCGCTTTGCTGCAGCGATAGTCGTATCCGTTAGACCTTCGGATGGTTCGGTATTTGGTCCGGTAGATGCTTGCGATTGTGCGGCTGGAATCGACTCTGTCGGCCATGGTCTGGATTGTGATTTTGCTATTGGCGGTATGAGGCTTGGATTTTGATTTCCACTCCAGCCGTTTCCGAAGCGCCGCGCCAATTCTTCCTCCGGGCTCAGCTGCTCTCTCTGCGCCATGTAGTCGTTGATGTTTTCAAAGAACGATTGCACCTCAGACTCAGATGGTAACCAAATTTGCATTCCGGCTTTCAATGGTTCATCGAGCGGAGTGTTCTCTTGAATTACTTCCGAGTTGATCGCGCCAATCAATACACCTATACGTTCGTCTTTGTATGCTTTTTGAGCAATTGATTTCAGGCTGTCGTTGAAGCGAACGACATAACGACGGCGCGGCGTCTTCTTCTCGTCGTCGTCTTTCTTTTTCGTGGCGTCGATTTTGTCGCTGCCAGTTGTATCGACAACTCTTAAAGCCGCTCCCGTGAGGATAGATGCATCTATACCAAAGCCTCCTCCAGCCCCGCCTTGTCCGCCTTGGCCGGTGTGATCGCTAGTTTCGTGTTTCTTCTTCGCCTCAACATGCTTCTCATTCGTTTCGACCATGTCGCTGCGGGCACTATTGGCAGTGGCACGATCAGTATTGGCAGCAGCGCGGTCAGCACCGGCCAGTTCTGCAGACATTTTAATGCCGCGACCAGCTTCCTCGGTAGGGATTTTGGTATTAGCGATGCCTTCAGTAGTTGACATTGTGTTCTGTCTGATGCCGTGTTCTGCAGTTTTGCCTGCATCGGGCAGCGGAATTCTCTCAGACTGCGGTTGAAGTCCTCTGCTCGCAGCTGCAAGCGTAGCGGCATTGTCAGCCATATCTGCTCGGGCAGCCGTTGGCACTGGTTTCGGCGTGAGGTCGGCCACGTCTGCGCGAGTTCTTGCCTCTGCCAGCGCATTGTTGACTGCTTGTTGGTTTTCCGGCTTGACGATCGAAGTCTCGACTCGCGTCGTTGTCACTGGCGTTTGCACGTCAGGCCTGAGCTGTGGTGTTAATGTACGTCCGAGTAATTCAGCCATTCCGAGTCGCTGACTGGCATCGTTTGGCTGTAAGTGAGCAGTCAGTTTATTCATTTCGTTGTAGATGTCTCGTTGCGAAAGCGTAGCCGGATTGGCGGCGGCCATGAAATCTGCCATGCCTCTGCCGAGCGCAGCTTTCTGGGTGTCGAGGGGCGTTGGCACCGTCGCTAGTGTCGCTGCTTCTGTTTTGAAGAGTGCATTGAGTTTGCCCAAGTTCGCATCCGACAGCGTTACCTGGCTGGCTAGCGCGTCTGGTTTGCCGGAAAGGAACGCAGCAAGCTTGTTCGCGTCGGCTGCGTTTGCGTTGCCCAGAACATTGGCCAGCGTCAATTGCGAATTGCCTTCAGCCAACCTCGCCGCTTGCAGTTGTGCGCGCGCTGAGGCCAGGAAAGAGACATCAGTTGGGTTGTTTATATCAAAACCCACCTGCTTCAACGCCGCTGCTTGAGCTGGGTTTGGAGCAAATGTTGCGGCGCCGATACCAGGAGTTGCTTCTGTGGGAGTCGTTGGGCGAAGTTTGTCCAGACCGCCGGTGGTGGCACCGGATGCGATGCTCACGTCTCCGGCTGGGGTCGTAACCTTGCCCAGCGTTGTTTCGCCTGGCTGTGTCGGGAGTTTACCAAGAGTCGTATCAACTGGCGGCGTTGGCACTTTTCCAAGAGTCGTATCACCGACCGGATTAGACACTCTTCCTGGTGTTGTATCACCTGGCAGTGCAGGTGTTTTTCCTATGTTTGATTCGGTTGGTGTTGTAATTGGTGCCAACTTCCCTGGACCATCTTGGCCTATCTGACCTGGTACACCGGCTGGGCCATCAACTGGAGATCTGCCTACGGGCTTAGTGCCGCTGAGATCGCCTGAAGCTGGAACAGGAGCCTGACTTACTACCGGCCCGTCACTTGGAGAAACTGGCTTTGCTGGCGAAGGTTGGATACCACCATCGCCCGGTTGCCTAACGACCGGTTGTGAAATTGGACCATCTGTTGGAGCGTTGGGTTTAGGAAGAGATGAGACCGTGTCAGTGCCTGTGGTGGGAACCTTTGTTGTACCTTCAGCCGCGATAGGAGCACCAGGAGTACCTGGCTTGGCGGGCTGAGGTGTACCGGCGTCTATTGCGACAGGAGCTCCAGGAGTGCCTGGCTTGGCGGGCTGAGGTGCACCGGCGTCTATTGCGACAGGAGCAGTTGTCGTGCCTGGCTTGGCGGGCTGAAGTGCACCGGCGTCACTTACCGGGGCTGTCTTAGCCGGAGGCTGCGGACTTGAATCAGAGATTGTTGGTACTGGACTTGGTTTCGGACCACTCGTCACCACTTGTCCCTCCGTACTGGTTGCAACTGGTGTGCCAGGCTTGATGATCGGTTGGGGCTGGCCAGTGCTGCTGTCAATGCCACCGGTCACGGTGGTCGGTGAGGACGGTTTGATCTGCCCGTCGGCTCCGGGGGCGGGAGCTGCTGGATGCGTCTGTACAGGCGGAGGTGTATCGGTAACAGTTTTTACTGGTGGCGTAGAGATTGATCCGTCGGAAGCTGTTGGAGTTTTAGTCGGACCGGGCGGCGCCGGTGCGTCACCGGCGTTCGGTTTTGCCGAAGAAGGAGGAGTGGCGTCGATTGTTTGTCCGACAACGGAAGCGGGAGGTTGCTTGGTGGCGTCTGTGCCATGTTTTGGTTGTGTCTGACCATCCGAGATGGGAGCAGGAGTAGTCGTTGTGCCATCTCCTCGCGCGGGTACTTTTTCGGGGGGCGAGATGTTTTGTCTTTCCGAAGATGGTGGGTGCGATTCGGTTGGAGTTGCACTTTGTCTTTCAGTCGGCGTGGTGCTCTGTCGTTCGGTTGACGATTGGGGCGTTGTCGTCGACTCTCCTGTGCGTACTGCGGGAGTCTCCACCGCTTTGACTTGCAATGTCTCGCCCTTGCCTGCTTGATCTACAAGCGTCTTTGCTCCAGTAGTTGCATCAGTTTCAACTTTGTACTTGACGGCTTGTCCCTCGCTGTTGTTAGCGACGAGGAATGTGCCGTTCTTGTTGGTATACTCGCCACCAGTTATGGCGCCTTGGCTGGTCTCATATGTTTTTTCTCCGGCCTTGCCGATGCCATTGGCTTGCGCCATCTGATTAGTAATGTTTTCAGCGGATTGGTTCGCCTGTTCAGGTCGAGTCGGTGCATCATTGGCGAAAGGACTCGTGTCGGCAATTTTCTTTTTGCCAAGCACGTCATCGCCTTGTTCGGCGCTGCCGTCTTTCTTATCGTCCTTTTGTTTTTTGAGATCCGCCTCTCGGTCGGCGTAGAGATTTTTTTGCATGACTGACCTATGCTGACTGGTAAGTTCTAACAACCGCTAAAAAATATGTACCCACTTAGCAGAAAAAATCTGCCAGAATAGGCGTCAAAGTGGTTCTTTGAAACTAATTTGCGACTGAAACTGAGTAAGATTTTTATCTTCTTGTCAACTTAATTTTTTCGGACTGCGCTTGCTATTGAGCAGGAAAGATGAGATTTTTTCTTAAAATTTCTCACCGCGGCCAAACCTGGGAAATATCCTACCCCCACGCTGCGAAAATGGTATCATCAGTGGTGGCGTTTGTTGATGAAAAATTCTTCTTGGTCGCCTCTAATATGACTCACAAAAGAGATGTCGGGTCCTCAACATACTCAGGTTCCTCTGGCTTCCCAAAGCCCATGAGTGCTAGCTTTTCCAGCACCTCCGCCAGCATGATACGTTGCATACATCGCCCTGGCTCTTGCAAATTTGAAAATCTGCAGCACTTCATACCATGACATTCACAGCTTGCGCTTTGATCGAGCACGTAGTCCAAATATCCATAAGGTCCGCTGCGTTCGGGATATGTGGCACCGTACAGGCCCAACACTGGTGTGCCCACTGCCACTGCCATATGGGCTGGTCCGGTATCGCCACTGATTGCTACTGCACATGCCTTGAGAACCGCTGCAGTTTCAGACAGCGACAGCCGTCCACAAGCGTTGATGCAGCGGCTGTCGAGATCGTTGTTTAGTCGTTCGGCAAGATCGACTTCGTCTTCTCCGCCGATCAGAATAGGTTGATGGGTACCCCAGCTCAAGATAGTTTGCAAGAGATACTGCCATCCCTCATACAACCACGCGCGGTGCGGTCTATGTTTACCGACACCAGGGACGATGGCAATCATAGGCGCCCGATGCAAATGTTGCTCTCCGAAAAGCCTCTGCACGACTTCCTCTGATAGCGCCTCAGGAAAGATGCTCGGAAACAATTTTTCTGGTATCTCCGGACAAACTGGCCTGATAGTGTTGATGAAGTTTTCGACTGCATGCATTCTCGGCAACTGGTCCGGTGGTTGCTTTTCGTAGCGTAGAACTTTCGACCTTGTCATCAGGGTCATAGAGTTACTCTTGAAAGAGTTGGCCAGGTCAACAAAAAGGTCGCTTTTGAAAGCATCAAAAGTTTTAACCTGCTGAAAAATGCTCGCTTCGCGATCGTAGTCGACTATCTCGTCAATACTCGGACATAGTCCAAGCAATATATTTCGCAGCCCTGGATGCGTCCAATACGTGAGTTTTGCGGCAGGGTAATTTAGCTTTAAAGTCGCAGCAATTGGCGATGCAAGCAATGCGTCACCGATCGCAGCGGGGTGAAAGACTACGATGTTTCCAAAGGCAAGCATTATTGGCTACTCTTCACTAGACTTATCTCGCACATCACTTATCATATTGTTATGAATGACGAAGTTTATTATGTACTCGGTTGGGCGCAACCATCAGGCAAAGTGGCGGTACTCTGTCGCTCTCGTGGTGACAACGCTGGTCCCGCATATTGCTACACAAAGCGTGAAGCCATCCATCTTCGCACACGATTAGCGAATGATTCACGTGGCGAAGAAAATCCAAAGGCTCGCAAAATAATTCGCCAACTACTCGTCTATCGCTATTTGTCCAGACACCCATTGATGTGGCGTCCCGGCGACTTGTGGGTTTACTTAGATCCGCATTATCTTGAAGCCGTAGAGGCCTCTGCTTAAGCCACAATTTTTGCTTGGCATGCTGGTCGCAAATGGCTCGAAAGCAAATAAACTCACCAGTGAAGAATGTTTTAGAAAGCAAACTGTGTGTGAAAAATGCCGTGGTTCGCTGTGGCTGTAACTCTGCACTAGTGTGGCTTCAGCTGTGGTCTTCCAATAATTTCGCTGTTTGCGACTGGTGGTCAAGCGTTCTTGTCGTTTAATCCCACCTTAACCCGACTATTGGTATGACAGTTGCGGATATATTCAAATGACGGTTTAGTTTGAGAATCCACATCAAATACCAGATTCTGTTGAATCGCTCTCAGGAGAACGAATAATTCGTCTATGAGTGTCGATCACATCATTGCTATTCTTGCGATCGCTCTAGCCGTTGGCTTTGATTTTGTAAATGGCTTTCACGACACAGCCAATGCTGTGGCGACGGTTATATACACCAAGTGCTTAAAGCCAGGTGTTGCTATCGTCATGTCCGGTATCTTGAATTTCCTTGGCGCTCTGCTTGTCGGCACAGCTGTCGCTCAAGTCATAACCAAGATCATTCCCCCCGATGCTGTTTCCTTGCCGATTGTTGTAGCTGTGCTGCTTGCCGCGTTGATCTGGAATTTAATTACTTGGTGGTTTGGAATACCAGTTAGTTCATCGCACTGTTTGATTGCCAGTTTGTTTGGCGCAGGTGTTATGGCTGCCGGTGTGAAGGGCGTCGAGTGGCATGAACTTTGGTACGTTCTAAGCGGTCTTCTACTCTCTCCAATCGCTGGATTTTTAGCCGGTGCTGCAATGACATGGATAGCCCTGAAGATCTCCAACGAGAAGGAGAAAGACGAGCAGAAAGCTCCGCCACAAGTTATGCGTTGGCTGCATATCATCTCGAGCGCTTCCGTCAGCTTCTCACATGGCAGCAATGACGGGCAGAAGACCATGGGTCTCATTACCTTGATTTTGGCTACGCACTTTGCAGAATACGGTTATCAAATTAACCATGTGCCGTTCTGGGTTATGGCTTTGGCTGCCACTGCGATGGCATCCGGAACAGTGATCGGTGGATGGCGCGTCATCCGTACCGTTGGCACCAAAATTAGCCGGGAACGGTTGACTCACTCGCAAGGATTCGGAGCATCAATGAGCACGGCACTAATTATCTTAGCTGCTTCTAATCTCGGTGCCCCAATTAGCACAACTCACACCCTGTCATCTGCCGTTGCTGGTGGCACTTTGTCTGCTCACGGTTCGAAGAAATTAAATCCAAATACATTGAAATTGTTGGCGCTAGCATGGATCCTTACAATTCCGATTGCTGCAGCGCTCGCAGCTGTCTGTTATCTGGTTCTGAAATTGGTTTGGCACTCTTGAGCGCAGAGACGAGACTGAGACTGAAATGAAATTTGTAGTGGCATTTAGCAGTCCCAAGCGCAGCGAGAAGACTGTTCGTCTCGCCGCTGCCAAGGCGAAGGCTCTGGATGCAGAACTCGTGCTGCTGCGAATTTTGCCAGACCCAGGTAAGGTGGGCGTCGTCGCCCAGCTCATCTCCACCGACAGACCGATGAATAAGGTCACTGCTCAGATCAACAGCATGGTTGAAAAACTAAAAGCCGAAGGCATAAAGGCGAGCGGCGTGATTAAAGTCGGAGAGGTAGCAAAAGGCATTATTACTGCAGTCAAGGAGGAGAAAGCCGACATCCTTTTCGTCGGTACTTCACCGATCGGTGGCAGGCATTTCTTTGCGTTGGGAACCGATCCTATCGCTCGCTATCTCTTTAATCACTGCCCGACGTCAATCTGTTTTGTGCGTGGTGATATCGATATCGGTGCCACCGGAACGGAACTCGTCGGAGACACAACTAACGTGCCTGAAAATCAATCTGAGTCTGATTCTGACGATGCGTGATTTCAGCATGGTGCTGTGTCACTGAGTTCAAGAAAAGAAGTTTGTTGGTAGCGTCAGCTGATAGGGCGCCGCGAACTCAGTTGGGTCAGCTTCCTTGACTGCGGGCTCTTTTGGTTCTTCTTTGATATGTTCTATTTCAGCGGATTTGCCTACTGTTTTCTTCCTCTTTGGCTTCGCTGCAAAGCTCTCTTGCTCAAATTCAAAATCGGCGCGCGCCGGCTGTTTTGTCTTGTTCGCGACTTTCTTCTCGCGCATCTCGACATTCAGTCCGGTATAGAATGAGTTGTCCAGGTCACCGAGCGTGCGTACCACTCGCATTGGTGGGAGACATTCCAGTAACTGTTTTCCGTAGGATTTGGTCGTCAGGCGAGGATCTAAAATGGAAACGATGCCTCGGTCGGTGTTGGTTCTAATCAAGCGTCCCATGCCTTGTTTGAGCCGCATCGTGGCATACGGCAGCGCTAGATCGGCAAACCAACTACGTTCGTGATCTGCTTTTAGCGCTTCGCAGCGAGCTTCGTAAATTGGGTCGTCAGGCACTTGAAACGGTATTCTATCTATGATCACACAACTCAGTTGATCTCCATCGATCGATACACCTTCCCAAAAACTGGAAGTGCCGAACAGTACTGCAGATGGTGTCTCTTTGAACCATTCGATCAACCTCGCACGCGGCATGTCGCCTTGTTTTTTGCAGGGATATGCCAAACCGGGTGCGAGCATATCGAAGGTGGCATTGAGAGCCGCTTTGCTGGTGAAGAGAACAAACGCGCGCCCTTCGGTTACGTCGAGAATTCGCTCGATTTCGCTCGATGCTCTGCTAAGAAACTGTTGGGAATTTGGTTCTGGCATATTTTGAGGCAAGTATAACGCTGCCTGTTCTTCGTAATTAAACGGGCTCGCAATCCGGTTCTGTACGCAGTGGCCAAGACCTATGTTGCGTTTGAAGAACTGAAATGGATCTTTGCCTCCGGTCGCCAGTGTTGCAGACATCCAGATCGATGCTTCAAGACCCGGTTTCTCCAAAACATGACTGCGAATATATTCTGACGGGTCCAACGGCGCGGCAACCACTGCCACGCGAGGATTTTGAAAATCGCTCTTCTCAATCCAGAGTACCCACTCTGGAGATGGATCTGAAACTATCTCCAGTGCGCTGATATACGCATTGATAGTCGAAACTATCGCCTTCGCTTTTAGCTTGGCTTTCTCTCTGCCCATATCTGCATCGATCAGATTTTCGTAAGTCTGCTGGTCCAGCCAACTTTTAAGCATCTCGAGCGAAAGAATGAGATCCTGGGCCTCGTCTAATGGCTCACGTAGCCTGGTTCGTGAAAATGGGCACAGCGATATCAGATGTTGAAAGAAAAGGTTTCCTTCCCTTTCAATGTCGTGAATCATGCCGATCGGTGCACTAGCTTTCTTGATCGCTTTTGTGCAAAGTGCGCGTAGCCCGCGGTTGCTCAGTGTAAGGCTGAAAGCGTCGGTGGCGACGTCCGGCAGGTGATGCGCCTCGTCAACGATAAGCAAATCGTATTCTGGCAAGATGTTTCCCTGCGATGCCGCGTCTGCAAGGAGCAAAGCGTGGTTCACTACGACTATATTGGCTTGTTCAGCCTGTCTTCTCGTTTCAAAATAAAAGCACTCAAGAAATCTTGGGCAGCGATTTCTCAGACAGTCATCACTATCGGAATTGATTTCGTTCCATGTTTCATAGTGCGGCACAAAATCCAGTTCAGAGATGTCACCCGTATCGGTGTTGTATACCCAATCTGCTAACCGGTCGTCCAGCCCATTTTCGAGAATGTGCTCGTCCCAGCGCCGCAATCCGAGATAATTGCCCCGCCCTTTCATGAGCGCTACGTTTAGCTCGAAAGGCAACACTTTCTGCAACGCAGGAATGTCTTTCGCTATGTACTGTTCCTGCAAAGCGATGGTGGCGGTGGAGACCACTACCTTCTTGCCAGAAAGCGCAGCCGGAATTAGAGCGGCAAAGCTTTTGCCGGTTCCTGTGCCTGCTTCAAACACACCCGTTTGACCGGTGTTGAAAACGCGCTCGACTTCTAGCGCCAGTTGCAGCTGTTGTGAACGGTGTTCGTAGGCATCAAGTTGCCTCGACAGCCTATCAAATATCTCTTGTGTATCTACTTTTCGAGCAGCATCCGTCACTGATTACTGCACGGACGAATTCGTGGTGGCAGCAATTTGGTTCGACGCGCGATACTCAGGCAGAGTAATCTTCTGTCCGAGGCTCAGAACATTCGCATTACGCATGTTGTTTGCTCTGCAAATTTCATCCAGCAGTCTGGGACTAACTCG
This sequence comes from Oculatellaceae cyanobacterium, assembly GCA_036702975.1. Classification (GTDB taxonomy): domain Bacteria; phylum Cyanobacteriota; class Vampirovibrionia; order Obscuribacterales; family Obscuribacteraceae; genus DATNPX01. Next base: position 139,572 of record DATNPX010000033.1, read on the forward strand.
TTTGTAGTTTCTTACTGCGATACCAGCGAGAGTGTCACCAGCTTGAACTTGATAGGTCGGCGAACTGGGCACGAGAACGTCGCCCGATGCTGTCGCAGTTCCACCCGGGGCCACGGCTTGAGGAACACCAGCAACCATTACCTTGCTGTTGTCCGTGTTGGCTTTGGCTGTTGCGGTCAGGTGTTGTATGGAGAAGAACCCGCAGATGCCTACGATAGATGCGACGGCTCCTGCAGCGAACCCAACTGATATATAGAAGCTTGCAGACCGTTGAACTGTATGTTGAGGAAAATCGTGATGCACGCCTGGCCAGAGAGCTTCCAATTGGTCTGCCTTGGCTGGTTGTTGCTGTCGTTGTACTACCGCCGGGACCTCTTCGCGAGGCTCTTCAGCCCCTTCAGTTACTTGTCTTTGGTTGAATGCGCTGGACGACATGCTAACTGCAGCGTCCCTGGAGGGCAATTGAGTGTCCCTTAGATACTCGTGAATAGAATCAAAATCAATAGTTTCTCGTTCGCAATCTATTGTTGTTGTCATTTCTGTTAGTGCCACGGAATACCTTCTCTGTTAAATAGAGTTGACGCAGGTCAGACTTGGTTTGAATCAGCGATGTCAAACCGACGCTGCATATTATCTAACTTGTCACTAGAAAGTCAAACTCGCATGCGCTACCCGGAAAGGCTTACCAGTGCAGCGTTTGCTCGATCGTTTTACTATGATAAAGACCGCAAAAGCCCAACTGGGCGGGGTTTAGCCCACGACAGATTAATTAAATGACAAGCTCTTGTCATGTTTACATAGGCGGCTTTCTGCGCCCGAAAAATCCTATAAATACTGACTTATGGAGCTTCTATAGCCTTGAACGGAACACGTTACTCAAATGAGCAGCGCTTTACTTCTTAGCGATTGTTAGTCGAGTGCATACCTAATTGAATGAGGGCACATATCGACTGATGGTTAGAGCAGGCTAATTTAGTCTGAAAATCTTGTGCAAATTTGTGTTGATTCTTTAATTTGAAAAACAATAAAGCTTTGCAAGGATGTTTTGCTATTTTTCGTCTGAAGTTTCGCTTTCTGTGCCACCAGATTCGCTACCAACTGGTTCGGTTGTTGGTTTCACCACTGGTACCGTTCTGGAACCGCTGCCAGCCACAATGAGTACCGACTGGTCGGGCTTGAACTCTGTTTTGATGAAGTTGTTGATTGTCGCTAAATCTGTTGCACGCACTCGGGAAATAAGTTGCCACGGAATATTCGATTCTGCATCTTGCAGATATTCAGTCAATACGTGCTTGGCTGTTTCGGCACAGGAAGGCATCATCCTGACGGGAATAGCTGAGGCGAGATATCGTTTCACTTCTGCCAACTCTTCTGCAGTAATTCCTGACTTAGCGAAACGTTTCAGCTCGGTCTGAATTGCGGTCGACGTTTTTTGAACCAGGTGCGGATTTACCGGTACCGTCAAACTCCAGCTGACCATGTTCGATAGCGGCACATAGCGCGATTCCATATCTTCGAAGGCTAGATTGCTCTCTAAGTTGGGGTCTGTATTAAGCCGCTGCGCCAGCCTCGAGAAAATAGGATGATTGGTGAGCGCGCAATCAGCAATGAGCAGGGCGGCAAAGTCTTTCTTCTCCGATTGACTTGGCATTAGCCTTCCGACGGTTAGAAGGGTCTTCCCTTTAATATCTGAATCGGGCAGCGATACCTTTAAGACCTTGCGAGAATTCTCCGCAGCTAAGGGCAAGGCACCATGTTTGCTCGATGCGTTCGACCATCCGTCGAGGCTCCGCTCGATCTGCATAAAGGCAAGATCTGCTGCTATATCGCCTGCTACTACTATTACAGCTGAGTCTGGTGTCAAATGTTGACCGGCAAATTCTTTTAGGTCTGGGGCTTTCAGGCTGCTGACCGCATGTGCTTTTTCTCGTGGATCTGCCGGGAAGTATGCTGAGCCCGGCTGCATGAAACTGCGCAAAAGCGCTCGGTTTACGCGGACATTAGTTGTGTCCTCTGATGATTTCGCTGTCGCATAAAAATCGTTCTTTGCCTTATCGCAATCTGCATCTTCAAAAGAAAGCCCTTTTAAGCAAGACCCGATCAGGTTCATTTCGCGCAAAAAATCTTTTGACAGGCACCGCGATTGGAAGTTTATGGTCTCGATGCTGTTTTCAAACTTCAGCATTGCCGGTTGAGATAAACCCATGTCTTCTTGCTGCTGTTGAATTTCATGGCGCGATGACTTTGCCGGACCATCATTCAACAGCTGAACCAAAAGCGCGGACAGTCCCTTTTTGTTGGTTGGCTCGAAAACATCGCCCGCTTTGATTGCGCCGGATATTTGAACTATTGGAGCTAAGTGACTCTCCACGACCAGGACGGTGGTCCCGTTTTTGAGTACCTTTTTTTGTACAATCGGTGTGCCAGTCGCGGCTTTCTCAGTCGCGCCTGCTGTCTTACTTTCAGAAGTCCGAGTGGCGGCTCTACCGGTGCTTGAACCTGTCCCGGTTTTGTTCGCGTTAGACGCTGGTGAGGACTTTATGGTTGTAGAACCCGCGGTTGGCGATGAGCTGGTAGAGGCTGGGGTGTTGTTTGGCGTTGTGTTGGAACTCGAGCCGGTGCTGTCTCCCGATGGTGCTCCTTCAAAGGGTTTCGGTGGAGCGTTGTTGTCGGCTGGAGATTCTCCGGCGGATTGACCGCTGGACGGCGATGCTGAGCTTTCTACGGATGAGACTTTGGCGCCATTTTTGTTAGACGAACCAGAAGCACTGAAGGAGCCGGAAGATGCAGAAGACCCTGAAGCTGCAGAAGTCCACGAAGATGCAGAAGAGCTTTCGTCGGTTCCTGATTGAGCCTCTGCAATCAAGAGTCTCTTCTTGCTCTCCAATTGCGCTGGCCATATGAATCTTTTCCCGTCGTCTTTATAACCCCAGGTTTGAGGAGCACCGTAAGTAGTGCTGATAGGTGTCTTCGGTATGGAGTAAATAGCGTTAGCAGGTGGTTTTGAAGGCGGTGCACTTTTGGGCGCCGAAGGACTGGCGGAAGGTGCCGGCTTCGCAGCAGGATTGGTGAGTATCCCGATCACTCGGCTATCAGGATTGAGATAGCGCTTTGATACGCGCAGCAAATCGGCCGCATTCACCGCTCGAATTTTGTCTATGCTTGTCCATCCTTTCACCCATGACTGCATGGTTTCACAATAACCAAGTTGGAAGCCAGCTTTATAAGGACCGTCGCGGTCGCTCAGAATTGCAAACTCTGCCTGGTTGCGTGCTCTGGAAAGTTCTACATCAGACACCGGAGTGGAACGTAGTTGGTTCACGACTGTATCCCAAGCGTCCAGAAGTTTCTGGGGACCACTACCCGTTGGAGCTGTGAGGTCGATGGTAAATAGTCCTGGGTCTTTTTTTATTTCAAAAGCCGATTTACCAAAACCAATACTTTTGGGGTCAATCAATTTCGTTTTTATACGACCAGAAATGGGCGCATTGAGCAGTTTCTCAAGAACGAACATGGGTGCTGCATCGGGGTCAGAAAAGGCAGGAGCATGATAAGCAATCTGTACTTCGTCAATCTTTGAAGGTGTTCGAACGATGACACGACGTTCAGCCGATTGCGGTGATTCGGTTATACGCACCGCAGGCGGTATTGCCGCACCTTTGGGAATCGTTCCGAACAGTTTTCCAATCACCGCTAGCGTTGGCTGGGTCTTAAAGTCTCCAACCAGCACCAGTGTGGCATTGTTCGGGCGGAAGTAGCGCTCGTAGAACTCTTTTGCATCTTTAGCCGTTAACGATTCAAGGTCCTGCTTCCAGCCCTGAGGTGGGTTGCGATATGGATGCTGAATAAAAGCTGCTGCTCGAACTTCGCGAGCAAGATTATTACTTGGATCTTTTGCATTCTCATCGAGCTCGTTTCTGACTCTCCCAATCTCTTCATTCAGGTCAGCTTGGGAGAAGACTGCGCTCTTCATTCTTTCGGACTCTATCTTCAAGCCCAAGTCGACCTTGCTGGCAGGCAAAGTCTCGTAAAATGAGGTGAAATCATCGCTTGTGAAACCATTGAACTGGCCACCGTTTCGCACAATGGTGGCGCCGAGTTCTCCTTTTCTGTATTGACCAACCGTCTGGAATAGGAGATGCTCCACGATATGGCTGAGCCCTGTTAGCCCAGGCTGCTCGTTTCTTGCACCGACGCGATACCAGACCATCGTCGAAATAACAGGCAATGAGTGATCTTCGAGCAAAATGATGCGCAGGCCATTTGGCAATGAGTACTGCTGTGGTTGATTAGGTTTTGATGGTGTCGAAATTTTCTCCAGTGCCGCACTCGGAAGTGCCGGCATCGCGCTCATTCCTAATGAAATGAGGCAGAGTGCAGCTAAGACTACGAGGATTCTCTTAAGTGAGTCTGATTTTCTATCAACGGTGCCACATGGTGGTGTTGATGATTTGAACGGGCGAGGCATTATTAGTTGGTAAATTGTTTAGCTAGCTGTTGTTTTATAGATTTCGTCGCTAGTTTAACTTTGCTCTGCTGCCGGGTCGCAATGCTTTGTCATATATAATGTTGCAAAGTGAGAGCTGCTGCCGGCAATAAAGTGCGGCAGACGGGCTTTTTGGGCATCCTTGCCAAAATCCGGCATGTATCCATTACGCAACTTTTGGCAGCTGGAATCTCCCTTAAGTGATAATATTTCGCAATAAGTTCTTAAGGCTCAGAGGCACTCTTGTCACCAGAAGTCGCTCAAGAAGTTAGCGCTGTTTCGGCTATTGCTGCCAGGAAGATCGTTCTGGCGGGCAATCCTAATGTTGGAAAATCCGTAATTTTCAATGCTCTGACCGGTTTGAGCGCTGATGTATCGAACTATCCCGGCACAACAATCGATGTTGCGCGTGGTAAGTTGGGCGCCGACGACCTTGCTGATACTCCTGGAGTATACGGAGTGTCGAGCTTCAATGATGAAGAGCGCGCAGCTCGCCGCATGATTTTAGAATCGGAGATCATCGTCAATGTTATTTCGGCGTTGAGTCTTGACCGTGATCTGTTTTTGACTCTGCAGCTCATTGACATGGGCAAACCCATGTTGCTTGTTATCAATCAGTGGGACGAGGCGATGCATCGCGGACTGCTTATCGACAAGCCGCTGCTTTCAAATCTGCTCGGTATTCCTGTCATTTCTTGCGTTGCTGTGCGCAAGGAGGGCATCGATGAAATTCGCAGGAGCATAAATTCTGCGGAGCCAGGTAATGTGAGCGATGAGCTGCGTCAAATTCTAGCTCCATTGTTAGAGCAAGGAATAGATCAAGCGCATGCGCTTTTGATTGCCGAAGGTGATGAACCGACTGCCACCGTATGCAATGTCAAGCCTGGATCTGACCGCTCCGCTATTTATGGCTCGCGTAGAGTCCTGACGAATGACATTTTTGAACAGTGCGTTAGTGTTCCAAGTAAAGCGGTCAATTTTTCTGTCAAGCTCGGACGCTTTTTGCTGCACCCCGTATATGGTGCCGTCGTTGCGTTTGCCGTTTGCTATTTCTTGTTCTACCAGGTACTCGGTGTTTGGATCGCCGGAAACCTGGTCGACTTGACGGAAAAGAAGACAATGAAGGTCTACTACGAGCCTGTTGTTCGTAGGTTGGTGGCAACTGTTTTTCCGTGCGAAATCACTGTTGGCGATGCTAAGTTTGATTTCCCGTCGGGAACGATCGCTCAAAAGGAACAGGCGTCCTTAGCAGATGCAGCGATTAAGAACGCGAAAACCGATGAGGTGACCTTTGATTTTTGGAAGGAGCACAATCTCCTTTCAGCTGTCGGTAATATACTGGTGGGCGAGTACGGGTTGGTTACTCTCACAGTCACCTATTTGCTCGGGCTCTTGTTTCCGCTGGTGGTCGGCTTCTATTTAGGGCTTTCCTTGCTGGAAGACTCTGGGTACTTGCCGCGCCTTGCTGTTCTGGTCGATCAATTGATGAATAAGATCGGTTTGAACGGAAGGGCGATCATTCCATTGATTCTTGGACTCGGATGCGTAACGATGGCGACTATAACAACTCGCTTGTTGAGCACGCGTCGAGAAAAAATCATTGCCACTGCGCTTCTTGGTGTGGCAATTCCGTGTTCGGCACAGCTCGGAGTAGTATCTGGCACTCTGGCTAGAGTCGGTGGTATCACCGCTTGGGTTGTGTATGGAACAGTAGTTGCCGGAATTCTTGCCGCTACCGGATTGCTACTGAATATGGTGCTGCCCGGAAAATCCGGCGGGCTTTTGATCGACATTCCGCCGATGCGAATGCCTCGCGCTGACAATGTTTTTAAGAAGACGTGGTCCAAATCTATAAGCTTCTTGCAAGATGCAACACCGATGTTTTTTGTCGCGGGCTTTGCCGTGACCATTGCTCAAATGCTCGGCTTGTTGGACTTGTTTATTAAGCTTCTGCAACCGATTACAGTCAACTGGCTCCACCTGCCCAACGACCCTCGCATAGCCACAACTTTTATATTGGGCATTGTCAGGCGGGATTTTGCTTCGTTCGGGCTGACCGAAGTGCCGCTCACTCCGGTTCAGGCCGTGACAGCGATGATCGTTATCACCCTATTCGTTCCTTGTATAGCAACTGTAGGAGTGATGATTAAGGAACGGGGTCCGAAGATTGCGCTTTCAATTTGGTTCGGGTCATGGGTGGCTGCTTTTGCCATTGGTGGGTTGCTGTCCCGGGCACTGCCTCTTCTGTTCAAAGCGGTCGGAAGCTAGTTTTTGGCAATATTCTTCAATCGTGTTTACCATTCAAAATTTTGCCGTTCCCTTGTAATATAATCGGTTCGAGAAGCTTACCGCTTCCTCATGGCAGGCGTCGCCAAGTGGTTAAGGCCCCGGTTTGTGGTACCGGTATTCGGGGGTTCAAGTCCCCTCGTCTGCCCCATCTTTTATCTATCAGCTATTCAGCTTCTTAGGCCTTGGCTCGTCGGAACTCCCGGGGAAACTCCCGACATTCGGTGTCAGTTTGCTTGGAGTCATTTTCTTGAACATCTCTCTCAACTTTGCATCCTGTTGCTTAGTCGTGTCGCTAATCAGCCTGCATAGTGTTTGAATGAACGCAACTTCCTTGGAGAGCTTTCAATTCTTGCACCACCGGTGGTGTAAGTGGAATAGTCCTTTTTTGCCGCCTTAGTTTTTGGCTCTCCTTCCTTGCCTCAGACCCAGCCTGCCGGGTTTCGGTTACAGTTTTTCTAATTGGTTTTTGGACGCCTTGGAGAAATAGAGAATTGTGCGTTTGGAAGTAGACCGATATGGGGACGTTCGCTTCACGGTCTGGTATCAACCCTTCAAGAATTGTCGGAGCTGGAAGTTGGCTCTGTCTCGATAACAGAAGCCATCGATCTGACTACACCGATTGGGGCGTGCCACAGCAGGCTTGCTCGCGGTCTTTGCAGAATTCGAACGCGAGTTATTAAAAGAGCGTGGGAAATCTGGAATTGCGCAAGCCCGAAAAAAGGAAAGGCGCACGGACGTTCTCAAACCATCCAGCGGCATGCCGAAACGCTACGTACAGGTTTCAACTTAGTGAGGTGTGGGTATTATGAAAACGGAGACCTGAACGGAGCCAAAACGATTCTAGTGGTAAGGCAACCGTGATTGCCTGTGGATATATCGAGCAGAGTCACTGTAGAGCAGGGGGTGTATCAACAATTTGCTTTTGAAAGAAAGCAATTAGATGAGAACCTGCAAATGCTAAGACTCCTTGACAGTTGTTGCATTCATAGCTATAGTTGAGTTATCGATAATAAATTGTCAGGACAGCAAGATCGCTCGACGCGATTCTCTTGCAACTCGAACAAAGTATCCGCCCCCCACCAATACTGGAGGACGACAGATGGCGCTAATCAAGAATAGAGGTAACGAGATTCTCTTCGTATCGCTCATGGTTCTGCTACTTGCGCCCCATGGCTACAAACTCCCTGGTTTAGGGATTCTCTGTTTTTGCCTGATAACCGCTGCAGTTATCGATTGGAGTAAGAACACAAAGCGCGTCAGACGCATCACCAAGCGGGTGGCATCCTGTAGCTGCGTGAAAGCTAAAGAGACGATTTCGCACATGCACGTGCCTCAACTGTTGCACATCAATTGCGCCGTATGTGGTGCAGAAGCTTCATAGTTCAAATCGACCCAATCAAATCCACTGCTCAAAACATATTGCCTGATGCATGACACCTTCCCTGGTATCATGCTCTGTCATAGGTTCAGCAATTTGCCGATCTCTTTCTCATGGCTCGAAATCTCAGAATCGATGTCATCAATGTGTTTTAGAATTCTCTTCTCAACGCCCGGGTCGTAGCTTACGTACGGATTGGGGTGGACAACTTGCGGTCTGTCGCCCTGGTGGCGCATGAAGATGTACTTGCTGTAGGGATTGACTGGCTTCTCCACGACAGCGTTATATGCATCCGCTGTTACCGCTTGAGAGTTCGTCATGCCCAGCGCTGAAGGGACAATTGAAGGGGTGTAAGGCGGAGGCGGGGGGACAAAATAATTTCTGGCTCCGCCGGACGTATTTCGCGAAGTTTTCGCCTCATTCGCCTCAGCAGACTGAGTGCTCAGGGCGAACGACCCACTGAAAACGACGGCGAGGGATATGAGTGCTGAAAGATTTCTGATCAAATGAAAGTACCCCGAAGTCGACGCTTTTGTGAGGCAGTGCGTGCCAGCCTCGTGGATCTTAACACCGCTCACCATTTCGGTCATATCTGAAACCTTATGACGAAACAGGAGGAACTGCACTTCATTTCGGTGAATCAGCACCCAATCTCATTATAGCTACAGAAGATGAAATGTATAGCCCATGTCGCTCCCGCCCTGCTTTTCCGGGGGCAGGTCAGAACCGACAAAGAGCCCATTAATGTAAAGGTTTTTCTATCGCCAACCACCCCCTAGTGCTCGATAGAGGTCAACTTTGGACCCGACCAGGTTCATTTTCACTGCCACCAGTTCTTTTTCGGCATTCAGTTTCTCTTCCTGAGTGAGCAGCACTTCGACGTAAGTCGCCTTGGCGTACTTAAACAGGCTGTTTGCAATAGGGATAGACTCCTCGAGCAATACGACTTCTCGTTTTTTGGTTTCAAAAGCTTCCTGCATATTTCTTATATTGGACGCCTGATTAAGAACGTCAGTGTAGGCTTTTAGTAGAGTCTGCTCAAAAGTCAAAACCGCTTGGGTTTGTACGGCATTGGCTGTCTGTATTCGTGCAACGATTGCTCTTCGGTTGATCAATGGAACCGTGAAGCCACCTGCGGCATTGTAGAGTAAGGACTGCGGCGTGCGAAACAGCCGTGCGGGGCTAAATCCTGAAAAGCCAGTACCTGCAGTAATCGTCAAGCTGGGGTATAGCTCGGCCTTGACACTTTTTAAATCGAGCTTTGCCGCCTTAATCGCTGCTTCAGCCTGACGAATATCAGCTCTGTTTTCCAAAAGCTGAGTAGGCACACCGGTCTGCAATTCATGCACCGGTATCGCCATAAATTGGTCAGAGTGTCTGATTATTGGGGCTTCGTCATAGATACCTGTGAGGAACTTCAGAAAATTCTCTTTTTCGACAATGCTTTGACTGGTTTCAGCCCGCTGGCTTTTAGTCTTGTTCAACTGGGCTTCGAACCGATTAACCCCTAACTGGTTCGCTTTGGCATATTGCTTCAAGGCCTGCATTTTATGGAAAGCCGCTTCCTGGATGCTAATGTTTTGGTCGAGTATCTTCAGCGACGTATCCAGAGCCATTAATTCATAATAGTTGCGTGCTATTTCAGTAACGAGCCTGGAAATAAGAAAATTCCGGACCTCGTATTGTGCCACCATACGTAGTCTGGCTGCCTCTTTGGCATTTCTCAATTTTTTCCAGATATCCACTTCCCAGCTCAGGGAAGGACCCAGATTCAGGTTGTAATCCGGATATCTATAAAAATTTCTCTCAACAATTTTATCCAACACGCCTTCCGGGGTGTTGTCGGATGGATGAATGTAACTTGCGCCAAACCCCAAGCCGACTTTAGGCAGATACGCAGCCTGTCTTTCTCTCACTTCATTGGCAGCAATTTGAATATCCTGTATAGCAATATTGAATTCTTGGTTATTTGCCAGGGCTGTTTCAATCAGAGAGACAAGATCAGGATCGGAAAAAAACTGCCGCCAGCTAATAGAACCCGCACTATCAACAGCCGTACTACTGACAGAGCCCCGTAGCTGCGGAGTGTCATACTTCTTTGGTACGTTGAATGTCTGCTTTCTTTCCGACAGATCAAACGGATGAAAAAACGATCTTTTTGCAAAAACAGGCGCTTGAAGGGCTGCCATAAAAGCTATGAATGTTAGAAGACTAACAGTTTTTTTTCTGTGCATTCCGCTCATGGTTGACTGACTAATTCTTATGCTTCATCTTTTTAAGCAGTAATTTAAGTCGTCCTTTCAGCGTTCTCTGTTTTTTCCAACGGCTCTCTTGGGTCCTCGCAATGGATTCGGTGATACTTGTATGGTCTTCATCTTTCAGCAGGTTTTTGCCATCAACCAGGGTGGCGAAAACGAAATAGAGCCCCGGAATAACCAAGACGCCTATGAATGTGCCCGTAAGCATGCCACCCATGGCAGATGAACCAAGGGTTCTATTCCCCACGGCCCCTGCGCCCTCCGAAAGCACAAGGGGCATAAGTCCTGCGACAAAGGCAAAAGACGTCATCAGGATAGGCCGAAACCGCATCCTGGCGCCTTCCAGGGCAGCCTCTCGCAACGATAAACCTTCATTCCGTCTTTGAACCGCAAATTCGACGATTAACACAGCATTTTTACCTAACAGTCCCATCAGGGTAATGATGGCAATTTGTGCATACACATCGTTTGCTAAACCCATGATTTTGAGCATTAAGAAGGAGCCAAATATACCGACTGGTAAGGAAAAGAGTACGGCCAAAGGCAGTACAAAGTTTTCGTACTGGGCCGCCAGCACTAAATAGACGAAAAGCACAACGATCAAAGAGATAACAACAAACTCATTGCCGCGTTTCGCTTGGTCGTAGGACAGGTCTTCCCAGGCAATGCCGTACTCGCGGGACAGGGTGTCTTTAGCCACGGCACGGATAGCGTCAATGGCGTCGCCAGACGTATACCCTTTTGCCGGAAATCCCCGAATGGCGGCAGAGTTGTACATGTTATAGCGCGTAATTTCATTTGCCCCTTTTCCTTTTTCCAGGGTCATAAACGATGTGTAGGGCACCATTTCCCCTTCTTCATTTTTGACAAACAAGGTCTTCAAATCATCCAGATTTCTCCGGTATTCAGGGGCTGCCTGGGTGAAGACTTTAAAAAACCGGCCAAATCTAACAAAACCTTGCTCATACGAGCCGCTCATTAGAACGTCCAGGTTGTTCATAGCCGTTTTTATGGAAACCCCCTTCTGCATAGCCATCTGGTTATCGATCTTGATTTCACTTTGAGGGTAGGACGCATTGTAAAAGGTAAACAGCCCTGAAATCTCTTTGCGTTTCGACAGGTTTTTCATAAACTCCTGAGTGGCCGCTTCCAGCTCCGGATAGCGAAGATCGCCGGTTTTATCCAGTAGTCGCAACGAAAATCCGCCAGAAGTGCCAAAGCCAGGAATGGCTGGCGGCTCAAAAAATTCAATCTTGCCTCCCAAACCAAGAGTGTGATGCTCTAACTCCTCAATAATTTCAGTGACGTTGTGTTTGCGTTCGTCCCAGGGTTTGAGGTTGATAAGACAGGTCCCCGCATTGGAGCCTCTACCTTCTGTCATGATTTCGTAGCCGGCCATCGATGTCACCGACTGGACACCTTCAACCGTTTTGGTGATTGCTTCCAGCTGTCCCATCACTTTGTTTGTGTACTCCAGCGAAGACCCCGGTGGTGTTTGAACAATAGCGTAGATGGTGCCCTGGTCTTCATTCGGGACAAAGCCGGAGGAGACCTTTTGGCTAATATAAAAAACGCCGGCAGCAAATAACAGGACGACTGCCAGGCTTACTAGTTTTTGGGTGACGATACGATTTAACACCCACATGTAGCCACGGGTGAATATTTCGAAAACGGCATTGAATTGAGCAATAAACCAACTAAATAGGTTGCGAGAGGGCTTGTGACCGTCATGACCGGCATGACCAGCATGGTTTTTTAGAAACATGGCGCATAAAACAGGCGTTAGTGTTAACGCCACCAACGCCGAAATCACAATGGCGCTTGACATCGTGATGGAAAACTGCCGGTAAAATACACCCACCGGGCCAGGAATGAAGGCGATTGGCACGAACACCGAAATCATCACCAGCGTGATGGCCAGAATAGCGCTTCCCAGTTCGCCCATGGCTTTTCCGGTCGCCGCATAAGGCGATAGCGACGGGTCTTTCTCCATATTGCTGTGGACGGCTTCAATCACCACAATGGCATCATCCACCACAATGCCAACAGCCAGTACCAGAGCAAATAAGGTAATCAGGTTAATGGACATACCAAACATCGAGAGCACAAAAAAGGCCCCTACCAATGAAATCGGTACGGCAATGACAGGAATGACGGTGGAACGCCAGTCCCCAAGAAACACAAAGACGACCAGGGTGACCAGAATAAACGCATCACGGAGAGTATCGATGACCTGCTCAATCGAGGCGTCTAAAAACTTGGAAACATCGTAGCTGTACTCGACTTTTATACCTTCCGGAAACAACTTGGAGAGTTCGCTGACTTTGTCTTTGACCTCTTTGATGACTGTCCTGCCATTGCTACCGGTCGTCTGTTTCAGCACGATAGACGCAGAGGGCTTTCCATCCAGATTCGTGTAAATGTCATAAAACTCACTGCCCAGCTCCACGGTGGCAATGTCTTTAAGCTTGACCATCTCACCAAACCCGGAACTTTTGATAATAATATTTTCGTACTGCTCAGGCTCGGTATAGCGGCCGACATAAGTAAGCACCGTTACGGTGGATTGGGCTTTTTTCCCTGAGCTGATGCCTACCTGGCCAGGGCGGGAAATAAGACTCTGGCTTTTAACGGCATCGACCACTTCTTCAGTGGAGATATTGTAGGCTCGCATGCGGTCAGGTTTAAGCCATAGCCTCATGGAATACGTTCTGCTACCCAGCAAGGCCGCGTTCGCCACCCCAGGAATTCGTTGAATTTCGGGTATTAGCTTGGTATAGGCGTAATTAAACAGGTACTTCTGGTCAAAGGAGTCGGAGTCGGAATACAAACTCACATACATCAGCATGGAGGGTTGTAGGGGTCGAATGATCACCCCCTCTCTCTGAACGAGATCAGGTAATGAGGACATCATCTGATCCACTCGGATTTTGACGTTAACCACCGCCTGGTTGGGGTCGGTACCGGGCTCAAACACTAGACGGATGGTGGCCTCGCCGGCGCTAGTCGCATCAGAAGACATATAGCGCATGCCCGGCACCCCGTTAATGGCCGCTTCCAGCGGTACCAAGGTCGAGTCTGTAAGCACCTTGGCACTGGCACCGGGGTAGGCAATAAAGCAATTGACGACGGTTGGCGCAATTTCAGGGAACTGCGAGATAGGAAGCCGCACAAGGGATAGGCAGCCAAGGAAAACGATCAAAACCGAGACAACTATCCCCAGTACCGGCCGCTTAAGAATGTTACGAAACATGGCTGCCCGAACCTAAACTACTCTGCATACAGGTTTAAATCCTCAAAAGCACGTTTGGGATCAATCAGCTTGTATTGGATTTTGTCGCCTTTATCTAGTTTGTTCTGCCGCTCAAGTAGGAACATCTCATCAGGTTTTATTCCGGAAGCGACAATGTAAACGTTCGGTTCCTCTCGGGCGATTTTAATCGCCCGTTCGTGAATAACTCCGGCCTTGTCAACAACATAAATAAAGTGTTTATCTAAAATCTCAAACGTAGATTTTTGGGGCACAATGACCGCTTGGTTGATCGTCTTGGGCCATAGTATTTTGCCTGTTTGCCCGTAACGCAGTAGGCCTTGTGGGTTACTAAAGCTTGCTCGAAAGGCAACATTGCCTGAGGTACTACTGAAGTCTGACTGAATGACTTCTATCGTTCCAGGTTCAGGATAAATCTCCTTGTCGGCGAGTTCCAGTTGGACGCTCTGAGGAACACCCTTTCGCATGTGTTCCATGTAGTTCAAATACACAGCCTCGGGCACATTGAAGTAAACCCAAAGTCGATGGGTATCGCTTAAGGTCGTCAGCAATTGGTTTTCATCCAGCAGGCTGCCCAGCCTAATATCGTTAAAGCGGCCAATCAGCCCGTCAAACGGGGCTCGAATTTCTGTAAAGCCTAAATGCGTTTTAGCTAGCGCTAGTTCCGCTTCGACTTTAGCCAGCTTGGCGGCAGACATGGCGGCTTCAGTGTTGGAAATAATATCTTGTGCAACAAGTGCCTGGTTGTTCTGTAGCTCAATTTTGGAAAGCTCAACCTCTGCTTCCGATTTTTGAACATCGGCTTGGTAGATATTGGGCTTTATTTGAAAAAGCAGTTGTCCCTGATGAACATATTCTCCTTCGTCTACCAATATATTTTGCAAGTACCCCTTCTCTAATGAACGAATCTCAATATGCTGTATGGCTCTGATTTGACATACATACTCATCATTCAGCGTTAGGTTTTTGACAAGGGGTTTACTGACCTGATAAGCCGTATGCGATGCTTCTTCATCATTCAGCGCTGGGTCTTTGACAAGGGGTTTCTTGATCTGGTTAGGTGTATGCGCGGCTGCTTTGCTATCAGGCAGTACCTGACAGCCTGATATAGACAGTACCAGCAGTAAGGCGCTGCAACACAATGCCAGTGTTTTAAACAGTTTCATCATCCATTGTTTGTTACTTTCACAATAACAATCAGCTTACGGCAAGATTGTGACGCCAATGTGTCCATCCACTTAGTGACGTGGTCGAAAAATATTTTTGTAAATGATTTGATTTTAGTGTTTTCAGCAGATGGACCGCAGTTGTAGCGGAAGCTGAAACAGTAAATAAAAGGCTGCAGGCGTTGTTTCGTCCACTTCAAAGGGCGAAAACAAACCATTGCAGGTCGAAGCAAATTTGCAGTATTGGCGAAAAGTGAGCGCAGAATTTGCAGAATTTAAGGTACATATGGCAATCTTCGAACGTTTTGTGCGGGCGAGGAATTACGCCTGGCAATTGGCATTATTGGCAAACAACACTCAGCCAAACGTCCACAAAACGTCCGCAAAACCTAGCAACAAGCTGCCCTGAGAGATCTGATATGGTTGCCACTGCATATGATGGCAAAATAAATTGGGCGGCTTAGTCGGGCTGGCGCACTTCAGTGGCCACCAGCTTGCCTTTGTGCCTGGCTTTGCCGCTTGCCAGCATGGCATCGGTCAGGGCGAATTTTGCCAGCGGTTCACGGGAATAGGGCTTGAAGAACACTAGCTTGTGGCGGAATTTGACGCTGTCCACGCTGAAGGTAATGTTGCTCGTGAGGTGACTGCTGGGCTTGATTTTGCCGAACAGCATTCCCGTGTCGCCAAGGGAGGAGGGGAAGAACAGGTTGCCCAGCTCGTCCTCCAGACCGATTTCAAAGGTGGAGAACGTATTTTCGGTTTGATTTAGAATATCCAGCGTCAGAGTAATTTCGGTCATTTCGCCGGACGGGTGGCGCCCAATGCGCACGCCAGCCACCTTCACCTCCAGCCCAGGGATGCTGTAATCTTCCGCCGTCTCATCGGGCATGGTCACGGTCGGCAGTTTCAGCGGCTCGCTGAGTTTGACGTGCATTTCAGCGCCGGGCTGGAGCATGACGCTTTTACCCTTCATCAGCATGGCCAATGTCAGTCCGGCAGCCCCACCAACGGCCGCTCCACCCGCCAGAACGTACCCGTTGCTCGCCGCCGCCGGACCGCCATATTCCAGCACCATCACCGTGCCCACCACGCCACCAATGGCGGTGTAGCCCGCCGCGCGCCCGACGACTTTGGCTGCGGCCTTGCCTTTGGAGTCCCGCGTGGTGCTGTTGCCCTCAATCGGGACTTCACGCCCATCAGGCGTGATCAAATAATCAAAGCGCGCGTTGATGTAGCCATTGCGGCCAGCGCGCTTCGGTCCTTCCAGGGTGCTCAGCACCCCGTGCACCTGCGTGCTCCTGGGTATCACCACCCGGCCATCCACCAGCACGTCCTTGCTGATTCTGCCGAAGAACTCATCGCCTTCCACGGTCTCGCCGGAGGCAATCTCGGTGGAAAGAACCATATCCAACTCCGTGCCGGGGACCACCACACGCACATCTCCCGTGTTGACGGTCGGGCTTTGCGGACGGTTGCACTCGGTGTGGGTAACTGTGCTGTGCAGCATCGGGGACTTGCCGCCTTCGGTCGGGGTGTCGGCCGACAAAACGGCCAGCGGGGCGCTGGCGCTCAGACCCAGCACCAGAACCCAGGCGCACAGGGAACGGATGACTGGCAAGGGCAAGCGCACAACTCCCGAAAGGCTCGCAAAGCGAGGACAGCACGGGCACTTATCCTTTAGCGTGGCCGAAGCGTCGACGGGCTGCCATCCCCAGTGAATGAGAGCCTGGCGTTCAATCGCCTGGCTCTCATTTGGGGTGACGTACACCTTCAGCGGTCGCTTCCGGTCACGGGTCTCAAAGGTTTCTTCCATGGGTCTCCAAGGCGTCGAGCACGAAGTGCGAGTGAGCCAGCGTCCGTAATGAAGAAGCAGAAGCGTCAGCTTGTGGGCCTACATTACATATGCTGCCTCCTTCCATGCGCAGCATCGTCTCTCCAATCCGCAAGTATAGTAAATTTTCGGTCCGTTGTTATTGCATTGAACTTCTCTTTCAGTTTCGTATCTTGCTGCTTTTGTTGCTTTGTCTATCGGCCCAGCATAATGACGAATCAAAATAACAATGGTTGAGTGCCCAAGAATCTTTGCCTTATAAGTGAGTGGCAATGTGAGCCTCAAGGCGGTGCTTGTTTAGCGTAGCGGCTCCGTCTGCTATCGCAGTCAATAATCTCTTGAATACCCATCGCAGCCTACCTCGTAGAAAAGCTGAGACTCGACTTTCATCATAAAGGATGATGAAACTCTGCAGCGCCGTGCTCTAAGATGCGGCGGCGGACAACCTGTTGATTGACACATTCACACTGGCAGAGATGCCAGGTGTCCGCTTGCACGCACATAAAAATTCGTGCGCACGAACAAATTGAGACCCAGCTCCAGGATGCCTACCATGAATAACAAAAAGCGAAGAATCATTCTAAACTCACTGTTGTCCTTGTCTTTAATGACTGCCTCAATGGCAAGCCCGCTTCAGGCACTAGCGGTGGCAGGTGATCCTGGCAGCTCACAGTCGACGCAGCTCTCCGGGGCGATAACTATCGCGGACGATGAGGTAGACAAAATCAGCCAAGACATTCTCACCGACGAAATTGAAATATTGCAGTGCACTACAAATTTTCGAAACCAGTACACAAAACCAGATAAATGGAAAAAGCGCAGAACGACTCTGTATCAGATTGCTGCTAGCGGAATGGCCAATGGCGGTGATATCACATTGCAGACTCAATTCTGGCACTACAATCGCAACGTCGCCAATGCGCTCAAAAATCGCGGACGTCTTGAAGCCGGTTTGATTCCTGTTATCGCAGCGTATGCCGCTGTGATCGCAGCTTACTCAGGCGAACTAGTGTTCGATCAATACTCGGACATGAAAGTGCGGCGCAAACACCTTGATTCAAAATCGACTCTCCAAAAAGTCGAACAGCTCGACGCGTCGATCAAAAAACTAAAAGAACAACGCGCACAGCTTCTCGCCAAATGCCCAGACCAACAGTGTCGTGAATTCTACACGGCGGAAGCCAAAATCCTCGACGACTGTCACAATCTCATTCTTGCTGACTTCTCGAGACTTTATGTCGACTATAAAAAGCGTCATGCAGTTCGAGACCTCACTACACTGGGGACGATCGCCGTCGGCGCAACTGGCTTACCGGCAACGATTCAAGTCTTGAGGGGGATACAAATGACCAACATCAAGAAAATTGGCGGTGGTGGAATCGACTTCGTTGTGTCTGCGGGTATCTTAACTGTCGCTCCCGAACTATTTGAGGCTGGCGGTCGCCTCGCTGCTGCGGGAGCCCGTCATCAGATATCAGAAGCGTTTGGACAACTGCAGAATGCCACTATGGCGCAGATGCAAACTGACGCAGGTGATCTCGTTAAGTTGGCAACGAGACAGGGTGTTAAGTTGGGACCATCTATGACGGGAAGAGTAGAAGCATACCGACTGACAGAAGATATTCTGGCCGGTCGCCAGCGCAAACTAGACGCAGAAGCAATCGCGGCTCGTCGCAAATTTGTCGCTGACGTAATTTCCTATGGGATCAGAGGCGGCTGCCAGATCGGCTGGGGCGCACTTATCGCGAATGGTGGTTATAAGTACAACGACAAGCCAAACGTTGCTTTGAAACGAGTGGCGCAAGCGTCTACGGTGAACCAGGTAAGTTGGGGCAGCTGGATGATGGAAGCGCTGTTCACTGGCTGCAGCAATGAGATATCTAACTACAAACATGGGCTAGAGCCTGATTATGATCCTTTTCAGACAAATGGACAGAAGTTAGAAGCAATGCGAAACTCCCTGCACAAGTGAACAAAAGTTTGAGACGGTGCTTTGCCGTTCACCTATCGACTGAGGATTTGCAACTCCGTCTGCCACCGCCGCAATGCGAGCGATAACCTCCAAGGCGGCTTTCAAGCCACACCGGTCTTTTTCGCAAGCCATCAGAGTGATACTTATGCAGTTGAAGCGAGGGAGTCAAAATAGACCGCTGCATGAATTCCGTTGC
>DATNPX010000039.1:0-11764 GCA_036702975.1 Oculatellaceae cyanobacterium
ACCGCTTCCAATGCAACTTTCGCTTTGAAATCCGCGGCGTGCTTTTTCCTTGTTCTTTTCATTTTGCCTCTTCTAGCAATGCTATTTTAAAGGCAGGAATGTCTCTTAGCTAGTGGCCTAAATTTTGGGGACCATCTCAAAGTGGACTTGCGATTATCAACACTTGAAAGGCTATCCAAGGCACTGAAGGTCCCAATTAGCGACCTATTCTTCGGACTTGGTAATTAGAAAATTAACTGGAGGCGCTTAAGGAGGGTTCTTTGCCAGCGAACTGAGTTTTTCATTAGATATACGCTTGTTCCGCGCCTCTTGCAGCTGCTCTAAAGCAATCTCTCCGGTAAGTGCTAGCCCATTTAGCTGATCAAGGAGCTGTAGCTCCAAATCGGTCAGGACTCCGTTCGCCTGCTTATACTCGAAATCGTGTTCGACTTCGGCATACGCGTGCATTATGACTGACGCTATCTGGATTTCAAGGTTGTAGGTTCCTTTCTTCTTGCCTACATCGCGCACTTCTACTCGTAGGTGAGTTGCCGCATATCCAGAGAATCGCGGACTCCAATGCTTCTTCTTGGGCTTTTCTGGAAACTCCTTTCTCCCCTTCTCTGTGAACATTGCACCTAAGACCTGAGCGACTGCCTTTCTGTCGTCAGGAAAATACAGAGCCACCCGAACACCCGCTAAATCGACTATATCGGCCTTTATGTCCTCGGCATCGACATAAGAAGCTTTAGGTTCTTCTGGTGGCACTGAACGTTGGCGAAGCTTGTCCCGTAGACTATCCTCTTCTTTTGCGCGTGCTGTGACCAGTGCGGGGACTTTCATTTCCTTGAGCGCCTGTGCTATCTTTCGGCGAACATCCTCAGCAACCTGCTGATAAGTCTCAAATAGTTCATTCTTGTAATGCTCGACAAAGTCTTCAATTACTTTGTCTAGCGCCGCCATTGTCTTGCAATATGGCTCGCCACGCCTAAACAATTTCAAGTCACCTATCTGCTCAATACATCTATTCGGTGTCCCGTTCTGATAAACGAATACGCGCTTGGAAAACTCGAAAGTAGGATAATTATGTTTGCTCCTCTTTTCGCATTCTGCAATGAGGCTCGGCATGCGGTCAAAGAAAAACGACTTTTCATCTTGGGCCGACCAATCATCTAAATGAAGAACGGAGGCGAATGCGTCCTGTTTAGCCCGGTCCTGATGATATCTGATGGTTACCACTGACTTCAAACCATTGCGAAGAGTGAATTTGTCTTCCAACCGAACCTCGGCAAAATTTGGGTTGCTAAAATCTTGGTAGAAGTGATCAGCAGGTGAAAGCATGGTGTTTCAGTCTTATTTCAGTGACGGTGATGAGATGGAAGAGAATCCAGTGCCGGGCAACCGATATTGGGTGGTAGTCAAGGTAAAAAACGTCGTGGAAATGGCGTTCGAGGCAATGTTGACAATTTCAGTCAGTAGAGAACACAAAGTCGACCCTGATGATACAACTCCTTCGTATCAATTTGACAATGGCGTCATAGTCCACGGTCACGGAATTAAGTTCTTCACAAAGACACCGGACAAGCCATTAAAGTCACTTCGCTTTTGCACTGTATATCGGAAAAGTGATCAAGATAAGTACGAGCTTTTCGGACTCTCAGATGTGACCGCGGAGATTCCTGAAAAAGATAAACAATTCAAAACACTCGACGAACTAAGGACGTTCTTAAAAAGTCTAGGGGCTGGCGCAGAAACGATTCCAGCAAAGGATTTTACAGGACAACAGGAATTTGAGTTGATGCTGTAACCCCTGTCAAATTCATAATCTATCAACGACAGGGTTGCCGTCTCACTCCAGCAAAAATCATTATTTCGAGTGATTGAGTTCTATTTACCTTTGTGATCGCGATTTTTCGTGCAGGCGATTGTCGACAAGATAAGCCGGGAATGAAAGAATCCATGGGTTGTTCAAGTTCGTCTGATAGGACACCTGCATGTCTGCACAAAGCAATTCGAACTGGCCTGCAAACATCTTTTCTGACTACAGTAAGGCGCTAGTCCGAAGCGCATCCTTACTGCATCAGAAAAAACAGCATCTCCTCTATGGGTGTGTCGAATTATTGCCGCCTGAAATACCGAAACAGACAGAGGGCATTTGTGACTACCAATCTCTTGCTGGTTCCACGCTTGTTGTGAACGTAGCCGAAATGGCTGTTCAAGATGCTTTGTGCTGGTATGAAAGCGCATTGACTGGCGCCGTCTCAGTTCCGGGTGTTCTCCAGGCACAAAAAATCCATTCAGGCTCTCTTGCAGCTTACCCGAATATTGGGATTCTTCTTTTAGCCGAGAAGCTACCGATGATACCTTCCTGGCATTCTGGGACAAGGTTTAATCGCCTTGTAGCATTGACAGATGCCGAAGATTCCATCGCCGAACTGATGAAACGAGATGATGCCCGTAAATGGTTTGAACGGCACCTAAATTTTGACCTATTGGCATACGATGACTGGCTGTATGGACTTGCCCTTTTAGCTCCAAATCCGTTTCTCAGGAGCTGTGATTTTTCCGAATGGGATTCGAACTCGTCTGGCGACATAATTCGCATCGAGACATTCCCTCGGCAGGGCGCCGCGCTCTCTAATTTGGCTGTTCACCTGACTAGCAGAGGAATCGACGGACATACGATGATCACAAGCCCAATTGACCCATCTGGAATCACAGACTTAACTCTTCCTCAAACATTCACATCGTATGATATCGAGATTTTTTGCCCTTCAAGGGGTCCACTTTATCAATTTAAAGCTGGCTCGTTCATCCACAAAATTAGTGTGACCACGGCCGCCCAAGTCGCTACGGCACAGGTGAATGTCCCACCTAGAAAGAAAAACCAACAAGGCTATAGCTATGTAACTCCCGTTTATCAACGGAGTCAAAGGACAATCACTTCCCCAGCAACATCCGCACAGCCTGCTGATGCAACGTTGCGTTTGGGAACGCTCTACAAACAACGGATAAACAAAACGGGCGAACAGCGCCCAGAAACCAGCGTTGAACAACTTTCGATGGACGAATTCATTTCTCTTGCGAACACCAGACAAAAATCCGTGGCATTTGTGAAACAGCTTATCGAGAATGCCCAAAAGCAGGTCGTCATCGTCGATCCGTTCTTCGGTTCAATTGACCTCGCTGAATTCGCTTTGGCTAATGTGTACACCGGTGTGTCAGTTTCAGCATTGATAGATTCTCGCAATCTCAAGCAAAAGGATGCTGATGGGGTTGTGCCAGGGCAATTGTTATTCGATTCCATTCAACAGATTGCGCCCAATCTGACAAAGATTGGTAAAACAGTGCCCGAAATTAAGCAAGTAAACGAAATGACGCGCAAGTATCATGATCGATTTCTCGTGATCGATGACGATGTTTGGCATCTTGGGCACTCTCTCAATCAGATCGGAATGACTGAAACAAGTATGCTTTCGAAGCTCAGACTACCTACACAAATCAAGGAGCAGATACTCGAAGACCTGGACAATGCTGACGATTTTATTGCCGTATGGCCTCAAATCAAGGGTCCCGATCCTACGCTTTCGGAACAGCTCATCAGAAGCTGCAAATGCGCAGCAAGGTGCTTCGAAGAACTGATTTACAATTTTCAGAACTATATCAGGAGAAACCTCTGATGTTCTCACATTATGAACCACCTCCCACTCTAGAACAATTGATCCTGCAGGCCTCTGTATTGCTTCAAGCAGACGCAAATCGCCCAACTCTTATCGAGTCTGCGAAAAAGATTCTCAAAAGCAGTGGGGAATCTGGTATCAATTGGAAGCAAGCAGAATCCCGGTTGTTGAGCCAATTGCGTGATCTAGGGCTCTACAACTGGGTTGCCATCGTGGAAGAAAGAATTGGGGTTGCAGACGACTTTCCGTCAGAACCAAGACTCTTGATGGTGGATGCAGTTTTTGTGTATGCCGCCTCTCATGAATTCACAGAGAACATCACTCGGTCTGCGTTTGCAAAAGTTGATGAAATACTGCACCACTTTTATTTTGCGTGGGATCTTTTCGTTGCAGAAGCCATCGCTCAAATTCGAAGTGTGCCGACGGCAGCGCAGTCTATTATAGACGAAATAGCTCTGAAGATATCGGCGCTTGAAACCGACCAGCCTAATCCAATCGCGCTCATTGCTAAACGTGAGCGGGAGCGTGTTCTAAATTTTTCCGACGATCTGCTTCGTGCTTGGGATTTTGACTATCACTATTTTCCTAACTTTGTAAACAGCTACGCATTTCTGATTCTGGCTAGGGTTGATCCGAGGAGTTGCTTGTCGCTCATTGAAACGATGCCAGGATCTTTCTTAAGTAAGTTCATGATTGACTACATAGACCGTTCTGTCGATTGGGACACAGTCACGCAACTCTTGGAAGTCAGTCCTCCATCCTTCGATCAATACGGCACTTGGCTTGCTGGAACAAACAAGACAACATTGTTTCTTCTGAGCCGCGTTCAAAATCGGCTTTGCAACTTGCTTGGTCAGGACCAAGTCGGACCATGGAAAAACTTATTCGATGCCAGGCTTGGCTCGTTGTTCAGTTTATTTAAGTCGCGAGCCGATAGTCAAATGCTGCAAATGTCCTGGTTACAACACCTTGTAAGGAGTGAATTGTATCCTGTACGGCAAAACTCTTCTTCCTCATCAGCAATTGCAGAGATTGCGTCCACTGTCGCAGCGAATCTAGGTCCACTCGATGAGCCACTTCCTTGGATTGAAGCAGAAGATGCGCACCGGACAGGCGAAAGACTGGTGTGCGTTTTATCAGAGTTGGTTTCAAACAATACGGTCAATCGATCTACGGTCTCAACTTTGATGTCAGCGGCGCTTAAGAAAAGCCTTCTGTCACCACTGAACGTGCTTCACACTGCGCGGGGAGCGTTTGTGCGCTCTGTCATCACCAAAGCAATGACCAATACAAATACCGGTTGGTTCTCAGAGGCATGGAATGACTTGTTCTGGCTTCGTGACCGCTTAAGGCTCCTCCGCCACTGCAACGACCTCACCGAACGCAATGAGCCTTTATGCTTGGTGTCATGGAATTTATTAGCTCTCGATGCTGCGCCGCCTCTCTCAAATTCTGCTCTTCGTTCGAAGTGGGTAGAAACCGAATTAGCAGTCAGAGAAGGAATTCTGATGAGTGGTCTTCGCAACATCCCAGACAGCTGGACTGATTGCCTAATGATGTTGGCTGCCCACTGGTCAAGAGTATTTCCTGACGATCCTCCTACTGGGCAGGAGGGTTCTTTGGACGATTTTATGAATTACTACTCGTATCCAAATATGAACTTCGTGCTTATGTCCGTTTTTCTCTTAAGTCATGGTGTTCAAATCAAGCGAATTGAACTTACCATTCCCAACATCAGTGATATCCTCCGAAGAGTATCAACAGATATTGAATTCGAAAGCGTTAGAAAGCGAGTACGGTTGCCAGGGCAAAAAGCGCTCAAGTATTATCTGGACAATCTGGTCGCGCAGGGGAAGATAACCCTATGAACGGTACACACTCAATAAAACGATTTCCGGTATTGAGTACACGACATGACACAAGTCCCCAATTCAGAAGGAAATATACGTGAGTTCGGAAGAGTGGCTCAAACTTCGGGCCTGGAATAATTCCAAGCAAGAGGCCTTCGAAGAATTATGCACACAGATCTTTATGCACAAGCAGATGCCAGACGGTTGCACCTTTACGAGAGTAGGGGCTCCAGACGCTGGAGTAGAGGCAATGTGGGAGTATCCGAATGGCAAAATCGCTGCGATGCAAGCAAAATTCTTCACTGCTTCATTTTCCAGTACGCAATGGAAGGAACTTGACGAATCGGTAAGAACCGCGCTCACCAAACGCCCCGCACTTGCCTCCTACACGGTGATGACACCATTCAATCTTCCTGATCCAAATGTCGCGGATAAGAAATCCATGATGGATCGATGGAAAGAGCATGTCAAAACCTGGAAGGATTTTGCAATTACCAAAAATATGAATGTCGCGTTTGAGTATTTTGGCGGCAGTCAAATTCTGGCTGAACTATCAAAGGAGCTACATGCGGGACGTCTCTATTTTTGGTTTGAAAAACAATTTTTCAGCGATGCCTGGTTTCATAAACGTCTACAGGAAACAATTACATTGGCTGACGAGCGATATACACCGCTAGTCCATGTTCCGGTGTCTTTGGATCAATTGTTTGCATTCGTTGGTAGAGAACAGGAAGTGTTTGATCGATTTCACAACTTGAATATGGCTGTCTTGAGCGCATGGAACGATCTTCAAAAGGGCGCCTCGTCAACAGATGCGTTAGAGCAAGTCAGGCCAGCTATTGTGCAGATCGAACTTCAAGAAGAAACGCTTGATTTTAAGCAGCAGAGAATGGTCGACTTTGAGTCTCTAGCAGAATCATCAGGAAACGCTCTGAGCTTGCTTCGGGAGTATATTCGCGTTACGCAAGCCCAGCGAAAAAGTGAAGACTCGCAGCCATCGACTGGCGGATCAGCTTATCGTGATTTCCACGCAGAAAGACTTTTAGAGTCATTGTCTCAGCTACAAAGGTTTGCATCTAGACGCAGAACCGCTTTGTTGAAACATCCAATAATGCTGCTGACAGGTCCCGCGGGCAATGGCAAAACACACCTATTCTGTCGCATTGCGGATGCAAGAATCGGGAGAGGACTGCCAACCATTTTGCTCTTAGGAGAACAGTTCAATGATGAAGAGCCCTTCAGCCAGATTCAGAAGTTGCTTGGATTGCCCCCAAAGACACAAGAAGAATTTCTGGGGGCACTCCAAGCATCTGCTGAAGCACGGGGCAATCGAGCCCTGATCATGATCGATGCACTGAACGAGACAAGAGTCGACAACCTTTGGGGTTCGCACCTGCCGCGTATGATAACAGCCATACAACGGTTTAGCATGATTGGACTTTGCGTCAGTATCAGAAGTACTTATCTAGAAGACATTGTTCCAACAAACTCAACGTGGTCAAAGTCTATGACTAGATTCGATCATGATGGCTTCGCTGGAGTGGAGGAACAAGCGACTCGGCATTACTTTACTCACTACAAAATAGAACCTAGCCATGAACCCCTGACCCCAGAATTCAGGAACCCGCAATTCTTGAAACTCTTCTGTAAAGGCTTGCATAACAAGGGGCTAACTCGTGCACCAGACGGACATGAGGGCATTTGCAGCGTCTATAACCTTTTCATTGACTCGGTAAACGACAAATTATCCAGGAAGAGATACCTGAATTTTCGAAGGTCTGACCAACTAGTTCAGCAGTCGATATCACTGGTGGCAGCAGAAATGGCAAAGACAGGGGAGTTTTGGATCGAGAGAAAACAGGCACAGTCAATGCTCGATGAACTGCTTCCAGATCGAGAATTCGGGCGGACCCTTTACGACGGATTGGTATCAGAAGGTATTTTGTCGGAAGAACGCATCGCTACTCGCGGCCGCAACACTGCCGGAGTTATGTTCAGCTATCAGAAATTTTCAGAACACCTGCTGGCTAAGACTCTTTCGGACAAGGCCGCAAGTGACTTCAAAGCCGCATTTCGCGGTAACGGAATTTTGCACAAATACGTTGATGCACACCTATGGCGTTGGAGAGGTGTGCTAGAAGCGATGTGCATTGTGCTGCCAGACGAACATCATGTCGAATTATTTGAAGTTCTCCCAAGGGATGTGCTAGCCTCGCCATCATTTATCGAAGCCTTTCTTCACAGTTTGGTCTGGCGTCGCAGCGAAAACATTCAGGATAGCGCCATTGACTTTATCAATCGCCGTATTATCGGAACACATTTTCAAAACCTATTCTTCGAAATTGCAATTCAAATCGCTGGCAAAAAGAAGAATGCGCTGAATGCAGACGGACTGCACGATTATTTGATTAAACTTTCACTGTCCTCAAGGGACTACATCTGGACGAGATTTCTCCATAGCGCTCTGTCTGATGATACGCCAGTGAACCGCCTAATCTATTGGGCAAGTGCGCAAACGAATTTGAGCAACTTCGACGACGAAACAATTTCCCTATACGGCACCGTCTTGGTATGGTTTTTTACGTCGTCGAACCGATTCATTCGAGACAAGGCAACCAAAGCTTTGGTCGAATTGCTTGCGTCAAAACCATACTTGTGGTTGGGTCTCCTAGACAAATTCAAAGAATGCAATGATCCATACGTAATCGAACGATTATATGCGGTTGGTGCCGGAGTAGCACTACGTTGCGCAGACTTGGATGTCTTGAAAAAGCTTGGTCAAACCGTTTTTGATACACAATTCCGAAATGGCGCTCCAGTTGCTCACGTGCTGATCAGAAAATATGCTGCGGCGATCGTGAATGTGTCCATCGAGTTCGCTGGTTTGCAAATACCCCCAGACAAACCCGTCCATCCACCATTCAAGACCTTGTTCGACGAATCTACATTGCCAAACAAAACGATTAAGAAAAAATATCTGTCAGATTCTGCCCGAAATGGCTATCACCATATATGGTTTTCTTTAACTCAAAGTGACTTCGCTCAATATGTCATTATGAACAGAATGCCTTGGACTAGTAAGCGTCTGAATGGGACCGCTATGATTGATTCTGACGCAATCTATGAACGTTTCTTCGCAGAGCTTACAGCTCGGCAAACACGGGCCTGGAGTGATTATCAGCAGGCAAGGAACGCAGACCCCAAACCAACGCTGCAGGAATTTCTAGAAGATAAACCTATCGAGTATCCGTCAGAGAAAAAGCTCCAACGGTTCAAAAGACTACTTGGCAAACGCAAGACTTCAATTTTTGAACGCTGGGTGTTTTTTCGCGAATTGGGACGCCAAGAGCGTCATCCATTCGACACACGCTGGGCACAACGATGGCTATTCACGAGAGTAGTAGATTTAGGTTGGAACGCAAAGCTGTTCGATGATTTTGATCGTAATGTGTCATCTCATAGTAGCTATCGAGAAGCAAGAAAGCCTGAGCGCATCGGAAAGAAGTATCAATGGATTGCATATCATGAGCTGTTGGCTCACCTGAACGATCACTTCCAATTTAAGCCTAATGAGTACGAGCCCTACACATCGCCTCCCGATGTCCAAGATATAGATCCGTCCTGCTTAATCGAAGCGAGTCTTGCTACGAATTCGCAAACGCGTTCATGGTGGTCACCCATAGACTACGACGGTGAGCCGAATCTAACGTTGAACGAATGGGTGCAGGATTGCACAAATCTTCCAGACCTTACAAGGCTAATACTTGTCCGCAACCCTAATGACTTGGAAGAATGGCTAAACATGAACGGTAGTCATAATTGGGTCAGCGAAAGCAGGACGAGCGTCGCTCAACCAAGAGCAGAAAAACAAAAGCGCGATCTTATCTACTTGACCACAGCTTATATTGTAAGAGCCCCTGAGGCCCAGAAGTTTCATCGGTGGGCATTGAAGCAAGATTTCTTTGGTCGTTGGATGCCAGAAACGCCGGATTTTAACGATGTGTATATCGGTGAATACCCGTGGGCAGATTCTTTCAGGCAGATAAATATTCCATATTTTCATCGAAGGGGTTGGAGCGATGAGACTCGCAAAGAGAAATTGCCAGTACCAGCAATTGTTGCGGCAGACGAATATAGATCGGAGAGAGAGTACGATTGCTCGACAGACAGCAAGGTCTCATTTCATGTGCCGTGCAAATGGTTGATTGATTCTCTCAAGCTCAAGTGGGATCGCAAAGTTGGATTCAACAGCAACGCAAAGCTCGTTGCCTTTGATCCGTCAGTTAACTCTAAAGGGAGCTCATGCTTGCTCGTGAACAAATCCGCTCTCTCAGAGTTTTGCAAAACTTCTGGTTTCGCTGTAGTCTGGATCGTTTACGGCGAGAAACTAGCCTGGCCGAGTAGTTCCCAACTATTAGACAACCGACTTCATATTAGCGGGTCCTATCTCTTTGACGGAGACACAATCAAAGGCAGGCTCAATCCGAAGGTAATCGCATGGTCACAAATGGCCAGGGTTCCTCACGAGTAGATGTATTGTCTACGCCCTCGTAGGTCACGACCTCGGCCCCATCTAAGCCAGCAAGAAGGAAGCTCCGACCAGTCCAGCAAAAATGCTTGTGTACCTTTTTGTGTACCCCCCTCGTACAATTCAGTGCATTTTGCTGCTTCTCAGTGCATTCCCGACCATTTCCGAAAGCGCCAACCAATGCCGGGAAGCAGCCGCAGTGCTCGATTTCTCTCGTTGGCGCTTGAACTCTCTCGCAGCCTCCACCATTTACTTTTCAAACAGGGCTCAAAACAGCATTGTTGCACGCTTTCTAGCATTCTTAATAACACGCTTCCTCCTGTGTATAGTTGCATGCTGTATGAAGTGGACCCTTTGCTCCAGGCCAAATTGTTAGGTGCTTAAGTGATTCATTCCTGCATGACTACCTGTTGATTTATTGGTACCACATACGGTGACTGTAAGTCAAGCGCTTTTATTTCCTCCTCGTTTTGTTCACTACCCGTTAAGACCGACACGTTGGCGATAGCCACGTTAGTGGCTATTGCCACTGTGTCGGAAGCGCCCCTCTCAGGGGCGAACCTCGGTACTTTCCCATATATTTCCCACGGCGTGTTGTAACTTAGTGCTTGGTGTGGACGCTCGTGGTTGTAAAAATTGATCCACTCCGCGATACTCCTTCGAGCCTGACTGATGTCGTCGCAGGCTTTGAGATAGACCTCTTCGTACTTGAGGCTCCTCCAAAATCTTTCGACAAAAATGTTATCGAGGTACCGCCCTTTGCCATCCATGCTGATGGCCACTCCCCGTCTCATTCAATTGTTTTGTGAAAGCGTCACTGGTAAATTGACTGCCTTGGTCCGTGTTGAAAATTTCCGGGCGCGCTAGCTCCAATGCGCCCTCCAGCGCCTCAACGCAGAACGATGTTTCCATGGAATTTGACAGACGCCATGACACCACGTACCGGCTGTGCCAGTCGATGATTGCGACGAGGTAAAGGAAGCCTTTTCGCATCGGAATGTACGTAATGTCTGCAACCCACGCTTGATCCGGGCGTTCTACTTGAACGTCGTGAAGCAGATATGGATAGATCTTATGACCTGGCGCGAGCTTGCTTGTTCGTGGCTTGCGATACAAGGCTTCTATTCCCATCTGTGCCATGAGCCGGCGCACCTTCTTTCGGTTCACCTTATGACCATTCTTTTGCAGTGATGCCGCCATGCGGCGGCTGCCGAAGAACGGCGTCTTCGTGTACTGCTCGTCAATTAAACGCATTAGCTCCAGATCCTCTGGGTCGACGTCAGCCTTCTTGTAATAGAGGCTTGAACGATTCAGCTCTAAGAGCTCGCAATGCTCTCTGACTGAGACTGCTTTGTTGTCGTGCTCGATCAGCGCCATTCGCTGCTCACGGGTCAGTGACCGAGCTTTCGCGCTAAAAAATCGTTTTGTACTTTCAGCTTGCCTGTCTGCTCGAACAGTCCAGCGACATTCTCCTCCGAAATCGGCGACTTAGGCTGTGTTTTGTCGAACACCGTCACTGCCTTCTCGAGCAGTTCTTTCTTCCAGGCGTGTATTTGGTGCGGATGGACTTCATATTGACTGGCTATCTCAGCGACAGTCTTTTCACCGCGAACCGCTTCCAATGCAACTTTCGCTTTGAAATCCGCGGCGTGCTTTTTCCTTGTTCTTTTCATTTTGCCTCTTCTAGCAATGCTATTTTAAAGGCAGGAATGTCTCTTAGCTAGTGG
>DATNPX010000004.1:0-17672 GCA_036702975.1 Oculatellaceae cyanobacterium
CGTCCAACGCTTGTCTTTGTGCTCGACGATGAGGGCGTGCTGCAGTCTTCTGCAGGGAGCAAATGCACGCCCGATCAACTTCTCGCAGCTAGAATGTGCCTTGAGCGCAAGGAGATGTGCAAGATTGGTGCTGACGACGCCCAGGCGCAGGGCATTTACTTGCCGTTAAAAGGCTCGCTTTCAATTATCGGCGTGCTGGCGATCATCGGCTCCGATCTTGATGCGATACCTGATGATCGGGCTCGTTTGCTGGAGATGCTCGCTAACCAGGCTGCCCTCGCCATCGAACGTTCGCTGCACTGGCAAACCGCAGAGCGGAGAAAAATGATAATGGAAACGATAAAGATGCGAAATGCGTTGCTCAGTTCCGTCTCACACGACCTTCGCACTCCGCTGGCGGCGATTATGGGCGCAGCCAGTGTCTTGCAGGCAGAACCGGCTGCTTCCAATGTCAGTGTAACCAAAGAACTGGCTCAATCTATTTATGGCGAAGCCGATCGATTAAACAGATTTCTTCGAAATTTACTTGATATGACCAGGCTGGAATCAGGTTCGGTCAGGTTGCGCAAAGAATGGAACAGCGTCGAAGAGTGCTTCGGAGCCGCGATTGGTCGATTGCGTGAGACCCTGGCTCCTTACAAAATTGTCACAAGAATTCCGGCCGATTTGCCACTCATTTACATGGATGCTTTGTTGATTGAACAAGTTCTGTCGAATTTGTTGGACAACGCTGCCAAATATTCCATTGCTGGTACCGAAATTGTGCTGACAGCTGAACTTGCGGACGCCGTTTTGACCGTATCCGTTTTAAACCACGGGCCCGGCATAGCCGAGGGTGAGGAGGAGAAGATTTTCGATAAATTCTATCGTTCCGGCGCGAACGACACTGTATCTGGTACCGGGCTGGGACTGACGATCTGTCGCAGCATCATTCAATTTCATGGTGGAAAAATCTGGGCTGAGCGTTTACAGGCGAATATGACCCGATTTGTTTTCACACTGCCTGCGGCTGAAGAACCCCCTGTTGTTGTTGCCGAAGAGGAGGATACTCTTGGCTGAACCACTTCCGCTGTTGCTGATTGTTGAAGATGAGCCGGAGATTCGTCGCTTTCTCCGAGTCAGTTTGACTGCCAGTGGTTATCAGGTCATCGAAGCCACCCGAGGCGATGAGGCACTATCTCTGGTGGCTGAGAGAAAGCCTCAACTGATAATTCTTGACCTCGGATTGCCAGACACTGACGGCACCGAAGTAGCTCGAAAGATACGAGAATGGTCGCAGGTTCCGATCATCGTTCTTTCTGCGCGCAATCAAGAATCAGATAAAGTCAGTGCTTTCGAAATTGGCGCTGACGACTATCTGACAAAACCATTTGGCGTTTTCGAATTGTTGGCCCGCATCAAAGTGGCGCTTCGGCACGCCAACCAGGGCAAAGTTGAGCACGCCACGGCGGTTTATTCAGCCGGTGCAATTCGCGTTGATATGTCAAAGCGTCTCGTTTTTCTCAATGATGTGGAAGTTCACCTTACGCCCAATGAGTACAAGCTTTTGCTCACCCTCATTCAAAATCCTGGAAAGTTGATCAGCCAGCAGCAACTATTGCGTGACGTGTGGGGACCAGGCTATGCTAAAGAAGGGCACTACCTGCGGGTCTATATGGGCCAACTACGGCGCAAACTGGAAGCTGATCCAGCCAATCCCAAACACCTGATCACTGAGCCTGGCTTGGGTTATCGGTTTTGCGAATGAGTTGTGCGCTGAGCCTGCCGGTGGTTTGCTTTCGCGGTCACAAATTTAGGGCAGTGTTTCAGCCCTGCTAATAAAGATTGCCCACGATGACCTGAGACATGGTGCACCTCGAACAATTAGACAAAGTTCATTTTGTCTTTCGAATTCCGCCAATTAACTGCCCGGCACGCTTCTGCTGATTGGCTTTTCAGACCTAAGCTCATCTTTACGCCTCCTTTACGGTCGTTCGATGTTAGATGGAAATGTGGGAAGCCGGGAGAAACGCTTATGAAAGTAAAACGCCCCAGAAAATACGACATTGTACTGAGTGGCACACTTAATGGGGGAACCACTCCGCGCGAGATGCTCTGGTCTGTTCTGAAGGAACGGTCGGTACACAGTGGAATTCTCCGCATTGTTGATCTAGAAAATAAGATCGAAGGAGAGTTCGGAATTTTTCAGGGCACGTTTGTCGTTGGTGCTGTCATGAAAGGCGGCAAGAAGACTGGTTATGACGCGCTGAAAATTTTGCTTAGTGCCAAAACCGGAACTTACAAGTACATCAATTACATCGATCCTTTGCCACCAGACCTCGATAACATCGAGCGCATCCGACTGACTTCATTGATAAGTATATGGCCGAATATGCCGCTGTCTGCTGAAGCTTTGAGCACCAAAAATTCGATTAACAGAATGCGCGGTATCACACCTGAAACCGTTAACTCGAAGGAGCGGGAAGCATCACTGATCGATATGAAGGTGATGGAGCAGCTTCAGGCTTGGGATGAGCGTCATATGCACGTGCGCGCCAAAGCTTTCTGGTCTGCATTTGCTGCGGCATCATGTATAGCCGCGCTCCTGGCTGGGTAATAGTGAATGGCGCCTTCTGCAATTCAGTTGTTCAGAATCAGCAACTGCGACTGTCTCCATTCAAGTTATGACTGTTTCGATTCGAGTTACGACTGTCTTGATTCGAGTTACGCCTGTCTCGACTTCGCGGCCTTTTCTTGCAAAATTTGCAGTTGGTCTCGAATTTCAGCAGCACGTTCGAAATCGAGATTTTTCGCTGCCGTCTTCATTTCCTTTTCTAGCTTGCGAATGACATTGGCTGCGTTGGTTTTGCGTTTCGATTTTTCGTCATCGCTTTCGTATTTATCTGCTGGTTTGAGGAAGTCATCGCCTTCCACATTGTAGAAGTCATCAGGCTTTCCGCGCAGCTGTTCGAGCAGCGTGTTGGTGTGCTCTTTAACAATAGTCGTTGGCGTGATGTTGTGTTCCAGATTGTATGCTTGTTGAATTGCTCGACGGCGTTCCGTTTCACCAATCGCTTTCGCCATTGAATCAGTGGTGCGATCGGCGTACAGAATGACTTTGCCGTCGACATTTCGAGCTGCTCTACCAATCGTTTGCACAAGCGATCTTTCGGCGCGCAGGAAGCCTTCCTTATCTGCTTCCATAATGGCGACAAGGCTGACCTCGGGAAGGTCGAGACCTTCTCTGAGAAGGTTGACGCCTACCAGGACGTCGAATTGTCCCATGCGCAGATCTCGAAGCAACTCGATTCGCTCGAGCGCGATGATGTCGCTGTGCAACCACTTGACGCGCACGCCAATTTCTTGCAAATATTCGGTCAAATCTTCCGCCATGCGCTTCGTCAGCGTCGTAACGAGCACACGCTCTTTACGCGCAGCACGATCTTTGATCTCTTTGATAAGGTCGTCGATCTGTCCTTTGATCGGTCTGATTTCGCAAAGTGGGTCGATCAAGCCGGTTGGGCGAATGATCTGCTCCACCACGCGTTCGCTCACCTCCAACTCCCAGTTGCCTGGAGTGGCTGATACGAACACGACCTTGCCGACCTTTGCCCAGAACTCTTCGTGTGTGAGCGGTCTGTTGTCTCGTGCGCACGGAAGTCTGAAGCCGAAGTCTATAAGCGTGTTCTTGCGTGACCTGTCGCCTGCGTACATGCCGTGGAGCTGTGGCACGGTCACGTGCGATTCATCAATGAATGTGATAAATCCTTCGCGACCATATTTGCGGACGAAGTAATCAATCAGGGTCTGTGGAGGTTGACCGGGCAAGCGACCTTCGAGCACTCTGGAATAATTTTCAATGCCGTTGCAGTAGCCAACTTCGTTCAACATCTCGATGTCGAACCGGGTGCGTTGCTTCAAACGTTGCGCTTCAACGAGCTTGCCTTGAGAAACCAGTTCGCCGATGCGTTCTTCTAGCTCGATTTCTATCTGAGCGATGGCAGTTTTCAGCTCGAGTTCGTCTGCAACGTAGTGCTTGGCCGGGTAGATGCGTATCATCTCCGGCAACTCTTCGATCTCCCCGGTGACCGGGTTGACGACTGCAATTCGTTCAATTTCGTCGCCGAAAAATTCAACGCGAATGACGCGTTCTTCGTACGCCGGATAAACTTCGACGACGTCGCCGCGCGCTCTGAATCTTCCTCGCTCGACAATCATGTCGTTGCGGTCATAGTGGATGTGTACTAGCGCGCGCAGGAAGTCGTGTCGGTCGAAAATCTGCCCCTTGCGAATCTCGATCGCCGCAGACAAATATCGCTCGGGAACTCCAAGACCGTATATGCAGCTTACTGAGCCGACTACGATGACGTCTTCTCTTTCCCAGATCGAGCGAGTGGTGGAGTGCCGTAAACGCTCGATTTCCTGGTTGATGCTTGCTTCTTTTTCGATGAATGTATCGGTGCTCGGAATGTAGGATTCCGGCTGATAGTAGTCGTAATAGCTGATGAAATACTCGACCGAATTATTTGGAAAGAAGTCCTTCATCTCATTGCACAACTGCCCTGCCAGCGTCTTGTTGTGCGCCAGCACGAGCGCCGGCATCTGGCACTCCTGAATCAGTTGCGCCATAGTCATCGTTTTGCCCGAACCCGTAACACCAAGAAGGGTCTGGTACCGGTTGCCTGCCTCGATGCCCTCTTTCAGTTGGGCAATCGCCTTGGGCTGGTCACCGGCAGGCTTGTGTTTTGAGATGACCTCGAATCGAGCCATGTTAAGGTGCTGTCAGCGGTGAAGTGTCCAATGTCAGTCTACACAGCAAATGCGCGACTTATACGAACGGCTATGAGAAAAACTTGAAAGGGCGCCGATTAGCGCGCTACGACGTAACAGCTTTTTCGTCGGCTGGTGCCTGTGCCTGAGGCTCACCTGCTGCTGGGGTCGCTGCTGGGGCGCTCGGCGCATGAGCGGCGTCTTTCTTTTCCGACTCGTTGATTCCGGCTTTTACGTCATCTGATACGTCTGACAGCGCACGTTTGAAGTTGCCAATTCCCTGGCCCAGAGCCTTTCCCAGCTCCGGAACTTTTTTCGGTCCGAAGACCACGAGAACGACGACTCCGATGATGGCGATGTCTACTGGACTGCCGAGCATATTCCTTGCCTCTCCGTGTACACACTGACAATCCTAGCACAATAAGTACTGGTCAGGGTTTCAATATTGTTCATGGTGTCCTGCGGCGAGCCGGTTACTGCTCTTTTTTCGGCACAGGTGGCGGAGGAGGAGGATTGGCGCTGTTGTAGTACAGAGTCAACGGCATGAGGAGCGGAAAGCTCAGGCTTTTGGCTCTGCGACGGTCCGCCAGTTCAGCGATAGCAGCTTCAACGAGCACATAGTCTTTGGTCGTGCCTTCGCCCTCTAAATAGTTCGCAATCGTGGAAGCATCGATGGTTGCGTTTGGTTTGTTGTTTGTAAAGTTTTCGCTGTTCATCGTGGTCATTAATGCCGGATAACAGCTTTCCGGATTGAGTCGAATCCAGTGAACCTTATGAGCCAGCCAGGCGTTGTACTGCATCGCGATATGAGGATGGTCGGGCTGCTTCTGGAGATGATCGATGTACGTGCCTACCACTGTGATCATCATGAATGGATAGTCTTTAGCGATCTGCGCATAGTAGGCAGATCCGTCACGGTCTCCGAAAAAAGTTTCGCTTTCACGAAGGGTCGCCATTCGCTTGGGCCAGGCGATGATGTGTTTGACTTTCTGCTTCGGCGGCGGCTCTGCGGGCGCTCCCTTTGCAGGTTTTTTTGGCGGTGGCTTATGGTCGTGCTGATGTTCACCTTGCTCGCTGGGATCGGGAACATCGGGCACCCATCGGTCGAACATTTTCATCGTCTGCAATGCGCTGCAAATCTCGGGTGGATAAATCTGTTTTTCCAGACCTACGTCCATTGCATAGTTGAGAGCAAACTCGGCTGACTCGTCCCAAACGCCGTTCTTGTTCTCATCGAAGTAGAGCACGCCTGGGACTTCGGGCTCGCCGAGTTTTTTGTGCTCGCCTGAATTGCGGATGACAGCTGGGTCCCACGCTAGTTTTTTCCAATCTACGCTGCAACTGCCGGTGGCGGCGCTGCCTTGTCTGTAATGTTTGTTGGTTAGCAGATCTTTGGTGCTTCCGAGATTAGGCGGGAAGAAGAGTTGTCCGATTGGGCTTTCATAAAAAACCACCCAGTTGACGATCGAATTCAGCTCTGAGGAAAACTTTCCGAGCGTTACCATGGCTATGTTTCCGCCGTTCGACCAGCCTACAAGACCGACGTTTGTGGTTGCCACTTTTACCGGCATTAGCTCGCCAATAAAATGCCCTTTCGTGTCTGGAATTTTACCGGCGGCGAAAAGTAACACGTCTTTCAGAGCCGTTTGCGATTCAGAACCGCGGTAGTCGTAAATGCCGCCCGACTGGAATTTAGGTGAGCCACCACCGGGAAAAGCCATGCGCACTTCAATGAAACCTGCTTGGGCTGCGTGCATCGTGAAGGTCAAGCCATCTGCACCCGCGCCACCAGGGGCGATGACTGCAACCGGGGCACCATCTTTATAACGTGGTTTCTCCGGATAGATCATATTTACGGCGATGCCTGCTCCGGGAGCTGCCTGTGACGGTACGTAGGTGCTGACTGATTCTTCCGGCAGAAGCTTTGGTATCTTCAACGTCGCTTCTGGAAAGTCGCTAGCAGCTCTTGCAGGAACCTGCGCCGGTCCAGACAAAATGGATACCGCGGTGGCGACTCCTAGAATTAATAGCACGGACCTTTTGAGTACTGATTTTTTGAGCATTGGTCTAAGGAATCAGGGCTTGAAGTTTGGAGAAATCAGCGATCAGTTTGTAATGAACATCGAGTTTGCGCAGAAGAGCGTGCCTGTTGTTCTTAATCTTCTCGTCTTTGTCATTCACCATAACACCGTCGAAAAATGCGTGCACTGCTTTTGAGAATTTACTCAACTCAGATTGCAACAAAGCGTAGTCTTGTTCGGTGTGAAATGTCTTGTGGTCTTTTATACGCGGCTTCATAAATTGCTCGTCAAAACTTTCGAAGGCGTTTGACAGCGTTTTTTCTGCATCAAGCGTCAGCAAGGATTTGTTGAAATCGTTTTCGCAAGGGTGATCTCCGAGAATTTTTCTGACTCTCAGACCAGCACGGGCGACATCCATGCCGTCTTCTGATTTCAACAACGCCTCTGTGGCGCGGCAGCGCACTACAACGTTAGGCAAATTCCAGAAAGGGTCTCGCGCTGCCAGAACAGCTTCGACAACCTCTCTTCCGAAACCTTCATCCAGGAGCTTGCCGCGCAGTCTCTGCAGAAGAAATTCGTGCAGTTCAGCCGTTATTTTGGCAGCGTCGTAACCGCGCTTTGAGGTTTTCAGAGTGGTGTGTTTTTCAAACCAGCTCACCTGCTCGCTGATTAGAGCGCTCAGATTGACGGGGATGTCCTTCAACCCATCTACCAGAACATCGATGATGCCTTGCGCCTGTCTGCGCAATGCGAATGGATCGCTTGAGCCACTTGGTCGTTTGCCGAGGGCGAAGAGTCCGACCAGGTTGTCGACTTTATCGATGACTGAAGCAAGCTGTCCGACTGTATCGGCAGGTATTGAATCATCGGTCGAGCGTGGTGCGTAGTGCGAAGCGATGGCATGCACCACCTCTGGTGGTTGACCTTCCTGCTCGGCGTACCAGGCCCCGACATAACCTTGCAATTCGGGTAGTTCGCGAACGAGGTTGGTCACCAGGTCCAGTTTGCAGAGCTGCAGCGCTTTGAAAAGCGGTTCTGCATGCTTTGGTTCGAGATGCGAATCTTTTACCAGCAGATTTGCCAGAGCAACAAGTCTTTCGATCTTGGACATGTAACTGCCCAGACCTTCCTGAAAAGTAAGATTGGAAAGAGCCTTTTCGTGGTCGGAGAGTTTGGTTTTTTGATCATCGAAATAGAAGAAACGACCGTCAGCCAGACGTGCTTTCAAAACGCGCTCGTTGCCTTGCTTGATCTCGCCCTGTGCTTCATCGAGGTCGTTGTTCGCGATGGTGATGAAGTGTGGAAGCAGTGACTTTTTGAGAACTGAGTTTTTATTTCCGTTTGACTCTGTCTGGATTTTTTCCACCGGGAAGTACCGCTGGTGGTGCACCATGATTGTCTCGATCAACGTGTCAGGAAGATCCAGATATTCATGAGCGAAGTCGCCCATCACTGCGCGCGGCCACTCTGTTATATGCACAACTTCTTCCAGCAGGGCACCGCTTAACTGTTTGGCCTTGCCGTTCACTTTCTGTGCCAGTTCTTTTACTTGCTGCTCGATTACCGCTTGCCGCGCCGCTGGCTCGACTAGCACCTTTTTCTCCTTTAGCCTAGCGACATATTCAGAGGGCTCTTTGATTTCCACGCTCCCGGGCGAAAGTATTCTGTGACCCATGGAGTGGCGTCCAGCCGTCAACTTTTCCAATTGAAATTCGACCACTTCATCGTCAAGCAGCGAGACCAGCCAGCGAATCGGACGAGAAAACTTTGTTTCGTATGCACCCCAGCGCATTAAGCGCTCGCCCGATAGTTGCGTAATCATCTTCGGCACGATTTCTGCGAGCACCTCTGAAGCGGCTTTGCCCTCGGTCGTGACGTTGGCGATGACATAAGAGATGCCACCAATGTCTTCTCGTTCAAGTTGCTCTACGCTCAAGTTGTTTTTCTTCGCGAATCCTGTCGCAGCTGGAGTCGGAGCGCCGCTGCCGTCGAAGCATTTTTCAACGGGAGGTCCTTTGACTTTCGAAGTTGTCGTGGCCTGTTTACCCGCAATGTCATTGACGATGATCGTTAAACGTCGAGGTGTGCTCATCGTTTTCATCGACTGGAAGCTAAGATGTTTGCTTTTCAGACCATCCGTCATCAGTTGTTCGAGCCGAGCTTCGGCTTCAGGAATGAATCCGGCTGGAAGTTCTTCAGTTCCGATTTCAAGTAAGTAATTAGGCATTGCAACGGTAATCCAGAAACGATAGGACCCTCAATTATACGAGGAGGGGCGGGATTCCTGGCATTTGCCTCAATTTCTTTACAGCTTGGTGGTCAAGAGTTCGGGGGAGTATACTGTTCGTTGTCGATCTGGTCGACGTTTCGGTCGTTTGCTGAAGTTTCGGTACCTTGTTGAACGTCTCGCGATTTATGGTGATTCCCTGATCATTTGAGATTCGAATGCAAATTAATCGACACCCAAAGCTTATGATTGCCCTGATAGTGGTTGCCATGATAGGAGGCACACTGTTAAGCATCGTCTGGCCTCTGGTCTGGCCGACTCTGCAAGTCTCGCTGGTCCTGGGCAGTATGGAGCCGCCTGAGAAAGCGAGTGTGGACGAACGCGGGCGCTACTACAAAGAAGTGCTTGAAAAGGCTATTAAAAATAAGTTGCCTGAGCACGTTATTGCTCGTGCATCGATAAATTATGCAGGCTGGGCTCTTTTTGAAAAATGGAACTACCGCGAGGCCAGGAAAGCGTACGATCGTTG
This sequence comes from Oculatellaceae cyanobacterium, assembly GCA_036702975.1. GTDB lineage: Bacteria > Cyanobacteriota > Vampirovibrionia > Obscuribacterales > Obscuribacteraceae > DATNPX01. Next base: position 9,527 of record DATNPX010000004.1, read on the forward strand.
CATCTCGTTGTGTCAGGTCAAAAACGCAGACGTGACCACACGCACGATACAGGCTGACGCCATCATCCGCGCGGGCAATTTAGACCACTTATTCTACCTGCAGCACGAGGGACCACCTCCGGACCCGCAAAAGGCAGTTCAGGCTCAGAAAACTCAGATTGCAGCGGCCCATGAGTCGGGCTTCACCAATGATGCTAATGATTTGGAGCGGCAGCGCCGCACGCAGGAAGCTATCTGCGTTTTCTTTTGCGATAACAAGCAGTTCTCTGAGGCTGCGCCCTATGCGAGAGCACTGCTCGACAGAGCGAAGAAAAACAGCGCCGATGTTGCAACATTAACATCTGCCATGGTTCTGCAAGCGCGTGTTCTAAGTGGACTTGGTCAAACCAGAGAAGCCGACAAGTTATTTGGCGATGCTATCAAACTGGCTGATACTACATATGGTGGGGGTTCGGACGAGAGCGAATGGTGCCTGCATCGCTATTCAGATCCGCTCATTTGTGATGGACGTGTTGAGTTCGGCAATTCGCTCAAAAGTCAGCAAGATGATGACAGGGTCTGGTGATGGTCAATTTCCCAGCAGTTCTTTTCTCGTCTTGAAGAAATAATTTTTCTTTCGCCAGGTATGAATATCGATATTGTTTCCGAGTTTGTTCAAAATTTGCTTGGCTAGTGCTTTTTGCCCGGCGAGAATTGCAAATCTCAAACGGACACTTGGAACACTGACGCTGTCAGGATAATCCTTTTGTAGAGCCTGCAGTCCCTTGTCTATTCTTGCCCATTTAATAGTAGGAAACTCAGTCAGAATGTTTTCGTACAGACCCTGACCAAGTATTCTCCAGACTAGTTTTGCATAGAGTTTGTCACCATTTGTGCCACCAGTTTGATTGGAAATTTTTTCAGCGAAGTCTACCCACTCATTCGGCCCACCATGCCAGCGAGGCTGCAAATAATAGATTTTGTTGAAATAGTATATGTTGCGATCGGGAAACTTTTGCACTGCCTCGTTTGTTAGCTGGTCGTATTTTTGCTTGTCCCAGCTTTGACCAAGCGCGATCCGCTGACCGAATGCGTAAAGCATTGAACAAACATCGGGTTTCGCTTTGGCTTGCTCCAGCACATTGGCTCCCTTGTCCAATCTTTCTGAAAACAGTTTCCAACCTTCAGGCGTGACCGTGTCAGAAAATCCAGTGCCCCTGGCTTTCCAGGCGTAGGCAGCCCAAAACTGGACAAGCGCAGCAGGCGCAGTTTTTGAGTTTGGATTTTGCTTCCACCACTGAGTCAAATCATTCAGTCGAACAGGCCAATCGTCTTCCAAAGCTGAATCTTGCAGTTCGAGCGCATCATAGAATTGACCGAGTGGAGTGGTACCGCGCGCGTAGGGACGCTTCGGTCTCAGAGATTCAGCGAGACTGTCTAATTTCGCATATTCGTGTTTTGCCATGAGGTCTGGCACCGTCTTATTCAGCACTTTTTCCTGTGCTTCTTCCTGCGGATCGCCGTGGTGCACGTTCCATCCGAGCGTCGAGACTCCTTTTACTCCGAATTTCTCATACTCCTCTGATTCCTTAGATGCGCACGATTTCGTCGCGCAAAATTGGGTCAGCAAGAGCGCCGACATAAGGTTAACGGTAAAGGCGTTGTGAGATTTCATCGACTCCTTGATAATGTTTTCCGGCTGAGCACTACAATATTATGTCATTACCTATCGAGGCTGATTCTATGCCCCTGGCAACCCTGGAAACTCCGAAAGGGACCATTAAATTACACGTGTGCAAGGATGGCACCTTCGAAAACGACGAGTGGATCGAGCTTTACGAAGAAGCTTTTCCGCCTTCTCAGCGACAAGAATTAGACGACGTGCAGCAGCAATTGAGAAGCGGCGTCATGGAGCTTGATGAGACGCGTGACTCACAAGAAGAAATTTTGTGCATGACCTTAACCGAAGTCTTCGGTGGTGACGAAGCGACCGAGCCCAATCTGCTGCTCGCTTGTTACACGGCTGTTGCCCATCAGATGCGCGGGCTCGGCATTGGCTCGATTCACAGGCGCAAATTAGGTGAGTTGCTTTCGGCTGAGTATCCCGACTATCTCGGCATTTTCAGTGAGATTGAATCAACTAAGGAGAAAGGAATTTCGGAGAAGGATATGTTGGTGCGCACGAAGCGGAAGTCGTTTTTCATGCGTCTTGGATTGATTCCTGTCGAAATCGACTATTTGTTTCCCAGTTACACTAAAGGTGAACCGGCTCTGGAAGGTGAGTTGCTCTGGGTTCCATTTGGTCCTCCCGAATTACAAGTGAAGACGCTGGAAAAAGTTTTGAGACGTATTTATGTCGAAGGTTATAAGTTAGACGAAACTGATCCCTTGATCGACTCGGTATTGAAGACTATTCGTCTGAAATCTCCGGCATCATCTCTGGTGGCGCTCGGCTCAACGGTCTGAAACTGAGGACGAATTTTGCCAGTCAGAGAATTGCACGTTAAAGGCTATCGCTCGATTCGCGACCTGCGGCTCAAGCTGAAGCGAATCAACGTGCTTGTCGGACCCAACGGTTGCGGCAAAAGTAATCTCTATCGGTCGATGATGTTGCTGTCTGCGGCTGCCACCGGACGCTTTGCCACCATTCTGGCGAAGGAAGGTGGAATGGCGTCGGTGCTCTGGGCTGGCAGAAATCACAAACACGAAAAGCCGCGTTTGTTGTTAGAAGTCACCATGAAAGGAATTAGCTATTCGCTTGAATGTGGGCGGGTTCCGATTAGTGAACGTCCTGAAAATCTTGCCTGTTTTTCCAACGATCCTGATATCAAAGTCGAGGAGGTAAAGCAGTTATCGAAAGGGCGACCGCCTGTCAGTTTAGTAAAGCGAGTTAAGGGGGGAATCTCTGCGCGCAACATGGACGGCAGATTGCTGCAATATCCCCTTGCAGTGCAGGGGAATGAGTCTGTTTTATCTGGTCTGCGCGACCCGCAAAAGTTTCCTGAGTTGGCGTTGCTGCGCGAGGAATTCTTGAACTGGCGCTTTTACCATCACTTCCGCACAGATATTGCATCGCCGTTAAGGCAGCCGCAGGTAGGGGTGATGACGCCGGTGCTTTCTGATGATGGATTGGATGTGGCGGCGGCACTTGCAACAATTAACGCGGTTGGCGATTCGACTGCATTGAGCGAAGCGATTGATGATGCATTTCCAGGCTCGAAGTTGCGCATCGACTCCAATGCTGGAGAATTCACTTTGACGCTTCAAATGCCAGGATTCAATCGTTCATTCGACGGCTTGGAAATCTCGGATGGAACTCTACAATACTTATGTCTGGTCGCAGCACTGTTATCACCGCGCCCACCTGCGCTTCTTGCATTGAATGAACCAGAGACTAGCATTCATCCTGATTTGAGTGAAGCACTTGCGAAGTTGATTGTGCAGGCATCGAAGCGCTCTCAGATGTGGATCACCACGCATAGTTACGAGTTGGCTAAATTTATTGCGATTCATGGTGGCAACGAAGCTGTCGAATTGGAGAAACGCCGTGGTGCGACTTGCGTTCGCGGTGACGGGCTGATCGAAATAGATGACGAGGAAGAAGAAGAACCGGACGGAGACTTTCTCGATCCCGACCAAGCAGAAGAAGATGAGTTGCCGGAAGGGATTGCTGACGAATTAGACGACGATGAGGACGACGACGATGACTATTAGAAAATCAGTAGATATAAGAAGTTCCCTGGCTATAAGAAATTCCCCTGGTCTAAGAAACTGCCTGGAGTTGTGCATTGTCTCTCATTGATTTTAAAGTTTCTGGATATCGATCGATCAGAGAACTCTGGTTGAAGTTGCGCCCGGTTAACGTGATTGTCGGACCAAACGGATGCGGGAAAAGCAATTTGTACAGATCGATGTATCTGCTGCATTGTCTCGCCCGTGGCGAACTGGCTCAGGCACTGGCGGAAGAAGGCGGGATGCGATCGGTTACCTGGGCAGGTAAAAGAGGTAAGTATGACAAGAAAGGTCTGACTTTGTCTTTTCGATCCAGCAAGTTTGAATACACCATGGAATGTGGCGAGGCGGGCGATGTCGCTCGCCCTCCTGCTTTTGCCTCTGATCCCGAGATTAAGAGTGAAGACATTTTCTTGCTCAAAGATGGACACAAGCATGCATTGATCAAAAGACGTCGTGGGTTTATCGAAGCCAAAAGCGCCGAAGGCAAAAAGATCGAATACACCATGAAAGTGATGGACAACGAGTCTGTGTTGTCCGCTTTGCGCGATCCGCTGAAATTTCCAGAGCTATTTGCGCTCAGAGAAGAGATGCTGAACTGGCGCTTTTACCATCACTTCAGAACAGATTCGGACTCACCTTTGAGGAAAAGCCAGATTGGTGTAATGACGCCGGTGTTGAGCCACGATGGACACGATATCGCTGCGGCATTTGAAACAATCAGGGCGTCCGGTGACGCGGGTGCATTAAAAGAGTCACTGGAGGATGCTTTTCCCGGGTCGGAAATTGACGTCATCACTGATGGTGCCAGGCGTGTGCTCAGTATGACCAACAAAGAATTTGGACGCCCGTTCGATGCTCAGGAATTTTCAGATGGAACCCTGCAATACATCTGCCTGGTGACTGCTTTGCTCAGTTTGAGAGCGCCTACGCTACTAGCTCTCAACGAACCAGAGGCTAGTCTGCACCCACAACTTTACCAACCACTGGCCCGCCTGATTGTGCGTGCTTCTAATGACACCCAGATCTGGTTGACGACACACTCGACTGAGCTTTCGGACGCGATTCTGGAGTTAGCCGGATACGACGCTCTTGAACTTCAAAACGTGCAGGGTGAGACGAAGCTAAAGGGTGTCGGATTGGGCGGGTACAAAGAGAAGGATGATTTTGTCACTAGTGATGAGTAGTGTCAAAATAGGTATTGACTGACAGTGCTGTCATAAAGGTCCTAATGTGAAAGGCTCTGGTAGCTTAGCCAAAATAGGGATGTGCTCCGTCGGTTTTTGCATGCTGACCGGATATTTCTATGCGGAAGTGTCACATAAGATGCCCGGTTGTTTTCCTTATCGGGTGGGGATGATCGCCTTTTTTTACGAACTGTTTTTGTGTCTTTTAGCACTAGCCATATCGGCGTTAATCAGGCGCAAATTTCAAATGGCGATGTTACTTGTTGGTATTTTTATCGCTAGTTATGTCTTTTACGGTATTGGGGTTGTTCCAAGCGGTGTGGTCCTCTATGAAAATCAGAGGATCGTAAGTGATCACTGACTGTCAGTTTCGCGCAAGAGGCATAGCAGTACTTATTCTGGTGCGAGAATAGCTCAGGTTAGAAAAACTGGCATTTTCCAGCACATTCATTTATCGAACGTCCCGGGGCGCAACCAATCATGTCGACAGCACTTCTGTCAGAATAGATGAATGAAGAAGATGACATCATCGGTGAAGGTTTACACTGGTTGTGCAATTGTATGCATTTTGCTCGGCGTGCTTTTTGGCAGTTGGGCATGCTTTGACCACTACATGAAGGTCACTTACGGTCCGGAGTGGTGGGACTGGCCATAGACGATAACCGAAATCACCACCTGCGGTGAACCCCCAAAGTGGATATTCTAGGGTGCTGATTTTGAAAGTGGCGCACAGTAACCGTTTCATTGTTTGCGGAAGGAAGCATAATCAACTACTATCAGTCACTCGGACACAAGAATGCCTATTCCAGAAGACTCAAAAATTCAGAAATTGAAAGAACAAATTGAGACTTGGAAAAACAGGGCCGCAATGGCTCAACAGCATGGAAATGACGATTTAGCAAAACAAGCACTTGACCGTAAAAAGTTTTACGAAAGTGCGCTTCAATACGAAAAAAAAGTCACAAGCATGGACGCACATCAAAGCGTTGTTCAAAAACTGGCCGTAAGCTGGAAGAGTCAATCTATACTGGCTAAAGTTGGTTATTCGCTGGTCTTTTTTTCCATTTTTTTAATTGGTTTTGCTATTTTGTGGGTGACTTTCTGGACGACTTTGGTTTGGATCGATATGTACGGACATCGTTGAACGCCAACCGGCTCCACGTTATGCAGGCTTTACCTCCATATCGTAATACAGTGCGCCGAGATTGCGATGGAGAACGAGGCGAAACAAAACTCAAAGGCGTCGGTTTGGGCGGGTACAAAGAGAAGGATGATTTTGTCACCAGTGATGAGTAGCTGGCACCAAGCTATTCGAATACTTCTTAGCTTTGCCTCGTGTGCGTATTGCATGAATTCAAGCATTCGTTTGGTTAAAAATTAGCAAAAAATTGTAGGGAATCATACAAGCTCTTTGACTGATTTATAATTGCATTGTACAATAATGTACAATAATTGAGTAAAATGACTCAAATGAATGAGAAAAAATATCGACTGACTGTGGCAGATCTTCTGAGCATTTTGGAAACATGGGATCGTTCATTATCAGGTCCTGTACTGATTGTCGCTTTCGGAGGAACAGCCTTAAGTCTGAATGGCTACAAAGACAGCACAAAGGATGCTGATTTTTTGGTCCCCTTAACTAAAGACTACGAAACGCTCCTGTCGCTGTTGAAGAAAAAGAACTACCAGCAGTCCTCTGGAAATGGCTGGATCTCCGCTGAAAATCTCTGGATTTTTCAGCTGTACAAAGGCAACCAATTTTTTGTCACTGAATTTCTTGATCCAGTTCATCTGGAAGGAAACCATAAGGTCATTCAAAAGTTTAAAAGGCTGACTCTTGCCTGCTTAAACGCCGAAGATCTGATCATAAGCAAAATGTTTCGCGGTGACCAGGTCGATGTTGATGACTGTATTGCAATCATCAAAAAGGAAAATTTATGCCTCGAAAGCTTGGGTAGCAGATACAAAGAAACCGCGGGCTAATATTACGACGAAGCGAAGTGCAAAAAAAATCTCAACTATCTAATAAAAGATCTACTCCATTCAGGTGTGGATGCGACCCCATTGCAGAGGATGAGTGATCAATGGACTCCTTAGAAAACGAGTTGTTTTTTGACGAACTGGGGCGATATGGTTATCAATTATTCCGCACTGAAAGTGCAGAGAAGACCGCTCATGTTTTGAGAAAGATTGTCACCTCAGATGATGCGCGCATTTTGGAAGGTTTTCCCATTGTCTTTAGCAATATCCTTTTGGATGGTCTGCTCACTTTTGACCTTGTGGAGTTTGAGAACTCTTTGCCCAAGGCTTATCAGCGCAGATTTAGGATGTTAGTGGCGGTCTCGTATCACTTCATCTTTGTGATTCCCAATAACCTTGAGGCACGACAGATTCTAAGCTCCTATCTGAAAAAAAGAGATCCGGAATTGCTCTTAACTATTCCGCAGGTCTTAGCATCGAATACCCCGCTAAATATTGGGCAAGGAATCGTCTTATCCCCAGAGCGATTAACTAATGCATACGGTCGTTATTTTTCTCACCGTCAGCTGGAACAGAACGAAAGCATATCCAACAAAATTGAAAAGGAGCGTGTAGAGCTATTTCAGAAAGCCATTGCATTACTGTTCACCGATAAACAAACAACACTGCTGTATAAGCTTTTGGATAAGAAGCCAGTTACCAAAACCGAAAAGGAATATTTTTCAAGAACGCTCAAGCCGAGATTGAAGGCGATTTGTAATAAAGACCTGCAAGATTTGGCCACGATGATACTCAGTAGGGGATAGGGTCGAGCTGTTTCTTTGTTTTATGCTGCTCGTTCAATGTCAAAAATTATCTTCCGTTCAAATGTCTCGGTGGGTTACCAATACTATTCTGCTGCCGCAAATTTTTGTTGTCTTTCAATACACACTCCCAATAGCAGTGCAATTACCGCGAGAACAGTTGGCAAAGCAAGCGCCATCAGTTCAAAGTTTTGCTCGCAAAGCGCACCCAGAATGCATCCGCCCGCGAAACCGAGTATTACGGGCAGTGTGCGAGCGGAGCGGGCACGAGCATGATCGACATGCTCCTTTTCACCACCCAGCATGATGGTGCCAACATCCACGGAAAATCGTGTCACATTAGTGGTCATGATCGCAGTCGATGGTGCATTTTCAATTGTGGTTTGTGCGAGCGCGTTTTGCACTGCTATTGGGAGTGTGTATTGAAAGACAACAAAAATTTGCGGCAGCAGAATAGTATTGGTA
>DATNPX010000006.1:0-354143 GCA_036702975.1 Oculatellaceae cyanobacterium
AGCAATAGCAATAGCAATAGCAATAGCAATAGCAATAGCAATAGCAATAGCAATAGCAATAGCAATAGCAATAGCAATAGCAATAGCAATAGCAATAGCAATAGCAATAGCAATAGCAATAGCAATAGCAATAGCAGTTGCAGTTGCTGCTCTACGCAGCTATCTTCGCGGTCGTATTCCAGAGTCGCCGGCGTCCGCTATATCAGACTGGTCGTCAGGTCCTAGACGATTGATTATGCACCGGTCGGTCGGGCGTGCATCTTTTTGTGGTACGTATCCTGTCCAACCTTTATCATGCGAGTGAATCTTCAAGTCAATTCGCTGCAGCGTTCTCGCGATAAGCCTCTCGGAAATAGCGTCGGCACTGGTAGACCGCGCATACAACCTGTTGCTCGCTCCCGGATCTGTGCTTTGTCCAATTTCGTTGATTACAGCCCGTCCTGCGCGACGCCTGGTCGCCATAGTGGATGAAGCTGAAGAGCGGTCAAAGCTCTGCAATCGCTGCTTCATCGCTTCCAGCCCGTTCAAAAGAGTGGTTCTATATTGCGCAGCGCGCATGCTCGCCAAATATTCTTTGCGGGCAGCTTCAAGGCGCCCATGATACTCGTCGATAGCGCCGAGATTATAGTGAGCACTGGCCGCGCCCAAGGGTACGCATTTGGTCATGAAGGTGAAAATGTCTATCGCATCATGTTCATTTCCGATGCGAAACAGATTGACACCTAAATTCAGCAGCGAATCAGGTCCATCGCGGCCGTGATTGATTGGCAGAATTCCTTGCTTGCGAGCCAAATCGTTGTGCGTAGGAAAACTAAGATAACCCCAGATATTTTGAAGCTTTTTGTTGTTCGGTGAAAGATACTCGGCTTTTAAAAATTGGATGATCGCCCATTGGTCTAGTTCCGGCGCCAACTGTTTTTCCTGGATGTCAATTTGACCTAGTGCGAAGTAACCATTGTGGTCAAGCGGGTGGTTTGCCACATATTCGTTCGCCAGCTTTCGCGCCTGCTTGAAATTTCCATCTTCAAAGAACGATTGAATCTTGAGCAACTGTGAGGAGCGCGTGTCCGCCGAGTCTCGATTGGTTGTTTCCGATTCGCGTGATAAGTTGGTTGAAGAGTTTTTCGCCGCAGCAGCGGTAGCGCTTTGAGGATTTTGTGCGCTTGAAGATGCCTCCGCCGGCTGAGGAGTTGCCTCTGGTTGCTTCTCCATAACGCTCAAGGAACCTTGTTGGGCAGATTTGCTATTGCCACCGGTACTGGTGGCATCGGATTGAGACGTGGTTTTAGCTGGTGAGTCGGCCGCCAAAACTGACTGCCAACTCAAACAAGCTGTTACGAAAACACTGACCGCGATTCGTTTCGCAAGCATCAAGTAGTATGTAGTTCTAGGAAATCGTTGAATCGCCATATGATATGCGGTACTTAGGTATATGCGGTATTTCGGTCTCTGCCACTTCAATTCAATGTCTTCGCGAGACGGCGGAACTGCGTATATGATATCGTGTTCTCATGTCTAGCAAGCCAACATATGTTCAAAGAGTTTTTCAAGCCTGTAGTGCTGCTTGCGATCTCCTCGTGCGACTTGCCATTGCTTCGATAATTGCACTTTTTGCCGGAAGTCAATGCGTTCTCGCCGATGAAGCTTCTGATCGAACGTCAAGTCGAGTCCTTCGAGGCGGAACTAATGATGCTGAGACGATGCACAGATCAGTAAAGGTTTTGATTCCGCCTGCCGTTCCTCCTGCTCGCCCGGCTCCTCCGCCTGCGCCGGTCTATACAACGCCGCTGCAGTCTGGTGCGTCTGGGGCTCAGAATCCACTGCTCCGACCAGGAATTCAAATGGACAACAGATTCCCTGGTCGTTTCCCCGTGCCGCCGAGTGTGCCCGCGCGAAATCCTGTGTTCGGTATTTCGCCGATGCAGGTTCAACCAATTCGCCCCAATGTCAGGCTAGTTCCGCCAAAACCTGTAGGCCCTGTATGGCGCTCCGAGATAGATGTCACTGTTGAACCGGTCCCTTTCCGCTCAGCCCAATTGTCGATGTTGGACGTCCAGGCTAATCGAACGGCAAGTTCCAGTAACCAATCAGGATTGCGAGCCGTAGAAATGACTTTACCCAATAGCGCACCACAAGCGGTGTCAACCTGGGAGGAATGGTACAAGCGTGTCGCTCAGGCCATCTATGACAGATGGAGCCAAAATACTGCTGGTCCCGGTGACGCACTGGTGTCGATTAACGTTTCTTGTACGCACTATGTCGACTGCCGCGTGGTGCAGTTCACTCCGGCCACAGGAGCTGCCCGAAATGTCGACGCGGAGTCGCAATTCAAGACAACTGCATTGAATTCGATTTCGACATTGAGCGGAGATCCACTATGGGCTTTTCCAACTTGTGCGTCTAAAAACTTGAAGCAGATTGTTTTCGATATGGAATTGAAGCATGCTGTCGGCGAGACTGCCGGTTGCAATATCGTGCACATGCATGATGCTGAAAAACTCGAATAGTGTGGCGCCTCGCCAGGCGCATATTATCTAACTAGGCCTTCCTGTGGTTGCGGGACAGGGCACGTTTAGATATCATGGCAAGAGGATCCTGGATCCGCTAATCAAAAGCGGAACTTATGGAACGTGGCCAACACATGGACTGCAATACGGCAGAGAATCTCGTAGTCCTACAAGTGGTCCTAACGTCACCATAGATGTAGACGACAGCCATGAAAGCAGCTTACATGCACACTTGGATTCTACAGCAGCATGGGGACCATTGGGATGGGGTCTCCCGGAAACAGCTGCGTACAATTCGCGAACGGTGCCTGGAACTCCGCTGGGGGAGCAAGCTTAGGATTAAATCCATTTTCTAGTCCGCATGACGCGTTTGTGAATATCGGAAGAATTGGTGGCAGTGCAGAGGATTGAGCATATTGGTGAGTTTCACATCTGCCTGCATCTCGATTTTGGCACAGTTGCGAACACTGAAGTCGTACCTATTGATGGGAACCGTCATCGGCGCGTCCAGCTTCGTGATGGCAGAGCTGATGCTCCCTGCACAGCATGGAAGCGCTCTTGAGCACGATAGGATGCTTGTTCAACGATTGTCGTTGATTTACTGTCCTATCGCTGTGTCTTTTTTCGCTAGGGGCATCGCAGGCCGAGCCTCATCCTTATGGAAGGGGCTTGTTATTGGCATACTGGCCGGAGCTGCCTTCCAATCGTTATGTGCGTGTGACGATAAACTCTTGACGAACTTGTTGCTGTTTCTTGCTATCGTCTCCGCATTCATATCCGTTTTGCTGCCGATAGTGGTTGGTCTCTCGTCAGGAGTCCTGACCGTCTTACGGCGCTGTTCGAACGGATTAATTGCCGGATTCCTTTTTGGTGTCGCTTACGTAAGCCTTATCAATATCGTGGTCGGTTGCGTATCCATAATCGGATTAGTGCAATATCACGTGATGTCAGAGTCTGACTATCTTTCGTGCATATCCTATTTTGGTCCAATTGCTTTTGCCCTGGCAAGTACGGCGTATTTTTTGCTGATGCATAAGACATTAAGAGAACAACAACCGCTGCATTCCTCTGTTTCGCGGGAGTGCGCCAGACTTTTGGCTATCCTTGGAGCGCTGCCGATTTTAGTCAACTGGAAGTCGATTGTCGGTTATTTCCTATAACGGCACACGCCACTCCGTTCAGCGCGCAGTTGTTTAAGTGAACGTACCGAAGCATAAAGAACTGACCTGTTCAACAAAGGGGGGCACGCCTGCCGAATTGCAAGCGAACATAACGATTAGAGCTCTGCGGACGTTTCTGTATTAGCTGCAAACAATTATGAAATTGAGGACGCCGTCCTAGGCACCATATGTGATATCGACATCTGATTGTTAAGAATCACCCATTCTGGAGCAATTGAAGCAGCCGTCGGCGAGACTGCCGGATGCGACATCTTGCACATGCGTGATGCTGAAAAACTCGAATAGTGTGGCTTTTGTCAATTAGAAATGTTTTGAGCAGTGTGCAAATGCTCATGATAGACTAATTGCTCCGTTTTGCTGTTTTTATTGATTATTGGTTGGCATGTTTGCACGACGTATCTCTCTCTACGCGATTCTTAGCCTGACTTTGGGCATGGAACAGGCAAGTTTGCCAACGGCATGCTTGGCGATAAACAGCGTTGAGTCACTTCCGGTTTGCCAGAAGCTAGCTTTTGGTGCCGGTTCGACGCAGCCGACAACTAAGGCTGACACTAGTAGTGCCCGTCAAAATTCAGCAGCAACCGACCAACTCTCCCCTGTAACGGCCGATGAAATATCTGCCGGTAATCTGAGACCTTTGAACAAAGCTCCGAAAAGTAATATGCGAGGTGCTTCACCGATTGAGCTAGGTCCACTAGAACTGCGAGATTCAGTCGACGCAACCAGATCCGGAAACATAAAACTTGTCGATTCTGAGAAGGAGCAATTGGCCGATCTGTGGGATGCCACTATGGCTAACAATCAAGATATTCAGTTTGTAGTAATGCGATTGATACCAGCTCGCGATCCAGCGCACACACGCGCCTCGCTCACTAAACTGCTAAGTACTGCACTCTACGGAGCGGTGACCGCCGGAAGCGTTGCTTTGCCTCAAACAGCGAATATGAGCGGTGCGATCAATCGCAGTGGTGTTCGGATGATCCAGCAGCTGCTCTCGGCGACCCATAGCAAAGACTCAGCCAAAACTGCCATGACGGAGAGCGAGTCTATTATGCTGTATAACTCGGTTAGAAGCGTCGCTGACCGGTTGGTGGATAATTTTCACGAGTACAAAAAATACGTCAATCTAAAAGACATGGCTGAACATGATTATGCCGATCTTAAGAGTATTGTGTCATCAAGCTGGGCTGATCTGTCTGTCAAAGATCAAGTCGAAATGGTCTATTTTGTCAACAAGAGCAAGCGTGAAATAGAGGCGCTTGATTTTGACAGGCGTCGCTGCCGGCAGGCGATCGCCGACTTGTCTGGCCTAGAAGCCGTCGAAAAGCTAGACCAACAGATAGATATCGAGCTGGCAAAAATCAACAACGGCACCGAAGTCGACTCTGAAGCCATCGAGCGCAAATAACGCCAGAGACTTCGATCAGCAGGCTATCGAGCGCTAGCCATTCTAAATCACTCAGTTGCTAGCGCCCGCATGGCCCGTCATCCTTTCACACAGACGAGTGTTTTCAATCGGTGTTGGATGTCGATCAGATCAGACTGTGCATTCATGACGTCATCCAGCGACTTATAGGCGCGTGGAGATTCGTCGATGATGTCTGCGTCTTTTCTGCATTCGACACCTTCTGTGTCGGCCAGGTGCTGTTCGAGGCTGATTTTTTTCTTTGCCTGTGTTCGCGACATGGTTCTACCTGCACCGTGCGAACAACTATTGAAGCTATCAGGATTTCCTTTGCCGCAAACGATGTACGATCCGACACCCATTGAACCGGGAATGATTCCCATGTCTCCAGCCTGAGCTCGCACGGCACCTTTGCGCGTTACCCACACTGAAGTGTCGAAATGCGTCTCTCGCGCCACATAATTGTGGTGGCAATTGATGCTTTCCAACGATCTGGAGAATGATGGCACACCCCTGACTGTCTTCAGAGCATGCTCCACTTGCTCCATCATGATCACGCGGTTCATTAGCGCAAATTCTTGCGCCCAGGTCACTGCTTCCAGATATTCGCTGAAGTGATCGGAACCTTCCTCTAGATAAGCTAGATCTTTGTCTGGCAAGTTGACCATGTGTTTCCGCATGTCTTCTTGTGCCAACTCAATGAAATAGGTTCCGATTCTGTTTCCGACTCCTCTGCTTCCGGAGTGCAGCATCAACCAGACTGAGCCGTTCTCGTCGACACAGACCTCGATGAAGTGGTTACCTGTTCCAAGCGTTCCCAAATGACAGTGGTGGTTTACACGCCCATTGTCGACTTCCGGATGCTTTTCAGTAATCTTCTTCCATCCTGGTGCTAACAGCTCCCAAGCCTTGGTGACTGCTTCGTATGCAGGATCTGCCTTGGTCAAATTGTCCCACTTGCCAAAGCCGACAGGAACTGCTTTTTCAATTGTATTTCTCAGTGGTCGCAAATTATCGGGTAGGTCAGATGACTTGAGCGTGGTGCGAACTGCCATCATACCGCAGCCTAAATCGACGCCCACGGCAGCCGGTATAATTGCGCCTAGCGTTGGGATAACACTACCAATAGTGCTCCCTCTTCCTTCGTGCGCATCAGGCATGACGGCGATGTGTGAATAGATAAACGGCATTGTTGCTAGGTTCAACAGCTGTTGGCGCGCACCACTGTCGAGCGGTACACCCTTGATCCAAGCTTTAATTGGAGTCAAGCCTGCGGCTCCAATTGGCTCGTAGCTGATTCTGTGGTCGTTGTTTTGGTTTAAAGTCAAGTTGCTCATGTCCAATCCTTTCCAATCATGTCCAATCCTTTCTAATCCGTTAGCGGCGCCGCCGGCCGTGTTGGCTAAGTGGCTATATGAGAGATAAAATTCTGGTATTTTGCCGGAGAGTCGCTAAGGCGGTTGCCACCATTCACAAATACCTTTTCTAGAAGCATGTGGCTCGGTGACTTGTTCGCTGAAGACTTAGATGACGCGTGCTTCGACGGAACCTTTACGACGCATACCACGAATTTCATGTTCTCCTCCTTTTCTTTTCAGTGCAAGATGACGCACTACACACGGTGCAGTGCGCAGCACATAGTTTGTTGATTTTGTTGAGACGTTAACTGGAAGAAGCCTTAGCTTCTCGCTTAGTCTTTTCGCCTTATTGGTCCACGAAGGAATCGAACCCTCAACACCCGTGCAATCACGGTACTCTGCCTTTGAGTTATAGGACCGCAAGAATTTGTTCGGTAAATTGGCGAACTAAATTGCGCGTTGCGTATCCAATATCTCGAGGCTACCGCCGAGCAGATTGATGTATCTCGGATTTGCGCCATTGCTACCTGATGTGGCGCGAAAGTAATGAAGACTGGCTTTGCCAAACTCACTCTTTATGACGAGCGAAGCGCGCACACGATCGCCTATCGCTGGCTGCGACAGGTTGCGATTATTCGTGCTCGCGAAAGAGTAGTTCATGACACACCTATATCTTAGATTTTCAGCATAGATGAAGGGCGACAATGGTGTCAAGTAGTAATTTCGATTTTCGTACGACTATGAAGCACCCGGTGGCAACATCTCTTGATTCGAAAGCACGTGCATAATTGCCTTTACAGGATTGACCTTCCACTGACTTCGCTCGAGCATTTTGTTCATGTCGACGAAAAGATCCATGGGTGTAGTCTTGTCTTTTCGAGCTAAATCCACAGCTTGCTGGTAACACTCGTGCGCTTCCTGGAATTTATCTTCTTTTGCTTTACAAAGTGCAAGTCCAAAATATGCCTTGCTGGTAGTGACTGCCCAGTTTGAACCTGGCAGATCTTCAGCCTCGTTGCTGTTCCACTGCTTAATGGCTTGAGTGTATGTTTGGGCCGCTTTATGATAATCGTGATTGAGGCGAAGCTTGTCTGCTGCGGCGAATTTGTTAATCAATAGCTTGGTCTTCTCTTCCGCAGACTGGTTGGAGTCATCGGCGCTTATTGCATAAGGCTGGCTGTTCCAGAGGTTCTTGTTCTCAAAGTCGCTTGGGACGTTGCTATTTGAGTAGTCCACAAATATAGTGGTGCCAATTGAAACAACAAGTGCTCCCAACACAATTGCGGTTACCTTCTTTGGTGTCATCTTAAGCCAAGACCAATGCAATTTCTTGCGATTGGCTAGCGCTTTTGCCTGCCAACCAGATTCAGATTCGTCGCGAGCGAAAATCAGATCTGCGCGCAATTGATTCATTGAGATGTAGCGGTCGTCTGGATCTTTCTGCAGGCACTTTTGTATGACGGTGTTCAAACGCTTCAACAGGCGGTCGCTTTTTCCATCAATGTTGGGTGCCGGCGTATCACTTAGTTTCAATCGCAGAGTGTCGAGCGTGTTCGCTCCAACGAATGGTGGCATGCCGCAGAGAGTTTCATACATTAGACAACCCATGGAATAAATATCAGAGCGCTGATCTGATTCGCTTCCTGCACACTGTTCCGGGCTCATATACAATGGACTGCCAAAAACGTCGCCGGTATAAGTCAGTTTCTGATGTGTCTCATCGTCGGGACTTATATTAACGTCGAGCAGTTTCGCGATGCCGAAATCTAGAATCTTGACGAAGTCTTGCTGTCCTTCGTGCTCGATTAGCATGAGGTTGCTCGGCTTCAAATCACGATGGATTACCGCTCTCTCGTGCGCGTGTGCCACTGCCTCGCAAGTCTGCAAAAAGATCGGCAAAGCTCTTGCCGCCGGGAGCTTGCCGGCACGCTTGATCGCTTCGCTTAAACTCTCACCTTCCAGATAATCCATAATCAGGAAGGCATGGTTTTCGCTTGTGACACCACAATCCATGACAGAGATTACGTTGGGGTGATTGAGGCTACTCGCCGCTTTTGCCTCACGCTGAAAACGTTGCAGGCTCTCTTTCTTTGAGGTGAGATTGTAGTTGAGAATCTTGACGGCGCAGACCTTGTTCATCACTTTGTGTCTAGCTTTGTAGACCGTGCTCATACCACCCTGACCAAGCCGGTTCAGGATCTCCCAGCGCTCGGCAATCGAGCGCGGAGGAGTAGCCGTCCCGCTCTTCTGGCTCTCCTCTGCAATGATTTCAGACAATAGCGGCAGCCGCTCGGGAACCGCGCCGGGTTTTTCCTGCGATTCTTGCGATTGGGCTTTGTCCGATTCCGATTCGGTCAATTTGTGGTTCGGCTTAGGTTCGATTCGGCTATTTTTTGCTGGCAGCGAGAGTTTTATCTTTGCTGGTCTTCGATGTATCGACCATCGGTGAAATCTCATCGTCGAGAACATAGGCGAAAATCAGAGGAGCGACGATGGTTGCATCCGACTCAATCACGAAGCGTGGTGTATCGGTATCGAGTTTGCCCCAGGAGATTTTCTCGTTCGGCACGGCACCGCTGTATGAACCGTAAGATGTGGTGCTGTCTGAAATCTGGCAGAAGTAGCCCCAATAGCTGCAGTGTTCTTGCAAGTCCTGATGAATCAGTGGTACAACGCAAATTGGGAAGTCGCCGGCGATGCCACCACCAATCTGGAAGAAACCGACCGACGATTTAGCGGCCGTCTCTTTATACCAGCGAACCATTTCCTGCATGTACTCGAGTCCGGATTTTACGACCTGGCAGCTTGAGATTTCTCCACGGATAACGTGTGACACAAAAATGTTACCGAGCGTAGAATCTTCCCAACCGGGGACGATAATCGGCAAGTTCTTTTCGCAAGCAGCCAGGAGCCAAGAGTCTTTGGGATCTATTTGGTAGTGTTTCTCGATCTTGCCGCTGCGCAAGAGCTGGTACATGAACTCATGCGGGAAGTAACGTTCGCCTTTTTTGTCCGCGTTTTCCCAGAGCTCGAGCACTTCTTTCTCAATTCGTCTGATCGCCTGATCTTCTGGGATGCAGGTGTCTGTGACACGATTCATTCCGTTGTCACGAAGATCAGCTTCATCTTGAGGACTGAGTTGGCGGTAGTGAGGGACTCGCTTGTAGTAGTCGTGTGCCACCAGGTTGAAGACGTCTTCTTCAAGGTTGGCGCCCGTGCAGCAGACCGCAGCCACTTTATCTTGGCGGATCATGTCGGCGAGCGACAATCCGAGCTCGGCTGTGCTCATGGCCCCAGCTAGCGTCACGAACATCTTGCCGCCGTTGGCCAGGTGCTGGACATAAGCTTCAGCTGCGTCGATGACGACCGCAGCATTGAAGTGACGATAGTGATGTTTGATAAATTGTTTGACGCTCATGATTCAGCCCCGTTCGAACACCGCGCAAGCCGGCGATAGATGATGTATTACACGTAGGTATGTTATGCAAATATTGCGTTTACGTCAGCTTTATTTGAGAAAGTTTAAAGTCGCAACCTGGCGCATTGTGTCAGCTTGCTGAACTGAGACTAAGCTTTAATCTCATGTTTAGAAAGTTGTCTTTGCTAGCGAATCTTGAAAAGCTGCTTGAGCGCCGCCTATACGGAAGTGTGCGCGATGTTTATGAGGGGCAGTGCATTGAACGCGTGACAAATGCGCGGATAATTCAAGAAGATTTGACTCGGTCGACAAGGTCGTCTGGAACTCGTCAAACAGGCAACCGTAAGCGCTGTTGATTTGCGCAGCGCGGGGATTCCCAATTGCAAGATTTTCAGGAAAAGAAATAAGCCGATGGCAATTGAACTACTTTTGTTTACGATCGTGGCTACCTTAGTCACTTTTGCTTTGGTAACCAAGTTTGCGACAAATGTACCAAATCTGCAGAAACCCTCAATTAAGAGAGGGGCCTGGGGTGCTTATCCAGACGCGTCCGCCACTCCACCTTTACCCGCGCAACGACGATAGTAAGATTCTGCGAAACCCGCTGAATCTCCTTAGTAGCGTCGGGATGAGGGCATGTTCCTGCCCTCTTTTGGGCTGCTGAGGGCAGGAACATGCCCTCATCTCGGCGCGGTAATTTCCACTCGGCGCGGTAATTTCCACGCAACTCGCTTATCTAGCTACTAGCACCGGCAGTGACCGGTTGCGCCACCAATTGCTTTTTGTCGACCTTGCCACTGGATGTTTTCGGCAGCGGCTGGCTGGCTGGGAAGAAATCCCAATCCATCGGTCGCAATTCACGCTTCAGCCGCTGTTTGCACAGCTCACGAAGTTGAGCAATCAACTCCTGTCTTGCGCCTTTGCGTACTTCGCCATCACCTTCGAGTTTGTCACTGATGTCGCCCTCGCGTGCAACGATGATCGCTTTCACTGCCTGTCCAAGCTGTTTGTTGGGAATGCCGATAACAGCCACTTCCTTAACCAGTGGGTGCTGTCTTAGCACGTCCTCTACTTCGGTCGGGAACACCTTATTTCCCGCTACCACGATCATCTCTTTGTTGCGACCGGAGATAAACAGGTATTCGTCCTTGATGTAGCCCATGTCACCGGTGTGATACTGTGCGTTGTTCAAAACTTTGGCGGTCTCATGCGGATTGTCGAGGTATCCGAGCATCAGGCATGGACCGGAGATACGAATTTCGCCAGTTTCGCCTGGGGGAAGAACATTGTTTTCGGCATCGACGATGTCGACTTTAACAGACGGAATGATCTTTCCAACCGATTCAACTGGTCCATCAATGTTCAAGGAGATCACTTTAGATTCAGTTGAGCCGTAGCCATTGTTCAAGCGCTTGCCATATTTCTTCTCGAACTCCTGGGCGAGAGAAAGTGGCAGCGGTGCGCCACCACATAGAAGCACTTCCGTTTTGGAGAGATCCACCATGCCTGGTGGCAGTCCCAGCATTGCGCCGTACAAAGTCGGCACACCGCATAGAATCTCCGGAGCATATTTTTTCGCGCAGACAAAGAAACTTTGAGGAGAGAGTTCGTTGAAAAGGACAGGAGCACCATAGATGTAACAGGCGTAGAAGACCTCCAGCCCGAATATGTGGCTCAGAGGTAGCGGCAGCAGAACCTTTGTATCTTTATTCAGTTTGACCAACGGTCCCAACTCCAAAAGATTGGTCACCAGTGTTCCCAGGTTGTGTACTGCACCTTTGGGAATGCCCGTCGTGCCCGAGGTCAATATGATTAGTGCCGGTGCCTCCAAGTCGAGCGTCTTGATATCGATCGGTTTCAAAGCATCTTTGTCGCAAGCGTCATCATTGCCCAATAAAGTGCTGAGTTTTGCCAGATCGAATTTGGTGGCTTTTGCATTCTGGTACGAACTGGAAAGATTTGGGTTGTAACGGCTAGAAGCACAGAGCAGTTTTACTTGAATCGCATTGGCGACGTTCTCAACTTCTTTCTCGGTGAGCCGAAAATCGACAGGGACAGCGATTGCACCCAGCCTCCAGAGCGCGGCTGTCGCCGCAGCCATCTCTGCGCAGTTGGCAGCAGTGAGCATGATCTTGTCTTGCTTGCCGATGCCTGCCCTCTTGAATTCCGCTACGCCAATCGCGATCAATTTCTCAAAGTCTTTATAAGTGACCGTGCGGTCACTTCCGTCCTGGTTGCCGCCGGCCTGGATAATCGCTGTATCCTTAGCCTTATCGGGAGCAGAAGTGGCTGGATTGAACAGGAATTGAAGGGCTTGTTCGTTGCTAGGCATTTTCTTATCTCTTTTGGTAGGGCGAACAGGGGCTCCAGATGCCAGAATGTCTAAGTTCTACGGTCTAAATTCTACGCTTTTTAGCAATCGATATCAGTAGGCTGCCAACACCTTTAGAATTGTTGGACTGAAAGGAGAGCAATCCTGGGTTACATTATTACCGATGGCGTCGAATTAAAGCATGATAGCCTGGCCGTAATTCCACTTGGTGGACAGAGCGAAATCGGTCAGGTTCTCTGGGTGCTCACCTACGGCGACGAGATTTTGCTCGTCGATGCTGGTGCTGCCTATCCATCTGAAGAATTGCCGGGCGTAGATCTGCTTTTGCCGAACACTAATTTTTTGGAAGCGAACCAGGACAAAATCGTGGCTCTGCTTTTGACCAATGCCCACGAGGAGCATTGCGGCGCTGTATCTTATCTGCTGCATCACCTCAAGATTCCCAAAATCATGGGGCCTCGCTTCGTCTCGGCGTTCCTCGCTCAGTGCGCCATTGACCGCAATCAGGCTGGCTTCGATTGTCCTGAAGTGGACACCATTCAGATTCGGCATCCATATCAGATCGGTTCCTTTCAAGTTGAATGGGTTCAGGTAAATGACGCAGTGGCCGATGCCTGCGCTCTGAAGATTGGAACGCCGCAAGGAGTCGTCGTTTACACGTCGAGCTTTAAGCTCGACCAAACTCCGGTAGACAACAAATTGATGGACGTCGCCTCACTTGCCCAACTTGGTGACAGCGGAACCTTGTTGCTCATAAGCGATTCTGCCGGTGCCGAGCAACCTGGTTACACGCCATCGGAAAAAGCCGTCAAGTCGCGACTGGAAGAGATTCTATCGGATGCAGAAGGTCGTGTCGTCGTTGTTCTTCCTGGAACCAACACTCATAGACTACAAATATTGTTCGATTTGGCATCAGCGCTTGGACGCAAAGTTGCGCTGTTAGGCGAAACACTCGTGCGAACAGCTGTGTCAGCTGCTATCACTGGCAATCTTGTTTACGAGCGAAAGATAGAGGCTTCTGTAGCCGACATCGAGAGTCTGCCCGACAGGCAGGTTTTGCTTGTTGCTACCGGTCTCGAAGGCGACCCGATGCAGATATTGAACGAGCTCGCTCTGGAGCGCCATCCTGACTTCACAGTGAAAGAGGGGGACACAGTCGTCTATAGTGCGGAAGTTTATCCTGGCCGCTCACGCCAGATGGCTTTCATTCTTGACCAGTTCTTATCTATGGGTGTCAAGACGATCTTTGGTCCTCGTCAGCGGGTTCATGTATCCAAGCATGCAAGCCGCGAAGAACTAAAACTTATGCTATCGCTGGTGGTGCCGAAATATTTCGTGCCGGCGTTTGGCGAAGGACGTCACATCATGCACCACGCGCAGCTCGCCGAGGAATGGGGGGTGCCTGACGACGCTATCTTCCCTCTCAAGAATGGCGAGATTCTAGAAATCAATAACGGCGTTGCTGCTGCGATCGGATCTATCGAAGCGCAGTCTGTCTATTTCAATCGTGATCAGGGCGAACGAGTCACGACTTACTCTGTTCATGAAAGGCGTAACCTCAGCCTGGAAGGAATTGTCACCATCGGCCTGGTTGTTACACCAAAAGGTGATCTGGTTTCCGGTCCAAATATTGAAGTGAATGCATCGGGATTCCTACGCTCGCCAGAGTGGGAGGTCGCCAAAATCGAGCTGACGAACAATATTTTGGAGACCATAAAGCGTTTCAGCCCGGAACCCCTTGTCCCGGAGGCGCAGCGCGTGGCTTATGAATCGACTGTGTTAAGAGCCTCCGTGCGCGAGGTCGCCTCCAAAACATTGCGCTCCAAACTACAGGCAAAACCGAATCTGCAAGTGGTTGTTCAGGAGTTGCAGTCCGTTACGTAGCCGGCAAGTTCAGAGCCTTTTCATCTGAAGGCCCAAGAATGGTGAAAGCTTGTCCAGGAGCGGGCTTTGCCTTTTTGAATGTCCGACTCTACTGACAATTATTGCACCATTGTAATTGTCTCGTTTTGCGCGAATGCCCCTGACCTTCTACAATATCTAGAGTCTCTGGGTATTGAGCCTGGATATTGAGATTATTACTGCTGGAATTGCATGAGATTAGATAACTGCTGTGTTTGCGGTGCGACGGCAACTAATGCAGGTGAGAACCGTCCAATCGAATCATGAATCAGAGTAAGAAGTAGTGCTACCGGGCAAAAAGCAATGCCCATCTATAATAGCCGCATGCGAGGCGCTAGCTCTTGAGAAAACTAATGTGGTCCGTAATATGCGCGCTGTTGCTTGTCATCGGCTGGTTGACCATCTCGTTCCATAAACACGGTGTTGATTCGTCGGCTTACGGTCCTTCTATTCAGACTCCAATAGGAGATATCTCAATCGGTTTGCCACAATTCCCTAATATGGGATTGGGTGCGCTCAGCCAACCAACGACGATTCTCTTTATGGGTGTGGACGTTCAGTATTCAGGTGCCGGGCGTAGTCTCGTAGCGGATAAGACCGCTTTGAACGGACGCTCGGATACGATGATGCTCGTTTTCTTAAATCCGCCTCAGAACAAGGTCTCTGTATTACACATTCCCAGAGACACAGAAGCAATGGTCGGTAAGTACGGCGTGCAGAAGATAAACTCTGCTAACGCGCTGGGTGGAGCCGAATTGGCAAGATCGGCTGTGACCAATCTGTTGGGTATTGGTGTCGATCATTATGTGGTTATGAACCTGCAAGGTCTCGTGCAACTTGTCAACGAACTCGGTGGTGTTACCGTCGAAGTGCCGAAGAAGATGAGTTATATGGATTGGACTGCTAAGTTGAAGATCGATCTTGATCCTGGCTGGCACACTTTGACCGGTAACCAGGCAATGGGATTCGTTCGATTTAGGCATGACGACCTCGGCGACATCGGTCGCGTGCAGCGCCAGCAAGTATTTTTGCAAGCGGCTGAACGGAAGATGTTAGACCCGCGTTCTTGGGTGCATGTGCCTGCATGTATCGACATCGCGATGAAGAACATGCAGACCGACATGACTCAAGCTGACGTCTTCCAATCGCTCAATTTTTTGCATGGTGTGCCGAAGTCGAATATCAAATTTGTTATGTTGCCCGGCCAATTTTCTGGAAACGGCGATTGGATTGCGACAAGCGAAGCTCGAGGTCTTGCACAGCAACTGCTTAATCCAGACCAAGAATATGCTGCAAATCGTCGCAATATTCAGGTGTGCATCAAGAACGCAAGCTCAGACAAATCAATGGCCGGTAAGCTGTCGCTGGCATTGCGGAAGCTTGGCTATATAACCAGCGTTGGGAAAGATGAAAAGGATGCTGTATACAAAAACACCCGAATCATCGTGCAGAACGGAAACGTTGCAAACGGCAACATGATGCGCGCAGACCTTGGCAATATCGGTGATGTCGTGTGCGCCTCTGTCGGAGACCTCTACAGCAAAATAACGATTCTCGCATGTGACGACATCAAGCTTGAATCCATCACCCAATCTTCTCCAGACTCACCGTATGTGGTGCCGCAAGCCCCTACTCCGATCATTCCTCCAGCCCCTGTGCGTATTATCGGCAAGCACTCTCGCAAGGACACACAACCTAGTGCATCGGAAACTGAGATTATCGATCCTGCAAGCGCTCCTGAGACGGCTGGTGCTCCATCCAGCGAGCTGCCTAATGTTTTAACTGGCGAGCAGACTCCGGCCAACGGCACTGAACCGTTGGCGGCTCCAACTCCTTCTGTAAACGGTGGGGCCAACGCCGCCGAATCAAGGCCGTATACCATCTACACACCGCCTGCCCAGCAGAGTGCGCCGTCGCGAGCTGTAGTTCCAACCGCTGCTTCGGAGCCGATGTCGTCAACCGCTCCGCTGCCAGGGAACACCGAGCCAACTTCGCCAGTCGAGCGCTAAGGTCAAACCAGCGCTAAGTTCAAACCACGACCGCCTGAGATTTTCATGAGGCAACGGTCAACGCTCCACGATATCTTTCAGACAAGAGAATCGCTACCAACCGCCTTCAATTACGAGAGCGTTCTGCCAGGTCAAATCGACGTTTTCAACTTGTCCGTTGACAATTTCCACTGGATACTGCCAGTAGTATTTGAGACCCGGCACTTTGTGTGTTCCGGTTATCCACCAGGTTCCTGGACCTAGCTTCAGTTCGGCGACTGACTTTGGTCCACGCCATCCTTTCTGAGGATTGAACTCGATTGGGAAATATCCTTTGCGAACAGCCGCCGCCTCGTAGTCGGAACGGTTCAACTGCCACTCTTCATACGCCGCAGTATATCGACGTTGTCTATCCTCTTCCAGCTCGTCCATCTTTTTGCATTCCTCGCGGACGAGTGGTTCCATCGCGTTGACGAATGGATACATCTCTGTGAATATTGTCGGCTCGCCCAGCGGGCAACGCTTAAGTGCATTTCGGTATGCTATCTGCCAGCGCCAGCCACCTTGCGGGTAAGCGACACTGCTCTTGGTTCTTTGTGTGTAGCCCGTTTGCAAGATCAAGTCGCGAATCGCTTTTCGCGTATTGGGCATTTTGTCGTAGGCTTGTTGCGGAACCAGTGGTTTAGCAGCGCCCGGATCGCTCTTTCCTTTGTAACCTGGGGGGCGCCTCGGAATCGGGCACGGCATCGGATACGGATAAGCGACGAACATGTCTACAGCATCTAAATAATGGGGAACGTTGATGCGCACGCGCACATTGGTTTGTGCGGGGGGCTCTGTCGAACGAGGTACCAATTGAGCGTCTCGATTGCGATTGCGCTCGTCCTTTTTGTCGGGCTGCAAGAAATCTTCAGTGCTGAAACCTTTGTCGCTAGACTTTTCGGGAGGCTCAGCAACCGGACTTTTGTCTGCGGGTCTTGCTGGCGGCTCTGCGATTGGCGAGATACCATCTTCGGTGTGCATAGCACTTGTTGCTGCTGCTACTTGAGGAATAGTAGGATTGGCTGTTTGCGAATGTCCGGCCCAACTTGCCAGTGGTACCAAAAATGGTATCACTATAAAAAGTGAGAGCGCACCTTTGGCATTGTTTGGTTTGCGGCTGGAACGATCATCATTGGGGCGAGGTGGCGGAATTATTAGCATGAAATAGCCCAATAGTACTGTTCTGGAGTATTCTATAGCTTTTAAAGAGGTAGTTATCTAGACAATATTTAAGCTACTGTGCTCAGCCAGCGTATCGCTCTTGTTATGGGACTTGAGCTCGGCTGCTGATAATTCATCAATTGTTGTCACAGGCTGGATCGGCGTAAGTGTAGTTGTTGCCTTGCGCGCTTGACAATTAAGTCAAGCCTGTTGCAACCAACGAACTCGACGCCGTTGCCTCAACTTCGGGCTGTTTCTGTACCGAGTCTAGTCGAGTGCTTGGTAGTCGGAGGGCAGTCCTTCGTTGTACAAGCTTTCAAAAGTGTCTTTGAGACCTTCTTCACCGGTCGTTGGGCGCGAACCCATCAAAAGTTCGACCAGGCGCTTCCAGCTTGTGTGTTTGAAGAGTTCGATTTCAGCGGGCACCATGTTGCCGCGCTCAGATTCCATAACTTTCAAAACTTGATGCGCTGGCAATCTATAGAATGCGTCGACGCATGACGTCTCGAAGTGGTTGTCGCGTCCGGAAAGAATGATTTCGCTAACCTTATCTATGGGCATGCGGTTGCGGTAGTGTCGCTTGCTCGTCAGCGCGTCGAATACATCTGATACCGCAATGATCTTAGCCAAAAATGGAATCTCATCGCCTTTAAGTCCGCGATAATAGCCAGTTCCATCAACCTTTTCGTGATGGCACGAAGCTATATAGGGAACAGCTGCCAATCTTCTTGTGAATGGAAGATTGGAGAGAAGATCGAAAGTGATGTTGGCGTGCTTTTGCACGGTTTTGTATTCTTCTGGTGTCAAACGACCGTTTTTCCAGAGTACCGCTTCCGGCACTCCAATCTTGCCGTAATCGTGCATCATTGCGGAGTAACGCAGAACGTCAATGTCGTTGTCGGGAATGCTCATCGCTTGTCCGACTAGCAAGCTGTAGTTCATCACACGCATAGAATGACCTGCTGTGAGCGGGTCGCGTTTATCAATCGTTCTTGCTAGCGTTTCAAGAGTTTTGTCGACGAATCGCTCAATTTCCGAATAGGCTTGTGCCTGTTCAATCAAACCGGCAGCGACAGCACTCAATCCTTGAAGCCAGTCCTGATCTTCATTGGTGAATGGTCCACCAACTTTGTTCAAGACTTGGAATACACCGATGACAAGGTTGTCGCGATTGAGCATTGGCACGCAGAGAACACTCTTCGTGTGATAACCGGTCTGCTTATCTACGTCTCGGTCGAAACGCGGATCGGAGTAAGCATCCGGAATGTTGATGAATTGAGCTGTTCGAGCGCACTCACTGACGATGCTTGTACCGCTCAAAGGAATGCGGATTGTGCGGTGTCCGACGAGTCCCTGTGCAACTTGAGTCCACAATTCGTGGCGGCTTGCTTCAAGCACGAACACAGAGCATCGATCGCACTTAAGCATCATCTGCGTTTCGCGAGTAATGACGTCGAGCAGCGAATCAAGCCTGCGCTCTGTCGCCATCGCCTTTACCACTCGATAAAGACCAGACAACGGACGCAGCCTGTCAACTTCTTCCTGCACCCGCAGTGACTTTATCTCGCGCTCGATCAAGGTCACTTCACGACTATTTAGTTTCGTTTCGAGCTCACGCAACTCTGTCTCTTTCTTCGCCATCTGCTCTGGTGAAAGAGTTGGTGGACGCTCAGGCAATACATCTTTCTTTTTTGCTTTGGGCGAAACACCATTTTTGCCTTTGGCGTCTACTTTAGACTTTACTTCCACCCTCGTCTTCACTGCCACTTTCGCCGCTGAAGCGCGAGAGCTGGCGCCGTTGGACGCTCCGTTCTTGCCCGAAACTGTCTTCTTGCCATTATCAGAGCTAGCCTTGACAGTCTTTTTTGCGGACGAATCCGGCGTTTTCGGCATCAAACTTACCTACCCTCGAAAGAATCCTGGCGTCAATTGCCACACAAAGTTATATACCCGCCCAGCAATTTATGGGTACAAACCAAGCTTAATTCGTGCGCGAAACGAGCGAAATAATGTTGGTTGCCCGAGGTCCCCGCGTGTCTCAGCTGTCAAGCACAGTGCTTGGCGAGCGCGGCTTAGAGTGTTTACTCGTCCAGGATTGGACCGTAACGCGGAGGCTCCAGGTGACGCCAGAACAGTAAGCAAGCACGCCCGATCACGCGTTTTTGATCGAGGAAGCCCCAGACGTGACTGTCTTCGCTGTTATTTCGGTTGTCGCCCATCATGAATAGATAACCTTGCGGCACTACGATGGGTTCGCTCGATTTTTCGGCATATGGGCGAATGACACCGCCAGAGGTTGAGCGTCCACCGATATCGCCGAGCAAGTTCAAATCGTAGTTCGGCTTTTCCTTTATGTATGCCGATTCGTCAAGAAGTTGTCCGTTAATAAAGACGCCTTGATTGTGACGTATTTGAATGTGATCGCCGGGAACGCCAACCACTCTTTTGATGAACGCCGGTTCGTATGGAAGGAACGGCAATCCGGTCCAACGTCCAAGCAATGTGAGCGGATCGCTCTTCAGGTCTTCTCCCATTTCAATCGGCGGTGGATAGAAAACGAGAATATCGCCGCGCTCGATCTTCTTACCGAGGTGTCCCGAGACTTTCTCGACTAAGAGACGGTCGTTGATTTGCAGAGTCGGCTCCATCGAACTTGACGGAATGTACCGTGCTTCAGCTAGTGCCCAGCGAATCACTATAAGTAGTATCAATGTGACTCCAACCAGTTCGACAAGCTCTTTGATGAAGAGCACAATCGGGTTGCCCTTACTTTGCTGTTTGCCGTTGTTGGTGCCGCTACCTGAGCCGTTCGAAGAGACACCGCTTGCGAGGTCTTCTGCTCTGTTTGAAGAAACTTGTTGGTCCGCTGGTTCCATGGTGACTAAAACTGCCCCGAGATAAAAACTGTATTCACAATCAAACTACACGCAAATCGGAGCCGTCGCCGACTCTGATGCCTGCTTGCTCTTGCGTAGGTCTTGAGAGCCGACGAGCTCTTGCATCACTTTGGCATAGTTGTCCAATTCGGCAACGTCGTTCATTTCTGTAACCGTCACGAGTATCGTATCCTTGAGTTCGCTATCTGACTGAGAGAGCAAAACACCGCCCAGGATGCCATTTTCTTTTAGCTTTTCGAGCAGCTTTTCCGCAGGCACACTGGTCTTGATCGCAAACTCGTTAAAGAACGGTTTGTCGTGCAAGAGTGATACACCTGGAATTGCTGCCAGTTTGGAAGCTAGATAGTGGGCTCTTTGCAGGCTGATATTGGCCAGGCGTTGCAGTCCTTGTGGACCCATGAAAGCTAGATAAACAAGCATAGCCAGCGCATTCAATGCTTGATTTGTACAAATATTCGACGTTGCTTTGGCTCGGCGAATATGTTGCTCACGAGTTTGCAGTGTCAGCGTGAATGCTTTCTGTCCGCGGTTGTCGACAGTCATTCCGGCGAGACGGCCAGGAAGCTGGCGTATGTAATCTTTGCGGCAAGCCATGTATCCGGCAGAGGGACCGCCAAACGAGAGATTGTTTCCGCATGATTGTGCGTCGCCTACGACAATGTCAGCGCCGAACTCGCCTGGAGGCGTGAGAAGCCCTAGCGATATAGGATCGGTAATCACTACAAGCAGTGCTCCTTTTTCGTGGGCACGCTCAGCCAGCGCTTTGATGTCCTCGAGAATACCGAGATGATTCGGATATTGCACTATCACCGCCGCGACATCACTATCGAGTCCACCGTCTTTGATAGCTGTGGTGCCATCTACGCTGGTCGTCTCTTCGAGCTGCAGTCCACAATTTTTCACGTAAGTTTTTGTAACTGATGAATACTCAGGATTCACAGTTTTGCTGACGACCACTTTATTGCGGTTGGTCAAGCGAGCCGCCATAAGTGCTGCTTCTGCACAAGCAGTAGGACCGTCATACATAGAGGCATTGGCAACATCCATGGATGTCAAAAGACAGATTGCAGTCTGGAATTCGTAAATGGCTTGAAGGCTGCCTTGACTTACTTCTGGCTGATAGGGCGTATAGGCGGTTGCGAACTCTGAGCGCGAAATGATAGCCCCGACTACTGCTGGCACATAGCGTCTGTAGCATCCGCCGCCCAAAAATGAGCTTTGCTCGCTGGTGGGCTTATTCTTCATCGCCAACTCTGTGACGCGCTTGCTGAGCTCGAGTTCACTGAGTCCGTCGTGCAAGTCAAGCTCTTTTGCTCGCACTTCTTTCGGAATGTGATTGATCAACTCTTCAAACGTTCGCTTGCCAATCGATTCCAGCATTGCTTGCCGGTCGCCCTCGGTGTGAGGAAGGTAAGGAATATTTGAAAAATTTGTTTCAGTCATGAAGTCCCACCCGTCGGTGATTATCCTGCGATATGCTGGTTGCAATCGAACCCCTTAAGTGTATCCTCTGGAAGATGCATTTGATCACGAACCCGAGCGCCTATTAATGACAAAGCAATCATGCGCTTTAATTCGCCTGGAGCTTTGACATTTAAAGAAACTCAATGAGAGCGTACGAGATTGTATGAGACTGATCGTCGGACTGGGCAATCCCGGTCATGAATTCGAATTAACGAGGCATAATGCAGGTTTTCAGGTACTGGATGCCCTCGGCACCGTATCCGGTGGCGAATGGAAAGCGGCAAAAAATCTGCTGTCGGCAACTATCAAAGGTCGCATACACAATCACGATGTATTGCTGGCGAAACCGCTCACTTACATGAATCTCTCAGGACGAGCTGTGCAGGCTATCCTCAGTTGGTATAAATTGTCTTTGGCTGATGTTGTCGTTGTGCATGACGACGTCTCTATCAATCATGGACGGCTCCGAATCCAATCTGGAGGCGGTGCTGGAGGTCAACACGGCATCGAATCAATAATCGCTGAAATGGGTGGGAAGAAAGAGTTCGTTCGCGTCAAGTTCGGTGTAGGGCCAGATCCAGGCGGCGCCAATCGGGCTAACTACGTCTTGGGTCGTTTCCCCGAGTGTGACCGTGAACTGAATCAAAAATGCGTGGATACGGCCCGGGACGCAATTATCGAACTTCTCGACGGCGGCTTGACGAAGGCTATGAACAAGTACAACGGCTTAGTCATTGGAATCCCTTGTCGGCTGCAAACCGAAGTGCCGCCCAAGCCGAGCGTCCAAACAAACATTACGGCACCAACGGAACAATAGCCTCTCGGTTCGCCTCTTTGCAACCGGAGAAATTTGATCTTATCCCAGTAGCGCTCAGTATTTAGTGTCGCAGTGAGATTTTTTCGGAAATTTCTCACCGTCATGAAAACGAGCTTTATCGGCCCGAATTCGTCCATTTCGAACCGTCTCACGCTGGGCATAATATGCCAGACTTCAGCAAATTGTTGCCGCATTTTCTTCCGGACCGATGAGAACCACTAGGGACGCGTCCCAGAGCCTACCTGATAAAGCCTGTCCAACTTGCGGTCTACGATTGGACCCTCACGCGACTATATGTCCGCGCGATGCTACAAATTTGACCTTTGCGCTAAGTTACGACCCATCGTTTCAGAATTTTGAGTTCATTGATACTGTCGGTTCTGGTGGAATGGGCGTTGTTTACAAGGCTCGTCACCGAATTTTGAATCGGTTAGTCGCGATCAAAACGCTGCATGCCCATCGCGCTTCGCCAGAGGCTTTGATGCGTTTCCAGCTCGAAGGAAAAGCGACGAGCTCTTTGTCGCATCGAAACATCGTCGGCGTTCATGACTTCGGAGTTACGCAGTCCGGACAAGCCTACATGATTATCGATTTCATTGATGGAAAAACTTTAGCCGATGTACTTTCAAAGTGTGGTCAGCTTCCTTTGCCGCGTTTCTATAACATTTTCATTCAGGTCTGCGAAGCTCTCGAGCATGCTCATTCTCGCTGGATTCTCCATCGTGACGTAAAACCAAGCAACATCATGATCCTCACAAACAAAGACGGATCTGATGATGTTCGGATCATGGATTTCGGTATAGCCAAGGTCGCAGTTGATACTGCATTTAGTGCCAGAAATTTAACCAAGACTGGCGAGATTGTAGGCAGCGCTCCATACATGAGTCCCGAACAAGCACGGGGCGATGCCGTTGATGCTCGCTCGGATTTATACTCCTTGGGTTGCGTAATGTATGAATGCTTGGCTGGTGTGCCACCGTTTCAGGGGAAGACCGATTTCGATACGATGCTGATGCATCTCGAGCAGCCGCCTATGTCGGTTAGGCAAGCGTCGATGGGGCGCGACTTTGATCCACGCCTGGAACGTGTGATATTGCGCCTTCTAGAGAAAGAGCCTGAGTCACGATACGGCAGCATGAAGGAGGTGGAGACCGATCTGAGCTACTTGCAGTCAGGAGCAAAAGGGGCAAAGTTGCCGAGCGAAGCCGTCGTGTCTACACCTGCAGCTGATGCAGTGAACAAAGTGATACCGCTGGTTAAGTTTTTTGGCTCCCTGTAGCAGCTTCTATCGTGCTGCTGCTTTTAATTGGAACTGTGATCGGTTACTCAATGCGAATGAAGAAAGTCGAGGCAAATGACGCCGCCAAGCACGTTGAAAGCACAATATACAACGTGACGCCGCTTGAGTATTTCAAGCGAGAGATTGAGGCAAATCGTCAAACAATTAACCCTCGGATTTTTGTTGACGCAGATGAAGTGCTAGTTACAGATGCTGATTTGGAGCCGTTTAGAGGAGCGAGACTGACCACCGAAACGCTCCTACTTCCAAATTCGGATGTCACCGATAAAGGACTTCAGTGCTTGCTTGGATTGACGCTTGAGAACCTCCGCCTGAGCTCTTCAAAGGTTCATGACTTGAGCGGTCTAGAGAAGATGCATAATTTGCAGAAGCTGATTCTGGACCATACCAATCTTTCTCCTAAAGGATTTGATGTGATTGTGCAGCTGAAGGGTCTTAAGGAGCTTGACCTGAGTTATTCGAATGTCCGCGATGCCGAACTAAAAAAGCTTGAGGTGTTGCGACTGAGCTCACTCAAACTTGAAAATACAGCACTCTCCAGATGTGCGGTAGATGAATTTATAGAGAAGCAACCAACTACTGTAGTTGTCTACTATCCACCAGTGATAAGCACTGCGTCTACGCCTTGGCTGCAGGACGCAGGTCCAAAGAGTTCCGCAAAGGTGCTAAATGAAGAAGCGGACCGGTTATCGAGAAAAGGCGATTGGAGGGCGGCCGAGGAGGCTTATTGGAATGCATCACTTGCTTGTCGTCTAGAGAAATTGCCCGATCAACAGATCGCTTGCGAACAATGCGCTGCACTCTGTGCGTTTCAGCAAAATCACTATGTCGCTTGTGTGAGGCAGCTGGAGGATTCTTGCAATAGAGTGATTGGAAATGCCAAGCGTATCGACGGGCAATGGCTTGCTGTTCTTTTGTATAGAAAGGCGAATGCCGAAGAGAAGCTGCAGCTCACAGATAAATTGCTTCGAGCTGCAATCGCAGACCGCGAAAACGCCGAGAAGATCTTTGTTCAGGCGCCACATACCGTATTAAAACCCTATTGGATGCAATGCCGTGCCGAAAATCTTTCTGCGTTGGCTGAAGACCTTCGCCGCTTAGGCGACCGGGAAAGCTTGAAGAAAGCAGTGACTGTTCTGCAACAATTGATCCATACGCCCGATATACCCGGTCGGATCAAGCAAAATGGTATCAAGATGCTTGAATCAATAGATAATAAGGAATTGAGTCGATAATAATCTGAATGACTATTAGGAGCGACAAAACCTGTACAGGGAGTCCCCAGACAAAGCTGGCTTAGCCGCAAACCCGCCACCACGCTTTTGCATGAATCAGAACGAACAAGAAATGACTAAACTCATACGGTCGTGCCCTGCGTGCGGATTGCAAGTTACGCCGGACGCTCTTGTCTGTCCGCGTGATGGAACGGAGTTGTATCAAGGCCTGAAGCAAGATCCAGCTTTTGCAAACTACGAAATGCTCGGAATTATCGGACAGGGTGGTATGGGGGTTATTTACAAAGCTCGGCACATCGTCCTTGATAAGTTGGTGGCAATCAAGACCATCCACTCCAATTTGTATACGCCGGCAGCGATGCAGCGCTTCCAAATTGAAGGAAAGGCTGCCAGCTCGCTTTCCCATCCTAATATCGTTGCTGTCTATGACTTTGGAGTCACTCAGTTCGGCCAGCCTTACATGATCATGGAGTATGTGAACGGTCGCACTCTCTCTGATTTGCTTCGATTGGAGGGTGCTCTTTCCACCAAAAAGTTTCTGGAAATCTTTTCACAGGTTTGCTCTGCTCTTGCTCACGCGCATCGTAAGTCGATCGTTCATCGCGATTTGAAGCCGGGAAACATCATGCTTGTTCCTGAAGGTCACTCAGAAGAATCAGTTCGCATCATGGATCTCGGTATCGCAAAGATATTGGCCGAAGGAGATTCGACACCATCTTTGACGAAGACAGGTGAGACGATTGGCAGTCCCTTGTATATGAGTCCTGAACAGGCGAGAAGTCTAAAAACCGACTATCGCTCGGATCTATATTCGCTCGGCTGCGTTATGTATGAGTGTTTAACAGGTTCGGTTCCATTTGAAGGCCAGACCTTCATGGAGACGCTTTTGATGCACATGGAAAAGATGCCACCGTCGATGAAGGAAGCATCGCTTGGACGTGAAATCGATCCGCGTCTGGAAAAAATCGTAATGCGTCTTCTGGCCAAAGAACCAGAGCAGCGCTATGCATCCATGGATGATCTATTGGATGCTCTGACCAACTACAAACAAATACCAACGGATACACCGCCTGCTGGCGCCACTAAAGGTGATAGCAAGAAAACTCCGAGCGCAAAGACCAAGATGTTACTAGGAGTCTTCATTGTGGTTGTACTCGTCGGATCTATTGCTGGCTATATGTTCTTGAATAGCAGAAGTAAAGTACCGGAAGTGGTGCACCATCCCGATATAGAAACGCTCAGTGCGAATGCTCTCAGTTCCCCAAGCAAAGGGACTACCATACAGGATATTCGCAGGCGCTTGATTAATCACCCCAGCGAACTACTCTTGAACAATAACTTGCAGATGTTTCCGGTTGAAGATTCCGATTTGACGCCTCTCGACGATGCCGCCGATACTAGGAATTTGGAACGCGTAGAAATTTCATTCACTGAGGTTTCAGATAAGGGGCTTGAGCACCTGAGCAAGCTCACGAACTTATTGCGTCTTGATTTGCCCAGTAATCACAAACTTCGAGA
Organism: Oculatellaceae cyanobacterium; assembly: GCA_036702975.1. Lineage (GTDB taxonomy): Bacteria > Cyanobacteriota > Vampirovibrionia > Obscuribacterales > Obscuribacteraceae > DATNPX01. The sequence continues at coordinate 26,526 of DATNPX010000006.1, forward strand.
CCTGCATGCTTTGAAACCGCTGACCAATCTGGAGAATGTGAACGTTCAGGACACTGTGGTCGATCACGACGGACTAAGCGTGCTTACCTCTTTGCCTAATTTAGAGAAGCTGAATATCAGCCGAACAAATGTTACCGACGCAGACCTAAAGCTCTTATACAAGTGCGACGGTTTGCGTGAGTTGATAGTGCGCAATATTGGTAGTGTTAGTAAAAAGGCGCTTGCCCAGCTGAAAGAGAAGCTGCCAAACTGCATCGTAGATGACTTGAGCACAAAATCAACAACAAGCTTAAGTATTCATAGCAATTACGTGCGTGCTTTTAGCTTTTTCTCGAATAAGGAATTCAATATGGCCGCGGGCGAGATGAAGGAAGCTGAAGCCATCATCGCAAACGACCCAGACTCCGATCCCGAAGAGTGCGCAAAAATCTATTTATTGGATGGCAAGATACAGATGGAACTAAGGGATTTTGACCTTGCATCGGAGAAGTTGAGCAAGGCTTTGCGGTTTTTTGCCAAGGTAAAAGGGAAAAAAGATGTGCATGAGATTGCTGACACCGGGATTAGGTTAGCCCAGTGTTACGAAGTTCTCTCTGTAAAGTATCCCGGTAAGCGAAAAGACTCGGCCAGTGCAAGAGAGACGGCCGACCTATCGTTTAGGCTACTCGTGCAGGATAAATCGAATCCAAGCAAACAAGCCGAGTTCAGAAGGCAGCGAGTTGCTAACTTAAGAGCCTTGGTCTTCGACTATGCGGCGGTCGGTGAATGCAAATTGGCTCTCAAGAATGAACAGCTGGAGCTGGAACTGTCTCGCGAATATGACATTCCCCCTGATGCTGCGAGCAGAGATTACAACTTGCTGCTTGGAACGTGCCTGCAAAATGAAAAACAATATGATGCCGCGATAAAACGCTATCAGGCTGCACTGGACATAACTAACAAAGATCAAGACCTTCTTAAGAAGGACATGAGCGTGATTGTCACTTTGAGACTGAATATTGCTCAGTGCAATCAACTTATTGATACAGATGACTCGCGGTGCAAAGCGATAGAGTCGCTCAAGATGTTGCTCGACGAACCTAAGGGCGTCCTGCCGGCTGAACGTATTCAGGCTCTGAATTCAATGATCGCGCTCTTGCAGCGCATGCATCGAGAATCTGACACCGCACCATATAGACAACAGTTGCAAGCACTGACGCAACAGCAACAAGCAAAGTAGCTGCGAAACAAAATCGGACACCTTAAATGTCATTCAGGCACGACTCCGCAACTGACGGGAACATCTACGAGCAACTCTTACTGGCAGCCAGTTTCGAGATTTGTGCCCGGATTTTTGCCGCTATTCAGCAGTTTCTTGATCGAAAAATCATAAGAAGCGGACGTGACCTTTGATGTCAGTATTCTAAAATTTGTTCATCGAGCCAGGCAGGACGTCTGTGGGGGTCTAAGTTGAGTGCAGTGAGTCTGACAGAAAAATTCTTGAGTTCACAAGAAGGAAGTGCAAGTCGCAATTTCTTCTTATCGGCGTTGTGGTGGTCGCTCTGGGGAATGGGCGCCGGCATGATGGGAGGGCTGGAGTTTACAAACCCCGACCTCGTGCATAACGTGCCGCAATTGGCTTTCCCGCATTTGCGCATGTTCCACGTGAACGCCGTTGCCATCGGCTGGTTGTCTATGGGTTATGTCGGCGCTATGTTCCACATGGTGCCAACTCTTTGCAAAACCAAATTGTGGAGCGAAAGACTCGGCAACTTCACCATGTGGGCCTGGAATATCCTCATCGCTGGCGCCATGTGCACGTTGCTTAACGGCAATTCAGAAGGCCGCGAATATGCCGAGCTTGGAGCAATTCTCGATGTGATTGTCATGATCGGTCTCATCGCTGTCGCCGCCAACATTTACATGACGATGCTCACGCGTCGTGTCAAGAAGCTCTACGTTTCGTTATGGTACTTCTTGGGATCGCTCTTCTGGTTCCCTCTGGTATATATCATCGGTCAGCGCACTTTCGTGGCTCTGCCAGGTTTGAATGACGCTATCGTCGGATGGTTTTACGGACACAACATCCTTGGTATGTGGTTCACCACTGTCGGTGTCGGGATGATGTATTACCTGATTCCGCGTTTGACAGGTGCTCCACTTTATAGCCATGGTTTGTCAATGCTCGGTTTCTGGGGCATCGCACTTTTCTACGCACCTACGGGAACGCACCACATTCTGCAATCTCCGGTTCCGGAATGGTTGAAGGCTATCGCCATTATCTCCTCGATCTTTTTATTAGTGCCTGTATTCACAGTGCTCACTAATTTCTTCATGACAATGAAGGGTAAATGGGGCATGGTCGTCACCGACATGCCGCTGCGGTTTGCGGCGACATCATGCATGTTCTATTTGGTCACTTGTACACAAGGTCCCTTCCAGGCCACTCGTTGGATCAACTGGTACCTGCACTTCACGCAATGGGTTGTTGGCCACGCCCATCTGGCGTTGCTCGGCACCTTCTCGTTCATACTCACTTCAGCCTTCTATTACAGTATGCCGCGTATTACGGGCAGAGCCTGGCAAAGCCAGGGCCTCATCCGTGCGCACTATTGGCTGAAGTTCCTCGGATTTTCGCTGATGATGACTTCGCTCACGATTGCTGGTCTTGTGCAATCAGCAGGTTGGGCGGCTGGATTCCCGATCGATCAATGGAGCTTGTATATAAGACCGTACTGGTTCCTGCGCGCTATCAGCGGCATCATGATCGTGACCGGTCAATGTCTCTTCGCATACAACGTCTGGAAGACCTTGTTTGTGCAGTCCAAGGTCGGTGTTGAGGCTGCTAAGCCCAGGGAGGTCAAAGTCTAATGTACGGCTACCGACTCGGTGCCATTGGTATCGTCACCACGTTCTTTATCATCATCTTCTCGACAGTGCTTATGCCGATGGTGCTGTTTAAACCAAATCCATCAGGCCGAGGCAATGACTACGCTAACAACACAACGGTTGCCAATGCTGCTCGCGGAAGGCAAGTATATGTACGCGAAGGTTGCTTCTATTGCCACACGCAATTCAATAGATTGCAAGACCGCGGATACGGACCCCTGGTGAAAGCGGGCGACTATGTGTACGAAACGCCGCACCAATTGGGAACGGCTCGTACCGGTCCTGACCTCACTAACGAAGGAGGCCGTATGTCATCTGAATGGCAGAAGGCTCACCTCGTTCAGCCACGTGCTGTGAAGCCTGGTTCGATCATGCCAAGCTTTTCTTACTTGAGTGACCGCGACATGAATGACCTAGTTGCTTACATTCAGTCTTTGGGTAACCGACGTACGCCTGTCGCTTATGTCGAAGCTCCTGATGAATATACGAGCAACACTGAAGCCGGTCGCAAATTAATCGCTCGCAAGACTGTCGACACAAATGCTACAGCTTCCGCCAATGCAGGCCGTGGTATTTATACACAGAACTGCGCTGTATGCCACGGGCTTGAAGGCTATGGTAACGGTCCTAACTCTATCTCTTTAGAAAAGAAACCTGCGAACTTCTCGCGTGCCTTCTTCAAACAATATCCGGATGAATTCTGGTTCTACCGTGTTAGCGAAGGCGTTCCTGGAACAAGAATGCCGCGCTTCCAGGAAGTTCTCACCGAAGAGCAACGCTGGTATCTGGTCGCTTACTTGAAAACGCTGCAACAAGAGAACGAGCATGTGGTCAATAACATCGACCAGCTCAATAAGGCGGATGCAATTAAGCTTCCTGTCTTGAGTCACGAAGAGTATGAACCACACACAGGTAACGAATAATGTGCCCAAATTGCATTCTCAATCAAGCAAGCCTTGACGGCGGTTTGTACATCGCATTCGGCGTTTGCATCGTATTTTTTGTTGTCGCCATCGTTGCAATTCTCTGGGCATTCAAGAATGGAGAGTTCGAAGATATGGAATCGACTAAATTCGACATGATGGATGATGAAGTCGAAGGCGCAATGGCTGCTCGTGCACGAGCGGCCGTCGAAAGAGCTCGGTTGAAAAGCCGTGCCAGTTCATAGGTGAGGAAAACAATGGCAGACGAAACTAAAACTGATGCAAGACCCGGCACGCCGATAAAGACTGCCGCTCCTTTGACTGGCGAAGAAGAGCATTATGAGGAAGTCTCTGAATACCGGATCGGTGAAGGTGCACCGCCTCTCTTTCTGGTTGTCGTTTTCTTCTTCATAGTTATCTGGGCCTGTTTCTCTTGGATCCCCTTGTTTGGATACTAACGAATGCAACTCAAACGTCGTAACGCCCGTAAAGCAAGCAACGCAGTAATCGGCTTACTCTTTACTATTCCGCTTCTGGCATCCCTCACTGCATGCGGTGGCAATCTTGAGCTGAAAGGTAGCAATGACAAGCTGACCAGCACTCAAGTGACATCGAGCAGTGACATCGTTTTCCCTGATGACGATCCGTCTGTGCCGGATGGTAAAGCCGTATGGAATAGATTGGCGAGCAATCCTGAAATGAATTGCGCCTCTTGTCATGGTCCTGCTGGAGAAGGTGGACCCAAAGCGGCCGTCAATTTCACAGACAAAGACTTTATGCGCAAGCAAAAACCGGTCGACCAGTTTGAAACTGTGTGGTTAGGTAAGACGAAAGATGGCAAGAACAGTCACCCGTCGTTGCACGGGGTCGTTTCCAATCGCGATGCTTGGGACCTGGTTTTCTATGTGCGCTCCTTGGCTGTAGCTCCGCTTACTGACAAAGAAGTGCAAGATATCAGCGCCGTTTTCGGTTCTAACTGCGCGGTATGCCATGGTACTAAGGGCTACGGTGACGGTCCTCTAGCACATAACTTGGAGCCTCAACCAGCAAACTTCCAGCGATTCGATCGCTTCTACGACCGTGAAGATGACGTTCTTTGGGACCACATCGCAAACGGTATCAAGTGGGAAGGCATGCCCAACTTCCTCGATAAAGAGGACAAAGCCAAGAACGTGAAGTTTGATAAAGAGTATATTTGGAAGCTGGTACAGTATGTTCGACACTTCCACGAGAGTACGGAATCTACAATCGCTTCTACTGCGGCTGACAAGAAATAAAAAGGTGACAATTAATAGCGAGAGTAGTAACTGAGTCGCCGAATAGGCCAGACCTGACGAAGACTGCAAGTGGAAAAAACAGAGGGTAAGTCCATGGTTGAAGGTACGACACGCAGAAATTTGTTGAAGACGGTTGCAGCCATTCCGCTGGCGGCGACAATCGGCTTGTTGGCTTCACCATTCCTACGCTTCTTGCGTCCAACCCTGAAGCCTCTTGATGTCATTGGCAAGTCTGACCAACCTGTAGCAGAAGAGCCGGTTCCGACCTTCAAAGCTACCGACTTCCCCGATGACTGGACCTGTTTGCCATTCATGTTCAGACAGAGCTATGTTGAATACAACCCAGAAGGCAAGGAAGTCCGTCAGATTCCCGGATTCATCGTCAAGATTCCCGGCGGCGATGTGGTTGCGTACAGCCGTATTTGCCCCCACCTTGGTTGCATCTTCAACTTTGTGAAAGATCCCTCCGAGTGCGCCAAAGGCTACAACTTCAAACCGGCAGGTCCCGTGTTTGCTTGCCCGTGCCACTTGAGTGTGTATGACATCGCTCAGTCCGGTAAGGTTGTCAGCGGTCCTGCGCCGAGACCGCCCAGAAGATTCGACGTCAAAAAAGAAGGCGATAGTTACAAAGTTCTGTCATTGGAGGCCGGGGGAATTGCCTAGTACAACTGCTGATAAAGGTTTGTTGGGCGTGGTCACCTCACTTGGTGACTGGCTTACTACTCGTATCAATAACATCGATATCTTCGACGAGCACTATCAGGCGGAAGCGAGGACCAATCCTTTCTATGCCTTGGGTCCGATCTTCTACCTAGTATGGTTCTGCGTCATGCTCAGCGGCTGCGTGCTGATCATGTGGTACGTGCCAACGAAGTCGCAAGCTTTCGATTCGATCTTCGCTATTCAGAACAGCATACCTTTCGGCGGCATCATGCGCGGTGTGCACAAGTATGGTGCAGACGCGATGATCATCGCTGCCACCATGCGGCTTTATCGCATGTTCATCATGGCTGATTACAAGCCTGGCAAAGAGTTCAATATTGCAATTGGTCTTGTGACTTTGCTGCTCTCTATGTACTCGGGACTGACAGGTTATCTGCTTATCTGGAACCAACGCGCCTTTTGGGCTACGAAGGTGTTCGCGACGTTCCCCACCTACATGGACCAGTTCCCGGTCATGGGTGACTTCTACCAACCGCTCGTCAAGTCGCTCCACCTTGGTTGGAATACGGCTGAAGTCTTGCTTGGTGGCGGTGCCGCGATCACCCAAGAGACGATCACACGATTCTTCTCTTTGCACCTTGCATTCTCTTTGATTCCATTGATCCTTGTTGAGCTGTATTTCTATAAGAACGCTTATAAGAGAATTCCGCTCAACTGGACAAAGCGCTGGATAGTTGTTGGCATGCTGGTTGCAGTTGCTCTCATTCTTCCTGCTGCACAGGGCCGTCGTTCGAATCCTGACGTGACACCGTTGCCGATTTTATCCGACTGGTACTTCCTCGGTTTGTATCAGATGTACAAATATCTCGAGCCAGTGGTGGCAACAGAGATCACGATGTTGATTCCTATCACCGTTATTGTGTTGCCTTTCCTCGATACCTGGATTACCGGTGCAGAAAAAGACATCATGAAGCGCCCATTCATTTTGTGGTTCGCCATCATGGGCTTTGTCTCCTGGATCATCTTCTCGTACTTGATCATCGTCAACATCGCCAACATCCACAACGATCCGCCTTACTGGCGTGACTTCCTCTGGCTGACGATCGATATAGGTATCGTCTGGCAGTGTTACCTCATATTCACCAATAAAGATGCAATGCAGAAGGTGAAGTCGGCAAAGGGTGCGATCTGGATGGTTCTTCTCGCTTTAGTCGAGACTATCTGGGCAGTCATGTACTACTTCATGGCGAAGACGGAGATGTTCTTCTCTCCATTGACGCAAGCCTGGACTTATATCGCCTTTAGACCGTTCATGGGAGATGCTGCTCCCAAGGTAGAAGGTTTGGTGCGCAATCTAGCTGGTGTCGCTCAAAAACCAGATCCGGCCCTCTTGAATAAGGACTATTGGAACTACTACACGTTACTTGATCCCGCAAACATCGCTAAGGTCGGCGAACCTGCCGCAAAAGCATCGATCGAGCAACTACAACAACTCTGTCATACGCCAACCGCGTTCGACTGGTTGTTCAAACTGATCCCGACGTTTACTCCCGCGCCGCATGCAGAGTACTACGGTTTGATCGATTACATGGTCAACAACCGCTGGGCATTCGACTACGTAACGCACGCTGAGCGCATGGCTCCAACCGGCGAAGCGATTAAGGCTGCTTCGGGTCTGCCTTATCCCCTCGCTGTGCCGGAATTAGATTGGTTCTGGATGATAGGTTCTGGAATTGCTCTAGTTGTCTCCATAGCCACCGTTATGTATGCAGGCAAGGGCGCAGCTCCGAAACCGGCTGCGGCTCAGCCCGCACCGGCTGCGACAGGAACATAAGCATAAGGAAGATCGACATGTTGTTGCCGTGGCAAAAAAAAGCAAATACGGCGGGCGAAAGTCCTGCTGAGAACGACACCAAGTCTGGTGCAGTTCTGAAAATCAAATTTGCTTATAAGGCTGCGGCTTTTTGGGCATCCGTCATAACTCTTTCCTGGTTCTTTGAGGGATGGCGGAAGATCCACGAGTCTATTGGAGTCTACTCAGTCTCAATCTTGACTCTAGGGATTGTGTGCACGGTAGCTTTAGTTACCTTGCAGGCGTTCTGGATTTATATAGAAGAGAAGCAGAAAGGCTCACTGCTTAGGCGTGTCAGTCTGTTTGAAAAGCTTTATGAGGGACTAGTCCAACGCCAGTTGGCACGAACTGAAAGGGGAGAGAAGACCAAACATGCTTAAGAGCATCTTCGTCGTAGCTGTTGCCGGTGTCTGCTTGTATGCGGCACTCGTGCTGATGCCCTGGTCGGAACTGAATTTCGGCTTCGATTTAAAAGCGATACCTGAGTGGTCGCATGGTCTGGTCAACTCGCCCTTAATGTCACCTTTGGCCAGCTTCGGTCATCAAGCTTCTGACTATTTGAAAGCGAAAGGCGCCGAGTCACAATTCGGTGACTACATGTATGCACTAGTCATCTTCGTTATTTTGACGCTGATAGGCATCGCCTATGTAGTTGTCGGTCGCGAAGAAGCAGAAGAAAAAATGTATTTGCCAATTAAGAAGTAATTCGTGACAACCGGAATTTTGACTCGGAATCGAATGGAGTAGGGAAACGATGAGTGTTTACTCAAGTGCGATAAAAGCGGCGAATGGGGCGGTTCTTCAGTTTGAAGACATCGTCAACAAGATCGCAACCAGCAAATACAACCCCTTTTATTATCATGGTGCCTTGCCCCAGTTTTATCTGTGGGTTCTCTACCTGTCAGGGCTTTTGCTCTTCGCCTACTACATACCGACCATCGATAATGCTTATTTGTCGGCGACTGCCGAACATGTAATCAATGCCTGGACGTCGGTTCAGTACATAACTAATACTTTGCCGTTTGGTGCCGTAGTCAGAGGCATTCATCGTTATGCCGGCGATGCCATGGTCATCACCATTCTCATTCATGCCATTCGTGTTTGGTTCACCGACCGCTACAGGCAGTATCGTTGGGTGCAGTGGCTCAGTGGTATCGCCCTTCTCGCTATGGTGTTCTTCATCGGTCAAACTGGCTATTATCTAGTTTGGGACGAGCGCTCCCTCGCGCTTTGCCGCATGACCGTGAGTGCTTTCGAAGGTGTTCCAATAATTGGTGCCGGACTCAAGCAGTGGTTTCTCAATGGACAGAGCATCACGAACTTCACGATGTCGAACTTCTTGTTCATTCACATCGGCTTGTCGTTCGCTTTGCTCTTTGGTCTCTGGGTGCACTATGTCCGCATGACCAGACCGGTTTTGACACCACCGCCGGCAATCAACTATATGCTGGTCGGTATCATACTTGCCTTCGTTTTCATCTTTCCGATTAAGAGCGGCATCATGGCTTCTCTGAACAGTTCACCAACGAATTTTGAGATCGACTGGTGGTTCTTGTGGCCTTATGCTCTGCTCAATAGTTTGAATGTTGGTATGTTCTGGGTTGCAATGGTTGTTGGCACCATTCTTGTGTGTGCGCTACCTGCACCACTTGCAATTTTCACCAAGACAGCGCCTATCGATGCTGCCGAAGTTGTTCTCAACAAATGCACAGGTTGCTCGCTCTGCGCCAAAGATTGCCCGTTTCAAGCGATAGAAATGGTGCCGGCACCAGCCGGCTCGCGTTTCAAATTGTTGGCAACAGTAGCACCTTACAGATGCTCGTCTTGCGGTGTGTGCGTCGGCGCCTGCGCCTTCGATGCCATCGACTTGCCGACGCTGCCTGATGCGGAAGTGAATTTGATCATTAAGCAGATCGCGGAAGCGAAGACATAATCGGAGTAATTGCAACGAGGAAGTTTTAGCTGCAACGAGCTAGGAGAGCAGGAAAAGACAATGGCGGAAACTGTAATTAGTTTAGTGTGTGAGCGTGCAGCCGATCTCAACGGCGTGTGCAACGCACAAGGGGCCGTGAGTGAAGTGCCTGGGTTGCACGTCGTCAAGTTACCGTGCAGCGGAATGGTACAGCCAGCCATGATCGAGCAAGCAATGAAGTGTGGAGCTCAGGGCGTTATCGTCATGGGATGCCAGATCGGTGATTGCTATTACCGTGAAGGCAACAAGATGATTCGCGAGCGCTTGCTTGGCAATAGACCGCCAGGTTTGAAAAAGACGGTCGATCGCCGTCGAGTTATGGCTTTGTGGCTCTCCAGAGTACAGACTAAACAGTTTCTCTCTGAAGCAAAAGAGTTCATTGTGCGCATGAAGGAACTTCCTGCTCTAGAAGCTGCTAAACCAGCGCCTGCGGCTAAGGCTCCTGGAGCCGCTGCGCCAGCAGCCGCTAAACCGGCTGCAGAAAAGGTGGTCGATAAGACTCCGGTTGTTGACAAAGCAGATCCTGAAAAAGAGAAGAAGGAAGTAGCCGCAGACGCGCAAGACAAAGGCAAAGCCCTGGAAGATACGAAGGTCGAGAATCCAGAAACTGCCAAGACTGAAGAGAAGAAGAGCGAATAAACCGCCAAACAAGCGGTAGATTAGTGAGAGAGTAGAGGACGACAAAAATGGCCGAGCAGAAAACCAAACTGACAGAAGTGCAGATCATAAGCCGCTGGGCATGGTTCTTTGTGCTCTACTTCTTCTTCATTCTCCTTATCGGCTCCTTCGGTCTGGTCGCCGAGTTCTAAGCAATCTTATTTCTCTCAATTTAGTCGAATTGTTTAGTCGAATTGTTTAGTCGAATTGTCGCTTCTAGATGCCGTTCGAACTGGTAGCTAAACCGATTTCGTTAGGCGCTTACACTCTTGGCGAGGGGGCGCTCTGGGATTGGCGTGCTCAAAAGTTGCGATTTGTTGATATAGACAGTGGCAACCTGAACACTCTTCAACCAGGTGTTTCTGGTAGTGAGTCGGTTAGCTCGACGAAGGTCGGCAAGGTCGTCACAACTGTAGTGTGCCGGCAGCCGGAAAAAGGTGCCAGGCTTATAGTCGCTTTGGAACGAGAAATAGCCGAGGTCGATGAGAAGACTGGCAAAGTTACTCATATTTGCGACGTTCCCGAACCACCGACAAACCGAATGAATGACGGTAAATGCGATCCGAGAGGCAGATTCTGGTTTGGCTCGATGGCTTACGATTTTCGTGTTGGTGCCGGAAGCCTTTATATGCTGGATGCCGGCCGTCAGCTGCATAAGATGCTAGAAGGTGTCACCATATCGAATGGCATAGTCTGGACGAAAGCGATGGATACTATGTACTACATCGACTCTGAGAACAATGCCCTTGAGTCATTCGCGTTTGACGCTGCATCGGGTAATGTCAACAACAGGCGCACCGTTCTTGAAAATATTTGGGGCGGAATCTTCGATGGCATGACGATAGACAGCGATGACAATCTCTTGATTGCAACGTGGAAGGGGTCGGCGGTGCTTAAAATAGACCCGCGCTCTGGTGAACTGCTAGGCAAAATTAGAGTCCCAGGGGCGCTCAACGTAACGTCTTGCGCCCTGGGCGGTTCGGATTTGCGGACGCTTTTCATTACGACCGCAGCCAAGGATTCCGACTCAAAGAGTTACCCGGATGCTGGCAAGCTCTTTGTTCTACAAGATGCAAGCTTGAGCAGCATTGGATTACCGGCGTTTGAATTTACGGGCTAATCGCAGCCCTTGCCGGCTTTCGAAAAGGCTTCTTTCGCACCGGCCTCGATCTCTTTATCGGTGAGCTGTTTGATCTTTTGTCCTACCGACCATTCATGACCGAATGGATCGACGAATTTGCCGTAGCGGTCGCCCCAAAACATGTCCTGGATTGGAAAAGTAGCGACTGCACCACCCTTGGTGGCTCTCTCGAAAATCGCGTCGGCTTCCGAACTTTGAATGTGCAAGGTCACAGGTGATCCATTAAGATCGTGCGGCGTTCTGCCGCGGCCATTTGAGTATTCGGGGAAATCATCGCAAAGGAAGAATGTCGAGCCGTAGATCTCCAGTGCCGCGTGCATGATCTTTGGCGAGTTTGGAGCAGTTTGTTTACCGATCAACTTCGCGCCCAAAACTTGTGTATAGAACTCGATCGCTTTCTCTCCATTGGCAACGACGAGATGGGGGGCTAAATAGGCTCCGTTATTGGCAATACCGTTGTTGGCGGACTCAGACATGAGCGACCCTCCAGTTGGCTAATCTAATAGACGCTAGACTCTAACACCTTTTGGCTGCGCTTACCTGAGAACTAGCGGTGCTGATGCCGTTGAGTCCGTCGGTATGGCGCTCTCTACAGGCTCTTTACCAGTGCTTGCTCTTGGAGCAGTTGCAGTTGTTGAAATTGTCGAAGCCTGTGCTCCAGCTTGGGCTGCCGGAAGTGAAGCGGTTGAAACCTTCGGTGGCGGTGGCTGCACTTCGTGCTCTTGGAACTGCTGTTTTATGTTTTTCTCGGCTGCTAACAATGTTGGTTTGCTGACAGTCAATCGCAAGCCGCCGAAGATACGGAAATCCATGCCCGATAGACCTGGTGTGGCATGAGAGTGCAAGTTATAGATTGGTTCTGCGCGGACGAAAACCTGCAATCCTGGAACTTTCTTTATCACACGTCGTGCTACCTCAAAGTCTAAAACAAACGCGTAGTTGTTGACCGGGATCAGGGCGTTGTTTCCAAACGGTTGTCTGAAGTTTTGCAAGAAAGTGGTGGCATGTGAGAACTGCCATCCGCCTCGCTGATATACGACACCGACACTATAAAACGGATCGATTTCGCGTGCTGGTGCGACCGCAAATTGTTTACCCCGCATCTGTAAGAGTGCACTTGCGAATACGACAGTTCTTGGCGTAACAACGCGCGAGTATGTCACACCCGGCAGATAGTCAAAAACCTTGTGTACTTTATTTTGGTAAAGTTCGCGCGCTTGCAGCGTTACTTGCAGGTTGCTGCGTCTTCCAAGTTGAAAGTCGTGCTGTATGCCACCACCAACAGATTCAATCAGCGTGTTGACTGCGATTTGATGAAAGAGTTGGTCTCGCAAGAGAAAGTAGTTTGCGAAGACCCTGGTTTTTGGTGTTAGAGCCCAACCTGCGGTTACGTTCGGCAGCACGCGAAAGACTCCGTCATTTTTGCTTGCTATGCTGGCGGCTCTTAGTACGGAGGCTTGCTCGGTTGGTGTGAGCAGACCAAATGGAATGCCATCGGATGCTGCACGTAACATATGCCGCCGCGTGGGAGTCTGGTAGACGTTAGTTTCGTCACGCAGAGAGGTTTCAGTTACGGCGAGAAAATAGAAGCGAGAAGGCAGTTTCTTCAAAAGTTTGAACTGCAGCCTTTCGCCAAATGTATTGCGTCCTTCTGACTCGGGCAGTGGCACAACATCTGTCGGCAGGGCCGAACTGGGACTGACGGTCTGTGCCACCATTCTGCTTGCCGCAGCATCGGCAAAATCGTAGACAGTGCCGTACTGATTGAAAAATGGTCCGCCAGTTGTAGGAGAAACTTGTGCGTTCGCTTGTGAAGAAAAAAGAGATAAAAGCAGAGACAGTGTAAAGAGCTGCGGCATCAACCATCTGCTCATTAGCCAACTCCAGCCTCTGTTTGACATGAGAACCTGCAGTATTGATGTCACGGGCGCACTTCTAAATTGATATCATGGCCGGTGCGCATTTTCGAGAATCGAAAAGCAAAAACTGGCAAAACAATTGACTGCTTCCCTATAGCTAGACGCCAGTTGTGCGTCGAGCAAGTATTGAAGCCATATGTGATTATAGTTCAAAATGGCTGCCCCAAGCGGCTTAACCGGTTCTTGTAGCGCTAAAAAGAAAAGGAGCAGTCAAGATGACTGCTCCCTAAATATTGGCCGCCGAAAAGGTGGTTAATCTTTCTCTGGAACTAGAGGCTCCGGCGGCTAGTACTCTCTTAGAATAACCTTCTTACATCCTAAAAGAGCTAGGGTTTACCCTGAACTCTATTTCCTCAAAATGATTTTTATGGGTTCTCAAGCGGGTTTCGGCGATCGATTTTAGGCACCAGTTTGTATTTTTCCTGTTGGCAAGGTGGCGCTCGAGCTGTTGAAATTTGATTCAGGCAGGGACAGGTTTGCAAGTGCCTAATTGAGCAAGAACAAGATCAAAGGTCGGCGGCACGTGCGCTGATGTCGCAATGAAGGCGGCCAGGTCTTGATGACCTGGATGCAAAGTGTCACTCAAGAGTAATGAAAAACGTAAAGTCCGGAGCTTGGGATATGTTGTCGGGTTTTTGTTTCCACAACAAGACTTTTGCCTTGGCTGGAAGGTTCGTGTATTTGATGCAGTCAATGGCTTTCATGTGGGGACTCATATTGTTGCACCCACCTGCGTAACCACATGTGCCACCACAGTGAATCATTTGCACGATTTGAACTGCCTGAGGCTCTGGTTTGTTGACGTTGACTATATTCTGCGAATTTTTCTCGTCGACCCATATGAAGTTGTAGCCGAAATCTCTCGCGTTGTAAGCCGCTATGTTGAAAGCGGGAACGATGGTTTGCTCGGTCAACTTTTCTCTAAAATCGTTCATCTGGTCGTTAAATGCGGAGACGAGATAGACGACTTCTGCTGTCGATTGGCTCGGTCGGTATACCAAGCTCTTTATGTGCCATGCATAAGGAAAGTTTGGATTGCTAAGATCTGCGGACGTAATTTTGGCCTTGTCCCAAATACTTGCGGATGCCGGGTCTGCACCTGCAAGTAAGTAGGGATTTGACATAAACCTTGACTCTTCGGCCAGTCCTTCGATACTGCGCGTGCCTCGTCCCCAAACGGATCGACCGGCAAGACCCCACCATGGTTTCCTGTCTTCAATCGCCTGAAATATCGGAGCAACTGGTGTATAGGGCGCGGCGAGTAATGCCGGAACTTCTGAAACGTAACGTCTCCTTAGCTCCATAATTTCCGCACGCGTATGGAAGTTATAGTCGTCAGCCCAGCGAGTTGGTACAACCAATTCACCCCTAAGCTTCGCGGCGGCTCCAACGGCGAGCTGATTGACACTTGTTTCAGTCGTTTGCGGGCTGGAAGAGCTATCAGCGGTGCAAGCGGTAATTGTCAGGCACGCACCAAAGAGCGCAAGTATTCTGAGTCGAAGTTGACTGAAGCACACCGATTTATCAATGCTCCTCAGTAAACCGTTAATGCGAACGATAGCTTATCTTCAACCGCGCGCGTCCATGAGGACTCTGGATACTGGTAGCAGTAATGTTCACAGATGCGTTGTCTTGGTGCTGAGCATTGATTGATTGCTTGTCACTGGTGACGACTTTCCATCCATAGCTGGATAGAGCTTGTTTGTACCATTCTATGACTTGGGTTGAGGGCTCAGCCACGTAAAAAGATTCGGTTATCGCAGTACCTGCTTCGGTCTGCACGCGGCGACCGAAGATGAAGACGGAGCGACCACTATAATCCGGTAAAGAGTTCAAGGCGACCTTGCTTTTTAGTATTTCACCGTTATCGAAATTCTCTTTCTTAATTGACCGTTGGAATTGTGCTTGGCTGGACTGGGAAAACGAGAACAATGATGCCAAAGATAGAAGAAGTAGGGCATACTTTGTATTTTCTTTAATTCGCTGTGCCGACATCGATCTCTCCGCATTGACTTGTTAATTTTAGACCCGCTGACACTATCTTATCGACAATGCAGCGGGTCTTCAATTTCTCAACCAGTTTTTCTGTTAGTTGGGTGCACTGAACGTGGCACTTCCACTTACGACATCCGAGAAGTTGAGTCTGCCAAGCAAGTTCTTATAACCGCTTGAAGGGACCCACTTGGCTGTATCTGTGGCTGTGAACTCACCTCCGGGATTAACCTGGGTGTAGGGTTGTTCGTGCAGGAAGTCATCTCCTTTGACAGTGCCGGTAGTTGCATACTCATGCGAGTTACCGTCGATCGAGACGTTCACCAGACCGGCACCACCTTGATATAGGGCATAGTTCAAGCTGCATCCGTTATTGCCGTTTGCTGCCTGACCGTTGACATACGCTTGATAGTCTGCCGAGTATGAATTGGAACCAGGGTTGCCATCAGCTGTTTGAGCCGTGTAGTTAGGCATGACTGCCGAGGGTGGTGCACCGTTGCAAGCATAGATGTGGATGCCGCAACCAGCGGGCCCGCTTGTATCGTTCAAGTTTGCATTATTCAAGAAGATATAAGCTGTTTGACCCATCTGCAGTCCGTATTGAGAGCTGGCGCCGAGTGTTGGTCCGGTCTCAATCTTGCCATTCAACAGAGCTCGGAATTGAGCGTCGGTGATTTTCGGTTGAATCTGTTGAACGCGAGCTAGCAGAGAGTAGTAGACTCCACCGCATTTGCTCAAGCTGACATTGTCGTTTTTCGCTTGTGACGAATCGCCGGAAGCGGCAGGTCCATTTCCATTTTCAAGCTGAGAGAGAAGACCGAGAATGGACGGTGTGCTTGAATCCGGAACTTTCGTTGAACCAGTGTTCTGCATCGGGAATACGTTTGAATCCTCGTAATATGACGCACTCGATGCGTCATATGAGGCGTATGCCTTGTTGCCACTGAGAACGTCGGCCAATCCATTGCCGCCCATGTACTCACCCAGACCAGTGCTGCTCAGACAGCTGTTTCCAGGACCAATGGATGTATGTCCGCTACCATCGACACTGGTCACCGACATCGTTCCATTACCGAGTCCGGTAGTGTTATTGATAGTTCCAGGATTGCAGCCGATGGTGAGGTTCTTGTGATAGCCGGCACCATTGAAGTTAGCCAAAACGATGCCCTTAACAGTGTCGACAGCCGAGATGCCACCAGGAGGAATTGAACCACTGCCAGGAGCTGTGCCGTTCACGTTGTGACCGTAGGCGTTGTTGAACTGTCCGTTATTGAGATAGTTCAAGCAAAGTCCCGAAAGTCCGCTATTGCCGGGGGCAGCTTGATAGGTGCAGTCATTGTAGTTGAGCGGATATGAGATCGACAGGAGCTGTTGCAATGTCGCTGGCGTACCGCTGGCACCATAATAGACGCTTGATGGATTTGACGAATTCGATGGAGCTGGCGATTGGAATCCGTTTTTGGGCGGATACTGCGATTTCGCGTAAGCATCATTACCCAGTGCTGTACCAGGATTGGTGCTGCCGTTGTACGGATCTGGGGTCAAAGGAGGAGATGCTTTCGCCGCACCACCGTTGTATGCAGCCCAGGCCGCAATTGTTGCGTAGTCACCAAATACACCGACTCCATCGGTAGTCGAAGCCGCGACAAGGTCACTGCCGACTGTTCCATAGCCACCAGATGGCAGACCACCGCCCGGACCTGCTGCCTGCAGATTTACTGCTTGAGATGCGTACAACTCATTGTTGAAAATGTTTGAAGACCCATCCGAGGGCAAGAACGAACTCAAGTTACCACCGACACCATTGTTCTGGTTGCCCAGCGGGTTATTGATTTCGATGTAGCCTGTCGGCAACGTAACAGGGAAGTCGGGGCTTACAGTATTGCTGCCGGCACCACTGAGACCGTTGTTCTGAAATACTGCGCCGACAATAGCGCAGGCAACGGCTCCGCTGAGCTGACCGGTGGTGGACTTGTCTTGCGCGTTGGCGTTGATGCGGAAAGCGTTAGGTGGCGTGCTTCCGCTTGTATCAGGCGAGTTGGAGCTACCATTGAAGTCATCAACTGACACCAAGTGTGGTTTCTGTTGCGGAAATACCGGCACACCGTAGAAGGTGAGGGATGGATAGCCGTTTGCAGATACTGTGATGGGTTGATAGCCCTGCATGTAGAACTTTGTTACCGGCGAATTGCCACCGCCACCGCCAACGTAGTCGTTGGTCGTCATATTGTGGAAGGGTGAATTAGGATTCGGGTCGGGGCTATTGGACGATTGTGCGCCCATGTTTGACTGATTGGGCATGCCGCTGGAGCCGTCATAAGGTATCTGCTTTTGGCTGAACCAAATGTTTGTGGCACCACCTGACTTCATATAGGCTGTGGCGTAATTGCTTCCACTGTTTTTGACGGTGGTATTGCCGAACATTCCTACGTTGTTTGCGTTAGCACCATTTTGGAAGTTGCCTTGCAGACCAGTGTCATTCCCAGTCAAAGCACCGGCAAGCTTCAACCCCAGTGTGTTCAAGTCCTGCAGCATCAGTTGGGCGTTGCCCATGGCCGTGGTGGAGCCAGAATCGGCTTCAGCCTTAGCGTTCATGGCAACCAGGAGCGCTTGACCTACGCAGCGATTGTATGTGAACAGATCGATGGTTCCATCGGGGGCTCCGGTTTTTACGTTATACGAGCACCCTCCGAATTCCTGCTGAAAACTGTTTCCTAGGTCGTTCGCCAGGTTAACTGACGGAGAGACCAGGGCATTTTTTGCTAGATTGAGTGTGCCGGCGTCCGTTGCGTTTGCTAGTTCCCTGCCACCACCGAATAGTTTGGCTAGGAAGAAAACGCCAAAACCTAGGGCAATGATTACGAGCACGCAGGCTGCTACCAGCCCTAGCGTGGCTCCTTTGCGTCGTCTAGATGGCTTCATACGAGAGTTGCTCCTCTGAGGCGTACAAGAAGTACTTGAAGTTTGCAGGGATTCCAGGGATGAGGGGGTCGCGAACGAGTGAATGAGTGGTCGATAACGACTAATTCAATTAAATGGGCTTTCGGGACTTACTAAAAACACCGAGGTTAACCGGTGCTAATATTATCTTGCGTTAATGTGGTCGTCTTGTCAATGGTGGTCGAAACACAAAAAATGTCACCAGATGGCTTTTTCTGAATTCAGACCACTGCAGTTAAGATGAAATATTAGAACGATTTAAGTTTTAAGACCTACGACGTTCCCATTTCCTAACTCTACTTACCCGAGCTGAAATCTAATTAACCCTGTCTAATCTGACTCTTTTTGCTTTTGTTGGCTAGTGACCAAAATCGCGACCAGAAGCCAGAAGATGAATTGTACTTGGGGGCGATAGAAAACGGTGTCGGCTATCCCCTGAACCATCATAGCCATAAGGGCCGCTACCGCTCCGCCTGCTAACCAGCGCTCGCCAGGCTCCACATTCGCCAGCCAGAAGCATTTGTGCCCTCTGGCGAACAAAGCGACAATTAGTGCAGCGAACGACAAAATCGCTATGACGCCTGCCTCAACGCCTACTTCTAGCGGCACACAATAAGTGCCGAGGGCGTCGAAGCCGCTCTTCATATATAGTCCATAAGCTAGAACGAAAGCCTGATTACCAGGACCGACACCAAGCCACCAGTTGTCTTTGAACATATTTATAGATGCACGCCATACGTACATGCGGTAGGCGTTGGAGCTGTGCTCGCCGCCGACAAATATCGAACTGACTCGTTGGTCGAAACCTGGGACGGCGAAATGCATGGCTAAAATCGCTAGAACTGGCAAGACAAGACAGCCGATTGCCAACCAGATGCGCCGTGATGGTTGTGTTTTCCAGAGACTGGCAAAGAGCATGAAGATGATCGTGCCAAGGCCAAAAAACAATCCTATATATGCGCCTCGACAACCGGTAAAAATCGTGGCAACTGAAACCATCGCGGCAGTGACCAGCCCAAAAGCTGCTACTAAGTAGTTTTTGCGGACGAGGCCTGCAATTCCAAATCCGCAGGCGATTGGCGCAATTGAAATTAAGTAACCAGCAAGTAGATTCGGATTTTTGAGAGTGCCATAAATTCTTGTGCCGCCAGACTCCACAGTCGGGTCTTCCCAAGTTGCAAGTGGTGCAACGTGAATGTGGTACTGATAGAACCCATGCAAGGAGACCGCAATAGCACATAGGAACAGCAATCCGAGCACTACGTATTTGCGTTTGGTTGATTGCTGGAAGACAGCTGTGAATAAGAAGTAAGCGATGATGTAGACGACCAACTTTTGCAGACCGTGAAGGCTTGCTGCCAGGTAGTGCGAAGAAGCTGTCGCAATCACGTTTATGGCAAGGAAGAGCCATACAGTAATGTCGACACCACTTGCTCGACGTTCTTCTTTGCCGTGCAGAAGATAGCCCAGAAGCCATAATCCGGCTGCTGCACTAGTCATCAATGCCAGAACGTTTTTGTCGTCGGCAAACCACGGAGCGGCCAAGATTCCAAATAGAAGCGCTACCGCAGCGAAAGCAAGATTTTGCAAGATGCTTCCGACTGCGGGCACATTTAACAGTGCGCTTTTATGCAGAGTAGAAATAGTTTTTCCGGCAAGAGATTCGGAGACAACCGTTCTCCACCAAGGGTCGAGATTGGAGAGTGCAAAAGTATTGATCAGTGCGTCAATCATTTTTCGTTTCTGTGTTTAGGCGGATTTTGCTGTGGCTCACTTCGAGCTAGTCTTAGCACTTTCTGCTTCCAATCCTTTTAATCTCGCTGCGTTGTCTTTCGTGTCGGGTTTGTGGATGTCCACGACAACGCCCTGCACACGGTATTTTTCCGACTCCAGTTCCACTTGATTGCCGACTTTGATCTTGTTGCCGCGTATCACCCAACCGTCTTTCGAGTGTTCGGCTGCGTCTTCCTGCACAGTAACAAGAAAATCGTAAGCGATCGGATTGGCCGGATCGTTCATCGAAACTGCTTTCTTACCGTCGGCTGAGAGGAAGGAGACTTGCTTTGCCCAATGCAGAGCCTTTGTTATTTTCATCGGCGGCGTCACCGGCTGGTTACGAATAGTCAAGGAAGATGGCTCACCGACTTTGAAAAGGTCGACATCTAGGGTTTTTATACCAACGAAAAAAATGTCAACAGCGATAGAACCACTTTCGCTTATCTGTTTGTCGACGCCGGCATGTCCTTTTTTCGCCAGGCCGAAGCCTAAGACTGCCAGCAATATGACAACGATTAACGCCGCATCAAATGGATTGATCTTGCGTTTACTAACCCTGGTCTCTGTCTCTTGGATCGCCACCCGATATATCCTCATGCTAGAGATGCTCTCTGGCTCTGATTATCAACTAAATCGATCTCAAAAGTATTAGCCAAAAGTATTAGTAAGATAATGCTTGCGGTTTCTACGAAGCACCCTGTCTAAAAAACTCTCCTGGTCGATAGATATACACACACCTTAGGGGAACGAAGGAGATTGGCGATGGTTGGCGATAACATTCACGAAACCCACAAAGTCGAAATGGCGAAATCGGACATGTGCCTTCTAACTGTTGGCGACAGAACAAAAGATGTGCAAGCGCATGAGCTTCTGAAGATCCGCGAACAACAAATGGAACTTAGCTTGGCAATTTTGAAGGCGCAGGCACACATTCAACATATTGCGAATAAATTGGCTGCTCATTATCCGGACGGTCTCAACGATGTCCTGAAACACATGTGCAAAGGTCCTGCCCATGACTATTTGCAGTCCCGCAGATTTAATGCTTAGGCTCTTTTATTCGGGGATATCTAGTGATTCTAAATTTTGCAAGAGTTCTCGCTGACTGGTCACGGCGGTGCCTGACTTACGGACCACGATGCCTGCAGCGAGATTCCCTAGAGCCATCGCCTCAACGTAACTGGCTCCTGATACCAGCGACAGGCACATCGTCGCCACGACGGTATCACCAGCACCAGTCACATCGAACACATCGCTTCGATTAAACGCTGGCAACTCGACCATAGCCTGATCTTTCTGGAAGAGCACCATGCCTTCTGCACCGCGTGTAACAAGCAAAGCTTGAATGCCAGTTTCTGTAAGGATTTTCTCTCCTGCACGCACCAGGTCTTCCTTATCGTTGATCTGAAAACCGACCGCTTGCTCCGTGTCTGGTTGATTTGGTGTCATCAACGAAAAGCCTTTAAACCGCTCGAACGCTTCTTGAGCGTCGACAACGACCATCAGATTGTGGGTCTTGACTAATTCGCGGCAACCTTCAATTACAGCGTTGGTTATAACGCCGGCCCGGTAGTCGGAAAGAATAACTGCCTGATAGTCTTTAGCGACAGATTGAAGCTTTTGCACGAGAGCCTGACTTATGGCGGCCGTAGTCTCTTTGTGCGAGATCCGATCTAGCCGCAGCAGCTGCTGAAGTTGGGCGTGATTTTTCGAGAGTATGCGCGTTTTTACCGTCGTTGGTCTGCTTGGATCTTCGACTAATCCATGGCTTATACCACTTGCCTCAAGTATGTGAGCCAATTTCGGTGCATATTCATCTTTCCCGCATATGCCTATGGCATGACAGGCGCCACCTAATGCCGTGATGTTGTGAGCGGTATTAGCAGCGCCACCACAAATTAATTCGGTATCTGCATGTTCCAAGATAAGAACTGGTGCTTCTCTAGAAATGCGAACAGGTTTTCCTTCGACGAGCTCGTCGATAAGCATATCTCCGAGCACAATCACTCGCCCGCGGCTGAAATCTAAAATTCTCTTTCGCAGCTGAGATTTTTTCAGAAGCGCTTCACCACTAGGTGCCGCAAACGAAACTGCTCCCAGGTCTATGGGGTGCATTCTTTCTAATTCGTTGAACAATTGTTTACCCAAAGTGTTGTCCGGATCTATCGTAAGCGCCAATTGGACAGCTTTTTTCGCCTCTTCAATATAACGCAAATGTTGATACAAACGGGCTAGATGAAGAGCATTTGAAAGAGTTTCTAAAAGATCTGTAGACTGCTCTATTGCTTGCCTATCGCGGGTTAGCTGCTGCCGTTCCGCTGGTGAAAGCCCCTCATTTTCTCTCGGCGCCGTTTCAGTTAGGAAATTATTTATTGAAACGCTGATTAGTTTCTGTTCTTCTTCGCTCAAATCTTTCTTGAATTCGGACTTCTTCGCTTGTTGGAATGGCAGTGGCATGCCGAGAAAGTTTTTGCTCGCCATCTTCAGCTTCTCGGCGTCGAGTCCGGGTGCTCCTGCTCGTTGCCAACGAAACTCGCGGCTCTCCGTTGATTTAGATTCGGAGCCCTTGATGTCGATCTGTGATGTTTTGCTGAAACTCAGTCCGGTTTCTATTTTTGTGCTGAGCGACCGTCCAATAGTGTTGCCCTGCCTTTCGCTTCCGCTTTCTTTGTCGCCGAAATTTATCGTCATCGATGAGTCTGATCTATTGCGCCCCGCCTTTGAATCGGTGCGCTGCTGCTGTCCGTATTGACGCATTTCCTCTACCGAGATCTCGGGTGTAGAAGCGTGATCTTGAGCGCCTCGTTCAGGCACTGGTTCTGTTTTTCTCTTTTCGTTTTCAGCGTCAGCCGGTGTTGGCTGTTTGTTTTGGTTGGTCATGAAAAAGCGTCTGTCGGCGTGGCTTTGACTATCTTAGCCTATTTGTCTTAGTCTATTTGTTAGAGCTGAAGACTGGCCAGTGTGAAGCCGCAGTCCTTTCGATATTTACCCTCTTGATAAGCTATCGGCAATTTCGCGTTTTGCCGGACTGACCATCAGTGAGCTAGTTGTCTTGTGGTGATTGACGTGGATAGGTAAGCTCATAGGTTGATACTAGTGGCAGTGGCATATATTATCGGCGTTAAACTCGTTATTTCTCCATATCTTTGAGGAAAGGTTTGTCTTTCTTCGGCTTGTCTTTTTCCAGATTTCGTTCAAATACGTTATAAACTTGTTGCAGTGTGGTTTTATGTTGGTATGCAGACTCGAATGTTTTTCCCAAACTGGAACCTGAACTGGAACCTGAACTGGAATAAGTACAGATTCCTGGCACTAGCGGCTGTGGTGTTGTTCAATTCGGCCCTCGCTAATGCTGTTTTGGCTGATGCAGCCGATCCATCAGTCACTATGACGACGAGCACTACGACGACTATGTCGGAGCCGCAGCTGCGCGGGCAGCCTGCGCAGCCGATTGAACAGACCGTTCGTCGGAGCATAGAATTGAAGGACGCCGAATTGCAGCCAGAGAGAATTCGAAGAGATCCAAAACTTGCTAAACGCCTGGCTAAATCGCACTGGCTGGAAAAAGCGGTAGCCGAAGATCCGGAGATAGCTGCGGCTATCACGCAGTACAAAAGTTCGGCCAGAATACTGGCCACTCATCCAAGACTGTCGCACATCGCTGAGTATGACCATTATCTTTGCCGTCAGCTGACAAAGTGGCGTAGCGCATCGCGGGCTCTGGCTAAGAATCCGCAAGCCCAGGGCGTTCTCTACTATGATCCCGAAGGCATTTATCGCGCCATTAGTAACGATAAAAAGACCGCTCGCAGCCTTGCCAGAAATACAGAATTTGCTCAAATGGTTATAGACAATCCGGAACTTGCCAGACGACTTGCTTCATATATGTAGAATGCAAAATGTCGGTTCCAGACTGAGTGAATTTCAGGTAAAGCAATGTCTTTCCATAACAGGCTGATTGAAGCTGAATCAGAGCTGATTGCGAAGCGGGAATCAGAACGCGGTGTAAGCGAGCTTTCCGCAGAAGGGCTCTTGCTTCTAGACGAGATCGAACAAGAGATAGGTATTCGATTGGGAGACAAAGCACCGAAGGGTTGGGAAGGGTGGATAACCTACCGGCGTAAGAACGCGATCATAGTTTGCCGTGGTAGGTCGTTTGCAGAGGGTGGCATGTTTAAGACCCATCGGGTTGGTTTAGACGTTCCTTCGGGTATGGACGCAATTGCAGATTATAAACGCGGCTATGACGTGTCTCCACCGGCTGATATTGATCACTTGCTAGTTAACTTTGGTGTGGAAGAGGCACTCAAAGTCTTTCTCTGGTACGGGCATAACATAGCTCCGTACAAATTGATTTATCAAAGTGAAGTGGCATCCAATCCGGCAGAAGAGCTCAAAGCCGCGATAATTGAAGCTTGTTTGTGGATTTTGAAACGACCAAAAGACAAGTCACTGAATGAATTTCTCAAGGACTATCTACCTGAGTCATAAAACTGGGTACTTCATATAAGCGACCCTCTGCACTCTCTTCCACGAGGATGCGTAACTTTTATGATGAACCGTCAGATTAGAGGCGCCTCGACAAGGCTGCAGATGCTGGCCTCGTTGCCGACGACCGCCGATATCCGTGCGCTTCTCGAGGCTGCTCGTAAAGGTACCGGCCGAATGTACAGTTTGCCGTGGGTCGTTGAAGCGAAAGGATTACTATATACGCTTGCCTGTCTGATTAATCCGGACGAGATGGACCCTCAATGGGTGCTGTCGGCTGGTGGTGTTACTGGCGGTCTCACGACAGACACGATCTGGTCGCACTCTTCTCCCGATCTTGACCTCATCCTCAATCTCTGTCTCATGGAGTGCGAACCCGGACAGGCCCCTGCGCAGCCGAAAGATAGCCAATCCACAATGGACGAACTGCGCGCCCTTGTGGCGTCTGAACAAACTCAAAGTCCACCGGCTCGTAGCGCTTATGCACCGCCAGCTCAAGCTCCGAATCCGACTCCGGCTCTGGCTCCGGCTCCGGTTGAGCCAGTGGCGTATCCTGCTGCGCCGCCGCCGATGCCTTCTGCTCTCACTCCGGCACCAGGAGCAATCATGTCGCCTTTGGGTCATCTTGCTGCGAATCAAGGAGCGTCGCCGCTTGCACCAATGATGCCTTTGATGCCGCAGCTGCAAGGCCAGTCTCCAATTGGATTACCCGGACAGATGCCCGGTTTGGTACCACCAATACCTGGTCAAATTTCTGGACAATTTCCAGGAACGTCTGGTCAATCGCCTGTGCAAATGCCAGATTTCAGGTCAGACCAGGCGGCGTGGTCTGCACCAGATTCGGTAGCGGATGAGTCTGCCGCGATTCAAGCTGAAGTTGTAGCAGCACTAGCTCAGTCAGTCGGCGCTAATGCTCACCATGGCGCCGCCGTGCCATCGCAACAAAATTCTATGCAAGGCAGACTCGAAGATCTGCCACCAAATAACCTCTTGCAGTCGCTCTCTCATAGCAGGATGACCGGTCGATTAACGGTTTCTGAAAATCAAGAGAACATCACCTTGTTCTTTGAAGACGGCGGTTTGGTACATGGAACGTGCAGACAAGGTGATGGTGAGATAGCGGTTTTGGAACTGCTCCCCTGGACACGCGGATTCTATGCATTTATTACAGGAGACAGGGCGACCGAAAGAACCATTCACCGACGCATCGACACAGTCGTTATTGATTGTTTGACGCTGGTGCACAACTTGCAATATCTCGAGCGCGCTGGGCTGAGTCCTGATATTTACTTGGTTCGCAGAAATCTCTCTTTGACAGAGAGTGATTTTGATAACCAGACGCGTGGTGCTCACTGCCCTAATAGAGATACGTTGAAGTCTCTTTATCAGCAAATCGATCAAACTTCTACATTTCTCGAATTCTTGCGCAAGTTCCCAGTCACAAAAATGGAGTGGCTTCCGGCACTCTATGCCCTGGTAACTACGGGGCTAGTGGAGCTGTCTCAAAAACCAGCGCAGGCTGGAAAGACTGCAGACCTTGGTGCTGTTGGCATTGATGTGAATTCGGTGCGCAATGCCTGTTCTGCTCTTATAAGACCAGACACTGGGATCATGCCCTTTCCGATGCTGTTGTATTTTTTGGAGCAAGAGTTCTACCGCTATGAACGAGCACGCATGCCGTTCTCACTGTTTGTCTTTAGCATTGCCAAGGATGCAGGCAATGGGTTGGCTCCGCTTGACGAAGGGGAGACTCGCAGACTGGCCCATGCGGTGGATGGATTGAAACGAAAAACAGACGTGTTGGGTCACTTTCAGAACCTCGACTACGCAATGATATTGCCTATGACCAATGTGTCTGGTGCAATGATATTCGCCAATCGTGTGCTTGAGATTGTTAATAGTGGTGGCGTATGCGGTGGTACGCCGCCTGTAAAAACCTTTTTTACAGGTGGCATCTCCTGCATGCCTGACGACACCATGAAGGTAGAGCTGATGTTGCCTGCTGCCGTCGAAGCTAAGAATGCCGCACGCGATGCCGGTCGCGGGATCTTACCTTATGCAAGCGTTATAAAAAAGGGATAGACCTTTAGGTCGCCTTGTTCTGCTCCGGGCTCAACTCTTTTATTTGAATGGTTTCGCCAGGAGCTGGTTGATTTGTAGATGCCGGTGCTGCGCGTCTTTGTTCCATGGCACCGCGAGCAAACTCCATTAGTTCGATCGGAATTGGGAAGATAAGAGTCGAGTTTTTCTCTGCAGAGACTTCGACCATCGATTGCAGCTGTCTGAGCTGCATCGTTCCAGGAGTGGCGGCGATGACTGCGGCAGCTTGCGCCAAACGTTCTGCCGCCTGATGTTCGCCCTCTGCCGCTACTATTTTTGCGCGGCGTTCTCTCTCAGCTTCTGCTTGCCGAGCCATTGCCCGCTGCATTGAGTCAGGGATTTCGACGTCTTTTACCTCGACGCCAATCACTTTGATGCCCCAACCTTCAGTCTGCCGGTCGATGATTGCTGATAGTTTGGCATTGATGGTGTCACGTTCTTGCAAGAGCTCATCCAACTCGTGTTGACCAAGAATACTTCGCAGAGTCGTCTGTGCGATCTGGTTTGTGGCAACATACGGATCTTCTATTTTGGTTACGGCTTTATATGGATCAACTACTTGAAAGAAACAGACCGCGGCCGTCTTCACCGACACATTGTCTTTTGTGATGATCTCTTGCATTGGAATAGCCATGGTGATGATTCTCAAGTCCACTTTTTTAGTTACTTGAATGCCTGGACAGATGAGCTGAAGTCCCGGACCGGCAATACGGTCAGCCTTGCCTAGCGTAAAAACGACTAGCCTGTCGTACTCTTTCACAACCTTGAGGCAAGTGACGGCCATAGCAGCGCCGATCGTTCCGAGAGTGATTAGGCCTTCGATGAACACGCTTCCACCTCTGTTTTTGCGAACTCACTTACAAATATGCCACGTTTCAAGTACTTTACTTAAACGCTTAAACATCGTTTCGTTTTTGAAACTTGGCTATGAAAAAGCCAGATACTCCGTGCCGGGAAGGTAACAACTGAACGGTGTGTAGACATGAGTCTTCAATGCGTGTTTTGCACGCAGGTCCCGACGAATTTGGGGTGCATTCCTCTAAGATAGCTGCAGGCAAATAATTTGCGATATCGCTCGGTTCGAATTCCTCGAAGTTGTCTAAAAACCACTTCGCATTTTCGAAATTTTCTTCTGGCTCAATTGAGCAGGTGGCATACACCAATATGCCACCTGGTTTTACCAATTTGGTAGCGTTGGCCAGCAGTTCGCGTTGCAACTCAATTAAGTTCGGTAGGTCATCTTCAGTTCTTCTGAATCTCAAATCTGATCTGCGATTGATCACGCCTGTTCCCATGCACGGTGCGTCCACAAGCACTCTATCTGCAAGTTGGGGCAGGCTGAATGTGCGTCCGTCGTGCGAAACAATCTCGATGTTGGTTAACCCCAAGCGGTTCCGAGCTTCCTTGAGTGGAGCCAATCGAGAAGCACTTTGATCAACTGCTACGACGCGCCCACGGTTCTCCATGCACTCGGCGATGTAGACGCTTTTACCGCCCGGTGCAGCACACAGATCTACAACCAACTCTCCTGGTTTTGCATCTACAATCTCGCAGACAAATGCAGCCGCTTCATCTTGAATTGAAAACAGTCCTTCCGTGTAACCGGGCAACTTTTCTGGCGACCCTCGAAACGATTTCGATGTTTTCCGGGAGGACTTCTGAGACAAAGAGCCGTGACTAGACGCATCCGTTTGTTCTTTTTTTCGTCCGCGCTCGATCAAAAAAGCTGAACGAGCAAGAGAACTCTTTTTCAGGGTGAGACCTTTTCGCTCCAATATCTCTTGCAGACCGTCTGGAGTGATCGATAGTTCGCAGACGCGAATACAGAGTGGGGGCGGCTCTTGAGCAAACCGTAAGATTTTTTCCGTCTCTTCTTCGCCAAAGTTTGCGAGCCAACGTTGCACCAGCCAATCTGGCATCGAGTATTCGCCAGCAAGAGACTTGGGAGGCGAATCGAGTCCTTCTCCTTCCTGATTTCTCTCATTCTCTGGTGTTTGTTGCTCTCTGTTCGCTGCTAATTTACGCGCCAGGTTGCGAAGCAACCCGTTTGTAAATTTGCCTACCCCTGCGTGTCCGTTCTTTTTTGCGAGCTCGGTTGCGGTATTGAGCACGGCTTGTTGTGGGATGTTCGACATATACAGTAGCTGAAATGCACCGATTCTCAAAATTGTTCGCACAGATGGATCAATTTTGTTTCCTGGGCGTTGAGAGAGTGCGTCAATATTCTCATCCAATTGAGAACGATTTCTCGTTACTCCTTGAACGATAGCCGTCACAAAGGCCCGGTCTCTCTCTGATAGTTGGTGTTTTTTGAAGGCGTTTGCCAGTGCAACGTTGGCAAACGCACCACCCCGCTCGAGAGCGACTAGAGCCTCAAAAGCCGTCTGCCGCGAGGCTAAGCCCGCGGTTTTGTCGCTCGCCTTTGACTGTCCGGCTTTTGCAGCCTCTTTGCCTTTTGGTCGACCCATCTTCGTTGAAGATTTTGCCTTTTTGGTATCACTAGTCATTGTTAGTCGAAGTGTTCTCCACCTTTTAAGCGTAGCCCGTTTGTCCAACTGCGTGCCGACATGCGTGGTTTATTCGCTGGTTGCACATCAATCAGTTCAAGCGACTGTTTTCCACTTTCACTGCAGCTTACAAAGACCTTTTCACCTTCCACTCTAATTACCCCAGGACGGTTGCCGCCAGATGACGAGTCGCTGATTTTCGTCTTGAGTAGTTTGACAGGTGTTCCTTCATAAGTGGCATAGGCTGTTGGCCACGGCAATAACCCACGAACAAGATTATGGATATCGCGATTGTCTTTCGACCAATCGACGTGTCCTGTTGTTTTATCCATCATCGGCGCAAGCGAAGCTTGACTGTCATCTTGCCTTATCGGATTGAGTTCACCATTTCGTAAAAGGTTCAGCGTCTCTATCAATAAATCAGCACCGATCTGTGACAGTTCACTCGCAAGATCTTCCGATGTCATATCCTGCGTGATTGCGGTCTCGCGTTTCAGCAACATAGGACCGGTATCGACACCAGCTTCAGTAAACATCGTTGTGATACCGGTCTTAGTTTCACCGTTTATAATCGCCCAATTTATGGGAGCTGCTCCTCTATATTTCGGAAGTAAAGAAGCATGAATATTTATGACTCCGTATTTGGTGAGAGTCAGCACGTTCTTCTTCAGGATTTGTCCGAATGCCACCATCACGATTACGTCAGCATCGTAGCTACGTAGTTGCTCCACGATTTCCGGTGACTTTGATAACCTCTCTGGTTGTAAAACTGGAATGTTGTGAGCTTTTGCCAGCTCTTTTATCGGTGGTTCATGCAGTTTGTTTCCGCGTCCTGCCGGACGGTCTGGTTGGCAAAGAACGGCAACGACTTCATATTCTTGGCTATCGATGAGCTTTTGCAAGGTCGGTACAGCAAAAGACGGAGTTCCCAAAAATATGATTCGCACAATTCTTTCCTTTGACGGTTAACCTGACCACGTTCTGGTATGTTTGCTCCCTGTCGCCTGCTCTTGCTTCGGGCACGTTCAAGCTAACTTAGGTTAGCATTTTTTCTGCCTTTCTTATGTTCCAAATAGTTGGCTGGGTCAGCTTCCGCTGGCTCAACTTCAACCATTTGTCTCGCCAATTTGGTACCCTTACAGTGCCCTGCTAACGGTGTCTTTCAGGGGACGAGATCGAGCATGCCAAGACGCGGCTTCCCTATGTCTAGCCTACTTTTGCTGCCTACAGGGCTTTACATGTTGGTGTTTCTCATAACACCTCTTCTCATCCTGTTCGTTTACAGCCTTGGTAGTCGAGATCCGCTCGGAAGAGTTGTTCTTGGTGTCAACTTTTTCAATTACACCCGTTTCTATTCCGAGCCTTACTTCTGGACTCTCGGGCGTTCGATGATTCTGGCCGGAGTTACTACCGGGACCTGTCTGGTTCTCGGAACCCTGTTTTCATTGTGGTTAGCATTTCGGGTGCCGAAATCAAAACAGCATCTCTTCATGACACTCTTAGTAGCGCCGCTTTGGACGTCATTCTTGCTGCGGATTTACGCTTGGATGACAATTCTTCGACCGCAGGGCATTTTGACTGACATTTTGCATGCCTTCAATTGGCAAAACCCGCCGATTCTTCTCTACACACCATATGCGGTGCTCATTGGCATGGTTTATAACTATTTGCCGTATATGATTCTGCCTATTTACGCTGCGTTGGAAAAACTAGATTTGCGGTTTTTGGAGGCGGCTGCAGATTTGGGTTGCACGCCACTACGTAGTCTTTTCCGAATTACAATTCCGCTCAGTTCTCGTGGTCTAGTAGCCGGCTGTGTGATGGTGTTCGTGCCTGCACTCGGAGATTACGTTACCCCAGATCTTCTCGGTGGTGCCAAAACTATGTATATCGGGAACTTGATTCAGAATCAGTATTTGACGGTACGCGACTGGCCCTATGGCTGTGCAGTATCCACTATTCTGATTGTCATAGTTTCGATCTTTGTTTGGATCTATCTAAAGTTTGGCGAGTCGGAAATTACAGCCTGACATGCGCGGTGCTCGACTACTTGCCAGAGCGCTGTGCTTGCTGTGGGCGGATTTTTCGCAGCAAGGCGACCAGTCGGTCGTAATCGTTTTGGAGCAATTTCGATAATGCCTGCCCAGCCGCGACCAGAAATGGTTCCGGATACGCAGCAGCTCGCTGTGCTTCTCTCACAGTTGCAGCTAAAAGTTCGTCGGCAGGCACAGCACTGACATGCAGCAGCAAGCGTAGAAAGTCGAAGTCGGCGGTCAGCTCAATGATCTCATCTTGTGTCGACAGGTAAACGAAGTCGTGTACATCGGGCGGATGTGGTGGCAAATGTTGGAATATGTTCCCATTTTGTTCATAGCCCACGATTGCAGCATGAATTTCAGTTCGCAGCAATGAAAAAATATGCGGCTGCTCCGCCCTCAGTTCATCACGAGTAAGCCCCATTGCGACCGGCTTATGAACCGAATCTGGTGCGCCAGTGACGACATTGTAAACGACCGCAAATATTCGGATGTCCGAATCATTAGTTGCAACAGTGAGAAAACTGCCAAATCTTGGTCGCAGTGATATATCCAGTTCCTGTTGTGGGTTGGTTTGAGCAATCACCGATGTAATTGTGGATGACAAAACTTCCGCGATAGCATCTCGCGATTTTGCAGGTTTCGGCGAGTGTGGAACCATTCCGCCTCCGTCAATTGTGGGGATCGCTAATCGGTAGGCGGTGTGACCTTGTTTGGCGTAAAGTTCTCGCTCGGTTCCTCGTCTTCCTTCTTGATCTCAACAGATTTGGTGGACTGCAGGCTGATCGTAGTCTTACCGCCGTCGTCTGCGATCATGACGTTTGAGTCTAAGTCTTTATCTTTCTTTGTGGCAGAGATGCTGACCAGTTTCGGTGACGTCTCAACGTTGCCGACTTCCCAACCGGTGTTTTTCAGTTCACCCTGGTAATACTCGCTAACTTTATCCAAAGAGTCAGTTGTAGAAAGAATCAAATATTTGGTTTGCTCATCCCCGGCTCCTTGGGCTGATACTGAGCCGGTAGGAGCTGCGTTTGGATACAGTGGCAGCGGAAAGTCTTTCGGAATGGCGTCTTTCCCTTCAGCCAGTGTATGTGTCATGCCGCCTGACTTATAAACTGCTTCTTTGTCGCTTCCACATCCTGCTAGTGCTGTGGCACAAGCTGTTCCGATGATTATGGCAAGACAAACACGATTGGCGAGCATGGGATTTCCTGTAAAAGCCGCTTTTTGCTATTTTACCGACTTTGCCGCCAAATAGTGAGTGAAAACTGACAATGTCTCCATATTTCCCTTGACAAATCTGCTGAGAAAAATCCGCTTTTTTCTCACGGAAAACTCACGTAACCGACCTTATTTTGAAAGAGCAACCCGGTTGTGCCACCTGTACTGGCACAACCGGGTTGCAAACTTTTTTAGCTGGGCGAAGGACCTACTTAAAGACTGTCCTCTCTAGTTTTTCTTTTTCAATTCATGTCAAACCGTGGCGCTATTTGATTGACCCATGAGTTCCAATAGTCCGTCTCCTAGCAAACTGATGGCACTAACTGTGGTGGTGATGAGTACGCCAGGAATGAAGACTGACCACCAATTGCCTTCCATGAGGCACAGTTGAGCGGCACTGAGCATGGTGCCCCAGCTAGGTGTGTTGGGACCTAGTCCCAAACCCAGGAAGCTCAAGCCTGATTCCATAAGCACAGCATCCGACACTAGAAGTGTTGCTTCAACAAGCAATACGGAAGCGGCATTTGGTAGAAGATGTTTCATCAGTATCGTACTAGTTCCGGCTCCCAGTGATTTTGCTGCTATGAGATACTCTTCGCTTCGCAGCGCCAGAACCTTTGCCCGAGCAACGCGTGCCGCTTCCAACCAGCTGGTTGCACTGATTACTGTGATGACCAACAAAAGTGGTATCAATCCGTAGCTATAGTTGTTCACTCCTAATAACTCGACCATCGGTGCTGGAAGTGATTGCACTAGCGACGGTGTTGATAGAATTGAATTCAATGCTAGCAAAAGGATGATGTTTGGAATGGCGAGCAGTCCATCGACTATACGCATCATGATGCTGTCGATGATTCCGCCGGCGAATGCGCTAAACGAGCCCCAGAGGCTGCCGAAAGTTACCGCAATCATGGCTGCGAGGATGCCTACACTGAGAGTTGAGCGAGCTCCCCAAACCGCCTGACTGAGCACATCTCGTCCGAGATAGTCGGTGCCGAAAAAGTGTCCGTTCACTCCCGGTTGCAAATTGGTGCTGTTCAAGTCCAGATGGAGTGGAGAAAAGTTGCCGCTAATAGGAAAGACGAGCGGTGCCAATAATCCGAATATTACAAGTAAGCTCAAGATCCCGGCACCAAGCAGCAGTCTCAGCCCCAACCTAGTCGAGGCATCAGACCCACTCCTTGCATCTATAGCCTTTGGCTTTGCAAGTTCCGTGGTTCTATGCTCTCGCAGTAAAGGCATGTCAGGCTGTTGCTACCCCCGCTTTGTTCGGCGAATCTTCCGATGGTGCGGATAGTCTTGGATCAAGCCAAATTTGAATTAGGTCGGCTATCAAGCTAGACACAATTACCATGACACCATACAGAACAATGAGTGCAAGCATAACCGAATAGTTACGTGCAAACGTTGATTCGACTGCCAGACGCCCCATGCCTGGCCACGCAAATACTGTTTCGATCAATACTGATCCACCAAGCAGTGCCGGCAACGAAAGTCCGACCAGACTAGCTACCGGTATCAAGCTGTTTCTTGCCACATGCTTCAGCAACACAGCCGACCTCTTTAGGCCTTTACTTCGAGCAGTGAGCACATATTCCCGCCCCAGTTCATCGAGAGTCGACGCACGCACGAAGAGGGCAATCTTTGCTGTGCGGCGTGTCGAAAGAACGATTGCCGGAATTATGATATGCCTTGCCGTGGATGTAAACGTAGCGGTGGTGCCAGGATCGTGCAGTCCAAGCAAACTAAAACCGGCTAAGGCTGGATAGCTTGCCAGAGCTGCAATGATGAGAAGTCCGACCCAAAAATTAGGCGATGAGTAAAGGACAATTGCTGTACAGAAAAGTATGCCCTCCACAAAATTTTTGGCGCTCTTGTTTCTCGACCATACCATGAGCAATCCCCACACTGTGCCGGAGAAGAATGAAATGATGAGACTAGTTACCACAAGGTCGAGAGTGGCAGGTAAACGTTCGCCAATAACCTCAGTGACTGGACGACCATCTTTGTAAGAGCGTCCGAAGTCTGCTTTCGTCGTGACATGCCAGAGCCAACGCAGGTACTGCTCTGCAACTGGCTTGTCTAGACCTAATTCACTTCTCAACTCGGCAATTCGTTCAGGCGCTACATCACGTTGAGCAGTTCCCAGCATGACATCTATGGGGTCGCCAGGCAGACTCTTGATGATGCTAAATGCAACGAGTGAAAGAATCAAAAGAAGCGGCACAGCGGCGAGAGTGCGCTTGTAAATGATGTTGAACAAAGTCGGATATCCCGCCGGTCACTGCAAACTTATGATACAGCTTGTGTCGCTTCTTGCGCGTTGACAAACTTTGGTGACTCCGCATAGGATAATCAATCCCAACGGGGTAATGGCGGCATAGCCAAGTGGTAAGGCAGAGGTCTGCAAAACCTTTATCCCCAGTTCAAATCTGGGTGCCGCCTAATTTCTATTTGCTGGTTCGGGCTAAGACAGGGTAAAATGTCCCTGTCATGCGAACGGACGGTTGGCGCAGTTGGTAGCGCACCACTTTGACATAGTGGGGGCCACTGGTTCGAGTCCAGTACCGTCCAATTTTTTTCCTGCGAAGTGTTTCAACCGGGCGAGATCTTTATCTCGGCCGGCAACTTAATTTCCTAGCCAATTTGAAGCAAAGAGAATTTTGATCGAGCTGAAAAGAGCTTAACCGTAGACCAGCGCTGAAACAGTATCACCGGCGACTCTTGCTGTCTTGGCAGTAACCACTGTCAACACCAAATGTGATACCAACTAAGTTGCTGATCGATGTTTATATTAAGGATCTGGCGGTGCATCGCCTTCGAGCATAACCCAGAACTGACGCTGTTGGTCCCACATTGATTCGTCTTTCCAATTGCGCAGCACAACCTTTGCGGTCCAGGCGCCCTCTTTATCTAAAAGAATATCTGGCTTGAAGATGTAATGACCTTTATAAATGTCGGCTGGATCATTGGCATTGAACTCCTTCGTATAGACTTCAACGCCTTCCGGATTTTCGATGCTAAAAGTACCTTTGTATTGGCGGCGCTCGTACGGGGTTCCGAATCCGACCACTACATGACAATTGGTTCTCATTGGCATTGATGGTCCAACAAATAAATCGAATAACCCCTGGGTATCAATGCGTCCGTTTTCTGCATGTTCAGCCTGGTCGCAGAAAAGGATGTATCCACTATGTAAGTACTTCATCGTTCTCTTTCGGTAACCTGTTGACCCTTTAGCCGGTTGTGGATCAAAGTTTACCCTATGGAGGCATTTCGGGGCTGAATATTGTTGTTCCGTATCCCGAGAATGGCTGGCTCGAATTTTTCAGCGCTTGACCGTCTGTAACCTTCTGTATAATATGTAAGTGCTTACGTAAGTGCTTACCGATTTTTGGAAATCGCTTGGACCCCGAGGGTGGAAGTTATCTTTATGGATTTTCTAGATGAGATGGGATCGTTGGCACTTGGAAGTCGATTGCGGCGCTTGTCTGAGCGCCTTGGTCAGGAGGTGTCTGCCGTCTACAAATTGCAGAATCTCGATTTTCAACCTAAATGGTTTCCTGTGTTTCGATTTGTCGCACAACAAGGATCTGCATCGGTGACTGATATTGCTACCGCAATTGGTATCACACATCCGGCTGTCAACTTGATCTCCGATGAGTTGTTGAAGGCTGGACTTGTAACTTCGGTTGCCGATCGTGGTGATAAGCGCAGAAGAATCCTTTCACTTTCGGCTTCCGGGAAGCGAGTAAAACAACAGCTAGATCCGGTTTGGAAAGTGCTTCATGCTTCCCTTTCTGATGTGTCTGAGGGAATTCAGAATGACCTTGTAAACGTTATTTTGAGGTTTGAACAAGCTCTCGATGACAAATCATTGGCGCAGCGCTATACCGAATTGAAAACTTCGGTCTTACAAGGGAAGGTCAGCGTGATGTCGCTGGAACCCTCTCTTGCGCATCATTTTGCTCGTTTGAATCGCATCTGGATAGAGAAGTATTTCTGTCTAGAATCAGAGGACATGCGTGTTCTGTCTGATCCTCAGAGAATAGTCGATGCTGGAGGTTTCGTTTTTTTTGCACTGCTCGGTGGCAAGGTCGTTGGTACTTGCGCTTTGATCAAAGGTGCACATCATGATTTTGAACTTGCGAAGATGGCTGTGGATGAAGCCTATCGCGGCTGCGGAATCGGTGCCAATTTGATGATTAAGTGCATTGAAACCGCTACAAAAGCTGGTGCTAAGCGCATAGTGCTCGAGACAAATTCGTGTCTTAAGTCTGCAGTTCAAATGTACAAAAAGTTCGGTTTTGCTGAGGTGTCTGGCGAACAATCCTCTAAATTTGCGCGCGTGAACATGATCATGCAGCTGGAATTGGCGAAAGCTGAGCTGCGCGTTTAAATGTTTTAACCGGCACTGGGAGGGAGTTATGCAGGTTTATTTGGTGGATGCCTTTACAAATAGGCGTTTCGAGGGCAATAGGGCGGGAGTGGTGCTAGATGCTTCCGGTCTATCCGTAGAGCAGAAGTTGCAGATCGCTTCAGAGATCAATGCTTCTGAAACGGCTTCTTGATTAAGTCGGAACTATATGGTGGGTCTTCATCAGTCGAATATTTTCTGGAATATTTCACGCCTGCCACCGAAGTAGATTTCTGTGGGCATGCGACTGTTGCATTGTTTCATACCTTGGCTAGCACCGGGATGCTCAAAATTGATGGTGGACAGTTCGAGGGAATTGCAAACACCAGGGCTGGTCGATTCAAAGTAGTTGTGACGAAAGGCGACGAAAGCTTTAAAGTTAAGCTAACTCACGATCAGAAACCACAATTTAAAAAACTGGAGGAGCGTTCTCGCGAAATTGCCGAGGCGCTGAAAATCGGCTTAGAGTCTCTTTCGGCTCGCTTTCCATTACGTCTTGCAAAAACGGCAAACTGGCATTTAGTTGTAGGACTGAAATCAAAAGATGTGCTGGATGGTATCAATTATGATGCGCAGAAATTGTCTCAACTTTTGTCTGAATTTGGAGCAATAACGGCTCATGTCTTTTGCGAACAAGCAGATGATTCCGGCAAGTATTTTGTTCGTAATTTTGGACCATCGGTTGGAATTCCCGAAGACCCTGCGACTGGTTCAGCAGCCGGGGCTTTTGGCGCCTACTTGTTCTGCGAAGGTCTACTGAGAAAAGACCAAAACCACCTTATGTTGGTGCAAGGCGAAGCTATGAAAAGACCCAGCTCGATTGAGCTTGAGATCATCCGAGAAGGAGATAAATTGATGGCAGTTGAAGTTGTCGGAACTGCAGTGCAAAGCTTTACTTTGGTTTCCGCGAGCTAGAAAAAAGCCTGGCACCATATGTGGTGCCAGGCTCTGAAAGCTATCGAAAACTTTCTAGTTTTTCTTCTCTTTGCTGTTGCTGACGATCGCTTCGGCAATCGAAGGCGGTACTTCATCGTAGTGGAGGAACTCCATAACGAACGTGCCTTGACCGCGAGTCTTGTTGCGGATGTCTGTGGCATAACCGAACATCTCGGAGAGCGGTACTTGAGCCTTAACCTTAGAGAGGTGATCGACTGTATCCATACCATCGATTCTGCCGCGGCGGCTCGAGATGTCGCCGATGACGTCTCCCATGTACTCTTCTGGCACTTCGACGTCTACTTTCATAATAGGTTCGAGCAATGTCGGTTTCGCTTTCATGAAGCCTTCTTTGAAAGCCATGGAGCCTGCGACTTTGAACGCCATTTCTGAAGAGTCGACTTCGTGGTATGAACCGAAAACAAGAGTCGTCTTGACGTCGATGATTGGGTAGCCTGCGTAGACTCCACCGACGAGTGCTTCTTTGATACCCGCTTCAACCGCTGGAATGTATTCCTTGGGAATGACACCACCAACGATCTTGTTGACGAATTCGAAGCCGGCACCTGGTGCCTGTGGTTCGATTTCCAGAACGACGTGACCGTATTGACCACGACCGCCGGACTGACGAACGAACTTGCCTTCTTGCTTGATCTGCTTTTTGCAGGTTTCGCGATAGGCAACTTGCGGCTTACCAACGTTGGCTTCCACCTTGAATTCACGCAACAGGCGGTCGACGATGATTTCCAGGTGAAGTTCGCCCATACCGGCGATGATCGTCTGACCAGTTTCTTGGTCGACTCTGACTTTGAAGGTCGGGTCTTCTTCAGCCAAGCGGCCAAGAGCGACGCCGAGTTTGTCGGAGTCAGCTTTCGTCTTCGGTTCGATAGCGACCGAAATAACTGGATCTGGGAAGTTCATCGATTCCAGAACGATCGGTGCATTGTCAGCACAGAGCGTGTCACCGGTCGTGGTGTCTTTGAGACCGACGGCGGCGACGATGTCTCCAGCTTCTGCGGACTGCACATCTTTTCTTTGGTCAGCTTGCAATTGCACCAGACGGCTGATGCGCTCGCGCTTGCCTTTGGTGCTGTTCAACACATATGAACCTGCTTCGAGCTTGCCGCTGTAGATACGCAAGAATGTGAGCTTACCGACGAAAGGATCGTTCATGACCTTGAAGGCCAGCGACGAGTATGGTTCTGACGGATCAGGAGATCGCAGACCTTCTTCGCCATTCGGAAGAACGCCGGCGATAGCTTTGACGTCGAGTGGGGAGGGCAAGAGGTCGACGATTGCGTCGAGCAATGCTTGCACACCTTTATTCTTGAAGGCAGAACCGCACAGAACCGGAACCAGTTTGTTGTCGATCACTGCTTGACGCAAGCCGGCTTTGAGCTCTTCGAGGGTGAATTCAGCACCTTCGAGATATTTCTCCATCAGGTTGTCGTTGGCTTCGACAATGGCTTCTTCCAAAGCCTTGCGATAAGTTTCAGCTTCTTCGGCCATGTCGGCAGGAATTGCTTTCTCTTCGATCTTTTTGCCCATCGGATCATCTTCTGCAAAGATGTAGGATTTGCGCTCGAGAAGATCAACAACGCCAGTGAAACCGCTTTCAGAGCCGATAGGCAGCTGAATCGGGTGAGCATTTGTCCAAGTCGAATGTTGGCCGGGAAGGCTTTCTTTTACTTGTTTGACTACTTTATAGAAGTCGGCGCCGGAACGGTCCATCTTGTTGATGAAGATGAGACGCGGCACTTCATAGCGATTGGCTTGCTTCCAAACAGTACCGGTTTGAGGTTGTACGCCACCTACAGCGCAAAGGACGATGACTACACCGTCCAGAACACGCATCGAGCGCTCAACTTCGACTGTGAAGTCGACGTGTCCGGGAGTGTCAATTAAGTTGATTCTCTTGCCTTTCCAGGAGCTGGTGATGGCGGCGGCGGTGATTGTGATTCCGCGCTCCTTCTCTTGCTCCATCCAGTCGGTAACAGTGTTTCCGTCGTGGACCTCTCCGATTTTGTGAACGAGACCGGAATAAAACAAGATGCGCTCGGTAGTGGTTGTTTTACCGGCATCAATGTGGGCAGCGATCCCCATGTTACGGAGATTCGCCA
Source organism: Oculatellaceae cyanobacterium (assembly GCA_036702975.1). Taxonomy (GTDB): domain Bacteria; phylum Cyanobacteriota; class Vampirovibrionia; order Obscuribacterales; family Obscuribacteraceae; genus DATNPX01. Next base: position 66,331 of record DATNPX010000006.1, read on the forward strand.
GGTCGCTTTTAACGTCTGGTTTTTTGTCTGAACGGGCTAGAGTATCCATTCGCTTCCTTCACTTTTTGAGCATGGGTGGATAGCGCGCTATAAGCGCTTTATGCAAGATAACATGGCTCCTTGATTTCTAACTGAAAAATTCAATATTCATTTCGGTTATGAGCCTACGTGCTTAACAATTGATGTGCACCGCTCCATGTTTCAAAGCTCTTTCTCGTCAAAATTTCTGTCGTTTAAGCCTCTTCTCTTGCGTTTGTGTGGCTGAAAGCTGCTGCACACCCAGTTCCTATCTGCTTTTATGGCGTGGTGAGAGATTTTGGAGAAAATCTCACGGCGCGAAAACCCTCTTTCGACACCAGAGGAACCGCCAAAAAAAACATCGCCGCCATCAAGAAGTTGGCGACGACGCATCGAATTAGATTTAGCACTATTTAATAGCCGAAGCAGAGCCCCGAATAAGCCTATTTTAGTAGCGGTAGTGGGCGAACGCCTTGTTGGCTTCGGCCATCTTGTGGGTCTCGTCTTTCTTTCTTACCGAATTGCCGGAGCCGTTAGAGGCATCGAGCAATTCTGCTGAAAGTCTTTCAGCGAACGTTCGGCCTGGGCGCTTGCGGCTGTTGGTGATGATCCACTGAGTAGCGAGAGCGACTCCGCGTTGTTGCTTCACTTCGACCGGCACTTGGTAGGTGGAACCACCTACGCGGCGAGCTTTAACTTCAACGAGGGGGGTGACGTTCTTTACTGCCTTGTTGAAAACGTCCATCGGCTCTTGCTTTGTGCGCTCTTTCAAGATTCCGAGCGAGTCATAGAAAGCGCGTTGGGCGGTGCTGCGCTTGCCGCAGGTCATCATTCTATTGATGAAACGCGACACCATCGGGCTGCCGTAAATCGGGTCGGCATCCGGAACTCTTTTTTCAGCGGTTATTCTTCGTGACATTTTTTTCTTTCCTAGACGGCACTGAGTTTACTTCTTCTTCCCTTTGGCGGTAGCAGCTGCGGCTCCAGCAGCACCAGCTTTTGGACGCTTGGTACCGTATTTGGAGCGGCTTTGCATTCTGTCCTTGACGCCTGCGGTATCAAGCGCGCCACGGACGATGTGATAACGAACACCCGGCAGATCCTTGACGCGACCACCTCTAACAAGCACGACAGAGTGCTCCTGCAGATTATGGCCAACGCCTGGGATGTAGGCTGTGATTTCAGTTCCGTTAGTCAGCCTGACACGGGCGATTTTTCGAAGCGCTGAATTCGGCTTCTTAGGCGTGGTTGTTCTCACCTGAGTGCAAACGCCTCGTCGTTGAGGGCATGACTTGAGCGCTGGCGATTTCGTCTTGTAAGTCACCTTCGCGCGCTCGCGACGGATAAGTTGATTGATGGTGGGCACCGGACAGCTCCTGAATTGGCTAAAGAAACGCAGCTCTATAAGGCGAGTGGCAATGTTACCGATTCGGCAAGGATTGTGTCAATTGCAAGCGCGAGGTTCACGCTCTTGAAGACAGACCGCTCTACGGCTATACGCCCCTCAGGGTAACAGAAAGACCATGCACCGTTCCTCTTTTTCGTATTTACTTTACATTGCTTCGGCAGAAGCCCTGTCTAAAGAATTCAAGAGCCAATATATATGATTGCCTCACGCGCGTATCAATCTGTACGGTCCTGCTGGCAGCCCGTTTCCCATTCCCGAATGAAAATTATTTTACGCTTTGAGTATGGATGAGTGCATCGGAGCTAGTCGCGGTGCTTGGTTCGTAGGCTTCGGGGCAAGTTGATAGCTGGATTGGCTATCGGAGCTAGCTTCACTGGAGCTTCTAGCTTTAACTTCTTGGGTTGTTTAGCTCTTACCCAATGTTCGCGGGCAAGTAGTGAAAATGCGCCGACTCTGTCTAACTTGAAATTTTCAAGGGCTTCCATTATCGACGGCTGGTAGTCGAAGGCTTTGATCATGATCATGCCTTTCATGCCGGCGCGCCGCATCATAGTCAGCGCGTAGGCGATAATTTGCGGAGCCATGTGAGTCCAGCCCGGATGAACTGCAAACTCCAGATGGTAATCGGTTTGCTGGTGTGCAATCACGCGCACGGCTGAGGTTATTACTTTGCGTTCGGGATCTTGAGAAACCCAGAACCAGCTCTTTCGTTTGATGAGCTTCTTGCTAACCTTTTCAAAGCTCTCCAGCGGGAGATCCGGCACGGCAAAATCGTCGGGAACCAATTCGTAGATCAGTCTATGGTCTGGCGGCAACGAATCTTGGTGAACGATGAAAAGACGCTGTTTGTCTTCCGGCAGGGCAAGCCGGAAGGCTGAGACGTCAAGCCCATCGACTTCTACTTCGAAGTCTGCAGGAACTTGATAGTGCGTAATTTTTGCACAGCGCCGAAAGCCGCAGTTCCCGAGAATATTGAGACCGGCCGAGTTTTGGTCGGACACTTCGGCGATGAAGTGGTTGACGCCCTGGCTACCAAAGAGCGCAAAAGCAAAACGCAAAAGCTCCTGGGCGATGCCGCGTCCTCTGTGGGTGGGGTGTACGACAAGATGTTCGATACGCCAGCAGGCGCGTGACTTTCCGATATTTTTCAGCGAAATCAGCCCCAGCACCACCCCATCTTCTTTGGCTACGTAAACGGAAGAGGCGACGTGCAACTGGCATGGCACCCAGTGCTGCCAAAAGGTTAAACCACGAAGAGAAAGCTCATCTTCCGCACAATAAGTTTCATAGGGCATCGGTTCATCTTGATGCCGGAGCAACGCCCGCGTCTGCGTTGTGTCAGTAGCGAAAAGTGGCTCAATCTTGATCAAGTTCTTCGCTCCAGTGCCTTTGGCGAAAGCGGCAATAACGACATCATATACCAGATGGAGCTGAGGGTGAAAGACACTCAACCAGCGGGCGTGGGCTCGATATCGGCCGCCTTTTTCACCATCTCCAGCGGTACGACAAAGGAGAATGTGGAACCTTTGCCTACTTCACTCTCGCAATCGATTATGCCATTCATAAGTTCAACCAGGCTTTTAGAAATGGAAAGCCCAAGCCCAGTGCCACCATGTCGCCTTGTTGAGGACATATCTGCTTGCGTGAATGGCTGAAATAGCTGCTTTTGTGTCATCTCGTCAATGCCGACTCCAGTGTCTATCACTTCAAATCGCACGAAAGCGTCTTCATCGTGAGTTCTGTCAATTTTTGCGTTGACCGTAACTTTGCCCGTGGTGGTGAACTTGAGTGCATTGTGGACAAGATTGAGCAAAACCTGGCGTATTCGGTCGCAGTCACCGATAAAATAGTCATTCAGCGGTGGTTCGACTGCAGATTCCAAAGAGAGATGCTGACTGGCGAAATTGACTGCCATCAGATCGCAGACATCTTTTATAAGTTCTGCTACGTTGAACTGCGTGGGATTCAATTGCATGCGACCGGCTTCCAGTTTGGAAAAATCCAGCAAGTCGTTGAGAATGTTCATAAGACTGAGTGCAGAGTCGTGAATGTGTTTTGCGATGCCGTCGGAATCAGTCTCTGATTCGGCAAGCAATTCACTTAATCCAAGAATGCCATTCATTGGTGTGCGTATTTCATGACTGATATTTGCGACAAACTGCGATTTCAATAAGTTTGCACGCACTGCCTCATCTTTTGCACGCTGCAAGTCATCTGTCTTGCGCTGCAGTATCGTTACTGCCTCGTTCTTCTCTTTAAGATACTGGTCTATCGCCCGGCTCAGCCAAAATAAACCGGACAAGCACCCAAATGACAGCGCACCAAATGCCCAGTAAAAAAGATCTCGGTAAAGCTGTACTTTAGAGCGCTGTTCAATCAAAACCTTTTGCTCTTTTGCAGACAAACGCGCGTTCGCTTTGCGATAGCGATCGAGCAACTCCTCACGTCTGGCGAGCTCTTGAGACAACTCTTTCCGCGACAAGTTGCCGAGTGTTTCTCGGGAAATCGGTTGACTGGCGAGGGCGCGCTGCACATCTGCCAGTTCTCGCACTATGGTGCTGTTCTCTCCATTTTGGGCGGTGAGAATTTGCAATGCGCTAACGGGAGTCTCCCTGGCAATTTTCGTTTCAGACGACTTTTTTTGAAATAACTCCTCATCGGCTGAGGCCACGAAGGCTCTATAGTCAGATTCGTAGTTCAATGTGAACACGAGCGCTTCTTTGTTGAGAGCGAGTGCCTCGCGAGTTTTTTCGACTTGACTGCGAAGATGCGCCGATTCAACTGCGAAATAATAGGCAAGTGAGACCAACATCAAGAGAACGGCTGTGATTGCTACTACCGCTCGTTTGTTCTTGACTATGAATGAGGTCGGCATGTAGATATGGGTTTTCCGTTAAGATCGAATCTAGCACGAAGATGTGAACAGGCAGTGACTGAGGACTTTTGCTGATTGCAGGCGGGCAAAAGCCAGTTCGTTCCTGGACAGAGCCTGCAAAGCTTAACAAAGCCATGTAAACGGCTTGGCATGAAATTACTCATTCTAGAAATCCTATTCCTAATTAAATTTGAATACGAGGTGCTGTATATCAATCTTTAGACATAGTTTGATTGGTACATTAGTGGCTCGCAGTTGCAACCATTCGCGCACAGTCGTTTCGAGCAAGGTGTCGTGACGATGAACGGGGCGATAATTCAGTGCCGAGCCCTAAAGCACTTGCCATAGTGTATTTTCAGGTTACGAGATTTTGTCGAAGAAACCAACAGCCGCAGCGACGAAAAAGCCCGATGAGAAGGTACGGTTCAAAACCGTGGCTGAGAATCGTCGGGCTCGGCATGAGTATGAAGTCATCGAAGTTTTCGAGGCTGGTGTCGTTTTGGCCGGGACGGAAGTAAAGTCAATGCGCCAAGGGCGGGCCAATCTCGCTGACAGTTTTGCGCGCGTAGAAGACGGTGAATTGTGGTTGTATAACTGTCATATATCTCCTTACGATCACGGAAACAGATTTAATCACGAGCCGCTCAGAAAGCGAAAGCTGCTCATGCACGCCAGAGAGATTACGAAGTTGAAATCTCGTATGGCGGAGAAGGGTTTGACATTAGTTCCCCTCAAGCTCTATTTCAAAGGCAACTGGGCGAAGATTGATGTAGCCCTGGCACGCGGGAAACAGTTGTACGACAAACGCGAAGATATAGCCAAGCGAGATTCAAAGCGCCAAATCGAAAGAATCATCAAACAAAGCCGATAGCTCGGTAAAGATAAGCTGCATTACATCAGGCCAAACTCAAGCCTGAAGCTGTAAAATTTAGAAACCGGAAGCGGCATGACAACTGGTATCTGATATTAGAGGACGCGGATTTGAAGAGACGGGGAAATAAAAGACGTTTTCTACCCAATTTAGCGGCTGGCGTCTTGATGAGTGCTTCGCTTCTCTGTCAAAACATTTTCTTGCCTGCGCCTGCGTTCGCTGCTGCACCATTGGCCGTGCTGAGAAGCAGCAGAGATTCTGCCGCCTACCAAGACCAGCATCTTGGCACGTTTGATGACGACTACGCACAATTCAAGCGTGCCTTGGAAGCTGCCAACGTACGCTTCGATGAGTTGAGCGATGCGGAAGTTGCGCAAGGTCCGTCGAAGTTGAGCGGTTACAAAATGATTGTTCTGCCGCTACTCGTTGACCTGCCACCGGAAGTAGTATCAGCATTGTCTGAGTTTCAACGCGGTGGTGGCAAATTACTCATCACCGATAGCGGTGGTACACCTCAAGATGGTGCTAAGCAAATCGAACAGCTGGCTGGTGTCACCGTTTTAAAACAAACTACGGTTTCAGAAAAGCACAAACTAGAATGGCCCAGGCAACCGTTGCCGGTGATCGAAGAGTTTGCGGTCGGCTCTTCTAATGCCGAAGTGCAGGCAGCGCCAGGTAGCTCCACTCTCGCCTCCTGGGAATCGATGGATGGATCAAAAACCGGGCCTGCTATCGTCAAGAATGGCAATTCAATCTTTTTGACTTGGCCGCCTGGCATGCAAGGTGAGATTTCGTCCAACGCAAGTCTCCTGTCACTGGCGATGGAAGACCTGGTGCCTGGTATCACGCAGACTTCAGCTGTGCAGATAAGTTTTGCCGACTATCAAAATATTCAGCAGGAGCTCGAATATCTTACTAAGCGTACTGAAGAGGCGATCAAAACAGCTAAGCAAGCTGATTTTGCCGTGCCGCTGAAGACCGTTCAACAGAACTATGACGCAGCGTTGGCGCACGTAAAGCAGTTTCAGGACGCCTATCATGAGCGGCACTACTACGAAGCTGATGAGTATTTGCAGCAGGCGCGGCAGGAATTTTCACTTGCGTTCGCGCAATCTATGCCGGTGCGACCGGTGGAAGCGCGTTCAGTTTGGCTGGACCGAGGCACCATTGTATCGACAAAAGATCCCAAAGGAATGGCGGCAGTTTTTGATCGCCTTAAATCCTCTGGTATCAACGTGGTCTATTTTGAAGCTAATAACGCTGGGTTCACTATGTTCCCTAGCAGCGTGGCCACTCAAAATCCACAAACGTTGGGCTGGGACCCGCTAGGAACGGCAGTGCGTGAAGCCCACAAGCGCGGTATGGAGATTCATGCTTGGTGCTGGATTTTTAACGTCGGTAACAACCGCCACAATCCGATTATAGGAAAAGAGGAAGATTACCCGGGACCAGTCTTGAGCACGCATAAGATGGAGTGGGCACTCGCGTATAAAGATGGCAGCATGCTGCCACCACGGCAGCATGAATACTGGATCGATCCTGCAAATCCTGAGGGACGTGCTTACATCAAATCGCTACTAAGTGAGGTTGCCACCAAGTATCCAGTCGATGGTGTTCAATTCGACTACATTCGTTATCCGTTCAATGGCAAAGGCTCGGAAATGGGCTATGACTGGATTGGTCGCCAACGATTCGAACAAGAGACAGCCATGTCCTTAGACCGGCTTGATGACGCCACAAGAGAAGTTTGGATGGCCTGGAAAATTCAGCAAGTAAGCAGCTTTGTCAAAGAGGCTTCGACGATGCTGCGCCAGATCAAACCTGGAATTCGAATCTCTGCTGCTGTTTACGCTTTGCCACGCCGCTGGCGTTTGAGCGCCATCCAACAAGAGTGGGAAGCATGGGTAGCCAATGGTTGGGTCGACACTCTCAATCCGATGACTTATGTTGAGTCAGCGAAAGAGCTAGCGACAATGGCAGGCTATGTGAGAGAGAGCACCGCCGATAGAGCACTAGTTTATCCGGGACTTTCAATACGACAGTTGGATACGGCTGGACTCGTCGAGCAGATGGATTCTGCACGAGCAACTGGCACGCTTGGAACAACAATGTTTGCCGCGGCACACTTGGACGACAAGAAAGTAAATGTTCTCAAGTTGGGGCCGTACAGACGTCAACCAATCTTGACGCCACAGTCTGAGCCTATTAAAGCGAGTCGCATGCTCGTAGACGATTTTGCTGCAATGGTGAATCGCTATCTGCAAGATCCCAAAAAGAAGATTCTTTCAGATCAAGCGAGCACTAACGATGTGGTCATTCAGATCGTCGAACTGCAGAAGAAGATGCACGCTTTGCCGGCGCACCCGTCAGCTGACGAAATCGAATCGGTCAACAAAGACGTGGCTTCATTGCATTCAACGATTCGCGAGTGGCTGCGTTTGGAAGCATTCATCCAGCGAGGATTCAGAGCTCAGTATATAGTCAACTATCTCGGTCAAGTCGAGGCTATTTTGAGCTACGCATCACATAAGGTTCGCTCGGAAAAAAATAGTATCGCCGGCATTACTCAGTAGCCGCGCAAGTTCAAAGCATGTAATTTGAGATGGAGGAGCGGGCTCAGTTCGTTTGGGTTGGTTCGCTTGCTCTGGTGCCACACAGAGCAGTGAGCCGACTGTATCGTATTGGTTGTCGCACCATTGCAAATGCAAAATCTAAACTGGCCTAGAACCTAGCTCAAAATGTAAAAGCCCCCACCGAAGCGAGGGCTCTTAACAGGTATGATTTCCTGCCTATAGGCAGTCAGCTTACTGGTTGGACCAGTCGCTAACGACAGGCTGGATTTGTTGTGTGTAAGCTTCTTCAACCGTTTCTTCGGCGGGAGGAGCAAACGATGTTTGGGGAGCTTGCGCTGCAACAGGAGCCGTGGTGGCAACCGGTGCAGAGATTTCTTCAATGACTCCAGCTTTTTCGCGGAGCAAATATTCTATGTAATCACCACGGCTCATACGCGAGGCTGCGACTTGTTCGTCGAGCAAGCGGTGTGCCATAGGAGTCACACAGACTGCGGTCGTAGTCCCACGGTTTTTGCCGAAGAAGAACGACTTAGCGCCACCCTTAGGGCCTGTTTGCTTTGCAGAAGCGGGCAATCTCAACGGCGGTTGGCCGGCGCGCTCGCGAATGAGCATTTCGACGTAGTCACCATTGGAGACACCAGCTGAAGCAGCTTGCTCTTTCAGCAATTGACGTCCCAGAGCGGTCAAATTGAACGAAACCGATCCAGACTCCTTCCCGGGGAAACGCGATCTGCGTGGGGAAGTTGTTTTGGTTACGGTGGTGTTTGGTTGGACCGTTGTATTCATTGGTTTTCGGCAGCAGGTCAACTCTGGCGTTAGCTTCCTGTTAAATCTCTGCCTTTCCTCCTTTTCTAAAAAACGTATCCTAGTGGTATTTGCAAATTACTGCGGTATTTAAAAATGTAGCTTTCGCTACCCCTCCAACGCTCTCATTCGTTGACGCCATTTTGTCAACGCTTGGATGGTTTGCCCGGAAAACTTTTTTCGCATGCGGCTGCCGAGAGGAGGATGAACTCCTTCTTATCATCCGCAACGCAATCAAGGTTTTCTTCTTGGAAATTCTTCGAATGTTGTTCGAGGAATGATCCTGGCAACCCTTTCCAAGACCTTGATTATATAGCAAAGTTACGAATAGGAGCGGAAGTCATGTATTACCTTCTTTTCATTCGGAGGGCTTCTTGGGGCTCATTACAAGACTCTCTAAATATGCAAAGAGTGACTCACGGCCCAAGTGTTGAATAGATATGCGATGACAGATCCAAGTGCTGCACCAGCGAAAACTTCCTTGGGTGTATGGCCTAGGAATTCCTTAATCCTTTCTGATGACAACCTGGGGTGCTCTGAAAAGATCTCAGTCATGATTTGGTTCAACACGCGCGCTTGCAGACCTACAGTGCGTCTTACTCCGGCAGCGTCGTACATGACGATCAATGCCAGACATAGCGCGATCGCGAATTGTGTTGAATTGAAACCTTCGATGAGGCCAACTGATACAGCCATACCCATCGTGCAGCAGCTATGGCTTGACGGCATGCCCCCAGTCTTCGCCATGATGCGCCAGTCGATTTTGCCGGTTTTGAAAAGCTTGGTCATGATTTTGATTGACTGCGCAAGTCCGCTGCACAGAATCGTGACCAGAATCACCTGCCAGCCTCTGTGATCAACGACTGGAGATGAGGGCGGCGTTGCCGTTGCGGCGTTCACCGATTGTGTCGCCGAGTCAGCGAACGTCGTTAGAAAGTGCAATAGCGGAAGAGTGTGCAGGTCCATGAAACTTCCAAAATCTCCCTTAGTTTTTGCGGTGCACGGCATAGGTGAGCAGAGCGCTCAATGCATTGGCTGAAGATTGATTGATGCACTGATCATTCATCAGCGTTAAGCCTCGCTGCTCCAGCGCCTCCAATCTTCGTTTTGACTCTTGCTCTCCTAAGATTGTGACGTAGGTTGATTTATTGCTAGCCGCGTCCTTTCCTGGTGTTTTACCGAGCGTCGTCGCATCTCCGGTCATGTCCAGCAGATCGTCTGCAATCTGAAATGCTAGACCCAGAATTTCTGCGAATTCGCTGATAAGCGCCACTTGCTTATCGCTGCCTCCGGCTAACTTCGCTCCGGACCAGGCGGAGAATCTAATAAGTGCACCAGTTTTTCTTCTATGAATTGAAGCTAACACAGATTCATCTATGTATATATGATCGGCTGAGTTTTGCTGTCCAGTGAACCTCAAGTCATCAACCTGCCCACCGACCATTCCCGCCGCGCCAGCCGCTCGGGTAAGTTCTAAAGCCACTGCAAGAATCTGCTCTCGTGATACCCGGGTAGGGGTATGCTCGAGAATAGTGTCGAGCGCCAGCATTAATAATGCATCACCGGCAAGTAACGCGATCGCCTCACCGTAGACCTTGTGATTGGTAGGTTTGCCTCGACGCAGATCGTCGTTATCGAGAGCCGGCAGATCGTCATGTATCAAGCTCATTGCATGAATCATTTCAATCGCACAGGCACAAGGTAAAAGTATTTCCAACGACCTTTCCGGCTCGGCTTCGCAGCATGCTTCTCCTGCCGCTATGCATAAAAGTGCCCGCAGACGTTTGCCACCCGAGAGAACTGAATAAGCCATCGAATCCCACAAAACTTGCGGTTCGCGCAATTGCATGTACACGCGCAATCTCTCTTCAATGATTGACCTGCGCACCTGCGTGTAATCATTGAAGTCGAAGTTCGGCGGTGAAAGTTCGGTTGCGTGCATGGGCTGCAGGGAGTCCTTGAGTGAATTTGTCCGTTTCGCGATTCTTTCGGAATCTCAGTGGCGCTATGTGTGTTTTGATTTCATTAGTCGCATCGCATCCTGAGCCAGTCTCCAACCGAACATACCGAGTTGCAGCCAGTTTTTTTCTTTGGCCGCGAGTATCTGCACGACAGGCATCGCATGCTGCAATAGATCAGCCATTACGTTTTCCCGTTGCGGTGGGTGAATAGTATCTTTCAATCGCTGACTTATGTTGTGCAGTTGGGCGCGTCCGATCCGCATCTGCACTACTGTTTCGTCACGTCCTTCTTCTGCCAGATCTTCAAGTTGCATCAAAATATTGAAGATGTCGAAGCGAAATAAAAAGACGCCAAGACATGTAAGACCAATTCCGACTGCGATCTCGATGAACAAGCACTTTGCCGCGATCATTGGCGTGTACTTGAGGGCTAGTGCTAGGACGACCAGAGCGTTTATTGCAATGGCAGTGACGCCCATCAGAAAATATTTTTTCAGATCTGGTGTCTCTGGTATTGCTGGTAGTTCTGGTATTTCTAAATTCATTGCACAAGGTTTCGCGCTATCAACATCCGTTGAATTTGATTCGTTCCTTCGTAGATTTGTCCAGCTTTGGCATCGCGGAAGATGCGCTCGATTAAGAGGGTGGGTTCCATTCCTTGTGCTCCGCACAGTGACATTGCTTCGGTCGAGACTCGCATGGCAGCATCAGTCGCTTGTACCTTCGCCATGCCAGCCAGCGTAACATCTGGCTCTCCACGATCAATTGCATGAGCCGCTTGCAACATAAGCACTCGTGCCGATTCAACTTGTACCGCTAATTCACCCAAGGCGATCGTTAGTCCGTGCACTTCTTCGGCGCTCAATTCGCTTTTTGCCGCTCTCTCTTTAGTCACTGTTACGGCAGCATCTAAAGCTCCCTGCGCCCAGCCAGTTGCTTGTGCTGCGATCGTCACGCGTCCTTTCCCGAGGCTGGATAGCGCTACTTTCCGCCCTGCACCATGCGGACCAAGCAGATTGGCCACTGGAACGCGACAATCGCTAAATACGATTTCGCATGTCGAATAGCCGCGCATTCCGATCATGTCGAACTTTTGACCAATCTCGAAACCGGGAAATCCTTTTTCGACGATGAAGGACGTAATTCCTTCTTCCTTCATCTTGGCCATTACGATGAAGAAATCAGCTGAAGCACCGCTTGTAATGAACGTCTTTGTGCCGTTGAGGACGTAGTGGTCGCCTTCTAGTTTCGCACTTGTCTGCAGGGCTGCAGTGTCTGAACCAGCCCCAGGCTCAGTTAAACCGAAAGCAGCAAGGTATTCGCCGGTAGCAGCCGGAACTAGGTATTTTTTCTTCTGCTCTTCATTTCCGAATTTGTAGACCGGTTCTTGACAAAGAACATGAACACCAAGTGAGCTCATGATCGGAGTGCAACGGCGCCCAAACTCTTCGTTGACCAGGCAGAAACTTACATAGTCGCCCCCCGCACCCCCGTATGTGCTTGGAAACGGCAAAGCGCCTAGCCCCTCTCGGCAAGCCTTCTCAAACAAGTCTCGGCGGAATTTGTTATCTGTGTCGGCGGCGAGGACCTCATCAAGAGGAACCGAGGCGGCGAATTTTCTTGCTTTGTCGCGCCAGCTGAGCTGTTTCTCTGTGAATAGGAGGGAATCTGAGTCCATAGCGGATTTCGGGGGTGAGTCGGCTTTAGTCTTTAGCATCTCGGCCACGCGGAAGGTTCTCAATGCCCCTAACTATACCAGTGTAGGGGCTTCCAAAAGTGCATTCTAGGTATTGCTGCGGCTAAATTTATGGCTGTTTACTTGAGCGGACTGAAGATTCGAGCCATGTCCTTGTCTAGCACGATGTGCTTCGTCTTGAGCATGATGGTCATCGGTTTGAGCTTTATTGCAAGCTCATGAGCTTCTTGTTTTGTAAAATTGGTATCGCAGACTGTGATCATGGTATGAAGCGTCGAAGGCTTTAGTTCGCCGAGTCCTTTGGGCGTGATGTGAGTTTGATCGATACCCAGAAATATAAGATGTCTGAACTGATTCAAGTCTTTAATTGCACTGTCATCGATGTCTTCGTTTTGACCTAAGTCAATACACTGCAGCTGCTGGCATTGCTTGAGGTATTGCAGTGAATGATTTGTCAAATGTGTCCGTCTGGCATCGAACTCGCGGAGCTTCGTCCAGTTTCGTATGTATTGAAGATTTGCCTCTTTCAGAGCACTTTCACTGGCGCTGAAATATTCGATATTTTTGAAGTTAGCGATTGTCTTAAGAAAAGTGCCTTCTGCTGCCGTCATGGCAACATCAATACTCTTCAGATTGACGAGGGGGGCTAACTGCGTCAATCCCTTGTCTGTTACGTCCGATCTGGAGAGGATAACTCTTTTCAATCCAGCGAGACGTGCGACATGTGCAAGAACCTGGTCAGTCATCGATGGTACATCTTCGCCGAGGTTGAGGGCACTAACTTTGATGCCATCCAAGGCGTCGACTGGTAGCGAGTCCAAGAGCTTGGGATGTCGAATAACTTCGCCACTTGCACTGAGGAACAGCTCGTAATCCGGTGGCACGGTCACTTCGACTTTTCCTCTAGCTGAACCGAACGGCTGAATCTCGTTGATAAAACCGTATTGAGTTTTAGGAAGAAGATATAGTTTGCCGAGTGAAAAGTCTTTTGGGAATGCAATCTTTCGTAGGTCACCTTTCCCTGGAACGTGGCTCGTTTCAGGGGCTGCTGATTGGGACTTCGTTTTTGCGTCTGCTGACTTGGCGCGTGTCTCTTGTTGAGACGCAATGGAAATTGAAATCAGCGCGATCACAGCGAGAAGAAAAGATGAAGCTGTCTTTTGCATTGTCATTTTGCGCTTTCGAAAAATAGTGTCACTCTACTTCGGCAGTGGTGCAAACAGGCGATTCATATCAGGCTTTAGCACTCCGGCGATTGGTTCAATTGAAATGATTGTGTGCGGGAGTATTTTAGCTAGTTCCGGCAGCTGTCTTTTAAATACATAACGTTCCGAGACTGAAAGGCGTTCGAGTTTGTTCAGTCCGTGTAGTTCAGCTAAACCTTTCGCTGTAACACTTGTGTCACTTAAATCTAACTTTGTTAACGTCGATATTTTGGCAAGATAGGGCATCGCTTTATCGTTGATCTTGTGATTACCGGCGAGAGAAACGTCATCGAGTTGCTTGCATTGCCCTATGTATTTGGCAGCTTCTTCGTCAAGACTTGCGTGGCGCACAATGAGCCGTTTTAATGATGGAAAGTCAGCCAGCGGCTTGAGATTTTTGCTTTCGAGGGGATTGGCAGACAAATCTAATGTTGTCAGTTTAGGCAGTGACGATAGTTCTTTTAAGCAGCTGCCGTGAGCATTTCCTATGTCAGCCTTTAACGTGACCAGATTTTTCAACACTTTTAATTTGGCCAGGCCATTGTCGCTTGCCACGACCTGATTGAGCTTTACTTCCTTGAGACCAGTCAAACGAGCGACGTGCGAAAGTACCTCGTCTGCTCGGTCGTCCTCTGTCTCGTCGATTGGGGTAGCTGCAATTGAAATGGAATCGACAATGTCCGGACTCAATTTATCCAATTGTTCAGGTTTGGCGACAAGGTTGGCATTTGCTTTCAAAACCACAAGCCTGTCACTCGGAACGCTCAGCTTGACTGTACCTTTTGCCACTGCTGCTTCATCTTCCGAGCCTTCATGCCAAAGCCTGTCCGGACCAATTCCGATCAGGTATAGCCCACCTATGGAATCTCTGGGAAACACGAGGGTGCGGTTTACGTTTTTTGTGGACTGCTTGGTGATTACGCTCTGATTTTGTGCACTTTTATTCGACTTTTGCGGGATAGCTGTTGCGGTAGTCGCGCAAACGATCGAACTTATTGCTGCGAAGCCGATAGCGAACAGAAGGTGACTGTTGGCAGGTTTACTTGCTCTTGATACTGTAAGCATACTGGTATCTTACTACAGGCAAATATGGGTCCCCACCTTTGTGTCTTCTGAAGTTACTCCACGACTACCATTTCTGTTTGTGCACGTCCGAATGTTTCGGGAGCGTACATCTCCTCGGCTTTAGTCGGAGGCACGACGAAGGAACCAGGCGTGGTGGCGCGGACAACGTATGAATATTCGTGCGAACCTCCGCTCAAGCTGTCGGAAAAAACCTCAGCCTGATTATCTCGTTTATTCTCATAATCCCACCAGTTGCGAATCCACCACCACCAGAGGATACCAGGGGAGCTCTTGTCTTTATTCTTCTCAACTTGTTCGGTACCCTTTAAGTCTTCATTGAGAATTTCGCTGCCCGCCGGAATCGGATCGACCATTGCAACAAAGAATCTGTATCCCGGCGCTGACAAGGTTAGTTTTACCTTGACCAAGCTTCCGGCCTTGAAGTGCCATTTCCCATCTTTATCGCGAGTTACGTCGTCTTTGTTTTTTACTCCTTCGTAAGTGCGATTTACGTGGAATCCTCGATCCATTTGCGATAGATGCAGATTCTTAGGAGCATAGGATAGACCCAGCCTGTAATATGCTCGACCATCTCCTTTCTTTTCCAATATCAAATCTGAGGAATTTTTGAGTCCTTCGATATATGACATGGGAATTGAGATGGTCTTGTAATCGTTCGAGCGTCCTTTGAGTGTCGATTCGCCGACGTATTCGTTTCCGAGCCAAGACTGAACAACGAAGTCGGGGACTGTTTTTTCATAGGCGTCGAAGTAACGCTTAATCGCCTGAAGTACATAAACGTTCTCTTGCGTGTTAGACCAGCGGCCGTTGTGCTGAGTACCAAGAACGGTGCGCATCAACTTGGTGGCGAGATCAGCTGATTTGCCTTCTTTGATCAGCGCGTCAAGGAGGAGTCCTTTCGTCCGCATAGGAGACCACATCAGCGAGTAGTCGAGTTCTGAGTTGTCTCCTGTGCGCACTATGTCTGCAGTGCTGGCGGTTTCTGTCACCAGATTGGCAAGATAGTTATGAATTTCGCCGGCTTGCTTTGAAGACTCTTTATGGTGGCAAAAGATACTTAGGTACCAGCCAATCGATTCAAGAGGCGTCTTATCCAGTGTTTTGGTTTTGTAGAGAGCTTGAGTGCCCGGAATGTCAGCACTGCCACTCATATCGAGTAGGTAGTAGGCGAATGCCTTTAGCTCAAGACGACTGTCGCCTTTGTAGTCTGAGAGATAGTTGTCGATTTTTCGCACATATTCCAAGGCATTGTTGAGCATCGATTCCGGAACATCGTAGCCCGCTTGTTTAGCCAGCAAAAGTGCGTGCACGACATAGAGCGAGACATACGGATAAGTATGTTTGTCTTGCAAGGACCACAACGCGAATCCACCGTTGGATCTTTGCCGTCCCTTCAATTTGGTGAGGGCGTCGCTGGCAGATTCCTTGATCTGTGCTTCCGTCGGCATGTCTTTGACGTGGAACTGTTTTAGTACGTCTTTGAGCAGCGAGATTGCGATTAGTCTTGACGAAATCTGTTCAGAACATTCATGCGGATACCGCTGAACATAGAGGAATGCATCGGTCAGCGTTTCTAAAATGGTGCTGCTGGTGGTTATTTGCAATTCGCCAATATCAGGCAAGATTCCCTCAGGTTTCACAAGCTGCTGCTCAATTGCTCCCTTGTCGAGCTGACCATAGGTGGCGAATGCTTCTGTAGTTGCTGGCGTATAAACAGGCAGGTCGAACTGCGCAGCATCAGTGGTTGTGCCGCATGCCACGATAGCTTGAAATTTGGCCTTACCGCTGTGTTGAGTCTCTGCGGGCAGGCGAACCTCAATGCGATCGTTTGGTGGAACTGTCGTGTGACGTCCTTGTCCTTTAATGAACTTTATATTGGTGGCACGCGCGGCAAGATTTACATCAATTGGCGCATCAGTCTGATTGTGGATCACCAGGGGAAGTTCGAAGCTATCGCCATAGTTCAGGAATCGTGGAGCTGAAGGTTTCAACATCAAAGGCAGGCGTGCGGTCAGAGATGATTCACCCGTACCAAACTGATCAGCTCCATGCGATGCCACCACCATTATGCGATAGCGCGTCAAGTTATCTGGGAGTTTGAATTTGACTACGGCGGTTCCGGACTCATTGGTGATCACCGACGGAGCCCATTTCGCAAGCGCGTCGAAGTTTGACCTGAGGTTAATGGTGATTGCTTTGTCTGTTTCTTTGAGCATCGAATTCATTTGCTGACCGAATTGCATCGGCGCTGCTGCAGCCAAGGGCGGTGGTGCTGACGCCGATGGCGGTGGCAGCGCCGCCATGTCTGACGCTGCTGGTGCAGCGAGCATAGGTACAGCGCGATATGCATCTCTCTTCGCTAATTGAAATTGAGTGAAGTTGCCATTTTCTGGCGCTCCAGGGTGTGGCGGTGCTGCTGCTTCGGACGGGCGTTTCTGTCTGTCTGACTCGTTTAAAAGAAAGCTGGTCATGTCAAGAGTTTCGCGTTCACGATAGCTGTCGTCAACAAGCCATTGCTTGGAATAGAATGCTTCAATTGGATCTTTGAATTTGTAGCCAACAAGTGACAACAGTGCGTCGTCAACCACCGCTAGGGATACTTCCGCATTTGGTACCACTTTGCCGTCGTGATCTGTGACTTTTACCGTCACTGTTGCATCCTTGCCAGGCTCTGTCTTTGGTGTGTCGGGCGTCGCCTCGACGCTCAGCCTTTTAGAATCCGACGAGACTTCCAGTTCCACCGAACCTATCGCCTCTGCCGGAGCCGCTTTCATCGCCTCACTTCGCAAACTGTGACCGACTACATCGACTGCCACGGTTAGAGACGGTATAGACTCTTCTGTAACAGGAAAGCGAAGTTCGTAAGTTTTTGTGTCCATGCGAAACGGAATCGCTTTAGCAATGCCGTTGTAGCAGATTCGAGCGACGCCGTTTGCTGGTGCAAACGGTGACTCTATCAAAAGTTTTGCTTCGTCACCGGTGCTGTAGTGTTTCTTCTCCGGGAGTATCAAGAGGTCTTGAGTGTGGAATTTGGCTTCGGGATTCGCCTCTGCTCTTGGCTCACCACCGGCAACCCAGAATTCGGTTTCCGTCTCATTGGCATGCCCATCTTTGTCTACAACAATCGTCTTTAAACAATAGAGTCCGCTAAATTTCGGCGACAATTCCAAGTCGACTGGCGTAGTCTTTGACGTTATCTCAAAATTTTGCACGTCATCTTTCGACTCTATATATTCGCCCTTCTCCAGTGCTTCTGTCTTGCGTGACAGCTCGACTTTGACTGGAACTTCTGCTTGCGCTTTGCCATCAATATCGGTGACAACGATTGAGACATTCTGCTGGACGTCTTTTTTCACAAACGGTTTAGCGAGTTTTTCTCCAACATAAAGTTTCGATGGATGCACAAGTAATGTCGTAGTATCAGTCCAAGCCTGGCGGTTTACATCAACCACCGTTGCAGTCACCGCTACACTTGTTGGTTCGACCGGATGCACCTTCAAAAAGTCTAATTTTACGTAGCTCTTGCCGTCTTTGTCGGTTTTGCCGGAATAGCTTTTTCGGCGTATGTTGTCTGGTCTCAATGCGTTGTGGAACCATACAATCGGATTGCTAACGCGCCCAAAAGAGTAATCGGTCCAACCAGGCGGACTGTAGGTGGTACCGGAAGCAGTGGCATTCCACGATACCGGTGCGCTCGGCAATCCTCCACCGGAATAATAGCTTGTCGTTGCAGATAGCGTTGTGCTGCCACCAATTACTTGAACCGATTCTCCCTCATTTTTCACGTTCACTTCAAACTCAGGTCTGCGAAACTCCTGTACGGGAATCTCCTGTCTATATGAGGTCGAATCGAACGTGTCGGAATTCCCCGCATCTAGGGCGAGTGTCGCGTAACCGAGATTAGCGTTTGATGGTAACTTGAAAGATAAGTCAAAGGCACCAAATTGATTAGCATCTGTGTTTCCTTTGAGAAGTTGCGTGCCGCGATTGTCCAGGACTTCGTACGAAATTTTGCGAAGATTCGGCGCCAGCGATAGCTGTGAAGACGGTGCATCACTTTTTTTTCTCACGATCCCTTTGACGTTGACTGTCTCGCCAGGACGATAAGGTGAACGGTCTGTGACGATGTACCAATCGAGATGATCCTTGCCCGGCTTGTGTAGTGTATAGACAGACGATCCGAAAGCCTCATCTTTACCGTGTGAAGCGTAAACACAATATTCGCCGTCTTTACTCTGACTGGCGAAACTGACCATCCCATCTGCGTTTGTTATGAGTGTTCGTCCGCAGCTCGTATGAATTGCAGCGTCGCGTACAGGCGTACCTGTTTCCAAATCAGTCGTCCATGCATACATCTTACGACCGTCGGAGAATGTGTTGAGAGCCAAATTGGTGCATTGAATTCGACATACTCTCCGATCGTCATATTGATCCCAAATGCCCTTAGTTGACACTTCGAATTCCAGAGTTCCTCTATCCTCTTTTAGCCAAGGAGATAGATCGATAGCGGTCGTGACATTATGGTCGCGAACATTTTTGATGTGCAATTTGCCTGCGTGCACCAACTTCGCTGATTTAAGTACGTCCATCTCGTCTTCTAGGCATGATTTAAATTGCGCAGTGCTGACGGAGTAAACCTTGAAATCAACTGAATCGAGATTTATTGTTTGTATGCAAAAGTGTGGCTTCGATTTACTCGGGAGTGTAATCGCTTCAGTTTGCATGTACAGATCTTTGGCTGCAGGCAGGATCTGAAAGTCTCTAGTTGTGACACCAGACAATGATTGACCAAATACGTCCTTAAGAGCTCGCGCGAACTCGACGTGAATTTTGCTCCTTGGCGGTTTCGGACCCTGAATGCTCATAGAAGTTCCATACACCACGACTTTCATGTCTGGTATTGGTGGTGTCACTGTGACGGTCGAGTTTGTCATGCTCTTTCTGTCTATTGGATTCGAAAATTCAATCGACATAACTTCATACGGCGACAGATTCGGCGTTCCTGAAGTGACAGTGAACGGGCCATATGTGCGAAATCGGAATTGATTTGGTTTGTCTTGTAGAAGTGGTCCTTCAGCGGACTTGATACCAGGACCAAACGTTACTTGAACTGTTGAATTTGCAGGCAATGGTGCCGTTGTTTTTAGTACAAGCGCCATTCCACTTGGTATGTCTGCATATCGTTTTTTCAGTACGGGATCAGCCGCGATCTCTTCGTCTGATGCTGCTTGCACCGCGAATGTCCTTTTGCCCGCCACCACATGTGTCACTTTCAACAATGCATCGCGGTCTATTTTTTGATTGAAACGACCCATTATCAATGTAGTTGGGCGCACAGCGACGTTTCCATCTGGAAATGAAGAAGTCATGCGCGGCGCGGCAGTGGAGAAACTCCATGACTCCTCCTTCTCTAGAACGGCGCCGCTGACCGATTTTGTGTCTTTCGGTACGGTCAGTACAAAAGTGGTCGCCATCGGCAAACTTTTTGCTTTAGGTCTGAATGTAAGTGTCTGGGTTCCGTACCATACCCATTCACCAGGAACATCGGGAGTCATTTTCACTGGCGCGTTGTTCGCTGCAACTTGTTCTTGCGTACTAATTGGCACCATCGGCTCTGAGAAGGAAAGCGAAATTTCGTTCGCTCTTTCAAGCATCCCCGTCGGACGTTTATTAGTCAGTTTGAGCGGTCTGATCTTCACCTGTGGTGGTGCGAGTCGTTTTGCGGCTGGCGGGAATGTTTCTTGCAATCGATGTTGTGAATTAGGAGGTGGCACCGAACGTCCTGGCAGCACAAACGCTGGTAATTTTTCTTCTTCAAGTGGTGGCAATAGTTTGAGGAGCTTGTTCGTCTCTTCTTCAGAGAGTGATTCTCCATTGACTACAGGAGATTTGTCAGGTACATCAGCGTGGGCAACTGAGCTACCCTCGTAGATTCTGAAGTCCAACCCATTTTTGTTTTGTTCCGAAGAGTCTTCGTCGCCACCACTGGCAGCTGAAGTTCTTGGCTCTGCAGGCTCGTTCGATTCATTGGCTTCGTCGGCTAGTGCGACGGAATTGCCGACCACATCGAGACTCCAAAATCCAATTGTCGGATTTACGACAACAAAAAAGAGCGTCCATACTGTAAGCATCGGCCGCAGCTTCGACCACGACAATCTAGACATGCGCTGATTCCCTCGCCAGGTAATCCCTCATAGGAGGAACTGAAGTTTTCGCCAACAGACCAAGCATAGGCGATGGCCGGCACTGGCGATCTAGGGAAGATCCTGTTTTTACGGAAGGGTAAACAGATTTTCCCTTTAACTGCTGCTAACAATCTAACAATGTAGATACAGCAAAGACGAGTCACGTCTGACTCGTCCTTGCGTTCAAATGCGCGTTACGCCAGCTCACCTCCGGCAGGAATGCCGCGCATTTGCTATTTTCCCAAGCAGTGCGCATTCCCAATATATGGATCGAATAACTGATCGAGTCGATTCAGTTCTCAATGTTCATGCTCGGGTTGATCCAACATCGACGTGCTTGAGAGGCGAAGCCGCTCGTCAGTGGCCTCTTGATGTTTCCTTCTTACAAGCGATTTTCTATAAATCTCAAACCGACTCAAGCCAGAAGTTATCCGTCGGATTTATTCGTTTGCTGAAATCGTCTGCAAAACTTTTGAAGGTTTTTTCCGTTTCAGCGCTCAATGTTTGCAGCTGTGATGTCACATTCTTTGCATGCGATATTGCTGCAATTAGCTTGACTAGATCTGAACGAAGGAACTTTTGAACTTCTGGCACCGAGCCTGCGATAGATGAAATAGTCAACTCATTGATGAGATCTGTTCTTGCTCCTTCCAATTTGTCGACATTGGGTACGATGCCGTTCAAAATATCTTTGAAGCACTGTTCTATGAGAGTGGTCAGCCGTTGAAAGACTTCTTTGAGGTTAGACTTCCTCTCTGGGCTGGCCTTCTTTGGCTCCATCGGCGCGAATGCTCTCCAGGTGCCTGACTCTGGGAAAAAGTCTGGATCTGGGGGCACTTGTGGTGACCGCGGAGGTGATTGCGACGGCGGTGGGATTTGAGCAGGGGCACCCCATCCGCCGGGTAGAGATTGCGATGCTGCACTGATTCCGCTTCCCCATGCATCACCAATCCCGGATGCGGGCTGGGCTGGTCCTGAATACAGCGCTCTATACCTCGGTGCCGCGCTGGTTACCTGGATTGCATCAGTCGCTTCCATCTCCCATCCTTGTGGACTCATTACCGGCTGGACTACTTTTCGTAGTTCTCCGTTTGCATCGACGATCTCTTTTTCGTCAACAACGACAAAGGCTGTGAACTTGGTCAAAACGGAGTGTTCAATTGCGATGGCAATAATTTGTTTGCGCTGGTCTTCTTTTTGTGCTGGCCGCACTTCTACTCTGTACTTGTCTTCGAGTTCTAAGATTCTCGACTTCGCCCACAACTGAGCCAGTGCCGGCAAATCAATTACTTGGGCCGCTACTTCGGTATCGAATGACGAGCCGTTGGCAAACTTCCCTTTGACGCGAATTCTAGCCTCGTTCAAATTTTTTAATTTCGCTCCACTCAATTGAAAGAATGCAGCGCTTGCTCGTCCCTCAAAAAGATCCGGAATTCGTTCCGGCGCCATTGAGTCGATATGCAATCCTGAGTTGATGTCCTCAACTGACAGATCTTGAATCAGGGGGACGCCTATCTCGCGACTAACTTGCGCTAATGCGTCTTCGAGCTGAGTACCTGGTTGAACGAAACTTGATGTGCCGCCACCAATAGAGGCTAGTTTGCGCAAAAATCCATCGTTGACCGCAGTATCGATTCCGACTGTAAACACTCTCAAGTCTCCGAGCTTGTTTTGCAGGCTCGCAAGTATTTCAGACTCGTTACCGACCTCACCGTCGGTGAGTATTACGACTACTGGTTGTCGCCCGGTCTTTATTGCTCTGTTACTCATTGCGTCTATGGCTTCTTGCATGGCACGATTTAATTCAGTGCCACCGCGAGCAGTTATAGTGCGCAAAAATTTCGTTCCACGCTCGATTCCAGCCTCGTCAGCTTCGATAAATTTGTCGGCGGTGCCGGTAGGCATCCAGTCAAACAGGTTATCGAACGATTCGATTGCAAATCTATCAGTGGGTGACAATGTTGAGAGAAGGTATGAACAGGCTCGAGCTGCCGAAGCCATCTTTATGCCCATCATTGAACCTGAGCGGTCGACGACAAAGATTACATCTCTTGGCGCCAAGGCGATATCTGTGCATTTAGGCGGTACAAGAGAGAGCATGCCAAAACAATCTTTGGATTTTGATTTTTTGTATACGAGAAACTTTGATTGAATCGAGTCTGTTGCTACTCGCCACCGCAACACGAAGTCTCGATTCAACAATTCATCTTCGCGAGC
The DNA here is from genome assembly GCA_036702975.1 of Oculatellaceae cyanobacterium. Classification (GTDB taxonomy): domain Bacteria; phylum Cyanobacteriota; class Vampirovibrionia; order Obscuribacterales; family Obscuribacteraceae; genus DATNPX01. Next base: position 89,230 of record DATNPX010000006.1, read on the forward strand.
TAGTGACACGGTGATACCGTCCTTGCTGGAGCCCATTTTTGTTGCGTGCTGGCTGCAGGAAAGATCTTCTATCGCTTTGTCTCCTTCGAGCACTACTTTGAGTGTCAGTGCTATTTGGGGATCGAGACCCTCGGCGAGTCTCGGCGGAGAGATTCGAGACGCGTCTGGTACTCGGTCTGTGTCGAGTTCAATTCCGTCGCCGACGCTGTCGCGCGACAGGGGGTCTCCGGGAATATAGCGGGGTGCGACCACCAGAGGTAATCTCAATTCTGTACTGCCATCTGCAAAGTAAGGCAGCCTCTCTGAATATGTGATTGTGACAGTAACTTCTTCTTCTGGTGGCAAGTTTCCGACCTGCACGGTGAATACATCCTCTCGCTCTTGTTCTAAAAGCGCTGCACGTTTCCCCTCAGCGATCGCTTGCGAATATTGCTGGCGCGCCTGTGATCGCTCATCGACCTTACCCTCTATGACTCTGTCGCCCACTCGCATTTCGAATGAACTTACCGCGCAACCTCCGGACAGGGGAAAAATGTAAACCGCTTCCAAATGTTCTTTGTACGGATTGCTAAACGTTTCAGTAACAGTTACGTGTGCCAGGCGGTCTGCTACGCGTCCCTCCAGTGAGACACCCTTCAAAGGTAGTCTCAACTTTGATGTACCGCTCGCCACTTCCAAGCAACCGAGCGCTCTTTTAGCCTCGTCCGTTTTATCTAACAGGGTTACTTGACTCATTTTTTCTCTCCAATTGCCTTACCGGCATGTGATTTAAATGCATTGAGTGCTGCTCGAATCTTATTCTCGAGAACATTTGAATCAGTCTCGCCAAGCCATGAATCGTCAGCCAAAATTTTCAGACCTGGCTCGATAACGATTTCCAGCCAGCGTACTGCGCGTAGTGTTTCCGTTTCGTTCAGCGAACCATAGGTGGTGCCTTCTTCTTGAGCGGCGAATGATGAGATTACCGACTCTAATTCAGCATCGCTAAGCCCGTATAAGCGTTCTTGAATTTCGGACAGCGGCAAAGCTAGACCTTGCAGCAATTTGATTGCCAGCAGTTGGAGTACATGCCGGCGATTGTACTTCGCCACCCGCCCCTGAATTGAAGGGCGGTCGAGAAGACCAAGAGAAGAGTAATAGCGAATCGTTCGCATGTCGGGAGCTGCCGACACTCTATTGTCTTGATGAGTTGCGAACACCTTATTGAGCTTTAGCAGATGAACGACCTCGGATGAGAGTTCGTCGATGGTGAGTTCGTAGGTGTCAGCAACAATCATTACAGTATTATCCATAATTACTGTAATGCTGTCAAGGTGTGGATTAAAGCCCTCTACTATTGGGTCTCCATCGCTCAGGTGAGAATTTCGCGCGAATTTCTCAGCATTTTTGAAAAAGCGAGGGTCTAGTTGCGACGCAAACAAAAAGACCGCCCAGATTGCTCTGCGACGGTCTTCTAGCTACTGCCTGACTGCCTCTTGCGATGAGGCTCAGTATTTCATCACGCTTCAGTCAGTCCTTCACGTGAGGCGGGCTGCTTGCTACGGTTTCTGGTCAGCGCCGACCTGATGTTTCCGCAACGCCCCTCGGCTCAAAGCACTCAACACTCAAGTGAGCACTCACCGTTTATGCATCTAGTATATCGAATTCTGGACATGATCCAAGTACCCCAGAAGACATTTAATAGATCGGTTTATGGCGTATCAAGAACTGCATCTAGACTCAGAGAGCGCCTGTTCATGCGGCTGACAAGCGCTTGGCCAATTTGCAAAAGAAGCGTTATCAGGATCGTATATGTATCGTGTATTTAATGCATCGAAATGATTCCCATTAAGGTATTTCTTGTATATAGAAACGGCTATTTTCGTTTTGGCACGTGTCCGTCCAACTTCTTGCGGCTAAGCGATAGCCATTCAATCTGGTTTTGACTGGGTTCCCATGCGGCTTCAATAAGAGTGAGCGCTTCACTGAAATGACGGTCTGCGTCCGAAAATTCGTTGCGAGAGCAGTGTAGATTTCCTTTGTTGATCAGCCAGTTTGTCAATACATAATTGATCAGGACCTTGCTCCCCTTCAAATTTACGATGGATAGTTGTTTGCCGAGCAGGTCGTCTGCCAGATCAAACTGGTCGACCTCCCAGTAATAACGGGCAGACTCTTGGTAGACGTTTTGCTTGAGGAAGAACAGCTTTTCTTCGCTCGAAATCAAATCAAGCGTTCGCTTGACTGCGTCATTGGCAAGGTTGCCCCTTTTATGGCGGTGCCAGCACTTTGCCAGCGCATAGAGACCTAATGGAACAATTTCTGTAGGAAACTTTTGTGGTCCGTGGCGCCATGGATCTAAATCTGGTGGCATGAATGGCAGTTCAGTTGTTCGCAAAATTCGAAGATGTCTGAGATTGTCTAAAAACTTCTCGAATAGTTCCGAACTTTTTGCGTGCTGTCGTTTCTTGCAGGCTGCAACTGCAGCTTCCAGACAACAACATGCATCATCTTCATGCGTATTTTCGTCGTTTCTTATTCTTCGCTCTCCCGGTGTTTTAGCACATCTTCGAGGGCGCTGTTCTCACCACTCTTAACAGCGGTAATCGCAAACGGCAAGGCAAGGCTAATGTCACCGGCGACGATGCCAGCTTCTCCAATGTCATGACCTGCAATATCGCCAGCGAATCCGTGCAGATATACTCCGCACACGGCAGCTTCCATAGGATCTAACCCTTGCGCCAATAACCCACCGATTGTGCCCGAGAGAACATCACCGGAACCGGCCGTCGCCATCCCCGGATTACCAGTAGGGTTGATGAATACGTTCTGGTCTGGGTCGGCAATGACGGTGCGTGCACCCTTCAGCACAACGACACAGTTAAATTTTTCTGCTGCTTTTAGCGCCCACGTTACGCGGTCGGCCTGGATATCTTTAGTAGACACGCCCATCAATCGTGACAACTCTTTTGGATGCGGAGTCAAAACAATTTGGTTGTCTTCCGGAATAAGCACCTTGTCGCTCTGAGAGAGCGCGTTTAGTGCGTCTGCATCGATCAGGCACGGTTTCTTGATTTTTGCCAGAACCTCTGCCACAAACTCTTGCACGAACTGCACTGTTTCCGGCACCGTTGAAATTCCTGGACCCAAGATGATGGCACTTGCTTTCTCTAGGTCTTCATCTAAAGCATCTAGCGCTTTCAGCGCAATCGATTGTGCGTCAGTTTCCGGGAGTGGGCGATAGATGACTTCCTTGGATGGCAGTTGTCTAATCAAGGAGCGAGGCACCGCTAGCAATACTAATCCTCCACCAACACGCAATGCGCTTTCACTTGCGAACATTGTTGCGCCGGTCATGCCAAGACTGCCTGCTATCGTTAAAACAGTTCCATAAGTACCTTTGTGAGAGTCTGCAGGACGGAATGGCAGCGTGTCGCGAATCCACTCGGAAAATGAAAGTTGCACGAACGGTCTCTGGTCTTCTTGCAGATTTGGCAGTCCGATGTCAACGACGGTAATGTCTCCTGCCAATCCACCGCCAGGTTCGTGCAGTAACCCGGCTTTGAGATAACCGAATGTCACGGTGCGATCAGCTCGCACCGCAGCCCCCATCGATTGACCGCTGTCTGAATGCACACCAGATGGCAAGTCAATTGATACAACTCTCGCCGGAGACAAATTTATCGAATCGATCGCTGTTTTATGGGCACCTTTCACTTCGCGAGTGATTCCGGTTCCCAGTAACGCATCTACTATCAAAGAAGGAGCACTAGCTGCTGGTAGCTCTTTACCAATAGTTAGAGGGATTTTGAATTTCTGCACCAGCGCTCGGTTCGCATTCCCCTCATCTGTGCTCATTTGGAATTCAGATTCGTTTTTATCCGAGGGTACTAATACGACAGATACCGGTACCGACCAGAGGTGCAAATAGCGTGCCACGACCATGCCGTCGCCGCCGTTGTTCCCACGCCCACAAAAGACGACAACTTCGCCTCCTGTTTCTTGCCATACTTGAAGCGCAACTGAGGCCGCTGCGCGTCCGGCAATTTCCATAAGTACTTGACCCCATCTGGCGCCACAGTCTTTGATAAAGCTTGCTTCCAGACCACGAATTTGTTCAGTGGTAGGAATTCGTGAAGGTAGTCGCATTGTCACACCTCAACTGGAACTTGTAGGAACTGAATTTCCCATTTGGCTTTCGACGACGACGCAACGGACGAAATGCCCCGGTCTTTTCTCTTCCAAGATTGGCACTGATTGCCGTGATCGCTCTTCCACCAATGGGCAACGGTCAGCGAAGCGGCACCCGGGTGGCAAGTGCACCAAATTTGGTGGCTGACCTTCGATCGGTGTCAAACGAGCACTGCCTGGTCTCGGAATTGAGTTCAAAAGACCAGTGGTGTATGGGTGCATCGGATTATTGAATAGCTCATGCACAGCGGCTGACTCGACAACAGATCCTGCATACATTACTGCCACCATGTCACACATCTCTGCCACAACTCCGAGGTCATGTGTGATCAAAATGATCGACATTCCTTGCTCTTTTTGTATCTGCCGCAGCAACTCTAAAATTTGTGCTTGCACCGTAACATCGAGAGCAGTGGTGGGCTCATCTGCGATTAACAGCTTTGGCTCGCAAGAAAGGGCCATGGCGATCATTACTCGCTGGCGCATGCCGCCGGAGAATTGGTGTGGATAATCATTTATCCGCGAAGCTGCTTCCGGAATGCGCACCTTGTTCAAGACATCAATGGCTCTTTGGCGAGCTTCTTTTCTGGAAACTTTCTGGTGCAGTTCGATCGCTTCGATAATCTGATCGCCAACTGTATAGACAGGATTCAGCGATGTCATCGGATCTTGCGGAATCAAGGCGATGCTATTGCCTCGAATCGCCTGCATTTGTTGTTCTTTTAGACCAAGAAGATTCGTTCCTTCGAAAAGAATCTCACCGCGCACAATTTTGCCTGGCGGCGGAACTAGCCGTAGAATCGAAAGTGCTGTGATCGACTTGCCACAACCAGACTCGCCGACGATGCCAAGCACAGATCCCTTCTCGACACTGAGATTGACGTCGTCAACAGCTCGAGCTAGTCCAGCTTCGGTCGGAAAAACAGTAGCCAGATTTCGAATTTCGAGGAGCGATGCCATAGCAAAGAGTGGTTTCTTTTGGAATCGAAGGGCGATGTCGAGCTATGATGTCAGACTTGAGAAAGGCGGTCAATAAGCCGATCGAAGCGTTTCTGTCCTAGCTCTACTTGTTGTTGTCAGGTGTTTGAGCGATGCCCGAGCAATGTTGTTGCGGCAAGGTCCAAATAATCTGTTAGATCTCGCACTGCAAATGTTTTAATAGAGGAGGAGGGCTCGTACGCAATGTCAGAATCGGGAAACACAAGAGATATATCGGTGCTCCAACTGCTCACGAAGCTAGTGAAGGAGACTGACAGGCTCGTCCGTCTTGCTGATGACATCGATACGCACGCCAGTACTCCTCAGGCAAAAGCTGCGTTCAACTTGATCGGTTCTGAAGTGAACAACATTTTGAATATCATCAAGTCGTCACTCGATCCACTCTATCGACTCTATGAACTTGATCCAGGAATGAAGAAACTCGATCAAAACAGACGCAATTCTATTATTCGCGAATTCAACGCGCTTGAAGATGGTCCGGATACTTATGATGAGCAAGCACTTTGGGCTGACATTAAAGGTAAGCCGGACAAAAAAGACGATAAAAAGTAAATTTTCCGAGTCTGTCTAAGTTTTGTTCGCTGCTACTATCGTTGCAGGGCTAGTAGCCACTTTCTGCTGAGGCACAGCTAGCAAGTGACGAAACTCTTCGCATGGGAACTGTTGGACAGTTTTCTTGAGGCTGGCAAGAAACGGTTTGAAATGATGTTGGCGCATTTCTGGCCAGCACTGTTCGAATGTCCAACCCTGAACAAGCCGACGATATATCGCACACACGGTGCCGGTGCGATCAGCCCCTTGACGGCAGTGTACGAACACTGGTTGGCATGTTGGATCTGTCGCTGTCTTGAGGAATGAAAGTATTTTGTCTGACGAGGGCTTGTTGAATCCCATTGGAATGTGGATGTATGTCATGCCTAACTCGGTTGCTCTTTTGTTTTCGTGATCGCTATCTTCGCCTTCCATGCGCAAGTCGATTACGGTTTTGATGCCACCATGAGCCAACACCTCAAGAGAATGATCCGAGGGCTGTGCACCACGCCACATTGTTGATGAAACCTTGGCGAAATTGCTCACTTCTGCAGTGTTGAGAATATCGTCAGAAATAGTTTTTGCTTGTTCTTCTGCTGATACTGTATGTGGTGCTAGTAGGGTAGTAAAAAGTGCAACGAGAAAAGCAGCAAAGAGCGGTCCTGTTCTTTGGTGGCAGAAAGTTATCAACGCATCTCTCTCCGGCGCGTACCTTACATGAGGTATCATCATACCTTGAAAACGTTATGCTGTTAGATTAAATCAGGCGTGCCAGAAGTTAGAATTTTCCCAGCACTTCAGGCTTAACATTAATTGTCAAGATGTGCAGTTTTTGTGGATGAGAAATTGGGTTGCCTATTTTTTATTCTTGAGTTGAGATGCCACCAAATGCAGTGCATGATATTTTCATGAATGTGGTGTTGGTGAAAATGTGGTGAATAAACTCGCACTGAGCAGTAGCTATATGAGTGAGCGCCCATCAAGATCGATAAAAACGCTTGTTTAGCAAGGCGTTTTGGATGTCGTGAGAAATCTGCGAAAAAATCTCGCAGCAAATAATTCGTACTTATTTGCTAGTGTTTTGAGTGCAAAAAATCTATTGGTGACCCAAGTTCTTGATTGCACTAACCAACATTTTGTAGCGGCGCTCCAAAATATGCTTTAGTTCTGTCGGAGCAAACCAATTGCGGGAATGCGAATGTGAATAGCTGGTCACTGGCATGTGCGTAACATGCGTATTTACGTGGGGCTTTGGAGTCGCTGGCAGTTTGTCTTCCGTTCGATAAAAGCGCGGTTTGGGCGGAGCGAAAGAATACATCTCTGCAACTGAATTCAAGTTGCCGCAAGTTTTGACTTCAGAGTCGACTTTGTCCGTCTCTGCCGTTTCTGCTCTAAATGCCTCGGTTGTAGCAGCTGTATGTTCGGGAGTAACTGCTGGAAAAGGGCTCGTTGACGAACAAGACTCGGCGACGGCTTCTAGCTCGTCCATGAAACTCTTTATAGCTTCGCCCGCTCTCAAGCCGTTAAGCAACTCAATTGAAGGAAGTTGATTTGACATGGGATCACCGTTGCAACAGCCTCAGGGCTGAAAATCTAGAATGTTCGGTAGAAGGGCGTTAGTAAGGGGCGGATCTTTTATTTCGCTCTTACATCATATGGATCGCATGTGGCAAAGACGTGAAAATTCGCATTAAATCGAAAAATTTCTTTTATGCCGATTTTCTCCTCCGATGGGCTACTCAGGCAGAACTGCTGAAATTGTTATAGCATTGTTAATTAAGGGGCACCTTGAATCTCCCTATCAAAGCGCTGGGAACATCTTTCCTGATCGATAGTCTTATGATCTCGGAAGGGTTGAAAAACGAATCCATGTAATTTAAAGCGCAATTTCCAAGGCAGATTTAGACCCCGGCTCTCTGGGACTGAAATTTGTCCGTTAGTTAGATAAGGTCCTCGGATTGGCTCGCGTCCAACCGAGTTGAGCTGGTATTTCAGGTCTCAGTCTTGGAAGTGCGGTGTGTTAGTGGTCTCAAACTCAGTGGATTCTGAAGGCAAAAACTATGAAGAAGACGAACCTAAATTATGTTACTGACGACGACATGCTCCTCATTGACGGCGCCGAGAACGATGGTGAAACAGGCTCGCGTGCCGATTTCGACACAGACGGTAAGGATGAGCGAGAAGAAAAGGATACCAGCCGGGCTGAGGATACCGTCACCGCTTATCTGAAGGCGATTGGACGTTATCCATTGCTGACCGGTGCGCAAGAGATTGAGTTGATGCGTGCTGCGAAGAAGGGTAATGCCGAGGCGCGGACGAGATTGATTAATTCAAACCTGCGCTTGGTGGTGAGCATTGCTCGCAAGTTCACGAACCGTGGCATGACTTTATCCGACCTGATTCAGGAAGGAAACCTTGGCTTGATGCGGGCTATCGAAAAGTTCGATCCCGAGTTAGGTTACCGATTTTCGACGTATGCGACCTGGTGGATTCGTCAGGCGATTACGAGAGGAATTGCGGATAAGTCGCGATTGATAAGGTTACCGGGACATATGAATGAACTGCTCTCACGCTCTCGCAAAAATGTGCGAGCGCTGAGCGAGACTCTGGGACGTTTGCCTACGATCGATGAACTTGCGAAAGCGACGGCAGTCGATAAAAACAAATTGAATCAGGCTCTTGAAAGTTCGCGTGTGTTGTTGTCGCTTGATGCGACGACGGGTCAGGAGTTCGACAGCACATTTGGTGATATGCTCGCTGACGAAACCTCGACGCCGCCAGCTGAGGTGGTATCGTCCGAGTTTCTGAGTCGTGACGTCGATCAGGCATTGAATACCCTGACACCGCATGAACGTGCAGTAATTCAATTACGATTCGGCATTGGCACCAATAGTCCAAAGAGCATGGCAGAAACTGCGCTTGCGATTGGCATCACTAGGGAGCGTGCTAAACAACTGGAAACACGAGCGCTTCGTAAGTTGAGACGCAACTCAAAGGTGCTTCCTTTAAAGGATTACCTCGCGTAGTTCAAGTTTCAAAAAAGAGGGCAGGATCGAAAAAACGGTCCTGCCCGTTACTATTATGTGGTGTTTCCGAAGCGTTAGAGTCCAACCAAGTGAAGTAAGCCGCGAATGATGAAAGTGAGCCCGGCCGCGATCATGATGGCGTGATTTCGGCTCATGCCGAAAACTTCCTCTAGCCCTATGACTGTCAAATACATCGAGTATGCCACAGCGCATAACCAGCCGACAGGAATGGCGCCAAGGCGTACCCACGATACCAGAAGTGGTGCCTGGCAATAGGCGAGGATTCTGAAACAACGGCCGATATCGCAGTCAGGCTCGCCTAGCCACTGACCAGCGTAATGTGCAGCCATTGCGGAAATGATGGTGAAAGCTACGGTTCCAAAAAGGGTGGAGATTGCGTCGCTTATGGCACCACTCAGCGTAAGAAATACCGCTGCGATTCCCCCGGACAGAATCATGAATGCGATCGGCTCGGCAAGACTTCCTCCCTGAGCATGGTCTGCTAGAAATTCGCGCGGATGGCCGAACATCGACCAAACCTCAGTAAAGTAAAAGACCACGACGTGTTGCAATTCCGACCAGCTAAATGCTTGAGAATCGGACGATGAAGACAGTTTTTCGAATCGATCTGGCTTCGCATCGAAACGGTCGTCATCTTCTTCCGCAGTATCTTCTGAATCGTAGAAGCTCTTTGACTTTGAGCGCTCCGGTTTTAGAAGATTTGGATTTACTCGGGCACGTTTGAGCTCACTTGAAGAATCGGTCCCTGCATTTGGTGCATCGAGTGGAGGACGTTTCTTTTTACTCGGACCCGGATCGACCATCTTAGGCGTCTGAATGGATGGCGACGTGCCGGTTTTGTAGCGCACCGCCTGGCGAAGGGCTGGACTATCTTTTGAAGCGCTGAAGTTTCCTGAAGCGGTTTGGCGACCCTGGTTCTCTTGGTCATCGGCATAAAGCGGACGTTGTATCGCTGGCAACCGGTGGTTGGTTGAACTTGGCGGTGGAGGTGACACTGGAATGGCCAGTATCGGTTCTTCTGGCTCCTCTGGTTCTTCAGGTTTTTCCCATGGAGCGTCTGGGTTGCGCGGCGCCACCTCGCGAGTCTTTCCGCGCCCGCGCATCTGCACCGTGCAGTCCAAAGGCGAAGTGCCTGGACGTTGTGCTTGCAGCCCCTGCTGAGTGCCTCTCACCTGTGCGGGCGATGGCGGCGCCTGTCCGTTTTGCTGTAACTCTTGAGCCATGTTCTGCGGCGCTTGTTGTGACTGTTGAGTTGGCAGCTTCACCACTTCCATTGGACGAGTAATGTCCTGACTTGGATTAACCTGCGTGTAAATATTCATCTGCGGGCGCGGATTTGCCTGTGATTGTGCTGGCATGCTGTTCTCGTCGCGTTCGACATCATCAGGCTGGCCGTGGGCTCTTCCTGAGGATGGGTCCAAGTTGTGGTTCGCTGACATAGTGCGGATGCCGAGTTTTACACCAGGTGTAGAGACATTACACCCCAAAACTGTGGCTTATCCACGGTTCCGGCGGAAATTTTTTGAGTCGACAGGCTCAACCTCGATTCTGTGGAGTTAAGCTGTGACCAGATGCTTATTGCGCCAATGAGTAAAGACCACCAGCATATTGCCGAGTGTAATTAGCGGCAATTCGTAGGACTCGGGAAGAATCGACCCCGCACCATAGGTTGCTGTAAGGACTGCTGTAATGCCAACTATCATTGAAATCAGGACGATATTCTTGCGATGCTTTAAATAAGCAGGAAGAACCGCCGCCAGGGCGAAACCAACCACGAAGAAAGCGAGCAGCTGATGGGCGCCATGACCCTCAAGGAAACTGAGCCCGAGTGTTGGCAAAACGCTTATGAGGAAGGGCATGGACATGCAATGGACCATGCATAGAAGCGAAGCTGCCATGCCCAGGGAATCTAGAGTTCCAGACTTATCTATCTCATGCCCATGGCCGGCATGAGTATGGGGATGAGCGCCCAGTCCGACTTGGCAGCTAGTTGATTGCATGCAATTCCTAAACGGTAATCGTTTTCATTTCTAATATACCGCGCTCCCTTTCCTCTTGGCTAGCGGTTGGACGGTGAACTGAGCTTAATAGTTACTGAGTCTACGGACGTTCGAGTCTGTTCAGCGCCAGGGCTGGGGATTGATGTGGTTGAGCGGGTCAGCGCTATTGTTTATTTTTACATTCCGGACAGCGTCCGAATATCTCAAGGATATGAGAGCGAACATCATAGCCATATTTACTTGCTATGGCGTTTTCAAGCTCCTCGACCAGGCACTGATCCAGATGGATGCTGCTGCGGCAGTGGTCGCAAATAATGTGATGGTGGTGTTCGCCTGGCTCAATTAGTTCATAGCGTCGCTCACCGTCGCCGAGATCTACGGCTTGAACTAGTCCCATCGCAACCAGTGATTCGAGCGATCGGTATACAGTTGTAAGCCCAGGCGCATTGCTGTCTTCAGCACGGAGGAGCCCATGTATATCTTGAGCGCTGCTCAAATCCTTAGTGTGTTCCAGCACCTCCAGCACCCGCTTGCAGCCCTTGGTCAATCTGTCGTTCTGTATCAGTGGTGCGCTGTATTTGTCAGACATTCAGTGTTAAAAACCTAGTCGGAGTTTCAGCATTAGCATAACTCAGATCGGGACAGGATGCGCAGGTGTGAAGTGCTACTTTCAGTCTTTGTGAGTGCCAAGAAAATAGAAAGATAGAAGATGTTTCGTGAATTTCTTTTCGGCAATATGCTCGGTGTCGATTCTGAGGATTCTTGTGCGGCGCAAGATGAGACACGGTTAACGAGAATTCGGAAGTTTTTGGTTGAAGTTCGATTTAGTTTGTTGGATTACTTAATTCTTGGCGACCTGCAAACGCCTGAACTCGTGGTTCTCGACCGATAAAGCGAGTTAGATTCGACTTATTGTTCGTCTAACTCGCGCTGATTTCCGCTGCAAAGCAACACCATTTACGTTAGAATGCCTGGCGGGGGCGGTTAGCTCAATGGTGGAGCACCTCGTTTACACCGAGGGGGTTAGGAGTTCGAGTCTCTTACCGCCCAATCTTTTCAAACAAATTGAATATAGTGTCCACCTGCTGTGAGCTTCGACTTCGCCGCTTAGCCAAGTATCTTGCTCTGGTACTTGAATCAGTTGCCCTCGGTATCACATATGGTGCAGGCTGACGCCAAAAGCTTGCAGCCTGACTTTCGCTTTAGTTTGCATCTCGGACCTGGTGGCAATATCACCAAAAGTCTACTTGGTTCTCGCGATATCGGCTTTATGTCAGGGGAGTCGAAGGTTCGCGGCGGAATAGTGAGAGCGCTTTATATTCGGAAGAAATCCATTGCGCTGCCGAGGTGGCTGACCTATAATGATTCGACTTCCGTCCGAGAGGACCCCCAAATGTCTGCTACCTACGTATCGTAAGTGCCTGCGGCAATTCGCTGAACTTCTTTGTCTGCGTGTACCGATAATCGATTGCAACGGTGTTTGCTAATCGATTTCAAGTCTCGCTGATCGCCGCAGAGCACAAGGTTCCGATCTGACCGGTCGGGCAATGTTTTGCACTCACATACGATTAGGTGAACAGCGATGGACAACAAATCCAGAGAACATGTTGCGCGAGCGCGCATTCATTCAGGGTTGCCGCGACAGGGTCCCGGCAGCGATAAAAATACGGAAGAAACGGTGCGGCGCTTGCCGTCATTGCCGGATGCGGCACGGATTTATGATCTCGGCTGCGGACCAGGGCGAGCCTCGATTATTCTCGCCAGGATACTGCGGCAGAAAATCATCTGCGTTGATTTGCAACAGTCGTTTCTCGACCAATTGAACGACGACGCTGCGAAGCGGAAATTGGAACACTTGATCGAAACGCGTTGCGGCGATATGTCCGTGCTTCCAGACAAGAAGGGATCGATAGATCTGATTTGGGCCGAAGGTGCGATTTATGCAATCGGATTCGATGCCGGACTCAGATCATGGCACCCTCTATTGTCTGAAAGAGGAATGGTGGCATGCAGCGAGCTGAGTTGGCTCGTGCCCAATCCATCTGAAGAGCCAATTGCATACTGGAAGGCAAACTATCCAGGTATTCGATCGGTGGCACAGAATGTTATGGCTGCGGAACAGCTCGGATACGAATGCATAGACCATTTCACGCTGCCCGAATCGTGTTGGTGGGATGAATATTACAATCCCTGGTCGCGCAATCTCGAAGACCTTCGAGAAGACGCGAAACACGATGAGGTGTTGCGCGCCGTGATCGAAAGGGCTTCGGTAGAGATCGATCTCTTCCGCCGATTCAGCAATGAATATGGCTATGAGTTCTATCTATTGCGAAAGTCCGACATCAAGATTCGGCAGGCCGTTTCTGATGATGCGCCACAGATCGCGCAGCTAATGGCAAAATCTCTTCGCGAGGCATTGCCGTTTCTGCCGATCATACACACCGCTGAGGATGACCTCATGCACATAAGCACCACGGTCCTACCCAACAACGAAGTGTTTGTCGCTCATAACGAGCGCGAGCAAATTGTTGGATTTATCGCTTTCGACGATGAGTGGGTGCATACGCTGTACTTATTGCCTGAATTTATGTCTCGTGGTATCGGCACTCGTTTATTGAACATAGCCAAAGTGCAGCGGAAACGGTTGATGCTCTGGACATTTCAAAAGAACGAGATCGCTAAGCTCTTCTATGCCAAACACGGTTTTGTTGTAACGAAAGAAACCGACGGCGCCAGCAACGAAGAGCGTGAGCCGGACGTTCATTTCGAGTGGATTGCACCCATATAATCCAATGAACGTGATTGAGGTTGTCCCCTATCGCTGATGTATAGAGGTACTTGTCCAATGCTAGTGTCTGACCATTCGAAGTGTTTGTCCGTAACAAAATCGCGCCCGCCTGCGGTTGCCGACCCAAGACCTGCGTCGGCTGTACAAACGAACTGTGCATTGGGACGGTTGAATACATTGAAAGAAGTGTCTCCAGCGGCTTCCGCTGGTTTCTTGTAGAAGCAGTTGTCACCACTCATTTGTCTCTCTCCTGAGAATCGCCTGCGATTAGGTGCCGTCTTTTAGAAGTAGCCCCTTGCCGGGGGTCTGGCTACCCGACGTGACAATGCTAATGGTCGGACCTTTCAGGAATGTTAAAACCGCTCGGAAATCTAGACATGAACCCTCAAGTCATACCAATGTCATACGTCTAAGCTAATATCCGTGCATTCAAAACGCGCGAACGCCCATTCGCTGCAAATTACTAGAAAGCTTGCTTGGTTGAGGTGGTTGTTATGGCTGGAGATGGCGCTCAAAAGTTGCACAGCATTGAACATAGCATCATCGCTGGAGACGCCAGAGGCGCTGACCACGTGCTCAGAACCATCTCGGACAAAATCGACCAAGATATCTTCAAGTCGATAATTACCAGTCATTGTGATTCCAAAGACTTCGGATTGCCGGCTTGCACAGTAGATGCCGGCGGTATTCATTTTGGTGGCGCCAATAAAATGACAATCACTGAGACGAACGGGCAGCTCGGAATGCGGAATGATGAGCCTAGCCTCAGAGATCGTGCGCGGAGCGCCTTTGAGTCCTTTGGTAATGCTTCAAGTCATGCATTCCAAAAAGTTAAAGACTCAGTCGGTGCAACCGACATTGGTGATTCCCTTCGACGCGCTGGTACTTCCGACAGTGATGTTAATCGTGGTTGGAACCGCCAAATCCAGAAGGCTGAGGGCGGTAACTAAGCGCTTTGGCGCATAAGCTCATGAGCGACGATTTTGCAGTCAGGATCTGCCTCACAACAATCTCGATGGTCTGCGCATCAATGAATAGTATATAGCTACTAATCATCGCGTACGAAAATAGACCGATGGACATTACGGATTCAATGCCCATGTGCAGTAGAATCCCGAACAGAAGGACGTAGTACCGGGTTGGCTTGAACCAAATCAAAGTCCACAGCCTTAGCTCTATTGCTAGCGTATTCAGAGGTAGCTTGTCGTCTGGCTGTGTTGTTTTTTCTGCTAGCACCTGACCCGCGAGCGCACATCAAGTCAATTTGAATGAACTTGAGTTAGAAAGTACTGGTACTATTGAGGCTTAGGTTAGGATTTCACGACGGTGCTTTAATGGAAAAAGTTATGCCAATAGTCAGAACAGCAGCGCCGGCAGCGCTTTTGATTATTGGTGTTTGCCTTCTTGTTGGCATTCTTGTTATGTCGAGTGGTGCCTTCAACTTGATAAGCGATTTCCCGGAATTCTATGCAGCCGCGAAATTGTTCGTTTCTGGTGCCGGTGCAAAAATCTACGATATTGCCGAGTTTGGAAAAACAGAAATGTTTTACTATCCAAGTAATGCTCGCACTTTTGTTGGATATTTCTCGCCCCCATTTGCCCTGCCTCTTGTTGCACCATTGGCGCTTCTGCCAGTGAAGGCTGCACCGATTATCTGGAAGATTTTTCTTGGATTTTGCCTTGGCGGTGCAGTCTACGTCGTAAAGAAAACATTCGGTTTGAGCCGCAACGCTTTCTTGTGGATGCTAGCAGTGCTGAGTCTTTCAGGTGTGGTATGTGAGGCCCTGCGTATCGATCAGGTAGCCACTGTCTTGTTTTTGTCCTTTGCTTGCGGCGTGTGGGCACTGAAGAATGACCGTCCTATACTTGCTGCCGTGTTACTTACAGGAATGATTGCAAAGCCTCATGAACTCCTACCCTTTGTCGTTTTTCTTTTTGGTGCTAAGAGATACAAAACGGTAGCTGTTCTTACTGGTATCGTACTTGTGCTTACGGCTATTGCGTTTTTTGCAATGGGAGGGCAGGGTTTCTCAAACTATCTCGCTTTGATGAAGTTCACCCTGACTGATAACACCTATTTGGTGTCTGATATCAGTTGTACGTTGCGAGGACAGCTGTTTCGCTATTTTCCTGACAGTCGGATGCTGATGCACTACATTTCTCTCGGCGTCTTGATTCCTTCGCTAGCTTTTATTTTTTATATTGGACACCAATCTGCTCGCAGGCGTGACTGGCTAGAACTATGCTTGATTGGGGCGATGCCGCTTGGGATTGTCACAGCACTTTACTGCTACTACTACGATCTCCTTGTCCTCGTCCCGGCCGCTGTGTTAGTGCTAACCAAATATGAGAAGGATGTGCCACCACTTATTATTCTTGGAGGAATGCTTGGTGGTCTCGTATTCATGTTGCCGTTTTCGCTATTAATTCAAATGTTGTGGTTGCTCAAAGGGCATCACTTCAATCCACATTTCTCAGTGCTTGCGTTGTGGGCGTTATCTGGTGCTTGGTTTGCGATGAAGAAACTGAACGAATCAGAGACCGTGTAGAGAGTCCGGTTGATAGAGGTAGAACTGCTTTACTTTGCAGTTTTAAGATACCTCTCTTTGACGGAACGAAATGACCACAACATTAAATGCCGGAATTGCCTCCAGGATAAGGAGTCTGGAGGTTCGGTGAATTTTCGTATCTGCCCAATGGTGAGTTTACGATAGGCAACCGTAAGGATGGCACTTACATTCGGATCAGACTCAGCGACGGATTTGAAAATCAGACAACCTAGTGACGTCAGATTTCACTAAAGCTAGCACTGACAATGGAACCAGGAGGAACTGCAAATGGAAAATCTGAAACCGGCTCCGGAAACTCAAAATGTTCAGCCGAGTGGTTTGCTTTCTTCTGAGATTTGGTCTATGGGGTCCGAAGCGTTTCATAGCGCTGGCGATAGCATGCAAAAGGCCGAAAAATGGGTTGGCGAACATCCAAGAGCTGCCACTGCAATTGGTGCGGCAGCTGTTGCCGGTACCGTAATTGGCGCGGTCGTTACTAAAGGTAAATCAGCGGAAGTCGCCGAAATCATCGAGAACACCCTATCTATTGCCAAGAACGGTGCGAAGTTGACCGGCTTGGCAGCCGAAGCCGCCAGCCTTCTGAGCAAGTCATCAGCACTGAGAACAGGTCTTACAACAGCGGGAGGGTTGGTGCCATTCTCTCTTGTGACTGCATGTGACGATCACAAGGACACTGCACATCTCCACAAAGATCAAGAAGTTGCACAGGTCCATAGTGAAACTGTTGGCGCTGTGAAAGACAAAAAGAGAGCGTGAAGACGACTGCTTCTCATACTGTCGCATAGTCTGACACACATGTTAGGAATTCATACGCGTCTTAAAGCCGCTTGCAAGCGACAATTGAGCTCACGAAGTCACAAGTGGAGCTCAAAGAATGGGTGTACAAACATTTCAAACCGTTGGACTGCTGATTGTCTCAAACATCTTTATGACATTTGCCTGGTACGGTCACCTGCGTTTCAAGTCGGTGCCCCTCTGGGAAACAATTCTCATTTCATGGTTGATAGCTTTTCTTGAATACTGTTTTCAGGTTCCGGCAAACCGAATTGGCAGCTACGAATTCACTGCCGCGCAGCTAAAGATTATCCAAGAGGTGATTACGCTGGCTGTATTCACCGTCTTTTCGGTGCTCTATCTCAAGCAGCCGTTTCAGTGGAACTATCTAATTGCCTTCGCCTTTCTTGTGGGTGCGGTCTTCTTCGTGTTTGCAGGCGGCAAGGCTGCTGCGCCCTAGAGCCGACGTGCTCCTGGCCATGATTACAGTCAGAAGGGGTTCGCTATGGACGCTACTAAATCGACTTCAGCTTCAAAACTCGCAAGTAATCAGACGCTCCGGGCGCTCGATTGTCTTAGCCTCTTCATTGGCGACGTGATGGGTGGTATTGGACCTTATCTTGCTATCTATCTTCGTTCTTTTCGTCACTGGGAGCAAGGCTCTATAGGCGTGATTTTGTCGGCCATGGGTGTGGCTACGATCGTCATGCAGACTCCTGCCGGAGCTCTCATCGATGGCTGTAAGAAAAAGCGAACTCTGCTTTGTTTCTCAACAATGTTAATGGGACTGGCAGCTTTCGTGATTACTATCTTCCCCCAGTTCAGTGCTGTCCTTGCGGCGCAGATTGTATATGGAGCAGCTGCCGCTTTTGCTGGTCCTTGCATAGTTGCGATAAGCCTAGGTGTTGTTGGAAGCCGGCTCTTTGCTGCGCGAGTGGCTCGCAACGAAGCATTCAATCATGTGGGCAATGTGGTGGCTGCGATATTTGCTGGAGCGGCTGGTTATGCACTTTCTCAGAACTGGATCTTCTACATGATCGCTTTCTTCGCGGTTTGCAGCACCTGCGCAACCTTTTTTGTCAAGAAAAAAGAAATTGACCATGATGTTGCCTGTGGTGCGGTCGAATCTATCAATACTGATATTTTGAGTGACTGTTATGGTGTTGATACGAGAACTGTTGGAAGCGATTTGAGATCGCTCTTCGCAGATAAGCACCTGGTTGCTTTTGCGATTGCTGTGACGTTATTTCACATGGCGAATGCAGCAATGCAGCAATGCTGCCGCTCGCTGGACAGTATCTTGCGGAGTGCGATGTGCGACGAGCACCCATCTGGATCTCAGCTTGCATAATTGCCGCCCAGGTCGTCATGATTCCGACCTGCGTTCTAGCTGGTCGTTTTGCTGACAATTGGGGACGAAGACCAGTTTTTCTATTTGCAATGATGGTTTTGCCGCTCAGAGGATTTCTGTACATCTTGAGCAACAGCCCATACTTTGTTGTGCCCGTACAGCTGCTTGATGGAATTGGCGCCGGCATATTTGGAGTTTTAGTTTCGGTAATTGTGGCTGACTTGACAGCTGGTACTGGCCGCTATAACGCTGTTCGTGGAGTCGTTATGACAGCTCAAGGCATTGGCGCGGCATTGAGCAATCTGGCGACTGGGGCGATCGTTCAAGCTGCTGGATATCGCGCAGGATTTTTATCATTAGCGCTAGTAGCGTTGGTCGGTCTGGTAATCTGTTATGTCTGGTTGCCAGAGACGCACAAGCGAATCAATTCTGCGACTTAGGGAGAACCGAATGCCAACCATATTGGTATTGAGCGACAAAGCCAACTCGAACAGTGTTCTTTTAGAGTGGTTGGAAAGAGTGCATCACAAGGTTGTGGAAGCGTTTTCTCTTGAAGAAGCCTCAGCAAAAGCGTCTCAGGAATCAATTGATGTTTTATTTGTCAATGGAAATGTCACCGGCAAGTCGCTTCAGCAATCCGTGGCAGAAGTCAAAAATGTGGACACCCTGAACTCAATACCGTTTGTGGTGTTAACGGCAGCGACAAAAACTGATGACGTTTTCGAAGTCATGAAACTTGGTGCTTTCGACCACTTGCATGCACCGGTCAGTTTGCAAGACCTTGAATCCGTCGTGCGTAGAGCTATTGCGAAGCCGAAGACGACTCCGGTGGATGAGAATAAAGGTCCCCTGGAGTTTGACTTTCTTCTTGGTCCGAGCTCTTCGATGCGGCAGATTGAAAAATTAATCGGGATGGCGGCAGCTTCAGATGCAACAGTGCTGATTACGGGCGAGACCGGTACCGGAAAAGACACCATAGCGAGAGCAATCCATAAGCATAGCATGCAGGCTAAAGCACCCCTGACGGTAGTCGACTGCACGGCTGTCCCTGAAGACTATGGCGCCTTTAGTTCTTTGTCGAAAGGCGCACGAGGTACGGTTATTCTTGATGAAGTGGGAGATTTGAATCCGCAGATGCAAGCCATGCTTGTTCGCGCGTTGAAGGAGATATCAGATGAATCAAGCGATTCCCGTTCGAAAGCGCGCATTATTGCAACTAGCCAATTCGATTTAATCAATATGGTCAAAGAGAAAAAATTTCGTGAAGACCTTTATTACAGGCTAAGTGTTCTTCCGATCCATATTCCGCCGTTGCGCGAAAGAGGGGCAGATGTTCTTGCTTTCACAGAGTTGTTTTTGTTTCAAGCAAAACCACACTCGCCTAAACGCATTACCAGCGGTGTCGCGAAATTGATGCTTGACTATGAGTGGCCTGGCAATTTAAGGGAGCTTCAGAATCTTATGTATCATTTGACGATAGTCGTATCCTCGCCAATCATCGAAGAGTCTGACGTCGGTATGCTGAAACACTCAGGGTTTGATGACACGAATGCCGAATCTGAATTGGACTATTACAGCGCCATCGCTACACTTGAGAAACGTTTGCTGATAAGGGCTCTAAAAGAAGCGAACGGCAGTCGAGCAGAAGCCTCTCGCCTTCTTGGAATTAACAGACAATTGCTATACACCAAAATGAAAGCGCACGGATTGGAGGATTTCTCATGATTGATCCGGATGGACACGACAAACAACCGCACGAAAAAGACGAGGCAAATCGCGCATTCAACACAGCGGAAAACGCCCTTAAGGCGATAGAGACTAGTCGTGCTTGTATAGGTTCTCTTCTACCTGGACCTGTTTGGAGTCACATAGCTCCTCGCGGTGAATTCGAGATAAAGGGATGCCTGACTCAAAACGGACAACCTGTCGCTGTTTTGCAATTTAACCCGGTAGATGGCAGTGTTCTGCCAAAAGGTTTGCATGCACTCGGCAGTGGCAGAGAAGATGCAATCCCGAAGGTAAAAATGAGACTCGAATCAATTGCGCCTGAACTGAAAGTACTCGAGGGTGCAGAGTTCAGAGAGCCGGAATTCTGTTGGGCTGTGCCGTTCGCTCATCAGGGTCGCGTCGTCGGGCATATAAAAGTATCTGCCGACGGAAGTACCGTCGTGCCAGATAGGAAGGCCGTCGAAGAGTTAAGTAAGCACCAACATGCCTGGTGAAGCTGGCTAGGCCATCAACACCACCAGCATCTACTCTGCTAGCCGCGGCTTATCTCTTCTTTACTTGTGAACGATATTTGACTCAATTTATACGTGTACCAGTCTCTTTCAATCTCTTTTCTATCTGCTCGCGCTCTAACTTTAGCCATGCCTGTAGCTTTGAATCTTTTCTGGGCAAAAAACTTACCAGGTTTTCTAGCTTCTCAATTGAATCATGTGCTTCAGTTAGCATGTGAAGCTTGTCCTCGGCCTCGATCAAAGATCTGTAAGTTGCCGCTGCTTCTCCTGGCGAAATAGCGTTTGTCGCTTCGAAAATACTGACGGCCTTTTTGAAATACTTCCGAGCATTCTCTGCATCTTGTGCTTTGGAAAACTCACGACCGGCCTCGTCGCAAAGTTTGAATAATCGCTCCGGGCGTGCTGGGAATACGCTCGCCTCTTCATCGATCGCGGTAACGAATTGGCCCTCGATCTGTTTTTGCATCGCTGTTGTTATCTCATAGTTTGCTAGCAGTGGCAGAAATTCTTCCACTACATCGAGATTCTTCTGTTGTTCTGCCATTTGTACGACCGTCTTGGCTTCGGCGGCTGCTTCGTTCGGTCGCCTCAGACCTTGCACCCAGTGAAACAAAGAACGATGCATATCCAACTTGTCTTTCACAGGCGCTTTATCTTCTTCCGATTCGGCTAGCGCTCTTTTTACGAGCTTCACCGCTTGAACATAATCTCTCTTTTGTCCTGCCTGTTTTGCCAGTTCGAAAGTTACAATTGACTGAAGTGGTGGTTTTAGATATAGCCAGTATACTGCAACAAAAATCAGCGCGCCTGTGATTCCGGCGATTCCATATCTAGCCGCGTGTAGAAATAAAGAGCGTTTCTTATGCGGAATGATTGGTATCAAATGCAGCGACTCTCCGCTGCCAATCTTTTTCAGGCTGTCGCTTAAAGACTTCGCTGTTTGCGGACGATTCTTAGCGTCTTTCTCTAAACACTGCATGACCAATCTCTCCCAACCACTGGAGAGTTTTTGCTTGCAGGCTTCTGCTAAGGGCTCGGCGTCGTCGTTTAAATGTTTGACGATGGTCTTGACGGCATTCACGTCTTCAAATGGTGATTTGCCGCTAAGCGATTCGTACATGACACAACCAAGAGAATAAATATCCGAGCGCTGGTCGACAGGATTGCCCATACACTGTTCCGGACTCATATACAATGGTGTGCCAAAAATGTCGCCTGTCTGAGTGAGATTTTTATCTACCGTTTGGCGCTTAGCAAGCCCGAAATCGACAATAATTGGTTGCTCTTCACCGAGTGCATTTGTTACAAGCATAATGTTGCCGGGCTTCAAGTCGCGGTGAACTACACCCTGTTCGTGGGCATGGCTTAAGCCATTTGCCACTCCTTGGAAAATCTTCTGGGCGCGTTTTTCATTGATGAAACCATGTTTTTCTATCTCATCACTGAGAGACACTCCGTCGAGATAGTCCATGACGAGAAAGGGGGTGCCATCATCTGAAGTGCCATAGTCATGAACGCCGATGAGATTTTCATGTTCCATTGAGCCAACTGCTTTTGCTTCTTGGTCGAAGCGCCTGAGGGTTTTGATTTCGGTTGTCACGTCTCGATTGAGAATTTTTAGCGCATAAATTTTGTCGAGCGCTTCGTGTTTAACTTTGTACACGCAGCCCATTCCACCTCGGCCGATTAAACTGAGAATCTTGTACTTACCGCCAATGTAGTGCTGTCCTGCCAGCGGATGTGGCAATTCTTTGTCGTTTTTTTGTGCGGAGTCGCCGTCAGCCCCTGGGTCATTTGGCTCAATCACATCGGCGGTGCAGACGCAAGCATCTTTGAGATGTCCGCAATTAGGACACCTAAGTTCAAGTTGTGCGCGCTCGGTCTTTTCGCCAGTCATTTTGGTCTTTGTTTGTTTGTATCTCTACTGTGCTTGTTCCCTGGACGTATATATTTCTGTCGTTATGAGATGACTTGCGGTCAAGGCGTAATCATTTTTTTGTCATCTCATATGGTCTGAAAGACTGTTGACTACTGGCTGAAGGAAATCGGGAGTATACTTTAGGTATTTATCACCGCAACTAGACAAAGTTTTTAAAGAGGGCGTTTAGTGGGCTCGCCGATAGAAATAAATGACACCCTGCAGCTTACGAAGGAACAGGGATTTCCTTCAGAGGTTTTGAACCGGCGCTTGCACCTTTTATCGCCAATTTCAATCGAGTCTCTTGTCGGGTGCGTTTTTGATTTCAGAAAGGATGATGCGCGTTTGTTCCACCTCGATCCTGTGCGCGTCTTTCTAGTCGAGAACATCGATGGTAAGTGGT
Source organism: Oculatellaceae cyanobacterium (assembly GCA_036702975.1). Classification (GTDB taxonomy): domain Bacteria; phylum Cyanobacteriota; class Vampirovibrionia; order Obscuribacterales; family Obscuribacteraceae; genus DATNPX01. Next base: position 112,021 of record DATNPX010000006.1, read on the forward strand.
TGTTCTGGGGGAAGGCACTAATACAATCGCAAACTATTAGTAAGAATCTGGAATCTGATGGTTCTTGGCGTGAGGGATCGTGGCAGACCACAGGTACATTCAAAATAAGCGACGTCTATGATGCTGAATATCAAGAAGCCTTCACCAAAAAGGAATCGCCGACAGGAAAGAGCTATTTGTGAAGACCTATTTGTGAAGACCTACAAGAAGAGCGATTTTCTTTCCCATGGGTAGGGCGAGTTTACTGTCTTAGTAACACGGAATTGAGATGCGTTCTAAATTCACTAAGTGGAAGAATCGGCCGAATTTTTAGGCGCCTCTTCTTTTGCAAACTGTTCTGAATTGAGGCTGTAACCGAATCGAATGGACTCGCTGATCATGGCTGAGGGCAATATGTATATCTTCAGTTGACTGCTATCATGTTTTTCCAGCAACTGTTTGAAAAACTCGTTGTCTTCCGAAAAACGGCGGTCGGTAATTTCGTAAGCACCTTTGAACCGTCCTTCATGGATGAAGGCGAGTGCTTCAGTTTTCAGATCTTTGTTGATAATCGAAAAACATGCAGTCGCATTTTCAGTTGCGAAGTGAGAAATCATCTTCTCTGCATGTTCGGCGTTCGAGGAATCCTCCGCGCTTCTGTCTAAATATCCCAGGAACAGCGACGACATAGAGAGAACGATTTCGACAGGCAACTCGTACATTTCCAAGTCGCCTTCAGCATCAGACAGATCTTCCATCATTTTCTTGAGACCGGTCACCATTGGATAAGTCTCTTGAGAATGTTTAGTCGTATAGATGATGCCCACTGCCCGTCCTTCTAAAAACAAACATGCAGAGCGTGAAAAATGTTCCTGGCAGTTAGCCTTTACGACACCTGTGAAACTTGCCTTTTCGAGTGAATCGAAAAAATCTACTGCAGTATTTGCAGCGATCTTTTGTAGTAGTGGTGACGTTCCGACAGGTGGCATGAATAAATCGACCGCGCGCCGCAACCTTATTCCGTTCGGATATGAGTCGGCCCAGACCGAAAAGGCGTTCTCTGGATCGCTTGCAGTGCTCACTTGCACGCGAGCGGTGGTGCCAAGGACAAATGCGTATGTAAGTAGAGCTTTGTCGCCGTCCATGCACACAAATGTCGTCGGCACTGTGCGTCCAATGTCAATTGGATCGTGACTGGGTAGGAACCCCTCAATTTCGGTCGGAGTCAGAGTAACCAGATATCCGCCTGGCATCGGTGATTTTAATCGGCACCAGACGCTCTCGCCCGGTTTGAGTTTTGCAGACTCTTCATTCATTGTGTTCGGATGGCAACGGGATCAAGCTTCAACGTAGAATTCTATCAATGTCGAGTCGGTAATGCCACGCTTGCTTAAGTTTTTCGCTTTTCGGCTAGAGCAGTTGTCTTCTTAAATAACTCCGGTGCCTTGAGTCTTTCACAAGTCTCCTTGAATGAATCCTTCGGACCGCGCCATAAGAGCTGATCGACTGAGTCGAATACGGGTACGTCTAGCCGCAAAGTTGCGAGCGTTCTGTACAGCAGTGCATCGTTCCAAAATTCTTTTAGTGTTGCCGACAGCTTTGAGGCCCCTCGAATCGACTTTGGCCAATCCGCACAAGCCGCGGGAATATTTTCAAGCTTTTTGTAGTGAGACAGTACGGCAGACGCAGCCTTGGCACCCCAACCGGCAAGTCCGGGGTAACCATCCGCGGTGTCACCGACAAGTGCTAGATAATCTGGTATCGAATCCGGGCTGACGCCAAATTTTTCGATTACTCCTTTTTCATCACGGATGATCTCTCGCCTTCGATCCAGCTGCACGACTCGCTCTCCTGAAACACACTGTGCAAGGTCTTTGTCAGGTGTGCATATGTAGATACGTTCGATTTCGCTCAATTCTGCGCACTTAGCTGCGGTTGCGGCGAGAGCGTCGTCAGCTTCAAATTCGACCATCGGCCATACGTGAATGCCCATTGATTCCGCCGCATTTTCCACAATTGGGAATTGTGAAAAAAGATCAGGATCAATACCCTCGCCAGTCTTATAAAACTGATAGAGGTCGTTGCGAAAAGATTCGATCACCTTATCTGTGGCGAAGCCCACATGCGTAGCGCCTTTGTCTAACATAGAAACGAGAGAGTTCAAAACTCCCCGGACTGCACCTATTTCCTGTCCGTCTTTGCCTTTGCTTCCCGGCACGGCATAATAATGCCGAAACAGTTCGTAAGTTCCATCGACCAGATGGACTTCCATCGTGCTCTCCTTGAGTTTTGTCTAATTGATGTAGGATGGCTCAATAATGGAGTTCTCCCCGCGCAGCAATAATAACAAAAACTGATATCGCTACTGGTATCAGGCGTGAACTTTGGTTGAGCAAAATTAGAGGCTATTAACTAGGTGGCTCGCATATTTGGCCTTACACTTACCACGCCGTCGTCAAGAGGTGCGTCATGTTATCTGCTATGTTTACTAACTTGCTTGCTGTTGCTGACAAACAGAGACGTGGTAAGACCGTAATTGTTCATTCGCCAAACTGCATGCAGAGAGTAGCCGTCAGAATTGCAGTGCCGGTGCAGGTCGAGCAGCTTAAGCGCCGTGGACGAGATTATTTTCGGTCGCAGGTCCGCCGTTAATTTGCGTTGAGAGTCTTCAGGTCGCCGTCGGTACTGGCGGGATTCTGAGTGCCCTAGAAGTTGTCGAACATATGATTTGTTATTTCTTCACTGCGTGTATGCATCGTATACAGCCTGCCGCTACGCATTGACAGTTTTTACACGTTAAATGCGTAGAATTCGTCAAGAAAAATGTGTCAGAAATAGCGCAAATACTCTGATTTTCAGCATTTCGGACTGCTTAAATCTCGAGCTGACCAATTTGAATCGGCGGACATCGAGTGTTAGTCTTAGAGCCTTTTGCAGTTATTTCGGTCATTGAGGACCAGAGCGATTAGCGCCGAATTAGAAACCCTCAGCGGCTCGGTTGAGCGAGTCACTTTTCACAGCGAAGAGAGTGGATTTTGCGTTTTGCGCATTAAAGTGCGAGGGCAAAAGGAGCTGGTTACCGTTACCGGAAGTGCGGCTTCGATATCACCGGGTGAGCACATTGAATGTCATGGAAGTTGGCAAAACGACAAGAACTACGGCATGCAATTCAAATCGGAGCGACTGACTGTCATTCCGCCGTCCACGCTAGAGGGGATCGAGAAGTATTTAGGCTCTGGGATGATAAAGGGGATAGGTCCCCACTTTGCCAAGAAATTGGTCAAGGCTTTTGCCGAAGATGTGTTTATCGTCATTGAGCAAGAGCCGGAGCGGCTGCTCGAACTCCCCGGTATCGGACGCAAACGGATGGAAGGGGTGGTTGCCGGTTGGGCAGAACAGAAGATCGTGCGCGAGATCATGGTCTTTCTGCAGTCGTACGGTGTTGGTACTTCGCGTGCTGTGCGTATCTATAAAACTTATGGCAACGACGCGGTGGCAAAGGTCTCTGAAAATCCGTATCGCCTGGCATTGGATATACACGGTATAGGATTCAAAACCGCCGACACCATCGCTCAGAATCTAGGAATTCCAAAGGATTCTTTGATGAGGGCGCAAGCCGGAATTCGACACGTATTACAGGAAATGTCGAGCCTTGGTCACTGCGGTAGCGAAAGAGCAAAACTAGCTGAAACCGGGAGTCAGCTGCTTGAGATATCAGAGCAAATAATCGTACAGGCGATTGATGCGGAAATCTTAGAAGGTCACATTGTCGCAGAAGAAGTAGAAGGCAATTCGCTTGTTTTTCTTACTCAATTGTTGAGAGCGGAAGTTGGTGTTGCTACTCATCTTGTGCGTTTGACGTCTGGCGCGTCACCGTGGGAATCGATTGAAGCGGACAAAGCCATTGATTGGGTGGAGCAGAAGGGCTCTATCAAGCTGTCGCCATCGCAGAAGTTAGCTGTTGAGCAAGCGCTGCGGAGCAAAGTAATGGTAATTACTGGAGGTCCCGGTGTTGGAAAAACTACGCTGGTAAATAGCATTTTGCAAATTATCAAAGCGAAGGAAGCACAGGTTTTACTTTGTGCGCCTACCGGGCGAGCGGCAAAACGGCTCGCTGAATCGACCGGTTCGCCCGCCAAAACTATTCATCGGTTACTGGAATTCGATCCGAAAATGTTCGGCTTTAAACGCAACGAGGGCTTGCCACTTGAAGCTGATGTCGTCGTTGTTGACGAAGCCTCGATGATCGATGTCGTACTAATGAACCAACTTCTTAAAGCGATTCCCAGCAGTGCCGCTCTCTTTCTAGTTGGTGATGTAGATCAGCTGCCATCGGTTGGACCTGGCTGCGTTCTTTCCGACATCATTGCATCACAGGTAGTGCCAGTGGTGCGATTGACCGAAGTCTTTCGGCAAGCAGCCACCTCTCAGATAATCGTCAATGCGCACCGAATCAATGAAGGCAAGATTCCAGTCAAGGCCGTAGATTCAGATGCGTTGTCTGATTTCTATTTTGTGCCAGCTGAAACACCCGAAGACATCAGCAACAAATTGATGCAGATAGTCTGTGAACGAATACCGAAGCGCTTTGGATTGAACCCGATTAAAGATGTTCAAGTGCTGACCCCGATGAACCGAGGCGGACTTGGCGCGCGATCACTTAATGTGGAGTTGCAAAAACGTTTGAATCCAGCTGGCACGCCGCAATTACAGAAATTTGGCTGGACTTACGCCGTAGGAGACAAAATAATCCAGACTGTGAACAACTACGAGAAGGAAGTGTTCAATGGTGACATCGGCACTATATCTGGTATCGATCTTGAAGAATCTGAATTGTTAATAGATTTTGACGGACGGGAGGTACTTTACGATGTCAGTGAGTTGGACGAAGTCTCATTGGCCTATGCCACCTCTATTCACAAGTCGCAGGGTTCTGAATATCCTGCGGTAGTCATGCCGCTTTCCATGCAGCACTTTATGATGCTCGAGAGAAATCTTGTTTATACGGGCGTCACCAGAGGGAAAAAACTCGTTGTGATCGTTGGACAATCAAAAGCGCTTGCTCTTGCAATCAAGAACAAGCGCTCTAAAGATCGCGTGACGACGCTTGTGTTTAGGCTGAAAACTCTATGGGATGCAAAGCTCGACGCGCTGCATTCTGCAGCTACTTCCAGAGTTCAGATGTATTCTCTCTAACACCGTCTGCTCGATTGCACTGCTCGAGCGATCCATCTTTAGCCTGAATGCAAAGAAATACCAGTTCTGAATTCGCATCAGCTTTAATGCATCGTGATGCCTGCGGCAGCACACGAACGAAAGTTCCCTCTTTTAGCTCGACCAGTTCATCGTCCAGCTGCATTTGACCACTTCCCTTCACTACGATGTAAAGTTCTTCGTTCTGTTTATGACTATGAAAGAAAGGAGTTTTGGCATCGGGTCTGTAGTGCGTGACGGATATTTCCATACCGGTAAGTCCAAGTACGTCCCGCAAAAACTGCTTTGCGTTCTTGTCGCTGTCGACATCATGACCCAGTTTTGCAAATTCACCAATGTCAGTGTGAGCGAAATTTTTTGATTTGACTGCTTCCAACGTCATTGTAATTCCCTCCGATTTGAAGCAGGGTAGAATTCCGGCTTATGATAACTCAGATAATCCGATAATCTCATTGTAACACGTGACTTGCAAGTCGCAAGAAAAAGTCAATGTTCGGGCTCTTGGATTGTTCGGCGCTCGTCCTTTTGTAGTACGATTATTGTATGGATAGACGATCAGACTGCCCCATAGCTTGTACGCTCGATCTGATCGGCGACAAATGGACTTTGTTGATTTTGCGCGACATTCTGTATTTCAACAAAAGTCGTTTTGAAGAGTTTCTGGAATCTCCGGAAAAAATCTCGACAAACATTTTGACAGATCGTCTTCACAAGCTAGAGAAAGCTGGGCTGATTACGAAGGCGCCTTATGGCAGTCATCGTTTGCGAATGGCTTACTCGACTACAGAAAAAGGAAAAAGTGTGGCAGCTGTTTTGCAAGAGATTGCAAAGTGGGGACTATCAAATATTGAAAACACATCTCGTTCCCCGAGGCGACCTTAGACACCGCGATGATGTCTGAGATAGTCTGCAGGTAAAAATGTCAAAGAGCAAGTCGTTGAACGCCACTACCTTAAATATGAAGGGTGATGGTTATTATGACGACCACTCTCAAGTCCAGAATTTGGTTTTGGTGCGCTTATTGCCTTTGCTGTATGAGTGTCTTGCCGCCGTTCCGACTCCTGCATTCGGCCAACCTTTCGGAATAGTAGATTACGGTTGCAGTGAGGGGAAGAATTCGATCTATGTTGTTCGAGCTGCAATTGAGAAAGTTCGCGCATCTAGACCTGAACAAACCTTTTCTGTCGTACACGAAGATTTGCCGACTAACAACTTCAATCGGTTGTTTCAGCAGTTGCATGAGTTTGCACCGTATGACGCCACGCCTGAAAGCCCGGTGCATGTCTTTGCTTCAGGGACGTCATTCTATTCGGCTGTGGTGCCTCCGAAGACAGTGCATTTGGGCATCTCGTCATCAGCTTTGCATTGGACCTCGGTCCATCCTGTTATTGCAAATCATATTTACCATTGTGGGGCAACCGCTGAAGAGCAAGCCATCTACGCCGCAGCAGCTGCTGAAGATTGGCAGAAGTTCCTCGTGCAACGGGCGCAGGAGCTGGTCGATGGTGGCAGACTAATTGTCACGATGGCAGCCAGATTTGACGATTCCGAGTCCATAAGCGATGACACTTATTCTGCACAACTAGTTCTCGAACTACTGAACGACATTCTTGAGCAATTAGTTGTGGAAGGCAAGATAGAGCGCTCCTCTTTAGATGCCTTCTCAATTCCAATCTACAGTAGAAGCAAAGACGAGATTATAGAGCCAGTAGTCAACGGAGCCGTAAAAGACGTTCTCAGCTTCGAGTCGCTTGAGATTGAGATTATTCCCTGTCCTTTTCACGAAGCCTACAAGCAAGACGGAGATGCGGGAGAGTATGCAGATGGACTGACGGGCATTGTTCGCGCAATTAGTGAACCAGTGCTCTTGCGTGGATTGTTTCAATCGAAAGAGCGGCGCCGAAGTGAGCTTAAGGCATCAGTTGAGCAAAAGTTGGCTGACACTATTTTTGAACGCTTTCATGCTGCAGTATTAGCAGATCCTGATAGATACACGTTCTATCCGAAACATGCAACCTTGGTGTTGAAAAAGAACAGCACCGCAAAATAGTTTGGTGTCACAAGGCGAGTATTCGGGACCTAAACCTGGCAGTCCTATATGTACTAGGGAGGGGTTGAGGGTGTGTTCCTGACCGCTTTTTTGCTGCTGAGGTCAGGAACACACCCTCAGCTCCGACCGGTAAATTCAACGCCATGACTTAGTCGAATACTCGCTCAAGGTACATAACTACACAAGCTGCTTTTTAGCCACTTTAGTTTTGAAAACCTTCTGTACCAGGCTGATACAAACTACAGCCACCGCGAGAGCGGCGATGGCAGTTAGTTTCGTTTGGGTAGTTGCATCCTCTCCCTGAGCCATGAGGTCATATGATAAGTGACCGAAGCAGCACATTAGCATAGGAACCAGCATCGTCGTATCAGTCAAAGGACGGTCGGTTTTCATCAAGCATGGCATAAAGAGCACTACAATGATGCCCGCAGTTGCTGCAGCCAGGAGCAAACTTGAAGTAGGTTCCACGTGGAGGAGAAATATGGTTCCCAGTGGGGCCAACGTTGCGGTGCCAAGTATCATAGCAAGCAGCGATCTCTTCGACTGACTCTCGCGAATCCAGATAGGGATTACTATCATCAACAAAAATCCTGCAAATAAAGCTGCTGTGGTGTACGCATGATTCAAATTGATGCCGGTAACGTTTGGATTATGTTGAATCACAAACGACTGCACGAGCGCTCTACCACACCAGAATAGGCATGCTAGCTGTGCTGTGCGTGACTTGAGAGTGAGTGGCATAGCGGCGGCAATTACTAAAGTGCCGATGGTTCCAAATATACGACTGGCTGCCAAAGTGAAGATACCAATGAGGATTAGCTGCATCAGCGGCAATGATATGGGGATGTAGCCATCACGCTCGGATGCCTTCATTTTTGCTTTATCGAGCGATTCAAAAATGTATGCTCCGAAAAGAGCGACGCCAGCGAGAATGCAGAGTTTTGCCAAGTGTCCAACGAGAATAATCTTTGATGCGATGAGCAGGACGGTCAATCCGCCAGTTGCGGCCAAAGCAATTCGTTTCAGGTAGAACTTGTCAGAATGTAAAACGAATTGCTGGAAGTTCTGTAGCACTAGCGCTGTCGAGACCGTTCCCAGCACTATACCTATTTGTTGTTGTGCCGATGATTTGGAGACATCGCCTGCGGATATCCAATATAGGCTGGTGAGCCAGACGATCGATGGGAGCACATCGTATGTTTGTGGCTCTTCTTCAAAAACGAAATTGGCACCACACTTCCAAAGCAGCATCCCACAAATCATAGCCACTATGTTATTCACCGGCGTTTCGCCGAACGCATAGTAGCAACCGGCTGATGCTGCAAGGAGGAGAAGAGACCGCTGCTGTGGCGATTTCACCAGCGGGCTGAGCAAGCACGGCAAAAGCAGCCCTATCGCAAAGTAGCCCACGCTGTCTGCTACGCCGAATTCGCCGAATTTGGCAAGGGCGAATAAGGCCAAATATGGTGCTAGGAGGAGTGCACCAAATTTGAGAGCAGGCACCAGGGCTTTAGCAGCGGACTCTTGCCACCCCTTGGCCTTTATAAAGTGCCAGAGGAAGAGGCAGAGTGAAGATCCTATTGTAAGAAAAGCTATTTGACTTGTCATGGTTAATTCTCCACTGACGAGGTTTGACGGTGAGATAGGCGATAAGTGTCGTGCGATACAAGTTCACTACGAGTGCCGATGGTGCGCGTTATGTCTACACAAATGACGTCATTACCGGCGGCAATCTCTCGGCGATGAACTGAGCAAACCGGTATATCTGGTCTGCGCCCGGCAAGTTGAATTTTGACCGAGTTGGCGTCTGTCAAAGCTCTAATCTCAAGCGGAGAGTTTGTAGTGTTTGTGAATACGAGATCTGATTTCCCATACCAAACGGTTGCATCTAAGCCTGGATAACTTGTTAAAGTGGTGCGAAGATGAGGGGTTCGTTTATCAATTTGCATACCTGACTCCAGTGCGATCTGATAGACCATCGATGAGAGCACGCATACGCCACCACCGGTAGTGAATTCGGTCGCTCTGCCAATGTACGAAGGTGCTGGCAAATAACCTCGTGCAGACGTTCTTGGACCAACGACTTTATTGAATGAAAATTGCTCATGAGGTGCAATAATTGTGCCGTTTAGTCTCGTCGATGCTTGTTGGATGTTATATCTTTGCGCAAGGGTGAGTTCGTGAGTCGGCAACAATTTTGTGATTAGAATGTCTGGAAATCGCTGCTGATACCAATTTGTGGCAGCAGTCGCTGCGAGCAATGAACCAACTAGCAGATAGCTGCCAATTCTTCCCTGCTTGGATTTTGATGGCATCATTTTGCTGACTCCTCGACTATTAGTTCATCAAGGTTGGAGTAACCGCGCACCTTATCTGTATAAGATCCGATCAGACTCACCGGGTTGACACCGATTTTGCCTGGCAACTCCATGCGAATGAGAGCGTGGAATTCACACTTTCCGTCTGGTAGTTCTGAACCGAAAAATACGATCTTGTCGTCGAGTACGTCACGATGACTCCACCAGACTTGGTTCCAATCACCAGACATTTGAGCGCCTGTGTTTCCAGTCTCGTCCGGCGAAGCGTTGGACGGGTCGACACTTGCATCTTCGCTTCTATCGTCTACAACTTCTCCACCACTGGGCAACGGTGCATCGACCTGTACGTAGGGCAGCGTGAACGGTGATTCGACAAAGACTTTCATTAAGATGGTTTCGCCGGCCTTCACTTTTTTGTCGCGTATCTCCTCCGTTCTGAAATGAGTGCCGCCATCACTTTTCTCGGCAACTGGGATAAGTCTGAAGAACTTGCGTCTGATTCGCAATCCTTCCGGTATCGCTTTTTCCGCTACTGCGTCGCCATGTTTCATATCTCTGAAATAAGTCATGAGCGTGTTGTAGTAGAGGCGACCGCTTCCATTCTTCTCAATAACCAGCGAAGTCGGTTTTTCTGGCACAGGAAGGTTGATATTTGACTGACTTGCATACAAGTTGTCGGCTCTTGCGACGAACTCTTGAATCTCTTTTTCGTTGAGCGAAATTCGAGCGCTGAAATTACCGGCGGCGCCGTGCTTGCGTGCCAATAATTCGTCTTCGAGCAGCACTAAAAATACTTCCGCTGTCGTCTTGGTATTTTGCCAGCCGTTGTTATCTCTCTGGAACATAATCCATTTTTTGATTTTTTCGATTCGTTCCAGATTGTCCGGCTCTATTTTCAATACGCATCTAAGTGCGAGTGCTGTTGATTCGACGCCTGTGAATCTGTAGCTGTAATCGTCGTACCAAAAGCTCACCTTGTGCTTGTCTTTAGCGTGCATCTTGTGAATTAGTTCTCTGGTGTGCTCCCAATTTGTTGTTTCCTTGCTATCGTTTGCTAGTTCGAGCAAGCGGTCGTAGAAGATTCTCGCGGTAGCATCATCTCCCGCGTTCTTGAACGCTAATGTGACATAGCTGAGGGACTCGGGAGGCATCTGGTTTAGGCTGTTTAGCCACATCGCAGTCATCTTTTTGTCGGGGTAGACTTTAAATTCGCTCTCTGTATAAACGCATTTCGCTAGATCGGTGCGTTTCTCACTTACCCACCAGTCATGAACTATTAGAGGATCTGTGAGTTGCTTGAGGAGTTCTTGTTCGTTTTGATGCAGAAACGCCAGTCCTTCTTTAATGAAGGATGGGTCAGGATTGTATCCAACCTCCTTCAATAGCCTCACTCCGTCAACTACAAGTGCGGTCAAGTAGAGATTGCTCTCGTCGTTTTCCCACCAGCCCCATCCGCCGTCACCATGGTGGTAGCCAGTCAGTTTTTCCATTGACTTAGCGTATGCCTTGTCGAAAGTCTTTATCTGCTCTGGCGTCAGTGGCTGCCCTAGTTTTTTGTGCAACTGCATTGCCACTACCGATGGAATCACTCGACTCATCGTTTGCTCTGTGCAGCCGTATGGATAGTCGATCAAGGCGCCGAAGTTTCCTAAGACAGGACCTAGGGTAGAACTGGCAATGCTTAACTTGTAGTGGGCCGTGGAATGGACCGCATCCGCTGCAAGTCCTGCAGGGATAGTGAGCGTCTGCTGATCGACCGTCATCAATCCGGCCCTCGCAGCAAATGCAGGAATGCCAAATGGAATGACTGGAAGTTTCTGCTCCATGGCGTCGCTTGCGCCCTGTCCGATAGCCGTTATCGTGACGGTCGCTTTTCCTGCGCAGTTTACACTCACAGGCCAAGAGAATCGCCCTGCTTTTTGCGGTTCGATGCTCAGTCTTTGAACGTGATCTGTTTTAGTCACCAAGTGCTCTGAAGTTTTTAGATTAAGACTAATGTTTTGATTGATATCAGAGTAGTTGTGTACAACTGCTGTGATTAGTCCTTCGTCTCCTTGACTGAAGAATCGTGGCAATGCAATGCGTAAAATCAGGTCTTGACTGCAAAGGATCTTTTGGGTGGCCATGCCCACGTCAGTTTTATAGTCGACGCCGCGGACGGTAGCACGCCAGGTTGTTAGATTGTCCGGAAGTATGACATTGGCAGTCGCAACTCCGTGTTCGTCTGTTTTTAGATCCGGAATCCATGCGGCAACGTCTTTGAAGTCTTTACGAATTACTGGTTGCGCCTCATTCTTATCTGGTCCGCCAGAGTAATCTTCTGGAAATGAGCAAGAGGTTACTACCTGGTTCTCTCGACGATAATAAAAGGCTTTGCGAATGTCTTTACCTGTTTCTGGTCGAATCGAATAGATGCTTTCGTCAACTACACCGAGTGACAATTCGGTGTTTGATGCTGGGGTGCCATCGTCATGAGTTGCCGTTATCGTGTACTTAACCGTATCTCTAGGATGATATTTTTGCTTGTCTGTCGAAATAGATATGTTGAGAAAATTGGCACGAGGCGAGACGCGAATCTCTTCTTCTTGTTGATAGAATTGATGTTTTCGGTCGACGAGTGCTACTGAGACAAAGGCATTCGGAGCGCAGTCTTTGTTGATCGGAATTTCGACGACTTTTGATGTTGCGTCCATATTCACCACCTGATAGTTGTACAGTTTGAGACCTTGTATTGAAACGATCGCCTGCACACCTTCGTTACCGTGAACCGGTGCTGTGATCAGGGCTTTTGCTGTTTCACCGATGTCATAGATCGGTTTGTCCAACTTGATTGAAACGGCTTTACTCTCCACTTCTTCGCCTTGGGCAAGATAGGGGATGTGTTCATTCGCCACCCAAACACTGGTGGCGTTGTATATGGTGTGCCCCCTGCCATCCTTTGCCGTGCCCGAAAGATAGAACGAGTCTGAAGGCCAAGAACCAACGGGCAGAGTGGTGTGTGCAACGCCGTTTGGACCAGTCGTGATCGTAATGTCCGTCACTACCTGCGAACCACGGCGTGTGTAATTAGCTCTGTCGTAAAGCAATCGTGACATCATTACGTTTATATTTTGATTGGCGACTGGTTTACCCGAATAGTCGATCGCTTCAAACGTAGCGCCTATAGGTTGACCTACCGAGGCTACGTAGGAGTCTGGAGTTACGAATAATTCGAAGTCTCCTGCTGTTGCTGTCTCGCGCGTGCTTGAAGTCACAGTTAGTCTGCTGATGTCTGTCACTTCAGCGTCGATCTTGTAACGCTTGTCCTGAAATTCGTAAGTAGATGGTTCTTCCTTTGGATCAACGCTTATGCCTTTGCTTTTGAATTCGACAATTGCATCTCCATTTGAGTCAGTCTGCACTTCACCATCGCAGATGAAGTCACCGCCCCAGTTGCCTGAGTAGTCGTTGCCGTCCCAATCATCGAAAAAAGCGTAATACGACGGGCGCGGTTTCAGTGTATAGCGGAGTGAATAATCAGATGAGGCATAGACGCTGTATTTCACTTGCGCGTTTGCTACTGGTCCGCCAAAGAAATAAGTTGCATGCACCTTCGCCTTCATTTTTTCACCGGCTGCAACTCTCGGCGTTTCTGGTTTAACCTCAACTAAATATTCGGGCTTACGATATTCAGCTATTTCGAACGTTTCACTCGTGTCAGTACCATCTGGAAATGCGATCTCTATGCGATAAAAACCTGTGTGTCCGTTTTCCGGAATGGCTACAGCACCGTTGAACGTTCCAACATCATTCGTTTTCAGCTTGCCTTTCCAGATCTGTGCGTTGTCCGGATCGTAGACCGTCGCACGCAACGTCATCGATTTAGGTGTCTTGTTTCCTTCGTAACTCTTCTCTCGAACGATGCCTTTGAAATAGGCAGTCTGCCCCAGCCTGTAGACCGGTCGCTCTGTGTATATGTAAGTGTTATAGCGCTCACGCTCTGCCGTCCAGAATGTTACGTCATCATAGGCCCTGTGCTGATCGATTCGACCTTCTATGAAAGTGGTATCAGCGTTGCGAACAGACCCCCAGCCCGGATCTTGTGCGGTCTTAACTGGTGCTTTCATTGCTGCGAAAGTGACAAAACCATCGGCATTCGTAAGAGCTTCGGTCGGCTTGCCGGCTCCATCTGCCCAGCTGCAACTTTTGATCGATGCGCCATTAATGGGTTTTAGGGTCGTTAGATCGATAGCTCGCACCACAGTTTTTTCCGGGGCCCGCATGACGATCATGCCTAGGTTCGTAACCATGAACCAACTTATGCGTCCAATTGTGGTCTCGCCGTTATCTGAGAGTGCATCGACATACATCCAGTATTCACCGGGCGGAAGCGGTTTGTCGAACTTGAACCGAGCCGATAAAGTTTCATCGAAGGTTTTTTCGAATTTGCGATCGAATGTCTTAAGAGGAGTCAGCTTCGACCAGTCGATGATCGTGTCGGCAAACCACTCACCATACTTTCGATGTGCCAATTCTTCGTATCCGGACGTGTTCTGTTTGATGTATTCGGTTCGGATGGAGCCCGATTTACCGGCTTCGTCCAATACGTCTCGCCGGAAAACCTTTACTGTTGTACTGCTACAGCCGGTCGCGTTTACCCAGAATGACGGTGCCTCTTCAGTAGTGAAGACACGACGGTCTGTTGCAATCGATACTGACGGTCTCACTGCCGCTAGTTCGATTATGTTGGCGTCGGTGGTGCGGGCTTCATCGACAAATATTCCCGATTGATAAGCCGTCTCGAAACCTGTCGCCCTCACTTTTATCTGGTACTCTCCGACGGGCAGTTGTGGAATGCGAAAGGAACCGTCCTTTCCAATCCAAACACCGCGCTCTTGTTGGAGTGGTCCCCTCGGACCTATTGCGATAGCACACACATGATGTCCAGTCAGGTCGCGCGTGTAGATTGCGAATCTTGGTTGCTGGAGTGCTATGTGTCCGGTGAGCGTTCCAGTTGGCTTTTGCAAACAGACCGCTATGGCTGTAAAAACGATTGCTTGGATGGCCAGGAATTGCCAGGACGAGAGAATATCCAAATAACTGTTTCCAGTCGAGAAGGCTTCACTAGTGTCATTAATTGAGTACATTTGCCACCACCCTGTACATTTGGCACGGTTTATTAGTAGGGAGACCGGCTTTGACTTTGCACTGTATAAGCTGATAGGTGGCGTCTGATGTTTCGCCGGGCAATAAGATCGCGTTTCGCCCACCAGCGCGGACTAAGAGACCATAAACAAGAGGGTTTTGACCCTCCAGACTCGTGATCGGTTCAATCGATTTGATAAGGGTTACCTGCGGTTTTAGCGTGTTCCACTCGCTCGCGCGCACTTTGTGAAAGCGGTACTCTTTCTCAAGTGCGGCCACTGTTGCGTAAACAGTTCCTTTCACAAGGTCCGGATATTGCGGATTGACTGACCCCCAGCAAGCTCTTGTTTTGCCGTTGTGACTCAACGTCACGAACATGCCGGCACACTTTCTGTACTTCGGTGGTACAGGCAACGAGTCGGCGAACTCTCTAAGTGAGCCATATTTCTTTTCGGAATGTCCGAAATACACTGCCAATGTCTCTTTGGCTATGGCAGGCAGGTAATCGGTTTCGATGTCTACACCGGTTGGAACCGCCGCGCTAAGGGGCGACACCGAAAATGCGGCGAGCAAAAACAGACATACCGGGGAAGGTACGAACGAACGCACGGCTATTACCTCGAGAAGCTTCGAAAGCCCGAAGAATTTAGGGAAGATTTTTGGGGGAATGGACTCTTGATATCATTATGAATCTAGGTGCAAAAACTTCAATGGTTGCCGTGTAGAGATATGGTGAAACAGTTGTGAAGTGGTTGTAAAAACGATTGTAAGAACCGCTTTTTATGCCTGTTTTGGGACTTCACGCTTGAGTCATATGAGCACAATTGCTGCATACGGTTTACATAAATGGATGCCAGAATTGCGGTGGACTTTTTCGTTTCGAGAACAGAGACATTTGGTAACCGCATTTAGTGCTGTTGCTCTTCCGTCTGTGCCAAAAAATCAAAATTTATGATAAGCACTGGCTCTTTTGCTGATTGTGCACGGTAAGATCTTTGCTACTGATAAGAGGAGAATAGAAAATGGCAGTTATGCAAGTGGCTGATACGTCGAAGCTGACTGGCAAAAATTCAGAAATGCTTGCCCAGATGGAAAAAAGCATGGGATTGACGCCAAACATCATGAAGCAGATGGCCAACTCGCCAGCTGCTCTGGAAGCTTTTCTTTTATCGAAAGATTCACTGTCTAAGGGAATGCTCACAGAGCGCATGCGCTTGTTAATCGGGATTCTAATCGCCGAAACTTATTCTTGCGGATACATGTTGTCAGCGCGCGTTGCTCAGGCTAAGAAAGCAGGTATGAGCGATGATGATATTCGTATAGCCAAAGATCAGTGTTCGAAAGATCCAAAAGAGGATCGTGGACTGCAATTTGTGCGCAATTTGATTTTGCGTCATGGCGAATTGCCGCCCAGTGAAGTCGCTGAACTCAAAGCGGTAGGCTACAACGAAGGGGAGATTGTTGAGCTTATTGCCAACACTTCCATGAATATGCAGGTCTATTACTTGGTCCAAATTGCTAATCCAGAAGCAGATTTCCCAGCTGTCGCCACACAGTTCCCAGCGTAGGGTCACTTCCAAGAAACGAGAATCAAAGCGGTGCGTTACTTAAGTAGCGCACCGCTTAAAACTCTTTGCGAACTTTGCCAGTTTTTTGGTTGACGTAATACCAATTAAAAGTGGCCGTGTGAGAAGAGCCGTCGCCATCAGGGACATCTTCGTAAACATGCACGACGTACTCGCCGGCTTCGGTACGATCGAGTTCGATGTGGGCGCTGACCCCGCGGGACTTTGCCGCTGCTGCTATCTCGCGTTTCCAAGCTTTCACTTCTGGGCGACGCGAGATTAGTTGTACAGCTTGTAACTCACTTACCTTTCCGTGCTTTGTCGCAGACTGCGGTGAGCTGCTCGCTTTGCCGCGGCTAGTTGCTTGAGTGCCTGTGGAATTACTCGTTTCTGCCGCCGCAAGTGTCGCGGTTAGGCTGAACGCAGTTACAGCATATGCTATTTGTTTCAATTTGAACTCCCCCTGACTTGCAAGTGCTGAGTTTCTACAACTATGGAACATTTGTCAATCAACATCCGACCGAGTTACATGGGTGTATATTAGGAAAGTCTTGACCTTGAGCCACGAATGACTTTCCTGTAGCTGGAGTATCACTGGAATCAATGAAAATGCGTCTTCCCCTTCTTTCCTTTCGTCTGTTTTTCGTTGCCGCCACGATCGGTGCATTTGGTGCCTCAAGCGTCGCGCCTGCAGTTTTTGCAGAGACAGAACAATCATCATCGTCGACTCAAAAACCTGCTGACCAAGGTGGTGACAAAAGTTCGGATAAAAGTGGCGTTCGCGGATGGTTCGACAAATACGATCAAATTCGCCGCAGTGCTGAGATGACCATGGGCGAAAAATTTGCATGCCGCAGCGTTCTCGAACGTGGTCTGAAGAATGCAAAAAAAGAGGGCAACAAGCATAGAGAATTGGCGCAAAAGATGGTGAAAAAGTACGCGGATGCATTGGCGTCTATGCAAAATCTTCAGTCGATTCCAGAGACACGAGAGCTGCAGGATGGGTACACCGAGTTTTTCAACAAAGGACACAAGCTCTGGCAAGACTGTCTGGGCGGTGATGGTCAGGAACCAGCCGATGCGAGTGTGCTCGAGCAATCAAGAAATCAGCTGCTAGCGCACGACAAGAAGATCAAAAAGCTGGACGAAGAATTGCGAAGAAAGTATGGCATTCCTCGCCACAAGCATATCTAAAATGCAGATTTGGTTGGAGGTACCAGCTAGCCAAATGTTAATCGGCGCGACCTCTTTCGATCGCTTCGCGCGCTTTTGATAGTGGTGCATGCTTCTCGAGCTTTAGAGATTGCCCTTGACCGTGCACTCCGAGCTGCTTCCAGAGGGCATCGAGATCTGCCCCAACTGGACTATTTGCTGATTGGCAGTACAGGCTCGATAGAACTTTTGTTTTGGTGCCGTCGTCAGCTTTTTTGAAAACATCGGTTAGGGCCAAGTTAGATTCGATGTTGCCACCACCTTGTACAATTGACTTGAGGGCATCAGGCAAGCCCTTTTTGTACTGCGTTTGAGTACGCATTTGAATATCTGCAATTAAGTAGAACAACGCTCCGCCCCAATATACCCGCCCCCAAGTGCGGGTATGATCCAGACCCTTGTCATTTGGTTGTGGCAACCCTTGTGCGAGCCCACTTTTCATATCGGCCCAAGCCTCTTCGTTGGTTTGGTCTCCCATCTGGGCTCTAATAAATGGTTCGGCATAAGTGGCTAAGCCTTCAGTTGCCCAGTCTTGAGCATCTTCTGTGAATGTGAAACCGAGATGCACCATCTCGTGCACAAGCATCCATGACCTTCTGAGGTCGCGTTCAGTGGAGTTTATCCCCAGATAGACTTTTATCATCGATCCGTTTTCGGGTCTGGCTTCGGCGTATGTGATACCAGCGCCTTGCGAAGGATAGATAAAAATATTTAGGTTCTTTACCGGGAAAAGACCGAAATAGTTTGATATTCCCCTTGCCGATTTACCAATCCAGTCAGTCAGGGACTTATGTGACAGTTTGAAGTCATTGCTTGTCACATAGACAAAGATTGTTGAGTCGTTGAGATGAAGCACCGCCTGCGGTGCTTCAGTGTCAGGGTCCGCGCACGATGCCGAAAACGTTTCGCCGAGCACAAGAAAGATGGCGAGTGCAATTCGTAGGAAGTAGTTCTTCGATCGCATTGCCTATAGTTTACGCTACGGGCAATGTCGGTTCCAACGACCAATCGCCGGCGAGGACGGCGGCATAACATATGTCGTCATGAGATGGTCTGGATTTGCGGTCTTCTGCTCAGCAATGAATACCGCAGATCGTAACTAAGACTTCAACTATTCGCTGTCCGACCGAGTGCAATTCGGGCTAAGAAATGTGTCTAACGGCGTGGCAAACCTGAACAGCTCGGACAGTTTGGACAATCTGGATAATCTGGATAATCTGGATAAGAAGTATCGCTGCGCCAGCCTCGCTATGGTTTTAAAGCATCCTAATTTGCGGGAGATCCCAGTAGTAAGGCTTGTATTCCGTAGACTGCCAACATTAGAGGGGATAGAATTGACCATAACTGTGCCAGCCAGCTGAGGAGTTGTACGAAATGAATCCTGAGTCCCCAGAAAGGCATCCTCAACAGAATTTTGATCCGCATTCAGGCCCGTTTGCCAGTGGCAGCCAGGACCACACGGTGCCGATGGTTCAGAAGACTCTCATTGATGATGACGAAGACTACGCCTGGGCTAAGTCTTCTGACTCAACTTACGACCAATCGATGACTGGCTCTGATCCAAGCGAACATGACGTTTTCCTCGGACGTACAATCGGCGAGCACTATCAGATACTAAATCGGCTTGGCAGCGGTGGCATGAGCGTTGTCTACAAAGCTCGCCATACGTTGCTGCACAGAAATATGGCTGTCAAATTTCTTCTTCCTGATAGTGATTTTGACTCCAAGACTTTGAGCCGTTTTCAGCAAGAGGCTAAAGCGGCATTCTCGCTCAATCATCCGAACATTGCGCGCGTCAATGAGCTAGGAGTCGATAGCGGCTCGCATCCGTATATTGTCATGGATTTTGTCGAGGGGCCTACCTTTGGAGATCTAATTGAAAAAAACGGAAAGTTGCCGGTCGACCGCACGCTGCGCCTCCTTTCACAAGCTTGCGATGGGTTGGAACACGCGCATTCTAAAGATGTTGTTCACCGGGATATCAAACCAGGCAACTTGATAGTCACCACCGAAGGGAAGGAAGAGACGATCAAAATTGTCGATTTTGGTATCGCAAAAATTATGCATGAGGCTGAAGGCACTCAGCATCTAACCCAAACCGGTGAAGTCTTCGGTAGCCCGCTGTACATGAGCCCCGAGCAGGCTATGGGGAAACCGCTTGATTGTCGCACTGACGTCTATGCGATGGGTTGTGTCATGTATGAGGCGCTATCCGGCCAGCCGCCTTTCCGTGGCCAAAATATACTCGACACATTGAGCAAGCACATCAACGAGGACCCTGAAGACCTGAAGGAAGTGCCAGTAGCGCTCAAGGTAATCGTCAAGAAAGCGATGGAGAAGAATCCGCGCGACCGCTATCAATCGATGGCGGAATTGAAGCATGATATAGATGCCGTGCTGGAAGGTCGCCAGTCTCGTTTGACTTCCACGTACAAGCTTTTGGTAAAGCCTAAAACTCGCAAATTTGTAATGCCTGTTTTAGCTATTCTTTTAGTCATCGTCGGTGCGCTCGCCTGGAGCTTGCCTCAAGTTGCAGCTTCACCAAGATTTGAGCATCGCAGCGGGTTGAGCTGGATGTGGACCCCCGAGCCAAAATCAGACAATCAAGCACCCAAGACCGAACTGGTACCACCGGCAGCGGAAGAAGGAACTCGATCGTTGTTTGGCAATGTTCTCGACGAAGATGTGAAAGACAAGGCACACCTGACGGCTTTGTCCTTAGCCGCTGACAAGCTATACGAAAAGGACAACCCGACTGACGAACAATTAAAAAAGGCCACTGACTATTATGCCAAGGGTTCAGAGATGTGGGATCAAGTCGTCGAGAGCAACTCCGGTGCAGACTGGGATCGCGCTATGTTGGAGAGCCGACTTGGTGACTGCTATCGCATGACCGGTGACTTAGACAAAGCGCTTCCACACTACAAAATTGCAAAACCATTGTGGGCTGGACTCGGTGATGCCGCCAAACAAAATGATGCGATGTGCGCAATGTACATCGCTTACATTGAAAGCAAACAGAAGAGCGCAATGTCGATGTCTCCAGCGGCTGTTTGGGACCAATTAAGTAGCGCCTTTGCCGGCAACAAATATCTGGGAGTCGTGAGGCAAGACTGGTCGAACGTGCAGTGGAACCTGGGCTCACCAATAGATGCGGAAGCCTCTAGAGTTCAGGCTATTGGTGAACGAAGCGATGCCAGCAAGAAACCGTATAGCGTGCTGCCACTATCAAATCCCCAGTGATAGCCAACGGACTAAAGAAAGCGAGGAGAAAATGAAACCTTTGGTTGGAACCACGGCCGCTCGCCTGGCAGGTTTGTTGACCGCAGTTGCCACCAGCGCCTCACTGCCTGCATTTTGCCAACAAGCTGATGAAGCCAACGCGCGTGGAATGTTCCGGGAGCAGATGAACAAACCCCAAGAGAGACTCAACAACGGATTTGCATACTGGATTGAACTGGAACGCAACGGCGAGAAAAGTCGAGTTAGCAATAAAGAAGCTTTCGTGGCTAACGACCGAATCAGATTTCACTTCAAACCGAATTTCGATGGCTACGCTTACATTTACTATGTTGAGAAGGAAGGGAATGGAGATAAAGCCTTGTTATTTCCAGCTGCCGACGCTCCAGATAACAAAATTTCGGCAGGCAAGGAGATCACACTGCCGTTCTCCAAGGACTTCCCTGCCTGGCTCAAGTTCGACGATAGTCAGGGCACAGAGGTTGTCCGTATAATAGTGTCAAGAGACAAGCTGACAGATAAGAGTCAGGCGCAAGGAAGCAAGGATGTAAAACCCGACGTGGCGGTTACCTCAGATCCCAAGCACGCCGGTAAGATTGCCGAGCATGCATACGTGTCAATGGAACCATTAGGTGGTATGGTCTTGGGAGAGAGACGTCTGAGCCTTGATGTGGTGAAAGCACCGGAACAAAAAGGTGAAGTGACCGTAGTGAGCACAGAGATAGAAAAGCCGCTTTCAGTCGACATCTCGCTCACGCATAAAAAGTAAGGCTATTTGTTGCCGCCGCCGAATACCCAGTGCCAGAAGTGGGTGAATACGTTGCCGCTTCCAGTGCTGCCAATGCCTGCAGCGCTGCTTTGGTTTACATCAACTTGATTGGTAACTTGTTTGGGCGGCTTCTGCTTCTGCTTCTGCTTTTGTTTCTGTTTATGACCAGCGGTCGTCTGTGCGTAAGGCTGAGCGCCCGGTTGACCGGTACTAGCAGGCTGCCCGAAAGCAGCAGCTGGCAAACTGCCGGGACGCGCTTGCAAATCTTGAAGTCCATCGCTGGCTGGTGCATAAGATGGTACTGCATTTGGTGCTGCCGCCGTAGGAACTCCCGTTGGTGCCAAACCCTGAGCCACTGGCGCAACCGGAGTAGACTGAATATTTGGTGCAGGCATTGCCGCAGGCATCGAGTTGCTCGTCTGCGGCGGTTTGTTATCGTCTGGTGAATAAGGCTTATGGGCGGCGCCAAATGTCACAGGGTCGCCAGTGCGCCAGGGAATTGACCGGGTGTTGAGAAAATTATTTGGAACCACTCCGGTGGTGTTGCCGACATCCGGCGTTGGAGCCGCTGACTGGGGCATCATTAACGGTGCGCTGTTTACTTTGGGTTGAAACATCGACTTATGAGCACTGCCAAAAGTAATTGGATCGCCTGGTTTGTAGTCCTGGCTGAGGGCTTTTGTCTGGATCGCTGTCAGTATCAGTGCCAGTCCAATTGGCGCAACTAAGAATGACTGCTTTCCACGCTTCCCTTGTGTTTTCATTACTGCATCGCACCGTAAGCAGGCAATATTTTTTTGACTTGGTCGGGCAGTGGCTTAGGCGCTGACGGGGTGCCGCCTATCACGAGTCCCCTACCACTCCATTTTTCAGGCGTGCTCGTTCTTACTGTTTGATGCTGTCCGTAATCGGCTTGCACTTCGTCATTCACGCCTTCTTTCATTTGGTCCACCAGTTGCATGAATGTCTTTGTCGGGTTTTTCTTCAGAACTTCCATCAGATGATGTGTAAACACACCGTTGGAATAGTTTTTCGACTCCCACGATCTTTCATTGCCGTCGCTGGATGCGATGAAGAGCTGCCCTTCTCCGACATCGATGTTTTTAGCCTGGAAGTTGCTATCTTCCGCATCCTTTGCATTGTCCGCACCGCCACCACTATGGCATGCATCAGTGATGATGAGTGTTCTCGTTGAACCCACTCGTTCTCGTAATACTCTCGTAAGCGTATCCATTTCGATGCCGCTCGAGTAGAGACTGTTTTTGTTGGTGTCGTATGCGACTAAGAAATTTGAGCCTTTGACGTCCCGATTGGCCGGGCTTCCATGACTCGAGTAATAGATAACGACCAGGTCGTCTTCATGTACAACACGAGGCAAGAAGGTGTCGCCGAGTTCGGCCATGATTTCGTCTCTTGTTGCCTTTTCATCGAGCAGCAAACGAATGTGGTCTCTCTGGAAATGGCAGTTATTAACAAGGCAATTTGCAAAATCCTTAGCGTCTTTGGCCGGATAACGAAGCGTGGGAATGTCGCTGTGACTGAACTTTCCTACACCAATGATAAGCGCCCACTTGTCTTTGATCGGAGAGTTTTTTGCCGCTACTGGCTTGCTAACAGAGCCACTGGCTGACGAAGTCGCAGAAGGAGTTGATTTGGAATCGTTTGTGGTACCGCCACCACCATTCACGAACGTTTGGTTGACAGTGATGTTGGCTGGCGCGGCCGGTGCTGCTGCAGGTGTTGCTACGGCATCAATCGCTCCACTCATGGTCGGAACCAAATGCTTCAAGAAATAACCGCCTAGTCTCCCCGCAGCTCTCTTGACTGCTTGGGATTGGTCGGCGGATTTCTGCGCTGACGCCACGCCTTCCGCGGCCGCCGCGGCTGTTTGGGCAGCAGAAGCATCTGGCGCTGCCGCAGCAGGCTGAGTAGTGGTGGTCGTGCTTGCGGTGCTTGTGTCAGTGGGTGGAGCGTCAGTGTCCTTAGACTTGGTGGAGGTTTTTGTACTTGAAGACGATTTCACGGTGGAAGTTGACGTCTTGGTCGAATTCGTTGATGACGATGAAGTACTTATGTCCGAACCAAACATACTCTTGGAGGAATCTGAAGTACTGGGAATCGATGCTGCGGGCGCTATAAGCGGCGCCGGCTTGTACTTATTCCGTGGACCCTTGTAGGTCGAAGTTTTAATTGACGATTTTTGTTTGGAAGGTAGCGTAGACGATGAGGAGCTACTGCCGTTGCTGTTGTCGCTTGCGTTTGCGGGAGTGGAAGACTTCGATGTGCTGGACGAGTATGAGCTGGAGCTGTAATCGTGGAATTTGATTGCAGCTCCCGGTGTGTAATCTGCCAACGCTGATTGTGCAAACAGCGACATCAGGGCAGCTAATGCGAGTGGAATCTTGCTCATTTTCAATCCGGCCGGAGTTTTAGGGTAAACGTGGAGTGACGCCTCTTGGACCCGATATTATGATGATGGTCCATTCTATCTTATAAATTCGCATTGTTAGCAAGAGCATTCGCGGGCAATCGCCGGGAATCGATAGATTGCCTGGCGTTTCAGATTAAGGCATGCTTACTGTCTGGTCGCCGTTAGCATTGGTGTACATATCGACGAAACGCTTTACTTGGGCGACAGGTCTGGCCATAGTTTCAACTTTCATAATGGTCGTAACGTTGCAGGTGTTGTGGGCTCCTTGATTTATGTTTTCCGGATTCGCATTATCGTGAAGAAGCGCAATGAGCGCTCTGTTCCGGTCGCCCTGATCGAGTCCTTGCGCGTAGATCTTAGAGGATTCTGTGAATAGTCGATTTGCCTGTTGAAAGATACCGGCCTTTTGATCTTCGGATAGAGGATATGGGCGAACACCTTTATCGGTTTTATTGGCCATGATATTGCTTAAAGCTTTATCGATTATGGACTTCTCCTCGGGAGTAAAGCCTTCTTTGCTGTCGCTAACGTGTTTCCGAATATCATCAGCGTCGCCCTTTCCCTCCTTAGATCCACGTGAACTCTTGAAGAAACCGCGAGTTTCGGCATATGGCTTATCCAATTGCAGGTTCAATGCACGTGAGAAATCGGGCATGGAGATAGGTATTTCGAGATCTCGTGTCGGATCGTCATCGCCTTTTAATCCATCATCGCCACGGGCGTAGTCGTTTTCGCTGGGCAAGGGTAGTGAATCTGGGGCAAACGCTCTGTGTGGTTCCACCGATACATCGTTTGCCGGGTCAGTATAGTTCATTGCGCTTGCTGCGGCATCAGCGCTCACCCAGCCGTTACGCACGCGTCCATTGTTATCGGTGCCCCACGAATTGAGAAGTCGATATTCATGGTTGGATGTTGCGCCTGAGCCTTGCGCCATGTCTCTTCGTTCGCTAAGCACGACTACGTGACCGGCGAAGTGATCGGAGTGAGCGCCAAACATTTTGGCACGGCAATCCACGCCCATAATCAAGGGTGTACCTCCGTTTGCGTCCCAGACTCGGTCGAGGTCAGCCCCGTTTGATACCACCAAGATCTTCGGGTCTTGCCACAATCTGCGAAGCGCAGCACCACCCACCAGGTTTGATTTTCCTCCGCTCAAACATTCTTCGATACAAGCAATGCCATCGAATCTTGCCGTAGGACCTGGGCTTGAATCTGGTGTGCGGTCGCTTGGTAGAGCGCCTCCCCTCCAGGACGGAGTGCGCAGGCGTTCACCAGTATCATCCATGCGTGGGTTTCCCACTTCTTGTGTGTAGTAAACCCTGTTGCCGTGAAACGGAATTTGTTGATCGAAAAAGTTCACATATAGATGATTTAGACCAGCAACATATTGATCTCTTGAGCCGCAGTCAATGCCTGATTTCCTTAGCTGCGGTACCTGATGAAAAGCGCTGTAAACTTCAGACTCTGGTCGCAGCTGTGGTTGTCCATCATTGTGTACGGCGGCAATATTGTATTGAACTTTGATAGAAGGTCCATTCTGCACTGACTGTGGTGGCGTGGCTGATGGTGAGGGCTGACTGGGTTGGCTCGGTGCGGCGGATGGTTGTTGTCCCCCACGCCCCTCATGCTGCAAAGCCAACGCAATAACAGTCGGCTTGCTCGGATCAGGATTCGTGACGAAAACCAATCCTGAGCCTGGTGCTTTCTCGCCCAAATCGTAGAAGCCGTCGTTTGACATAACTTCGTAACCACCGACTTTGACGGGCAGCCCTGAAAGTGTATCGCCGCCGATTGCAGCAGCGGAATTCATATCCAGGTCTCTAGTCATGTCAAGTTGCTGCGGCGACAGGATAACAACAACTCTTTCTATACCAGGCTTGTCGTCAAAGACGATCATGCCCTTTGGTGGTACCAGAACCTCTTTCCCGGGTTCGACTTTGTTGTCTTCATTTGGTGACGGTGGATAAATGATGGACTTGTTGCCGGAGCTTCCCAGGACTCCAATGTATGCGTAACTTGGAGCGGTTGTTTTTACATGCAAGCGGATGCCATCACCGCTCGCGAAGGCGAATCGATTGTTGCATAGAGTCGGCGGTGAATCGCCGCGATGCAATTCTAGGCAATAGGCTACCGAAACTGCTCCCGAAGGGTTTTCTCCTTTGAGTTCTTGATAGAACATATCTTTAGGGTCTGCGAACGCCGCGGACCTGCTTACACAAAACAATGCCAGAGACATGAAAAATGCGGGAAGACGTTTTGCTAGCTGCATGAAATCCTCGACCGAGCAAATGTGATTTTGAAACGACATTATTCTTCCATGAGAAAGACCGTTCGCGCGATGGTTAAATTTCAATTTCTTGGTTCCGCAGCGGAAAGCGCTCTGAAGTAAGCAATCGCACGAGATTTCGCAGCGGCGGTGGGGTTAGATTTCACTGCTACTAACTTTAACGGCTACGCCTACATTTTGATGTTGAAAGCAAGTCAGGGCGGCCACTATGTTTTGTTTCCTACAAAACAATTTTCCAAAAACCGGTTTCAAACAGGAACAGAAATTTTGCAAGGGCGTGTGGCCGTGGTTGGTCGAGATCCTGAAAAGCTGCTGACTGTCGACGTTCCTCTATCATGCCAACTAGCTTGAAAAGTCTTTCGTAAAAAACCCACTGTTAGCGAATCCGTTCAAGCGTTATCCAAGAGCATTGGTTACAATCTATGGGTGAAAAACAATTCAAGAACTTTGACTGCAGGAATTTTAGGCTATGTCGTGCGGATTCAAGGTTACTGACTATCTCTTCCCGTACAACGTATAAATTGGAGGTCGCGCATGAAGCGTTTTGTTCCGTTCACCGTAGCGAGTTCTTTCTTGATTGTCGCGACCGCTGGCATTGCGGCCGACAAAGATGTACGTGGCATGTACGTTGAACAAGAAAAGAATCAGACCGTTCAAAAGAACACCGGTATCTGCTATTGGTTGGAACTCGATCGTGATGGCGAGAAAAAACACTGCTCCAACAAAACCAGCTTTCATAATGGCGACAAATTGCGAATTCATGTGAAGCCAAATGTAGACGGTTATGCTTACATCTTGATGCTTCAGGGCAGCAAAGGCGATAAGTCTGTGCTTTTTCCGCAGGAAGAATTGGGCGACAACAAAATCAAAGCAGGACAGTGGATCGCTCTGCCAGTTGGTGCTGACAACGGCAACGCTTGGTTGAAGTTTGATAAACATCCAGGTATTGAAGTCGTGCGCATGATCGTGTCTCGCAAAAAGATCGATCCTGCCGCTCAACTTCATGGTGGATCTGTTGTCATCGCTTCAAACGCTAGTGATGACAAAGTTCCTGATGGAACCCTGGTAACGATTTCGGTATCAAAAGATTCCAAACTTGCCTCCAATAGTCGCAATCTATCAGTGGTTCAAGATGCGAAACCGAAAGAAGAAGGCGAGACTACCGTAGTAGGTGATGCGAACAAGCCTCTCGCCGTCGACATTACGTTGGATCACTCGAAGGGTAGCAACTAGCCCGCCGCTAGTTGTGATTGTAATGTTATTACCGGAGAGTTCGCAAATGATTTCTAAGAGTGTGCGTTGCTTGGCGGTGTCCTTTCTGTACGCGCTTGGGTACACAGGTGCTCCTGTGTTCGCGCAGGAAGGCGCACGAGATATGTTTTATCAGGAGTTGAAACAGCCAGCTTCGAGTGTCTCGGCTTTCTCTTCATCTGCCGGAAAGCATTCTGCTCATGCCTCCGTTTCGCATAGCGTTGGTTCAAAAACAGGTCTTTCGTTTTATATCAAACTCACGAGAAACGGAAAAACTACATTAGTTGATAGCCGCACTAAATTCAAAGGCGGTGACCAAGTCAGATTCGTGATCACGCCAACGATTAACGGCTACGCTAGTATCGTGCTTCTGCAAGGTTCAAGCGGTAAGAGCGCGGTGCTTTTTCCCGATCCGCAATATGACAAATCGAATCGCGTCACTCGCGGCGTAGAGGTGAGTATTCCGGCAAGGCAATCGGCTCCGCTTGCATTTGATAATACACCTGGTCGTGAACATATACGCATTGCGTTGACTCGCACCAATGTCGACGCTTCGACTTTCATCGGAGCACAGGCACCAGCGAAGTTAGCGATGGCGAACATCAGTGCAAATCCCGCGATTGATCCAACCGGTGGACATAACGAGGTAAAGGTATCCTTCAAAGAAGACATTCCTAAACCGCAACCTGTGACTGTTCATCATGCGGCTACAGGAACACCGTCTTCGACAACGGCTGTCTCACCACCGACAAATACCGATGCGATCCAAAACGCCATTCCTGACGAGGACATGGGTAAAGACATGTTCCGTGATGCTTCTGGTGCCGGCGGTGGTGCCGTGCATCACGGGGCGACTTCAGCGCACCATTCTATCCATGCACATCATTCTATTCATCATGCTGCTTACACATCAACCTACACCCCACCACCGCCGCCACCGTCGACGGTAGTGATGAATTCAAATGCTAATGAGGACCTTTATGCAGATATCTCACTTGAGCACGATTAGAATGACGCGATTGAGGGATCTAGGTATCTTTGTCTTTGCTTTGATGCTCGTATGCTCTCTTCCGAGTATGGCTGTGGCGTCGGATCTCGTTAATGCCAAAGACATGTTCTATCAGGAACTCAAGGGCGGAAGCAACACTGCAGCCGGTCTTGCATCAGGCTCCGCTGCTGCAAAGGATTTAAGCGTCGCCTATTGTCTAGAGCTGCACAGGGGAAACAACAAACCTGTACTTTGCAACAACCGGTATGCATTTCGCAGTGGCGATGGTGTCAGGTTGCATGTGAAATCCAGTGCTCCAGTTTATGCTTATATTCTACTGTTGCAGGGAAGTTCCGGAAAGCAAGCGATTTTGTATCCTCAACCCGGTTCGACAGAGAGTAACCGGCTGGAGGCTGGTAAAGAGTGCATAGTGCCGCCATCGGGCATGATCGTATTCGATGACAAACCCGGTGTCGAAACATTGGGAGTGATTTTCTCCCCCAAACCGCTGGACGATCAAAAGGCCTTAGGCACGAGAACTATTCCAGTTGATGGCGATGCACTCACTGGAATTCCTCAGAAAGTAGGCTCTTATTCGGTCATGTCTAGTGATGGCGTTTATACCCCTGGCGAGAAGGCACCCGGAAGTGGATTAGTGTATGTCAACAGCCCGGACGGCAACAAACCGATTGCAATTGCGATAACTTTGCACCACGGCGACAAACCGTCTGAGCCACCACCAAGTCAGGCTACAGTTACACCGAGTGCACCCCATCCCAGTTCACATGCGCCGTCCTCCGGTGCTTCTGGTCTAAATAGCCAGATTACAGACAAGTGGGCATTTCTAGTTGGCGTCAATCAGTTTGCAAATTTCCCTGACAACTCCCTCAGATATTGCGTAGCAGACGCCACCGCGCTTCGTGACTACCTCGTCAATAGTGCCGGATTCAAGCCGAATCACGTCTACATGTTGACTGATGAACAGGCAACGACAGCTAACATCCACCGCGTGATTGAGAAACTACTTCCCGCTGCGGTGCGCAAAGACGATCTAGTACTGCTCTATTTCTCATCTCATGGAACGCCGAGCATGCGTGGTGAAAACTACATCGTCACTCATGACTTTGACGGCAAAATGGATGGAAATTCGAAAACTGGAATTCCAATGTCCAAAATGAGCGAAATGATCAAAGCCAATATTCCATGCAATCGAGTTGTCACTATTTTGGATACTTGTTTCTCTGGCAATGCAAGGGACCTGGATAGTCCGCTGGTAGGTTGTGGTCAATTAATTCTTACCGCCTGCGGGTTCTCCGAGACTTCGCTTGAAGATCCAAGGCTCGGCCACGGTTACTTTACGTATTACTTGATCGATTCGCTCAAGGGAAACCGCTACATAGAAAAAGCTTTTGCTACTACGAAAAACCAGGTGCAAAACCACACATTGAGCGAGCACCAGCACAAACAAAGTCCGATCCTGAAAGACGAACTCTGGAAAGGACTCGACGTTGCCATCGATGCAAAACCCACAAATCCAAGAAACTAAACCGAGATTGTTCGCCAGATAATACTTGAGTCACATCCGTCCTACTGCCTGACTGTGACATCGCCAAAAAGGAGAATTGAATGCACGTTCGAAGCCGGTATCGTCTGCTGCTTCCTCTCACTCTTGCGCTCTCTCTGCCTGCATTTGCCGAAGTCACTGCTCTAAGCGATAAGTCGCCTGATTCTCGAGATCTAAAAATTGATTCCACAAGTTCACCTGCAAAGCCGAAAGCCAAACCTGCGCCGAAGCCTGATGCCAAATCAGTATCAACTACAACCCATGCCAAGTCAGAAACTCCGCTCAAACCCGAGTCTAAGCCAGGAGTGAAAGCCGATGCTAAAACCGAGCCTAAACCTGACACTCTCGGTAAGGTAGATGCTCAACCAAAGGGGGACGCAACCGCCGGCAGTGCGGCTGAAGTTAAAGATGAAACGGCCAAAGTCGACTTGGCTCATGCTGAAAACGCTTTTGGTTTGGCTGCGTACAAAAAGCTGGGTGATGGTGGCAAGAATCTGTTTATGAGTCCATTCAGCATCCACTCATGTCTACATCTTGTTTTTGATGGTGCAGGTGGTGCTACCGAAGAAGAGATGGCCAAGGTTCTTCATTTGTCCGTGGCACAGAAAGAAGCTTCTAACACTGAGTACGTTGGACTTTTGGAAGAACTCGAACCTGCTGCTCCAGATGAGCCGTTCGTCTTTTCTGCTGCCAATTCAGTTTGGGCAAATAAAGACTTGAAACTGAAATCTGGCTTTGTAGATACAGCCAAGTCCGTATTTCGGGCCGAAGTTAGAAATTTGGATTTCGCCAATTCGGAAAGCGTAGGTACCATCAACAGCTGGGTGAGTGACAGCACACACGGAAAGATTCCGAAAATAGTCGACTCTCTTACGCCCGAGCAAGCAATGGTGGCAGTAAATGCTGCTTACTTTAAGGCACCATGGAAGACAGTTTTCAACAAAGAGTGGACGAAGGAAGCAGATTTTAAAACGGATAGCGGAACAAAAAAAGTCCTCATGATGAATGTTCGTGGCACCTTCCACTATCTGGAAAACGACCAAGTACAGGCGATAGAACTTACATATGGAGGTGGTCGAAATAGCTGCATTGTCATCTTGCCTAGAGAAAAATCGACTCTTGGTGAGCTCAGGCAATCTTTGACCTCGACAAGTTGGGATGCCTTGGTGGATAAGATGGACAACCGATCGGGTGAACTGTATCTACCTAAGTTCAAAATGGAGTATCAGGTGCCTTTACGGGACTATCTGATACAGTCCGGGATGGAGCAAGCCTTCGAGAAAAATGCCGATTTCTCGCGCATTGCTGAAGTTGAAAAAGGTTCTCCTGCTTGTGCCAAGTTATCTCAAGTTCTGCACAAGACTTTTGTGAAGGTCAATGAAGAAGGAACAGAGGCTGCGGCTGCCACCGCCACCACCGAGCGAATGTTGTCGCTTGATGTACAAAAAGAAACGGAACCGTTCAAGATGGTGGTCAATCGCCCGTTCTTCTTTGCGATCGTGAACTGGAAGACACGTGCGATTCTTTTTCTCGGCCAGGTTGCCGATCCTGGACAAGACGTTCAGTAAGTTTAGACGCTAAAATATGCTAGCCGTTTTAGCTCCATCCCCGCATGTCTCGAGGTAATAATGAATCGTTTGCTTCCGACCGCGTTAGCCACACTGTTTCTCTTAACAGCGATGCCTTGCCGAGCCGAGGATGATGCTCGCAATCTCTATGTGGAGCAGTTGAAGAAGCCGGCTCAGCACATAAATTCAGGCATCAGCTATTGGTTGGAATTGAATAAAAACGGCAAATTGACGCATGTCAGTAATAAGAAGACTTTTCATAATGGCGATCGGATTCGACTGCATGTGAAGCCTAATTTCACTGGATATGCTTACATCCTGATGCTGGAAGGAAGTCAAGGCAACCACGATGTTCTATTCCCAAGCAAAAAGTTTCCCAAGAATAGAATAACTGCAGGAAAAGAGATCGCACTGCCTGTTGGCAACGACGGCGCTCTGGCCTGGATGAAGTTTGATGAGCATCCAGGGAAGGAAGTCTTGCGAGTCATTTGCTCCCGCAAGCCGATTGATGCGAAGAAACAGTTTGCCAAAGACGAAGACACTGTCGTAATCGCTTCGACCGATGGAGCAAGCGACGACACCGTTCCATCTGGAAGCTCAGTCTCTGTTGAATCAAGGAATTTGACCGTAGAACAGTCGAAACCGCGTTTGACTGGTGTCGTTACTGTTGTCAATCACAATCCTCAGAAACTTTTGTCCGTTGATATAACGCTTAACCACCAGAACTAGCTGCTTTTCCTTGGCGGCTTATATAATTCCAGTTTGGCTGGCATGGCTACTTTCTTATAACCAGGAGCGAAAGAGAAAATGGATATTAAGCTGAAGCGCTTTATGCCTATCGCAGTCAGTGGTCTCGCATTGATTCTTACGTCATGCTCCTCTAACACGAGCACCTCAACGACAACCACGACTACTTCTACGACCACCACAACTACCTCGTCGACGAGCAATGCTTCCGACGATGATAAAAAAGCCGACGCATCTGGCGAAAACAAGTCTGATTCGTCCGACAAAGCAGATGCCTCTGCCGATGGTGACGACAAAAGTGCTCGCAACCTCTATGTTGAGCAGTTGAATAAGCAAGATGCAAATATCAACACAGGTGTCGTTTACTGGCTGGAGTTGAATCGCGACGGAAAGAAAACACATGTCACCAATAAGACTCAATTCCAGGAAGGCGACAAGATTCGCATTCACATCAAACCAAATATTGTTTGTTACAGCTACATCCTGATGCTTCAGGGAAGCAACGGCGAACATTCGGTGTTGTTCCCAACAAAGGATTTGCCAGACAATAAGTTGAAAGCAGGAACGGAAGTTGTTCTTCCGATGGATAAAGGCAAAGACGAAGAAGCTTGGCTTAGCTTCGATGACCATCCGGGCACCGAGCTTGTGCGTGTAGTCGTCTCTCGGAAGAAGCTTGATCCGGAAAAAGAACTTCCCGATGGCGAATCAAGTACTGTCACTATCGCTTCTGCAAGCGGTAACGACGACAGCGTGCCAGATGGTACTGTTGCCACCATCGTGGGAGACAGTGATACCAAAGGTGGCCGCAACTTAACTGTAGTAACGAGCAGCAAGCATCCGGAGGAAGAAGGACAGACGACTGTAGTTGGCAAGTCTGGTGAAAAAGCGTTGAGAGTCGATATCGCCATGGCCCATAAAGAGTCCAAAGAGAAAAGTGAATAGTTTAAGTCCGAGTACACTCTAGATTACGCATGGTATCCGAGTCTTTAGAATAAGTTGGAGGTTACTGATGAAGCGTTATATCCCTGCTGCTTTCGCGGTTTTGATGCTGGCGTCCACGACATCAGCTCGCAGCGAAGGCGATGTTCGCGGCATGTATGTTGAGCAAGAGCACAACCAAACCGTCGCAAAGAACACTGGTCTTTGCTACTACCTGGAATTAAAGCGCGGTGAGGAGCCGGTTCGCCGC
Organism: Oculatellaceae cyanobacterium; assembly: GCA_036702975.1. GTDB lineage: Bacteria > Cyanobacteriota > Vampirovibrionia > Obscuribacterales > Obscuribacteraceae > DATNPX01. The sequence continues at coordinate 145,517 of DATNPX010000006.1, forward strand.
TGCACAAACAAGACGACATTCCACAACGGTGACAAAATCCGCATCAAAATGAAGTCGAATGTTGATGGTTATGCTTACATCGTTCAAGTACAAGGAAGCGACGGCGAAAAGTCTGTGCTCTTCCCTAGTGAAGACCTGGGCTCGAACAAAATTACTGCCGGAAGCTGGGTGACGTTGCCCAAAGGCTCCGATGACAATAACGCTTGGATGAAGTTTGACAAACATCCTGGCACAGAAGTAATTCGCATGCTTGTCTCCAGAAAGAAAATCAATTTAGATAGCGAGGGCGGCAGCGGTGCGTCTGTTGTGATTGCATCTAGAGATGGCGAAGATAAAGTTCCGGACGGCACTCAGGTAGCAATTGTGGTGCCAAAAGGTTCCAAGATTTCGTCTGGTACGCGCAACTTGACCGTCACTCAAGATGCTCAGCCTGAAAAGGTTGGAGAGACAACGGTTGTTGGCAAAGCTGACAAACTCTTAGCTGTCGACATGGCTCTTAATCATACGAGTGGGAAGGACGAAGACTAACTCGGTCTTTGTTTCCCAATCGTTGTGATTGCAATTGTCGAGTTGCAAACTAAATATTGGCGCATACTGTGTTTCTCATCAGTGTGCGCCTTTATCATCGCCTGGTTGTTTGTTGAATGCGTATGGGCAGACCCATTGCCGACTGACCTAGTGCAATTGCGCACGGACGAGAGCCACGAAGGCGCGGTTCGTTTCCTTCTCTCTACTAAAAATGTCTTACGTGCCACTGTAGGCGTCACTTTTATCAAGTTAGACAATTTCTTGTCAGACAAGCCGCCACCGATCAATTTCGTGGTTATGAAACCATACAATTCCATCGAATATCTGCGCCTGACTCAAATCGATGCAAGCAGACCGTATACGTATTACTGGAAGTATTCTTACAAAATCGGGGTTCCCTCGAGTAAGCCCTCTGCGAAGGTGGTCTATTCAATACCTTACGAAGGATCGCACAGAGTAAGCCAGTCTTATTTTGGAGAACACAGTCATCAGCGGGGCACTGAAAGCGAGTATGCTGTGGATTTTGTCATGCCTATAGGTACGAAGGTGCGCGCCGCCCGCGATGGTGTCGTTATTGCATTTTATTCAGACTCTAACAAAGGTGGTAGCAACAAAGAGTTCGCGCATGACGCAAACGAGATCTTCATCGACCACGGCGACGGAACTTATTCCAACTACGTACACTTGAAGTACAAAGGGGTTTTGGTAAAACTAGGGCAGCACGTTCAAGCCGGTGACACTATCGGACTTTCTGGTTCTACGGGCTGGTCTACCGAACCGCATTTGCATTTTATGGTGTATCGAGTTTTGAGCGCCTACAAGATTCAGAGTCTACCGTTTCAGATGCGCACCGCAGGTGGTGTGATTGATAAACCTGAACTCAATCAAAGTTATTGAGCATCTTCGCGGACTCAACCTGGTGCCATTGATTGCCTTGTGACCCGTGACGAGCGCAGCCAGTCGTTTGTTAACTCTTGGCATAGTGGCGACATATTGAGAAATCGACCGCAGCCCTCGTCGTTTGCATATTTTTGAAAGTGGTTAAGATACTCGATTGCGTCTTTTAGCGGCAGACCCTGGTAACGCTCCATATCGAACATTCGGAGGAGGTCGAGCGTGTCTATAAGTGCTAGTGCTATCGCTAAAAAAGGTCCGTCGAGTAGTGAGTGAGGGTCTGCGTAAACCGCTCCACTGCCAAGAATCGCTGTGTCATCATCGAGAATGGTGAGGGCGGCTGCGATGTAAAAGTTGTCTTTAGTCCTAACGAGCCGTGTGGAACACGTGATTTTCTCGTCGCAGTCGAAATGCGCAAGATTCTGAAACTGGCTCGCATCGCACGTATGAAGACTACTCCTGAATAGCGAATTGAGAAAACTCTTTGGGCTGAGGGAAATGTGTTTTACATCGTAAGGAAGACGATAACTTGCAATACGAGGACTGTGGCAGACCGGCTCAAACGGATAGCTTGGGAGCGTATGCGAATCCGGAGTTTGCACACGTTGTAATACCAGGTCCACCAGATATTCGAGTATGGTTGAGTCTCCTAAAACCCTGAGATACTGTGTGTCAGCGCGTAGCAGTGGCAACTTAAAAACGGAGCAGAGTTGATTCTTGAATCGGTCATATTTAACTCGGTGGGGTCCGGGGTGACCTGAGCCATCAAATTCGATCACCATTATCGGTTTGTTGTTTTGAGTAATAAGAAAATCAAAGCGCGAAACAAAAGCAAATTTATAGAGCTTGCTGTTGATGCCGCTTTCATAGAGCGGTAAGGTGTCAGCTATTCTTTGTTTGGCGTGCACAATCATTTTGTGCTTTTCGGCAGCTGGCTGAAGTATATTCAAGACCTTAGATTCACATCGGTTGAGAATCTTGCCGATTTTAGTTGCGCTCCGTCCGCTGGAGGCATAGTTGCCGTAGTCTGTGCTCATTGTGAAAACCGGTGATGGATTTACTCGAGAGTAAATGTCACTGATTGCAATTTTATTGCATAGTTCTAGCGGTCTTTAATATTTGGAAATTGAATGATGCGAACTTCTTCCGCTGCAGAACTCTTGTGTGCTGTTTCTTCCGAGCCGCTGTGTTCGACGAGCAGATGTTGGCGTACCTTTCTTAAGAGTACAAGTTGTGCATCGGATGACAAACTTTGTGCCTTGATCAAGTGTGCTGCTAGGCAATATGCCAGGTCGAGATTGAAGCAGCCGATCAACCTTTCGCAGAGGAGGCGAACAAACCATGCGCTACTTTCACTGGCCGGTGTATCTCGACGGCTGATGGTTGAATTGAAGTCGAAGAATAGCCCGGGATCTGCCAAAAATTGAGTGACATCATATCCGAACAAACATTTAGAGGTGCAAGCGCTGCAGGCAGGTAATGGACCTTGGTCGACCGCCTCAAGCTCGAGAAATTGATCGCGCCATAGACGAACCTGTGAAATATTCAATCGGCGATTCAAGCTCGGATTGACAGATTCAGCCACAAAAGCCGGGGCGAGCAGACTGTACCATCTATCGACCATGTCTCTTTCTTGGTCCAGCGTCCAGTGGTTTATCAGTGCCTTGTCCGCGAAATATCGATCACTTGCCATGCTTATCGCGCACCAGGAGATCTTTCTTAGAGCCTCAGGAGTCTTTTTCCCAACTATCCTCTGGATTTCGTGAATTACCTGGACACGAAAATGTACCAACTGAGTGAGATCGTTGGTGAAGCTCGAAATGTAACGGACGAAAACTCGATAGAAGAATTTATTCTGAACAAGTTTATCTGCTATCGCCAGTGAATCCAAATCGAAGGCTTCGGGAAAGTATTTCGATCCTGGGGAATCGAGTGGTGCAAGTGAGGAAAAAGGCTTGCATCGTTCGAGAACGAGTTCATCCGGGGTGGTGCCTTTCACCGCAATCTCGGCCAGAATAAGTGGGTCCATAGTGAACGTTTGCGGCTTCTCAGAGCGCTCCTGCACCAACATGTCGAAGGCCCCAAGCGTTTTGACTGAATTTAGAGTGGCGAGATCAAGTGAGGCAAATCGACCCAGACTCGAGAGAGCAAATGTATTGCGTTCTCGGAACATTACTGTGATACCAGGTTCGGTTATTCTTGTCGCGGCAAGTTGAGTGCCCCGCAGTCCTGAGAATACGATACCGAAGCCGGCTTTGGAAAATCTGTCCAAATCAAAAGTTAACGGCTGCGGTGGCCTGTCTTTCATATCCGGCCTGCTGTCGCCAACTAGATCGGGCATCTGTGCGATGTCGTCTAAGACGATCAAGTGATTCAGTTGTGAGCTTTCACTAGAAAAACTTTCCTCACAAAGACACAACAGAAAAGCCGAATAAAGCGCACGGTCTCGAGGTGTGCGTAAGGCGCTCGTTTCAATAACTGCCGATCGCGAAAATAGTTCAATCGCCGAGACGCCAGCTCGCTCGCAGAAGATCGAACGATTGATTCCAGAGACAAGTGGGGTTAACACCGCCTGAATCTGAGACTTGGCTTCGGTTTTTACCTGTTGTTCAAACCCGCAAGCTTCTAGACCCGCATCCAGGGTATCTAGCAACTCAGGCATCAGTGGATAAATATCAGCATGGTATTCGCTGTCTTGCTGCTCATTTAGTCGCGCATTTCTGCCGTCAGCTAGGTTCCAGCCTCGCCGAATATATGCTGCCTCAATCACTTTCTCCATTGCGCAGGCGATTGGTTCGGAGAACTCAAAAAGATCTCGGAATATTTTGGTGAGCCGTGCAATATGCACTGCTACAGGCACATCTGGCAGCAACTCGAAGGGATTGACCGCCAGGGGTAAAATAGTCTCACCGACTGTATAGAAAGCAAGCTCGGACTTGCTTTCGAAATCGTCAACCAACGCACGATATGCGCGGTTTGATGTGACTATGGTGACGGGAAGCTTCTCTTGCAGAGCACTTTTCGCTAGTTGGTGACAAAACTCCGTCCGCATTTCGGTCTGTCCGCCACAAAGTGCGACGTGCGCAGTCAATGCGTCGCAGTCAAGGGAGAGGTTGACAGGCGATACACTTTCAGCAGCCGCCTTGAAAGGTGTTTCAAGTCGTGTGACGCTGCTTGTGACTTTTGCTGCCAATAGTGCACGAAGCCGTTTTCGAGGCATTCAGGTCCTGAATTGAAGAAGGTACTTACCAGTTTACCTCTTCCTGGCGTACAATCGAAAAACTAGCATCGCTGTGAGGTCTCCGTGCAGATCTGGGAACAAGACAGCAAACACGCCTGGATTAGGGATTACCACCCAGCAGGGATCCGGACCCTCGGTGCGATGGACGAGATTAAGTCTTTTGCTTACGGCGCATTTGAAGCGTTAGACGCTGATGGTGACGGCTTCATAGACAAATGGGAGCTGGAAACTGCTCTCAAACGATTGCCTCCACCTGCCCGAGAGCGTTCATTCGTTGTTTTTATGATCTGTCATCTGACTGAAATTGCTGATGCTCATCACGAAGAGTGCATAACCAGGTCTGATGGAATCTCGCGTGTGGACTTGGACTCTTACTTCCAGCGCTTCCAGAGAGACGATTCTTGAACGCTAGGTTAAGTATTTAGCGAAGAAAGTGAGCATCCGTGACCACGAGTCTTCGGCTGCCTCGCTGTTGTAGGTAAGTTTTACATCTTCGTTCATGAAGGAATGCAAGGTTCGTGGATAAATCTTGATGTCATTGTCTATTTGAGCTGTGTCCAGCGCCTGCTTTAGCCGTTTGCCATGGGCGGCGGTCGGATCGAGTTCAGGGTAAGAACCAACGACCGGGCATGCGTTTTCGATTTTCCACAAATTTGGATTGCGTCCATAAAACGGAGCGATGGTTTTCAGCCGCTTGTCTTCGCAGGCAAGAGCGATGGCGAAATTTCCACCCAGACAAAAACCAACGGCGCCAATTTTAGTTTTGTGAACATAGGGCTGAAGCGAAATGAAGTCGATCGCCGATATCAGGCGGCGTGTACCTATGTTGTTTGTATCGTTACTAAAAGTGGCCGACATCGTTTGTGCGATGCAGATCGCTTTGTTGCTGCCTGCGGAAAATAGATCGACAGCAAGAGCAACATAACCTTCGCTAGCCAGCCTGCGAGTTATAGCTCGAATGTTGTCGTTAAGCCCGAATATTTCATGAATGACGATCACCGCTGCATGCTTGTCCTGATCGTCAGGGCGAGCGATGAATGCCTTCAACTCGGCGTCTTTGGTTTTGAAACTGGTTTCTGATTCTGTAATTTGCACGTGGAGACCCTGGGTTTATTAAACTTCTAATAGAAATGGTCAGAATCACTGCCAGATGTCAGGCAGCTTTTTCACTTTTGGTTGCAAATATGAGATGCAAACAATTACTTTGAATCCCGTAAATTCTACTATTTGTACTTGTTGTACTTGCGGTACCTGTGGTACCTGAGGTATCGAGAGGGAGCTCATCAATGCCCCTGTCCGTTTGAAATTAACGTTGGATTATAGATAAACGAAAGCCGGAATTCGAACTACATGACCAAATCTAATCACAGCCGTTACGTTCCTCTACCGCTTATCGCCGCTCTGGTGATGGGCACTTGTCAGCACGAAGCTTTTGCCCAGAACGTTCCAGGCATTGCGGTTGAGGCCAAGGGCCCTGTGACGTCTGGCGGTACTCAATCTATTGCTTCAAAAAGCGCCAAAGCTGCCGCGTCGTATACCGAGTCAGGTTTTGGGCAATATCCTCGCGTCAGTGAAGTAGAGCAACAAATACTCGGCAAAACCTTTGAGAACGAGCCTCTCACTACCCGGCTTACAAGACTCGAGACCAAGCAATTTGGTAAAGCGACGCCAAATGATGATTTAGCGGATCGAATCGATCGATTAGATGCGTTGTTTCCGCAAAAACCAGCTCCCCAAGATGATTCCACAGAATATGTGCAATATCCAGTACAGAACTCCGGCGGTGGCACGTCTGCTTCTGGTGCTCAAGGTGGCTCCCCGGTGGCGATTCAGGCTGGAGGTGATCCAAATCAAACGCAGTATTCGGCTTCTGATTACGGAAGTTATCCCCGAGTCACCGAACTTGAGCAACAGCTGCTGGGATCTACTTATGTGAAAGATCCACTTCCTGTGCGGGTGGCGAGGCTCGAGACAAAAGAGTTTGGCAAAACAACCCCAAACGACGATCTGTGTGATCGAATCGACCGTTTGGATAAAGTAGCAAATCCGAACAAGCAGGTTAGAACTGCTGACAGTGATCCTGGCAGCGCCGGTGATGCTGATGGAGCGAATCAGCGTGGGCGTAGTAGCAAAAGTGGCACCGTCGGTAGGGCACTGCTAGGTATGCTAGGCGGTGTTATGGGTGGTGGCATGTTCGGCAATGGTATCGGCAACGGTTTGACCATGAATCAGATGATGCCTGGGTTGCAGGACGATATGCGCAAAGACAAAGCGGCCGAGCTGCAAGAGAAGCAAGCGGCGGCTCAGGGCAAGGCCGGTGTGACGCCTGCGAGTCCATTTGCTGCGGGTGGTCCACAGGTTGTCGGTAATGAGAATAGATTGGCTGTTATCGAGAAGATGGTGCTCGGCAAGGAGCATGCGGAGCTGCCGATGCCTGAACGGGTCGAGCATCTCGAAAAGAAACTTGTGCCATGGGAACACAATAATGCTGGTAAAGAGATGACCGCACGAGTCGATCACCTCTGGTCAATATTGGCGGCCGCGAATAAGCCTTCCACAAAAGCAGTCGCTGCTTCTCAAGGACCGCCGCAATAATTTGAAACCTAGCTGGCTTTTAGAGAGTGAGCAAACTCTTCTTGTACAGGATTGGTGCTGAGATCACGCTCGACTGTTTCCAGTCTGGGCACCATAACTTCTGCAGTATATCGAATGAAGTGATAGCCGGCGATGGCTCGGCTTAACGCATACATCCATTTGTCCGGATGGTTTAGCCAAATCCAGGTCATAAAGTTCCAATAGTCTTTGCCCAACGGGTCGACCAGCCAGAGACGCACGAGCGCAGGAATCAAACGCTTGCCCCAATACAAGCTGCCGTCTAATTTCAGCCTTCCTTGGGTTTTGTTCTGAGAGCCCTTCATTGCTGCTACGAGAGATTTCAGCCGGGAGAAGAACCCCTCCGGCGAGTACAGAGTGGAGAGAACGTGTTTATACCCCGTGACCAGCGTCAAGGTTGGAAGAGTGGTGTGAAAGTTAGGCACAGCAAGGTTGTCGCCGGTGAAGTCTTCCTTCAGCCTTCCCTCTGCTTTGAGCCTTTGCCAAAGCTGTGTGGCTGGCATCGCATTTAGTGCCCCGACCATCGCCATCGGAATTCTTGCTCTCGTGATAAATTCGATTTGGCGTTCGAAGATATCCTCTTTGTCGCTGTCAAATCCAAGGATGAAGCCGGCCATCACTTCGATGCCGAATTTTTGAATGTGATGCACCTTCGAGAGGAGGTCTCCATTTGTATTTTGATACTTTTGAGTCTCTCGTAGGCTCTCCATAGATGGGCTCTCTATACCTACGAATACAGCGTGAAAACCGGCTTTGCACATGAGATCAAGCAGTTCATCATCGTCAGATAAGTTGAGGCTCGCTTCGGTATAAAGCCAAAATGGGAAGCCGTGTTTCTCTTGCCAGGAGATGAGCGCGGGCAGCATTGCTTTGACATTTTTCTTATTGCCGATGAAATTATCGTCTACAAGAAATATCTCGCCTCGAAATCCTGTGTTATATATGGCCTGCAACTCGGCGGTGATCTGCTCTGGCAGCTTTGTGCGAGGTTTTTTGCCATAAAGCGTAGTGATATCGCAAAACTCGCAGGCGAATGGACAACCTCTCGAAAACTGTATGCACATGTGCGTGTATGCTTCCAGATTCAACAAGTCGAAGCGCGGTACAGGCGTCGCTGTTACATCTGGTTTCTCACCGCAGGCAGTGTAAGTTCGTTGTGGTTTGCCGGCGCTAAGATCGCGCAAGAATTGGGGCAATGTAATCTCCCCTTCGTCCAAGATAAGATACGTCGCTTTGGCAAACTTCTCAGGACTGGACGTGGCATCTGGACCTCCCAAAGCCGTTTTCACTCCTGCTTTCTCGCAGCGTGTCAGCACTTCTTGTATAGACTCATGCTGAACGATCATGCCGCTGATCATGACTAGATCAGCCCACGCTATGTCGCTGTCTTCAAGCTTTTCGATATTCAGATCGACAAGACGCATCTTCCAATCGGATGGGCACATGGCCGCCACTGTCAAAAGTGCAAGTGGTGGCATTACCGCCCTCTTACCAAGCAACCTAATTGAATACTGGGCACCCCAGTAAGTAAGCGGAATCTCCGGCCAAACCAGCAATAAGTTCATGCGTTGTACTCCTGTACATTCTTCACTCTTTGGACAGGGCTACCGCTACAGCTGAGTTGCCGAGCACAATACTAGTACATAAATGACGTCCGTATCAGATTAGCAGCTTATCCCTTGCAATAGATACGATAGACGGACTAGATGTCCGAAATTAACAAATCACTCGAGTGTATAACTCGAGTGTATAAAATGTACACAAGAGTCTGAGTAGCTGCTGACGAAAATACTTCAAAAGGAAAACGGGCATCGTATTTAGTGCCTTGTCGAGAGTTTTCACCCTCTAAACTTGATGTGCAATTAGCCTTAGCAAACCTTCTTTGTGTTCGCACTCGTCCTGGTGCTAAAAATGCATCGTCCAGAGCACCATACGGTCTCAAGCCCAGTTCATGGGACCGGATGTGCTCTGGGTGCATTGTGTCAGTTCCATCTGATATGCGGGGGGGTCAGTCGGAACAATTACAATTTAAAGCCGAGGTTGTGACATGGCCGTGGTCTCGCCGTGTTACGGCTGTGTCACGGTTGTTATATGACTATTTGACACCACCGCCCTTGCTACCGTGCAACCCGAAACTCTGACTAGACAGCGATTTTTGGCTGGCGGTGGCACTTTCGTCGCTCGATGACGGTTGGCTGGCTACGACGTTTGATGGTTGTTCGGCCGTGCCATTGGCTTTCTTATCTTTGGCCGCATCAGAAGCCGGTGCCACCTTGGCGCCTGAGTCGGCCTTGCCCACCGGCGCCGCACCGGCTCCTGCCGCTGGGGTCGCTTTGCTTGTGGCTTCGTTTTCTTGAGCCGCCGGCAATTTGACTGCGGTCGTATTCAGCACTGACGTATCGCCTGGATCTTGTCCTCTGCGTTTGGCATACGCTACCACTTTCGCTTGATACTTTCTGAAAATCGGCCACCATTTCTTCTGATGGTGCGAATTGAATTCGTTTACCATTTGAGTGGTTGTCCAGTGTTCCTCAACCATTCGGTATGCTGCAATGTAAACACCGGTTCGATCCATGTCGATTTCGCATGAGGTATAACATGGCTGATTTTTGGGATCGTCCACGATCTTTCTGAATTCATCAAATTGTTCATCAGTCGGTGTTTTGAAGACACCCGTTTTTATCTGGTACCAGTTCATTCCCAGTTTTTTGCAAAGCTCGGCTTTCTTTCGCTCTGGGTTAGTGCGCAGCGAGATGATGGTCTTGATGCCTTTTTGCTTCAAAGCGTAGAGCTCGGATGCCTTAGGGTCTTGTCCCCGATAGAGATTCGGCGTGACTTGCTCGACGGGTGTATGTATCAAGGGTGCGTACAGAAAAGCGAACTGAATGGCGATGTTGTGCAAATTCACGGCAGGATCTCCTAAACCACAATCTGTCTCGTTCTCTTGAGGTTTGACTTCCGCTATTACCGTTCTAAGTCAAACGCAACGATTTGTCGAGACGCAAAGCGTCAAGATTTTGTGGCAGGAAATAATGCAAGCTTGAAAGTCAGGCTCTGCGTTGAATTGTATTCGCGGCTTCAATCAACACGGGCAGTTCCGGATGGCGCAAAATGTACCCGTAATTGCCAATGGCGCGGGCAAATATCGAATTTATCTCCTCGTGGTGAACCACCAGCGAGCTGAAGTTCTCCAGCACTTGCTGATGTGACATGGCATAAGGGATATGATACTTGCGACCTATATAGATGACGTAATAGGGACGGTGGCGTTGAGGTTTCGACATTCCGTTGACGATCATCTGTGCCCAGGTCTTATAGCAATCGAAGTCGAAGACGTAGTTGAACATGTTTATCGTTAATCCGCCTGGCGGTCTCATGTTCACTTCTAAAGGAATGGCTTCACCTGATTCTGTGAGGAAAAATTCGAAGTGGAAGAACCTGGCTTTGACGCCGAATGCGCGCAAAGTAATAAGGCCTGCCATCTCAAGCGAAGATTCTATGTTGCGCACCGCGTAGTAGTAGATATCTGAATCTTCATTTACGACGTCCATGACGCCGCGGCTGTAGCGCAAAGACGACGAAAAGATGAGATTGCCGTTGGCGTCGACAAGTCCATCGTAGGTGATGATTTGGCCGGGGATAAACTCCTCAACTATATAGTCGTTCGGCATCTCACGGATGTAGTGTTCGAGTTCCTGAAAGTTCTCGATTTTAAAAGTCTTTGCGGCACCGACCCCAATGTCTGGTTTGGCCACGATTGGATAACCTACTTCGCGCACGAAGTCGCGCAACTCTTTTTCGTTGTTACATACGCGGCCTCGGGCAGGGTTGAGACCGGCTTTTAAGAAAATACGCTTCATCTCAGATTTGCGCTTGATCAAGTCAATTTGATCGCACTTGATGCCTGTAATGTTGAAATCTGTTCTCAGCTTAGACTCAGTCTCCAGCCAATATTCGTTGTGAGAATCGAGGTGGTCGATTTTGCCGTAACGGTGCGTGAAGTGCCCGATTGCTCTTACCAGCTCGTCATAGTTGTGCATGTCCGAGACGCGGTAATACTCAGTCAGACTATCACGCAGGATCGGACTCAGTGCCTCGTATGAGTCGTCTGCGAGTCCCAGGACTTTCGCCCCTGCTTCTTTGAGCTGGACTGCGAAATAAGCGAAATTTGGCGGAAAATTAGGCGAAAGAAAGACTGAGTTCATGGACCCTAAAGCCTTAGCCGGGATTAAGGGCATCAGTATAGCTAGATAGTGATTAGATGTCACCGCTGGGCGTTTAAAGCAACCCGACTTGTCAATCGCCAGCTAGGCTTAACCGGCAGCGTGATACAATCTGGCGATTCTTAAACCCGGAAAACACAGGCGAAAACAAATGTTGCGTGAATATCACAAGTGGCACAGCCCTTCCCTCAATCGAGACATGGAGTTGCTCCAATTCGGACACCATGGGGCGAAGGTAATTGTGTTCCCCACATCCGAAGGGCGATTCTTCGACTGGGAAAATCGCCGCATGAACGACCCGATTCAAGAACATATTGAAAAGGGATGGGTGCAGCTTTTTTGTGTGGACAGCGTCGATCCTGAGAGCTGGTTCAACGGTTGGGCGAATCCCACAGACAGAGCGAGACGTCATCTGCAATATCATGACTACGTCATCAATGAAGTCCTGCCTTTCATGCGTTCAAAGAATGACAACCCATATACTATTGCTACTGGTTGTAGTTTCGGCGCCTATCACTCTTTTAGTGTCGCTTTGCGATACCCCGAACACTTCAATCGTGTACTGGGAATGAGCGGCGTTTATGACGTGCGCGAATGGACAAACGATGAAATGAACGACGTGATCGCGCAAGGCAGTCCTTGTGAGTATCTTGTCGGCTTACATGATGGCTGGAAGATCGACCAGATTCGTAAGCTCGATATGATTATTGCGATTGGTAACGAAGACCCTCTGTTTGGTAACAACAAATGGTTCTCGCAATTGCTCTGGGATAAAGGTGCCTGGCACGCTTTCCGTGAATGGAATGGATTCGCGCATGATTGGCCGCAATGGTACGACATGATTCGTATGTATATTGGTGGTGCCAATTAAGAGATGCTGCGTTCTGATGCGGCTCTGCTGCTGGTTTCTGCCTAGTAAGATATTTTCGAAATTTTCTTGAATCGGCTATTCATGCGTTTTTTTGCAACAGTATGAAGTGCTGGAACCTCAACCATTGCCTTCACGTCAGGCTCCTTGAAAGTCAGATTGCCATGGGCTGGCGTCTAGATAGAGCAAGGAGAATGCACATGAAACAGGCTGTAATTTTGTTTGCAGCGTCTTTGGCGATCGGGGTTTTCACCACGACGGCTGAGGCGCAGACCACAACCGAAACCACTACCGTTAAAACAACGACGACTGCTGTTGAACTTCCCTCGACAAGCACGTACATCGTTGTCGATCCAGCTACAGGACTCTCGCGCGGGACCTATGATCCTGTGACCAGACTTTGGAATGGTCAGGCAGTGCCAAGTGGCTATTACATCGTCGAACAGTCCTCCGGAAGACTCATGGCCACCACAGATGCAAGTGGTGCGCTCGTTACGTTGACCACGATTCCGGCAGTCTTGCCATCGCACTTCGTCGTAATTGACGGGCGCATGGTCTATTTCGAGAGCGATTATGCATTGCGTCGTGCGCAGCTTGAAGCACGAATTGACGACCAATACGCAGGCGGTCATTTGTCCAATTTGCAAGTGAAGCAATTAAAACAGCAGATTAGCGAGATCACCAACCTTGAGACGAAAAGAAAATCCAACGGCACGTTGAAGGAGTCGACCCGCCGCGAGATAGAGCGTCGCTTCGCTCAAGTGCAATCGCAGTTGGATAGAGACATCGCCAAGATCAGTGACAAGCGGGTCAAGATCGGTATTAAAGCTGACTAACTGCAGAAGCAAACTGGAAAGTGGATTCAAAGCTGCTCGAGTGAAAACTTGAGCACAGGGTAAAGGAGGAACCATCCGAACCAAGTTTGGGTGGTCCTCTTGTTTGGCCTGTTTGTATTTGGGAAAGTTCGCGAGTTTCGATTTCTATGATTGGCGTTTACGGCGCACCGTATGCAGTGCCCATACCAGTCCGTGGCGTTTGTTTCGCAAAATAAACCGCTGATTCGATAATCCTAGTTTTGTAGGCAATTTGTCAAAATTTTCTGCTGATTCGGCGTTAAACTCTTCTGGCGGGGAACATAGCTGTCAGCCCCATAGCTTGGTTCCGGCTCTTTTTGCCTTCTCATCAGCTATCATAGAGGGGATTGTCTGGCTATTGGAGCAAAAGGAGTATAACAATGCCTCTCAATGACCTTTTCAACAAAAAGGGCGGTGGCAAGGCCGGCAGCGACGAGTTCGAAAATGCCTGGTTCAGTCTGGCTCCGGACCCCGCAGCGCCTCCTCAGAAAAAGTTGACGCCGGCACAGCAAAATCTCGAAGACATAAAAAAGTATGCCTACGAGCAATTCGACAGGCTCGACACGAATAACAACGGCTTTATCGAAGCCTCTGAGTTGCATACTGTCTTTAACGATCCCAATACACCGATGCGCGAGAAGTCGTTCATCATGTTCTTACTGCACAACCAGCAGGAGATCGCCGACTCTGTGCAAGAAGGCGAACCAAATTATAGAGATGGAATCTCTCGATTAGATATCGAGCAATATTTCAAACTGGTTATCAGTCGTCTGGCTTAGAGCAGGCGTCGTACTTACTTACTTACTTACTTATTGTCTTACTTACTGTCCTAGCGCTTCCTTCAGCCATGTCGTCATCAGGCGCACGCCGGCATCTTTGCTTTGCTCTGGTTGGAACTGAAATCCGGTTACATTTTTGAACTTGATTGCTGCACAGAACCGTTCTTGGTAGTTGCCATTGAAGCTGATTATCTCTTGCTGCTCTGGTTTTGCAAAGTATGAATTGCAGAAGTAGACAAACTCCTCTTTTGGATACACAAGTTGAAATTGAGGCGTCGGAGCGATTCGATTTGATCCGATTTGACATGTGCCTTTTTTGAAACGAACTACCTGTCCGTTCAGAAGTCCTAGGCCGGGAATCCCAGGCGACTCTTCGCTTTGCTCGAATAGTATCTGCATCCCAACTGCAATACCAAGATAAGGTGTACCGGTTTTGATTATTTCGATCAACTTGTCGTGGAAGTAGTAGTCTTTGACCGCTTGCATTACTTTCGCGAAAGTACCGACGCCGGACACTATGATTGGGGTTCCACCCTGCAAGTCTCCACCATCGGTAACTTGTTTGCAGACGATGCCCATTTCCTGCAGAAAGCGATTGAGGCTGGCGACCGCACCACCACCAACGTCGATGAGCTGCACGTTCCCTGATAATTTGCCAGATGTTGGGCGAGCCGCCGGACCGGGTTGGTAACCCATAATCGAATCCTCCCCTGATTGATTCTTTCGTTGTTCCCAATTTATGAAACAATGCAACACTGCCGGTCATACTGCGGCGTTCACGATTTTGGCTGCGGATGAATTTTTTGGATGGCAGAAGCTAACTTTGTGGTTTCACATTTCACTCTGCGCTTTCGCAAGTGCCTCTGGCGTAACTAATATGCCGACTCGTTCGTAGCACTTCCACAGTTGAGACCATTGCATCACAGTGTATGTAGCTGAAGAGTACTTACCGGCCAGGCGTGATAGCTTGGCGTCTCCCTTGCGAAGCATCTCAAAGGAAGCAAGACCAGCGCACTTACGGCACAGCACTTCGCGGTCGTCCTGCGAATTTTGCATCTTAATAATGTCGCCTGCATTCAACTTCGTATCGCATGCGTAGCATCGCGACGCTCGTGCGATGGCATAGACAACGTTTTTTGCTCTCTTTTTATTCTCTGTGGTCATCTAAGCTTTGAGTGTAGTTACGTAAATAGCCGTGCCCTGAGCCCTTAAAAGGGCTGGGTAGCTTTGCGCATAAATTCTGTATCCATGCATCTTTCCAGAAAACACAACAGGCTCGACCGACGATCCGATTCTGTTCGGCAAATCCCCAAACGTGACTGTCGGCACTTGCATTCCTATTGTCTCCCAAAACAAACAATTGGTTCTCCGGAACGACTATCGGCTCGCCGCTGTGAGGAAATGGCATCACCGGTTGGCCATCGCGCGAATAACCTCCGATGTCTCCGAGTGCTTTCAGGTTGTAGTTGGGTCGCGTTTTCACATAGGCTGATTCATCGAGCAATTCTCCATTTATGAAAACCCCAACATGTCGCTTGATCTCGATGCGATCGCCTGGTAAGCCGATTACACGCTTGATGAAGGCTGGAGGATTTTCCGGTAACAACGGAATAAAGCGCCCAAGCAATCCGTTGTCTGGGCAGCCGTTTTCGATTTCTGGAGGATAGAAGACGACTATGTCACCTCTTTCGTACTTTCGACACCACAACGGATGAGTGATCTTCTCAACAAGAACTCGGTCGTTTATCTGAAGTGTCGGAAGCATAGACGACGACGGAATATACCGTGCTTCTGCGATTGTGCCCTTAAAGAAAATTGCCATAGCACCCATCAGGAGCACGAACTGGAGGGCGTAAAGTCCAATTGAGCTGATCTTGCTGGTAACTGATACTGGAAATGCTGCATCTACATTAGTTTCGATTTCTGACTTTGGTCGAGCCCTCGAATTTTCATCTTCTTGATCGTTGGTAACTGTGGTCATCGGCTCTCCTCAACAAAGATCTCTATAGAATTTGCAGCTTTCGAATCATATAAACAATATTGGCTATCTAAACATCAATTTTAAAGCGCTTGAGTCGGTTTTAATACGGTAAAAATACTGACGTTTGCAGTAGGCTCAAGTTTCGCCCGATTCAAGAAGTTTTGTCCAATTTTTCCTGGCTGGCAACGCAGTCGATCCGGCTTTACAGAGGGGACATTCGTCCTCCTCCCACAAGTTAATTGTCTTTTTTATCAAGGAGACCACGTCGTGCCCTCGAAACTTGCTGTCTCCTGAAAAATTCGCCAGCACCATGAGCGGTGTCATGAGGTTCACGCCTGCTCCTGCCAATGCCAGCCGAACTTTTTCATAGCTGCCACCAGTGTATAAATCGTCTGCACAAAACATAACCGAAGCAGTAGAGGCGATATCGAAATTTAGCTCGGGAGATTCAAGTGACCTAATATATGCTAGCCGGCAACCCAAATTTTCAGCTAAGCAAAATCCGACATTCATTCCATATGGCGGATAGGTGATTAACCACTCGGGAACGGCATAATTTGGCGTTAATGACTTGGCAAGAGCGGTGCATGCTTCTCTCAATAGCTTCGGTTGACTCATCAAATAGTCGCTATTGAAATAAAAGTCAGAGTGACAATTATTCAAAGAATAGGCTGCATGAAAGCCGCGTTCTGGATATTTCCAGATGACTGAATATTGTTCGAGGAGTTCTTCCCAGCTCATTGTCTTTCTCTGGTTGCTAAAATGCGGATTCGGAACAACGCAGTTGCTATGTTTATCTCTTGCCGGATTGACTGGCGATAATATGCGACATTCCTCTTTTGAAATAGCGACCTTCGAAGAGATAAGCAAAGCCCAACGCGGCAAGCACAGTAAGAGGTAACGCTCCGAGCAGGAACAACAGGATTTCTATAAATGACGCTAGTTGAACCGATTGACCGTATAGGGGAGTCAAAAGAGGCTGAGTGACGAACTTCGTGTAAAGCTGTAATAAGGGTGCGTGGATCAGATAGAGACTGTAAGAAGCAATACCGATGATTTGCAGCCGCTTATGGGAGAGGAATCGCTTCAAAGCGTTAAACTCGCCGTTCTTCATGAGGCACATAATAGCGGCCGTCGCCGCTCCGACTGCCAGTTGAAAATCAAGCCCGTGGACAATTTGCACTTGTGCTGGGACAAACCAAGTGAGCGCTCCGATTGAGGCCACAAGCAGTAGAGACGCAACCTTCAATATTTGCGTAAGCAGAATATTTCTACGTGTTTTGAAGTCGGCAGCAAGCATGCCTAGCGCGAACAGTCCTGTATAGTGAGTGCACCATGGGGCTAGCTGTACCGATACTGTCGGAACATAGATGCCGGCTAAGAGCATAAGAGTTGTTGTCGAAATTCCACCAATTATTCGCCAAAGAATTAGTGCAAGCGGAAAGAGCAAGTATACTTTCGCTTCCACTCCAATTGACCAGAAAACGTGATTGGTGTTTGCCTTCGTCAGCTCTGGTATAAAAAGAAGATTGCCTCTGAGTCCATCGAGAGTTGCCGGTAAACAAATGTCAAAATGAGTTCCAAGCGGCGTTTTAAGAACTGTGGTCGCTAGAATAAAAGACAGAGCGATAGCAGCGTAATATGGTGGCACAATGCGTTTGGCTCGTTTGACAAAGAAACCCAGAACACCTTCTTTCAATTGATAGTTCGAATTATTTACAGTCAACATCAAGCAAAAACCTGACACGACCAGAAAGACAACTACGCCATAGGCGCCGTGTGCAAGCCAACCAAAAAGAAATTTTGCTGCACCGTGTGGATGTATGCCTCTCAGTACTGACCATACTTGTAGGAAAGCATGGTAAGCGACTACGTACAGAGCGGTCAGCGCTCGCAATCCATCGAGAAACTCAAGACGATCTGATACCGCCTGGTCTGCCTGTTGTGCGCTTTGCCCATCGGTACTGGGAGGGGATAGACCGAGCTCTGGGTTGGCTTTTAATATTGTGTGCGCCGGAGGCATGGATCCTTATTAAGTGGGATGCGTTGCGTTCTGCTAGTTTCGCTTTATGCGGTTTCGGATGGTTCAGTTGTTGGGGCTCCAGGCTCGCACCGGTACATTTCCGTTGACCATCGCTTGCATCGGTGCAGTAAAAAACAGATAGGGGTGCACAGACGAATCGAGCGCGCTGCATTCTTCGAGTTTGGTTCTCGCCTCTGCAGGCAAGTCGAATTCGATCGCAGCAAAGTTATCTTCAAGTTGATGCAGCTTCGTTGCACCAATGATTGTAGAAGTGATACCAGGTTGTGTCGCTACCCAATTCAAAGCGACTTGGGCTGCCGACTTACCCACCGATTTTGCAACCTCAGAAACCGCGTCTACTATCGTCCAATTGTGCTCGTTGAAGAGTTTGGCAAAACCTGGATGTCCGGAATCTTTCATAACCGAAAGCCTTCCAGCGTTTTCGCCGTTGAAATCTCTTTTGTATTTTCCGCTCAAAAGTCCGCTTGCCAGTGGGCTCCAAGGGCATATTCCGAGCCCAAACTCTTGCGCCGCTGGAATATGCTCGCGCTCAATAGCTCTTTCGATCAAAGAATATTCCAACTGTAGCGCCGAAGCACGATGTAGTGCATGAGTTTCTGCCAAAGTCTGCATCTTTGCCAAATACCAGGCTGGCACGTCGGAAAGTCCGAAGTATCTAATCTTTCCTTCGCGTACCAGGTCACCGAGTGTAAGCAGCACTTCCTCAACTGGTGTCACTTTGTCCCAGGTGTGAAGCCAGTAAAAGTCCACGTAGTCTGTCTGCAGACGTTTTAATGAGCCTTCGAGCGCGCGATAGATATTTTTGCGACCGTTGCCACCAGCATTTGGATTGCCGGGCTTGGCGTTGAACGTAAATTTTGTCGCAATTACGACATCATCTCTTAGTTTGCTGTCTTTGACGAACTTACCGAGAAGCTCTTCACTCTTTCCGTTTGTGTAACCATCTGCGGTATCAAGAAAATTGCCACCTTTCGAAATATACGCATCGAAAATCTTGCGCGCGGTGTCTTCCGAACTTCCCCAGCCCCAATCTTCACCGAAAGTCATTGTGCCAAGACAGAGCGGGCTGACTTTCAGTCCCGAGCGCCCCAAAGTCACATATTCCGAAAGTTTCATTGTTAACTCCAAGGAGAGGAACAGATCTAAAATTTGTAGTTGGAATCTAACTCACTGCCGATGCAGATGGTTGTCAAACACCCCAATAGAATACCCTATTCCTGCACAGCGCCGATCGTTCGTGAAGGTTGCCTGTCATTAAAATCTGTCTAGAAGTCTCGTTGTTATTTATTGGCCATGGTTCACGGACGCTCTATTGCATATGCGGCAGCTGGGCAGGTATTCGAACCTTAAGTTCTCTAGATTAATTTGGGTTGAAACTGCCAAAATTAATTCCACCGCCGGGGCTTTTGCCTCCTATTGGGGATAAAGAATTGGTTGTCCGCAATGGTTATTAAGAAACTGTGGTGTGTTTATGACACAATCTGCCGGTATCGACTTTGGGACGTGGGTTGCCCAAAATATTCAAAACATTAGAAATGGTGCGGGGTCGTATCAGGGCAATCGCGTAACCGGTGATTCAACCGTCGTGCGCTACTTTTCGTGTATGTCGTGTGTTGTATTCTCTGTTCGCCAGACTTCGAAATATCTTTTGCAAGGTACAGATGAAGATCGCAATACGAACGCCCGCTTAACTCTTTTGACGCTCTTTCTTGGTTGGTGGGGATTTCCGTTCGGGGTAATCTTCACTCCGATCTATCTCGTCAAAAATCTTATAGGTGGCGAGAAGTGCACTGTCAACGATCTGATTTTTCTACTCGAGAACCCGGAAGAGGCGAAAAAGAAGCGCGATAGATTTTCTTACGCACCGTTGATAGTTCTTGTCGTTGGGATTTTGTTGGTCATACCACTAGCCGTCTTAGTCTCTATATTCAAGCACACTCCCACCCATGCGAATGTGTCTGAGAAACCGCCGTCATACAAAGACGGGAGTCAGTTCTCCGATCCGGAGGTAACGTCGTACATGAATACAATGCAGTACAGTTTGAAGGAGTACTGGAATCCGCCCCATAGCGCGCAGTCAAGCCACGTTTTGGTTGACTTCCGGCTCGATGGGAAAGGTCATGTACACGATTTGAAGATCGGGCACAGCTCTGGTGACGTCAAGTGCGATGCTGCAGCGCTTGAGGCCGTTTGCAAAGCCGATCCGCTGCCAGCCTTGCCCAAATCGCTCAACGGCAGTGCTCAAATCGAATTTACCTTTGACTACAATGTCGCAGAAGATGGTACGGCGCCAGCAAACCGACATCGTCGGTAGTTCTCAAATCCGTCGCAATAATAGCGAGAGCCGGATCTCCGTTAGCGATTAGCTGTCATAATCTGTTGTTGTTCGATTGTCGAGACTGTTCTCGTCGCGGTCCTGACGTGATGCAAGGAGCTGTACTTGAAAAGACGTACTTTTTTGAAGAGTGCTGCGGCGTTTGTTTTGTGTGGAGGTCGTTTCGTGTTGAGTGATAAAGTTGCAACAGCCCAATCAACCGGACTTGGTCCCTTGCTTGATCCCTGGACCGGCGAGCATCATGGTTATCCCCGCTTCGATCTCGTCAAGGTGGAAGAGTTCAAACCGGCAATGCTGAAAGGAATGGATCTAAAGCGGGCTGAAATAAAGGCCATAGTCGAGCAGAAGGACGCGCCGAATTTTGAAAATACTCTAGCCGCCATTGAAGATTCCGGCCGCCCATTTAACCATGCGAATCGGATATTCGATGTCTACACGTCGACTATGAACGACAAGACAATGCAAGGTATCGAGAGCGAGATCAAGCCGCTGCTAGCCAAGTTTGAAGACGAGATCATACAAAATGCTCCGCTCTTTCAGCGAATTAGCATCGTTTATGATGCCCGCAGCACATCAGGATTGACCGCAGAACAACAGCGTTTGACAGAAGTTTACTACGAACTTTTTCAACGACGCGGTGCAGGATTAGACGCGAAAAAGAAAGAGCGGCTCGCAGAGATAAATGAAAGGCTTGCTGAGCTGTTTACGACTTTCAGCCACAACCAGTTGGCCGATGAAGAAAACTACAGCTTGGTTCTGGAAAGTGCAGATGATCTTGCCGGATTGTCGGATGGGTTAAAGCTGGCAGCGGTAATTCATGCTGAGTCGCGTGGATTGAAAGGCAAGTGGTCCATTCCTAACACTCGCTCTTCGATGGAACAGTTTTTGACTTTCTCTCCACGCCGCGACCTGCGCGAAAAAGCGTGGCGCATTTGGACTCGGCGTGGTGACAACAATGACAACCATGACAACAAGGCGACCATCAGTGAAATTCTCAAGCTTAGAGCTGAACGCGCTCGCATCCTTGGTTTTCCAACGCACGCTCACTGGGTTCTTGATGACAATATGGCAAAAACCCCAGATGCCGCGATGAACTTGATGCTCAAAGTCTGGAAGGCGGCAGTTGCGAGAGTTCACGAGGAAGTGGCAGACATGCAGGAGGTTGCGGACAAAGAAGGAGCGAAAATAACTATTGAGCCATGGGATTATCGCTATTATGCAGAAAAAGTTCGTCACGCAAAATATGACGTCGACCAAAATTTAGTAAAGCAATACTTGCAGCTGGACAATGTTCGCGATGGTATGTTCTTTGCCGCAAAACAGGTCTATGGACTCGACATGGTTAAGATCGAGGGCTTGCCTGTCGTTCATCCCGACGTCACCGTGTATGAAGTGAGGCGTGACGGCAAGCAGATTGGTCTCTGGTATTTTGATCCCTATGCTCGCGACGGCAAGAATTCCGGAGCCTGGATGAATGAGTATTTAACGCAAGAGAGGTTTAAAACGAATGTTACTCCTATCGTTTCCAACAACTCGAATTTTGTCAAAGGAAAACCTGGTGAGCCGGTTCTGATTTCCTGGGACGATGCCACCACTATGTTCCATGAGTTCGGACACGCGCTGCATGGTTTGCAATCAAATGTGAGCTATCCTAGTCTTGCCGGTACCAATGTCAAACGGGATTTCGTCGAGTTTCCCAGTCAGGTCAACGAGCGTTGGATATTGACTGATGAAGTCTTGAAAAAATTTGCTTTGCACCATAAGACTGGACAGCCGATTCCTGATGAACTGGTGGCGAAACTTAGAAAATCGAAGACATTCAATCAAGGTTTCATCACAGTCGAGTATTTAGCCTCGGCTCTGTACGACATGAAGATTCACTTGGCTGCAACGCCGGACGAGACTATTGATCCTATCGATTTCGAGCGTGTGACAATGGCCGAATTGAATTGCCCGAAAGAGATAATCATGCGTCATAGACCGACACACTTTGGCCACATATTTGCAGATGATGGCTATTCTGCCGGATACTACGTTTACATCTGGGCTGACACAATGTCTGCTGATGCATCTGAAGCCTTCAAAGAGGCAGGTGGCTTTTATGACCGAGCGACTTGCGATAGATTTAGAGACACCATATTCAGTGTCGGCAATTCCGTCGCTCCAGAAGTCGCCTTTAGAAATTTCCGGGGACGTGATGTAGATACCAATGCATTGATGCGAGACCGCGGTTTCCCAACTACTTAGCATAGGGTGTCTCAGGCTGCCGATAGGAGGAAGACTCGTAGCGATGCAATCTCGGCGTACTTTTTTGATGGCTATGGTCTCGGCAACGGCTTTGGTTCCCCGGGAGATTTTGGCTGCAGCTAAGCCGAACAATTTTGTCGGCGACGCTGTTTTCGAGCGCATTGTAAATAAGGCGGTAAGCGAGGGCTGGACAAAGCTCCCTATCGGTGAGTTGATGGGCAAAATTGCGTTGGAGTTAAAGGGTACTCCCTACGTCGCCAATACTCTGGAGATATCTCTCGATAAAGAAATTTGTTCGGTCAATCTCAGCGGACTTGATTGTGTAACCTTCTTTGAGACAACTTTGGATCTCGCGCGTATGCTCAAAAAGGGGAAGAAAACACCGAAGGCGCTTCTCGAGGAAGTGGCATATACGCGCTACCGGGGCGGGAGAATCGGAAACTATACGAGCAGGCTGCATTACACGACTGATTGGTTCTACGACAACGATAAGAAGCGTGTCGTGAAGCTGCTTTCGGATTTGCCGGGTTCTCAGGTGTTTGAGCAGAAAGTCGGATACATGAGCGGCCACCCGGACAAGTACCGCCAACTCTCCATTCATACGGAGTTCGTTCCGATCTTAAAGCAGCAAGAGGATCTTATCAACTCGCGCTCTCTCAAGTATGTTCCAAAGTCAAAATTAGCTGATGTCGAACCGTTGCTGCAGACGGGCGACATCGTTGGGGTAGCGACGAATGCCACCGGATTCGATATCGCTCATACCGGACTTATTTTCAAAGATGCTGATGGAGTAGCGCACCTTATGGATGCCTCCTCGGGCAAGGCGAAGATGCAAGTGACCATTGAACCCGGACCCTTAAGCAAGTCACTCACCTGGTCGACGAGTCTTGTTGGTGCTATGTTCGCCCGTCCATTGGAGCCGTAACGCAAAATGAGCTGGCGGACGAAAGTGGCGGCGATGAAATTGTTGGTCTCATCGCTCGCGCTTTTGTTTGTGTGCACTTTTGTTGGTTCTTGCTTTCAGACAGCGGCTCTTGCCGGACTAGAGCCAAAAGTCCGTGACAGCAAACTTTATGGGGAACCACAACTGGTTGAGATTATAGGCTATAGCGAAGACGCTATGGAGCCGTGCGTCTCTCCGGACGGGAGATACCTGTTTTTCAATAACAGCAATGAAGGTAGCGTCGATACACATGTCCATTTCGCTGAACGAGTTGCGGAAACGAAATTTAGGTATTTGGGAATTCTTGAGGGCAGTCGATCGCTAAAGAAGGACATGGCTCCGACAATGACTGTGGACGGACACATTATCTTTACGACGCTGCGTTCATTCGATAAGGATCATAGGTCGCTTTATTGTGGGATCTTCAAAAATAATCGGCTAACGGCTGTTGCGCCTGTATCTGGGAATCTTGCACCGAGCCAGCCCTTTTGGATAGACATGGATTGCGGTGTCGATCCAGCTGGTCAGGTACTTGTTGTATCTAGGGCGCAGTTCCTGCCGTTTCAAGGAATACCAGGCAAGTCTGATCTGTTCATTGCGCACAAGAAAGCTGATGGGTCTTTCATGACTGATTTAGATTCTGATGCCGTATTGAAAACTGTCAATTCAGCAGCGCTTGAATATGCTCCGGCGATAACAGCAGATGGCCTGGAGTTGTACTTTACGCGAGCCGGTGAATCTTCTGTTGCGAAAAAGCCTACGCCCAGTGTTGAGATATTCGTATCTCATAGGCGTGATTCGCACGCTGCCTTTCGAGAACCAAGGCGATTGGCGGCGTTAGAAGGTTTCGTCGAGGCACCATCTTTGACCATGGACAAGAAAGAGCTTTACTTCCATAAAAAAGACAGCACCTGTTTCCATATTTACCGAGCGCTCAGGAGTGGGACGCAAGAATGAAAAACTAGATTGTTTACAACTTGATTTAGACCGGTCGCTTCGTCTGTTTTAATAGTACGATAGTAATAGAACAATCAAAGCAGAGTTGTTCGATATTTCAATATTTTGGTGCTGAGGTTAGAAATGGCAGAATTGAGCAATATAGCATTTTCAATTCTAGATCTTGCTCCTGTTTCGGTCGGAAGTAGCGCCGCTGAGACTTTTCGGAATAGTCTTGACTTGGCTCAACATGCGGAAAAATGGGGATACACCAGATACTGGCTGGCAGAGCATCACAATCTTCCCGGTATCGCGAGTTCGGCGACATCGGTTCTAATTGGTTATATAGCCGCGGGCACTAAGAGTATTCGCGTCGGCTCTGGTGGTGTGATGTTGCCTAATCATGCCCCGCTCGTTATTGCCGAGCAATTTGGCACGCTCGAAGCTCTCTATCCTGGACGCATTGATCTAGGACTAGGGCGTGCGCCCGGTACCGATCCCGCGACTTCATACGCATTGCGCCGAGGACTCGATGCAAATGGGAGTGATTTCCCCGAGTTGCTGGCCGAGCTAATGAGATATTTCGCTCCCCCAGCACCGCATCAACGAGTACGGGCGTATCCCGGAAACAACATGAGTATTCCGATTTGGCTGCTGGGTTCAAGTACATTCAGTGCACGGTTAGCTGCCGAGTTGGGGCTACCATTTTCATTTGCTAGCCACTTTGCTCCTGAGGAGTTGATGGAGGCGTTAGCCGTATATCGAAGTCGCTTCCGCCCTTCGGCTCAGCTGGCGAAGCCATATGTATCGGTGGGTGTTCCGGTAATTGTTGCCGAGTCAGAGAACCTAGCGCGAAAACTTGCCACCACGACAATGCAGAAGTTTCTTGGCTTGATACGCGGTGAGCCTGTTCAAGGAAAGCCGCCAGTAGATAACATTGATGAGATCTGGACACCGGCTGAGCGTGAAGCCGTCATGAGCAGGCTGCGACTGGCTTTGTTCGGTGATCCCACAAAGGTTCGTGCTGGTTTGACGGAACTGATTGAACACACCCAGGCCGATGAGCTAATCGTCGTCTCGGATCTCTATCGTCATGAAGCCCGCCTGAGGTCTTACGAACTGTTGGCGACTGCGTGCATCAATCAATTAGCACCTGCACGCTCGATTTAGCGCTAGCGCTTCATTCTCTTTTTCTGGTTTGATGCGGACGATAGAACAGCCTCGAGGAGTCCGGGAAAGCATGAGTCGAGGTCTTTTGCCCTCAGTGATGTTAGGTGCTCGCGCCCGTCGATTTCTGTATAGATAATTCCGGCATCTCGCAAAACTTTGAAGTGGTGTGTCATGGTAGATTTTCCCTTGTTCTCACAAGCGGCGAATTCTCCGCAAGTCATCTGTCCATGCTTAGCGAGCTGTTGTACGACGGAAAGCCGCACGCCATCACTGAGCGCATAGAGAATGTTCTCAAGGCGCAGGTCTTTCTTTGATGGATGAACAACAGTTTTCATTTGGTTAGTACAACAGTATTATGTAGATAGAACTATCATACTATTCGGCAAGAAGCTTTGCGATCTCGTTTTCGAGTAGATCAAGTTGTAAGCCCGCTAAGTTTTGTTCCAGCAATGCTGTCGCTGCTGCTGAGAATTGCAACAGTCGTTTTGCACAATGGATGTGTGGTCAAACCATGGCGGCAAGCCAGCCGAGTTTTACTTTCTAGGTGGCAACAGGCTCCGCTGCCGGGGCTGAGTGCCGTCCGCGTGCCAAGCGTTGGTGCGCGCGAGTGAACTGGTGGCAAGAGAGAGCAGCGTTGATCGATAGTTCACCGGCTAAGGTCAAAGCTGCACATACTTCAGCCAGAGCCCGTGCTTTACCAACTCCGGCCAATCCCATCATCTCCAGGCAAGCGCGTTGACTTGGTAATCCGGTGCCACCGCCCACAGTGCCTACCATTAGGTTGGGCAGCATTACAGAGCCATAGAGAGAACCGTCGTCTCTAACTTCCAGACGTGATATTCCGACTGCAGATTCGGCGACACAGGCTACGTCCTGACCACAGGCCATGAACAGAGCAGTGAGTCCGTTAGCGTAGTGCCCTTGAATTCCAAAACTGCCGATTAGCGCGCTAGCGATCGTCCCCATATTCGATTGTTTGCACATTGCATCCGGAGTCGTATGCAAGCGTTTCTTTACCAGGGCTTCTGGAATGATCACTTCGGCGGTAACTTTTTTGCCGCGCACGGACGTGAAAGACAGTGCGTTTGCCTTTTTGTCACCGCTCATGTTCGATTCGATGAACCAATACTGAGGCTTGACTGGTGCGGCCTCTTCAATGTAGTGGCATACGGCTTCCGTTGATATGGTGACCATATTTTGTCCGGAAGCGTCACCAGTCATATACTCGAAATTGATGTAGACATGGTTGCCTTCGATGGTGATGCGCATATCGACGAGCTTGCCGTGCCGGGTCGTTGTTGCAGCAACTTCGATAAATTTGTCGAGCTGGGAGATCGCCCATACTGCGAATTGACCGGCTTCGCCTAGATCGCGAAATGCAAAACTTGGTGCTCTGCTAACACCTTCACTTACAAGTGCGACGCTGCACCCGCCAGCTTCGGTTATTACTTGAGCGCCCCTATTGTATGAGGCAACCAGTGCCGCTTCAGTTGTGGCGAGGGGAAGATAATAGTCTCCTTGAGCAAAGAGACCGTTCACTCGCAACGGACCAACCAGCCCAATCGGCACCTTCACTGTGCCGATGAAATTCTCTATATTCTTTTGGTAGACTTCCCGCTCTTCGAATGTGCGTGGATCCAGAATTGTCGACTTCTGTTTTTCATCTAGCGGCAATACTTTCCAGCGACTGTCCAGAGCCTCTTGGGTAAGGCGAGTGCCTCCAGGAACGCGTGGCGGTGATTGATGATGCTTTGGCTTTAGCTGTTCTAAAAGTGACTCCTGGCTGTTCTTCTCGAGTAGATCTGTGATGTGGTCGGATGCGCGGGAGTGATTAGATGGCATGAGTTTTCCTCGTAAGTCGAAGTCGTCCGCTTTGCAGTGCCATTTTCGCACTGATCGGCGGCGTGTGTACTACTTACCGAGAAATCAAGAAGTAGAGCTACATGCTCTTTTCGGCCAATTTCTTGACCATTGCCAAGTTCTTCTTCGCTTTGTGGCTGATTATGCCGTTGGTGATTATACGCGGAAGGGCGATGCTTGGCTCTACATAAGAGCACAGACCGAGCTTTGTCGACTGGCCGTTATCCACTGGAGTGAGAACCCAGTAGCCTTCCATCTTCTTAAGTTCTTCCGACTCGATCAACCTGAAATCCACTCTTTCAGCCGGAGTTTCAGATAAGTGCAGAACACATTCGGCGGCTCCAAATGGAGAGGGAAATTTGAACTTTTGCTCGACTAACGGAGTACCAGGTTGACCGACCGATTTGCAATATTGCGAGTCAGGATCAAGTTTCCGTTGCCGCAACATGCTTTCCCACACTACTTGTGGGGTGGCCTTGATTAACACTTCCTCGTGTACTGCATCCTTATGAATCTGCCCAATTTTGAAAGGAGATGGCTCGTTTTCATTAGCCAACACAGGCACTGACTGTGCTGTTGCACCAAGGACAATAAGTGTCGTCACTACACTATATAGATTCTTGTTCACCGCGAACTCCGTTGATTTGGCTAGAGCATTATAAACAAGCAGTGCACTTGAAAACAGGTTGCCAATATCACGTTTAAAGTGTTCGGGCTGAATAATAGTTAAGGTATTGTGTCGTTAGCTGACTGGAAATTCAAGGCAGTTCCAGTCGTCAGGAACCGTATGCTTGTTCGAATCAGAATAATAGTATTCCAATCTTTTTAATGCTCAGTTTAATGCTCAGTCTGTACAGTCAAATTTCGCGTCAAGAACTAGCGAAATGTGAGAACCATCTCAGAGGATTATATGCTTTCAGTTTTCTGCGCACCAAGTCGCTATGTTCAGGGGCGTGACGCCACTTTGTCGTTAGGTTCTGAGATGCGCAAATTGGGACTTACCGGCCATGTTTTTCTCATGGCGAGCAAGTCTGCGCGAAAAAATCTCGAGCGAGTCTGGGCCGAGACCTTTAAACAGAGTAGTTCATCATATTCGATATACGATTTCGGTGGCGAGTGCTCTCGCAAGGAAATTGGCGCAGCCAAGGCCGAAGCGAACAAGTGCGCCGCAAAGGTTGTTGTCGGAGCCGGCGGTGGTAAGGTTCTCGATGCTGCCCGTGCTGTGGCTTCTGAGCTCGATTTGCCAATTGTGAATTGTCCAACTTTAGCATCGAGCGATGCTCCTTGTAGCGCACTGTCAGTGGTGTATACGCCGGATGGCGAATTCGAGAGCTATATCTTCTACAAGAGAAATCCTGATCTTGTCCTTGTTGATACAACGGTGATTGCGCTAGCGCCACCTCGTTATCTTGTGGCTGGAATGGGAGATGCTTTAGCTACTTGGTTCGAAGCGCAAACGGTAATTGAGGCAAAGAAGAAGAATCAGCTAGGTGGTGCCACCACGATATCAGCGGTGGCGCTTGCTCATTTGTGCTTTGAGACATTGCTGAATGATGGACTGACAGCCCTGAGGTCAGTTGAAGCAAGAGTTGTGACGCCCGCCCTTGAACGCCTGGTTGAGGCAAATACGCTCTTGTCTGGTTTGGGTTTTGAGTCTGGCGGTCTAGCAATAGCGCACTCAGTGCATAATGGGTTGACCATGGTGCCTCAAACTCACAAGTACATGCATGGCGAGAAAGTCGCTTTCGGTTTGTTGGTTCAGCTTGTTGCAGAGGGAAAGCCCCAACTGTTAATCGATCAAATCATTATGTTTTGTGCCAACGTTGGTCTACCAATCTGCCTGGCAGACGTTGGAATAACGTCGCTCAATGACGACATTGTGCGGAAGATTTCAGAGCGAGCCGCGGCTCCGGGGGAGACGGCGCACAACTCACCATTTGAAGTTACTCCCCGCCTGCTAGCGGATGCCTTGATTGCAGCCGATGCGCTTGGACGTCCGGTAAGGGGCTCGCGTATTTAACCTAACAGTCAGCGAATACCACTCATTAACTGGCGAACCTTTGGTGTCAGCACTCCGATGATCAGGGTAGCTAAAAGCCCGGCACCACCCATGGCGCCAAACAAGGTGACTAGGGTGGTCGTTGATTTCTCGTCGAAGAATCCACCTAGATAGCCGGCGAGATAATTGCCGAATGCCATCGAGAGAAACCAGAGCCCCATGGTGCTAGCAAGAAAACGTTGTGGTGCCAGTTTCGTTACGGTGCTCAATCCAACCGGGCTCAAGCACATTTCACCTAACACCATGAAGAGATAGGCAAAGACGAGCCAGAGAGCACTCACTTTTCCGCCTGCTGCAATCATCGAGGCGGGTGCCATGAGACCGATTCCTAGAGAGAGTAGAAGCAGTCCATAAGTAAATTTGGCGGGGCTCGACGGCTGCTTGTCACCAAGCTTGATCCATAGAGCCGAAAAAGCTGGAGCCAGCACTATGCAGTAGACTGCAGGCACCATCTGCAACCAGCTAGACGGAAACCGGAAGCCGAAGATTTCGTTCTTTGTCAATTTGTCGGCGAACAAATTTAAGCTTGAGCCTCCTTGTTCGTAGACGGCCCAGAAGAACATTGAGAAGAAGAAAAGCACGCCGATGGCGCCAATACGGCTCCATTCTTCGGGGGTCAAAGCGAGTTGTTGCTTTGCTTGTGCGGACGCTCGCGATTGGTTCTCTGATCTTTGTTCGATTATCTTGATGGCACTCCTGTTTGGTCGCTCGCCGACGTTGGCTAATCGCTTACCGTTAAATACAAACTGCGCAAGCCCGAGCAGCATTCCTACGCCAGCGGCAGCAAATCCAAAGTGCCAGCAGGAGTTTGGCTCCAATCCGCACCTAACAAGTAGAGACTTGAACTGCTCGCTCTGTGCAAAATAGCCGCAGACAATTGGAGAGATAGCGGCACCGATATTGATGCCCATATAAAAGATGGAGAATCCGGAATCTCGGCGTTCATCATTTGCGTCGTAGAGCCCTCCGAGCATAGTGCTGATGTTTGGCTTCAACAAACCAGTTCCCATCACGATGAGAGCAAGTCCAATATAAAAGGCCGCGAGTGACGGTATGGCAAGAACAAAGTGACCGCAGGCGATGATAATTCCGCCGACTAAAACAGACAATCTGGCGCCGAGCCACCTGTCGGCAATGATTCCACCGGGAATGGATGTCATGTAAACCATCGCTGTGTAAATGCCGTAGATTTTGCCAGCCTCTGCTGTGGACATCTGCAGACCGCCTTTTGAGGTCTCTGCCACCATGTACAAAATGAGAATTGCTCGCATTCCGTAGTAACTGAAGCGCTCCCACATCTCTGTGAAGAAGAGAGTCGTCATACCTTGGGGATGACCGCCCAGACCACCGGTGTCGTGGTGGGTGCCGGGAACGGTTGGCAATTCGGAGGAGGCGGTAGTCACGCAGTCGGTACCAGCTATCAATAGAGATTGAAGGAGCTATTTTACAACCTCGGTGGACAATGAACGGCTCCTTACATCTGAGCAAGGCTCGTTGAGATCTATTTAGTTAGCCTGCATAGCTGGAATAGTTGGCAACCGTCCCTGCTATATTTCAGAAAGGGAGTGAAGGCATGAGCTTTGATTGTCAGTTATTCCTGAACGATTTCCCCGAGGCATTTTGTGTGCTCGATGGCGAATGGCGCTATGTCTTCGTCAATAGAAAATTTGTGGCCATGGTCGGGAAAACAGCTGATCAACTGCTCGGAAATAAAATCTGGGATGTTTTTGAAGACGCCGAGCATTCAGCCTTTTTGCTCGAGTTACAGCGAATATCAGAACATGGCACAGCGGGCGAGTTTGTCAGCTTATCGGCACTTTTAGGGCGATGGCTATCGGTGCACGCTTACCCGTTCGAGGGCAATCTGGCCATGATTATCTCGGAGGCTCATGATACACAGACCGCTGCGGTCAACACCAGAGAGAGTTATCTGCGGTTGTTGCTGAACTCAACCGGAGAAGGCATTTATGCTGTCAACAATAGCGGGCGGTGCACATTCGTAAACAAGGCTGCAACTGAGATGTTTGGTTTTAAGCCGGAAGAGTTGTTGGGGAAAAAGATGCATTTATTGGTGCATCACACACGTGCAAATGGTGCACCATATCCAGCTTCTGAATGTCATGTCTATCGGGCGTTTAGCCATGAAGAAGCGGTAGAAATCGACGACGAAATTTTCTGGAGGCAAAACGGAACCAGTTTTGCGGTTGAATATACGTCTTATCCAGTCCGACTGAACGGTATCGTACACGGTGCCGTGGTTGCATTTAATGATATTACGCAGAGGAAGCTTACCGAAGCAGCGTTGAAAGAGAGTGAGGAGCGGTTTCGCTCGTTTGTTACTAACACTGCTCAAATAGTGTGGACGACTGGCCCAAGCGGCACCTTTGATACAGAGCAAGTGGAGTGGTCGCGCTTCACCGGCCAAAGTGTCGGTCAGTCTTTGCACTGGGGTTGGTTGGAAGCTGTGCATGCAGAAGATCGTGATCTAACGAAGAGCACCTGGCTGCAGGCTGTTGCGGCGAAAAGCAGCTACCAACATGAGCATCGAGTAAGAAGATATGACAGCCTATTTAGGTACATGATTGTGAAGGCAACGCCAGTCAGCAACGCAGATGGCACCGTTCGAGAATGGATAGGAATTCACACTGACATAACCGATCGTAAGACGGCAGAGTTGGAGCGCGAAAGACTTCTAGTAAGTGAGAGAAAAGCGCGTAAAGAAGCAGAAGAATCAAAACATCGCGCTCTTTCGTTAGCTGGCGAGTTGGCGGTTGAACGAGACAAATTGAATCTATCGAATAATAAATTGCAGGGTTTGGTGGATCAACTCGAAACCGCCGGCAAGTCACTCTACGAGAAGCAAGAACGGCAAGCCCTGATCACCCGGTTTTTGCGGGGAGCCAATAGAGTCGCGGCTCAGATTACTTCATCCGATGCGCTCGGTAAAAAATTTGACAATCTGATGATTACCTTGCGTAACGAATTTCGCATGAGTCACGCCGGCATATGGATATGCGAACCTTCCGGACATCTCTTGCTTCGTGCGGCTGAGGTTGGGCTCGCCGACGCACCATCGCGAGCGCTGGAGTCGCAAATAGACGTCAACATGCATTCATATAAACTTGGTTGGGTGGCTCGTTTGAAACGCCCGTACGTAAGCCACGACATAAGCAACGACATTCAAATGGATCAGGAATGGATTGCGGAAAACAAAATAGTTTCGGCAGCTTTTTTCCCGTTACTGGAAAAAGACAGGCTGCTAGGAGTTATTGCGGCCTTCTCTCGGTATGAGTTGCCGATTGAAGGTGCAGATATTATCGGCACCATGGCGGCGGTTCTCGCTGCAACAATGAAACCTGAGCAGGAATAACCTGTTGACCGCAGTCATGCGTTTCTAGAGCGCCATTCTGCCTGGCAGTTTTAGGGCGAACATCACACCGTGTTTGGTCGCCCGTGCCATATGGACTTTGTCCGTGCGATGGTGTTTATACGTTCTGTGAACATAAGCTTGGTGCACAACAGTTTTCTTCTCCGAATAAGTCGACATTGTGCCTGGGTGTGCTGCGACCGATTGTCCCTCGACAGGCGCTGGCTCCGTTGTTGTTATAGTACGGCTTGTCTGGGTCCACTGCTGTGGCGTAAATGCTCCGGGAGGAGTTGCCATCACAGTCGATCTAGTTGTCGTCACGGACTGCGTTCCACGTGCATTAGCATTTAGAGCGGATTGCGGCTGATTTACCGACGCCTGGGTAGGAGTGAGGGGCGGTGTTGCAATCGATGCCGGAGCGACCGCGGAAGTAGGCATCTGAGTCTGCGGTTGTTTATCGGCGTGCTGTCCCCACGTATAGCAACCTATCCCTAAAGCGGCCAGCAAACCTACCGCTATCGCCGGCTTAGTTATATTTTGCATTGACTAACCTCCTAGTTTCATATGATTCTATGTTCAGGACGAGTGCCAGTTATTGGAAGTTGCGACATCATGAGAAAATAAACGATCATAAAGCGGCAAAATTTTTTCAGAATTTACTCCACTGTATGTCGCCACTGCATGTCTAATGCAGTGGCATTTCGTATTCTGGGTTTATGCGGAAGGCACGAGGTGCTCAGGAAAATGAAAAACGCTAAAACCGCCGAAAGGTTCAGCTTGCAAGAGTTACTTGAATTTTTCCGACCGCATATAATTTACGCCGGTTCAGCATCCAGACAAATGATGTCCGTTTGCAACCTGGTTCCCATGAAGCTTCAGTTGGTGAGCGGCCTCTGGGCAAGTAAATACAAGCAGACGCCAACGATTTGCAGGATAGATGTTGGCTCTTCAACCCCAGATCTTGATACTCTAGCAGCTATTCAAGCCGGAGCCGACATTATCGTTGACGCTGTGTTGCGTTCGGGAGATGCTCTGATTTCGGCACCCTATCTACTTCGCACGATTGCTCCACGTTCAAGAAAGAGTTCAATAACCCATCAGTACGAAGTTTGGGAATGTACAGCGGAGTCGCCGTCCGACCCGGTAATGCTCCTGGAGTTGTACGCTGCGGCTGAATCCCTCTATCAAAATACGGGCGCCATGGCGACATCCGTGTATGTTGCGGTTGCTGACGGGCAGCAGTTGGAGTTTGATACAACTGAATTGAAGCGTGCTTACGATCAGATCAAGCGCCTTTATTCCAGCTGTCGCAATACTGGAGAAGAGCCTGCAGCGTGGGGCAGGTTTTGAGTTTTCGGCAAAGGAAGACTCAAGACAGCCAGTAAACGGACTGTCTTTGAGTCTTTCGCCCTGTCGACATTAAAATTGTTGCGATTTAACCATCGGCTCTCTAAGTCAGCCGTGGGTAGTAAAATGAGCTAAAGCCATCAATGCTGACTTGTCGCTGTTTGAGCCGGAGCTCTTATGCCTTCACTGATTCATTGTTCTGCGTGTGGTTATGTAGCGACAGCGCCGACAATAACAAAATGCCCTCACGACGGCACAGATCTCGTCAATCCTATTGAATCAGACCGCGCCCTAAGTGCTGAATATGAGGTTCTTCGCTGCATTGGTGCAGGGGGAATGGGCGTTATTTTCAAGTGTCAGCGGCGCAAGGATGGAAAACTTGTCGCCATTAAGATGCTGCATCCTCACCTGGCCGAAGACGAAGAGTCGATGAGCCGCTTCGAAATAGAACTGCGCGCCGTTTGTCTTTTGTCACATCCCAATATCATAGTTATCCACGACCTCGGAGTGGCCGATTCCGGTGTTCCCTATATGGTCATGGATTTTGTCGACGGCAAAGACCTTCTCGACATTCTATCGAAAGAAGGTGCTATGTCGCAGGACAGATTCATCAACATCTTCACGCAGGTCTGTGGAGCAATGGCCCATGCACACGAGCGTTCAATCCTCCACCGCGATATCAAACCCGACAACATCATGCTTACCCGCAACGAACGCGGACGGGAAGTTGTGCGGCTCATGGACTTTGGTATCGCCCGTCTTTTGACTGATTCTGCTCGTGGTGTAGCTCGTTTGACGAAACCAGGGCAGGCGGTCGGTTCTCCCATGTATATGAGCCCAGAACAAGCGCGCGGTAAGGAGATTGACCATCGATCGGACCTCTATTCGCTCGGTCTGGTTATGTACGAGACACTGACAGGTGTGCCCGCGTTTCAAGGAGAGACCGTCTACAAGACGCTGGTGATGCAGTTGACTGAAAAGCCAAAACCGATGGCTACACATAGGCTCGGTATCGATCCTCGTTTAGAAGCGATAGTCACGCGCCTAACTGAGAAAGCACCAGATAGTCGGTATCAGTCGATGCTTGATGTACAGCGTG
Organism: Oculatellaceae cyanobacterium; assembly: GCA_036702975.1. Lineage (GTDB taxonomy): Bacteria > Cyanobacteriota > Vampirovibrionia > Obscuribacterales > Obscuribacteraceae > DATNPX01. Next base: position 180,905 of record DATNPX010000006.1, read on the forward strand.
ATTTGGATTTGATGCGAAGTTGGTGATAAACAGATCAGGCCGTAACAAACGGATCTCCGTTTGGCGCGAAGTCTGGAAAGATTTCAGCCAGCGCTGCCTTTGATACATGTATCTGTTCGTTCAGGGTCCAGCAAAGAACGCTGCGGAAATCTGTGCTTGTTGGCAAGTCTCGTCCTTCGTTGAGCGCTGTTGGTGATAATCCATCCCAGCGACCGTAGACCTTGCCACCGCGAACGGTGCCTCCAAGGAGCCACATCACATTACCGTGCCCGTGGTCGGTGCCACCATTGCCATTCTCTTTTGCTGTGCGTCCAAATTCAGACATGACGACAATGGTTGTATCTTTGTACAGTGGACCTAATCCAGTGCAAAGATCTGCAAGCCCTGTCCCGAGCGGCACCAGGTGTTGGGCTAACTGTCCCGAGCCCGCGCCCTGGTTGACGTGCGTATCCCAGCCGCCAAGGTCCATGAAGGCGACTTGAATACTTTTGTCCTTTCGAAACAGGTTTGCCAGTTGTGTCCCGAATCCTCGGAAGTTTTTTGGCAAGGGCGCGCCACGATTTGCCTGAACCTGTTCAGGATCCAGTTTCTCTTTTTTCTCGTCCAAGGCATCATTTATGGTGCGGTGAGCAGCCATTCCTTCCGAGAAAGCCTTGCCCAGGTAGTCGGTTCTGCCTTTATACATTTCTTCGAAACACTGCTGAATCACCGGATGGTCAACAGGAATCGGCTTACTCTTATCACCTCTGTCAACGGTTGCTACAACAGCCGTCCCCGAAAATATGCGTGGCAGAATGGGACCAAAACTAATTGCTTGTACAGGCGAATGCTTGCTTGGGAGTTGCGTTACCAGGCGGTTCATCCAGCCACTTCCAATGAGTTTCCTCCCTGGTGTGCCGCTTTCCATGTAGTCTTGAGCATCGAAATGAGAACGTGATGGATCGGGCGAACCAGATGAATGCACAAAGGCCAACTGTTTGCTGTTCCAATAGGGCATCAATGGTGAAAGGGCCGGATGTAAACCGAAATGACCGTCAAGGTTTAAGGCACCAGTGGCGGAGCCAGGTCTTGGAAGAGCGATCGTCGGGCGAATCGAGTAATAAAGCGAGTCACCGTACGGCGCCACAACGTTCAGACCATCTACGCCTCCGCGCAAAAGAATGACGATCAACTTTTTGCGGTCAACATCGTCAGTGCCGTTACTGTATGCCCATCCTCGCACACCAGGGACCATGAAGGACAATGATGTCAAAGCGGCAGAACGTAAAAATTCGCGTCGGTTCATTTTCAAAGTCCTCAATATTTCATGAATTCCGGACTTCCCAATATCAGTGCTGAACGCAATATGTCAGGTGCCTTCATAATCGCTTTGACTGTTTGAGCGGAGAATTGATTTCCCAGTGTTGCTCCCAATCTGCGGTATTCAATAGCGTAAGGTGAGGCTTCCGGGATACCACCAGATGCTATGGTAGTGGCAAATGTGATGCGCTTAAGTAAAGTATCAGGATTAACCCACGCTTCCCGTGTGTTTTTGTATCCATCTGGTGTCAAGCAGGAGTACAAAGGCATACCCTGACCCTTCAGAAATTCAGTTGCGAAGTAGTATTGACCGGGTTTTGCGTCCGCTGCTCGCAATGTGGAAACAACATACCTAATCGGACTCTTGAACTTACCATCATTGTAAGTTTCGTTCCAAAACTCAGGACTTTTGAACATTGTGGTGAGAACCGACTTGATATCACCATCAGTCTGAGTCCAGGTGGCTGCCATTTTTGCAACGAGCGATGAAGGTGGTTTGTCCGCGACAAAATACTGTGCGAGCTGGAAACTAAGATGACGTGCTGTAGACGGGTGCCTGAGCAATATTCCCAGAGCTTCATCAATCTCCGATTCGCCTGTGCCTCGGATGGTGTGTCCGAGTAGAATCTTGGTGCCAAAATCATGGCGGCTGGAATCGAATATGCAACCATTTCCGGTGCCTCGCTCCATTCCTTTGGCGTCCTGCTTGCCAATTCCCAGTCCGGTCAAAATACGCGCCAGCTCGGTGACGTCTTTTTGCGTGTAGCCGCCATCGACACCAAGTGTGTGTAGCTCCATGAGCTCACGAGCATAGTTTTCATTCAATCCAGATTGTGCGCCTTTTGCGCCTTTGGTCCCAGGAGCACTATTTTGCCAGTTGTCTAAGTAGTACAACATCGCGGGATGATGGCAGGTTGCATACACCAGATCTCTGAATTTGCCCAAGGCATATGGACGAATCGCCTGTTCTTCGTAAGCTGCCGTCCAAATTTTGTCGAGCCCTTTGGTATAGCAAACGTTGAAATGATTGAACCAGAAATCCGCCATCACTTCTTGCAACTGGCGTGGGCTTTCGACTGCACGCAGCAGTTTGGCTTCCATCAAGTCTCTGACGAGTGAGTCCTGAACGCTTCGTTTCCCTTTAGGTCGTTGACGGCGGTCGTAAACGATAGTCGTTTGCATGGCACTCTTTTTTGCATCGTTTTCGGCATAAGGCCCGTAGTCCTGGAACAGTTGCGGAGCGGACAGTCTGAATGCGTCCGAGCTGTGAATGAAGGATGAGACGCTGCTAGCTTCTCTCATGCTCTCCGGGTGCAACTGTTGCTGCAAATAGCCGTCAATGCCTTCGGCTCGAACGGCTTCGATGTCGCCTGGCTTGGGGCCGAACGAGGTGCGATTGAGCAGGTGTAGAATGCGCGCTGTCGATGCATTACTGGCAGATGCGGCGCTAGCAGTGCTGGAGGCGGCCGGCGAGCTTGTTGGTGTTGCAACTGCCGGAATTGAAGACAGGCATGTAATCACTGCTACTAACAAGCAGCGGCTGGCAGACCAGAGTCTCTTACGGCTGATGTTTGACGACACGTTTTTGCAACCCCGTTGGATTTATACACGCGAGCAGCTTTGCTATAACGGTAAGAACGAAACTACAAGACTCCTGGCCACTTTATAGCTAATTTTCGCCATTTCTGTGGAGAATGCGTGAAAGTTTCGCGCAGCTTTCTTCTTGGTTTTTGAAATAGCTAAATTTTGGCAGGGTGCCATAATAAGGGACTAGCTCAGCTGTCGAATGCGATGTATTTGCAGAAACTCAAAACAATGCGATGGCGGTGCTCAAAGAAATTACAAGGCTGCAACCAAAAGCAATGCGTGATAAAGGAACTAGGGAGTGCGCTTGTCTTGGAAGAATTGCCAGATGTCTTCGTTGTTCAACTGTTTGGTCGTTCGGCCAATGAACCGTTGCGGCATGTACTGAGAACCTGAAGGCCAAGTGTGTCCGCCTCCTTCTACCAGATAAGCCATGACCATCTTGCCATTTTCTTTTGGTTGAAAGACCGTTTGTTTTATTCGTGTCACATCGTTTTGATCTCGCACTGGCAGATCTTTGGTCTCTCCTTCTGGCAGGCAGTGATTGTGATTGGCCCAGAAGCTCACCGTTTCAAGACCAGGCAAAACCTCGCCGCGCCCACCGAACATAGGGGCGACGGGGCCTCCGTCGAAGGGTACTAAGGGATCTTCGGTGCCGAGAATAAGCAGAGTTGCTACTGGCACATCAATAGATGCCATGGCTTCAAGCTGTTTTGTAATACCTGCGTCGATTACCGCGATGGCGGCTATCCGTGTCGGCAGTTGTAAGGCCAACCGCTCAGCAAAGAACCCTCCGTTCGAGATACCGGTCACGTAAACACGTTTTGGGTTGGCGTTGTATCGTTCGAACAGGAAGTCCAGCGCTTTTGTTATGAACTGAACGTCGTCTTCACTAGGATGAGCGCGAAAGTCTCGTCCGTCGTTCCAGTGTTTGCTTATGGCTTCAGGATAGACGACCAAAGCGTCGTGTGCGTCTCCAATTTCGTTGAAGCGACTAAATTTGGCCATCGACTTGGCACCGCCACCACCGCCATGGAATACCAAAACCACAGGTAACTTCTCGACCTTGGAGATTCCTGATGGCACATGGACGATGAAGTTTCGGTTTATTCCGTCAATGTGAACAGCCTCCCAGTAATCTCCACTTTGCAGTGAGTCCGATTCTAATGGAGCTGACTGTGCTGCAGGATTGGGAGGAATTCTATAAAGGTCCTTGCTCAGAACAGGCTTAGCAGTCAAGCAAATCGACGAAAACGCCAAAATTAAGAAAAGCTTCGTGCTGGAATCGGTAACAGGTTGTAGACGCATGAAGTTTCCTCAGAAGCCCGTATCTATTACTACGCTTCAGGAGAGGAAAAGGTTCAATAAATTGCTCTGGTTGAGCCAATATTAATACTGAAGCTTATGGCGTTTTGCTGTCGGTCGGTGGGGTGGTTCCAAGAGGTCCGAGGGAGGCGCGGTCGACGGCTATCTTCAACTTCTGACGTTGCTCAGGAGTGAAGACATGTGCGACAGCTATAACGGTCTCGACCATCTTGCCATAGGCGTCATCTATTTCAGTTTTTATCTCGGCGAATATTTTTCGCACCTGGTCGTCGTCCATCTTTTGTGCAGTTAAGGCCTCTTTGAGATCGGTACCAAGAGAACACGCGTGGTCTTTTCTCGGAGAGAGCGAGCTGAAAAAGTTTTGTCTAATTGTTGTCATCTGCTCTACTTGATCGTCTGTCAAATTGACTCCGCTTCGTTCGAGAGCTTGTTTGATGCCGTGTGCCTTTGCTCCACCTGGAAGGCACCAGGGACCATTTCCTGAACCTTGGACAAGTGCATTGTTGTTTCCGCTTGAACTTTGTGAAGCACCTGGTTCAGCAGCTCCTGCTCCCAGGCACGTAGTGCATATCAGACTGATGATCGGAACCACGTACTTGTTCATCATCGACAACTCCTTTCGGGGGATGCGGATCTGTGACTTAAGTCATAGCTGATCCGTGACTGAAGCCACCACTTTGTGAAAATGACGGTCTTTCACAAGTTTTGCACAACTTGAGTTGTAAAGTAGTTATATAGCGTTGATATTTTTATCCAGAGGCGTGTTTATGCAGAGCAACAATAATTCCGGAAGTAATCGGGAGGAGCAGCTCCTGATGGAGTATGGTTCCATTCGACAACTGAACGAAGAGAGGCTGCGTTTCTTGAGCAGCCGCTACAACGATGAAGCGATCCAAGCTGAGTCTGAAACTAGTAAGCCTGTGCCTGTAAATCCTTTTTCAAATTTTCAGGCTTCAGTCTCTGAAAAGAAACCACTGTCACCAGTGGAAACGTTGCAGAAAAAATTCTCATCGAGCTGGTTAAATATGCAGAGCTACTTGAGCGAGCGTAAGCAGCAGTTCCGCAACGAAGAGCAACGCAACCGCTAATCGCGAGCACATAAGTTAACACTGGGCGAGCCGTTCTCTCTCTGTCCAGCGAGCAACGAGCTTCGGCAACCACCAGGTTACTGAAGCTAGTTGGCTTTTGTTTGAGATCTTTCGATCGGCACATTTTTCCGGGCAAGGCTTCAGTCCATGAACGGTTTCTCTAGATAGGGAGGGGAGCAACGCACCACCGTATCGTTTTCGCTCTGTTTCGGTGGTTGCCATTTCCCTAGGTAGTAGACAGCATCGCTCATTTCGGCTGGTTTATAAGCAAAATTCATCTTGATGGCTAGACCATCCGGTCGATTGCTTTTTTGTGTCGAAACGTACCGCTCGTATCGGAATGGTACGGTTATGCCACCGTCTTCATAAAAGCATTTTCGCACTTCTGCTCGTGTCATTCCGATTCGAACGTTGGGATGAAATGATCTGCACCGCAATTCGTTGGGCAGAACGAGCACTCCTCCGGCTTTTGACTCCGCGTAAGACAGGCTCATGTCGGCAGGATCGAAGATGAGACGAAAGACGGCACAGGTTTTATTTTTGAGTCGAACAATCAATGCCGGCGCACTTTGAACTGCAAGTGGAGAATAGTCCTTTACAAACTTTCCTTTCGTTAAAAGCAGTTCCGCGATTGCCGATGGCAAGTGAGTTTCATCGCCTGGTATCTCAATTGCGGCAATTTCTTGTAGTGAGAACACTTGGAGAAACGTTTTGCCGCTCTCTCCATGGGCGCGTTTGTCTTCTGTGCAGTCAGATGAATACTTTGAATAGTCATCTTCGCCAGAGTGAATCAGCAGAGATCTCAAATTTGGTAAATTGTTGCCTGCTATGGACATTGTGTGCATTGAATCGCCTGCGGAATGCAGGTGTAGGGTAACGATCAAAAGTGAAAGAGCAAAAGTCGTTTTGCGCAATTTAAATTCTCGAAGTCTCGTCGCCAGCATGTTTATCCATGAAACTATTTCGACAATAGTTCTGGAAGGTTACCTTGGGAAGTAGGTTTACCCTAGATTACTTTACGACCAGACCGAATTTGTCTAGGGTGCAACACTTAGATCGTTGCTGCTAATGAGATGTGCCGTTTGCAACAGTCGCAACGGTTGCTCTTGGATCTCCAGCTGCACGATTTCATTGCCATCGCCGATGCCCAAATCCTGAAACTTGCGGGCAGAGACGAGTACCCGACTTTCAAATGAGCCGACGGCTTGATTATAAGCGCCGACTGTTTTGTCTAATCCTTTGCGAATCTCCGCAAAGTGAGAGGCCATGACTCTAATGCGTTCGTACAAAGTCTTGCCCAGTTGGCTTATAGCTTGTGCGTTTTCAGCGAGCTTTTCTTGCTTCCAACCATAAGCTACTGCTCGTAACAGCGCGATCAAAGTGGTAGGCGTTGCCAAAATTACCCGTTGCTCGACACCAGCTTCGATTAGTGACGGATCTTGTTCTAAAGCTGCGCTGAAGAACGTCTCACCCGGAAGGAATAAAACAACGAATTCTGGCGATGATGAGAATTGATCCCAATAAGACTTGTTGGATAGTTTGTTCAAATGGACGCGAATCTGTCTAGCATGGTCTTTAAACGCTTGTGATCTAGACTCGTCATCTTTGCACTCCAGAGCATCGAGATATGATTGCAATGGTGCTTTCGAATCGACTACCACTAGCTTGTTCCCTGGCAAGCGGACGATCATGTCAGGACGCAAGTTGCCTGTCTCAGTTCCAACTGTCTCCTGCTGGAAGAAATCACAATGCTCGACCATGCCGGCGATTTCGACAACGCGTTTGAGTTGGATCTCTCCCCAGCGCCCGCGCACATTTGGAGCTCTCAAAGCCCGAACAAGATTTTGTGTCTCCTGTTGAAGGTTTATTTGGCCGGTGGCGATATTAGTCATCTGTTCTTTGATTCCGGCGTAAGCAGTCAGCCTCTCTTTTTCAAGGTCTTGTATTTTCGTGTCTACCGATGTCAGCGAATCCTTCAACGGTTTGACCATTTCGTCGATGGATTTTTGTCGTTGTTCTAAATCGGTGCGCGCGCTTTGCTGAAACTTTTCCAGAGAGGCGTTAGCTAGTTCTAGGAATGCTTGATTGTTCGACTTCAAGGCGTCAGCTGATAGTGCCTGGAAAGCTGTCGAAAGATTCTCCTGTGCTTTCTCAATCAAAGAGAGCTTCTCTTCTGCGGCCAGTCTCTCCTTCTCACGGGCAGTCTCCACTGTCGCCAATAACTGTTTGAGATTTTGGCACTCTAGCGTCTGTTTCGAAATCTGCTCATCCTTTTGAGCTGTTATGGCTTCCAGTTTACCCAGCTGCATATTACGCTCTTCTGCAGAAGCAAGCCTTGCCCGTAGTTGGGTCAGTTCATCGCTTGTCTGGCTATAGTTCCCATTCACGTCATTTAGCTGGTGCCGCAGTTCCGCGAGCTGACGTTCTTTCTCTTGCAGTATCGAAGAAACAACTGCGGTATCAGTTCCGAGTCTCTCGCATTGTCCGCGCAAACCCTCAGCTTCGCGTTTGGTGGTCTCGAAAAGAGAACGTGCCTCAGCTAGCTGTCGTTCCCGTTCTTCAAGACGCGTAGTTAGGGTGCCACGTTCTTCCCTATACGCCGATTCGGCACTCAGCTTGGCAGAATGTAACTTGCCGCGAAGTATCAACCAACACGCCAGGGCGCCTAGAATTATCCCGATTGCAAGATATATGATTTGTTCCATATCGATTGCCTTCTAGCGTAATGCTGTAAGTATGGGCGTTGTGCAGTCGAGTGCATCAGTGGTTCGTATTTCGCTGATACTGCTCGACGGCGTTCCTACCGTGACTAATCTACAAAAAAAGTTGACCAGGTCCATTTGGGGTAGTGTTGAGCAATTTGTTTTGAGAAGCTCCTCGCTTCCAACAACGAAAGCCAGGCACTGAGCCCTCGAGATGGCTACATTCAATCGGCTCTTGTTAAACAGGAAATCGACACCGCGCGGCGAAGCACTTCCTTCACTGGCACACATAGATAGTATCACTATCGGTGCCTCGCGACCCTGGAATTTGTCCACGGATGCGACTTGAACGCTTTTGATGCGATCGGATATCAATCTGACCTGCATGTTATATGGCGCAACTATAAGGATGTCTCGTTTCAGTACTACTGGATGTTCATTTCCTTTCTTGTCGATGAAGGTGCAATTTAGAAGATCCTTAACCAGCGCTTCGATGACGGCAACTTCTTCTTTGCTCGCCTGAGCATTACCTGCATGGGGCACGGAAATCCAGCTGATGCCAGTCGTTTTTGGTAATTTTAGTGCGAGAGACTGAGGAATGATGAGTTTTTGCCGCTCGTTTTCGCCATCATGATGAAGGCGCGAGTCATAGATTGCTGAGGAAATCACTGAACATATGTCGGGATGCATCCGATGTGTTGTGTCCAGGAATATACCGAAGTGCTCTGGGATCGTCGCTTTCTCTTGCAAGAGGTATTCCAGGCACGATTGTCCGCTTTCTCCGGGATGAGAGCCTTGAATTGGCTGTTCTAGCTGCATCTGGTCGCCGAGCAGAATGAGATTGTCTGTTGCGGGAGCCATGGCGACAACATTAGCCAGGCATACCTGCCCAGCCTCGTCTACGAACAAATAATCTAAAAGATCGGCCGCCTGTGCGTTGCTAAATACCCAGGCAGTTCCTGCAACCAGATTGTAGTCTTTGATTTTATCTTTTTTCTTGAAAAAGGCGTTGGTGGTATCGACATACTCTATTCCGTATTGCGTATAGCCGGAGCCATCTTGTGGCTTTTCGCCAGCGACCTTGATTCCTTTGAGGCTAACTTTCTGTTTGGTGGACTCTGCGCCAACTCGCTCGAGCAAATGTTCGATGGCTTTGTGTGAATTTGAAGTGATTCCGATCTTATGACCATTTTTTAGCAGGGCTACGATCGTATTTGTGGCAGTATACGTTTTACCGCATCCGGGCGGACCTTGAATTGAGAGAGTCGTTTCATCTAGGCGTTCGATAGCTGACACAACATGGGGTAGCTGACTCGAAACGGTGACCGGCTGACCCTGCATTCTACCTCTTATGTTTGGTTCACGTCGGAACAAGAGGTCGCTCAATGCCGGTCTTAACGATCTGTTTTGCTGCCATTTTTTGACGATACGGTGAATCGAATCGGTGATTGTTTGCGTGTATACGACCTGGTTTCGGACAAGCGTCAATTCTTCGGGCGGCAGGGTACCTTTCGGCGAGAATATGAGCGACACTTTGCCACTTTGTCTATCCAGCGTGTTGATGGTGGCATGTAATTTGCTGTCGCTCAGCAAGATGCAATCGTCGCCTACTTCTAGTTTTGTGTCTTGGTCAGGCTCGAAGCTATACTCAAACGCATAGGAGCGGTGCACTACCAATGGTGCTGATGTTGTACGCTTTAAACAAGCCAGGCAGTCTAAATCATCTTCGAGCTCTTCATCCGACATCTTGCGGCGGTCAAAATACCTCCACCAAAGAGGTTTTTGCTCTCTGGCATGAAACTCCAATAGGTGTGCCAAGAGCAATTGAACACGCCGGCTCTCCGGGTCGCTAATGGTTTCAGACTCGTTTTGCAACTCGGCTACGAGCGAGGAAAGTGCGGTCGTTGATGTGTTTTTCTCCTTGCTTATGGGCGGAGGCGGTGGGGCGTAAGGCTCTCTTCCAACGTTGATAGACCGCAGCCATTCCGCCAATTGCATTGTTGAAACGCAATCTTCCTCGTTGTAGTTTCTGATACTGCCGAGTATCTCGGAATTTTCCCACGTTGTTCCATCTGGCTCTTCCAACCAGCGCTCGTAAAAGACAACTGAATCTGTAGCTTTGGCGACGTCGCCGGCGCGTTTACCACGGTATAAGTGTTCTATATACTTAATAGAGTATGAGGGCTCACCAACTTGTAATCCTTGCCGGACGATCTGGTACAGGTCTACAAAGATCTCATGACGCAGCAAATCGTCTACTGCGGCTATACGTGTGTTATGACGACCGGCGAGGCGGCGAAGCGCCGAGACTTCGTAGGCAGCGTAGTGATAAACGTGCATCGATTTATCTTTGTGCCAGCGTTCGACAATCCAATCAATGAACGACTCGAATGCGAGCTTCTCTTGCTCGCGATTATGTGCCCACCAATCTTGAAATTTGGATCTGCCATTTTCTGAATAGCTTGCGCCGAACAGATATTCCAACCCCCCCTCGATATGGGGGTAGCCCTCCATATCGAAGTAAACATCGAACGCCGATGAAGGTGGCAGCAATGCGAATCCTTTTCCGGACACTGGTGGCAAAAAGTCATAAGCAGTCTTTCCGGTTGTTTCAGTTAGGTATTGCAGCTGAGCTTGCCCTTTCAGAACATTGAAGGTAGCAGGAGACATTTTCGGAATGCTGTTCAGAGGGCTTTCGGCGAGCGTCTTCAGTGTGGTGATACCGGCAGCCTCTAGCCTCTGAATCTGCACTTTCCGAATATTGGCGATGCGCGTTAATGAATCGCGCTCAGTCAGCAGCTTCTCCGAATGTCCCTTCCATTTGCTGAAGTGCCCAGCAGTCATATCATCGGGCGGCCTTGTTCTCGAAAATGTTTCTTGGAATTCGATGAAAGCTTGCTTTAACTGTTTATAGAAGTAAATATAGTCGTTGGTTTGAAAAGTCTTTCTTGATTGGTCACCAAGGACGATACTGATCGATTTAGGAAGAGTTCCCTGAATAGCCTCCAACATTTCGGCGTAGCAACAGAGTTGAATGACAAAATACGGCTTTGCCTTCTTTGCCAGTTTTGTGTCCCACACTTCATAGTGGTGGTCACCCAAATTAGACGAGCCGGGAACTCGACCAAGGAAGTCGGTTCTGCCGGCAAAAGAATCGAGTGACAGAACGCCTTGATAAATAATCTCCCTTCCAGCTCTCATTGCAGAGAGAGTCTCTCGTTCCGCTTCAAATGGTGTATGAGTGACTGGAATATCTGCGACGTCATATTTCTCGTTCTTGAGGTGCAGCAGGAACGCTTCTTCATGCCTGTTACCAAGTTTTTGAAGCAGCGAGTGATTTGCATCCGGCGGATCTGGCTGGATTTCACCGGGATACTCAAGGTTGAAGCGGGACATCCAAGAGTCAAACCTGGAGTCCATAAATGTGATAAGGTCTGAAGGTGAGAAAATTAGTTTGCCGTCAACGCGCTGCATGATGACCCTCAGGGCTTGTCTGATAACACAATAGTGCAGCCCGCTGCAAAATACATGCAGTCTCGTAATGACAAAGATTAATACTGTCGAATAGGCAATCGATAAGCTTTGGATGTCTAAAAGATATCAAAAGTATATACAATTGTAGGTCTGAGTATGAGTACAAAACTTGAGCGAGTCTTAGCAATTGATGCGGAGATCTGCCGTGGGCGCTATCCAAGCGTGAATGATCTCTGCCAGCAGTTCGAAATTGCTGAGCGAACCCTGCATGAAGATATACGTTATCTGAAGGAGAATCTTGCGCGGGAGATTGAGTTCGACCGCGCGCGAAACGGCTATTACAACAGCAATGCCGCGAAGAAACTGCCCGAGTTTGAGCTGTCCAGCGGTGAATTATTCGCTCTGACTTTGGGAAAAGAGCTGTTGTCGCTTTATATTGGCACATCGTTTGAGTCGACTTTGCGTTCAGCACTCGAGAAAGTTTGCGAGCGTCTCCCTGATAAAGTGCGGGTTATGCCGGAAGACGTCACATCAATTGTTCACTTTCATTCCGGACAAATTGTTCCTGTGAGCGGTAAACTGTTCCTTGATCTGAGAAAGGCTTGCGACTCGTCTTCGCAAGTCGAGATCACGTACTACGCTGCCAGTACTGGTGATACCACGACTCGAATTGTTGATCCACAAATAGTTCTTCATCAAGCTGGCAATTGGTACTTAATTGCGTACTGTAATCTTCGTCAGGCATTGCGACTATTCGCTCTGCACCGAATTCGTGATTACAAGCTGCTCAATAATTCAGGGCGCTCGATCGCTCGAGACGACTTAGATGCCTGGATTTACTCTGCTTTTCAGTTGGAACACGGCGAGAAGATCTTTCAAGTAAAAATTGAATTTGCACCTCATGCCGCGAGGTATATCAGAGAGAGAACTTGGCATTCGCAGCAGTCTCTCGAAGACCTTGATGATGGTTCCTGCATCCTTTCATTTCCAGCGTCCAGTCTGGAAGAAGTTCACCGCTGGATTGCACCGTATGGGGACGACGCACTAATCATCGAACCTCCGGAGCTTCGCGACTTTGTCGTCGCAAACCTTGAAAGAAGTCTTGCAAGGTATAGCTCCAGGTTCGTCCGGTCTTAGGTTACATGTGCCACTTGGCACGCAAGCTCTTCGCAAGACGGGCGGTCTGCGCACTATCTATGTATTCCAACAACTCAATTGCCGCTCGAACTTTAAATGCATCATTGAAATTATTAAGCAGTAAAGGAATTGTCTTGGCACCGCTTGGATCGATTCGCCGTATCGCATCAAAGGCGGCCTTGCGTTGTTGAGCCGGGCAGCTTGTAGCCACATTGGTTTTTACCAACATAGGCAGTGCATCCTCGGCCAACTTGCCATAGTTTCCGAGCGTTTTTATGCTCGCCAGGCGCTCTTCGTTGTCACCTGTAGACGCAGTATTAATCAATGCTTTCAACGATTCAGGATCGTAAGCTGTCGAAGAACTCAACTCCGCAGACGCGCGTTTTTTAATTTCGGCGTCCGGATCATCTACGATCGTTGCCAAAAGCTTCTGTTTGTTTTTTTCGCTCTTATCAATCGCTAGCACTGTATCCAGTGCCGCTCGTCGCAGAATGGGATCGCTTGCATGTATGTAGTCGTTTACCTGGGGAAGAGCTGGAGCCGCCGCCGCTCCCATTCCTTTGAACAATCCCAGAATAGCAACTTTGCGGGCGGTTGCCGCATCCGGCAGCTGCATAATGAGTATTGGTATCGCAGGACTGGCGCCGCCACTCATATTGGCAAGTGCATGAATTGCATCATTTTGGAGGTTTTTCTTTGACCCATCCTCCAGCAACTTTGCCAGCGCCGCACATGCCGCTGTAGAACCACTGCCAATTTGGCCAAGAGAAGCAATGCAAGTCTTGTATATGGTTTCGTCCATTCCGTCGATGCCGCGGCCATGATAATCCTGCAATGGATGCTTCTTTTGCAGTGCTTCCAATAGCACAGGTATCGAAGCGGCCGCCGATTGGCCGATTTGCCCAATAGCCCATGCTGCTCGCACCCTGACTTTGGGCGAAATGTCGCCCATGAGCGTGGTGTTCAGATCCTTCACCACAGATAGTGCCCCTGATTTTGCCTCGCCGGCCGACAGAGCTGCCTCTTCGCGAACAGAGGCATCGCGATTCATCAGGAGTCGAGAGAGAACATTGGTCGCGTCGTTCCGCGCTGCGTCTGATGAAAGAAGGCAAGCCGCTGCGTGTGCTTGCACAAACAAGTCACGGTCTTTAAGCATTCCGGTGGCAGTTTTTAGAGAATTTGCTGCAGGCGGCCGTTGCTTAGCAATTTGAGTAAGCTGTTTCAGTTTTTGCTTTCTGTCTTGAAGAATCCTTTGAATCTCTTGATCTGATAGCTCTTTATCAGGCAGGTCAGAAGCGAATACTGGTACACATGCAAATCCATAGATAAAACTGACAGCGAAGGCAATGCATATGCACCACGCCCTTGTCGATGTGGCGGGAAGATTTAAATGTTTAGATGGATCTGCTGCGAACATAGTGGCAAAACTGTCTAGCTCTTAGCCTATAATGGATTCTCGAGAGCAAACGTTGAATCTACCATGAATTCGCCTGAAATACCCGCAGCAACTCAACCGTTCCGAATTTGGGTTGATGCAGATGCTGTACCTGGTGCCGTAAAAGATGTAGTGCTCGCCGCTGCTCTAAAGCGCAGAATCGAAACAGTGTTTGTCGCGAATAAGCCGATTTCGCTGCCGCAGTCGCCTCTCTTATCGTTAGTGATAGTGAAAAAGACACCGGATGCTGCAGATTATTACATTAACGAGCAAGCTGCCGAAGGCGACTTCACAATTACTCAAGACATACCATTGGCACACCTTTTGGTTAAGCGTGGCTTAACAGTCATCAACCCTCGTGGAGAGAGATACAGTGAGGAAAACATCGGTGAGCGCTTGTCAATTCGTAATCTGATGGAGCAGCTACGCGACCAAGGAGAGATCACAGGCGGCCCTGCGCGGTTTGGCGAAAAAGAGAAAAGAGCTTTCGCTGCCACTTTTGACCGTGAACTGACCAGGCTGTTGAAGCGACCGTTGACCTAGTGACTTTGAAGGCAGCCTGGATGCAGAAGCTTCAGGCTCGTATGAAGTACAATCTATAGCTTGCACTATATGTGTGTATTGGTGCAGAGCAGGTGGACATGGGAATTTTAATTAGCTGCCAAACAATCGGCAAATCATACAGCTCGCGAGCACTTTTTCGTGGTATCACATTCGGCATCGAAGAAGGTGAACGCCTTGGGCTCATTGGTCCAAATGGTGCGGGCAAATCTACCTTGATGAAAGTGATTGCCGGGTTGATTGAGCCAGACGAAGGCAGTGTAGTTCGTCGAAAAAAGTTGCGTGTGGCGTATGTGGAACAGAAGCCTGATTTGCCCGATGATGACACCATATTTGATGTTATCGCGAATTCTGCTGTGCGCGACGGCACATTTCAAGATTATGAGATCGGAGCGCACATCGATGGTGTTCTCACTGTTTTGGCATTCCCTGATCGTGAAGCAAAAGTATCGAGTCTTTCTGGTGGGTGGAGGAAACGACTGGCTATAGGCTGTGCTCTAGTGAAACAGCCGGAGCTTTTGCTCATGGATGAACCCACTAACCACCTTGACCTCGAGGGGATTTTGTGGCTCGAAAAATTTCTCAAGTCTGCGCGATTTGCCTATGCGGTTGTCAGCCACGACCGTGTCTTTCTGGAAGCAGTCAGCGACAGGATAATGGAGCTAAACCCCACATATCCGCAAGGTTTTTTGAGCGTGCAGGGAAATTACAGTGAATTCCTGATCAGTCGCGAACAAGCTCTTAGTGCACAGGCGAACTTGCAACAAGCATTGGCTAGTAAGGTGCGTCGAGAAGTTGCTTGGCTGCAGCGCGGTGCAAAGGCCCGCCAAACTAAAGCGCGCGGACGCATTCAAGAAGCTGAAAAGCTGATCGATCAGCTGGCGGATGTCAAAACTCGCAATGCCATGACAAACTCTATTGAGATAGGTTTTGATGCTTCCGGCCGCAAGACAAAAGAGCTTGTGGTCTTGAAAGGAGTGAAAAAATCACTTGGTGGCAGGAAGCTTATCGATAATGTGTCGCTTACTTTGACGTCTGGTATCAGACTCGGTTTGGTTGGGAAAAATGGAAGCGGAAAAACAACCCTGCTTAAGATGATAGTGGGCACGCTGAAAGAAGATGATGGCAGCATTAAGCGTGCTCAAGATTTAAAAATAGTCTGGTTCGACCAAAATCGAGAACAACTTGATACTGCCAAGTCGCTGAAAGAGTCGCTATGTCCGAGTGGCGACTCTGTCGTTTATCGCGGTTCCAGCATTCATGTCATGACTTGGGCAAAGAAGTTTCTCTTTCGTTCAGATCAGCTGAATATGCCGATCAGCTACCTCTCAGGCGGCGAACAGGCTCGTATTTTGATCGCAAACTTGATGCTGAAAAGCGCCGACATACTAATTCTTGATGAACCCACCAATGACCTCGATATTCCGTCATTGGAGGTTCTTGAGGACAGTCTGCTGGACTTCCCGGGAGCAGTCATTCTAGTCACTCACGACCGCATGATGCTGCATTCGGTGGCAAACACGATCTTGGCTCTTAACGGTTCTGGTGGTTGGGAGACTTTTGCAGACTATGAGCAATGCGAGGAGAAACTCGAACGATTTGTACCACTAACGCAATCGTCGGTTAAAAGTGAAGTCGCTGCACCACAGAAAGAGAAAAAGCCGCGAGAACGAAATGCTTCTGGAGTTCTCTCCACTGCCGAAAAACGTGAGTTGGCAGCCCTGCCTGAGAAAATCGAACTGCTTGAGAACGAATTGCTAAAGCTGCAGAAGGAAATGGATTCTCCTGGTGTCGCTGCCAACTATACCCGGTTACAAGAACTGGACGAAAAGCAGAAGTCTAAAAACCAAGAGCTTGAAGCTCTCTTTGCCCGGTGGGAGCTGCTTGAAGCAAAGTCTGCCGCGGTTGGAAACGCCTGAGTGCCTTTCAAATCGAACCTTTCGGGCAGTCAAGGGGAGTGTTCGCCTCTGGTTGGGGAATAAATAGTACGGACACCGAACTCGAAGGCCCTATGCCATCGCAATCCTCGGATAAGTCTGGTGATGCTAATCCACCAGCAAAGCACGATTCCGGTCGCCAACCTCCTCAGGGCGGTCCTGACCTAGGTCAATTTCGCGCGCCAATTCAGGCGGAATCATCGATTTCGAAGACTGCTCGAATTAGAGTCGGACTCGCACAATCGGCATCAGTCCTTTTAGATTTGAACGCCATTACTATCGATAGCAAGCCTGAAGCTCCTGAGGCTAAGGCAATCACGACTGCTAAGCAACTCGACCAGTCCGTGCTAAATTACGCAGTGCATCAGGTTCTTGATCCGATTGAGAACCGCTTGATCTCCAATCAAAGCGTGAAAGATAGCATTGCAGACGGAGTTACAGGTGTCATAAAGATGGCGCCGCTGTTCATGGGTGGTCGAGGTGCTGCTGCGCTTACCGCTATAACTTTCGCCACAGACGAAATCAAAACCACCGATCGTGGCTCTGCAATATTGGCTGATGGAGTCTTAGGTGTCGGTAAGGCAGCGTCGCTGAAGCTTACGCAGCACTATTTGGCTGGTATCAATCAAACGCCCACCCTTGCTGGAGTCGAGTTGGGAGTGGTGAATCGAGCAACCGATGTAGGTTTGACCCGGCAAAATTACTATGACAAATCTGGTAACTTTAACCTCAGTCTTGGTGTCGAGCGCGCGCTTCAAGCTTCTGTTGAATCAATAGGAACTGACGCACTGATCTATGGCGCCAGCGATTATGTTTGGGGTAAAAAGTTCCTGCAGTCTCGCGGTACTTCCACATACAATGCAGCATTGTCGACAGCATTTTCCGCTGGAACGTTCAATGCCACCGTGGCCGCTGGCACAGAGGTGTCCAGAGAGATCAAGGATGGCAAGTTTGATCCAAAGGAGCTTGCTATTCGCACCTTCGCTGCCGGCACTGTCGGACTTGGTACTGGATATTTGGCTGGTTTGCAGCGTCACCGCTATTTGTCCTTAAACATTGAGGACAGTCCCACTGCGCTGAGAGAAGCTCGAAATACTCCATTCCAACGGGGTGAGATCGCACAAGCGCAAACATTGCTGCTGCGTGATGGAAGGTTTGAGGCGACTTCAAAAATAGTCGGACCGACCGGTATTAGCTTGATCGGAAAGGTTGTCCATAGCGAGGGTGAGATACCGGCAATCTTTCGCATCGACGATGGTACGGAGAGTTTTGCGCATCGTATGCAGTCTGAAATTGCTGGTTACGGCTTGAACAAAACAATCGGATTTAACAACAGTTTCCCCGCTACCGTAAGACGCTCAGTTGAGTATGAAGGCGAGAAGCTTGGCGGCTTTGTACAAGAAGCAAACGGTGCAAACCTGGTCGATTATTTCAAGGCGAAGGGTGTTCAGGCAAATGGAATCAAGCTCGACAAGTCTGAGTTGCTGAAAACGATAAGATCCGATCCAGCACTGCTCAGAAGCTTAGGTGAATCCTGGGTTGAACGACTGACGTATGGAGAGTGGGACAACCATGCAATGAACCAGGTGGCCGTAGGCACCGCGCGTGGTGATGAGATTCGCAACATCGATCTTGGAGATGGCATGAGGTCCGCGCAAACTCAATTGGATTTGATACCAAATCCTGGACTTCGCCGAGGTTACGAAAATGCAAATTCGTACATCTACGGGCAGTTAGCTGGCTCGAAGCTAGAGCCAGATCTTATTGACAAGAGTCGGCGCTTTGTCGAGCTAGGAAGTACCATAGAGGGTCGGCAGCACATTCAATCCTTCGGACTCACACCCCAACAGACTGAGGGTATTTTAGGACGTAGTAAATGGTTCGCCGACCATGGATATTTCCCCCAGGGTGGCGAACTTCACGGATATGGTGTCGTGCAGCCAGTCCTCTCGCGTGTCAAGCGAGTAGTGAAAACAGTGCTAAAAAGCGCTTTGCAATGACACTATGCGCGAACGATGTCTCTAGGTTGGTCGTTCCATCCACTTAAGTCTCTTGTTGCGGCGAGTATTCATGCGGGTCCATATCGAAGGTCCAGGCTACAGCTTCACGCGCGGTCCTCATGTTTGGTGGCACTCTCAAGAAGTATTCTTTGAATGACCCGTCTGGTTCGGCAGTGCTGTTGATGACCTTTACCATCACGAGCGCTTCATCGTTGGTAAACTCTTTGCGGTAGAGCACTCCGCATTCATCGCGATTCACTTCGGTCGCACCGCAATCGACAATGAATCGCGACGAGCCATAACGGTCGATCATCACGCGACGAATCTCAGCATTCCACTCTTTGATGATGTGCTCTACTTTGATTCCTTCCGGCTGTTCAACGACGAGACGTCCAACGGTCGTTCCGTGCCAGGAGTAGAGCCTGTATCCGTCTCCAAACGCAAGAGCCGGACCTGATGCTGAATGCAGACGACCGTTTTCATCTGTTTCAAGCACGAGCGGGTGCTCGCTTATTAGTGCCACCTTGTCGAAGAAGAGCGCACAAGGCGTCTCTTTAACAAGGTTGAGGAAAGATTTGGCCCGTTTGCGGTTTGATGGACCGATAGGTAATTCGGGCAGCTCGTCACATAAGAAATCATAAAATGGCACCATTGCTAGTGCATTGGTGAATTGATTCTGCGAACAGGCAAAGAAACTTGTAACGAAAAGAGATAATGCAAACTCAAAGGCTTTGCGTTCCTCTGAAGAGCGAAATGTATCAAACTCTTCCAGCGCGTTCCCTTTTAGAACCTCCCAGCCCACTCTTGCAAAATTCTCTGTCGTAAACTGTTCGAAAAAACCAAGATTGAAACCGGCGCTGTTGAATGCCGCCATATCAGCCAGCAGCTGTCGCGCAATAACAGGCTCGGTTCTTGCACCCATTTTCGTGCGAAATTGTGCCTGCAACTTACCGAAATTAGGGTCTGTACCATAACGAACTTCACAAGGCGCCCGCATCTCCTTTTGCAAAGTTTGCCAGGCATTTTGGATTTTTGTATTTGTCATCCAAATACTTTGCTGGAACGGATTTTTGACAAATGGAACCTTCCCGAACCATGAGTCTTTCCATTTGTCGTTGGTCTCTTTCTGAGTGTCAAAGTCGGCAAAAACAGCTGTCTTGCGGCGCTCTGAATCAAGCTGTGCGTCTATTTGTTGCCATAGTTTGGCCCAGAGACTGGCAAAATCATTTTCTGAGAGTCTGAGCTGCCGTGGGTGACTGTGCCATTTATTGATGGCATCTTTGTTGGCTTGCTTCTCCAAGATTGCCGCCATTGTCACAAGTTGCCACGGACTTTCGCACCAAATGAAGGTTGGTGTCTTCTTACCCACCAACGAATAAATCTGTGCGACCGACTCTTCAACGGCCTTTCTGTTCGTCGAACTAGTTGAACATAACTGCGATTTCCACAGATGGCATCGTTCGTCTAGGCGAACACTGAGTCGGTTGAAGTCGGGAAGCGTGCTAGTCGATGACACGGGTGATGCGCTCTGGCGTATATTCGCGCTGTCTTACTACTCTGTAAAATCCTGGCGCTAACGAGATGGCATCGTGCTCTTCGTGAACCAAGTTGCCTGGCTTTTTGAGTTGAACGACATTCGAGCCGCCCACGGCGTATAAGGTGGCGCCTTCGGGCACCCTCAGTCTGTGGGAGTGTCCAGTAGCTTCACCTAATGCGAGGACGATATCGTCGCTGACTAATTCTTCGGAAGCTCCCTCCGGGAGGTCTTCTATCTCTACGAGAACCACGTCTCCCTGTCTGTAGTGCTTGTTCATTGTTCTTTCCTGCTTATGGATCGACGGGCAGCAAAAGACTTGCTCTGCATAATTCGATTATATCCGTCCCAGAGTCAGGAGACTCTAGACTTAACCCTGGAAACGCGATCCGATGCGCCGTTCGGCAGCGATAGCCCCGTTTAAAAAGATACAGGTTTTCTTAGCCTACCTTAAGTGCCTGCCTTAAGTGCCTGCCTTAAGTGCCTGCCTTAAGTCGGTCATTTTCTACAGTCCGAGAAATCTCTTAAGACCGTCTAGCGTCAACTTATCTCGTTTATCCATCAGCTCTTTGTCGAGCCCGAGTGCTTCTTCTTCGTATTCTGGAGTCATAAAGATTACGGGCGCGTCTTCGGGTATTCCGACCCCGAGAAAATGGGGAAAACCATTTTTTGCGATCCACTGCAGTCGTGAGAAGCGTGCTTGAGCTTCAGCGTTAGTCAATCCACTTGCAGTCATGCGAGCAATTCCGTCAGGCTGAGAATATGTTGCCACCAACGAATCGAACTTTTGCTGCAGTCCTGATGAAAATTCGCTGAGCGGTTTGCCGCTGAATAACTGAACAACGTGTGGTGCATCGCCGAATCGTGTCTCTGGCCCGTAAGTTGGCACAGTGTTGCTTGCAAAGCCTCGTTTTGGATCTATATCGTAAAGGCGAATCGGACCATCCGGTGCAGCTCTACCATTGAGCGTCTCTGGAATGGTCCAGTTGCTGAGATTGAAGTCGAGGCCACCATCGACGAGTTTTCGCGCAAAGCCTTCTGCAGTTGCTTCTTTTAGCGCGGGGTGTTGTCCAATAAAGGTGGCAATCTCAGGACCTGAAACGATCATACCTAAGTCTGGTGCTTCAACGGTGCTGAGGTCTATGCCTTGCGCTGTTGCGGCCCAGTCACGCACCTGCCCACCGAACGATTTTCCGCTAAACTCCTGAACCGAAACATCTTGGTTCTGTCCGTTCAGTTCCGCTTGGCGCACTGTAATCTCTGGCGGCGTGCCTGAGAAGCCCTCCTGGATGTGCAAGTTGCGGACAATCTGCGCATGCTGAACACGCATTAGCGCCCATGAATCCTCTTTCTGGTCAAGCGACCGAACAACCACTTTCGTTTGAGTCCCGTCAGCCTGTGTTACCTTACCGGTCTGCATCGATTTCATCAGCCCGGTGTCTTCTTCGGTTTGTTTATCCAATTCTAGTTGACCATGTTGCAACCCTTTTGGCGACGCCTTCGCGATTTCACTTTTCTCGCTTTTCCCTTCGCTAGAGGTCGTCAATTTGCCATCAGAAAAGAGTCGCTCGGAACCTTTGGCGACGGTGTGAAATGCGGCGCCGCCAACCGCTCCGCCGAGACCCGCATAGAGCGTGTTGAGCGCACTCGCCGGACGACCGGTTGATAGCAGTGCATCCGCTTGAGTCTGGATGGCTCCTGCCGCAGCGCCTGAAATACTAGATTTGACCAAACCTGCTTTAAATCCGTTGCCCAATTTATTTAAACCGGGAGCGTGCGGCACAGCTTCTATGGTCATGAACGAAAGTGCTGCGGAGCCACCGTGGGAGATGCGCGTCCAGTTGCTCTCTCCATCTTTTAGCGGCGTTAGTAACGACCCTTGTGCAAAACCTGTTACTCCTGCGATTGTGAGCTTTCTTGCTGTAAGTGCGTCGGCCTCGGCTCTCAATTCAGCGGCGCTACTTGCGGACTTCAGTCCCGGAGCGCTCTTAAGAAGTTTAGACATAAGCATGAAATCGAATACTTGTCCCGCCATCTCTCCGGCAGTTTTTCCGGCCGCTTTTGCGCCTGTGGTTTCTTCAGTTGGCTTAAGGCAGTCTGTCGCCTTAAGCCCGGTTTCATGGTCTGTGATTGCCTTGGATGCTGAGTTCGTCAATTGGACGAGGCTGTTATATGGATTGATAACCGCAGAATGGACCGAATCTTTTAGAAACTCTGATAGAAAGTCTGCTGAGGCATCCTTCACCGAGGTTACGCCGCTGAGAACTTGCTTGTCGATTGACGTCATCTTTGCCCTTCGCCGAGTTGCCGAGCTAACAGCTCGCATTCAAAACATATTGATGGCAATAGCGGCGAATGTTGTTATCGAGTTGCTAAACGTTTGAGATTTTCAGGACGTTGTAGTACACGACCAGGAGTTTTTAGAAAGCAGAAAAATAAATTGTGTTTCCCAAACGCACATTCCCAAACGCACATAGTGATCTGATCATTTGTTTTTTGTTTGACAAAGTTCCGCGCGAAAAAAGAAACCGCAACTTTCAACTTCGTTTGCAAGTTTCATCTTGAAAAACTTTAGTACCGCCCGATAAGTGTGTGTTTATGTGGGTTTCGCCATGTTGTCTTATGCGGTACTAGGACAGCTCCTTGAACGCCGAAATTTTCCTTGCGGCGAATACGAAAAGTTTTTCAGTTTCAATTGTTGATTTTGGTGCAAGAAAGTGGTGCAAAAAAATATTCTTGTGGTATATTGAGATCCAGTCCCGATAGGAATTTTTGTTGTGAACCGTTTGTATAGCTATAGCGAATTGCATCAACAGCTCTCCCAGCTGTCGGTATTTGCTTGTCTCGTTATACACGTCAATTACGGTCACAACCATGAAAGCTTTAATTCACAACCACATCCAAGCCCGTGTAGCTAAGACCGTTTTAGCGGGGATTAGTTCAGGGGTTAGAATGCTCGCCTTGGAAGCGAGAGGTCCGACGTTCGAATCGTCGATCTCCGATTATTTTCGATTGTGTTTATTTGATGCTTGTTTGGTGGAACGTTGCCGGGTCGCCAAGTTGGCAAGGCGCCGTGCTTTGAACGCGGTTATCGTTGGTTCGAATCCAACTCCGGCAGAATTGTGTATGTCGTCTATGGGCATAAGACCTCGGAGTGTGAATCCGAAAAAGCGAGTTCGAGTCTCGTCATGCACACCATGCGCACGTAGGCAAGATAGCAAACCAGCGGATTGCAAACCCGCCATGCAGCCGTGCAAATCGGCTCGTGCGCTCCATTTTTATAGTTTTCGTAGAGGAGGTTGTTGAATGGTATCAATCGATAATTGATAACAAACTAAAAAATCAATTT
The DNA here is from genome assembly GCA_036702975.1 of Oculatellaceae cyanobacterium. GTDB lineage: Bacteria > Cyanobacteriota > Vampirovibrionia > Obscuribacterales > Obscuribacteraceae > DATNPX01. The sequence continues at coordinate 204,331 of DATNPX010000006.1, forward strand.
GAGTGACTGGCACGATAAAAGTGTCATAGTATGCCACCGCATTTTCGTGATATTTCGTCACTTTACCGCCCAATTAGTCCAATTGGTAGAGACGGTGCGCTTAAGACGCGCTGGTTGTGGGTTCGAATCCCCCATTGGGCATCATGCTCGATTAGCAGAATCGGTACATGCACGTGTTTCAAAAACACGAGTCTCTCGGTTCGAATCCGAGATCGAGTATCCCCGACTAGGAGAATTGGTACATCCGCTTGTCTTAGAAACAAGAGTTTCTCGGTTCGAGTCCGGGGTTGGGGACCATGCTTGTCTGGCAGTGATAGTTCATGCGCTGGTCTGAAGTACCAGAGATCTCGGGGCAGTACCGAGGGCAAGCACCATGGGAATGTGGGTGAGTAGCAAAACCGGGACTCTGTAAAAGTCACGCCGCAATGGCTTCATTGGTGCAAGTCCAATCGTTCCCAATTGGAGACGAACCGAATATAGTTGAGGACCCCCGCTTGAAACGGGCTGGCGAGTAATCGTTTGCAGGTGCAAGTCCGTGCCGTCTCCGCCATTTTTATCTAGATCTGCTATTCTCAGGTTGCCATTTTTGGCGTGCGGGGATTGGCCGATATGACTACGATTGTCTATAAGCAAGAAACAGCTATCAAACAGATATTTCGTGGTTTGTTTGAAGGCTTGTCTTCATTTTGCAATGCTCGCATCGCGCTCATTCTCTCCACGAAACAAGGACTACCTTTGTTCGTAATGGACCCAGACCGCCTGCTTTCCGGTCACAAGCGCGAGATAAAAAAACTGTATTTAAAACAGTCGTTTGATTCTCATGCTTCCAAGAAGAAGTTCCAATTTGGGCAGTACGACCTGTTTGGGGACCTGCTGCATTTTGAACACCATAAGGAAAACGCTGTCTTTTATCAGAGTTGGTTTGTCAAACTTCCAAAGAATGTTGCCAACCGAGGTCCAGTAGCTAGTTGGATTCTCTTTGCGATTCAAGAGCTGAACAGAGACTTGCGCTCAGAAGAGAGACTTTCCAACAATCAGGGATCGCGTGCATTGCTTGCCACGCTGTCGCAGCAAGCCGTAGCTAACTATCTCGCCAATGAGTATGACGTAGAGATTTTGTCCGATTCTGCGCTGGAATTACCTCCTATTAATCCGATTCTAAATGCGATTCGAAAGCTCTCTGTGCTCAAAGAAGAGGGTGAAGAGATTTTCGGAACTATCTGTTTTTGCTCGAGGTCGGAGTGCGATCGTTTGATCAAGACGCCAACTTATATGAGCTTAAATAGTTTGGGAAATGAGCCAAGACTAGAAGACACAAAACACGTGCGCAAGCTGTCGACGCTCACCAGCCGCGGGACATGCCTCTTGTCTGATGGTGAGTTCATTCGCGGATTAGGACCAGTGCTCGAAGGAGATGCTGTTATCACGGCGCGGTTTGATTCGGGTCGTGCATCGCTTTCAGTCGGTGCCAGACTCGTTTGCACGTTGGTCGATGGTCGTTTTTCCGGCTTGAAGCACGCAGCCGATCTTTCAGTTTTGGAAGACCTTCTTGAAGGTAGACAGTCGCTCTCCGAATTGCAGAGGCAAAATCTTCTTCGTGCCGCTCAGAAACTTGTTGATTCGGCACACAGAAAAAGACATGGTTGCACGATAGTCATAGATCTCAAAGCCCGGCCACAGAGTCTTGCCGGAGAACAAGTCGTGCCCAAATTCAACATTCTCGAAGATCTTGGCCTCGCGCAGAGAATGTCTAAGATTGACGGCGCCTTGCAGATCGACCGCGATGCGAACCTTGTTGCCTTCGCCGTGTTGCTTGATGGTAATCGTTCCGATTCTGAAGATAGATCTCGTGGTGCTCGCTTTAATTCGGCTCTTCGCTTCGTCGAGAAGGCAGATCAACGGGAGACTATCGTTGTGGTGGCATCTGAGGACGGACCGGTCAGCGTATTTGGCCCAGGACTGACGCCAGGCAAGCCAGAGCGTAAATGGACCGATACGGATGCTGAAATTGTCCAACTGCCTCAGTGGCTGGCTAAAAGCAAATAGCGAAATAATGCTGATTGTGCGCTGTGGCGCGATAAGGGAGATCGTTAACTGAATCCAAGGCTAGGCTTGAAGTCTAGGCATTTCGTAATGCAAATACATCGTAAAGCATCGGCACTTCTTGGCAAATGACTGATAAGCTCTATCTATGGCATTTCTCACAGTGGAGAGGCAAAGTGGCAAAAGGCTCACGTCAAGGCGGAAAGATGGTCACCAAGCAAGTCGGTGCGCCGAAAGGGCGCAAGGCTGAGTTTCCGGTAAACGACGCTGAGAGCAACGAAGCCGCTGATAAACAGGCGATGTTGCTGCACTACTCTCTTATTCTGGTCGCCATTTTGGCAGTGGCTGGGCTGTTTTACTGGGGAGGAGTTCAGATAAGCAGTGGACTTCATACGAAGCCAATAAATTGGGTGTCTGAAGTTTGGGGTGTAACAGCGATTGCCGGAATCTTTTTCGTCGCCCGAGGCTTGTTCTGGCTTAGTATTATTTCACCTGTTATGATCGCGGCGAAAGGGAAAGGTTGGAAGTCTCAAGAAGACCTATGCCGCAAAGCCCTCAAATTCTCTAAGCTGATACCCGGCGGTGGTTTGACCGTCGCGTTTATGCTTGTTCAAAGTTTGATCAGTCGCGGCAAATTTGATGAAGCGCTCGTTCTTGGAGAAGAGCAATACAAGATCTACGAAAAAGACGACAAGATGGCAGAGGGACTGGGACCTGTTTTGGGTGCGTTAGGACTCTGCCACCAGATTCGTGGCGACGCTAAGCAGTCAATCAACTGGAGCGAGAAAGCGATCGAAGCTTATGGCAAGGCTCTCGAGAAATATACTTCACCTAAGAAGTCGTGGTTGACAAAACTCAGTGAAGCTCAAGGTGGCGATATCGCGGGCAGTATCAAGTCTCAGATGACCGTGTCTTATTTCAACAACGCCAGCTCTTACTTCAATATGCAGAACTTCCGCATGGCCAAAGTAAACTTCCAGAAAGCGCTTGAGATAGCGAATCAATCTCCGGAGTTTCCGGAAAAAGGCGATATCATCAGAGCCTGCAAAGAGCAGTTAGCCAGGCTTAAGCATAACTGACGGATTGAAGCCGCGGTTGGATAGTTTACAGTTGCTCGGCTGCGATAAGGATGAAGGCCACTCTAGCTGGTGCATTGGTGCGGTTGCTCCAGGCATGGTTGGTGCCTCTCTGAATTAGTACGTCGCCTGCTTTCATTAGCGTTTCGCCTTCATCCATCATCGCCCAAATCTCGCCATCCAGAACAATGGCGTAGTCGACGGAACTTGTTTTGTGAAATCCAGGATGTCGCGGATTGTTTCTATCCTTGGCATGCGGACTACCAATCTCCTCGAAGATCTTTGAGATGTCTTTGGCCGTGGATAAGACTGAGTCTGGCGGGAACTCAACGACTCGGAATACCGTTCCTTGTTTCGGAGGCTCGAGCTTAAACGGGCGCGCAGCAGCGTCTCTTTCGCCCCTATTCGATGCGGGGACATGTTTTGTCTCCCACAAGTCAGTTAGTGCCAACCCCACTAGCGACTTTGGTGCGAAAACGTTCGGTGCATTCTCGTCTGAGAGAATAATTGACTTCCCATGTTCGTTGTGTCCTGTCACGATTCGGCGCACCGGCTTTGGCATTGAATTTTCCTCCTGATAGCTTTGTGCCGTATGATTTTAGTTGCTTGCGATCTGTGTGTCTTCTTCCAGCAGTTTGTCTATGTGCAGCTTTCTTAGTTTTGGTGCCTTCAGAGCGGTAAATAACACTACTATTATCGTCATGCAGCCACCAAACACCACTGATGGTACCAAACCCATGAGCTTGGCGGTCACTCCTGATTCGAATTCGCCAATCTCGTTCGATGATCCAATGAAAATGCTGTTTACAGCCGCGACGCGGCCTTTCATGTCGTTAGGAGTGAGAACCTGAAAGATGGTCGAGCGCACATAGACACTTATTCCATCTAACATTCCGCTAAGTGCTAGCAATAGCAGCGAAACGTAGAAGTTCTTAGACAGTCCGAATCCGATCATACATAAGCCAAAACCGGCTATTGCCCAGAGGAGCACGACCCCTGCGTCTTTGTTTATAGGTCGATGTGTTAAAAACGCCGCTGTCAGAAATGCGCCGACAGATGGTGCCCCACGCAACAGTCCCAATGCAGGCGGACCCAAGTGAAATATCTCCGATGTGAAAATTGGCAACAATGCCACTGCGCCACCGAAAAGTACGGCGAACAGATCAAGAGCCATTGCGCCGCAGATGATTTGACGCGAAAACACAAACTTAAGCCCTTCGATGATATTGTCGTAGACACTTATCTTTTTCGTTTTGTCGATGTTCGTCTTAACCTTGAGGGCAAGGAAGCAACAAAGACTTGCAAACATAAGAATCGATGCTGCGAGATAGGTTTTCGGAGCTTGCAACCACACATATAACCCACCGCCGAGAAGGGGACCGGCAACAGCCGACGCTTGCCAAACGGTCGAATTCCATGCAGCAGCGTTTGGATAGTGTTCGCGTGGCACTATATCTGATACTGTGCCAAATATTGCTGGTGCGTAAAAACCCCTTGCGAATCCAGCTAATGCGTTGATAACGAAAATTATCGGCACCAGAATATGAGCGTCACCGATACCAAGAGAGCAAAATCCTAAAACAAGCAATGTGACAAACAGGGTCGAGATGACGAGGCGGATGATGAGCGAGCGGTCCACAACGTCGGCCACGTGACCAGCATATAGCGCCACTCCGATCGATGGCAGTGCTTCAGACAGTCCAATGAGACCCAGATATAGAGCACTTTTCGTAAGCGCGTAAATTTGCCAGCCTATAGCCATACCCTGAATCTGCAGGGCCAAAGTTACCAGTAATCGGCCCGCCAAAAGAAGGCGGAAGTCTCTGATCTTTATCGCGGCGTAGGGATCGTTCGTCATAGATTCCAGCAGTGTTTGCGAGAGCCGGTGACCGCTCGATTCGCAAATGCTTTGATGAAGGTTACCATATCGAACGAACATCTCACAACTTTCCCATTTTCTACACTTATTGTTTAGTCATTGATGGATTCGACGTCAACTGCCAGCTTATTAACGTGACACGCCGATACTACACGCTCCAAATCCTTTTTCCTCCGCCGCCGAAGTCTGTCGTGCTCGTTTTCCCCCGGCGAGCACGGCATTCTTTTTTTTCAGAGACGGGTATCGCCGCTTGGCGAATCTGATAAGGGCAGTGCGTCACTTTCGCATGAAAGCAAGTTGGCGCATCAGGTCTATATTCTGTTTGTCTGGACCTTTGTTTTCGAATCCAGGCACCTCTAATATCCAAGGCATCGTGCGAAGAACTGGCTGATGAAGCATGCGTTGAAATGCCTCACGTCCGATATAACCCTCTCCGATATTTTCGTGCCGGTCTTTTCTTGCACCGAGCGGATGTTTAGAGTCGTTGGCGTGTACTGCAAAGAGCCAGTTGAATCCAACTTCTCGTTCAAACTCCTCCATCGTTCGCTTCAATCCATCGTCGGACGCGATGTCGTACCCAGCGTTAAATAGATGGCATGTGTCCCAGCAAACTCCGAGCCGATCGTCAAAGCCAAGTCCGGACAATATGTCTCTGAACTCCGAGAATTCGTCGCCAATTGTTTGTCCCTGACCGGCACATACTTCTAGCAGCAAGCGACAGCGACCTTTGTAACCGTCGAGCACCGCTTCCAGTGCCTCGATCACACCGCCGATCGCTTCCCTATAAGTGCGCGTGCCTGCCGAGCCTGGGTGAAATATTAGACCTTGCGCATTCGCTGAGTCTGCCAATCTCAGCGCATGATGTAAATGTCCTATGCTTCGTCGTCGATTTTCAAGCGAATAGGAGGCGAGGTTGACCAGATAGTTTCCGTGTACGAAAACAGGACCTGGCAGTCTCTGCTTGCTGTCGCTTTTAAATGACTCGAGTTCTTCCAATCTGGGCGATGGATGCTTCCACATTTGAGGTGAGCCCATGAAAATCTGCACCGTGTGTGCACCAATCTCTTCTGCCTTTGCCACGGCGCCTTTGATACCACCAATCGCATGAGCGCCAATCATTACTTCCGTATCGAATTGGTTGAGTTCGATCTCGGCGTCCGTTTTCTTTTTTAAAGAACGTGGCTCTACGATTTTCGATGCGTCGCTGCGTTTGCTCTGTTCGAGCTTTGATGAATTAGCTTTTCGGTTGCCGTTTTTCGTATTCAAGAGTCATTTCCAAACGTCGATCATTACTTAGTAAGCTTAGCAAGTGTATGGGTCGCCGGAGTTGTGCTTCCACTGCTGACTGGAACAAAACTCAATCGTTCTGCTTCCCTGAGCAGGACGATTGAAACTGGGAGGAACTAATTTATGAATATGGATGTCCTGAAAGGCGATTGGAAAACTCTACAGGGCAAAATTAAGGAAAAGTGGGGAAAACTCACGGATGATGACTTGACTGTAATCGCAGGTAAACGCGACCAGCTGCAGGGTAAACTGCAAGAGCGATACGGCTATGCGAAAGAAGAAGCTCAAAGAGAGCTCGACGATTTTTGCAAGGCCTGCGATAGCTAGCAGCCTGCTCTGGCGTTAGTGTCAAAAGAAGATGGACGGAACGGAAGACTCTGTTCCGTCTTTTCTTGCGTTGGTGGGGGGGCGAGCTGTATGCCAGTCAAGAGCTCTGTCGTTCGCAGCGAGGCGCTCTCGGGTCGCTTTGGTACCCTGGTCGATACTTGTGCGGTTAATGAAAACAATCTGATGAGCGGGTACACTTTAGTATCTGTAGGCAAGCATGTATGTCCCGTCTTTTTTCAAGACCGTTCAATTTGTGCATGAATGCATATAAATGCACATAAATGCACATAAATGCAAAGGAACGTCACCAAATAGTTTCAGGATCAAATCACATTGGAGATTCGTTAGTGAAACTCAAAATCTCGCGTCGCCGCTTTAACGAACTTGCAGTCGCTTCCGCGGCTCTAGCAACTGTGGGCGAATTTTCGAAAGCGCTTACCGGCGAAGAGGCGGCTGCTAGCGCCTTTACTGCCATCGATAGTGGTGTCAATGCCGTTCACTGCAAGTTTAAGGTGAACGGTTTGGAACACTCAATGCGACTTGATCCGCGTGTCACCTTGTTAGATATGCTGCGCAACCGCCTCGATCTCACGGGCAGCAAGAAGGGGTGTGATCACGGACAGTGCGGTGCCTGTACTGTTTTGGTGAACGGACGACGCGTCAATTCTTGTCTGAGTCTTGCTGTTATGCATGACGGTGATGACATTGTCACCATCGAAGGTCTGGCTAGGGGAGAGCAGTTGCATCCAATGCAAGAAGCTTTCATCGAGCACGATGGATTTCAATGCGGTTATTGTACGCCAGGCCAGATCATGTCGGCAGTTGGACTTCTCTCTGAAAAGTGTGGATCCACTGATGCTGACGTGAGCGAATGTATGAGCGGAAACCTCTGTCGATGCGGCGCTTATCCGAACATTTTGGCAGCGATTCAGGAAGTGAGAGGTATGAGCTAATGAAGCCAGTAACCTACAAACGTGCAATGAAAAGCGAAGAAGCGATCTCATCTGCTTCGGCGAGTCACAGCTGCTATCTAGCAGGTGGCACTACCCTTGTTGATCTTATGAAGCTCGATATAGTAGCGCCCGAGCATCTGATCGACATAAACAAGTTGAGTCTTGCTGATATCGAATTGAAAAATGACGCTATAAGAGTCGGTGCATTGGTAAAAAATAGCGACTTGGCTCATCACGCGCTCATTCTGGAGCACTTTCCTGTGCTTTCGCAGGCATTGCTTTCGGGAGCATCACCGCAACTTAGAAACATGGCCACTGTAGGCGGCAACATCATGCAGCGCACACGTTGCTACTATTTTCGTGATACGACATTGCCCTGCAACAAACGTGAGCCAGGAACGGGGTGTCCGGCGATCGGCGGGCACAATCGGATTCATGCAATTCTCGGCGGCAGCGACAAGTGCATCGCCGTCAATCCTTCTGATATGTGTGTGGCATTGGCCGCTCTTGATGCCAGTTTGAACACGGTCGGCCCCTTAGGTAAGAAGACTATACCTCTCGTCGATTTTCACGTTGCCCCTGGTGAACATCCTGACGTTGAAACCGTGCTTGACAAAGGCGCTTTGATTGAATCTATCACCATTCCTCTGCATCCTCGCAACAAGCGCTCTCACTATCTCAAAGTGAGAGACCGCGCTTCTTACGCCTTCGCTCTGGTATCGGTAGCGGTGGCACTGGAGCTTGACAGTGGAGGGGTGATTAAATCCGCTCGCATCGGTTTGGGTGGTGTTGCCACTAAGCCTTGGCGTGCCTTAGAAGCTGAAAAATTTCTGGTTGGGAAAAAGGCTGGTCGCGATATCTATAAGAGAGCGGGCGAAGCAGCCGTTATCGGTGCAAAGACTTATGAGCACAATGCCTTCAAAGTGGAACTGACGAAGCGAGTCGTTGTGCGAGCTCTTGAGAAAGCGGAGGCGATCGTATGAGCGATGATAAGCGGCTTGATAATGCCTTGAGTAAAGGGGCTCCTTCTGGTGTAAGTGTTCTTGGTCAACCAGTCAATCGAGTCGATGGACGATTGAAAGTCACTGGTCGAGCCAAGTATTCAGCAGAGTTTCAGTTGCCGAATATGACTTACGCCGTTCTCTTGCAGTCGACTATCACCAAGGGGCGTATTTTAGAGGTCGATATCAGCGCGGCCGAGAAGCAGCCTGGTGTGATCAAGATCATTACATATAAGAACGCACCCAAGCTAAATGAAACTAAGAGCGGCTGGGAGAACGGTATGAGTCTCCTGCAAGACGATAAGGTTTTGTACAACAGGCAGAACATTGGTGTCATAGTGGCAGAAACATTCGAAGCTGCACGCGATGCAGCACCGCTTGTGGTCTTTAAATATGCGCCGGAAAAGTTCGATGTTGTAATGCGCAACGAACCCGAACTGTTAGTGACGCCAGCTCCTCAGTTTGGGCGCTTGCCTGACAATAAGAGAGGTGATATTGACCAAGGTTTAGCTCAGGCTGCCGTAAAAATATCGGAAACCTACACTACTCCAACAGAAAATCATAATCCAATGGAACCACATGCCACCACGGCCAATTGGAATGGAGACCGTCTGGTGGTATACGATTCCTCTCAGGGCATCTTTGGCGAGCGGCAAAAGTTAGCGACAATTTTTGGCATGCCAGTCGAAAGCGTTCGTGTCATAAGTCACTTCATAGGTGGTGGTTTTGGCTGCAAAGGCTCGGTATGGTCACACGTCCCCTTGTGCGCTATGGCTGCCCGTGAAGTTGGTCGACCCGTGCGACTGGTTCTTTCGCGGGCTAATAATTACGGTCCGGTCGGATTTCGTCCGGCCACCATTCAGAATGTGACGATCGGGTCAGACAAAAACGGCAAGTTTACGGTGATTCGTCACAGCGGCATCAACCAGTCGGCGCATGTGGATGATTTTACTGAGCCTACCGGTAGTACCACGAATTTTCTCTACTCTTGTGCCAATGTCGAGACAACTCAGCGCTTGTTACGTCTGGACAATGGAAAACCGACATTCATGCGTGCCCCCGGAGAGTCTACTGGTTCATTTGCCCTCGAATCGGCAGTCGATGAACTGGCATACAAGTTGAATATCGACCCGATCGAATTGCGCATGAAAAATTATGCTGAAAAAGACGAAAGCAGAAACGTCCCTTACTCGAGCAAAGCGCTGGCTGAATGCTACAAGCAGGGAGCTGAGCGCTTCGGTTGGTCTAGGCGCAATCAAGCACCACGTTCAATGCGAGACGGCAACGTTTTAATCGGCTGGGGAATGGCTTCGGCTACATACCCGGTTCACAGAATGCAGAGTAGCGCTCGTGCCACCATTCTCGAGAACGGGTCTGCACTGATTCAGGCTGGCTCCCAGGACATCGGCACCGGCACTTACACGGTTATGACCCAGATAGCCTCAAATGCGCTGTCTTTACCGATGAAACGTGTTCAATTCGAATCGGGAGATACCAAGCTACCGGCGACCGCAGTTTCGGGTGGTTCAACGACGGTCAGCAGTACAGGGTCGGCTATTAAATTAGCATGCGATGATGTCTTGGACAAACTGACGGATCTTTGTCTAAAGGATTCCGGCTCCCCTCTTTATGGGCTCCTTAAAGAGAAGGTGGTTTGTCGTGATGGGGGCTTGTGTAGCGTTGAGGACGAGAACAAGAAAGAGAGCTTTGCACAGATATTGAGCAGAAGCAAACTTAAATCAATTGAAGGCTTCGCCAAAAACGATCCTGAAGAAGAGAGCAAGAATTATTCCATGCATTCATTTGGTGCTCACTTCGCGGAGGTACGAATAGATCCCGAACTTGGCAGTATTCGCGTTAGTCGATTTGTCACCGCTATTGGTGCGGGACAGATCATCAACGCGAAAACGGCTCGTAGCCAGCTCAATGGCGGTGTTATTGCTGGCATAGGTATGGCACTGCTGGAAGAGACCTTAATGGATAAGGAACACGGTCGCGTGCTCAACGCAGACCTCGGCGAGTATCATGTTCCTGTTCATGCAGACATACCCGTAATTGACGCTTTCTTCGTCAATGAGGTAGATCACATCATCAATCCGGTCGGTGCTAAGGGCATCGGTGAAATCTCGATCGTAGGTGTTGCGGCTGCAGTGGCTAATGCCGTTTATCATGCAACTGGTGTTCGCGTGCGCGAGCTGCCGATTACCCTGGACAAGGTGCTCACATAGATCAGAGGAGCGTTCGATGGCTGCGAAAAAGATATTGATGCTCGTTGGTGACTTCGTTGAAGACTATGAAGCGATGGTGCCTTTTCAGATGCTTGTGATGGTTGGCCATCAGGTGCATACAGTGTGCCCTGGAAAGAAGAAAGGCGACCACGTCAAAACAGCGATTCACGATTTCGAAGGCGATCAAACCTATTCTGAGAAACCGGGGCATCGGTTTGCTATCAATTTTGACTTCGATGCGGTAAAGGCAAAAGACTACGACGCGCTCGTTATTCCGGGCGGGCGTGCACCAGAATACCTGCGTTTAAATGAAAAAATAGTCAGCATAGTAAAAGAGTTCTTCCAAGAGAAGAAGCCAGTCGCCTCTTTGTGCCACGGGCCGCAGATTTTGGCTGCTGCAGATGTCCTGAAGGGCGTAAAGTGTACAGCTTATCCGGCAGTGAAACCGGAGATCGAGCGGGCTGGCGCGAATTGGGCAGAACCAGCCGCTGATGCCAGTAATGCCTATACGGATGGAAACCTCGTCACAGCAGTTGCATGGCCTGGCCATCCGGAATGGATCAAGCAATTTTTGGTCTTACTTGGCAGTAAGATAGAGGCATGAAAGAGACTGAGTCCATTCTCCAGTTGTACAGGAGCTCGAAAGAGCGCCGTGTGCCGATGGCACTGGCAACTGTGGTCAACAAGTCTGGTTCGGCGTACCGGCGCCCCGGGGCGCGTATGCTTGTTGCCGCTGATGGGCAGTCGGCGGGAAGCATTAGCGGTGGTTGCATTGAACGCGACCTTATTGAGCGGGCATCTGAACTTAGCACTTGGGATGCGCCTCGCCTTCTAACTTATCGTGCCGAACATGGTGATCCTTATGATTTCGGGTCAGGCTGTGAAGGCATTATTTATACGCTGGTTGAGCCATTGCGCCTGGATGTTCCTGTCGATAGCGTTCTCAACTCCGATATATTTTCCGCTCATCGAAACTCACAAAACGCTGCCAGTGCGTTCGTTGATCCGATTGAGGTTTTGGAGACCGTGCACCGCAATCGGTGTATCGCTTATTCTGCCACTGTTTTTTCCGCGCCCGAAAAGAGTCGAGACATGGTCGGTCGGCGTGTCGTTCAGTTCCACGATGGTGCTGCGGCCGTCGGTGGTGCATTTGATAATTCAGGATTGTTTGTCGAAATTATGATTGCCTCGACAAAACTCTTCTCTAAAGGTCCAGCTTTTACGAAATTCATTGATACAGCTGAGGGAACCTTCGGAGTTTTCTTTGAAAAAATAGAGCCACCCATAAAGCTGGTCATATTTGGTGCTGGTGACGATGCGCTGCCATTGTCGGCTCTCGCAAGTGTACTGGGGCTTGCTCATTCAATTGTCGACCACAGACCCGGACTAATGTCAGAAGAGCGGTTCCCGGCTGCCGAACAATTGCTGCGCCTGCGTCCTGAGCAGTATCCTTTACGTCTCAGCATCGATCAATTTACTGCCTGCGTCGTTATGCACCACAACTACGACAGCGACAAAGAAGTTGTGCGTTTTCTTTTGGAAGGAAGTACCACGCCTTATATTGGGGTGCTTGGCCCTAAGCGCAGAAGTATGCGCATATTGAGCGAAATCAAGCAAAGTCGTTCCGCCGATATTATCGATTCTCGACGCTCCAGCCTATTCGCTCCCGTGGGGCTCGATCTCGGCGCTGAAACTCCTGAAGAGATTGCTCTTTCAGTAATCGCCGAAATTACTGCCTACTTCAAGAACAAGGCTGCGCACTTGTTGCGCGATAAAGATGGACCGATCCATGACGCGTTCGATAGGGGCAACAGTGATGGAGATGACCGAGAACTAGTCGGGACCAGTGACGGATTTGACGATGGTGGTTCGGTCGAGTACGTTCACCTGCAATGTCGAATATAGCCATCGTCATTCTGGCCGCCGGTAGTTCCAAGCGAATGGGGCAACCGAAGCAGAAGCTCAATATCGGTGGTAAGACGTTTTTGCAAAACGCCATCGATGTCGCTTCCTTGACCAGCTGTAGCGTCGTACTGGTGGTGGTGCAGTCGCTTGAAGCTGCAGATGCTTTTAAAATTCCTACGAATGTGCGTCTTTTAGTTAATGCCGATTATGCGGCTGGCATGGCTACTTCGATCAAGGTGGCAGTCAATGTTCTTGAGAGCTACGAAAATATAGATGCACTTATGATTATGAATTGCGATCAACCGAGAATCAGTACACCTGATTTGCAGCAACTGATTGATGTCTACAAACCTGGATGCATAGTGGCTTCTACTTTTGGTGGCACCATCGGTTCTCCAGCACTGTTCGATAGACGATTCTTTCCAGAATTGCAACTATTGCAGGGCGACCGTGGAGCCAAGTCGGTTATCCTTCAAAATAAAAGCAGATTGATAGAGGTGTCGATGCCTGGTGCTCAAGTCGACGTCGACACGCGAGAAGACTACGAGGCACTTTTTCCTCAAATATTGGAATGAAAGTTTAGGCGTTGTCATTCAATACGAAATTCGCTGTCACTGACAGTTATTCTGTAGTCGGCCAATTCGGAAGCTTCAGTACCGGAATGAGTTATATAAAGTATAGGCTTCATAGCGACGCGTCGAAGTTCTTTTATCGCTTCGATCATTTCGGCGCGCCCCTTATCGTCGAGGTTTGAGAAAGGTTCATCCAGTAAAAAAAGCTCTGGCTTTGCCGCAATCGCGCGAACAAGAGCGACACGCTGTGCTTGTCCCCCCGATACCTGATGTGGACGCTGATTCAGTAATTGTCCAATGCCGAATGATTCGGCGAGTTCGGTCAATCTTGAATTCATTTCGCTATTTCGCATGTTCTGCATGGCATACAAAATGTTTTCCCGCACAGTCATGTGTGGGAACAGACTGGGACGCTGCAGTACGTATCCTATGCGCCTCTTTTGCGGTGGCATGAGCGTGCGCGTCTCTGAATCAAAGAAGACACTGGAGCCAAATTTTATTGTTCCTTTAGTTGGGTTGTTTAGACCGGCAATGCAATCGAAAACAGTGGTTTTGCCGCAGCCTGAAGGACCCATAAGTACACCTATGCCAGGCTTGCACACAAAACCAACGCGATATTGGTGGTTTCCTCGCGTTAGCTCAAATCTAGCTGTCAGTTCTGCACTCATGCCTACCACTTCTGACCGAGTTTGTAGGTCAAATAGAGAATGGTGACAGACATGATAGAGAACACCACCACTAGACCCAACGCTAGATGTTCGTGATTCGACTGCGCGGCTTCATAGATAGCGAGAGGCATTGTTTGTGTTTGACCCGGTATATTGCCAGCGAGCATAAGTGTGGCACCAAACTCTCCTATCGCTCGCGCGAATGTGAGAATACAACCAGCTAGCAGTCCTCGCCCTGCTAGGGGGAGTGTCACCTTCTGAAATGTATCTTTGAATGAGCGACCCAGAGTGTAGGAAACCTTCTCCAGATTTTGATCGACGCTCTCGAATGCTGCTCGCGACGTGCTGATCATCATCGGTAACGAGATTACGAAAGCCGCAATAACACATGCTTGCCAGGTGAAAACTGGTGAGTAGTGAAATGTCTTGAATAGCCATGCTCCAAGCAATCCTTCCCGCCCAAGTATTTCTAGCAGGATAAATCCGACGACAGTTGGTGGCAAGAAAAACGGAAGCATGCAAAGTGCGTTGAGAAGATTCTTGCCACGAAATGTGCTGCGAGCAAAGAAATAACCTATTGTGGCACCAAAAACTGCTGCTATCAGCGTAGCCAAACTAGCTACTAGTAGTGAGAGCGTGATGGAAAACGAAGGATCTATCAATTCCAGCTCTTTTCGAAATGATGCTTAGCTAAGTAAGAGTTGCCTTGGGGTGATGTTGCAAATTTCAAGAAGTCCTGAGCCAACTTTTTGTGCTCGGACCTTGAAATGCATGCGATTTCGTATTCAATAGGATCAGTTAGATTTTTCGGTATTAGAAATGGTGTGCCAATGTCTTTCGACGTGAGGGCATCGCTTAGATAGATCATGCTGGCGTCGGCATTCCCTTGTTCCACGTAGGTGAGCAAGGCTTTGGCATTTTGTCCGAATATGAGCGCATGCTTGGTTTTCAACCTCTCGAATATTCCAGATTTGGTTAAAGCCTGTTTGGCATAACGTCCAGCAGGTACTGTCTCCGGGTTACCGATCGCCACCTTGCCGAAATTGCTCAAGTCGATCAAAGACTTAATTGGCTGCTCAGAGTTCTGAGATACGACGACGAGCCTGTTATAGGCAAGTGGTTTTGCCTCACCGTCGAGAAGACCATCTCGCTTTAGCGTCTGCATCTCGACTGGACTAGCGCTCACGAAGAGATCTACAGGCGCTCCCTTTTTTACTTGTAGAGCAAGTTCACCAGACGAAGCGCTGTTGAGAATTACGCGGACATCTTTGTGCGTTTTTTCAAAATCGTGAGCAATATCGAAAAGAGCCTCCTTCAAGCTGATAGCGGTAGACACAAGGAGGTCTTCCGCGAGGCATTGAGGAGGCATCAAGCAAAGGCACCACAAAATAAATAGCAGTGCCTTTGCCGCTGGCATGATTTTCGAGGTTGCGTATTTCAAGCCTATTCGCTGTACTTAACGGAGCAACCATAGGGCTTGTTGGACGCGGCCGCGATCTTCTTGCCGGTCATGACTTCGTCGAGCGTGGCTTTGACGTAGTTGTGTGCCTTGGCGACATCTTCGACATCAGTTGACTTTATGTCGTCAATTGCACCGGCATAAACCAGCTGGTGACTCTTATCCATAATGAACATGTTCGGAGTGGCAGTGGCACCATATTCGTGACCGACTGCGCCGGACTCATCGATGAGGTATGCGGTTCCTTTCCAACCTTCCTTCTCGAGTTGTTTTTTGATGGCGTCGTTCTCCAAATGACCTTGTTTGCCCTTGGCCGATGAGCAGATGGTGAGCCAAACTACGCCTTTGCCTGTGTACTCAGATTGCAGTTTCTGCATGTTTTTCGAATCATAGTGCTTACGTACAAATGGACAACCGAAGTTGACCCACTCCAATACGACAAATTTGCCTTTGTAATCTGCCAGAGAATGTTTGGTGCCGTCGGCATCGGGGAGAGAAAAGTCAGGTGCTTTTTTGCCTACTTCGGCTGTTTGTGCCGGTACCGGGTTTGCAGCTGAGGAGGTCTGGGCTTGTCCCAATGCGACTGCGAAAGATGACACTACTGACAGTGTCATAGCCAAGAACAGTTTACGGTTCATTTTTCACTCCTAAAAGAGCTAAGTCTCAACTACGCCACAGCAAGCGACGTATCAAAAGCCTTGTTTAGCAAGTGATATTTTAGCCTTTTTAGCAGTTCTTGAGGACTGAATTGAACAATATTTTGCTGAATGTGTGCATAGGCTCAGTTGACTTCATGGTTTTCGCGCGCATTACTGCTCCGCTCCAACCCGATTGTAAGAACTCAGCCAATTCATCAGCATCGAACTCTTTTGAAATCTGATTAGCTGCTTGCGCCTGACGAATGCAGTCGGAAAATTTGGCACGCCAGTCGAGCATGATCTCTTGCAAGCGGTTGCGAAAAACTTCGCTCTGATCGGCCATTTCTTGGCTTAAGTTACCGATTAAACAGCCTTTGCGACAAGCGTTTTGTTGAAGCATCTCGATGCCGGCATCGCAGTATGCCTGCAGACGCTCGAGAGGTGTTTTTGTGGTATCACCCAAAGTTGCACTCAACTTAGCCTGGTACATCTGATCGAAGTGGTTGATTATTTGCAGACCAAAATCTTCTTTGCTATCAAAATAGTAATAAAACGACCCTTTAGGCACGCCGGTTGAATGCAACACTTCCATAATTCCAGTGTTGTTGTAGCCTTTCTCGAGCATGATCTCGATGCCAGCATCCAAAAGCTGCGTCTTGGTAGATTCTTTTGTGGTCGGTTTTGTCATGTGCCGGGAACTCCAGAAATTTTCTGCATTATACCACATTAGACCGGTCGGCTAATCACCATTTCTAGGGATTTCGTGGATTTTCAAAGAAAAAGTCGAAGTTGAGCTTGATGTTGTCAAGATTAATTTTTCGCACGAGTTCGAACGAGTTCGTGCCCGTTCTTTGCCATAATCGGCATCTAGACTGCATCATGAGGGAATCCTCGAAAACCCGCTAGTAATAGGGTGTTAGGCCGCCATAAGGATGACTCCCTGTTTGACAAAAGCCTAATCATCGATGGTTGTCCGGTTTGGGGTAGAGAAATTGCAGTTTTTGGAGGTCGGACAAATTCATTAATCCACGTGATTTAAGGCTTGCGCTCGCCGCAAGATAGGACGATACTTGAGTCCTCTTGTAAAGCCTCTTCGGGTTGGAGAATCTCCAAATCAAACCTGCCGGTATAGTTTTTCGTAAACTGGTGCTTTTGTTGGTCTTACAAGCGACTTAGTAAAATGGAAGCCAGAAAATTTTTCAGTCAACGTCACCGAAACGGTGCATGGAGAGCAGGATGTTTGCACGGCAAGAGAAGAAACGACTCCAGGCGCAAAACCGAAAGCGAAATCCCTTTTACGAGGAGTACGAGGGTATTAATAGGCGTGCTGTCGCCCTATTCCCTGGCGAGACATTTGCGAGTTCTACGAACCACCTGGCTTTGACAAACAAAATGACTGTGCGACAGCAGCTTCTGAATATAGAAGCGCAGCACACGACCTGTTGTGTGAAGATAGACTCTCCAAAGTTTAAGTCCAGATCCGCACTTCTTCTGGTTAAAGGTCGCGTGCTGGCCTGTGTTTATGGAAGTACCAGAATTCCGGAACAGGTATTTGGTAAGCGCGCTTACCAGCAGCTGATGGCGGAAATTACCCATAGTGGGAATGTCTTTGACAGCTACTTGTTGTCGGAAGATATGGTCCTGGCCTCTGGCTCGATGTTTCACGGTGATGTATTCAATGCCACCAAAGGGCGCTCGGCTGCGAGTGCCTTGAAGTATGTGACCCAACAGTTTGAAGCCTGCGACACGCCCGGCTCTATCGCTCTTGTTGATTCTTCCGATCGGCCGATTTGTTTGGTTTATTTCGCGAAGCATCAGGTTCTAGGTATTTATTCGTTTTTAGACGAGATAGATATGCATGACATGGCCTCACTGGTTGAATATTTGAAAAACAATCCTGACACTCAGGTATTGGCTAGTATGCTCAATCTCTCTGCATACAACCTATACAATGATCTGACATTTAGCCTGTCTGGATTGAATGAAGCAGAACCAGTAAAACAATTGGATCGCATAACTAAAACACAGTTGGAAGCTGCAAATCTAGTTTTGCTCAACACTATGAAGCCAGTAGAGCGAGAGGTGGTTCGCACCGATAGATTTATCTCGTCCACTGGAAGAAACACAGCCCCCAGGCTTAATCATCTCATTCAGATTAAGAACCCATATCGCATCGACCCTAGTCGCACGTACTAACGATTGCTCGGGACCAGCGCGGCCGTTTGTGCAGCTAACTAGATTGCAGAACGGCTAACTAGCCAGGCTGGAACGGCCGGCGTACCAGCTACCTCGATCTTTACCGGCGGACCGTTAGCCGAGACTCGTCCAAGTTCTGAGAGGAGCACACGTAATCGATCGAATGTATTGAGGTCCATTACGAAGCTTGGCTCATTTTTACTATCAGCGCTCAGCGCGGTAGACGAAGATGTATGAGACAAGTTTGGTTCAGTGTTTGCCGTTCTGATTCGTCCCTGTTGAACGGCAAGGGTTTTGGCGATACCACCATCATTGAACTCAATTGATGCGTTGCAGAGCGAGCTTATTACCCTGGCTTGCAGAAAAGCTTTGGCTGCGCGCAAGAGCATTCGCTCGAATTTGCCGGCAATCTCTTCAGGAGTTAGTTCGACGTCTTCCTCAAGCTCGATTTCGTCCTCCAGGTCTTTTTGGCCGGAAGGAAATTGTAAGTCTGCATCTAATAGTGCAGACTCCTCGCTTAAAGCTGTTTCAATCGCTTTCGCGGCTCTCAAACGGGCTTGTACGAGCCGTTTGTAGTTGCGAACTGCAAATGCCATCAAACTTCGTGGCGATGTGCAACATTCCGAAAGTCCTACTGCGTCCCTGAAACAATTGAATCCTTCTAGCAAAAGCTCTGGTTCAATAAATTCGAAGAATATTTCCGGATCAAAATCGCCGGTTGTAAGTGAATTCGACAATCGCAATACAGGCTCAATGAGAAACGGGCCTGAGAACGGACCCAAACAATACTGCGAATCTGCGGTGGCAGACCATTGAGTCAACTCTCGGTTGTAATAAATGAGCTGTCGTCGACCCACCTTTAAAACAACGTTGAAGGGCGGGTTCAAACGTTTGATTTCATCTGATTCCAGAATTGCAGCTTCAAGGGGAGTGTCGCATTCGGTCAGTTGCAGATCATATACGCGAGTCAACATCTCCATTCGCCGGGCGTCTTTTCCTGCTCGCCCACGAAAATAGCTGTTGACTCGACTTTTTAAAGAAGTGGCTTTCCCAACATATAAGATATTCCCTGCGCGATCGAACATTCGATAAACACCAGGCTTGTCAACGAGTTTGGCGCGCTTCGATTTGTCTAGCGGGTATTCAATCTTGCCGCGTTTCTCTGGTTTCACACTGGCAAGCCAGTGCGTCAATTGCTCCAGGGTCTCAATGCCGATTTTACGTAATTCTTCCACCAAGCCTCGCCAAATTAGCCATGTGGCACGGACATGACACGATGAACGCTTGGTATCGGAAATAGTGGCACCAAAAAATCCCGCCAATCCGTTTATTCCGCGAGTTGGAAAGTTTGGAAAGATGCGACGAGCGATCTGGTAAGTGCACAAAATGTTGAAAGGAAACTCTCCGCTGGTAGCAGCCATTGTTTGGTGCCAATCTTCAAGAAAAGCTTTTTCAAACGTTGCATAGTGAATAACAGCATTGCGGTCGTCGGCGTTGAACTCTTCTAGAAGGGCCGTGTACACCTGGACTGATGATACTGCGTCCACAAGCTCAGCATCTGTGATCCCTGTGATGTTTTGAATCATGAACGGAATCGACTGACCTTCAGGTTGCTTCACAACGAAGGAACGGATCTCTTCAGGCTCTTTCTCCGCGCTGCTTTTGCACCAAGCGATCTCTAATACATTACCGTTTGCCGGACTTGCTCCAGTTGACTGGCAATCAACGAAAACACACTGGAGTTGCTTGAGTTGCATTAGCACTATTTCTCAATTCATTTGGTGCTGAACACCGGGCTCTTGACTCTAGACCAAAATTCTGTCACATCCTTTCCGATTTGACAGGAGATCAACTCTTTAATTGAGCGATTGAACCAATCTTTCGGCATGCTCTCTACGTATTCAGGCAACACGAAGCGCTTATCCATTAAAACAATTAATCCTGAATCGCTTTCGGAACGAATTACACGACCGGCGGCTTGAACAACTTTAGACATAGCCGGATAGATATACGCGTAATGGAAGCCGTTGCCGTACCGTTTTTCGTAGTATTCTCGGTAGACTTCCCGCTCAAGATCAAATGTAGGCAAAGGCGGACCGATAATCAATGCCCCTATTAACATGTCACCGGGATAGTCAACTCCTTCTGCGAAAACTCCTCCCTGTACAGCGAACAATACGGTTTGCTGACCTGGTGTTTTGAACTCTTGCATGAAAGAGTCGATCGTCGATTTGTCTAACTCTTTCTCCTGCTTCAGGACTTTTGCGGTTGGTAGGTTGATGAGGTCATAGACCTCATCAAGGAATGCGTAGCTCGGAAAGAAAATTATGTAGTTGCCGCGTTGCATTGCAATGAGCTTTTCGGCAGCCGCAGCAATCTTCTTGTAATTTGAGCTTCGGTCTGAATATTTTGTTGAGACCTGCGGAATAACCAAGATCTTTCGTTGATGTTTTGGGAAAGGTCCGGGAAACTCGATAAAATCACCAGAGTGCCCAGACATTCCCAGCATTTGGGCGTAATACTCGAAGGGCTTGAGAGTCGCTGAAAAAGCAACGGTTTGCTCGAACGATTTATAGGTCTCCTCTAGCTTGCGTGAAGCATCGCAGCATATTATTTTCAGCGCACCACCGGTGCTGTCATCTTGAAAAATCGAATGAAACTCTTCGCCATCATACTCGAGCGCTTCTGTAAAAGCCGACCATTCATTGAACAGGGAGACAACTGGGTCGTTGTAACGTAACTCCAAGAGATTTTCGAGATAGCGGTTCAGAAGATCGCTAATAGTTATGAGTTGAGCCTGGAAAAGCTCTTTATCTATTTTGACACGCGCACTTCGTTCTCGTTTGCCTGGCCTGTGTCGATTGACTATCTTCATTGACTCTTTAACGATTAGTTCTGCGCCCAAAATCAACGCCCGTTCATTTGTGGGCAGATTCCAGAGGATTGAGTTCAAGAAAGTCATGGACATTGAGTGCGAGAAATAGCTATTGGCGCGGGCCGGCAGATTGTGCGCCTCGTCTATTACAAGATTTGGTTTTTTCGTAGAGCCAAACTGAGAACTTGTCAATTTTCCAATCAATGAACGCGGTGAAAAGACATAGTTGTAGTCAGCAATGACAACGTCGACTCGATCGAGCGCATCGACTGACAGCTCAAACGGGCAGACTTGATACTGTTTACCAATCGCTTTAAAAGTGTTGCTGTTTAAAGACTTTTCTGTTGATACCATATCGATCAGTTTGTGCTCATCTACTTTTGCGTAATAGTCCTTTGCAAATTCACAATGTGTTGGATTGCAGAGCATCTCGCTTTTTAGGCACATCTTCGATTTTGCCGTCATAGTCAGCAATGTCAAGTCAGGTTGTTGCTTCTGCAAGCAAGAAATCGCTTCTTCGGCCACAGTATGTTGGCTGTTTTTAGGAGTAACATAAACAAGCCTCTCACCACGGGCTAGTGCATTCTTCAACAATGGATAGCTGACACCGATCGTTTTACCGAGACCGGTAGCGGCCTGCACGAGAGCGTTTTTACCCTGCTTCAAGTTAGCGTCGATAGCGTCCATCAATTCTTGCTGTCCTGGACGCACAGAGTTAAATGGGAAATTTAATTCGGCACTGATTCGTTTTCGTTTAGCCTTTATCGCCTCTCTCATTTGGGCTTCCACTTCAAGTTCCCGCAAACGCAAGTGCAGCCATTTCGTGTAAACGTGAAGGTCAAGTTCTATAGGGATGTTCAGCTGTTCTGCATTGCGAGTCGACACGAGCGATAATTGCATCTCAGGAATGCGTCCATGCTTCATGTAGTAGATATAACCGTAAGTTTGCAGCTGCAAAATATATGGATGGTCTGGCTGTGCCGCGAGCTTCTCCCTTAAAGCGTTGGTATCGAATGCGGTTTTTATCTCTTCGAGGCGATCTTCGCTTTCATAGAGTCCATCAACAAATCCGGTGACGTTAAAATCGTAGTTTTCGGTGCCGAACAAATGGGCGAGCTTGACCTCAGCCACATAATCTTGGCGTTGTCTGCGTCGTTTCGCGCGGGCTTTATTGTGAACATCTTGGCCGGAATTGTTCGGCGTATTGTAACCTGAGTGCGTCTCTATGCTTCCTGTACGTGGAATAGGAAGCGCGAAATCGCGCACACCGATTGTCAATTTACGTCTAGCCATAATTTTGTATGGTAATCGCTCTTAGGCGATTAGTCAACCGGTCTTGCGCCCACTTTTTGCAACGGCAAGCGGATAAGATTTCAACTGTGGTGGCATAGTCACAATTGGGTTTGAATTTTCCTTTGTGATTAGATCGCGAAGTCTCTTTCCGTCAGCCAGAATTTGCAGATGGTGCTTCTAAAGCTTTATGCGATAACCTCATGTTTTATCGGACTTGTGCAGATAGTCGCGGGACTTGTTGCGGCATCTTCAATGCACACATATTCAATTATTGGCAGACTATTCGATAATTTCGCTATACTGGGCGCGTTTGGGCCGGTTGAAGTTTTTTGGTTAGGTGTCTCAACACTCGTCGCCGCCTTATTCGCTAAACGCGGTTATTCCTTTTTGCCGCCCCTCATATTCATCTTGTTTTGCCTGCTACATCCGACCTTTCATAGCGTCTTTCCTGACTCTTCTTTTACGCTGCTTGGTCGAGTCTACCCCGAAGGCAGTGCTGCGCTTATCGCAGAGAGCTGTTTTGGTATCGTCTATCTAGTAACGACGTACCTTAGTTATAACAAGTACTTATTTCCGCCAGAACTCTTCGAAGAAAAGTAGGGCGATATGACGTTCGAGTCGCGTCCTAATCAATCAATACGATCTTCTTCGAGTTGGTTTCACTTGCAGCTTCTCGAGCGATTTTGCAGCTGCTTTGCGGGTTTCGGAATCTCCATTAGTTAGTGCCGTTTGTAGTGCTTCTACGGCTGCGGTATCATTTTTGCTTGCCACCGCACCCAGTGCTGCCGCATAGTGGCATTTAAACGTGTCTTTTCTTGGATCGGTTAATTCTCGAACTAAGATCGGAACTGACCGATGCGCGCTTGGCCCTATCGACGCCAGGGTATCGGAGGCCACAGCGAGAAACTTCGGGTCGCGATTGCGGTTCATATAGTCGAGAATCTGATCGATGGCCGGTGAGGCTTTCGGCCCCAACCAGGCCATTGTGCGTACGCAGTCCATTCTGAATGCAGAATTTCTATTTTGATCCAGCGCTGCACGCAGGCCTGGCAGGTCAGATTGTCTGATACTACCAACTCGGGACAGGGCTCTGATCTCAAAATTACGGGATAGTTGGCTTGGCTCATTGAGCAAACAGTGCATCAGTGCTGGTTCTGTCATGCGAGCTTTGGGCCCATAGATTGCTAGCGCTTCAGCAGCGCTGCCTCTGACTGATGCATCAGAGTCGCGGAGTAAATCCATGATCGCCATCACGGCATCAGGATCATCCACAGGTTCTAGGCGAAATTTGTCTACCATTCGTACACGTAATCCCGGATCTTTACTCTCCATACCCTTGAGTAAATAGGGCAGATATTTTTTTCCAGCTGGTATAGCATTTGCCGCTCTCCATCTTGTTGTCGCGTCAGGATCAGAATCCATCGCGCGCAACAACGCTTTCATCACAGAATCGTCTGCGGCGAAAGCTCCTAATGCTTCGGCTGCTGCTGCTCGAACATCTCTGTCTTTGTCCTGTGCGAGCAAGGAGATCAGCGTTTCTCTTGCAGTAAGTGCAACCGCAGATGGTGGCAACGCTTGAATCTTTGCGATCGCTTCTAGCTTTATGATACTTTTAGGACTTTTGAGTTTCTCTACAATTTGGTTGATTTTCGCGCCAGCTTTGTCCGTTTGCGTAACAGGAGCGGCACCCATATGCGGGCCTGCGAAAACTGCCAGATGGCTGCTAGAGTCAATGACACTAAACGATGACACCAGGAAAACAATTAGTCTCCTGACCATTCTTTGAACATGGACTGTTTTGCGAGCCCGTGGCTTGAAAGACATTTGGTGACTATTGTTTGAATTTTTCCAATCGATTTATAAACGATGTCCAGTCGCCTGTCGGTCCATTCGATTCTATCTTGCGAAGCATGTCGCTTTCAACACCCGCAAGAGCTGGCGACTTTTCGGACGACTGTGCCTGTGCCATGGATTCGTCAGCCACCATAACCAACAACTTCTTCTGAGGATCGGTTAGTCCCTCAAGTAAACTAGGATCTTGAACGGCGACGGCTCTGAGCATATCTCTTGCGATTGAAGGATCGAGCCACGATGCGCCTGAATGCACATCGTGAATTGCTTTCATCACTTTCTCGGGGCTCAAGTCTGACTTATTCATGTAGGCCACCGCGCCAGCCACAAGTGCTTCGAACATCATAGAACTGTTCTCGGTTCCGCTCAGCATAATAGCCTTCGCGTCAGGCCATTGCGTTTTTAGTAACTTAAGCACTTGAGTGCCATTCATGCTCGGCAGCGCCAAATCAATGAGCACCACATCTGGTTTCATCGAAAGGATGTCTCCGACGGCTTGTTCACCGTTATCGTTTTCGCCTGCGATAATCGCAGTTCCGCTTGCTTCTATTATTTTCTCAAGATCAGCTCGCGGTGCCGTTTTCTCTGCAAGGACGTAGATCGTTAGTTTGTCGCCAGACATTGAGCCTCCTCATCCAAACACCTGTAATAATCAAGAGCCTGAAGCAGTTTCTGCCAGTTTCGCTTGTTCATACGAGGTTCTCAGTCTTCTCAAGACCCCGTCGACCATGGCGCGCTCCTCAGATTTTATAAGCTCTTCCAATTCTTTGCAGAGGGCTGCCAGTTGATCTGCCTGTACCATAGAACACTGGCCTTTCAATTCATGTGCCTTATTCTTAAGAGCTGTGTAATCTTGTAGCGCCCAAGCTGTTTCGAGCTGTTTGATTAGTTCAGGTGTTGAAGCGCAGAAAAGTTCGAAGATGCTCTGCCCTGACTCTTCACCATATGTGGTGACCAGGTTGTTTCTGATAAATGCGAGATCGAGTGTTTGTTCGGATAAATCTTTTGAGTGTCCGCTGCAGTCGCTCGCTGTCGCTGTAACTGAAGAACTTAATCCTTGAAGTTGCGAGGAAGACTCAGGAATCTGTCCCAGTTTCGCCTGCCATTTGAGAAGTGTGTGCCCTAACTTCTCAATCGTCACAGGTTTCGACATAAAATCATCCATTCCTGCGGCAAGGCAACGTTCCCGAGCTCCTTGCAGTGCATTCGCTGTCAACGCAATGATTATGCTGCGCTCGCTCTTTGCTTCCTGTAACTCACGGATCTTTTCGGTGGTTTGATAGCCATCCATTTTTGGCATCTGGCAGTCCATCAATATGAAATGAAAATGCTGTTCTGATACCAGTTCGACTGCCTTGGCTCCGCTAGACACCAGATATGGTTGCATGCCCAGGCTCCGTAATTGCAGCCTGACAATCTCGCGGTTGATTTGATTGTCTTCAACAACGAGTATCTTCTGAGACATGTCGAACTTACCTGTCTTCAGCAGTTCATCTTCCAGTCGAGTGTATGGCTCTACTTCCAGCGAGTGCCCATCTAGATAAATTGCATTACTCAGACAACTGATGAATTGCGACTGTCTGATCGGCATGCTCAGTTCGTGTGCTAGTTGCAACTCGAATAATTTCTCGACATGGGCCACATCTTCAATGGGTTTTAGTACCGCCAGGTCTTGATGTCTTTCGTTCAGATAGCTGATAAGTGTTTTGATGTCCTCTGGCCGCGACTCAACCAGGTCTAGAACGACCAAATGATAGTCTAGCCCTTGCTTTTTTCGACTGTCTATTTGTGCGAGCACTCGCCCGAGTGAATCGGCGACATCATATTCGATGCCTAGAGACTTAGCGTATTCCACCAACGTGTCAAGCTCGGAGGGCTGCAGGTTACCGAATAGAAGTCTGCAACCACGTAACTCACGCCCGTCCTGTTCGAAGTCTTCGCTACTCGGAGCTTTCATCAGCTCTACGTCAAAGCTAAAAGTAGAACCCTTGCCCGGTGTGGAATTGACTGAAATCGTTCCATTCATCGACTCGACAATTTTTTTGCAGATAATTAGTCCAAACCCAGTGTGCGAAGTTTTGCTTTGTTTGATGCGCAGAGCCTGAGCGCTCGAATCGAAGAGAGCTTTAGCCACCTCAGGTGCGATACCGCGACCGGTATCGTGAACGCTCCCTCTGATAGTCAAAATGTCGGGGCGAGAACCTGGTTCTGGTCCAAGTTCGACTCGCAGCTGTACTTTGCTCGCTCCGGAATATTTGATCGCATTTGCGGTTAGTTGCAAAAAGACCTGTCTCAAACGCTGTGGATCGCCAGTCACCAAGGCCGGTATCGAGGGCGATACGAAGGTCGAAAGGTAGATGCCCTTTTCGTTCGCCTTCTCAGCCAGGATCTGGGCTACTCCTTCCACTATCTTTCTTAGATCAAAGACCTGAATCTGGAGAACGAACTTGCCCTTCTCCATCTTTGAAAAGGTCAAGATGTCGTTTATGACGTCGAGCAGAACTTTTGCAGAATTTTGAATAATGTCGACGAACTTTTGCTGGTCTCGATTGAGTGGTGAGCGCCTGAGCAGATCGGTGATTCCGACGACCGAATTCATTGGTGTTCGGATCTCGTGGCTCATTTCGGACAGGAATCGGGCTTCGCTCTGATAAGCCTCGCGCACCTGCTCTTCGGCATGCTGCAATTCATCTCCGAGCTGTTCGATTTCGGCCTGGGCAGCGCCAAACTTGGCAGTACTAACAATTGCCTGTCTGAGCCAGCGGGGCGTCAATTCCTCCAATATCAGATATTCAAAAGGAAATTGTTCTGCGGCTAGTTTGGCAATCGGCTCGTTCTCTCTGTTAGCTAACAGGAGGAGGGGAACGTCAGGATTCGCCTCGACCAGTGCGGTTACTTTGTTCAGCCCGCAGCCTTTTGCACTATCAATCTCGAGCAAGATTACATCGAAGATTCTTTGCCTTAGGGCTTCCTCGGCAGCGGGCATGTTTAATTGGACAGTCAAGTTGAGTGAATGTGCAGGGGACGATCCGGCCTGCGCTTCTTCCAACATGACTGGTACAGCGTTTGCCGTGCTTGAATTTACAGCAATTAGTATGACGTTGAAAGCCGTACTCATTGTTTAGCTCGCTGCTTACGTTTTTCGAACAAAGATGCCGGGGTCGGAGGAAGAAATAGGCACATAGTGTTGCAATTATGCCCAAATGTCGAGATCCGACACCGAGGAGTATATCCCTCTGCGAGGGGAATCTTTGAGGCTAATATCACCCGGTCGGTATTTAAGAGTTTTCATGCTTCGAACTGCCACCGGTACGCCGAGATTCCCGGATGAGCAAACCGTTAAATCAGGATCCGGACGCCCTCGAATATCTGAAAAACTTGGCAGTTGCCAGGCAGAGAAAATTGAATTATCGTCTCAGGTAAGGCAGGTGCCGGTTTGGTGGCGCTTTTCTTATCTTGGGGCGACGTGAGCAGTGGTGAAATCCCGTACCGTTTTGCCCAAAGAATTGGTAAGCTGGGGGTGCGGCAGGTTTCAGAGCCGCAGTAAAGGTTTCTGAGAGGCGATGACCGATGGCGGATGTAGACAAAGACCAGTTAACAGACAAGTCTTCAGCAAGTGATACGAGCGCAAGTGATAATGCCTCTGACCGATTGCAGGACGCTGCCCGCGGTGCGACAGCCAGTTCATCGGCGGCTCAGACAGCTCAAAATTTGACAGGGAGCCGCCTTCTAGAAGACGTGATGGCCTGGCAAGAGCAGATTACGGCTTTGCCTCAGCAAACAGACAAAGAAGGCAATTTGGTCAAGTTCCAGACTGACAAATGGACTGACGAACACTTCGAAAAAGCAAATCAACTGCATCAGCAGATTCCCAAACGTCTGAAAGTCTATGGAGCAAAGGCTCAGCTGACGAACAAAGATCTTGGTCAAAGCGTGACTATGATGGACCTCGAAGACAAAATGCAGAATCCGCAGGGCAGCTAGTTCTCGGATTTCAGTTCACGACACGGTCTCCAAGTTAAGTCAATTCCTTAATTTTGGAGATTTTTGGTTGTTTTGAAATCGCTCTTGAAATGTGCATCGACATTATTTGACCGTTGCAGGAAAAGTCGGCTATCTCTTGTTTGTTAAGGCTTTTGGGATTTTGTGGCTATTGCGTCGCTCGACGGTAGCGGGCCAGCTAGCCTGGGCATGAATCTAATGGGTTTAATCCGGAAAGGCTTGGCAAATGTCCAATAAATTAGACGAATTGCTCCAATCAGCGGAGATCGCCTTCAGCGAAGGGCGCTACCCGGAAGCAGAAAATCTTCTCAGCGCTGCCGTCGTCTTGGCGGAGGATGAGGAAAACGAAGTCGATGAACTATCGAAAGCGATAGTCATGGACAACCTGGCTGAGGTTTTCTTCGAGCAAGCGAAATACGATAAAGCTGAACCGCTCTACAAGAAAGCTCTTAGAATTCGTGAGAGACTACTACCCGCTCAACACGAGGATGTTGTTGCCAGCCTGAACAACCTGTCGACTCTCTACTTCCATCAGGGTAATCTCGAGGAAGCCGAGCCGATTATCCGCAAGCTCATTCACATTTACTGTTATGCTTTGGGTGACGATCACCCCGAAGTGGCTAACTGTCTTAATAACCTAGCTTTGCTTTGCCAGCAGAAAAAGCGATTCGGCGAAGCTGAGAAGCTGTTCCAGCAGTCTCTAATTATTAAAGAGAAAAATCTTGGAATGGCTCATCCAGACGTCGGTTTCGGACTTGCCGATCTGGCTGCGCTTTATCAGCTACAGAACAAGTTTGGCGATGCAGAGTTTCTTTATCGCCGGGCTCTGAAAATTCTCGAAGAGGCTTTTGGACGGACTAATCCAGACCTCGTTGACCATCTCGAGAACATCATTTACCTGTTGAACGAACAAGGGAAATATGCTGACGTCGAAGAGTTTCAGCGGCATCTGCTCGAACTCAAAGAGTTCAACCTAGCTCCGAACCATCCGGAAGTTATGGCCAGCCTGCAAAATCTAGCCAACTATCATTTCTTGCAAAAGAACCTCGATGAAGCGGAGCGCTTGATCAAACGGTTGCTCACCATCAAGGAACGCTCGTTCACGCCGAACCACCCGCAAACCGCAAGCAGTCTGTCGGATCTGGCGATGGTGCACCAAGCGAAAGGGAACTTCCGTAGCGCCGAAACTTATCTCAAGCAAGCGCTTGGCGCTCAGGAAAAGAGTCTGCCTGCCGACAGCGAGGAGACTGCAAAGACTATCTATCGACTTGCTTACTTGTATTCTTCCTATGGACGTTGGAAAGAGTCTGAAACTTTCTGGAGGCGCTTGCTGAGCCTGAAAGAGAAGGTCTATGGAGCGTCTGATCCGCAGGTTTGCGAAAGCGTCTACAATGTGGCGCTTTGTACCTTTAAAGCTGGCAAGTATGACCAGTCTGAAGAATTGTGGAAGCGCCTGCAGGAAGTCTCTCAAAATCTGCGCGACGTGGCTCATGCCACCCACTATCTTGCTGAGCTGGCTAAGATCAAGGGTGATCCGGACAAGTCGGAGACTTTGTTCCTCAAGGCTATTGAACTGAAGACAAAGGCTTTTGGTGGAGGGCACTCGGAAGTAGCAGTGTCGCTTGAGAGCTATGCGTCTTTGCTGTCATCTACTTACCGCGATGACGCTGCCGAGCACATGCGCTCCTGCGCCAAAGCGATTCTTCGTGGCGGTCAGATGCCGCAGACTAATCAAATCCATCTATGAGCTATGAGATCGACAAGGTCAATCAGATCGACAAGATTGAGCCATCTATAAATTGCTCCAGCTATCCATCTATCTATAAATAGATAGATAGGAAAAAAATGATAAGAAATAGCCGGGAGTGTAATTGGCTGCTTAGCTGCCGCGTTTCTTTTCGGGCTCGGGCGAAAGTGTTTTTAGAAGCGAAGCGAGAAGCAGATGCGACTCATGCTGCTTCGGCAGCAATTCACTCTTGATAGCGTCCTTAACTGGTCCCATCACGATTTCGCCTTGCTCTTCGTAGTTGACGAGGCGCTCAGCTTCGGCTTCCTCAAGCATAGCTACGGCATCGTGCTCATTTTTCGCTGAGCTTTGAACGAATTTTTCAAACGGTCCCCAGAATCCGGAAGATTCGTCCGGTACACCGCCTGCGGTGATGACGTGTTGCCGCAAGGACTCAACCCGGTCGATGTGTGTTTGCTTCGCTTGTTCCAGAGTACGGAGTACCTCACTATTCTTGGCACTCTTCATTGCAATGTCGTAAGTCTCCACCGCTCCAATTTCGCCGTGCAGCAGCGTTTTAAACTCTTCGATAAACTCGTCAGCCATCGTCATATCCTCTAGCTAGTCAGGTTGATTTCAATTTCGGAAGTGATGACAGCTAAGAACGAAAAATAGTTCCGGTTCAGCTTCTTGATTATTGTTGAATCGGCTGAGTCTGCAGTTTTGTATTCCGAGTCGAACACCGACTGTGATCGTACATCTTGGTACTCGTTCGGTTGTTGACAGAACATTGAGCCGCTTGGTTCAGTGCGGGGAATTAGTTCGAGCGGCGTCTTTGCGCGTCCACGTAAGAGCAAATTTGTCGGCACAGTATTGCCCAGCATCCATAAAATTGTTGAGGTAAAGGCCAAAGCGTTAGGGGTAAAACTAGGTTTGCATGGTGCTAGTGCGACTATTGCCAGTTGAGGAATTTCAGAAACTCAGACAAGTCTGTGGCATTCATGCCAGGCTGGCTAGCGGATCGGTTTTATCAGCTAAAAGCAAATGCCACCTGAATTTCTCACCCTAGACCGTGACGCCATCAAGCTTCGAAAATTGGTGTCAATCGCAGGCAATTCGCGATAGTGTAGAAGGCATTCAACACGTTCAAAATAGACTAAATTCGATGTGGTTCATTCGGTGTCCCATCGCGACATCGATTGCATTGAATTCGGTGTCCAAACTTAGCCAGGCTTGATTAAAAAAGGTGTCTGGGTCTAAGGTCCTTGCTGTTTGGACAGGCATCAGGCTCGCAAATTAAAAAGTCTGCGGACATACTCTAATTGCCAGGAACCTGACCGTATAATAGTTTGCCAGGCAACATGGAGAGTTCCAAGAATGAAAGTACAGAGTGTTGCAAGAAGAGGTCGGTCCCTCGCCGCGATTCGTGCAGTAGCCTTGTTCGTGCTTGCTGCAATAAACCAAGTGCATGCGCAGACGGCCGAAGATTTCCAGAGGATTGCCCAAATGGAGTCTAATGCTAGGAGCAGCCGAGACTGGACTGGTGCTGGGGAATCGTGGTTGGCCTATGCGAGCCAGGTGGCGGTCATTGACAGCCACCAAGATTGGGTTAAATCGCGAGTTGACCCTTCGAAGTTTCCTCAGTCGATTGCTCTGCACAAGAGAGCAATCGCTTGTTTCATCCGCGCTTACGATGCTGAAGGGGAACATTCCACGCCGATGAGTCGCCAGCGGAGCGACGGTTTGCGTTGCCTTTTGCGGGCCTATCAGTCAGCGCAAAGGTTTGATCCACAAAATGCCGATTGGCACTACCTGCGTGGCGAAGCACTGTGCGCGCAGGGCTGGTATGTCGAAGGCAATAAGGAATTGTCGCGCGCGATTGCGCTGGGTGGAAG
This sequence comes from Oculatellaceae cyanobacterium, assembly GCA_036702975.1. Classification (GTDB taxonomy): domain Bacteria; phylum Cyanobacteriota; class Vampirovibrionia; order Obscuribacterales; family Obscuribacteraceae; genus DATNPX01. Next base: position 236,205 of record DATNPX010000006.1, read on the forward strand.
TGGTGGCTCGAGCGCAAGCACTCTTGCGGCTCATATAAAGCCATTCGTCAACCGTGAATTGGCACTCGAAGGTCGGTTGAACAATGTCAACGCCAAAATCAATGAATACAACGGGAATCATCCAGTGCAGGCGCAACAGGTATACGACAACGCGACAAAAGCACGTATAAGCGGCCAGGCGCTGTATTTTAAACAACACTATGGAAACTACCACTAAACTGCGAGAGTACCATCGCCATGTATACACGTAGAAAATATTCACAAGCCATTGCCTGTTTAGCTACGGTTGCTGCAGTCATCTCGCTTGGCGAAGCGGCTTTTGCGCAGAGCTCGACTTCTTCTCAAAGTGTTGAAGCAAGCTCAGATGGTTCCGTGCCTTCTGGTAATACAGGAGAACGAGGACTGGGTTCATTTCTCAAACACGAGTTACGAAGTCAGCTCAACTCGGGACGCTTGCAAAACGTGCAAAGATACAACGCATATCCCAGCCAACAACAGCAGCCAATGCAGTACATTCGACAACCTGATGGATCGATGAAGACATACGGCGCGAACGGCGCGATTGGCGGAAACGTGCAAGTGCAGCAGATGGCGCCAAGAATGACTGGTGACGCGCTTGGTTATGTTACAAGCAATATGCCTGTGGATGTTTCCGGTGGTGTCGATAGCTTGATACCGAAAGAGTTGCACCAGAAAGCATACGGGCCTGAGCTGCAGAGATTTGCACCATTAAATGGTGCTGAAGGTTATAGCCCTAATCAGTATTAATAAGCCCTGTTACCGGCAAATGACATTTTCAGCCACGCCGCAGGAGCGTATTTTCTTTCCCTTACTTATATCCCAGCTTGGGCTGCATGCCACAAGCCGTAACAAAAGCCACTAAGAATGCAGAACGTGGTCACTAAGACTCAGGTGGCGCTGATTGGATTCGAGCGTTCTCCTGCCCTGTTTGTTCACGTTATGAGTGGGATTTATACGGTCTCAGCAAACGATGACAGCTCGTGGTTACCACATGGAGCCACTTGCCGTTCAGTTGTAGCATTGTCGAAATCGATGCTGTCCATCCTTGCCATGGCAACTGTTGAACCAATAGAGCCGCCAATGAATGTTTTCGATATTTTCATCCAATACCACGATGGGCTGGCCAACGGTCTTATTGAGACGCTCAGGCTGGCGTCCATCGTTTGGCTTAGTGGATTGGCGCTGGGAACGCTCCTCGGCGCGCTCGGGGCGCGGTATCCAAAGGTGTTCGGCAATTTCTTCGCATCTGTTGCCTTTGTCCTTTCGGGCGTGCCGATAATCGTTTTTCTTTTCTGGCTCCACTATCCGCTGCAGGCGATTTTCAATGTTGTGATTGATCCGTTTATTACTGCTGCGCTCACGTTGTCCACTATCAATATCTTCGCCGTTTCAGAAGTCGTCCGTCGAGTATTGCGCGACTTTCCCGAGCAGTACATGATTGCAGCTCAAGTATGTGGCATGGGCAAGTTGCGTACACTTACCCGCATCCAACTCCCACTCGTGTTCCGCCAAGCGCTGCCGGGACTGCTAACAACACAAGTTACTATGCTGCAGTGCACGCTGTTTGCAAGCTTGATCTCTGTCAACGAAATCTTCCGCACGGCACAACGAATTAATTCACAAATTTACCGCCCGGTCGAGATCTACACGTCTCTAGGTATCCTGTTTCTGATTGTCTGCCTTCCTCTCAATGGAGTCGCACTATGGTTGCGCAACAAATACACTCGCGATCTGTCGGAGCGATAAGCGCCGCACCAGTCCGCGAGCTGAGCGTCCACAGCATCTCAAAGCGAATCGGTGCACAAACGATTCTCAGCGATGTCAGTTTTGCCATTAATCCTGGCGAAATTACCGCGCTCATCGGGCCAAGCGGCGCGGGGAAGACAACCTTACTCAAAGCACTTTCTTTACTCGATCCACCAGACTCCGGCGCGCTTAACTTGGATGGATATCGCTATGAGTTTCCCCTTTCAAAACGCGCCGCACAGCCGACGCCTTGGCCGAAGGTGACAGTGGTGTTCCAGCAGCTTTTCTTGTGGCCTCACCTGACGTTGCGCTCTAACATACTGTTGCCGTTAGGTGACAAGCTGACACCGGCTAAGCAAGCTCTATTCGAACATTTGATAGAGCGGTTCAAGATGGGTGAATTCATCGATCGATACCCAAATCAGGCCTCACTCGGGCAACGCCAACGGGCTGCTCTTGTTCGTGCAATGGTATTGGAACCGAGCTACATTTTGCTGGACGAAATTACTTCATCTCTGGATGTCGAACAAGTGGCTTCGATATTATCGGAGCTGCGAGTTATGCGTGACAATGGAATTGGTATTCTTCTAGTGACGCATTTGCTTCAGTTTGCGAAAGAGGTTGCCAACTCCGTGGTATTCCTTGAACGTGGGACGGTGCTTGAGTCTGGTAGTACGGAGATAATAACCAACCCAGTGCACCCTCGTGTAAAGCAATTCGTAGCGATGGCACAGTTTGCATCATGAAGCTTCTGTTTAGTTTATCGTCAGCGGTTGCCCTTTCGTTGTTAGCGCTTGGCGCCACATCTAATGTAGTTTCCGCAGCCGAATCAGCCTACGATCGCATTTTACGAACGGGTACGATCCGCGCAGCTTATGCAACCTATCCACCGCTCTTGATAAAGGACTCGAACACTGGAAAATTTTCCGGCCTCGGTTTCGAAGTTCTTGAGCTAACGGCTAAGAAGCTTGGATTGAAACTGCAAATGACGGAAGAAGTCTCTTGGGGCACAATGATCGAAGGACTAAGAACGAATCGTTACGACATTCTCGCTTGCCCGGTGTGGGCGAACGCGACTAGATCTAGAGCCGCCTATTTCACGCGTCCTCTCTTCTACAGCGTTATTCACGCATATGCCAGGACTAGTGACAAACGTTTTGATTCCGACATCAAAGTCTTGAATGATCCCAAATATAAAATTGCCACCATGGACGGTGAAATGGCGGAGATGATCACTCAGTCCGATTTCCCGAAAGCCAAGAGATTTAGTTTGCCGCAGATGTCGGATGTTCCCGACATGCTAATGTCCATTGCCATGAAAAAAGCAGATGTGACATTCGCAGAGCCGAATGCAGTTTTCTACTTCGAAAAACACAATCCCAACGCACTGCGCGATATTACGCCGAAAAGGCCCTTGAGAATATTTCCCAACGTGTTTATGTTCAACATTGGGGAAGACAAGCTAAAATCGATGCTAAATACCACCCTTGACGAAATAAGCAATGATGGCGAACTCGATTCAATCATCAATAAGTATGAACCATTCAAGGGAGACTATCTGAGAGTTGCTGCGCCATACCAAAGGTAGCACCCACAAACTGTTTTGGCTTCATTGCTTGATTTCGATCGGGATGATCGCCCTTTGTGGCTGTTCGAATTCTTCTTCTGAGCACAAATCGGTATCTGTCTTTGAGCGAGTAAAGCAACACGGTACCATCCGTTGCGGCTACTGCATATACAATCCAGGTTGTATGAAAGATCCGAACACCGGGAAACTGTCAGGCATTGGCGTCGATGCACTGCAATTGGTGGCAAAGCAAAATGGATTGAAGGTTGACTGGGTCGAAGAAGTCGGCTGGGGCACCATGATAGAAGGCTTGCAAACCGACCGCTATGACATTATGGCGACGCCGATCTGGCCATCTAGCGATCGCGAAAAACTTGCTGACTTCGGCGGGGCGCTATACTTCAGTCCGGTCTATGCTTACGTCAAAGGAGGCAATCAGAAGCTCGTTGGTTCGAACTTGAGCGTTATGAATTCGCCGAAGTATTCCATGGCAAGCATTGATGGTGCGACAGCTGAAGTGATAGCTCAAAAGGATTTTCCGAAAATTCGGCGAGTCTCATTGCCGCAACTCAGTGACTTCAGCCAATTGCTTTTGACGGTATCGACAGGGAAAGCGGACGTCACCTTCACAGAGCCCGCGGACGCGGCACTGTTCATGAAACATAATCCTGGAGCAGTTGAAAAGGTTGGCGAGCCGGTAAGGGTCTTCTCTAATTGTTGGATGTTTCGCAAAGGTCAGCCTGAGTTCAAGAAACTGATTGATGATGGTATCGAGAAGATCACAGAAACCGGGGAATTGGAGCAGATAGTCAAAAAGTATGAACCGGAGGCGAACATTCTGCTCCGGCGAGAACCCCAAGCGCACTGATTGCAAGTGCTTTCAAATCTAACAGACAAATAGTTTTGAGCGATGCAGATTCACTTAAATGATTGAGCAAACCCTGGGCGACTTACTACAAATGATTAGAACAAAGTACGGACAGTGCCGTACCTATTTTGACTCCGGCTGTGCCTCTGTACCGACCGGAGATAAGGAGCATCCGTCTTTCGATTTTTCCTTTCGAACTTTTTTTCAGAGACCGTATAATTTTCGGTTCGAATGGGCGCACAAGTTTGCCGTCGGTCACGATGCTTCTGGTTCTTACATTGAAAGTGTTGGTGAAAAGTCACCACTCTCAGACGCGAAAGATTTAGCTACGCTCGCACCGCCCGGAGCGATACGAAATATATGGGCGCTTTTAGTCAACGATGGCGAGACAATTCTCTCTGGAGACGAGATCTCGATTACCTCTCACTCTGAGTTTGGAGTTGAGCTCTGCCACGTTTTGGAGATCACTGGTTATCGAAGAGACTTGTATAAGTTGCTCGTTTCAAAAGAGGGTGTCATTCTTCAAATCAAGCACACACCAGCATGGATGAAAGGACAATATATTGAAATAGATCACGAGTTGCATTTGCGCGAAAGCTGCTTGAGCAAAGCCCTGGAACGTGAAGATCAATATGTTCAACAGACCGAGAGATTCATTCGGCTATATAGCTTCGATACAACAGATTTTGATTGCGAACTACCTGCATACGAAACCTATTAAACCGTAGTAGACATCGAAGAGCATTCTTCCAGTCTACAACTGTGAGGAAAAGTGTGCCAATCAGTCCGAAGACCCCATCACAGACAAAAATCGACTGCGTTTATGGATTGTTGTCAACCGGAACTCGGCCAAAGTCTTTATTTTTAGGTCCGATTCGTTCATCAACCGAGGCGTTCAATCTCCACGGAATGGTAGGGCGGTGGGCTCAACTTTTATCGAGCAATCTGCTTCATATAGTCAGGCGACTGCATTGTCGGGCCGCGACTGTCGCGGATGACACGACAGGGAAGTGGAGCAAACCAATAATATACGAAGCCAGCAAGCGCACAGAGAACAACGCAGGCAAGTCCAATGATGGTGAGGTTGCTCCGTTTCACTGAATACCCCTTCCTCGTTGGTCAAGGTAATATTGCATGGTGTCGCTCCGATCTCGCTCTTGCTCACCCCATTTTATTAACCAGCAAGCCACGCTAACAGCCAGGCACATTATCGCGATAACCACTGCTAAACACATTGCGAGAATTTTGAGGATACGGCGATTGTCATTCATACCGGGAGCGTGCGACAAGGTAATTTACCTCGTTCCATATGTTTCCGCAAACAAACCAAAATTCCACCAGTTCTTTCTCAAATTCTTCAATGCAAGTCTTTCACGATCGTGATGATTCTTTTGCCACTGCTCGCAGACATAGCCACCGAACAAACCATAACAGACACCGCAACAGAGGCAAAAGACGCAGACTGAAACGGCGATTCCTGTTTCACTTTTGAGAAGCTTCCATCCTGCCGAGCGAATAAAGGCGGCCGCGCAGAACGACACAAACAACAGTACCGAAACTGCTGCTAACAGTGGAACTAAAGTGAAAGCAGTGTACATTCCTCCAGTCTACTTCATGTCGAAAAAGTCACTGCAAATTCTTCAATGCGGGATCTACACGACGATCAAACGCGAATCAGCGCGTCCGTCCGATTTAGTTAGGACGTGGGCTGCACCGAAGTGGTGGCACTTTGCATTTACAAACTTCGCCGGTCAGACTTTGTCGACTACCGTTTCGGTATCGGAGTCAGTTCGATAATTCCGTTGAGATTCTGGCACTGAAGGGTGTATTCCCGCCTAGGAGCATAAGACAATGTGCCGCACTTCATAGATTTGCCCCAAACCAAGTAATGGCCGGAGCTTGTGAACCAATAGACCGTGTTGATGCCAAACCTTGTGCCGACATACTCCATGGCAAGCCAATTACCCACTCCATGGACTAAGCCAACCCGACAGAGATCACACCTGTAACTACGGCAACGCACACTATGTTGATGGGTTTCTTCTTCGACATAGCAACCTAAAAGATGATCTCGGATGGAAGAGATGAAAGACGCTCCGACGGACGATAAAACAATCCGGTCAACAAGCATAAGGCAGCTACAACTAGAGCGACGGTTGAGAGGTTGTTCTTCTTCATTGGCGAAAGCTCACTACTTCGGATTTGGCCGGAAGCCTGGACGAACGGAACTCTGCCTGGGATCGCCGAAGGGCTTGCTGTTTTCTTCATTCTACATCGCAATTGGTTTACGAGAAGAACCATAACAAACGCCCGCAATAACACAGAATAGGACACAAGCTATCGAAACTCCAGTTGGGCTTTTCAGTGAGCGTTTGAAAAAGGGAAGAAGAGAGCCATAGCAAAATAAACCCCAACAAGTAGCAGTGCAGAGCAGAAAGATAAAGCCGAGAAATAAGAGGAGCAGCGAGAGCATGATTCGAGCTTACGGCAACCTTTTAGGCCTGTACAGACGGTTACCCCCATTACCTGTGGAGCAAAGAAGACAAGCCTCAACTATAAACGGCCTGCGTCAATCGCGACCGGATCTTTTATAAACTCGATGTCGGTCGAGGTCTCTTTGATCGGTTGTGCTGGAACGCTGGAGCTATGGTATGTTTTGCAGCGAATGAAATGGGGACGCGTGTTCAATGGCAGCTGATGACGGGAATGCTTCTTCTCGTTTACTTGTCACCCATACCAAACACCCGCACCCGCACATACGCAAGCAGGCAAAGACCGATGATAGCGAGGTTGTCTCACAGATTGCGTTCTTATTGCCTCGTTAAGGCCACAATAAGATCAGCTTCCTCGGGAAATTGGTTGGAAAGCTCCGAACACAGACCTTCTTCGTAGTCCGCGAAATCAAAACCAGGCGCCACAGTACAACCTAACAGAGCAAAACCCGCTACCCCGGCACTGTTACTTATAGGCTTGAGACGAAATCCCTGCCATGAGTTGGCCGGCACTACATATTGTGGAGATTCTCCTAGTTCAAGGCGATTTCCAATTGTTATGCGCCGGCTGGTCAAGACTGGTTCGGAAAAGAGCTGTAACATCTCCACTGAGTCTCCTGCATAAAAATGGAATATTTCGTCCGTGCAAATGCGGTGCATGCATGAGAAACGGTCGCCAACCAAGAGGTAGTAGATGCAAGTGGATGCAGATCGTGCACCAGTGTACACCGGTGGCAAATCGCTTTGCATAAGGGAGACCGAGCTGCGATAGGTCTCCCGGTAGAAACCACCTTCGGGATGAGGCACCAAATTTAGTTGTTCAATCAGGTCGTCCGCTGTCACGTTTGATTTCCTCTTCGCTTCTGTTGGGAGCGTTCATTCTCTCACATATGCCGAAGGGGACCAGAACATTCCAGTCTTATCGACCTTCTTGCCTCTCGCCATGAGATACCAGTCGATTCATGAGTGCCAAAATTAACGACTGATTAAGGTGTCGTCTGAATGGAACGCAGTGCTGCTGTGCATTTGTGGACGGGACGAACCTATCGAAACGGCTCTAGATGACCCACAGAAGACCGCGCGGTAGAATTAACCACTTGATGTCTTAACTTAGATTGTCGGACATCCAGCGACGCAAATCAGTGGGTAGGCGTCTCTCATGTACTGTCTGAACGAGATGTTTAAATGCTGTTTCACCCAACTCGTCAAGCAGTGATTGATAAGCTCTGCCGCCTTTATTGAGCAAAGATTTTAACCTTCTGAGTCGACACTCGGGTGCGAGAACTGCTTCTAACTCGGTTAGTACATCAATCAGTTCGACGCGACCAGTGGTGTGCCTACGGTCTTCGCTTTCATCTAGATGAAGGTGGAACGGCGGATGTTGGGCATCCCATGTTTCTCCCATTTTTTCAGGGTGGAAGTCGTATCTTATGTAGGTTGCAGCATTGCCATCAGGTGGTTGTATTACGAAACTGTATTCGGTCAAGTATGCGAAGGCGCCATCATTGTCGCTGACCAAAAGAACGTCGTCCGCAAAACCGACGTTGATCGGCGGGTCAGCCGAGATGGCGTAACTAACCGAGAGTTGTGAACCGTCTGGAAAAACGTATGCATTTCGAGTGCGAATAAAAGCGTGGTTTTGGGTAGCGTTTCGTTCATACGAGTGCGGCCTAACACGCAAAGTTCCGTGACTCAAAGCGAGGCTAAGTGTGGCTTCAATGGTGCTGATGTGCAGGTTGAACCGGGCTTTTGACACACTGCTTTAACCAAATCGCCTGTGAAAGGACTGTGCCGCCTCGCTAATTTCGTCTTCGGTGAGCACACCGTAACGAGTCAATCCGTACCTCGAGCTTTTCTTTGCCCTTGCCGTTACTTTTTTTCTTGATGCAGCTGTTTTGAGTGCAGCCGATTTCGAGGCGGCTCGCTTCCCTGTACGCTTTTTTGCTGCTGCATTCTGTGGCATAAACTTACCTTACCAGTCGATGAATGCATTATACCCCAAAAGGGCAAAATCGATGGTAGGCGAGTTACCATGCGGGTTGCGAACAGACAAGTAAAAGGAAAAGAGCCAAAAGTATTAGATACTGCCGCATTTCGAATTCCTCAATAAGGGTTGCATCAAACAGTGTTAGGCAAGGATACGCGCGAGGTTATAAACGACCCCTCGTAACGGTGTCGTGCTTGGGTGCTTTATTAAACTAGTGGTTAGGGCGCCGTGCCTTGCGCTGCCTCATCACCCGGTAGCATAGCGTGGCGTTTTCGCTAGACAAATGCGTACGTGGTGACAGAACTAAATCGTCTACCAATAGCTCGCAATTTTGGTTAGTCTAGATCCTTATGTATAGAGCCGCACCCACACCTCTTACCGGAGCTTGCATTAGATCGGCGGTTTGATATGCACCTTCTGCTGCACCGTGTGCGAATCAGGCGAGCTAAGACATAAAGTCTTGCGAAGGTTGCTTTCCTACAGAAACACGAACATTCGCCGTTCTCAGTCCTTGCTTTAGAGCAGCGCGAATCTCGTCGTCTGTGTATTGGGGTTGGGTGGAGGTAGTTGGACCACGTCGCAATGCTTCTCGGATTTCATCGTCTGTGTAAGAGGGGCTGAATTGCTTTGTGGACCCGTTGCTATTGCCTGTCGGATCTCGTAGTCTGCATAATCGTTGTTCATTCTTCTCTCGTATTGTTTCGGAGGCGACTGAAGGTTACCACGCCTAAGATAATCGTAGTCCGCAATAGCCACGGAATCAATCGAGATGGAAAAAGTTACAAGGATAAAGACGAATGGAGTTTACTGTCGATCGCGGGGCTCAATCTCTATGTCCACAGTTTGATCGTCTACAAGCGAAAGAGTTTCTCTCAGGTAAACGGTGCTCATGATTTCAAGTGTTAGGTACATCTGCTCTGCCTCGTTATCAAAGTGGTCCTGGCGCATAATGAAGCAGTGCTGACCTTGAATCCAACAATGTTGAAACCGCATATCCGCATGCCTAAAGTCTGCTCTCACTCGATAGAAATCAGTCAGCAAGACATTTAACGTACCGGGAAGCAGTTTTTCGCCTGCCACAGCTTTGCGGATTACATCTATGAATCCTTTAGTCCAATCCGTGTTGAGACCCTTACCGGGACGAACTGTGCCCGTAATAATCATGAGTCCTCACCGTAAAGGGAATTAGCAGCAGTTATGACATCTTAAGTTGTCGGCTTCCGATTCCTAAACTTCTCGCATGAGCTCCCAAATTTTGCCGGAGATTTAAAAAGCCCCGCATAGCGAGGTGCTGCAGCGGGGCTTTTTTATCGGGCTAATCTAGCGGCAACGCCTAACGCAACGATTATTACCGTCGCGGAGACAGTTGCCACGCATGCATCACACATACGCGCCTCCTTCTGTTTAGTTGTCGGAAAAGACCTTGGAAAATCCAAGATCCAGCGCACGTTTAAATGGGAATCACGCCTTCTTTGGCTATGAGAACAGCGTAACGCAAAGCTTGTAGAACGTCAACCCGTCTGATTTTCAGGCATTTGCTTTAAGCAGCCTTCTTGTTTTTACACGGTAGAATGTCTCTGAAATTTAATCTAAGTTGCTGTTCTTCTTTTGTTGATAGAAGCATCGCTTGTTTGGCGTCGCTTCCAGGTGCAGACTACTTGTGGGCGGAGTTCCTTCCTTGCTTAGAGATTCAGCCAGGGAGCATACTCTATTAGTAATACACAGGAGTACATTTTATGGAAGTCTATCGGCAGAGATACGGTTTGGATATCGTCAGCGAAAGCGACCATCTCTTATGGACGGCAATCACACTCTCGCAAGCGGCGCATCTGCAAAGAATAGCCGAGAATCCAGACGGAGAGGTTCATCGCTTTACACGAATAAATAAAGAGTCGTCGCAGCTGGAAGCGGAGTGCAGCGGAGAACACGTTTATTTTCACTTTTTTGACGGATGTGTGAGCGACAAAGTCGCCGTTTGTCGACGACAGTTGCACGCGGCAATACAGCGACTTATTTAGACCCTTTAAAAAGCTCGTGAAAGCATTTTCGCACCGTTAGTAGTGGCAAACCAAACTGCGCAGGCGCAGCCGTCATCGCAGGTTGTGCAGGTATTGATACCTGCATGTTTGTGTCCTGGAGACCGCTGTTATCATAAGCGGGTCGTTGTGCGGCGAGTGTCGGCGCTGAGCCATTCAGACCACTGTAATTGCCTGGCGGTAAATCAAAATAAGAGTTGTGGTGATTCGAGGAACGGGTGAGAAGCCCATGGAATCAGGAGATGAATTCATTTTCGTTGTTATCCTTGTCTTGTCTCTTTCGTTGGGCGCGCAACTGCAACGCCTAGTTCAATGTTGAGGCAAGCGACGGAGTCAAAACAATTCCGGTCTGCGATGGAGTCGATAGAATTGATCTTAAGTCAGAAGAAGAACAGAGAGGTCAACATGTTAAAAACGAAACTCGAATTGCCAGAAAACAACCCGGAAGTCACAAAGGATATTTTGCAAGCATTTGAGATCAACTGGGCCGAAGTGAAGCGGATCTTGCGAGTTCTAGAGGAAGATGAGATCACAACCGGAACGGTATTCGCCGAGGGAGCTGCGAAGTTAGCGGCGTTTTTATACATCTGCTGCTTTATTGACTTTGTTGCAGGATTCGCGTTCCGAAACGAGGAGAGCACAGGGCGATTCAACAGCTTCGTCACGCGTTATCTTGTTCCACGCGACCCTGCATACAGAAATGTGAATCTGTATAGCGCGCTGCGATGTGGATTGGTACACTCACTATCGCCTTACGATGAAACGGGTGAAAGGTTCTTGCTTGTGGATGATGCGAAGACTAAACACTTAACAATTTCCAATGGGGTCAGGGTCCTCCGCCTGCAAGATTTTGCCGTCGATGTTCGGGCTGGTTTCCTGAAATGGATTTCTGAAGTTAACGCGCCTGCGGAGGCGGATTCTAAGAACCATCACCTGATCAATTTGCAATACTTTGCTCTCGAACATAGCTGGCTCAACATCGGTGAAAACTCGACGTTGTGCACGCTAGCCACCGGCGGAATGACATACAAACAATTCACTGATGAGGGTGGGGGCATAGTTGTTCAGGGCACCGAATATACGAAGTAGCTCAATTAGTTAGTCGCGAATCCGAGTAAGCTTTAACGTTCGCCCAATGTTGATGCAAGATATGCTAAATCGACTGTTGCTAGTTACAGGTAGAGGAGTGAGCCTTGAGAATAGTCACAGATGTAGGCGGATTAAGCTTCGACGAAATATTACCCACATTGTCTTCAGAAAAAAGAGACTTTGTGCAGACCATCATAGAAAGACGCAAGACTCGCACCCGTCCAAAACCGTCTAAAAAACTGCTCGACAGATCGGCACTATTGTCCACGCAGAAACGAGCACGGCTAATCGATCAAGTCGCCTTACTTGTCGATGAAAATATGTACGGCCGCTCAAATTTATGTTTTCAATTCGCCGAATTAATCCAAAGAGCGCTCACGCATTCTGGTTTACCAGCTAAGGCGGTTGTTGGAATGGCCCGCTATCTTGACCGCCATGAAACAATCCTGTTTGAATGGCGGCACGCCTGGGTTGAGTGCGGTGACGAAGTTATAGACGGAAACGTTGACATACTCTCTGAAAATCCCTTTGTACCGCGAACCGTTTCGGTCCGTCCATATTGGGGGAGTATATCGGAACTTCCAAAAGATCGAACCCTAGAGCCATTGCCTTTATCGCTCCCATACGACAATGACGTTGAGACTAAGTGGTGGCCTGATTTAAAGACATGGTGGCAAACCGAGCTTTTACGAAGCTAAGTCAGCCGCTAACTCCACATAAACGGCCTCAGTCTCTGGTTCGATAAGTCCGGCCTTGTCTTTCGATGCTGCCTCGACTTGGAAGACAGTCTGTAAATACACATAGAAAGTCTTTTCTTCTTTTCTGTTATTCATCGCCGTCGACCTCTATAAGCTTTATGCGTTCGAGCGGGCTATTCTCAATGACGAGCCGTTGATCAGTCCCTCAATAACATCGCCAGCTCTCTGAATCTCTGGGCGAAACGGTTCCAAGTTTCGGCTGATATGACGAGCGGTAATGCCTCGGTTCGAGTGATTGAGAAGTCCGGCAATAGCAAGGAATCCATGCGCAAAGCGAAACACAAACCTGCATGTCCACGCCTGAGATCATGCGGAGAGATCGTTAATCCCGTTCTGTTGGCAATCATCTTGGTTGCGTAATGCTATGTAGTCATAGGGACGGTACGGGTTGGCGGCGTCATGTGACAAGACTTCGTGAGCGCCGGAAAGACGAAGATGCTTGATGCGGACTTGTGTCGGCGAGAGAAGATCTCGAGAAGTATGGACGACATCGGCAACTCATGCCAGCGCTGATTCTTTTCGAAGACTTTGAATGTTTTCTTTTTCAAGTCAACATTGGCGCACGTCAACGACATGGCAAAAGTCCGCCGTAAGCCTGAAAAGAAGAGAATCTTGAAAAGATCTTGTTCGTCTGGAGAGAGTCGAGAGAATGCCGAACAGAGCGGGATATTGGTGCTCGTAGATCGCAAGTTCTTTAACGTTCGTCCGATTCCATAGTCCCAGCTGCCCGGTTCGCTTGACCGGGTTGTTCTTAAAGATAGGCTCTCCGTCTGCAGTCTCGTAATATGCCTGCGCGAACGAAAAGACGGCGCTCAGAACTCGGAGACACTGATTTGCTTTGATCTTCTGAGTCTTGCCGATCTCTCGTAACTTGTCTTCGCACATAGATCTTGAAATAGACTTTAACGGTAAGTTAGACCACGACGACACGACGAGAAGGCTTTAAAAAGACACCGATATGTGTACTCCGTCTGGCCGCAATGTTTGCCTTCCCGCGCCCGCATGAACTCCTCAACCGCTTCCTTAACTGTGACATTGGCTCGTCGGCGATTGTCCTCCTCTTTGTTCTGCGCCTTTTGGGTTTCTTGCGGGTCGATTCCTAGCTGTAGCCCTCTTAATTCCTCAATAGCCCTGTTCCTAGCCTCTTCAGGTAAAAGCTGTGGGAAATGACCGAGAGTGATCGCTTTGTTCTTCCCACTGCCCCGTAGCTTGGCGTTAACGAAGAACGTTCGGGTTCCGACCTGTGACACCTTGAGCGATTTTTGAAGGTGGCTGAAGGTGCCCGAGTACCCCCAATTCTTATCGACTGATTAAGACTTTTACCGGCTGTCAAGTAGAAGTATAGGATTGTGACATAAGTTTCCCAGGTTCCGCTTGTTCGGTAGTTGCTCGGAGGATTTATGAATACTCAAACAGACCAACTGAATTACAAGTTTGGGCTGGACACTGAGAGTACGAATGGGTTTAATCCGCTGAGCACCACTTTACCTACCGTTCATCCGCAGCCAGCGTCTTTCTCCGACCTCGCGGCTGCACCAGTTGTTGAGGCAAAAATTGCCGATGCTGGTGCATTCCGTGAATTTGTCTCGTCCAAAGTACCTAAGTTAACGACCCCTGCGCCGTTCACACCCAAGTCAGTCGCCGTATCCGGTAGCGCAGTTCCTAGCGCATCCGCGCCGACGGCCGGCACCACCCCAACAACCACAGCTCCTTATCCAAGATCAACTGCTAGTCGAACCGAACGGCTCAACACCATTCCATCCAAACTGGCCGAAAAGAACGAATCTTCGTCGCAAGATGCTGATCAAAAAATCGCCATCAAAAGAATTCGTTCTACTTTCAAAGTCGCAGGTGCACTCTTAATTGCGACTCTTCTAATCGGCACAATCTGGCTCGGCATGCAAAAACTAGAAACATACAAGCCGACCATAACGATGAAAGTCGCAAATTGCGCTGCAGCAGTTGGAGCGCCGTCTCTTGCGTTACGAATATTCGACGACAACTTCAACGACAAAAAGTACGTCAACGTACTAATCGAATGGGCCAATAGCAGTCGTTCACACAAAAAGTTCGAAGTCGCAATGAAATACCTCAACCGTGCCGTCGAACTCGATCCGACTTCTGCGCTTGCCTACAACAATCGTGCTTGCACTCAAGTTGCGCTTGGTAAATATCAAGCTGCAGTTGCCGATTTTACCGAAGCCATTGCTTTGGAACCAGATTCGGTGCGCTACTGGATGAATCGTGCGAACTGTTACGTTCAGATGAAGCAATATAAGTTGGCAATTCAGAACTATGATTTTGCCATAGCGCACGGCAATAAGTCAGCCGTTGAGCAAAAAGCGCAAGTCATAAAACTGATGAGAACAGCTTCTCATGCACTTCATGCCAATCACACCGTCCATGTAGTTCACGCCAAGACCGCTCACTAAGTCTACTTTCAACGCCGGCAAAAATACCAGTCGTCAGTAACCACAATTCTCGCTTGGGAGTTATACTGTGACTTCTGTTTTTGGGTTCTTACTGACAGCATTTGTGCGCGATGCCAACTTTGAAACACGATAATATCGCCTTCGGTGCGCCTGGTATTGAACCTCGATGGACGGCTGCCAGGAAGCAAGCTGTCGGCACCGCCTATTCATCGTCAAGCCGAATTTGGTTCACTATTTGGCGTGGCATTCTCACCGAGGTTTACTATCCGACTGTCGACAGAGCCCAGATTCGCGACTTGCAATTTCTTATCACCGACGGCGAATCTTTTTTTCACGAGGAAAAGCGCAATCTGCATCCTGATATCGAAGCCTTGCCTCATTGCCTTGGTTACAAAATTGCGATGCGCGAGCATGAAGGTCGATACACTCTCCACAAGACTATTATCTCTGATCCGCATCTGCCAAGCATAATTATGCAGTGCAAGTTGGAATGCGCAGATACGAAACTTGCATCACGGCTTAAGCTGTATGTCTTATGTGCTCCTCACGTGGGTGGTGGTGGACGCGAAAACAATGCGCATATCGTGCATGTCAACGGAAACGATTACTTGACCGCAAACAAAGGCAACACCTGGCTGGCACTGGGCGCGAGCGAACCGTTTTCTAAGACATCCTGCGGGTACGTCGGTCACAGTGACGGTTGGATGGATCTAGACGACAACTATCAAATGGATTGGACGTTCGATTCTGCGGTTAACGGAAACGTGTCTTTGACTGGTGAGTTGTCTCATATTGCGAATAAAGATTTCGTCTTGACACTTGCGTTCGGTCATGGAGCTCACAGCGCCGTCACTACGCTGTTGCAAACTCAAAATAGTCCTTTCAAGTCTCAGTTGGAACGCTTCACGACCCAGTGGCAACGGGCAGCGAAAAATCGTGAAGACCTAGGCGTAAACTCATCGGACAATGGACGTCTTTACAGTGCGAGCTACAAAATACTCATGGCACACGAGGATAAGCTAAACCCCGGTGCGCTTATAGCGTCGATGTCAATTCCATGGGGAGAGGCAAAGGGTGATGAAGATCTCGGAGGCTATCATCTTGTGTGGCCGCGCGACATGGTCAACAGTGCCACTGGACTTCTTGCAGCCGGCAATAAGGAGACACCCCAGCGCGCCCTGATATTCCTGGCTGCCAGCCAGCGAGCTGATGGAAGCTTCCCTCAGAATTTCTGGATCAGCGGCGATCCTTATTGGGAAGGATTGCAACTAGACGAGGTGTCCTTCCCGATCTTGCTCGCTTGGAAGTTGCACAACGAAAATGCCATACTGGGATTTGACCCTTATGAAATGGTGCGTCGTGCGGCTGGATTTTTGGTCCTCAACGGACCTGTCACTCAGCAAGATCGATGGGAAGAAGTTGGTGGCTACTCTCCGTCTACTTTAGCGGCAAACATTGCCTCGCTAATTTGTGCAGCTGCGTTTTCCAGGTTGCGTGGAGATTCCGCAACAGCAGGTTTCCTCGAAGACTACGCAGACTATCTTCGTTGTCACATCGAAGCTTGGACTGTGACTACAAGGGGACGTATTCATCCTGAAGTATCTGAACATTTCATTCGAGTTAATCCGATTCGCAGTGCCGATCAAAACGTTCATCCGAATGAGGCGAAGGTTTCGATCGCAAATCGTCCACCAGGAACGCAAGTAGAATTTGAAGCTCGCGATATTGTGGACGCGGGATTTCTTGAGTTGGTGCGCTACGGAATCTTTTCTGCGGACGATCCCTTGATTGTCAACTCGCTAAAAGTGGTGGACAAAGTTTTAAAGTGTGATACTCCGTTCGGGCCTGCGTGGCGGCGATACAACAATGATGGATATGGACAACAAGCTGACGGCAGCCCGTTCGTGCACTATGGGGTCGGCCGTCCATGGCCATTGCTGACTGGCGAACGCGCACACTACGAGCTAGCAGCTGGCAGAAACGTCTCCTCCTACATCAAAGCGCTCGAACAGTTTGCATCACCGATGGGTCCTCTACCAGAGCAGGTTTGGGATGAGGATGATAACAGCGAGTATCACCTCTACAAAGGCAGACCCACAGGCAGCGCAATGCCTCTTGCCTGGGCTCATGCCGAGTACATCAAGTTGCTCCGCTCGGTGCGCGATGGTTGCGTTTACGATCTGATACCACAAGTTTATCAACGCTACGTCGCCGGTGAGGCTGTGTGCAAATTGATTGAAATCTGGCGCATGAACTGGCAGGTTCCGTCTGTTAGACGGGGTCATATATTACGAATCCAGGCGGATAGAAGTTTCAAACTCCACTGGTCTTTTGATGGCTGGGAAACCGTACATGATTCTCGATCTGTTGATACCGCTCTTGGTATCGCTTATGTCGATTTAGATATTGGTTTTCAGCAAACCGCACCGATTCAGTTCACGTTTTTCTGGTTTGGCTGGTCCAGTTGGGAAGGCCGGAATTTCGAAGTTCAAATTAAAAGCTAAAGCTCTTCGGAATTATCTGATCTCTTCCCATCTCTTTGAAAGTTCGATTCTGCTCATGATTCTTGATATTCAATGAACATCTAAGGATTGGCCCGCCTTTAATGCTTTAATAAGTGCCAGTGACTTTTTTCAGCAACTGATGTGCATCTTGCTGGAAGAGCAAAGGAATATCTGTTTCGGTACCGCGGTTACGCTCTGGTCCTAGTCAGTGCAATTTAGGAGAACGGAAATGGGCTCATCAACAGCACAAGTGCAAGAGAATCAAGTCAGAAGTCTTCAAAAATACGGACAGTCGATTTGGTTGGATTATTTGAGACGAAACCTCCTAACCACCGGAGAATTAAAGCGGTTGGTTGCAGAGGACGGCATTCGTGGCATGACTTCGAATCCATCCATTTTCGAGAAAGCTATTGCTGGAAGCACAGATTACGATGAAGCCTTGAAAGACCTGCAGAGAGAGAAAAATCTCGATGCCAAAGGTATTTATGAGCACTTGGCAGTCGGTGATATCCAGGGTGCTACCGACGTCATGAAGACAGTTTATGATGAAACAAAAGGATTTGACGGTTTCGTCAGTCTTGAAGTCTCTCCCTACCTCGCCCACGATACTGAAGGCACAATCGAGGAAGCGCGTAGATTATGGAAGTGGGTCGACCGTAAAAACTTGATGATCAAAGTGCCGGCAACGAAGGAAGGAATTCCAGCGATTCGCACACTTATCTCCGAAGGTTTGAATGTCAACGTTACGCTGCTCTTTGCGCAGGCCACTTACGAACAAGTTCTGGACGCGTACATCAGCGGTTTGGAAGAGCGTGTCAAAAAAGGTCAGGATATATCTTCCATCAATAGTGTCGCTAGCTTCTTTATCAGCCGAATCGACACTGCAATCGACAACTTGATTGAAAAGAAAGCAAAAGAGACTCCGCAAAATGCTGACGCCTTGCACAAGATCTTGGGCAAGGTTGCAATTGCGAACGGTAAGCTGACTTATCAGCGCTTCCAGGAAATTCATAAGAGCGAACGCTGGAAAAAGTTGGCTGAGAAGGGCGCCCATCCTCAACGATTGTTGTGGGCGAGCACTGGCACTAAAAATCCGAATTATCCCGACACGTTGTACGTCGACGAGTTGATCGGTCAAGAGACTGTGAATACCGTTCCTGTCGCAACCTTTGAAGCCTTCAAGAGCCATGGCAAGCTTGCTGATACTTTGACCAAGGATATTCAGCAAGCGAAAGCAACTATGGACTCCTTGTCCAAGTACGGTATCAGCATGGAGAAGGTTACGGATCAACTGCTCGAAGAAGGCGTGAAGCTTTTCTCGGACTCATTCGACAAATTGCTGGCTAATGTAGAAAAAAAGAGACAGGCGGGATTGGGAACCATGCTCAATGAAATCAGTTGGAAGCTGGGTGCTGACCTAGAGTCCAAAGTAAAAGCATCACTAGAAGATTGGAGAAACAACGGCAAAGTTCGCAAGTTGTGGTCGCAAGACAGTTCGCTCTGGACTGACACTGACGAAAAGAACTGGTTGGGATGGTTGGGTATCACAGAAGACCAGCTTGCGCACATTGATCATCTCAAGTCGCTTGCAGACGATGTGAAAAAGACAGGCTTCAAGCACGCGGTTCTACTTGGAATGGGCGGTTCGAGCCTCGGTCCTGAAGTTCTGGCTAAGACATTTGGATCAGCGTCGGGTTTCCCCATATTCCATGTGCTCGATTCTACCGATCCCGCACAAGTGAAGCGGGTGGAAGACAGCGTCGACCTTAAGTCCACACTGTTCATCGTCTCCAGCAAATCAGGTAGCACGCTTGAGCCGAACGTTTTCAAGCAATACTTCTTCGACAAAGTTCGCTCAGTTGTCGGTGCAGACAAAGTAGGCGAACACTTCATCGCGATCACCGACCCCGGTTCGAAGATGCAGCAAGTCGCTGAAAAGGACAAGTTCCGCCGCATCTTCTTCGGATTGCCGTCAATTGGTGGACGCTATTCAGTTCTCTCCAATTTCGGTATGGTACCGGCTGCGGTGATGGGAATCGACGTTTCCAAGTTCCTCGATCAGTGTGAATTGATGGTGCAGTCTTGTGCATCTAGCGTTCCGCCAGAAACTAATCCTGGCGTAGTTCTCGGTGCAATAATGGGAACGCTTGCAAATGCCGGACGCGACAAGGTGACGATAATTGCTTCTTCTGCGATTTACGATCTCGGCGCTTGGCTTGAGCAACTACTCGCTGAGTCGACTGGTAAAGAAGGCAAAGGACTCATTCCCGTCGATCAAGAAGCGCTTGCAGCTCCAGAAAAATACAGTGCCGATAGATTGTTTGCTTATGTGCGTTTGCAAACGAAACCGGACGCAGCGCAAGACAAGGCTGTCGATGCACTTGAAGCCGCTGGCCATCCAGTCGTGAGAATCCTCGTCAAAGACATATACGATCTCGGACAGGAATTCTTCCGCTGGGAAATCGCAACCGCTGTTGCAGGCTCGATTATCAAAATCAACGCTTTCAATCAGCCGGACGTCGAGGCGAGCAAAGTCGAGACTCGTAAGTTGACTGATGAATTCGAAAAGACTGGTTCATTGCCTGCCGAAGAGCCGATCTTGACCGATGGTGCCTTTAAGCTTTTCACTGACAAGAAGAACGCTTCAGAGTTGGCATCGAAAGCTGGTTCCGAAAAGTCGGTCGCAGCGTACTTGAAAGCACATTTCTCAAGAATTCACGAGAATGATTACGCGGCATTCCTTGGCTATGTTGAGATGAATGCGGAGCACGCTCACTCCTTGCAGACGATTCGCACCGCCGTTCGTGACGCTAAGAAAGTAGCAACCTGCTTAGGCTTCGGACCGAGATTCTTGCACTCGACCGGTCAAGCCTACAAGGGCGGACCTAACAGCGGTGTCTTCCTTCAGATTACCTGTGACGACGCCAAAGATCTGCCAATTCCACAGCAGAAATACACTTTTGGAGTCGTAAAGGCTGCCCAAGCGCGAGGCGACTTCCAGGTATTGTCTGAGCGCTCTAGACGTGCGTTGCGAATTCACATCACTGGTGATGTTAACGAGGGACTCAAGAAACTCGTTGGTATTGTGGAAGGTGCGCTTAAATAGCGGCTGGTCGATTCAAACGAAGGACATGCTTATTGTGATTGAATTGATGAACTGAACAGATGGTGAACAAAACGGGCCGCATTGTGCGGCCCGAACGCTTTGGGAGTAATTGAAATGGTGACGACTCAGGCGACTACAGAGGAGTTTCTCACTGCCGCGCACGATAAGGCTGGGCCGTGCGTGATGGTGATCTTCGGCGCAGCAGGCGATTTGACTAAGCGAAAACTTTTTCCGGCATTACTGAATCTTGCCGACAGTAAAATGTTGTCTGAGAACTTTGCTGTGATCGGATTGGCGAGAGCCGAAAAGACGACCGATCAATTTCGCGAAGAGCTAACCAACGAAATTAAGGATTTTGCCACTGGTGATGTCGATCCGAAGGCCTGGCAATGGTTTGTCGACAGAACCTTCTATGTGCAAGGAAACTTTGACGATGCCGACGCCTATATTCGTTTGAAAAAACAGCTTGAAGAGTGCAACGACGAGTTCAAAACAGAAGGCAACTATCTTTTCTACTTAGCGACGGCTCCTGAATACTTCAGCAAGTGCGTTGACTCTCTCGATCAGGTCGGACTTTTGAAGCAAGAGAACGATCAGTGGCGTCGTGTTGTAATAGAAAAACCTTTTGGTCACGATCTTAAGAGTGCACAAGAACTCAATCGCGATCTCCTGAAGACGATTGGTGAAGATCAAGTCTTCCGCATCGACCACTATCTCGGAAAAGAGACTGTCCAGAATATTATGGTCTTCCGTTTCGCAAACGGCTTTTTCGAACCACTCTGGAACAACCGGTACATCGATCACATTCAGATAACAGTGTCGGAAAGTGTCGGAGTGGAAATGCGCGGCAACTACTACGACCATACTGGTGCCCTGCGCGACATGATATCGAATCACTTGCTTCAGCTTGTCGCTCTGGCAGCGATGGAGCCACCGACTTGCTTTGGCGCGGATGATGTGCGACATGAAAAAGCGAAGGTGTTGAACGCCGTACAACCGATTACGCACGAGCAAGTACATCGCGTAGCTGTCCGTGGGCAATACGGTGCCGGCACCATCAAAGGCAAGCCGATGAATGCGTATCGTAACGAGCCACGTGTCGCTAAAGATTCCAATACCGACACCTTTGTTGCGCTCAAAATAATGATCGACAATTGGCGTTGGGCTGGCGTTCCCTTCTACTTGCGTACAGGGAAAGGATTGGCGAAGCGTGAGAGTGAAATTGCGATCCAATTCAAACAGGCGCCTTATGCGATGTTCCGGGAGACTCCGGTGAATAAGATGACGAAAAACTTCTTAGTTCTGCGCATTCAACCTGAAGAAGAGATCTCACTTGAGTTTGAAGCTAAAATTCCGGGACCAGCCGTGAAAATGGCACCAGTCAGCATGCATTTTGATTACAAGGACTTCTTTGGCACCAAACCTAATACCGGGTACGAAACCCTGATTTTCGACGTCATGCTCGGTGATGCAACACTGTTCAATCGGGCCGATAACGTTGAAGCCAGTTGGAGAGTTGTGCAGCCCATCCTGGATGTTTGGTCCTCCGAAAAAGCGACCGATTTTCCGAACTACGCCGCCGGTTCAACTGGTCCCGACGCGGCCGATGAATTGCTCGCCAAAGATGGTCGTAAATGGAGAAAAATGAGCAAATGATTCTTGCTGGTGACATTGGTGGTACTAACACTCGATTAGCCTACTTCGAAGCGGCTGACGACGGTTGTTTGAATTGCATGCAGCAAGGTAAGTATTCCAGCCAGGAATTCACCAATCTGACGGACATCGTCCACGACTTCATCAAGGCGCACAAGATACGTATAACGCATGCGGCATTCGGCGTCGCCGGACCTGTCGTGAACGGTGTGGTTCATGCCACCAATTT
Source organism: Oculatellaceae cyanobacterium (assembly GCA_036702975.1). GTDB lineage: Bacteria > Cyanobacteriota > Vampirovibrionia > Obscuribacterales > Obscuribacteraceae > DATNPX01. The sequence goes on from DATNPX010000006.1 coordinate 258,693, forward strand.
GCCTTGGGTGGTGGCTCTTTCTGATTTAAAAGCTTTGCTGGACACGCAAGACGTCCACTTGCTGAATGATCTTGAAGCGAACACTTGGGGAATAAGTGTTCTCCACGATGACGACTTTATTTTTCTAAATCGCGGCAATCCATCAGCAACCGGCAACGCTGCTGTAATCTCGCCCGGCACAGGACTCGGTGAAGCAGGACTTTTCTGGGACGGCAAGGAATTTCATCCATTCGCTTGCGAGGGAGGACACGCAGATTTCTCTCCACGAGATCCATTGCAAGTGGAGCTCCTGGATTATCTGATGCGCGATTGGGAGCACGTCAGCTGGGAGCGTGTGCTTTCTGGCCCGGGACTTTTCAACATTTACCGTTTCCTCCGTGATACTGGCCGTGGTGACGAACCATCATGGTTGGCAGATAAAATGAAAGCGCACGATGCAGGCAAGGTCATTACGGAATCAGCAATGGCCGGAACCTCCGACCTGTGCGAAAACACGGTCGACCTGTTCTGCGCGCTCTACGGATCTGAGGCCGGCAATCTTGCGCTAAAAACTATGGCTCTTGGTGGCATTTATCTTGGTGGTGGAATCGCTCCCAAGATTTTGCCAAGACTAAAAGAGGGTGCATTCTTGCGTGAATTTACCGAGAAAGGGCGCATGAAACAGCTCTTGCAGGGAATCTCGGTACGCCTGATTTTAAATGAAAATGCGGCGCTGCTTGGTGCCGCTCACTATGCGGCTACTCAAGCATCGAGGAAACTTACGGTCAAAGCATAACCAGTTTTTATTGCTTCAGTGAGAACTCTAAGTGAAAAATTCGCTGCTTTCAACATTCATGGCAATACTAACCATCGAGTTTGCTTGCCTGCAATGCTCTTCTCAAATTCAAGTTTTAGCTCAAATGCCGCAAACATTGCAGGCCGCGCAAACGGCATCAGCGCCAACGGCTCCAGATGCCGATACGGCGACCAGCACGCGCCAACTCCAGATTGGCGTCACAAAGGTTGAGCTGAGTCTAGAAAAGCTGCGTGATGTCGGATTGGACTTGAAACATTTGATCAAGGATGCGGGGAGCCTTTACGACGAGGTTGCCATCCAACCAGTTGCGCTTATGACTGAACCAGAAGTTATCGGCACGACTGTGATTAATCTCCCCATCGGTGTGCAACCAACTGGACCGTTTCAGCCACCTCGAAAGGAGCGGCTAGATCTGACCATGAATGCGATAAAGCCAATGGTCGGCTTACTCAAGACCAATGTAGACGAGTTCATGTCTGGTGAAAAGCAGCTCGACCTCTCGAGCGATATCCTGAGTGAGTTGCGGCCGAAGTTGACCGAATGGGTAGATCTGGTGAATAAATTGTCTGAGCAGGAAAGACAACTTGAGTCACTGACAGCAGGGCCAGCCTTCAACAATGCCTCGATCGCAAGTTCCGCAGTCGAAATGCAAAAGACGGCAAAAAAGCTAGATGAAACGCGCCGCGCCATCTACAAAGCAATTCGAAAACGAGTGAAAGGTTAGGGTTCGCCCGTCTCGGCGCCAGCATTTGGTTGCTCTTCATTTCCGCCCAGAGTCATCTGTACCTCCATCGTCTTCGTCATAGCGATAGGAGGCGGCGAAAATGGCAGGCTGTCTTTAACCGCCTGAACCGTTCCCTTGTCTATAGCTTTATCGCCGGACGACTTCAATATTGTGATTCCTGCAGTGTCTCCGTCTTTGTCAACTACGATATCGACGGCGACCGGGATATCGGGAATGCCCAATGCCTGACGATGAAATTGAATTTTGGATCGCATCTCGTCGAGATAGGCGGTCAAATCGCCATCAACTACTGGTGGCGGTGGTGGCGGAACCCAATCGCTGGTTTGATAGCTCTGAACGTAATGGCTGTACCAGGGCATTGCGGCGCCAACGACGATCGCAACACAAGCGACAAGCGGAATCAGAGCTTTTGCATTTGAGCGTCGCGGCTTGTACACATAGTCACCTAATAGATAGCAGGCTCGCAACCATTCCTGCTCAGGAGCAGAATGATTGCCAATGACAGCGAGCAATTCATGGAGCTGATGCTTGGGCAAGTTCATCTGTACGCCGTACATCGGTACCACGGGAGCAGCGCCAGAGTCTGTATTAGCAGGCGTTTCCCGCCTCGGCTTAGGCACTTCATCATTGAGATGTTTGTGCAGTGTCAGCACCCCGCTACTGGACTCGCTTAAATGCAACTCGGCTCTGGTCGGCGACGCTAGCTTCGCCGAATCGAGTAATTCAATATCTGGTCGTTGACAGCCGGACTCGTTGGGCAAAACGGTTCCTCGCCTGGACGCGGAAAAGACATTAGATGCAATGGAAAACCCTATTTACATTCAAGCCCATAAACCCACTGCGGACAAATTAAAATTTTGCCGAAGTGATGAATTTTGATGCAATCTTCGTTGAACTCACTGCTCAGCACAAGTTCAGATTGCGTGACACAGTGATACCGTCAGTAGGGGCATACTGGCATGCAGAAAATCAACTTACATAAATAACTCTGCAAGAGAGACAAGCAACTGGCACTCGTCACACTGAGCCTCAATCAAGCAATTAGCATTTAGCGCTAGCCCACAATTGCAGCACCTGGATGCAGCATGCAGATATGTGGTATGCCGTCTTCATTATATACATCACCGAGCTGTTTGAAGCCAAGCGGTCCGTAGTAGCGTTCTGCAAGATGTGCTTGGGCTGATATTCTAATCGGCACGGGACCTTCCGTTTGTGCAATCTTTTTCAATGCCTCTCTCATGATTGCCGCTCCCAAACCCTTTCCGCGCATCGTATCCGATACCACGACCCTGCCAATTGAATGTTCATCGTATGAGATACCTTTTGGCACCACTCGCAGATATGCAGCCAGAGCGCCATCCTCGGTTCGTCCCGAAAGATGCATAGACTTGATGTCTTTACCGTCGGCATCCAGGTATGGACAATTTTGTTCCACCACGAATATCTTTTCTCGAAGCTGAATGATCTCATACAGCTCTCTGGTGCTCAATTGGTCGAATGATTGGTAGGTCCAGATTATCGACATTTCTATCTCCGTATAATTTGTGGCTCGCTGCTTGCCGCGTTCGATGGCGTTGTACTGATCTGAAACGGTGCAGCCGGAAGTCCAAAGCCATTTTCCAAACTTGCTTCTGGCGCATCGTCCCAGGCATAACGTGCATAAACCGGCACTTGAACCAGGCTTGAAGAAAGGAAAACGTTTTTACCGTCTATTTTTGCGTCAGCCGGAACGTATTTTTTATCTGCTCCAGCAATTTGAAAGTCGTTTAGAGCAGCACCATTTTTGATTCTTAGTCCTTTGTCAGCGTGGTCGAATCTACATAACAAACCACTGTTTTGTACATGAACGGATTTGATTGTTGGTCCCTGATACGCCACTCGGCGTTTGTACACTGTTGCCTCGGCACAGTCAGCGAGCCGTTCGCCAACCGGCTTTTTGTTGGGTGGATGCAGATTGGCTGAGTCACCCACATCGATAGTCACCGCCATTGCAGTGTTTGGCAAGGACAATGCCAGTGACTGCGCTTCTCTGATCTCTGCCCATTTACTTTGTTGGTTCGGGGGAATTTTTCTTCCGTAGCTGGGTAGCTGAACGTAGATAAACGGCAGTTTCGGATCACCCCAGCTTTTGCGCCAATCATTTATGAGTGCTGGAAATTGAACTTTGTATATTTCCGGTTCTTTGGCATTGCTTTCGCCCTGATACCACGTAGCACCAGATATGGTGTAGTGCGTCAGCCCGTAGATCATTCCGTTGAATAAGCAAGATGGCATATAGGGATGTCCGCTGTTTTGATCGCTTGACCACATGCGACCGAGCGACACCGATTTCAATCCTTCTTGGCTAATCCAAACTTGTATTGAGGTTCCGCCAACTGCGGCTTGAATCATCCCGACCGGCTCATTCAAGTCCTCATGCAATCTTTTCGCGAAGAAATAACCGACAGCCGACCACTTTTTTGCTGCGTCAGGCGAAAAGACCTCCCAGCTACCTGTAACGTTGACCAGAGGGCTCGCTGAGTGCTCGTTCTTTACCTTGAAGAATCGGATACGTGGCCACGAGTGATTCTCAAACTCGGTGGTAGATTGACTAGCTCTGCCAAGGGGAAACTCCATATTTGACTGCCCGGAGCAAACCCACACCTCTCCTGCCAATGCATCTACTACGGATATCTTGTTCTCCTTGCCGGCGATCTCAATATCAAATTGAGTGCCAGGTTTGATTTTGCCCAACGTGGCTTCCCATTTGCCATCAGCACTGGCTGTAACCGAGATTGATTTTGAAAGATACTTGATTTCGACCTGCTCGTTTGGCGCCGCCCAACCCCAAATGTGGGGATTCGCATTTGCCTGCACCATCATGTGATTGCTGATGATACTGGGAAGACTGACAGTTGCTTCGGCTGGTGTGCCACCACTGCAGGCTGCTGTGGCCAAAGCCGACGCAAATGCCAATTTCAATGCTTTGCTGTTTATCCTATTCATTCTCGCTCTCTATAGCGGGTCAAACTCACGGCACCTTCGTCGTGGCACTCGGCTGAATGAAACCATCCTGCAAGTTTTTCAGCATTTTCGGTGACTCCGAAGGCGTAACGCTCTACTTTGCAGAATCGCGGAGCATTGTGGCGGTTGAGAGCCTCAACGCTGACGTCTCTCATCATACAGGCTTGCTCTTTTCGGTCGAAGGAACCGACCAGATTTCGCCTACAGCCACCACAGACTGCTGATGTCCAAATCATTGTGCCTGTGAAGTGTGAACCAGAGCCGTGCAACTCACAGAATACGTTTACATGCGGATCGATTTTGCTAGAGAGTGTCCCAATCCACAACCCGCCGAAGCGTTCATCGTCTCCTGCTTCCAATTTGAAGGCGTTTGCCCTGACACCGGCCTCCAGAAGTGTTTGTTTGGTTATCTCTTGTGGACTAAATTGTGGACTGTTGACAATTCCCCCACTGCTTGAGGGGTGTTGAACGTCCGGGATTCTGGTGGCAGTTACTCCCATGAACTGCTGCAGTGCCATGATTCGTTCGGCAAAACTGCCGGGGTGAATGGCTCCATATGCGCGTTTTTCAAGTGCGGTTAACCGGTCGTCATCGGTTCCGCTCTGCGATTGCTTGAAAGCGATTCGCTCCAATTGTGCCAGCTGAGCCCCACCATCTTGTGCTGGCGCCGGTGCGAGACCGCTCAGTACCAGTATCGATGTTAGCAGTAGTACTTGCCAGGCGGCGATTCGCGCGTTCTTATTCATTGGATGTTAAGCGGGATATCACTGTTAATTTTACGCCCTTGAGGCTAGGCTTTCAGCGATACCCAGTCCTGACGTATACTGATCGACTTGTGCGGGAATGGCATAAATTCCGCCAGCTCAAAATATCAAAGTGGGTGAAGGCGATGAGTCTCAAAGAAAAAATTTCAGCCGATTTGAAAGAAGCGATGAAGGCGCGCGACCAACTAAAAATCGATACGCTTCGGTCTGCAATTTCGGCTTTTACCTATAAGAAGGTAGAAAAAGGTGTTGATTTGACGGAAGAAGAAGAGTTGGCTGCGTTGCAAAAGCAAGTAAAACAACGCAACGACTCTATTGCCGAATACACCAAAGCGGGTCGCAACGATTTGCTCGACAAAGAGATCAAGGAACGAGACATCCTGGCACATTATTTGCCTGCTCAAAAATCGGAAGAAGAGATTAGAGCTCTCGTCCGCGGCATCATCAACGGCATTCCCGCTGAAGGACGAAACCAAGGTGCTGTAATGAAAGTGGTCATGCCGCAGATGAAAGGCGTAGCAGACGGAAATCTTGTACGCCAGATCGTCACAGACGAACTAAAATCGCCGACATAGGGCTACATAGGTAGCAGGGTCTCCAGCTTTTTCGGACTGACTGCAACCGAAAGCAGTTTCGACTTGACTGCTGTTTTCATGCGCCGGCCAGTCGACGGGTCCATGCTTAGCTGAAATGCAAGACTGGCTCCGAAGAACAGAGCGTTAAATTCGAACGCCAACTGCTCCACATCGGCATCTTTGCGCAATTCGCCGGTGTCTTGCGCTTGTTTGAGAAGTCGTTGCATGCATTGCAACCAGTCCTGCATCGTTTGTGCCACCACATCACGAACCGGTCCTGAGCGGCCATCATATTCTGATGCAACATTAGTAAAGAAACAGCCGCCATGCGATGCCTCCCGGTCTCCATATCTGAGCCACCCTTTGCAAAGCTTCCACAGGCGTTTGACACCTTTTTCAACTGCTAAGGCCGGGTAGAGAACCTCTTCATTAAATAGTGAGCAAGCCTCCGCAATAGTAGAGATCTGAAGGTCTTCCTTAGATTTAAAATGAGCGAAGAGTCCGCTTTTGCTCATATTTAGCTCGGCTGCGAGTTTGCCAATCGATAGTGATTCGAGACCCTCCCGAGCGGCCATTTGCACGGCGGCCTGCAGGATGAGTTGCCTTGTCTGTTCACCTTGTTTGGTGCGTTTCCTCGATGCTGATTCGGCACTTTGGGGGCGAATTTGTTCAGTTATTGCGGCTGTTGCGGCATGCGGCGTCATCTTGAGATTCCTCTTGTATATGCAAGTTGTATAAGATGTATGCGATTTTGCCGCCCGGAAAATTTAAGCTGTCGATATTAGGCGTTGCTATTGGGTTTGATTCGATCGCTCGTCAATCTTGTTTCCAGTATAAACCTAAAACGAACGTTCGTGCTAAGATTTAAACATATGGATCGAACGTTCGTGCTAACTGTTGCAAATGCCCGAAAACAGCCAGCTTGAAAAACGACGATAAGGGGAAAAGAATGACCGAGCGCGCCCCAGACGTAATTTTGACCTTCCAGGTGAAGGCCTACGATATTGATGTAGGGGGTGTCGTTCACAACAGCGTTTACCTCTTGTGGCTTGACGACGTTCGTACAGCCTTTATGGAGAGGCTCGAAACGATAGAGGCACAGGTGGAAAGAGGCTATATTCCAGTCCTTTCCAAAACAGAAATCTCTTATCGCCGGGCTGTGAAGTTCGGTGACCGCCCAGTGGCAAAGATGCATTTGACTCATTTGTCAAAAGCGCGCTGGCGCATCAGTTGCGATTTCGTAGTGGGCGATGCCATTACGACTCAGGCTGTTCAGGAAGGCTGTATCATCGACATTGTCAGTGGCAGGCCTATCCCTGTACCCGCGCCGTTCATACGCTACTGGGAACAGAAGCAACAAGATGATCAAAACCAATTAGGTGCACAAGGAAATGGCACCTTGAGTGCTCTCGGCTCACCCGAACGCGAATGCGAGATTCTTGGGACGGCCGAGCGAAGACATGCAATTCCGGTATCCACGAGCGTTGGTTAGATAGAGATGAGAAGTTTGAGCGAAGTGCAAAGTATTAGTCAGGAGGCTTGAGCACAATGACAGGTTTGAAAGAGAGAAAGGGTAAAGCAGACGCCGCAGAAACCAATCAAGTTAGCTTCGCAGAAACTGCGATGCGCCTGGGCGGAAAGACTGAGGAAGAAGCGAGGCGTACTGGTGCAGTCGACATGGCCGACGACCAAGTTGAAGCTCTGTTCGCGCCTCAGTACAAAACGTCTAACAGCCCTATTCATAAGGCCGTTTGGGAGAGCAAAACGCCGATCAAACTTTTTGCCACTCCTAGATTTGACGAGAAATCTCTCGATCTGCCGGAAGTGAAGAACTCGATTGAAGTGGTGAAAAAGCACATGAAGGCTAGCACCATTTACGATGATAAAGGCAAGATTTCAGATCAGGTTTTGCTCGATCTGGGCAAAGCTGGATATTGGGGATTGTTCATTCCTAAGAAATACGGCGGTCAGGGGCTTTCCGTCAGAGCGTTCATGAACTTTCTGGCGCAAGTGGCGACGTTGAATCCTATGGTGGCTGCACTGAATTCGGTGCATAGCTGTATTGGTGCCGTGGATCCCCTCTGCGCATTCGGCAACGAAGAGCAAAAGGCGCGCTTTCTGCCTAAACTCGCCAGCGGAGAAATGATCTCTGCGTTCGGCTTGACTGAGCCAAACGCTGGTTCTGACTTAACTGCCCTGCGCACCACCGCGACACTTGAAGGCGACAATTATGTACTGAACGGCGAAAAGTTGTTCATCACCAACGCTGTTCTCGGTCGTACAGTGTGTGTTGTCTGTCTGATCGATGGCAAGCCGGCCTGTCTGGTTGTTGAATTTCCCCAACAAGAGAGTGAAAGCTTCAAACTCATTCAGTATGGACTCTATGCGGTAAAACGTGCATACAATCAGGGCTTCCGCTTTAAGAACTTCAAGGTGCCGAAAGAGAATCTTCTCACCCCCACCGCCGGCGATGGCCTGACAATTGCTTATCATGGACTCAATCGTGGTCGCCTTGCACTTTGTGCAGCGTCTTCCTCCGGAATGAAGAGCATGTTGGCAAATATGGTGCCATGGTCACAGTTTAGAGAGACATACGGCAATGCCATCATCAAACGCGAACTGGTGAAGAGACGTATCGCAAAAACCGCCGGATTAATTGCCGGTGCTGAAGCGCTGTACAACTGGGGTTCATGGCTCTTAGACCAGGGATATCGTGGTGAACTAGAGTGCATTCTTGCCAAAATCTTCGGCAGCGAAGCACAAAAAGAAGTGGCCATCGAATATTTCATGAAGACGCATGGCGGTCGCTCGTTTATGCACGGTCACCTATTTGGTGACAATGTGCATGAATTTTTAGCTCCGTGTATTTATGAAGGCGAAGGCGAGATACTTGGTATGGCATTCTTCAAGTCACTTGCCAAAGATCATGGTGTGAAATACTTCGAACCGGTCGGCAAGTCGCTTGCCAGAAACAAGTTGAAGACACTCAATCCTGTAAATCCTAAACATGTGTGGGCGTTGAAAAATGAGTTGATTCCATACTCGTGCTGGTTTGCCGCGAAAGTTGTTGAGCCGAAGAATGCGCCGCTGCTTCCGGAAATGAATCCCAAGCTGCAAGCGCACGTGGAATGGGCGACCAGACAACTGCAAGATGCACCGTTTGAACTGTCGCTGAATATGGTCAAGCACCAGCTCAAGCTGACCGACCGTCAGTGCCGCATTGCGGACATGTCTGAACGTATTCAACACATGATCATAATGCTGGTCACGTGTATGTGGGCTCACTCAACAGGCAACGAAGTCGTTCAAGCTTCCGCGGATATCCTCTGCCAGACGCTCAAATATAAGCTAACTGGTAAGAGGCAATCCGATGAGTATTATCGCGACCTTTGCAAAGTAGCGGACCTCATCATTGAGAAGGGCTATCCTGGCGTGAACGATATTGAAACCGATCCCGTGCTCTTCCCATACAGCAAGAATCAATAGTTCACTAACCGAGTGAGACTTAGAGTGCCCCGTTTCTACTTGAAGCGGGGCGCTTTGAGATCTATGATCTGTTGATTAATCGCTTTCGGCTCGCATCCGATGCCGATTCACAAGGCTGTACCCGCATAAAGGAAGTCAAAATGCTTGAGGCTGATGCTCTGAACATGGATTGGACAAAGGCTCGCAATCGTGCCCGGCGACTTGAAGTCAAGGCGCGGGAGAAAAACCTGTTCTCAGGAGAGAGCACGTTAAAAACTGCCAAGATCTGCGAGGTTCCGGTTCTCAAGCTATCGGCTCATCCCAGGAGTTTGGACCAGCTCAATACTTCGCATGTTGTCCATCATCAACACTCATGGCAACCGGTGACGGGAAAATACAATCCTCCTCTGGCACTCGACTGGCAGGAGTCTAAAGATGGACGATTCGACATCTTCTTCAGTTTGCCTGCTCGAGTACGCTGCCTTGGTTTAGGCGAAAGATTTTCCACCCTCGATTTGCGCGGTGCAAAGCATACTTTGTGCACCACAGACGAAACCAAACATACAGAATTTGCTGACAGTCTCTATAAAGCGATTCCCTTCATGATGATTTTTGATGGAGACAATTCTTACGGTTTGCTAGTCGATAATCCGGCACCACAACGCTGGGACCTCGACTCCGAACTCGGTGAAGAAGGGAAAATAGAGCTGTTTACGCGGGAAGGTTTTGAACTATATCTCTTCGGACCGGCGCCGATACAGTCAGTTTTGAAGGCATATTGTGGTCTGACTGGTACAGCGAAGATGCCACCACTCTGGTCGCTCGGGCATCAACAGTGCCGTTGGAGTTATCCTGACGAGGAAACTGTACGCGAAATAGCAAATGAGTTTCGCGCTAGAAAAATACCATGTGACACCATCTATCTCGATATCGACTACATGGATGAATACAGGGTCTTTACTAGCTCTAAGTTGCGTTTCCCAAATTTTACTGAGATGGTCAAAGATCTACGCGCACAGAACTTCAATGTGGTGACGATCATCGATCCAGGCGTCAAACAAGACGACAAATATGACGTTTACAATGAAGGGATCAAGAAAGATCTCTTCTGCAAAACCATCGAAGGTGAAGTCTATATTGGTCAAGTTTGGCCTGGTCACTCAGCTTTCCCAGACTTTCTTAAGGAAGAGACCCGCAACTGGTGGGCCAAACAACACGAGTTTTATACCAAACAGGGCATCGCTGGAATCTGGAATGATATGAATGAGCCGTCGCTCTTCAACTGGAATAAACCACTACCGGAAAAGATGGACGCGCTACCGACAGATTCGGCACAACAATTTTGTCATACAGTTGACGGAAAGCGCCTGGGACATTTGGAAGCGCGAAACCTTTATGGAACTTTGATGTGTAAGAGTACCCATCAAGGTCTTTTGGAGTTGAAGCCCAACGAGAGGACCTTCGTTTTAACTCGTTCTGCTACTGCCGGCATTCAGAATTATGCTGCCGTCTGGCTCGGAGACAATTATTCCTGGTACGAACACATGGCAAAGAGTATTCCGATGCTCTTGAACATGAGTATGTCTGGAGTTGCATTTTGCGGTGTGGATATTGGTGGCTTCTTCGGTGACTGTTCACCCGAGATGCTGATCAGATGGTACGAAGTTGGCGTCTTTTATCCTCTATTCCGCAATCATTGCTGGTTGGAAGGACGTGCTCAAGAGCCTTTCGCATATTCGGAAGAGACTGAGGCCAAGTGCAAGAAGCTGATCGAACTGCGTTATAAGTTGCTGCCATATATTTACTCGTTGTTCTGGGAGCATGCCAGCGAAGCAACTCCAATTATGCGTCCATTGCTCTGGCACTATCCAGCAGATCCAGTGGCCTGCAGTATCGATGATCAATTTTTACTTGGCCCAGACATCATGGTGGCGCCGGTGACTGAGCGAGCGAAAAGTCACCGCAACGTCTATTTCCCCGAGGGCGATTGGTATCCACTGGCTGGTGGCGATCACATTCGAGGTGGAAAGAGCGTACCGGTCGAAACTCCCTTAGGTGGAATCCCAGCATTTGTTCGCGGCGGTTCGATCATTCCGATGGCAGGACCAATGCAGAGCACAGTCGAATACGATGTCGCTGCGATCACATTCAAGTCTTTTGGCAATGATTGCGAAGGTATTTTCGTGGAGGATGATGGCAAATCATTCGACTACGAAAAAGGTAAATACAATCAGTGGACCTTGAAACAGACGGGCGACAAGATTGAAGCCAAGGTCATTCACAAATCGTTTTCCGGTGCAAAGCGTGAATATTTTGCCGAGGTTGGCGCGAAAACTCACTCGATGTCTCTCGAATAGTTTTTGTGCTCATTAGGGTAGAATTTCTACTTGACCGGGAGCCATGTAAGTGTCGGTGAACCCAGCTTATCCGAAGGATCTTGCTGAATTCGTATCTACTAGGTGGGATACGGAAGAGGCTGGCTCTGCAGCATATTTCGAAGAGCATTCGGAAAAATTCAAGTTACCTTCCCCGGCTCAACTTGAGCAAGTACTATCGACCTGTTTCCAGGCGAGCCTGATGCTAGAGGAACACCGGTCGGTTGTGTTTCGAGTGGTGTTTGGTTCTCCAAGTTGTTTTCCTCCCGAGCATGGACCGCCCACCGGTCTGCATCGTTTAGAGTTTACCGAAGCGAGAAAATTCAGTGCGGCAGAGTTACGGCGTTTATCGCCGGCTGTCTCCTTCCATCGCTCCCTTATCGGTGTGCATATTGATGAAGACGGCTCCCTTTCTATTTGGGGATTTGTCCACTCAGGACCACGTTGGTTGCGAGCCGTTCATGGTGGCAGGGGGGCAGCACCACCAATGCCGCCGACTCTAGTCGTAAATGTAACTGGTCCGGGGCGTGTCGAGGTTTTGAAAGGAAAGGTAACTGTAGGTCAGTTAGTCGATGGACGAATCTGGGGACGTTCAATGAACGTGTTTGCCTCAAAATGGCTTTCTGAAACATTTTTGGCAGTACGCAAAGAACATTGGGATATGCATTTGCAGCGGCGTGCTCAATCGAGAGCAGTTTGGGCAGACCTAAATCCGGACCTGCTGCGCGTGTTTGGACAACACATGGTCAAAAGAGTGATCACCGCAATGCGAACATCCGGTCATGGTGGCACTCTAGTTGTGCTGCCGGAGGAATCTGCTCGGGGACTGTTTCAGAAAAATCCTTTCGTGTCGCTCAAATATAAGTTTGCCGAAGGCGAACCACGCGCTCGCTTCAAAAGTCTGCTATTCAACATTCTAGACGGCTTAGCCGAGTACGGCGGACGTTTTCTTGTTGATGGTAGTGGTGGGTTGAGGATGGTCGATTGGGAAGACTATGAAGCTACCAATGATCAGAAGATTGCTGATCTAGACGAAGCAATATTTGAAGTCTCGCATTTAATCGCTGGTCTGACTTCTGTCGATGGTGCAGTTTTGATGACTCAAAGATTTGAACTTTTAGGTTTCGGGGCTGAGATCTACTGTGAAAATGCCGACGTGACGCATGTTGCGAGAGCGCTCGACCTGGAAGGCAGTGAGTTACGCCAAGAGTCTGTTGAGGGTGTTGGAACGCGTCATAGATCAGCTTTTAGGCTTTGCAACGAGTTGGCGATGGCTCTTGCGATTGTGGTATCACAGGATGGCAGCATTCATTTTGTTCGCAAGAAAGGCGAGCAGGTCGTCTACTGGGATCACCAGGCGACCGTTAGTTCCTTCGATTTCTGATTATCAGTCAGACAAGAGCAGAGCCGGCACAAAAAGCTTGCAGCTGTTTATTGCGAAGATAACCCAGCCATCGTCATCTGGTGGTCCATGGGGCACCCGCTGCACCGATTTAAGAGTGGCGTCGGCATGCTCTTCGCTATCGAAAATGATCGGTAGCTTCGTGCCGTCAGTCCAGAATGTATAGTCGAAACTAGTGAAAATCTTGTTGATGCTGACATCGTTTAGAAATGGCGTCAATGGTCCGAAATATAAGATCTCGTCGATGACTTGTTCGAGAATGACTGATTGTTCGAAGTGACTGAATTCTGCCGGGTCGGCATGAATGTTTTTGCGGGCTATGTGTTTGATTTTGTCCTTTTGTTCTTCTGAGAAACTACCGTCCTTTTTCGCCGGTGTTGGCAGCAGCGTTCGTAACAAGCTGACGTGAAATCTTCTCCGCTCGCGAATCAGCTCATAGTCGGGCACTTCATTTCTAATTGGTACGACTCGAATGCCTCGCGAGTCGGCGCTGATCTTAAGTGGTGTATCCGGTTCGATACCAAGCTGCTCCATAATTGCGCGCGGAATTACCAGCGCATAACTTTTTCCATGCTTGATCAGCTTTTTCTCGGTCATCTGAAGTTCTCTAAGTAGAATTTGTGCATGCCGTTCGGCTTGCTAGTATCTCAATGTTTGGCCTGTCCACCTGATAATTGCCGGATGCGAGCGTCGATTTTGTTTGCCTCATCCAGTCGTCCAGTATTCTTTAAAACTGTCGAATAGTTCATCAGGATGGGCATTAGCGGCTTTGGATCTTTACATTTGTCTAGTGTGGCGATCGATTTCTTGAAATAGCTGTCTGCATCTTTGAACTTTTGCATCATGAATGCCATGGATGCTACGTTTCCGTATGTCGCACCAAGATTAGACAAAACCATCTGGTTGTTCGGATCTAGCTTGAGTGCTTCTTCCATCTTGGCGATCGCCGCTGCGTATTCGCCTTTCTTCAAAAGTTCTCCCGCCTCTGCATTCAGATGCATGGCTCGTAAACCTGCATTTGCGCCCGGCCCGAAATCAGTCATTTTTACAGGATCGAACTCCTTTAGAAACTTATCGCCTGCGCTTGAATAAAGAGTAACGATGGTGCCTACATCTTTCTTCGAGAGTGTCGCACTTTGAGTTGGAGTTGTAGTGGGAAACATGACGTCATCAGGGCTTGTGCTATGTCCAAGAATCCCCAGAGCGTGACCAAATTCGTGCATTGCAACGTGCGTCGCGAAAGTATCATCTATAGTGCTACCGTCGTGCTGCTTAGTCAGCAAAATCATCGTCGCTTTGTAGAGACCGTCTCCGTCAACTTGAATCTCGGTGTGTCCCATCTCTTGGGCGAAGTTCATATTTTTGACGTCGTCTGTCCATTTGACTTGAATACTGGCTGTACTGACATCGCCTGGTGTAAAAGTGATTTTGCCGCCTGAAGCTTCAGTCCATGCTTTCATCGCCGCATCGATTGCGGCTTTGTAACTGTCGCGATAGCCTGGAATTGAGGGATTTACATCGATAAAACAAGTAATAGGAACTCGCTTTGCTGGCCATCTTGCGGCACCATGGGCAGCGGCAGCTGCTAGATAAGTATCGCTCAAATCTGGGGCGGATTGAGCTGCAGTTGTATTGTTCTCCGCGCTTGTACCATCAGCAGAGATGCTCTTTGTCGCACAGCTGAAGATGAGTGCAACCATTGCGTACAGAGCAAGAACATTGTTTCTCATAGTATTAACACTCGCCTAAATCTTCAGATAGTCCAGAACCGCACGCAATCATCGTTTTGTCCGACGATATTCGGCTCGTGGAGTCAAAAAGATGCCGCCGCGGGAAGTGAAACGACCCTCGATTCTCAAAATCTCCGGGTCGAGCAAAGTAATCAGATCGTTCGCGATTTTATTTATGATGTCTTCCTGGAAGATGCCTTGTTGTCTGAAAGCGCCCAAATAGAGCTTGAGTGATTTTGATTCCACGCAGCGTTCACGCGGTTCGTAGTCGATTACAATCATACCGAAATCAGGTTGACCGGTGACAGGACACAAACTAGTAAACTCTGGTGCCTCGATGTGAACCATACCTGTTATGTTGTGTATGTTTTTGCTCGGCTCCCGAAATGCGTTGGGAACCCACTCCAAGAGCGAGACGTTTGGGCTGTCATAGGTGATAGGCGACTTTTGCCCAAGGTGCTTCAGTTCTAACTGTTCTTCAGCTGTTGTAGTTTTCTTGACCATGAATTGGACCTTTCTCCAAAGGGCACTATTGGACTTCTGTTTGAATGGACTATCGACTAGTCGATTCCTAAAATCTTGTGAGTTTGCAGAGTCAATTTATATCCGAAAGCCTTTGCTATCGCAACGCAGTGGCGGCGATTCTCAGCATTTTTTCTCTCGTCGCCCTCGTCAAGAGGCATGACATACACCTGGCTTCCTAATGGCGGCCGGGCTAGACGCAATTCTTTTTCTCTTTCTTGCGTCGAGCGTTGCGGAAGACCATCATCTAGAGCTGACGAATCTGCCGCCAGTACATACTTATATGCGGTAATACGCGGCACGATCTGGCTGTTGAGAGAGCCGGTTTTAGGGCTACAAACGATAGATATATGCGGACTGTTCGGTAGATCAAGCCAGAGAGTTCCGTTGGTTTCTAACTGCACATGGAACTTTCTGGTTAGCAGGGCGTTGATGAGGGGAACTATATTTTGTCTGAAGGGCTCTCCACCTGTAAGCACAATCAACTTGCAGTGCGTAGGGCGAACTTTTTCGATCTGCGCCAACAACTCGTCGAGATTCGGATGCCATTCTGAACTCTCGAAATCAGTGTCACACCAGAAACACCTCAAATTGCAGCCTGCAAGCCGTATAAAGACTGCGGGATGTCCTGAAAACGGACCTTCTCCTTGCAGCGTGTAGAACACTTCTTGAATCCAAAGCTGTTCGCCTTGGTCCAGAGTTTGTTGGCGGGCAGGATTTCTACCTAGCATAGGCGGGTTGGTCTAGGACTGCAGCATCGATCCGAGCAAGCATCGGATCTTCGATGCCAGCTTCCTCGAAACCGCGTGAGCGGAGCAAGCAGGCATGGCAGTGGGAACACGGTGGGACAGTACCCGCATAACAGGTTGTGGTGTGGGAAAGTGCTTCGAAACACCCTGGAAGATTCTTTGCCAGAAGCACTGATTGCGCTTTGTTCATGCGCATCAAAGGCGCATATATAGAGATGCGGCTATCGAGCCCGCTGGTTAATGAGGCGCTCATTTTTTCCAGAAAGTCTTCTCTGCAATCCGGATAACCGCCGAAGTCTTCTTGTGAAACACCGATGACCAGATTCTTGCATCCAAGAACGTATGCCCGATTTGCAGCAACTGTTAAAAACAAAATGTTGCGACCGGGGACGAAGGTTTTCTCCAGCCCGCCCGGCAGGTGCGCAGCCGAAGCGTATTGATCGAGTTCGCAGGCGGCATTAGTTAAAGGACTCAGTCCTGCAAATATTGGACCGAGATTGATCACTTCATGTCTGACGTCAGCCATTCGCGCTACGGTTTTTGCACTATCCAGTTCGTTGCGATGCCGTTGCCCGTAGTCAAATGACAAAGCGAAGACGTTAGCGAACTGTTGTTTCGCCCAAAACAAGCAAGTAGTGCTGTCTTGCCCGCCGGAGAGGATAACTAAAGCGTTCTCGTTCATGGTCCTATATCCAAAGTGATGCCAGATTATAGCCGACGATTTGCATTTAGTACTTGAATTCCTGTCGTTTCACGCCGATATCTTCGTCAAATGTTCACATCCGGGCTCAGTCTTAAAGAAATCTGCTCCAATTTTTAACATAAACGCTGGCCGCCAAGTGATTGTTGACCGGTGCATTTCGTGCTTGCGCCTTCCTGACATTTTGATACCATGGTGTCAAATATAGTATCGGGTAATTTCACTTGCGCTATTTCTCTTACTTAGTCGAATGTTCCAATGGTAGCCTGTATGCCGGTTGGACGAATGACGTAGCGAAACGACTCGACCAGCACAATTCCGGAAAGGGAGCCAAATACACGCGCGCACTGCGCCCGGTGGTGTTGCGGGCGAGCTGGGAATTTGCCACAAAGAAAGAGGCTATGAGCCACGAGTGGCACATCAAACGACTTTCGCGTATCAACAAACTTCGCTTGATCGACGAGCAACGAGGCTGCAGCGAATCCTTCCTGGAAGCTCAAGCGGAACCGTCTCCAACTGTCCCGCAACAGTCTCACCTGCTAAAAAATCACCAAAAAAAGAACCGCCCAAATTGAGCGGTCCTTTCTCTTTCGTCCCCGGAAAGACCGTTTAAAAGCCGCGTATCAAGCGTCCAAATGTGTTGATCATTCCTCCGTTTCCATATCCGCCGTAGCCGTAGGGGCTGCCGCCGTATCCACCGTAACCGTATGGGCCGCCGGCGAACATGGCCCGCTGTGCCCAAGGATTAACTCCTGAGCCGTATCCATAGCCGTAGGGACTTCTCCCATAGCCGCCGTAACCGCCGTAGCCCATATTTCCATAATGCCCCCAACAGTGGTGATGGTGATGAGCCAGGGCTGCTTGCGGTACTAGCGCTAGAGAGAAAAGCGCTACCAGTGGTAGTATCAATTGCCATTTCATAAAAATTTGTGCCTCCTGCAACGGACTTCTAAAGCGCTCACTTGGTGTATTGACGAAGGCTTCTCGTATGAAGTCCTTAACGGACGGTGGTTTGCAGAGAGATTAATCTATACAAGGTTAGCCAGAGTCGACTTGTTTCGTGCTCAATACCGGCTGGATTTCGCTCGTAACTTATCGATTAGAATTAGACCAAATAAGCCGTGGAGAATTTGTGTAGTTTGCCGGCGGCTACAAATTTTAATCGAAGACGTCGTTGGTTAGCCCGATTTCGTAGCTCAGCAGGAGTTGAATCGACTGTGGAAAGCTCTCAAGAAGCTCTTCAACTGGACGAATTGCGTCCAAAGGCAGCGGAAGCTCAGCCAATTGGCTACACGATCTCTAGTTGGCTCTTTCAACGTGCGCTCGGAATCAGTTATCTGGCCGCTTTTCTATCAATGACATTCCAGATCATCGGTCTCATCGGACACGACGGTATTTTGCCTATTGATAGAGCGATCAATTATCTCCATGCTGCAAATGGCAACATGTTTGATCTTGGCAGCATCGCCTTTTTCAACTGCAGTGATTTTGCTTTGAATGCCCTATGTTGGAGCGGAGTCACGTTCTCGCTTTTGCTCATTGCCGGGGTATTGCCCGCGGTGTCTGCCGCGCTTTGTTGGCTGCTCTGGTTGTCCATCGTCAATATCGGTCAAGACTTTCTTTGCTTTCAGTGGGACATTCTTTTGCTTGAAGCCGGCTTTTTGACCATCTTCTTGGCACCGTGGGTGGTGCTAGACATACCGTTGCGCAAGAATAAGTGCCTGATGTTTGCAAAACCATATATGGTTGCAATTTGGATGTTTCAATGGCTGCTGTTCCGCCTTATGTTGGAATCCGGATTGTGCAAATTATTTAGCGGTGATGAGACGTGGCGAAATTTGACAGCGATGGCATATCACTATCACACGCAGCCGCTGCCAACTCCGGTTGCCTGGCTGGCAGACAAACTTCCCGGTGTAGTATTAAAGTTCTCAACATTCAGTACTCTAGTTATCGAACTGCTGTGTCCGTTTTTTATTTTCGTCAAAAAACTGCGTTTGATTGCGGCATTTCCCCTGATGTCTTTGCAGCTTTTAGTTGCCTTAACTGGAAACTATGCCTATTTCAACCTGCTCACTTTCTCGCTTTGCTTCTTTCTGATTGACGATCGCTTGTGGATGAAGTTTTTGCGGTTTCTAAAAAGGAATTCCGAAGTCACCTATCAGAATCTGCAAGTGCAGCTTCCCCAAAAGATTGGCTCAATCGCTTGTTCTATGCTCATTCTTTGCTTCAGTGCCGAACAAGTTCTCGCTTCTTCAGTTGGGGTGCCAAGTTTTGTAAGCGACCTAAAAGCTGGGTTGAGAAACTACTATCTCTATAACGGCTACGGGCTGTTTGCGGTAATGACGACAGAGCGCAATGAGATCGTTCTCGAAGGCAGCATGGATGGTCAGGAATGGAAACAGTACGAATTTAAATTTAAACCTGGAAATATTTTCATGCCACCGTGTATAGTGGCGCCAGGACAGCCGCGTCTTGATTGGCAGATGTGGTTTGCTGCTTTAGGAGATATATCACAAAGCCCCTGGTTTGGACATTTTGTTCTTAAGATATTTCAGAATTCTCCCGAAGTTCTTGGACTCTTAAAGGTCAATCCATTTCCTGATAGACCGCCGGCGATGCTTCGCGCCCGCCTTTACAAATACACCTTTAGCGATTGGAACGAACTGTTAAGAGATGGACAGTGGTGGCATAGTGAATATAAAGGCGAGTTTTTGCCGGCCATAACGCGCGAAGGTGTGCTGCATCAGGACACACCGTTGAGTCCTGCGCGCAGAATTTAGTATGAGCTCGATTAGAGCCTTAACCCTGGTCAGGCGACTAATACCCGTCCGAGTGATGTACAAATGCCTGGGGCTGTGTCTTAAAATTTCTTCTAAACTATCGAATTTACGAGGTTTTCGGGTTTATCTGTCACTAAATTGCGGTAGATAGTATTTGGGGGAAGTTTGGGGTCTGAGCATGTCCGAGCCATCTGCCGACATCCACGTTCAGGAGCGGCAAGAAACAGAGGTGAACTTGTGTCTGGCTGGCGCGCAGCTGGCCAAGAGTCACGGCGATTATCGCCGTTCTGAGAAGCTATATCGTCGCGCTATCAAGTGGGGCATCCAGCGTTGGGGCCGAAAGAGCGCGAATGTCGGTGTTATTCTTTTGGAGCTGCAGGAGCTGTATGAACTACAGGGACTGACGGCGGAAGTCGAAAACCTTGACCATGAGATAGGTGCCGTTCTTCGCTCATACTTTTTCACCGCTCTTCGCAAGATGAATGCGATAGACAACGGCCGATAGCCCCAGGTAACCAACCAAATGTCTGAACTTTCTATTCAACCGCCCGAAAAACGCACCCCTACTGTCGCTATATTCAATAGCAGCGCTATCGTGTGCAAGGGAATGGAGTTCGTCGTCCAGTCGATTGAAAATCTGCAGTTAGTTGGAACTGCGACCAGCACTGTCAATGCACTTGCTCTCGTGCGCCGAGAAAATCCTGATCTGGTGATAACAGATGTTAGTTCGCCAGCACTCGATGGCATTCTCATTACTCAGACCATTAAAGACCAGTTGCCGTCTATCAAAGTCTTGATTCTCACGTCGGTAGCCGATGACGAACATATTTTCGAAGCTTTGTGGGCTGGCGCGGACGGATACTGTCTCAACGACGCGTCGGCCGAAAAGGTCAAAAACGCTGTCCAGAGCGTTCTTGGCGGTGCCATGTGGTTAGATTCGTCGATTGTACCCAGTATCAGGAAAGGCGCCTCCGACCTGGGAGACTCTGGTTTGGCTAAACAATCGATTAACCTTCGTATCGATGAAGACCTGGCTGGTTTAACTGGTCGAGAGATCGAGGTTTTGGGTCTTGTCGCCCTCGGTTACAGCAATAGCCGCATCGCTACTGAGCTCTCTATTTCGTTTGAGACTGTGAAAACTCATATCCGCCACATCATGAGAAAGCTGGCGGTTACAGACCGTACACAAGCAGCAGTATTGGCGCTTAAGCGCCGTATCGTCCAGTGAACGCCAGTTGGCTGTTGAAATTCCGGTTCCGGTCACTCAAAGTTCGCAAAAGGCCTGTCTGGTCAGCATTTGCGATTTAAACTTCTGTCGTACTTCCCCCAATGACGGTCGCTGGCATAGCCCATATGCTGACTGGTGTAGTTTGGGGCAATTGTGCATGGGCGCAAGCGAGATTTCGAAAGCGACTAATGTGGAGCATTCCCCTACGCTGACCGACGCTAGCACGAAATTCCACACCTCACTGGCGTTAGCCACTTCGCTTGTGACCGACCAAACAGTAGTTGCATGCAATGGCGACTCCAATGTGGCCCCTGATTCGAATTCTGCAAGCCCACCGTCAAGCAAAGACAGTGCGGAGTCGACAGGTGCAAACAAAATTGGAATGACAGGATTTCTCGGTGCAGTTGAGAGGGTCGGAATTACAACGGCTTCCGGCGCTGTGCAGAGCGCTCCCGGGCTTTGGCACGAGGTGCAAAGAGAATGGGAACACCCGATGGAATTTGTGAAAACTGTGGCCTCAACAGCGGCCATAGGTTCGGCGCTTCGGGTTGCCCTGCCGGAGATGGGACCAGTTGGCAAAACAGCAAATATAGCAATGACGCTTCTGTTTCTGGGCGAGTCGATTCCTGGCTTTGCTAGCGCCTACAAGACTGGACTGAAAGCCAATACCTGGGATGATCTGCTGTTCAAATCCGGGCGTCAGTGGGGTGATTCGGCTGGGCGAATAGGTGTAAACCTCGGTGAGGGCTATGTAGGAGCAAAAATCGGTGCTGCCACTACCGGGCGAATATTAGAAAGCGAACGTTTCGATAACTTTGCCGATTGGAAGCAGGAGAAATGGGATGCCGGAACGGATCTGGCAAAACGGCTGCTGCTCCGTGATACTTCGATCCCGACCGCGACCTCCGTGAGCCTGAAACCAAACTTCGTCGTGCAAGGTGATAGAGCTATTTTGATGGACACCGCCAGCGAAAAGGCGTCACGTAGTCTGATCGGTCCAAATGACGCAGATGCTCGTATGGACGCCACTATTATGCTTAAGAGCCGCGCGTCGGCACTAAAAATGGACCGCTACCTGGTTCGCAAGGCGGCAGGAAGAGCGCCGACTTTGACTGATGAAAACGACGCCTTTACCAAGCAATTCGGGGCAAAACCGGAATCGTTGCAGGGTGTTAAAAGCTTTGCAAAAGAGCACAATTTAGACGTCGAGGAAGCCGACCTGCGCTCAGGTAAGGTGTTCCTAACCGGTAAAACCTCTGATTTCCAGAAAGCATTTCAAGTCGAAGTGAATCAATATCAGGATGCACAGGGCATCAATCATACGGGACACGATAGACCAGCGAGTGTGCCGGCCCGCTTTGCTGACGACATTCAGGCAATTTTCATGGACGAATTGCCAACCGCTAAACCAAATCGCGTTCTTTATAAGATGGGTGAGGATGGAAAGTTGCTGGACGGCGAAGGTAAGCCTGTGCGGCAAACCAATGCGGAAGATCCGGATGCCAACTTTATAAAACAAGGTGGCTATCTTGCTACCGAAATTGCTCGGGCGCAGAACATACCGCTAGAGACCGGGGGCAAGGGTCAACACGGCGGATTCATCAGTCTCAGCGGCGGCATAGACCTTGCCGACTACAACAAGTTCTTTCCCGACCATAACTTAGAACAACCGAATCCGCTCAGGATTGTGGAAGTCGACGGGGCTAAAAATTCGCCCAATAGCCAGTCTGGTGGCGATACCGAAAATGTGCTTGATGCCGTGCAGATGCAATCGGTGGCACCAAAAGCAAATATAGATATGATATTAGGCAAAAACTCAGACCAAGGATTGGTCGGTGTTTTCGTGCGCGGCATATTCCCCCGATTTGGTGAGGCGCAAAAATCAGTCATAAGTGCCAGCTGGGGATTGGCTGAAGGTAGTCAGACGTCTCAGGTAGTAAATACGCTTGGACTTCAATTTAGAATGGCGAACATTCGCGGAGTGCAAGTTTTTGCA
The DNA here is from genome assembly GCA_036702975.1 of Oculatellaceae cyanobacterium. GTDB lineage: Bacteria > Cyanobacteriota > Vampirovibrionia > Obscuribacterales > Obscuribacteraceae > DATNPX01. Next base: position 281,526 of record DATNPX010000006.1, read on the forward strand.
GGCGCTGGTGACAATGGGGCACGAGCCAATACGCAATTCTATCAACCTGAATATCCGGCATCTGATCCAAATGTTACTGGTGTCGGTGGTTTGCGAATGATCTTGAATCCGGCGGGAAAGTTAGCCGGTGTCACTGCATGGGACGAGGGCGAACACAGCTCTACTGGTGGTGGCATCAGCAAGATCTTCTCAGTGCCGTGGTGGCAGCGACGGCTCAACTTGCCATTGAACATAGATACGAACAGACCAGGACGCGCGGTGCCTGATATTTCCACCGATGCTGCGAAAGCTACTGGTTATCCTGTACGCGTCAATGGACAGAATTACGTTATTGGAGGCACTAGCGCTGGTGCCCCTCTTTATGGGGGCATGATGTTGAACATTAACGCCGAATTGGCAGCATTTGGAATACAACCTGTGACGCCACTCAATCCATGGATGTACGCCCGCGCCAATGACAAAACAATCTTCCACGACGTTGTCACCGGGGGCAATCATGGGTATCAGGCAGGTGATGGCTGGGATGCTGTCACTGGCCTTGGCTGGGTGGATGGAACTGCTATGCGCGATGCAATGCGGGCTAATCAAACAGCGCGAGTGATGACACCCTTGATTCCGCTATTCTTACCCGGTAGCGCAACGTCAGAGTCTTCACATAACAGCGAACCAGAGACTCCTGTGCTACACTAGGAGCCCGGTTTCGAGATCGTCACTTCTATCCGACAGCTGTTTGTCGTTACTGAACCCCGTCAATCAACAATGAGAAAGCTTTGCGGTTTATGAGCTCGAGTTTGCTAGAGCAATAAATTTGGTGCAAAATTTGGCTTTTCGGATATCATAGACAATTATAATTGGCGATTGTCCACTGTTCAGCTCGAAAATTCCGGCAAAGATCTAAAAGTGAACTATGGATGCAAGCGAAGCCACCATTGACAGCACATATGCGGAGCGGAAGCCTCTTGTTCTTGTAGTCGACGACGACTCTGTTCACCATCGTCTTTTTCGCTTGATAGCAGATCGGCTCAATGTTACAGCTAAGCTCGTGTCTTCCAGCGAGGAAGCCTTAAGGGCGTTAGATGCGGAAACATTCGATCTCATTCTCATGGATTGCCGGATGCCTGGGATTGATGGGTATGAGTGTACAGAGCGAATTCGTAAATTGGAGAATGCTCATAAAGATATACCGATCATTGCTGTAACCGCGTGTGTTCTGCCCGGAGACCGAGAAAAGTGTATGGATTCCGGAATGAATGATTTTCTCGGAAAGCCGTTTACGCTGGAAGAACTGAATGCAAAGATCAATCAATGGTTACCTCAAATTGCCTAGTCTGTAGAAACTTTTTCCGTTTATTTTCGACGAAATTCCAGTTAAGGAGGTCGAGCATGGTTTCAAAACAGAACAGAAAAATTTTGCGGAATCTCGGTGCCAAGATCCACGAAGAACGCCTTGCTAAGGGCTATTCACAGAGTGAACTCGCCGAAAAAACCGGTTTAAGCCGGTATTATATCGGCAGTATCGAGCATGGTTCGAAAAATATATCCCTATCTGTGTTCCGCGATATCGCGAGAGCCTTGCACGGTAAGCCTTGGCGCTGGTTGAAGGAAGCTGAAGCGATAGACGCAGCTTAAAGCGGCGTTTTCATTACTAGATGATACAAGGCCAAATCAAAGTGGTGCATCGTTTACACTGCTCTACTTCCCTGCTTTGTGTCATACAGATTGATTTCTTAGCGATCTAACTAAGCTATAAACTAAGCTATAAAACCTGGTCATTGCAGGCCTGATGGGGCAAGTCTAGTTGGCAGCTAACTGCAGGAATTTTGGTAGTGTCAAACCGTGATTCGGAAATAATCACGGTTTGACGTTTATTCTGCTTTCTCTTATTCAAGAGTTATTAGGGTGATTACATGCCAGCTTTCTTTTGACGAGCTTCGGCCATCAGGCTAGGCGCCGTATTGTCTAGGCGCTGCTGAATGTAAGGTAACTCCGAATTCGTAACGATCTTGACGTCTCTACTCAAATTGAATGCAGCAATTAGCGAAAGGATGAGCGCGGTTCCAAGCGCGAATGCCGCCACTTTAAGAGTGTTATCTTTCTTTTGCTCAGATGCACAGTTTGTGTGCATATAACATGATTCTGAATTTTGTTCGGACATAGGTCCTCCTCAATAGGCTTATTGACTGCTTACGCGACAGAGGACGTAGCCGCAGCTTGCAAGTTCCGAGAGGTTCGCAAACCATCGTGTCTCTCTCGAACTCGTCAACTATGTTTTCGTTGAGCTGCAGATTTCGCAGGACTGGATTATTCATGGATGACGGTTAGGAAATTATCCGAACGGTTTGATCAATTGGGAATAGCAAATCTGTTTGTTGCAGTGATGAGTTCGTGTGCGGTATCAAGCTCTCGAGCCGAATGTCCGCTAGTCGGAACAATGACTAGCTCTGACTGAGGCCAATGCTTGTGCAATGTCCACGCTGCTTTGAAGGGACAGATTAGATCATAGCGACCGTGAATGATGATTGCCGGAATATGCGATATTTTCGGTACCTCTTCTATTAACTGATTCTGGCGCAAGAAACATAGGTTGCGAAAAAAATGGCACTCAAGTCTGGCTTGGGCGAGGGCTTGGGCTGGTTCAACGAATTTGGCAATTTGTTCGCGGTCTGGTATCAGTTTCAATCCTTGCGCTTCCCAAAGCGACCATGCCTGAGCCGCTTTCATTCGAGCTTCTGGATCTTCTGAATTTAAAAGTTGGCAGTAAGACTCGACTATGTTATCGCGTTTGTCCATTGGAACTATGCTGATGAACTCTTCCCAGGCATCCGCCAGAATGTAATTCGCACCATTTTGGTAAAACCAGTCGATCTCCTCTTTGCTGCCGAGAAAAATTCCGTACAACACTAATTCTGTTACTTGCTCGGGATAGGCTTGTGCGTATGAAAGACCGAGAGTGCTTCCCCAGGAACCTCCTACAACCAGCCACCTCTCGATGCCCAAGTGAGTGCGCAATGTGTTTATATCATCGATTAAATGTTGGGTTGTGTTTTCGATTAACGAAGCGTATGGAGTGCTTTTACCACAACCGCGTTGATCGAAAAGAACTATTCGATATTTGGCCGGATCGAAATATCGACGCCAAATTGGACCGCTTCCGCTTCCGGGTCCCCCGTGCAGAAACACGGCTGGTTTACCGTTCGGATTGCCACATTCTTCAAAATATAGAGAATGCGAGCCGCCGACGTCCAATCTGCCTGTTCTGAACGGTTCAATCTCGTCGAAGAGCTTTAGTGGCATGCAATTTGAAACTAAACGAACAAACAGTTACTCTGGTGGAAAAATCAAAATAGGTTTGACGCACTATGGATATTGTAGTTGATACTAAGCAACTGACTATGGGTGGAGATACTTTCCGTTGCACCATAGGTCGCGGCGGCTTTTCTAGAGATAAACGCGAAGGCGATGGTGCTACGCCAATCGGGCGATACCAGTTTCGCGAAGTGTTATATAGGGCAGATCGAGTCCCAAAACCCCTAACTGGCTTGCCGGTTCGAGCTATTACCCAAAACGATGGCTGGTGCGACGATACCGCTTGCCCAGAGTACAATCACTTCGTCCAGTTGCCATTTAAAGGCAGTCACGAAGAACTTTGGCGCGAAGATCATCTTTATGATTTGCTGGCAGTAATTGGCTATAATGATGATCCGGTGGTTGCTGGTGCAGGCAGCGCCATTTTTCTACATGTGGCAGCGCCAAATTTTACGCCGACCCAAGGATGTGTGGGACTTGAGCTACATAATCTGCAGAAAGTCATCGAGCAACTGACCCTAAATACGGTTATAGTTTTATCCGAGTGAGCAAGCAGGTGAATTAATGTCAAATGCGTCACTGGACCGATCGAAGGCCGACTCAAAAAAAGATTCTGAAAAAGTCAAAAGTGTGCCGTCGTCCGAGATTTTAATTGTTGCCAAGAATCTGATCAATCTTTATGCAGATCCTGATACCGGTTCGGAAGTTGTCACTCAGGCACTTATAAATGCAGAACTGAGAGTAGAAAAGCGTGAAAAGGGTTTCGCTTATGTGGTCGGCACAGATCGGTACCAAGGATGGGCTGATTTACGCCACGTAGTTACACCGGTCGATACACCGCATTCGGTGCAGACGACAAAAGGCACCGTTACTTCTTTGATCTGTGAGGTATACAAAGAGGCAAACCGTCATTCCGAGTTGGTGACAAAACTCGTGCTCGGTTCCGAAGTAAAGCTTGTAACGGGTTCAGGACACGGCGATTTTGATGTTCTGTTGTTACCAGGTTCGGAGCGGGCGTGGGTTCGCAGGTTTGACTTGACAATGGATCAGCCGACAACTTTCAGAAATTGGCCATCGTCGAATCAGAGCGAACGGCGCTTGATTGTCAACGGTTTGGGCAAAAATGTACTGGCAAATGCCCGGAAACTCATAGGAGTGCCTTATTTGTGGGGCGGAGGTTCGCCATTTGGCATCGATTGCTCTGGTCTGGTGCAACTGTGTTATAAGCTCGAAGGTTTGCAATTATTGAGAGACGCCGATTTACAGTTTGCAGACAAACGCTTTCGCCGTATCGAAGAAGGGGTAAGCCTTGGCGAAGCAAAGTTCGAGGCTGGCGATCTCTTGGCGTTCGGAACCAAGAGCATTAGTCATATCGGCATCGCTACAGGCGACGGCCGCTTCATTCATGCTTCCGGCCGGCAGTCGAATTTCGGCACGTACTTTGACGTCTGTTCCTGCGAATACTGGACTGAGATTTACCGGGGCGCAGTGCGCCTTGGTCTCGACGACGATTTATCAATTGATGCAGCTTGAGCGTATTAAGCCCAAAGACATAATTCATCAAATATAAAGGACTACCTAATCATGAGCACAAAAGATAGATGGACGCTCGCTGGAAAGACTGCGGTCATTACAGGAGCATCCAAAGGTATTGGGCTGGCGACTACACTCGAATTTGTAGCTCTTGGTGCCACCGTCGTAGCCGTAGCTCGAGGCGAAAAGGATCTACAACAAGAGTTCAGCAAGCTTAAAGGGAAGGTAGAAACACTCTCTGCTGATTTATCAAAGGCTGAAGGGCGGGCGCACCTTAAAGATGTAGTCAGTAAGCATGGTCACCTGGACGTCCTCGTTAATAACGTCGGCACGAATGTTCGAAAGCTTGCCACTGAGCTCTCATCTGAAGAGATAGACTTCGTCTTGCAAACAAATTTCGTTTCCGCAATCGAAATCAGCCGAGACATGTATCCATTTCTGAAAAAAGGCAAGGATGCCTCCGTAATCAATATCGCTTCCGTAGCAGGTATCGGCTCTGTTGGATCTGGTGTCATATATGGTGCAACAAAAGCCGCACTCATGCAAATGACACGGTCCTTTGCTCACGAATGGGCTGCTAATGGAATACGAGTTAACGCAATTGCTCCTGGTTACATTGAGACGCCACTGGCCGGGCAGGTGCTCGGTAAACCTACTGTGAGAGAGATAATTGAGTCTCGAACGATGCTAAAGCGAACAGGGCAGCCGGAAGAGATTGCGTCGACCATCGCTTTTCTAGCAATGCCAGCATCGTCTTATTGCACCGGAACAACAATTGTTGCTGACGGCGGTATGACGGCTTGTTTCTTAGACGTACTTGGGGATCTAGCAAAGATTGGTACGTGATCGCAGCGAACGCCATCCCGCTAGTCAATCAGTTTTGGTGGTGCTGTGAACGCGAACAATGCTCAAGGTTTCCTTCAGCTGTTTAGCGCACATGTATCCAGGCGTACCAGCAATAGAGCCGCATGGATAGCTACCAGCTGCGCAATAGAGAATGTTTTCGCTGGCGCCAAATTGATAAAAATTAGTGGCTGGATCAGAAGACCAGTTGCGAGCGAAATAAGTTTGCTTGTCGCATAGTTCTATGTGATCGATATTTCCGGCAGGAAAATCGAATCTTGTCTGCAGGTCTTTTGGGGTAAGAAAAACAGATCCTATGAACTCTTCACGGTTTTCCACAAATTCGAGAATTTGTTGTTCTATTCGATGCTGCACCTCTGGTAGCTCAGCGCCCGGTCGACCGAAAGAACAATGCTTGATAAAAACTGAGACAACGTCATATCCGCAATCGTCGCCAAAGCTTCGCATCGCTGCACCTTCACAGTAGATCTCGAGCACGGTGGGAATGTAATCTTGCTCATTGGCTTCAGCTCGAACGGTCGCTTTCTCGAATTCATCAACGGTCGAGACGCAAACGATGAACTTGAAAGCCATGTCAAAATCTGGATAGTCAACTGCGTCCTTCTGTCCCTGCCACACGACCGGTCGCTTGAAAAACAGCACTAATTTTCCGCTTGTGCCGAGGATGGACTTCGTGTGGGACTGTTCGATGAGTTGAGGTTGATTTGTTAATCTGGCTGCTGTTACCGGGTCAGATGCGAATATAATCCGGTCACATTCGAGGAATTGCTCGTTGCCATCGCGGTCGAGGTAGACAATTGAAGGTGGTTTTGCATTCACGCGCAATACTTGCGCCGAGGTCAGGAGCTTTACACCCAACTCTCGGTTGATCTTTTCAAGCTCCTGCGGTAAGCGCCAGATGCGACCGCGCACGAATCCCCACTCACCATCAAATACGGTGCCGGAAGCCATAAGTGCAACACTGAAAGCTGAATACGGCGAATCCAAAGACACTGGACCGCTTTCAACAACATCGATTGCATAAAAGATCTTCATCGATTCCGATGTAAAATAGTGGTCGATGAGATCTCTTGCGGTCCCCGTGATCCACAGATCCGTTATCTCTTTCCCGAGCACTTCTTCGGCTGATTCTAGAGTGGGTACCTGTGCAGATTTGAATCCATGGCGGAGAAAGTCGACGACACGCGCAAGGTCGTTATCGAATTTCTCAACGTCGCCGAGCTCTCCCCACTTTTTACGCACTTCCTGCGCTCTCAGGCTGCTGTCTGCATGTAGAACACAATGAGTCTTTTGATTCTCGAAATAGACTATCTCAGGATGTTCTGGTGTCACTGTGCTGAGGCGGTTTGAAAGACCGGTTTCATCAAAGACAAAGTCTTGCATAAAACCCAGCACACTCGCACCGCATGCATATTGGAACAACTCACCGTTGAAACTGACTGTGTCTTCCTTGCACGCACCACCAATGACGTCGCGCTTCTCTAGTATGGTGACTGTGAATCCAGCACGCTGCAGATAGTTGGCAGCAACCAGTCCGTTTATGCCTGCTCCTACGATTCCGATTCTCTCTTGCACGTATTTTAAAACCAATTATCTATGCGGCTTTGTCCGAGGGCACCCACAGCCAGCATGGTTTGGAAGGCTTGGCTATAATCATCGTTTGTTATTTCGATATCGCGATCGCCTGTGCGTTTGACGATTGGAAGCAATTCAGCTGCATCGGCCATGTTTGGGTCGACGAAAGTGATACCAATTGTATAGGGTGGATCTGGTTTATAGAGCTTCCAGGAACTTGCATCTTTCAATGCATGAAGAGTCGTTCTGTGCAGAATGTCCATTACTTGCTCGCGTGGGAAACAAACGCCTGCGTATCTTGATACGCCGTCTTTGACAACGGCATGGTGTACATCACCTATAAGATCTATTGTTTCCCGACAGGCGGCGGTATCGCCAGTGATGAGAGCTATCGGTACTCCAAACCATCCGGCCAGGGCTGCGTTCAGACCTGCCTCACCCACTGATTTGCCGTTCAACCTTACATCGAAGAAAACCTTCGCTCTATACGTATGACTGAGAATTCCTTTAGCAGTGCCGACCTTGGCATGATATCCGACAAACAGAGCTGCCTGGTGTCCTTTCACGCCAGTAACCATTGAGTAAGGTTTGTGCCAGCCGCTGAGCAAATGACACTTCGGGTGAACGAGGTCTGGATTGAGGTTCTTCATATCCCAGTGCGAATCATTTATATAGACCTCAGTTGCGCCTGCTTGAAAGGCCGCAGCAGCGACTGCGTTCACATCCTCGTGCATCCACTTACTGGCAGTCTCATATCCGCGTTCGCCTGGCTGTGTGTGCACCGAGTGCACGACACCATGGATGCCTTCCATGTCGACCGATAAATAGATGCGCATGTCCTAATCCTTTCAGTTGTTAGTCGAACAAATTTTGCTTCAAACGTTTAAGGTCATGCTCGCTTTAGTTTTGTCTGTCACCACAGGTTCCTCAAACTCAACCGCGCTTTAGACCGAGACTTTTTCTCGCTCTCTGCGAGCCGCTAGGATCTTCACAAAAGATCTTCCCCGTATCTCTTCAAGTGTGAGGCCGGTTGCAGTCACTTCTCCTTCGGTGATCGCACCGCAATTGAGAGCGCGCAAGAAGTAATTGAGGAGCCCTTGACCCGTGGCGGCGTCGTCGAACACATCGCCGACAAGTGTCGCTTGGGCTGCTTTCTCCATAAATGAGCGTAAGCGAATCGATGCTGGATCGAGTCCTTGAAGGAAAAACGTATAGCAGGCAGCGTAGCGAACTGGCAACTGACCGGGATGTAGATCCCATCCTTGATAGAAGGCATTCCGCAGCGAGTGCGATACATGATCGAAACTTAGCTTCCAAGCGGCGTGCACGACTTGCAAGTTCTCTTGCTTTTGACCAGCGGTTAACTCCGTGCCTTCTTTAGCTCTGTGCGGCCCGACAGGCATAATATTAGTGGCACCATCGGATAGAAAAACGGGAGTGCCAGCTAGCGATACCTTCATCATGCTTCGTGCAAAGTCGCATGCTGGGTGGTCCATTGCTTGGTGGAATGCGGTTATGCTGCACGACGCAGTGTAATCGTAAGTGCCAAAGTGCGCACCGGTGCAACGATTCTCGGCTGCTGCAATTAGCGCTGGCAGGGCGATCTCGCCACGTTCATTGATGATCGATTGGGTAGTCTCAACCATCAACTCCAACTTGAGTGTTCCGGGAGTTAGGTCGTTCTTATTTTCGATCAGCTTTAGAAGCTCGACGAATGTCGTGACTTGCTCCGGCACGGTCACTTTAGGCAATGTCACCACAAAATTGTTAGGGAGTGCACCACCAGTTTCGGCAAGTAGCGTCGTGATGAAAATGTCTAGGGTACGAACACTTCTTGCACGTAGTTCTTCAGTGAACGGCTTGACTCTGATTCCGATAAAAGGAGGCAGGGTCTTCTTACTCATTCCGAGGGCGATCTCTTTTGCCGTTCGCTCAGCGTCTCCGTCCTCTTCAGCATCGGGGCGATTACCGTAACCATCTTCAAAATCGATGCGGAAGTCTTCAACTGCTTCCTTCTTCAATTTGTCCATTACACGAGTGTAGACTGTGAATGCAAGTCTGGCTCCAGTCATACTTTCTTGAACAGATTTGGTTGCATCCAACAATTTAACCAGTTTGTTCACTGCCGCTTCATCGGTTGGCAATTCCTCAAAGCCTGGCAACTGCAGCGCTCTTGCAAACACAGCAAAATTTGGAGCGTGCTCTTGCATCGACTTCACCGATAGCTCTCCAAGCTTGACTGTAGAATCATGCTTGAAAAGCTGAGCGCCACCATAAACGGTATGCACCGGCTGGCGCAAGTCGCTTTCACCCGGATAGTGCGTTGCGAATCTGTTGTTAGCCTCTGTCAATTTCTCGAAGAGCTCTTTGGTGGCATCTGCAGTGAGAGAGGTTTTCATCGCATGCAATCTCCTTTGCTATCAGGGAAGAGGTGGTTCAGGTGAGGGGAATACGGGCTAGCTTCCTCTGTAAGTAGAGTAGCCAAACGGACTGAGCAAGAGTGGCACATGATGGTGCTGGTCAGGATTGACGATCTCGAACATTACCGTGACTGAGGGATAGAATCCATTCACGTTTATCGAGTGATAGTAGACGGCAGTGTCGAAAGTAATCCGGTAAATTCCGGCTGCGAGTTTGCCATTTTTCGGCATGAGATTGGGTGCCCTGCCGTCGTTGTTGGTAACTGTTTTCGAAAGTTCTTGCCAATCGCTTTTGAATTGGAATGATAAAGTAACAGGTACTCCGCTTGCCGGTAAACCGCGTGCAGTATCAAGAACGTGCGTTGTGATTCCACTCATGGCGTTATTTTTCCCAATCTCAAGTTGGTGATCTTTTTCTGCTCGCCGCATGCAATATCGAACTCGGTTGCTGCATTGTTTGGCAAGCGCTGTTGCAGAATGGAGAGCATCTCCTGAGCAGACTTGCCAGTTGCGCAAACGATAAATATATAGCCGAATTTCCTTTCGTATTCAACATTTCCATGAGCCAATCCATGCAATGTCTCTTCGTTTGCAGTTGCTGTTCCTGCTTGTTCATTCGATGCCCAATCGGCAGTCGCATTGAATTTTTTACGCAGTGAATCGATATCGCCAATCTTGGGATGAATCTTAAAGGCGTTCAGCCAATCGTGTTTGGTCAACAGCTTCCAAGATTCATCGGCTTTCCGATAGAGATCGCAGATGTCAGCAAAGGGCATTTGGGCGATCATCTCGTCACACCAGATCGCAGAGCCCGAGCAGTGAAAAAATGCTTCGCGCGCTTTTGCTTCATCCAGAGAGTTGATGTAATCGATGTTTGCGGTTTGGGTGGTCACGGGTATCGGAGTCCTAATTACTTGCTTACTGTCCCGTTTATCCTGAGCCGGCTTATGCCGCCATCAGGTTTGATGCTGATTTTAACGTGCGAAAATGGACCTTTAGCTTTAAGGTCTTTTTCTTTGAAAAAGTGTCGGTGGTCGGCCTGCAGCTTGGTTTGCGGCAGGATTTCAGTCCAAGTGAATTCGGCGTGATTGAGAGTGTCTATCTGCTTTCCTGGAGCATGGCAACCTTCAACCCAGCAGCTATCTGGGTAGTTGCCTTTGTAGTGGTTTGTGTCCACTTCAATCTCTTTCAACTGTCCCGGATGACCGAGTTGCACGATTGCCCAATCATGTCCAGGATCACGTCTGCGTCGTGTCTCCCATCCGTCTCCCATGTTGACACCACGGCCGGGCATGATCATGTTGTTTTTATTTCCGAAAAACATGTCGTTTGCTGCTACCACTAACCCACCGTTTTCTATTGCCGCAAGGTCCACTACCTCTTCCGCTTTCTTGGCGTTCCAGTTCGGTTTTGACTCACCATAAACCTTTAAGCGGGCGACACCACCATCCGGAAAGATGTTCAACCTGATGTGTGTCCAACGTGCTTCGCTAACGACAGCGAAGATGTTTTGTGAACCTTGTTTTAACGCCACTTTTGGCAGTATTTCGACCCAGTTTTTCCCCTCAAGTGCAGCTTCTGAGATTTCATGACCATCGTAGTCCAATGCGTCGATTGACGCATATGGTGGGTGGTTTCCGAGGAAATGATTCGTGTCGATATCAACACCTCTAATCAAGCCAGGTATACCGAGCTTGATGACGCACCAATCATAACCAGGGACACGTTTGCGGCGTGATTCCCAGCCATCCATCCATTTGCCACGGTCTGTGTATTTATCCGCAATGAAGACTCCGCGCCCAGGTTTCAAGAGGTTCTCTTTCTCGGCGAAAAAATCGTCGGTGCAATAAAGCGCTCTGCCGCCAACTTTCTCGGCGGCAAGGTCTACGAGACCAGTGAACGCTGCAGCGTCAAAATTGAATCCTCTTTCCATTTATCTCCTCGTCTCTGAGTGACTAGTTACGATCTCTTGTCCGTATGCGGATGTAAGAATTTTCCCGTTTTCGAATACTTTCTTTCCACGCAAGTAGGTCCTTTTGATGACACCAAGGAGGGTGCGGCCGTCGTATGGTGTCACTTTGTGTTTGTGAAAGATGCTCGCCTGCTGAATCATCATCTGCTCTTCAGGATTCCAAACTACGATATCCGCATCAAATCCTGGCTGTAAGCTTCCTTTGCGGTCAGCTACCCGAATGAATTCTGCAGTTTTTGCTGACATCCAGTTGGCGACATCACTTATGCTGTAACCTCTCTTTTTAGCTTCTGTCCAAATTGTCGAAAGCCCAAATTGCAGCGACGAGATTCCGCCCCAAGCTTTTTTCAAATCTCCCTCGTCGAGGAACTTGAGGTGTGGAGTGCACGGTGAGTGATCGGACACAACGAAATCGATGGTGCCTTCCTTCACTGCTTGCCAGAGTTGTTCTCGGTTTTCTGCTTCACGTATAGGCGGCGCACATTTGAAGCGTGGGTCGCCGTCAGCTATCTCCTCCGCCGCGAAGGTCAAATAGTGAGGGCATGTTTCGGCAGTGAAAGGCAATCCCTCAGACTTGGCCTGCCTTACGAGAGGAATTGCTTCAGCTGATGATAGATGCACAATATGCACTGGGCACCTAAATTCACGGCAAAGGTCGACCATGAGCCGTATCGCTTCGTTCTCCCAACGCCTGGGGCGCGATTCAAGAAACGCCTTATAGGAGTTTGCTGGTTCTATCCAGTCACATGTCTCTCCACACTCCAGCTCTGCGTGTACCAGCAGCGGGATGTTTCGCCGTGCCAAAATCGGCATCGCCAGCCTGAGGTCTGCTTCTGTTACGTTGGGAAAGTCGTCAATTCCGGAGTGGATTAAAAAGCATTTGAAACCGCGCACTCCGGCATCGATCATTACCTCCAACGCACCCGCGTTGCCGGGCACGACTCCACCCCAAAATGCGGTGTCTACATATAGCTGCCCCTTCGTCGATGCTAGTTTTGTTGTGAACGCGGCAGGGGTGGTGGTTACAGGATCTGAGTTGAGCGGCATGTCAGTAATCGTCGTAATGCCACCAGCAGCGGCTGCCTTGGTCGCTGTTTCGAAACCTTCCCATTCTGTGCGGCCCGGCTCGTTCACGTGCACATGGCAATCTACCAACCCTGGCATGATTACCAGATCTCCGAGGTTCTCTGCATGTTTAGCTTGAACATTTTCGGAAACCGAAACAATCTTGCCCTCTTTCACTTGCACAGTCGCTGGAACTAGCCCCTTTTGCGTTAGCACGCGATTGCTGTGCAAAGCAAAATCGCCGGTACCGGAGCCTCCAGTTTGCATAGTTCGAAACTCCTCAGTCAGGCGGTGCGGTCTGCTCTCGAACGGTCCAAATTAGACCTGCCGATACCAGCGCGAAACATGGTTATCTTCGCATATACTTTTATGTCAATTGCGCCGACGACCTTGTTGACTTCTTCTCATTAAGGCGGCTTAAGCGCTTGAAAATAGTCTTTCAAGTTAGGAGAGCTATCATGACTTCCTCTGATACTAAGGCGGTATGTGTGCCTGAAAAGAAGCGAGCCGGTGTCATCCTCCGGCACTCTTACGGAAAATCGAAGGTTCGGTTGACTAAGGTCTCGAGGCATGCGGATAGGCATGATTTGAAGGAGCTATGTGTAGACATTAGCCTGGAAGGTGATTTTGCCGAGACCTATACAACCGGTGAAAACACAAGGATTGTGGCGACTGATTCGATGAAAAATACAGTGTATGTTTTGGCAGCAGAGCATCCTGTTCTATCGATTGAGTCTTTTGCCATCGATCTCGCTAAGCACTTTTTAAACACTTATACACATGTTGAGAAGGCAACTGTCGACATCGCGGAAGAGCTATGGCAGCGAATTGTCGTCAACGGTAAAGCCCATCCGCATGCTTTCGTCGGTGCTGGAGCTGAAAAACGAACTGTGAGTGTTGAGCACTCTAGAACTGCCACAGTCGTGCATTCTGGTATCGCAGACCTTCGCGTAGTGAAAACGACCGATTCGGCATTTGTTGGGTTCATTCGTGATAAATACACCACTTTGCCCGAAGTGAAAGACAGAATGTTTGGTACCAGCATATCCGGCACATGGCTCTATAAACCATCAGCTTCTGACTATAATCGCGATTACACAACCGTGCGCGATACCATACTGGAAGTCTTCGCGACCCACATGAGTCTGTCAGTTCAACAGACCTTACATGAGATCGGTCAAGAAGTGCTTGCCCGCTGCAGCGATATCATCGAGATTTCGTTAGTGATGCCGAACGAGCACAGAATTCCGTTTATTTTGCACCAGTTCGGTCTAGAAAACCGGAACGAAATAAGCGTCACTACTGATGAACCGCACGGACTTATCAAGGCAACGATCGCTCGTTGTTCTGAATAGTTAGGCGGCTCAGATGTCGCCTGCGGGGAAATTGGTATCTCCATACTTGGCTCTGTTCGCGACTGTCGCTATCGTGATCTGCGGACAATCTCCACACATTGTCCAAGCCGATACTAATCATGGTAGTTCAGCTAGGAAAAGTGATGGAGTAAGCAGGAAAGCAGGCACGGCGAATGCGGTAACACTGGATTTTCCGAAGAAGACTTCGCTCGGAAAATTGTGGTCTTGCTCAAAAGATTGGCATGCACTTGGTGATTGTCCAGATCGTTTTGGTGGTGAGACGAAGCTATACACCTTGATTGGCGACGCAAAAGGGCAGCTTACTTTACCCCGCAACACTATTTTGCGGTATAAGCCATCGCCCGAAGTTATGGCAAATCTGGACTTAGCCAAAGCGATGCCACAGACGATGGTGCAGTTCTTAGATTTGTCAGGTATGGAGTTCGACAAAACGGCCGCTGACATATTTATGTATTTCCCCCATGTTCGTCGAATTGACTTGAGTAATGCAGAATTCGACGACGAACTCTTCTCGAGAATGCAATTTCCACAAACTGTGGAATCTATCAACCTCGACGAAATTGCAATGAGTGGAGCAACGTTGAAAAATCTCGCCAAACTGCGCCGGTTGAAAAACCTTGAGTTGGCGAAAGCCTACCTGCAATCGATTGGGTTTGCGCAGCTTGCGTGCATCACAAATTTGACTAGACTAGATATTTCAAAAACACGGGTGACTGACGAACAACTTGCGTTCATCCTCTTGAAAATGCCCAAGCTAGAGATGTTGGGTCTGAAGACCTGCACCAAATTAACGCCTGCATGCATCAATGCAATTGTATCCAGTCCGAATCTCTGGATGGTTGATGTTGTTGATACAGCGATAACTCCCAAAATGATCGCTGACGCTCAGAACCCTCGTCACAAAATCAGAATGATAAATGGTGGCGTCTCTGATCGTGAGTTTACAGTGCGCGAAGCTGAGAAGATTTTCCATCCGCTAAAGTAATGTTAGTCGTGAGAGGCACCTTTGAGATTCGGATGATATGGACGAGTACTCCTCTCAAACTGAATCTTGCGAAACTCGAGCCATTTCACCAAGGGTTCGTCAACCTCAATAATCAAAGCGCCATCGTCTTCCAGTTGCAGGGAGCGATGCCAATTGCCTAAATGGTGCGCTATTACGCACATTTGCAGCTTGTTGTCGGGATATATAACAAGCACATCTTCCGGTGCCGCCACCACTTTGACCGTTCTTTTTTCTGTGTTATGCAGTAGCATCCCGTCATTTAGTACTGTGCCTCTCGGCAGTGCAAGCGCAATCTCTTTGCCTTTGTCGGTAAAACAACGACGGCGTGGACGGCTGCGTTGCTCCCAAGTCAGAGAGACTGTTTCAATCGGTCCCAGTGCACCTCCCGGTTCTGGAAGGCTGTCGATCAGAAGATCGACGAGTACGCTCTTTGGTTGAGATGTGGTGTCGGCGCTCATGGTTGTCTCCGCATTTATTGATGTTTCTAAAATAGGAAGTAGCGTTGCGCCATTGGGAGAATTTTCGCCGGTTCGCATGTAAGCAGCTCGCCATCGGCTGTTACTTGATATGTCTCCGAGTTGACTTCGATTTTGGGAGTCGCCGAGTTTAGCTTGAGGTCTCGTTTGCCGATCTTTCTGCAATTTTTTACGGCTACTATTTTGGTCGAGAGTCCGATCTTCTCTGGCACATTGTTTGCCAAACCGGCTTGGGACATAAACAGCAGGTTGGCGTGATGCAGGGCTTTTCCATAGCCACCAAACATACGGCGCGGATAAACAGGCTGTGGTGTTGGAATAGATGCATTTGGATCGCCCATCTGCGCGAAAGCAATCATGCCGCCTTTGATGATCATTTCAGGTTTGACACCAAAAAACTCAGGTTTCCAGAGCACAATGTCCGCCCACTTACCGACTTCGATTGAGCCTATCTCATGCGCTATTCCGTGCGAGATTGCCGGATTGATTGTGTATTTAGCGACATAGCGTTTCGCACGGAAGTTGTCGTTGCCTTGGGCATCTTCCGGCAGCGGTCCTCGTTGTCTTTTCATTTTGTCGGCAGTCTGCCATGTGCGAATTATGACCTCACCGACGCGTCCCATGGCTTGTGAATCAGACGAGAGCATAGAGATTGCCCCGATGTCGTGCAAGATATCTTCTGCTGCCATCGTTTGCGCTCTGATACGAGATTCGGCGAATGCCACATCTTCAGGAATCTTCGGATTGAGATGGTGGCATACCATGAGCATGTCGAGGTGCTCGGCGAGCGTGTTAACGGTGTAAGGCTTGGTGGGATTCGTTGAGCTTGGCAGTATGTTCGGGTAACTGGCTATTTTAATGATGTCGGGGGCGTGACCGCCGCCAGCACCCTCAGTGTGGAATGTATGAAGTGTGCGTCCATTGATCGCTTTCAACGTATCTTCGAGAAAACCTGCTTCATTGATCGTGTCAGTATGAATTGCAGTTTGAATATCATATTCATCGCTCACGGCAAGACAGGCGTCAATAGCTGCAGGAGTAGTGCCCCAATCTTCATGAAGTTTCAAGCCACAGGCGCCGGCCTCGACCTGTTCTCTCAGCGCACCATGTTCGCTGTTGTTGCCCTTGCCGAAAAATCCGAGATTTGTTGAGAGTCCTTCAGCCGCTTGATACATGCGATGGATGTTCCATGCGCCGGGAGTACAGGTGGTTGCATTTGTTCCGGTTGCTGGTCCGGTGCCGCCGCCTAGAAGGGTAGTCACGCCGGAAGCGATGGCAAAATCACAAAGCTGTGGACATATAAAATGAATGTGAGTGTCGATGCCGCCAGCGGTAACAATCGCATGCTCGCCTGCGATGACCTCAGTTGATGCACCGATATGCATTCCTTCCGTGACGCCGTCTTGTGTCTTTGGATTGCCTGCTTTGCCAATACTGGCTATACGACCGTCTCGAATGCCAATGTCCGCTTTGATTACGCCCCACCAATCCAAAATGGTGGCATTTGTAATTAGCACGTCCAGTGCCCCGCTGGCTCTAGTTGCACGAGGATCTTGGCCGCAACCGTCACGTATTACCTTGCCACCGCCGAATGTGACTTCTTCGCCATATGTGGTGTAGTCCTTTTCAATTTCAATAAAGAGTTCGGTATCGGCTAATCTTACTTTGTCCCCGACGGTCGGACCATAGAGAGCAGCGTATTCGCTTCGCGGTATTTTGTTACTCATTGCTACCTCTGATTGCAGGTCATGATTGGAAGAGTCGAGAGTAGAGTGATTGGTGCTCGAAGCACGCATACTCATGTAACGGCGAAAAAGCTTGGATGTCTTGCAAATCTTTCCCAAGACACAACTGAGCTTCTTTCAGCACTGCAGGTCGCAATGCTACGAGAAGTTGTTGTCCTTCGGTATGCCCGAGTGGAATCAAACGAACGCAGGCTGAGATGAGACAGTTGACCGAATTTTGAAGGTAAGCGGATATCGAGAAAAGTTCGCCGAAACCGGCGCACCCGGCCAACCAACCATATACGGCTGAATGGTGGTAATCGAAACTGTTATGAACTAGTCCTTGCAAATCGGAAACCATTTTGGTGTCATTCGCCAATTTTAGTAGGCGGCTTCCCATGCGTATGGATGCTTGAAACGGCTCTGAAGACCACTTACTAGCGCCAAGATAAGTGTTCAACTCTTGAAAGCGAGCTAAATCAGCATTTTTAGCGGCTCTATAAGCGATGCTGGCTGCAATACCATCTTGCGGCGCAATAGACTGTACAAGCAAAGTTTCAATGGAATCCCTGGCCGAGGCGGCATCGGATACGGTGCCCCATTGGTTCCAAGTTTCCAGCCCCCACGAGTGCGAATAACCACCAATAGGCAGCGCCGAATCAGAGAGCTGCATAAGAGTCAAGATAGCTTCTGCTTCCCTAGTGCTTGTCACAGAATTCTTTGACCTTATCGAGAGCCCTGCGCCTGACTGACTCGTCGCTCAGTGATCCTTCTACTAATCTGTTGAAGCCCGAGATGAATCTGGTGCCGCCGATCTCAACCAGTTCAACAGTAGTTGTCTGGCCTGGTTCAAATCTAACTGCTGTACCGGCTTTGATGTTGAGGCGCATTCCGAGAGCCGCCTCCCTTTCGAAACTGAGCGCTTTGTTGGCCTCGAAGAAGTGAAAGTGCGAGCCGACCTGCACTGGCCGGTCGCCTCTATTGGTTACCGTAAGCGAACAGGTGCGTTTCCCTTGGTTTATGGTTATATCGCCTTCAGGAGTTACGAATTCGCCGGGTTTCACTTTCCACCTCCCAATAAATTCTGTAGATGACCGCGTTCTTACCTGATAGGAGAGTGCACGCTGACAAGTTTAGTCCCATCCGGAAAAGTCGCTTCTACCTGCACGACATGCACCATGTCGGCTACACCTTCCATCACATCGTCTCTGGTCAAAACTTTGGTGCCTTCTGTCATGAGCTCAGCCACCGATTTACCGTCTCTTGCACCTTCAAGAATTGCGAAGGTAATCAATGCAACAGACTCTGGGTAGTTGAGCTTCAACCCCCTCGCGCGGCGCCGTTCTGCCAATTGAGCAGCGAGGAAGATCATTAACTTGTCTTGTTCTTGAGGACTTAAATGCATATGAGTCGATTAAATCTTGGTGACGGTATCCTAAACCAACCGATCACTTTGCGCACGTAGATGTTAAAAGGAGTAAGCATTATATAGGCAAAACTAATCATGGCAAATAAGAATACAGTCCGCGTTGGCATTGGTGGCCCGGTGGGTTCCGGAAAGACAGCGTTGGTAGAAGTGCTTTGCAAGCGGATGTCAAAAAGCTGGTCGGTTGCAGTTGTTACTAATGACATCTTTACGAAAGAGGATGCCGAGTTTCTCATTCGTCGTGGAGCCTTGCCGCAAGAACGCATCATCGGTGTGGAGACCGGTGGTTGCCCGCATACAGCTATTCGAGAAGATGCATCGCTCAATATAGATGCCCTCGAGCAACTTGAACGAACGTTCAACCCAGACATCATTTTTTTGGAGTCTGGTGGAGACAATCTAGCTGCTACATTTAGCCCGGAACTTGTGGATAGCTTCATCTACGTCATCGACGTCGCTGAAGGTGACAAGATACCGCGAAAAGGTGGACCTGCCATCAGGCGCTCAGATCTGTTGATAATCAACAAAATCGATCTAGCACCATATGTGGGGGCAGACCTTTCCGTAATGGATAGGGATGCAAAACTTATGCGAGGAGAACGACCCTTTCTGTTTACTGATTTGAAGCATGAAAATGGTGTTGATGAGATAGTTACATGGATTTTGGAGCATGTTCTGTGGGAGTCTGGCAGCACCGCAGTAGGCGCGACTCAACAATCCCGGCAAGCATAAATGGCGGTCAACTTAGGCATCGCGAAACTTCGGGTTGAGAGTAACGGAAAGGCTTCTGTTGTATGCGATCAGTATAGTCAGGTTCCTTTACAGCTGCATCGGCCGCTCTATCTTGGTGGTGCGGATTTTCCTACTGTCTATCTCAAGAGTCCATCTGCAGGATTGCTAGAGGGTGATGAACACAGAATCGATGTTTCGATCGCCGCACACGGACGATTGGAGATGCGGACTCAGGCGGCGACTCTTGTGTATCCAGGAAGTTCTCTTGTGCATATCGACATCAAAGTGGGCGATGAAGCAAGGTTGACATATCTTCCACATGTGGTGATTCTTGGTAAAGGAGCGAAACTTGCTCAGCGAGTGCGCATAGAAGTTGAGCCCACTAGCCGTCTTGACTTTTGTGATACCTGGTGTGCGGGTCGCATAGCTATGCAAGAGTCTTGGGAGTTTCTAGAGTTTGACTATCTGCTCGAGATTATCTGTGCCGGAAAGCTTTTATATCGTGAGCACTGGATACTCTCACCCGAAACTAAGGCGCCAACGCATCCACTAATCTGTGGCGAATTCACGCACTTTGATTCGCACTATCGTTTTTGTAAGGACATTGAAAACGAGTCGTGTCCACAAATTGCGTCCTCAAGCCAAGAATTCGAAGAGAGCAAGGAATGGACACTCAAACGAGGCTCATTGCTGGTGCGGCGTAAAGCCTCGAAGGTGAGCAGTCTTGTTTTAGCGGCGAAGAGTTGAAATTTCGGTCTCGTTTACTTAGAAACGTTGATCACAATCTTTCCAAAGTGAGAGCCTGACTCCATCCACTTAAGTGCGTCTATGGCTTGCTCAAATGGGAACACTTTGTCTATCACCGGTTTCAGCTTGTGCTGCTCGATTGCTCTGTTCATATTCTCGAACATCTGTCTAGAGCCGACGAAGATTCCCTGGACGCGAATATTCTTCATCAAAATCAATCGCGGATTTAGGTCTGTCTGAACACCAGATAACACGCCGATTACGGCAACATGTCCCGCCAGGGCAGTTGATTTCAAAGAATGGTCAAGCGTGCCCGCACCACCAACTTCTACAACATGATCCACGCCGCGATTGCCGGTCAACTTGAGGACCTCCTTGGACCAGTCAGGGGTGGTCTTGTAGTTAATCGTCTTTGTGACGCCCATCTCTTTCAGTCGAGCGAGTTTGGCATCACTGCCTGATGTTGCAATGATATCGCAGCCGTTCATCAAGGCAAATTGAATTGCGAATATTGAAACGCCGCCGGTTCCAAGCGTGAGCACGGTCTCGCCAGGACGCAAGTTACCTGATTCGATCAGGGCGTTCCATGCTGTGACTGCGGCACAAGGTAGAGTCGCGGCTTCTTCGAATGAGAGGTGATTCGGAATGTGCACGAGTCCATGTTCAGGCAATATCACTTGCTCGGCAAGCATACCCGTTCCCCCACCACCAAGAGCCGAGCGTCCGGCATCTTCGTGCAACTTACCGGCTGTCCAATCAGGCATGAAGGCAGCCATTACACGATCACCGGCCTTGAATTTCTTCACATCTGAACCCACCTCAACAACCGTGCCGCTGCCGTCTGAACAGGGAGTAAAAGGAAGCTTCATCTTCGGATTGTAGCGTCCCATCACCATCATCAAGTCCCGAAAGTTGAGGGAGACGGCGTGTACTTTGACTAGCACCTCGGAGGGCTTGAGGTTGGTCGCTTGACGATCCTTGATGGCAAGGGAATCAATGCCAAATTCACCCAGTTCATAACAGCGAAAAGTCGCTTGCGTTGTTGCAGTTGCCATGGATAAACCTCGATGATAGTGAAGCTCATGTCATTATCACCTGTTTGGTTCCGGGAGCGTGATTATTCCCTTGATTTTCAGATTTCCCTAAACTGGCTCTGATGGAGTGTATGCATACTTGGGTACTTTCATATGCCCGGCTTGGTACTTAGCAATGCCGAGTATGTTGTGTGAGAGCTTGGGCAAAGCTTCCAACATTAGCCCTATTAGCATTAGACCGGCCGCGATACTAAATATGGTGCAGCCGGGTGACTTCGCAATACTGCCTGTTGTCCATTGCGATAGCGTTTTAATAGAATGGGAAACTATGCAGCTTGCGGCGGAGTTTCGAAAGATGAATCGACACGTTTTCTGAGCGCAGATACTGCTTTTAACGAGGGCCAAATTACGCTCTTCATTTCGTCAAGTTCATACTTGCCGATTATTCCTCTGTCGTAGAGTCGACATACCTCTTCCCACATTTGAAACAAGCTCGCTGGTTGATTCAAGTCTCTCGCCGCTTGTTGATACTCAATAAGATCAAATCGCAACATAGTTCCGGGTCCTCGCTATCTCCACTTCGCGGTCATCTATCTAAGCGACTGTTTGAAACAGTCTCGGGGAAAGGGTGATGGATAAGACGCTGCAAAGTATGACTAGTTCCAAAGAGATTGCGGCAATTCGATCAATTCGAATTACAATGAAAAGATGTCTCAAGACCAGAATTCGTTTTCCCGTCTGCAATGGGCGCACCCACTCGTGCGCGACTGGTTTTTGGCTAAATTTGGTTCGGCAACTGAACCACAAGAGCAGGGCTGGCCTCATATTCTGGCGGGGCGAAGCACCTTAATCTCAGCACCGACGGGTTCAGGCAAAACGCTGGCGGCTTTTCTCGCTTGTATTGACAGTTTGGTCCGCAAAGCTGTTGACGGAGGACTCAAAGATGAGACAGCGGTCGTGTATGTATCGCCGCTCAAGGCTTTGAGCAACGACATTCAGAAGAACTTGGATAGTCCGCTCGCCGAAATACGAGAGTTGGCGGATGCTCGCGGAATTGCCATGGCGAATATCAGAACTGCAGTTCGCACCGGTGACACTTTGACTCGCGAGCGCCAGGCAATGCTCAAGAAGCCACCGCACATTCTCGTTACCACACCTGAATCCTTATATATACTGCTTACGGCCGAGAAAAGCCGCAAGATGCTGCAGTCGGTGCGGACAGTTATCGTTGATGAAATTCATGCTGTGGCGGATGACAAACGCGGTTCTCATTTGTCGCTGTCGCTTGAACGGCTAGACCTCCTCTGCAGTCCATCTCCGAACCGCGTTGGGTTGTCGGCAACTCAAAATCCGATCGAGTTGGTTGGGCGATTTCTGGCAGGTTCGGCGAAAGAAGAGCCATTCATAGTAAATGTGGGTCGACGCCGGCAGTTCGATCTTGCGGTCGAAGTTCCGAAACAACCTCTGGAGCCGGTTGCGTCCAACAATTTATGGGATGAGACTTTCGACCGTTTGGCCGCTCTAGTTCAAGAGCACCGCTCCACGCTTGTCTTCGTGAATACTCGCAAACAAGCGGAGCGGGTTGCTATGCATCTAGGTAATCGCCTGGGCGAAGAGGCAGTTGCTTGCCACCACGGAAGTCTTTCGCGACAAATCCGCCTGTCTGCTGAGCGGCGGTTGAAAAACGGTGAGATAAAAGTACTGGTCGCCACTGCCTCGCTCGAACTTGGTATAGACATTGGCTTTATCGATCTGGTTTGCCAGATCAGCAATTGCAGATCCATTGCCGCGGCCTTACAGCGTATTGGTCGGGCTGGACACTGGCGTGGGGCTGTACCGAAAGGTCGCTTGTTCCCACAGACGCGCGATGAGCTAGTGGAGAGCGCGGCTCTTGTGCACGCGGTAAGACAGGGAGCCATGGACAAGTTATGGATTCCTGAATGCTCGCTCGATATTCTGGCACAACAGATAGTGGCCATGACTGCGGTAGAAGAATGGGATGAAAATGAGCTGTTCGAGACCATGAAACGTGCTTATCCTTATCGCAATCTTTCTCGACGCGATTTCGATGCAGTCATTCACATGCTGGCAGAGGGGATCTCCGCCACACGTGGACGCTATGGCGCTTACTTGATGCACGATCAAGTCAACGGGCGATTGCGAGCGCGAAGAGGGGCTCGGCTTGCTGCCATTACAAGCGGTGGCGCTATTCCTGAAACCAATCTATACGCAGTCATTGCTCAACCAGAAGGAACGCCGATTGGAACTCTGGACGAAGACTTTGCCATTGAAAGCCACCGTGGGGACATAATCCTGCTGGGAAATACGTCTTGGCGCATCTCCACAATCGATAACAAGTCAGGAAGGGTTTTCGTTGAAGATGCGCATGGCGCTTCACCAACCGTTCCATTCTGGTTCGGCGAAGCTCCAGCACGCACTAACGAACTTTCGCACTATCTATCAGCCCTGAGAGCAAGGTTGGACGCTAGCACCAAGACTGTGCCCCTTGAATTCAATGCGCTCTCTGAGCCGAGCGATGAGGTTCGCGACACAATCGACTGGCTCAAAAGCGACTGCGGCGTTGATGATTCGGGGGCGAGTCAGATAATTGAGTATATAGTCCAAGGTCGTGCAATTCTGGGAGCGGTGCCTACAGAAAATCTAATCGTTGCCGAACGGTTCTTTGATGAAGGTGGTGGCATGCAGCTGGTCATCCACGCTCCTTTTGGCGGACGCATCAACCGAGCCTGGGGTCTAGCGATGCGTAAGAAGTTCTGCCGCAGCTTTAACTTTGAGTTGCAAGCGGCAGCAACTGAAGATGGGCTAACTATTGCCCTGGCTGAACAACACAGCTTCCCTCTTGGAGATGTTTTTTACTATTTGGCCGCGGAAACGGTAAAAGACACGTTGGAACAAGCGTCTTTGCAGTCGCCAATATTCACTACTCGTTGGAAGTGGGACGCAATGAGAGCCCTTGCGCTGCTCAGATTCATGGGCGGCAAGAAAGTGCCGCCTTATCTGCAAAGGTTACGCTCTGACGACTTGCTCGCTTCAGTCTTTCCACAGGCCGCTGCCTGTCTGGATAACGTTCCTGGAGATATCGAGATTCCAGACCATCCTCTTGTTAATGAAGTAATGAAGGATGTTCTGACCGAAGCTATGGATCTGAATGGGCTGGAAGAGATTCTGAGAAAGATAGCCTCTGGAGAAATTAAGTGTCTGGCAGTAGATACACCCACGCCGTCTCAGTTCGCGGCGGAAATTCTCAATGCTAACGTTTATGCTTTTTTAGATGACGCCCCCCTTGAGGAGCGGAGGGCTCGGGCGGTCGAAATGCGCAGAGTATTGCCGAACTCTGTTTTGCAGCAGATAGGACAGCTTGATCCTCAGGCGATTGAACAGGTGAAAGAGGAGTCATGGCCAGACCTTCGCAACGCCGATGAGCTCCATGATCTTATGCAATCGGTGATCGCCCTGCCGGAAGAACATCAGCTCTTCATTCGGTCTCCCCTGACGAACTGGTGGCAATATTTTGAATCGCTGCAGAACTCCAAACGAGCGACGCGCATGTTTGTGGGAAACCAGACATACTGGGTGAATACTGAACGTCTCGAACAGGCCAAGCTGATCTGGGGCGATGCTAATTTCGAGACGGTTGTCCCGCGCATCGAGACATCTATAGTTGATAGAACACAAGCAATCTTGCCTGCGGTGCGAGGATGGCTGGCGATTCTTGGCCCGGTGCGACCTGATGACCTCGTACAGATATTGTCGCTCGAAGAACGTGATGTCGAAATTGCCTTGCTATCGATTGAATCTGAAGGCTTTGTTTTGCGCGGGCAATTTACAGCCCAGAATGTGCGCGAAGTGACGGGGCTTTCCACTTCTCCTTGCAATGCTTTCGAGTGGTGTGAACGCCGACTGCTAGCTCGCATACACAAGATGACGATCGCCACCCTTCGAAAACAAGTTGAGCCTGTTTCAGCAGCGCTTTATGTTCGTTGGTTAGCTGCCTGGCAGCATCTGGCCCCTGGCACTCAACTGACCGGCGAACGTGGAGCGCTGGAAGTATTGCGTCAATTACAGGGGTACGAAATCCCAGCCAGCGCGTGGGAATCACAGGTTCTTGCGCGGAGAATCAAACACTACGATTCAGACATGCTAGACAAGCTTTGTATGAAGGGGACTGTTGGCTGGGGGCGTCTCAGTTTGCATCCTGCGCTTGCTGCATCAATAGAAACACCAGAAGTGAAGTTAGGACCCAAGAAGTCAACGTTCTTGCGGCAGTCAAAATCATCGGCTGGACAAGGTGGGAATCTGCCGGCTGTGAATATGCATGCGATATCTTCCGAAGTCGCCCCTAATTTATCGGTCGAAGGCAAGACGGATTTGAGTACCGCTGAGACCATCTTTGTGCCGAGTGGCATCCGGCGGGTAATACCGACGAGCAGCGCTCCGATCACTTTCTTTGTTAGAGAAGAGGCTGATTGGATGACTGTGCTCCAGAAGTCATCTCCTTCAGCTGATCTCTCCCGTTTGAGTTCCGCCGCCCAAGCGATCGAGGATTTTCTCAAGCATCGTGGTGCCAGCTTTTTTGCAGATATTCAACGGGGCACCAATCTTCTGAGGTCTGAGGTGGAAACAGGACTCTGGGAACTTGTCACCGCTGGATTGGTATCAGCCGATGGTTTCGACAACCTGCGAGCATTGATTGATCCCAAACGTCGCAGCGGACAAGGCTTAGGACGAGCAAGCCATGCTCGAGAGAGTTATGGACGTTGGACCTTGCTATATGCCGAACACTCCGTGCCGCGTATCAAAGCAATCGAGTCGCTCTGCCGCGTTCTGCTGCGTAGGTATGGAGTTGTGTTTCGCGACGTGGTGCAACGAGAGTCAAATCTTCCCAGTTGGCGGGAGCTTCTGGCCTGCTTTCGGATCTTGGAAGACCGCGGAGAAATCCGCGGAGGCCGCTTTATTACGGGCTTTATCGGCGAACAATTCGCACTTCCCGAGGCGCTTGAATCGTTGCGGAACGCAAGAAATCGAGAGACGGAAGCTAGCGAGATGAACGCTTCGGCTGCAGATCCGTTGAACCTAATTGGGGTGATTTTACCTGGGGAAAGAGTACCGGCAGTGCCTGGAAAACTCGTTCAAATCTCGGTCTAGGTGTGGTGACATAATTCGCATATCGAATCATGCGATGTTGGTCAAACGTTTGAATCTGCCGAAAAAATTTCTTGGAAATTTTTGCTGCTCCCGCTATAACGCAGGTTCTCTGTGGCATAAGTAGAGCAGAGGAATCTCGCAGCATGGCATCGGTCAAGATGTCCTAGTTTTGACTGCCAAGGAACTTCTGTCCTTTCGGAAATTGGCTTGGACCAGTACTCACTTTGAGTAGTGGCGGGCAAACACGGAAGCCTGTCATCGTCGCCAAAACAAG
Source organism: Oculatellaceae cyanobacterium (assembly GCA_036702975.1). Lineage (GTDB taxonomy): Bacteria > Cyanobacteriota > Vampirovibrionia > Obscuribacterales > Obscuribacteraceae > DATNPX01. The sequence goes on from DATNPX010000006.1 coordinate 308,222, forward strand.
TCAAACCTAGGGGTTTCGCATGTCAAGCCTGGTCCACAAATCAACCTCAGTGTTATTCGCAGTGGTGCTCTCCCTTCAAGCCCCAGCCTTTTGCCAACACTCCAAAGGCGTGACCAACACGATCATCGTCAACGCTAAAGTCCAAGCTGTTTTTCATGCGATCCAGCAAGCCAGAACTTGCGGCGGATTTCGCAAACTCGTTTCCTACAAAAATAATCAGGCTGTTATAGAAGAACAGTTCCAGGGTCTTCCACTGATAGGTTCGGCAAAGTGTGTCTATCAAGAGAACGAAGTTTCGCCAAATCGGATCGACTACAAAATGATCGAGTCTGATAAATTGTCCAAATTCGAAGGCTCTTGGATCTTGAAAGACGAGGGCGAAGGTCGCACATCCGTGACGCTTACGTCTGAAACAGAGTGCGGTTTGAAGCTACCTTTCGCCGATAAGCTCACTGTTCAATCCGCCACTAAGCGTGTGGATAACAGGCTGCATGAGATTGCCAAAGTAGCTGAAGCTGATTCGCATATTGCTACTGAGCGAACTGAGAAATTGCTCGCTAGTAAGTAGCTAAGTACTTACTCTTCTCTTGTTTCTTCTTCGGTCATAGTAAATAAAAACGCCGCTTGTGGTCAAAGCAAGCGGCGTTTCCTTTCGGAGGAACTGAAAGGCACCGCCTGTGGTGCCTCGAGGCTGTACTAGTTGAAAGAGTCCATCAAATTGCGAGCAAAATGATCTTTCTTCAGTTTCTTCAAGGCGCGACATTCAATCTGACGAATGCGCTCTCTGGAGACACCTAGAAGGTGTGACAGTTCTTCCAAGCTCTTCGGCGTTTCGCAGTTGAGTCCGTATCTGAATTGAATAATGTCCTGCTCGCGGTCGCTCAATCGCGATAGAAGGTTTCTCACTTGGGTTGCCATAAGACTCTCTTCCGCAACGCTCTCAGGTGCTGGTCTTGACTTGTCTTCAATCATGTCTGCTAGCAGTGTCTCTGATTCGTCGCGTAGTTTTGCGTCCAGCGAGAGCTGATCGCGGAAAGCGCCAATCGTAAGAATGATCTTGTCTTTTGTCAGCCCTGAACGCATGACCATTTCGTCTACGGTCGGTTTACGTCCGTGCTGATCGACAAATTCCCTCACTATCTTTCGCAGTTTGCTCATAGTTTCGCCAACGTGTACAGGCACGCGAATGCTGCGTGACTTATCAGCGAGCGCTCTGGTAATTGCTTGGCGCACCCACCAAGTGGCGTAGGTCGAAAATTTATAACCCCTTTCGGGATCGAACTTCTCTACAGCACGGATCAATCCGAGGCCACCTTCCTGAATTAAGTCCTGGAAGCTGAGCCCGCGATGGTTGTATCGTTTGGCGATACTTACGACGAGGCGAAGATTTGATTGAATCAATTTGCGGCGTGCTTCCACGCTGCCTTGTTTTACAGCTCTTCCAAGTTCAATTTCTTCAGTGCCATTGAGCAAGCGATGCCGCCCGATTTCACGCAGGTATGTGCGAAGAGAATCTTCCTCTACCGCGGGTGCCGGCTCTTCAGTATCGTGCACGGCATCGTCCTGTTCCGCTTCCGTTTCGAGGTCTGTCAATGAGCTATCGGGTACGTCTATCAGCTCGTCCAGGTCTGATGCATCGGACATTTCGAATTCAGGTTGATGATGGCGATTTGATTTTGCGGATGTTCGTCTGTGCATATCGGTCTGATTCCTTTGTACCGTTTCCGAGTACGGCTTCCAGTACGTTCTGTTGTGCTTGCCGTTCCTTCTGCTGGTCCATTGCGCAAAACAAAGAGCAAAGCACGGCTGCCTTGAATGGCTCGCCTCGCTTAGACTGGATTAGACTTGAATTCGTCGCTCCAGAATCACGCTACAATTTCAGCCTAACACATGTAGTGAAATGTAGCCGTGTCTTGATCATATGCCCACAGCCAAGAGATGATTTGCCACTCAAGAGTGTGACTATTTGATTTTGCAAAAAAAGTTTTTGTTGCCGATGCAACTGCTGCATTGGGTGCCTACTTCCGGATCGGTCACAAGTCTATTCTGGTGAGCCTTTTAGAGAATTATCCAGGAGTTGGAAATCGTCACTATCTGTCTTCAATTTCGTATCGTTTTGTTTCTTTTCTGAGATTACACTGCCGAGAATTGAGGACATCAACTCTTTGTCCAGCTGAGTTTCCTCGACTATAGTGACGAGATTGTCGACCGATCGATCGCCAGTTCTGCCCGCGTAGAAATTTGTTATGTCAGGCTCCCATACCGGCAGCATCAGTGTCTGTCTGGTTACCAACTGTACTACCGTCTTTCCCTCAACCTCGCTTTGTTTGACGCTGTTGCGATTGAGGTCGAGAATCAACCAAGCTATGTTTGGATCGTGAAAGATGGTTTCCGCTATGCTGATTAAAGTGTCATTTAGAGCCACTAAAATCGTGGGACGCCTAATGGCGTGTAAGCTTTCGTCAACCGGCGTTCTTGCATCATCTTCAGTTTCTGTTGGCGCATAGTCTCGTTCTGAGTCGCTGGATCTGTCATTTTCAGACAGATTGAAACTGTTGCTCGCTCTGTTGAATCGATAGTTTTGGTTACCTCTGCTCCCTGCAGGGTTCGGTTTTACATCGTTTGATTTGGTCCCGAAACCCTCTATCGACGGTAGCGCCGGACCACTCCAATTCGTCAAGTTTGAACCATCGTGCGCCGACACATATACCGGAATTGGTCGTGCAGTGAGCCTTCGTGTTAACTCCTCGTACTGATTTTTTAGATTCTCCGGCAACTTTAATTGTTCGCGTAGTTTGCCTAAAAACGCGTCCATTTTTTGTTCGGCTGGACGTTGACTCCTAACTTGATCCGACTCTCCATGTTTGGATGTCTCTGGCATTTTCTGGTTTGAATCGGTTCTGGACGCGTGGTCAACTTTGTTGTTCGCTTTGTCCGAACGCAGCCGCGATATACCACCAGAGGCGAGAATCATCGTCAGTGGTATTTCAACGCCAAATGTATGGCGTTTGTTTGAGCTCGAGGCATCGTTTTGCTGGACGAGTCTGCTCGTTATTTGTTCGTGCCGCGCCGACAGTCCAGGCCGAATGGTGAGTGGCTCTCGCCTTCCTTCCATGCGAAATCCTAGTGTTTGTGCAACTGAGGCTTTTGTACCAACTGTGTGTATGTCTTGGCGGCGCGACTGACTTACCGGACCAGCTTCGACCTTGGTGCTCAATTTGATACCGTCGAGTCGTTCAGCGACACGCTCTTGGGCTGTTAGTTTCGCTCCAGCTCGATAACCCTGGTCGTTCGGATGTGTTGACACAGCGTCAGCTCGAGGGGGGCGATTTTGTTCCGCGCGAGCACGCTGAATTCCTGCTGAAGCGAGTATCAAGGTGAGAGCGATTTCGGTGCCGAGAACATAACGTTTTACATCTCCATTCGCTCTGAATGTTGTGTTGTATGGACTTCTTGAGACTTCAGAAGTGGCAGAATCTCCACTGCCTCGGCGGTTTGGAATAGAGGCAACATCGGTTCGTGCGGTCTTCCGTCCGGCGCTGGATGGATCGTTACCGACGCGCCGCGATGCGTCAGCTGGAAGAAGTTTCGACGGCGGTGTCGGCTTGCTGGCTCCTGCATCCTTGCTTTTGACGTTAATCGCAGGCGAAGCGTCAGCCGTCAACCTTCGAGCGCTCGGCAAACTTGCAGAAATGCTAGAACGAACGCTGAGCAATACTTTCTCACCATCTTTCCCGCTCGCGCCTGGTAGTGCGATCGTCAGTGGACGCGCCATGTACGGTGTTCCGCGACCAGCATTTTGGACTAGATCTCGGGCAGAATCTATTTTTTGTATGCCACCGCGGACAGTGTTTACTCGTTCGCCGATTGTGCTTGGATGCCCGGTTGCTGATGCTAACTTCTTTGTGTCGCCGACGAGGAGCAATTTGGAAAGTCCCGGTGGCTGAGTTTCGGAGCCTGTTTTTCCATGCGGGCTGCTCTCGCCCGAACGTGCAACTAACGGACCGAAGGACGGCGTCGCTTGATTTTTATTCGGGGCTTCTGTCCGTTGCATGTCTGCACGGAGTAGTTTGGGGTTGTTGAGACCATCGGTGGTTCGTATCGAGTTATTCGCTACTTCTTTGGGCAAGGGTGGTTGCCCTGTGCGGTCTGCGGCGAGAGTGTGCCCATCAGTTGGTGATTTTTTGGTATCAGCTCTTTCAGATGTGATGTTGTTTCTGGTCAAAGTCTTCGAATCATCGATTCGAACCTGCCTCTGATCTGGCCTCTGATCTGTAGGTACAAAAGGAGTTGATGCCGACAACTTTCCGAGCGGTCCTACCTCAATTCCGCCTGGCTTCAGCCCCTGTGGAACGCTGCCATATTTTTGAGTAACCTGGTCTGATGCACGTTCACTAAGACCTCGAGTACTTTGCTGCGGACCGCGTCCAACAACAGTGTCCAGAGAACCAGTTGTAGCTTGCGTTTTGTCAAACGCTGTCGCGCCCGATAGATTCGGACTGCCTGTGTGTTGGGATCTTGGAGTCGCTTCGGATTTTAGCTCGGACACACTCTGCTGGGATGGCTTCGGTGATTGCGCGCGGCGTGTATCTTGAACTGCGCGGTCTCGTGCCTGACTTTCCTGAGAAATCTGCTTCTGGCGATCTGGCGAAGTTCCGACCGTCCCGACATCCGTCCCTTGTCTTGTGGTTTCGCTCACTCGTCTCGTTTCCGCTAAACGTTCGGGCGCGGAAGGTGATGGTCGTTCTGTCGATTGATGCTCTGTGGCATTCTGCGCAGAAGCAGTGGCTTTTTCCGCTTTCGAGGAAGTAGGTGCTGATTGCGTGTTCGATCTTTCAAGAGCCGCCGCTTCAGCCGGGCGCTCGCTTTTATACCGTTTGGCGATCGACTGGTTTAGTTCATCTAGCATCGTGCCTCTGTCGAGGGCGGCCGCAGCTAGTCCGTTCGAACCTAGTCCTTTGTCCAAATAAGCTTTTTGATACTGTTCGTAAACTGCGATCTGCCTGTCCTGTTTCTGCTTTTCTGTCGAACTTATCCCTGTCGGAGTGATACCGGCAAGTTTCTGGTCGTGCAACCTTTTCCCTTCTGCCAGATCGGTAATCAATGTTGACGGCAATTGGCTGGCTATCTGATCGGTGCTCATATGGGTCATTGATAGCGCTACGTCAGTGCGCAGCTTCTGCAAAGGTTGCAGAGCGTGAGTAGCAAAGTCGGTCCACCCCTGTAACGGATTGTTAGAGCTCGATTTTAAATTTGGCTGGCGAGTATCGGTTGGCTGTGCCGCTTCGTGCAATTTAGCCCCGGCGCTTTGCTCTGCTTGGGCTTGACGGTCTTTAATTAAATCGTGCGGAGGCGACGAAGCGTCGGGCTTCGGTGTCGTGGGCTGATTGGTGAATGAATCTGTGGGCTTGTCTGCCATGCCTAACTCTCGCGGCTCAGCTATGGTCTATATTCCCGAAAGCGTCTTCAGGCAACCTGGCGCCCGAAAACAGTAATTTTCGTGAATTTTTCGCCCTGGCTAGAGTGTATACACTTAAGTTGAAAATTTGACAGAAAAACTATCGGTTTTGGAAAGAAATCAAGCTCTAACAGAGACAACAATCCTGAGCCATTTGGGTAGATAATGTACGTCATCGTGGGCTTAAGGGGCTTCTGAAATGGCTGAGATCTCTTGGAATGACTTGAGAATGTCTGGTCAAGCCGCATTAGAGAGTGGCGAGTACGATGAATGCCTGCAGTGTTGGAACGAGGCGCTGGCAGAGGCAAAGAAGGCGGACGAGAACAGTTTAGAAGTGGCTACCAGTTGTGTCGATCTCGCCAATTTGTACAATGTGTTAGGACAGCCGGCTGAAGCCGAAGCGAGCCTGCTGAACGCCATCAAGATTCGCGAAAACCATCTCGGGCGTCAGGACCTGCAGGTGGCAGAAGCCCTGAACATGCTGGCGAAAAATTACACTCATCAGGGACGGCTCGCTGAGGCGAATGAGCTTTATCACGACGCGCTTCAAATTCGCGAGAACATTCTTGGGCGCGACCATATTGATGTTGCCGACAGCTATCAAGAGTTGGCGATCTTCAATTCAGCTATTGGTAAGTATGAGAGCTGCGAGCCATTGCTTCAGCAAGCTCTCGGAATTCGACAGACGCTGGCTGCTGACCAACCGACAATAGAAGTTGCCAATCTTCTTAAGGCTCTAGCGAGAAATTACAGAAAATTGGCACGCTATGAAGACGCGGATGAATACTATCGAAAAGCTTTGACTCTGAAAAAAGACCTTCTCGGCGCCGACCACGAAGATGTTGCAGAGTCGATGCGCAGTCTCGCCAACAACTATTCGTATCAAGGCAAATATGAAGAAGCCGAGCCGCTCTACAAAGATTCGCTCAAGATCTATGAACGAGCACTTGAACCAAATCATCCGGAAGTTGCCACCAACTATCACAACCTTGCAGTTCTGTACTACAAAATGGGACGTGATGCAGATGCTGCAATTCATTACCGTCGCTCACTCGAACTTTTCTCAACTGTGCTTGGTACAGAACATCCCGAAGTTGCGACGACCTTGCTGTCTATGTCGAAGTTCTATGAAGAGCGCGGGAAATGGGACAAAGCGGAGGCTCTGTCGATGCTCGCGATCTCTATCTTGGAAAAGACTTTCGGTCCTGAGCACCGTAATGTAGGCGTAATTTTGAGAGACCTAGCCGCTGTGTACAATGCGCAAGCACGCTACCGTGAAGCGGAAGAAGCTTTGGAAAGAGCGGATTCCATTTTGGCTGCTGCAGAAATGGCAGCTAGCTCGAGCTGATGGCTCTTACAGCGCTTGAATTTTTTTCTGGCATTGGTTCTTTTGCCGAGGCTAGTTATTCGCTTCGTTTTAGTCCAGATTCCGAACCTTCAGAGTACGCTTCGCGTATCGAGATCTTGGCGGCATACGATCAAAACACTTACGCAAATGCGGTTTATGCGCTCAACTTTGGATTGGTCCCGACTACGGCAAATCTTGATTCTATAACTCTGCGCCAAATTCCTGATGCTGATATCTGGTGGATGAGCCCTCCTTGCACACCTTATTCCGTCAGGGGGAAAAGAGCCGACATTGCCGATCCGCGTGCAAAGTCTTTTTTGCAATTGCTCCGTCATCTGGAGGTAAGACATCCCAGAATTGTTTTCTTGGAGAATGTTCGCGGTTTCCAAAATTCTCATGGTCATCAGCTTCTTCTTGAAACTCTTTCCAAAGCAGGATATTCATACATCGAAGTGCAATTGTGCGCGACTAATTTCGGAACGCCTATGCGTCGTCCCAGGCATTTTGTCATTGCTTCCTTTAATCATGAATTGATTGGCTTGACGAGCGAATTGAGTAGTCCTAATGATTCAGGCGTCGCTAGACCTCTCAAGGAGTTTTTAGACTCGAATTATTCATCGTCGCTTATTCTCCCGCATGAGCAATTTGAAAAATACCAAGATTGCATAAACGTTGTCGATCCATTTGATGTTGATACCGAAGCCGTTTGTATCTGCTTCACTAAAGGCTACTATAGATGCCGATTAGCCAGCGGCTCGATGATTCGACTGAATGATGGACGTGTACGACGTTTTTCTTCGAGAGAGATGCTTCGCCTGTTTGGATTTTCCGACCGATTTCGATTTCCTGAAGAGATGAGTGAAGAGCGAGCGGCAGGATTACTCGGAAATGCAGTTGATGTACGGACCATTCGTCATATCCTTAGAGTGATTTTGTCGCCGCGACTTTGCAAAGAGAGCAGGCCCGCCTGAAGGCGAGCCCGGCTATCATTCGTGTTGATGTCCTAGATGCTGTCCGACTAACCAGAAAATCTATTGATTTTCTTTGCCAGCCCATTTGTCCAACGTAGAAGCAACCTTATCGAAATTGGTGTAGAGGATTCTACTTTCTTTAAGGGTCAAGTCGCCAGGATGCTGGCTTCTGAACGCGGCTTCCATTGTCTCGATCGAGTTCATCCGCTCACGCAGTTCGGTTGATTGATTGGCTGTCAGTCGACCTTGTAGATAGTCTTTTGCGATTCGAGCTTCAAGGTCTGATCTGCGTACCGACACATCGTCTAGTTCAACGATGCAGCCATTGGAGATGGTTAAGTGCGATCCGGCGATCAGCGGCTGAGGCACAGCCGGAACCACGGTTGCTACCTGGGTAGTGATGACGTCAAGGTCTCTGGCAAGAAGAACCGCGCGTCCGTAGGTGATACCCGGTACTGCCTGCTGTTGAATTCGGAGGAGGTCGGAAAGAATCAAATCACCTTGAGCGCGACTGATTACTTTCTTCTCAATCGATTCGCGCACCATCCTTTCGAGATCTTTTCTGCGAACATCGATAGTTGTGATTAGAAGAGCTGGATCAACCGTTTGCACCGATACAACATTTCCAGCAGCCGTTCGAGTTACAACGGCCGTGCCTGCAGGTGTGGTTACCATGGTTCCCGGTGCTGTGGTTGTGGTCGTTGTTTGAACTATCCTATCCGCGTAAACCGGACTTGTTGTCGTAGTCGTTTGCGTGAAGGTGGTTCCTGCTGGAGGTTCCAAAACCAGGCGCCTTACTCCGTTGTCGACTTTGATCATAGACCAAAGCGGTTTCGTCTCTAGAATGGTGGATGTGCGACTGTTCAGGTCATCAAGTCTGACGCCGATGGCCAGAGCTTCATCATATGTCATCAGATCATCGGAAAGCTTCGCGTTAGCTTCTGCTTGACTGATAGCGTCTAGTTGTAACTTGAGATCTGCTGCTTGACCTGCAGACAGTTTGCCACTGGCCAGTCCATCGTTGATCATCGTGCGTATAGCATCACGTCTGGCTTCTAGCACAGTGCAATAACGTATGCTTTCCGCCATTGTTGGCAATGATGAAGTTGTGGTGGTTTTTGTTATTGTCGTTCCATCCGATGATATGGTTTTCGAAACAGTGGTCTGTGATGTGGTGCCTGCTGGAATGATGGCAGTGCGAGCTATATATCCGTTAGGAGCGACGGAGAATCTTACTGCGCCAGATGGATCAATTACGATCAAGGGTGCAAAAGGATTGAGAGTCGATGCTGTCGACACGCTTGCAGCAAGCGAGTCGAGATCACGAGCTACATCAACGGCTTCGTCGTAGCTCAATACTCCACCTGAAGCTCTGTCTGCCATCTCAGCAGCTTCAATGCGTCTAAGGGAAGCACGGAATTCGCCGGCTTGTGCGGCAGTCAACTTGCCTGCCGCTTCCCCTCTATTGATCATATGCTCTAGTTCGAGCCTGCGGTTATCCAGAACTGCACCCAACGGCTCTGTGAAAACTACCGGAGTAGTTGATACGACCGTTGTGGTCTGTCCAGCGGGTGTTGTATAGATGCGGGTAATCGTTTTACCGGATGTATCGATAATGTTGCCATTGATATCGATTAGTCCGACGGCCGCATGACCGATGATATTGCCGTTTGAGTCAACAATATCACCATTAGTGGTGACGGTACCCTGTAGCACGTGCCCGTTCGTATCGATCACGTTTCTCACGACACCAGTCAAATAATCTACAGTCTGTGCCTGTACACTTAATCCAAGCCCCGCCAAAAGTGCAGCAGCGGCAATCGATGTACCAAATTTATTAGCAAACATTTGTTCTCCTTCCCTTCAATATCATTGAAATAAATACCAGTCATTCGCACATTGAGTATCTGAAATCAATCGCCGCTATTCACTTAAATGATCATTGTCGATTTCGCTTTTCTCTGTGAAGACGCCTCAGTTTTTAAGGTCGACGGATGAGCCAGGCTGAAGTTCCCAGATTGTTAACTGCTTTGTTGCAATCGTACTCTTGCCAAGTTGCAACTTTTTTTTTCGTTTTTCGACTACAAACGCGAGGGTTGAATTAGAGTCCTCGATACCTTGAAATGCGAGCCACTTGGAGATGAGTCATGAATACGGAAAAGTTCTGTGCGCCTGATTGCACAGTGATAAATGGATTGAAGACATGTCTATCGGTTGCATCTTCTCTCTTGCTGGCCGGATTCGTATGCAGCATAAGCTATGCGGACACTGAAGCGAGCTACCAATCATCCTCTGAATCGCAAATTCAAAGTTCATCAATGAATCAAAGAGTTGGTGAGAGTGAAGGCTCGCATCAGTCCGAAACACAAGCAGGAACTGGTAGCGTGAGCAGTGCACAACACGACAGTGCCAGCGAATCTACGCATGTGCCCAACCCGATGATGGCTCAACCATCCCTAAACCCGATACCGGCGCCGACTGCGGCTGCACCAACCGATATAAAAGACGCTGCAAAGAGCGCATCGTCTAATGCGCCCACTGGTGAAAAGGCGCGCAATGAAAAGTCTAAAGTAGCCACGGCTGTCCCGCACGCCAGGGTCGTTAATTATCGCTGGAGCACTAAGCGCAGAGCTTCGCGAGTAAACCGGTCGTACATGGTGCAGACGATTCATCAGGCGGCGAGGTAGCTTAAAACCTGCTCGATTATTGATCTCATCTTCTTAAAGTTTGAAGTAGCCCGGCGTTAACGCGTGACGGGCTACTATAATTTTGGGGTGATGTGAGAACAATCAGGAGAGCAAAGTTGTCACAAAGTCATTCCCAAGAGGAAGCGTTCAGGGCGAGCGTTGTTCAGTTGAATGCCAGAGGTGCCGGGCGCCTACCTGGTCATCTCGGCATCGAGATAGTTGACCTGGAACCCGGCAAAATATGGAGCCGGTTGGTTATTAAGCCCGAACATTTGGCACCTAATGGCTACTTACATGCAGCTACTGCGGTCGCACTCGCGGATACGAGTTGTGGTTATGGTGCTGTCGCAAACATGCCGGCTGGTGGGCAAGGATTTACAACAATTGAGCTGAAGAGTAATTTCATTGGCACTGCTCGCAGTGGCACAATCCTGTGTGAAGCGCGCTTAATTCATAAAGGCAGAAGTACTCAGGTTTGGGATGCAGAAGTAAAAGACGAGGCCACGCAGCGCGTTATTACACTGTTTCGCTGCACTCAGATGATTCTATATCCTGCACCTGAAAAATAATGTTATTTATTGGCTTTGCTCTCGTCGTATCCCCATTCGGTTTGTTTGGGGGAAGATGGCTGAGTGGTTTGAACAGGTAGTGATACCGTATCTGATGGCGATGCTTCGGTTGCTTGTTGATGCGGTTGGTTTATCGCACCGGAGTTTTTTCTGCTTGGTTTCTTGCTCGGAGCGCTTGCTGTTGCTTTTTTTGGCGCGGTTGCTTTGTCCTGTGAGGCAAGCACCTTTTTTATGTCGATGATATCTTGTTTGATCGCTTCAACTTCTTTCGCCGGCGGTTTGTGCTTCAGCGCCTCCTCGAATGTTGCTATCGTTTTCTCAAGCAAGTTTTGTTTCAGGTAGGCGTTTGCAAGATTGCTCCAGTTTTCCCAGTCGTCTCGATTGTAAGCAATGGCGATTTTAAACTCACGTTCAGCGTCCACGTATCGGTCTTGCTTCCGGTAGGCAATTCCAAGGTTTGTATGGAAGTCTGCTTCGTCAGGATAGAGCTTTATTGCTTCTAAGAGATCGCGCTCTGCTTCGGAGTAACGTCCTTGATTCAGATATCGGTTGGCTCGATTGTAGTAAGGTAATGCCGCGCTACGATCAGGCTTGAACTGCTCGTCTGCATAGAGTTTGGTGCTCGACGCCAAGAAAAAGAGCACCAGCGCTCCTGCTAAAAAGAGAAGCGAATAATGTCGACTATTCAAACTGGGCATGTGTTTGCGAGGTAATGTCTGTATGTTTATCTTGTTCTTCTGCCATTGCGGTACCTACCAGAACGGTATTGTACCGCCTCATTCCTTGGTCGTAGTAGCCTCGATTGGTACGGTTCTTTCACTGTCTGCTTGATAAGATCTGAATTTTACGACAAACCTTGCACCCTTGCCACTTGAGGTGTCCTGTACCGATATCGTCGCTGCATGGTTTTCGGCGATCTCTCGCACGATCGATAGACCTAATCCGCTCCCAGCTTTATTGATGGACTTATCGATACGATAGAATCGATCGAAGATTTTTTCGCGCTGATCGGCGGGAATTCCTGGACCTGTGTCCTCAACTGCTAACTCCACGCCACCATTATTGAGAACGGAAACACTGACCTCGCCGCCATCCGGAGTGTAGAGTATGGCGTTTTGAATCAAATTTTCAGCCAATTCACGAAGACTGTCTTCAGAGCCTCTTACGACAGCTGGCTCTCCTGAGTGTTTGTACACGATTTTCGTGGCCGTTTTGTTGTGCCATTGGCGAGAGATAGTCATTACGACTTCATCAGTCAGTTCGTTTAGGTCGACGGGTATGGTACTACGGAAACGGTCTGAACTTCCTTCAGCGCGAGCAAGCGAGAGCAATCGATTGACCATTTGCGTCATTCTTTGTAGGGCAATATTTAACTGTTCGAAAATCTCGATTGAGCGATTATCGTCAGCCTGCTGCGCTCCGAGATCGACGAACGTTTTTAGCCCTGCCAGCGGTGTGCGCAGCTGATGGGCAGCGTCCGAAACGAAACGAGATTGGGCTGCGATATAGACTTTCATCTCTTGCAGCAAGGCATTGATAGCATCAAGCATGGGCGTCACTTCAGGCGGTGCGCGTTCAATGACTAGAGGTTCTAAATCAAGAGGGCTTCGCCTGGACATTGCTGCACCAATTTTATTGAGCGGCGCAAGACCGGCACTGATCCCAAACCACAAGGCCGCCGTGCCACCAATAATGATCAGGAGTTGGATAATTAGCGTGGTGAATAATATTCTATGCGCCATAGCTACGCGTGCATTACATGTCTCTGCAACCGCTACGACGAGGTTGCCCAATGGATCGTCCTTCGTGGGAAGCATCACTGACACCATTCGCACTTGTTCGCCATCAACTCGAATGTCTTCAAAGTGAGGCTCAGTACTCTTATTTACGATGCTCGGAATGTATTCGTCGCCGGATATGTAAACGCCTTTCAGCGAAAAAATCTTGTAGTAAAACTTATCAGCTTCTTCGTGTCGAAACATCTTCTCGGCGCTCTCCGGGAAGTCGATGACTCGCTTCCCGTTGATGTAGTCGATACGCGCGACGACTGAATCGACGGTATTGATTAAGAGTTCATCGTAGATATCGTTAGAAATATTTAGAGCGAGCCAATCGATAACGGCCGAACTGATGAGAGACAGCAAGAGCAGCGGACCCACCAATGATAGGACCAGTTGCTTCTTAATTGAGAGAGGCTGTAGGCTTTTCCAAAACATAGCCAAGACCCCTAAGTGTGCGGATTGGGCTCGCGAAATGTTCTAGCTTTTTCCGCAGTCTGTGAACAACGATCTCTAGTGCATTGGAAGTTAGCTCAAGCTCATGGCTTGCAAGCTCATCGAGCAACTGATCCTTGTTAACAACACGGCCCGCGCGTTTCAATAACATCTCCAAAATTATCACTTCGCGAAGTGATAATTCGACCTTCTTTTCATCAACAAAAACGCTTCTGTCGGTTGTATCGAATCTGAGGTTTCCCTGGACTATTTCTGTAAGGTTGCCCCAATTGTCTTTTCGAAGCAGAGCTCGCACTCTTGCAGCCAATTCGGAGAGCTCAAATGGTTTAGTTAAATAGTCGTTGGCTCCCAAATCTAGTCCCATTACTCGAGTTTGCAGTGCATCCCTGGCACTAAGTATCAAAATCGGCGTTGATTTGCCGGCCTTGCGAAACCGCTTCAGAATTTCAAGTCCGTCGAGACTCGGTAGATTTAGGTCCAGCACAATGAGGTCGTACGAAACAGTTGCGAGGAGCAGATCCGCTTCTGCGCCATCATTAGACACTTCGACAGCATAGCCACTTTCCTGCAGCGCCATACGAAGCCCGCGCGACAAAACATCATCATCTTCGACCAAAAGGATTTTCATCGGACTCCTCGACTCTGGCTGCGATGCCAGAGTACTATAATCGCACAAAGACGCGCGTGCTGTATCCCACTGCTTGTGGATTTCTGATGGCTCGAATCGTAGATGATGCATCGCTATCGTCAAGCAGGTGTTTTACTAGCATTCCTTATGAGCCTTTCACTAAACTTGCGTTTTTGCGAAATAAGCTCTATGGGGCAGCTATTCGACGCTCCATGGTATCGAGTTGTACCAGTTTTCGCTGCAGCCTTTGTTCAGGCAGCATATTTTCTTTTTTGAGCTGATTGTGACCATTTTCGTCCACAACGCGCTCTCTCATAAGTTCCATGATATTGAATGCTTGACCAGTCATGTAGGTTGTGTTGCCTGCAGCCGAAATTCTGTTCATGGCAGTGGTGTTATTGCCGCCGCCGAAGGAAGCAAGCAAGCCTAGTATCGATTGCGCTTGTTTGGTCGGACCATAAAAGGACTCACGATATCGACGCGCGGCTCTTTGTTTGAGCCGCGTCTTCTGCTCTTTCGCCAGATCGCGGTCGTCGTTGATCTTGGCCAACTGCTCTTTGTAAAACATTTTTCTGAACTTCAACGAATCATCATTTGTGTCTTCAGTCATGAGTTGTTGAAACTCGGAGTCAAGAGCAGGCGTTGCTGTATTTTCATATAACTCAGGGAAATATTGTCGCGTGTGTCTCTTATTCTCGCGATTCGCCAGATAAGTTCCCCCATTGGAAATGAACGGCCGAATTGTAATGAGAGATGCCGAAATCAGATTCAGAATGGTGCCATCGCCGTTGATGATTCTGCTGTTGCGTAATACGCCACTAGCGTTGATGGAGTTACCTACCAATCCGACTGTGTTTCTTGTGACACTGATTCCATCTTCTATCCATCTACCGATTGATATATTGCCAGCCTGCCCCTCGAGCCGAACGAATTCTTGTAGACACTCTTGCTTTACGTCCTTGAGCAATTGAACTTCGATGCCAGCATTCTGATCGCAGTCCGCGGCCAAGGTTATTTGTCGAAGCAAGTCATTCGCTTGCTTATCCAGTTCACACATTTTTGCGGTCACAGCATTACGATTTAAATTTCGCTTTCTGAGCCGGATTGCTCGCGCGCAATCAGTCCCCAGTTCGAATAATGAACCGACACCACCAACCGCTTGACCGACTATCTGTGGATAGAGATCCCCTGCAATGCTGCTTCCGCTCACTCGATTGTGATAGTGCTGTTCCGAGCTGGAAACCGCAAGGCGTCCGCTGTCAACCTTGATGCTGCGTTTCAAGCCGTATCTATCTTCATCGTGATCATAAAACAGTGCCGTTGCGGCAACTAGACCTCCTTCGGTCGCCAGGGCATTGCTTGTATCCCAGAGCCATGTACGCCGCATTCTCCAGAAACTTGGATTTGCGGCTTCCAGGTGCAGATGACAGTTGATCTTCTGCATTTCAAGCTCTATGTGCATGATTCGCTTGGCCAGCAAGTCAAAGTCATGACTGTCAGCGCAGGCAGGTTGCATCTGCAGGAACAGCATACTGAGAACAACCAAATGGATCAAATGTACCGTTTGCGCTGACGACATTGTCTGCGTACCGCCTGGCGATTACTTCTTTCTCTCCGTGTGGAGGGGTTTCGCTGCTACTCGAACAAGTTTAGTGAGGTATTGTACAAGAACTACTTGTTCTCATATTCTCAACCTCTTCAGTTATCTTATGTGGGACGATGTGACATCTCAAAGCGTCAGGAAGCTAATCAATCGATTGGTGCTAAATCGTGACATACAAATATCACCAAAACAAAAACGCCACCCAGACTAAATCTGCGGCGGCGTTGATGCTACTACCTGACTGTCTCTTGCGATGAGACTCAGTATTTCCACACGCTTCAGTCAGTCCTTCACGTGAAGCGGGCCTCTTGCTACGGTTTCCGGTCAGCGCCGACCTGATGTTTCCGCAATGCCCCTCGGCTCAACGCGCTCAACATTTAAGTGAGCACTCACCGTTTATGCATCTAGTTTAGATCGTTTTTGCTTCTAGAGAAGTACCCCTTTGAACGTTTAATGGATATTCTTTGGACGCTTAAGAGTGGCTCACAATGCTGCTTGCGGATTGCCGCTCGGCTGAAAAGCGCTCGGCCCATAAGCGCGTTCAGGGTGGAGCACATCCAATATGTATTCGCGTGAGAATTTATATCCAACGTACATACACTTGAATATTGTTCACACCAGCAAGATTATGTCTTGGTTCTTACTGGCTGGTCATTATCAGTTTCATTTGCGTGGCTTATTTGAAGCACTTCAAAGCGGTCTTGCAAAAAAAGAGGACCCTGTTGATACGACGGCATAGAATCCGGAAGACTGCAACCGTGAGTTTATTGCTCCAAGCGCAAAGTTTCGAGGAGGTTTGAAAAATTGTCAGTCCAAAGTGAAGCTTTTGGCGTCTTTTCCAGCGGTAAGAAATGTGCGGATTTTTCTAACGGGGCGATGTCCTGCTCGCGCTTAGCCATAACTACAATCTTGGAACCGAGCTTTCTTTCAGTTTGCCACTGCCAATTTTGTCCAGCGATTTCAAACAGACAGGGCAAGTTGGCGTCCTTAGCCAACTCTCGCAAAGTCGGCTTCAAATCAACGGCCCTGGAACTGACGTGGAAGACTAAAATTCCGTCCGGTCGTAGTTTCTTCATATAGAGACTAATTGCCTCGCGCGTCAAAAGGTGAACAGGAATGGCATCTGAGCTGAATGCGTCAAAAAATAAAAGTTTGAATTGACCGTCCCGGGCGTTTGCCAGGGACTGTCGGCCATCACCCAAAATAATCTCGTAACGAGCCTGGCAGTCTGTCAGATAGGTAAAGAGCTTGGGATCTTTGGCCACCTCAACAATGAGAGGATTGATTTCATAGAATGTCCACTTCTGCCCAGGGCGTGCATAAGCAGAAATTGTGCCGCACCCTAGTCCAACCACACCGATCTCCGCTTTATCCAGTTGTGGGCCAAGCACCGAAAATAAATGACCAAATGGCGTTTCGGCGTGATAATACGCGATGGGCAAGTGTGGACGAGGCGCCTTCATTCCTTCGGCGCCGTGCAGCGTGTTTCCGTGTGAAAGAAGATGGGTCTGATCTGGCAAATTGACCACGGTCAAGGCCCCGTAGGTATTGCGTCCGCGAAATAAGTTATCTGTTCGCCAGGTGCTGGCACCGACCAAAAAGATCGCACAAACGCCCAACGTCATGAACAGTTCGTCTGTGCTGGCCGCAAGAGAAATGAAAGCTGCAGGCGTCAATACTGCGATCAGTCTGTTATCCAACCATCCAGTTGGCCAGGCTTTTGTCCAATTGAGCATGGCGGCTAAACTGCCAAGGCAAAGCGCAAACATTATGGCACCATAACGCCAATTCCATGATTCTCCAGGTTTGCGCATGCTCTTGGCACCAAGACAAGACAGAGCAAGAACGGCAGGATATTCGCAGAGAGTGTTGAAAACCGATGGTGCAATCAGGGCGTTGAATACGCCGCCAAGGGCGCCGCCTACAGAGAGACAAAGATAAAACTCGGTCAATCGCTTAGGTTCCGGTCTTCCATCTGCAAGATTTTGGTGGCACATCAAAGCGGTGACAAAGAAAGTCACCAGATGCAACGGAAACATAATATAGAAGTTGAATTCAATCTTCGTCCAAAAGAATACGGTCGCCAAAAGTACAATCAGCACAGCCTGCACATATTTGAGAACTATGCGATTTACGAGATTCCAAGGTGAGAACACAATCACGAATGTCAGTAAGTACAAACCGAGCGGAACCACCCAGAAGAGAGGGCAGGGAACAATATTGCTCGTTATGTAAGTCGTCACGCTCAACAAAAGACTTGACGGAATAAATGCGAGAAATATCCATTTCGCGCGCTGAAACCAGACTGACTTAGTCGGCGAAGGCGACTGGGCATCTTCTGCAGTGGCGGGAGCAGTTGCTGCGGCCGGCTCGGTTGTCCTATCGTCGACTCCGTCTTTCCAGGTCTTAAACATCACTCTAATCATCACAAAAGCGAAAACGGAATAGAGTACGACTAGCAATGTATATTGTTGGACTAGAGTTAGGCGAGGCTCCAATAACAAAGGGTATGCGAAAAGCGCGCTCATGCTGCCGAGATTGCTCGCGGAGTAAAGGAAGTAAGCCGATGGTGCTTTCTCACCGGCGCAGCTAGCAAACCAACGTTGCACTAGCGGTGAATTGGTTGAAAGCAAGAAAAACGGCAGCCCGACAGCGGCCAATAAATAGGTGAGCAGCCATTGAATGGCGTGCTCTGAATCGGGTGGTGCCCAGACCGGCGGACCGGCCGCAAACACAAGAAAAGGTGCTAACAACAACAATCCGTGAATTTTCAATTGAGTGCGAAGAGACAAACGCTTGCTCAAAATGTGCGCATAGATATAACCGCCCAACAAGAGTAGTTGATAGAACAACATGCAAGTTGTCCAAACAGAAGATGTGCCACCAAGAATAGGCAAAAGCCTTTTGGCAAACATCGGTTGCACCATAAATAACTGTGCAGACGCAAAAAATATCGAAAGAGCAAAAGAGTTCATACAACCAAAAAACGATGGTTGCAACAGCATACCGGGTTTAACCGGTGACGCGCTGTGTTATTGACCGAAGGCTCCGATTATTTTGTGTAAAAAATGGCCGATACCGCCTGACTTCTTCTGGTGCTGTTTAGCACTTCCGTCATGGGTGGCGTTATCGAGGTCGCCATAATCATTGCGGTAACGCGAACCAGTCAATGCTCCGTTTCTGAAGTCAGGTGCCAGTGGAGGCATTCCTGGAGTTCCTACAGGTTGCAGGATCTCACCATCGCGTGTCGCCACCGCCGAGACCGGCGCGAATATCACTTGAGCATCATTTCCGTATGGAACACTTGGTTGATCGAATTCAGTCACTGGAATTCGGTGCGAGCCATAATAGGCGACCATATAGTTTTTCCATATACCTGCAGTTACGCTGCCACCTGTTACAGACTTCCCTGCAATCGGTTTATCTTCATCGTTGCCGGCCCAAACCGAAGTTACTGTGTCTGGAGTGAATCCTACGAACCAGACATCTCTGGCACCATCGGCAGTGCCAGTCTTGCCGGCCACGGCGCGGCCATCCAGCCGAGCTGCTTTCCCCGTGCCGCTCTCAACTACGTCCTGCATCATATCCACTAGCTGCGCGACGGGCTCTTTGTCGAACACTCGGGTCTCTTCTTGTGGTTCCTGAAAAATGATCTTGCCTTGCGAATCTTGAATTTGTCGGATAAAGACCGCCGGTCTATACACACCACCTCTTGCGAAGGTGGCATATGAGTTTGCCAACTCCAGTGGTGTCACAGCCGATGCACCGAGAGCTAGAGACAAAGTAGGATCGAGCTTCGACTCAATTCCTGCAGACTTTGCTGTTGCGACAATCGGTGCAATGCCAATGGATTGAGCGACTTTGATTGCACAGACATTTCGAGACAACGCAAGCGCTCTTCTCACTGGCAATGGTCCCATAAATTGTCCGTCGAAGTTTTTCGGCGTATATGTTTCCTTAGTGGAAGGAAGGATGAATGTAATCGGCGAATCATCAATGAGGGTGTTAGGCTGCAAAACTTTTTCACGCATCGCAGTCAAATAAACAAAAGGTTTGAACGCCGAGCCGGCCGTATGGGCACTGAGCGCGCGATTCCAAGGACTCTTTTCGTAAGAACCCGAGCCACCGACCATGGCCAAAACAGCTCCGTCATTAACTGAGATGGAGACTAGTGCTCCTTGAGAGACTCCAGCTGGTGCTTTAGTGATACCATCCGTCAAAGTCTTCTGCGCTGCCGCTTGCGCCTTACGGTCGATATTCGTGTATACCTTCCAGCCGCTTTGCCAGGCCTCTTGATTTGGAAATCTGCTTTCAACGTTTTTGACCACATAGTCGATGTAGTATGCTGCGCCGTCTCTGTCGGTTGGCTTCTCCTTAAACGCGAGCTTCTCTTTTTTAGCGGTTCCAGCCGCTTCTTCACTTACGTATCCAAGCTTCGCCATATCAGAAAGTATTTGTTGCTGCCGCTCGATCGCCGCTTCGTGGTGTTCTTTGCTAGTCAACTCTGAAGGCGCATTTACCAGTCCTGCAAGATAAGCACATTCTGCCAGCGAAAGTTGAGCGGCCGTTTTTCCAAAAAACTTTTCAGCCGCGCGTTCAATTCCGTAACATCCTTTTCCAAAATACACGTAATTTAGATAAGTGCCTAAGATTTGCTCCTTCGGATAGCGAAGGTCAAGTTCTACTGCTAGCACAACCTCTTGAAGTTTCGCACTCAAGGTCCGCTTCTCTGTTGAATAGTAGAGGTTCTTGATCAACTGTTGGGTGATAGTCGAGCCGCCTTGTAGCATCTTGTGGGCCTTTATGTCTGTAAAGAGGGCTCGCGAAACGCCGGTCAAATCGACTCCATGGTGTTGATAGAAAGATCGATCTTCGGATGTGATGATCGCCTTCTGCATGTTCTTGGAGATTTTCGAAAGAGGCACAGGAGAGAAATCTCGGTCCTCGAACATGACACACAACAACTGGTTATTGCGATCGAATATCTGCAGGCCGGAATTCGCGCCAGGAAGGCTCGGCATGTGAGTCATTCCCCAGCCAATTGCCAGGACGAGCGAGCCAAGCAGACACGTTCCGGTAGCGATTAAAACTGCAAGAAGGATTGGATGACGCAAGCGCCTGCCGCGCTTTCCCATATCTGGTTTGCCAGCCAAACTGATCGTCATTTAGGTGCACTAATCGCGTGAATGTTGCAACTGAACCGCAGCCGAGCATATCGACGTGTTGGAAGAGCTAATGTTTCCTGATTGAAGTTTTATAACTCTTCGACGTCGTCTATTTCAACTGACAACAATGGTACTGTTTCCGCAACTGAAATTTCAACGATTCCTTGTAGTTGTGTGACTTGTGCAACTGTTGTAACAGCTACTGGTGTAGCCGCCTCGGTATTTGCATTGGTGATCACTTTCGGTGTCAACTCTTCTGCTAGACGTCTTAAATTGGCGGCTTGCTGCGTTTTTCCGGAAAGGTCGTAAAGCAAGGCAATCCGTTCCAACCCTTCGCGCGTTTCTACTTGGACACCGCAAAAGATCGTAAGAACTGAATCTTCAATATCGGAAAATAGACTGGAGCGTTGCACCATCTGCTGTTCCCCAGTTAGCGAGATGAGCTTGGCTAAGATGTGCAAACGGTCGACCGCTCGTTTTTGTCGCTGCGATTCGAGCGTGCATAATGCCTCTCGATAGAGAGCTTTAGCGGCTGCTTGATCGCCTTTTGCCTCTGCAGTTTGTGCATCAGCGATGAGTGTGCCGTAAAGCATGTGTCCTGTAGTTTGCTCTGAGCGTCCACGCACCTCTAAGGCTGCCTCTTCGAGAATGTCCGCTTGCATAAACTGTGCTTTGTGCCGTAAAGTACCGCCAAGCGACTCTAGCAATTGCCCTAAGAGAGCGCGGTCGTCATATTTCAATTGATGATAGTACTGCCCTGCTCTTATGAGAGCCTCTTCTGCCTCATCTATTTGATGAAGTGCAAAATGGCATGAAGACAGCTGCATCAACGACTTAACAATGTCTGTTGATTCTGTTTTTAATAGTTCAACTTTCATTGCCACCAACCGGTGATATCCCTCCAACGCCGACTTAAATCTGTTTTCGCAGAGAAGATCTGCGGCCAGCTCTTCGAGCGCTGCGCACTGCAATCGAAGTGGAGCATCCTCAGGAGGAAGTAAGCGATATACCTGTTTTATGCACGTGCGTGAGGCATCGTAATTGGTGGCATCGCGATAGCTGGCTGACAGGGCGCAAAGACAAGCAACGAATAGGTCACGGTCTACATCGTCAGCGTTTTGAAATCGGGTCACAGCCGACCGCAGCGATTTTATAGCTGCGTCGGGAATGCGCATGCGACGCAGACAGACGCCGAGAAGCATTTCGGTTCGAGCAAGAGCTACGTGTGTCTCTCCGAAAACGAGCTGCTGCTTCTTCAAAAGTTTCCTGAGCAGATCGGCGAATTGAGTAAGCGTTCGCGCGTCGTGCCTTAAGTCATTTAACTCTCGTACGAACTGCTCAAACTCATCATCGACACCCCACTGGGCGCCATGCATGAGAAGATCCTCGTAAAAACGTTCGGAATCATTGGTTTGTACAAAACTCTTAGCGAGGCTGAACCTTGAACTTTCGTCTGGCATAGGTGAAAGGGCTAACCAATGAAGCAGGCACTACAGGACTTTGACTGGCTGCCGCGTTTTTTCAAGAATAAGGCCGATTTAGGCAGAAAGAACGAAATCTCACGTTAATTGTTTACTTGCTGTCGTCGCATTTTCATCTATAGTCCCGCAATCGTCCGATAGGCTCATTACGCTAGTTGCGTGACTGACTCGACAAAAGGTTATGCGAGAAATACGATTTTGACAATGTGGTAGCCAAATAAGTTGAGAATGCTTAGCAAATGGCTAGCCAAGGAATCGGTTCGCACCATATTTCTCGGGTTTACAAACGGTGAACCGAGATCTCATGACGGTTTTATAGTCAATTGAGAGGGTTCTGTTGCGAAAGGTCATCTCAAATCGCGGGCGAGATATGAGAAGCAGAAAGAACAAAATCTCATCGTAATTGTTGCTCGCTGTCATAGCGTTTTTCGGTTCGAGAGATGGCACACAAAGGACAAACTTCGCTTGACCAATAAACAGGATGAGTTATGGCTTGGGTCCAACCATTCCAGGTAACATCGCCATTCAGGAGCTTATGCTGAACGTCTAGTGTTGCCTGTTCGATATAGCCTTTGGGAAAAATATTCAATGACTTGTTGATTTCGGTCGCAAGCATTGGTTTTATTTTTACCTCAGCTGCGAGTCGAGCATTTTCCTTATCTGCCCACAAGTAGTATTGATGGGCGGTCTTCAAATCACCATTGTATTCAGCCACGGCGCCAAGATCGTAAGCGGCAATTCCCCGACAAAGGGGAAGATTTTTGAGCGCATATTCAAACGTGTTGATCGCAGCTTTCGTATAACCGGCTTTCCAGAGTCGAGTGCCGGCATTGAGCACGCTCTGTTGGTCTGAAAGTTGCCATCTGAACTTCAGTTTGAAATTCGAATCCAACTCGTGTTGCATTTCGGCGGTAAGTGCATTTGCTGCTTGCAAATATCGCGGCGAGCTATCGAGATGGCAGGCGATGACGAAATTAGCGAACGCTTCGCCGTTTCTCTTCTGCAATTGTTGAGCCATTCCAAGCCCATAAAAGTAACGGGCGTCCTTTGGATTGCGTTTGGTAAGCTCGGTGTAAATGGTCTCGGATTTCCCGAACTCCTTTTTGTCTAAAGCAGCGGTAGCTTCATCATAGAGTTTTGCATCGCCTTGAGCCGTAGACTTAGTGGCAGATTGTTTGTTCGTAGATTTGGTAGACGGCGAGAGCAGACTTTCGATTTGAGGAATTAATACTTTCTGCAGTGGATCGTCTACTATCGCGCGTGATGAGCTAAGTTCGGACCTACCTGGACCAGACATCATGCTGGTAGAGATAGAGCCATTCACAGGAGCGCGAGATTTAGTCGGCTCTTGCGACGGCTCTCCTTCGTCGACACCAGCGATGCTATCCTTTATCCTTTCAAGCCTATCCAGCACGGCACCGGATTGAACATGACCAAATAACTTCATTTCCATGGCGTTCAAGCGCTGCTCACAAGACTCATCGTCTGGTGCTACACCTATGACAATGCCTTCCAGCTGTTTTACACGTCGGATTAAAGGTGGGTCGGATTCAGCTGCACCGACAGGGCAACTAGCAAATTGGGCGAACAGAAGCGTAACCAACATTGCACCAGTAGAGGCGGGCACGCGACGCGAAAGCTTCGATGGTGTTGGTTTTGCTAACGCAGGCCCATTTGACCCATTATGTACTCTGGCTCGGTTCGAGAAATTGCGCATACAGGGCAGACCTCAGAACACTGGTTCGTTGGGTAGCTTCTCGGTTGCGTCCAGCCGTGCCAGCTAGTATCTCCCCGCAACAATTTTTGCCGTACATCGGCGATCGCATTCTCAATGTACCCAGGAGGAAAGATATTCAGGCTTTTTTGAATCTGGTCCTGATAGGCTGGATGTGCAGTCGCTTCTGCCGAAAGCCGTGCGTTTTCCTTCGCTGCCCATTGATAGTAGCGAAGGGCCATTTTGAGGTTTCCCTCGTTTTCGGCTATGGCTCCGAGGTTATACGAGGCGGCGCCGCGACACATCGGTTCGTTTTTCAACGCGTATTCAAACATTCTGATCGCTTGTTTCGTGCAACCACCTTTCCACAACCTTGTGCCAGCATTGAGGACTGCTTCCGGATCTTGGGCTTGCCATTGCCATGTGAGCTTCCAATACGGATCAATTTGACGCTGGAGAACAGGCACTAACTTTTCTGCCGTCATTGTATAAGCGTCTGCGTGTCCGAGATGCCACGCTAAGGCATAGTTAGCAAAGGCATCGTCTACATGGTCTTGCTCTACTTCAGCCCGTCCAGCTTCATAGAAAAAACGCGCAGATTTTGGATGGCGGTCAGCTAACATCAACTCGAGTTTTTCCGCTACCGCATAATTGTGATTTTGAAAATAATTTTGAGCTGCATTGAAAACCTGAT
Organism: Oculatellaceae cyanobacterium; assembly: GCA_036702975.1. GTDB lineage: Bacteria > Cyanobacteriota > Vampirovibrionia > Obscuribacterales > Obscuribacteraceae > DATNPX01. Next base: position 332,774 of record DATNPX010000006.1, read on the forward strand.
CGTCTGGTAGCTTTTTGTAGCCATCGACTATCTTTTGTGTGGTGCTCGACTCTGAAACTTCAATCTTGAAGGGTCCGCCGACGCTTGAAGCTGGAGCCTCGAGCCTGGGAAGCGCCGTTGGCCACCCGTCATCAGTTGTAGCATCTGGCGCCGGCACAGCTGACAACGGCGACGAATCAGATGGGGAATTTGCACTGGCCCGGGTAGGGGATGGCGTCGCAGGTGTGGGGACGTCTGTTGATTGTGGTATAGAAGGCGGCAACAAAGAGGGAGACAAAGAGGGAGTCGGCATTGGGGTTGCGGCCCAGTCATCTTGCTTGTTGGAGTTGCTAGCAACCGTTTGTTGTGCTTTCATCAGACGGTCTTGGAGCGTGCCGCCTTGCTGTTGCCCATACAATTTCAATTCGACATTCAATATTCTTTGTTCGTTGCTCTCATTTGCAGGCGCGGAACCAATAACGACGTTCTCAAGCTGTTTGAGTCGTTCATTCAACGACGGTAGACTATCGTCATCTTTAGCGCAGCAAGGTAACGTCAAGCCTGCGGCAATAATTATCACCTGCAAAACTGCTTGAGTTCTCCACAAAAGACTTCTCAAATTTCGACCTATCTCTAGCTAGACACGACTTCTTGGAAATTTCTTCGAGACCCAATTGTAACAAATGGCCTTGCCGGTCCCGTGCATTGGTACGATGATCAAACAACTTGTCACTTATTCCTGACTATGGAGCGAAATTTTGACGCATCCTGCAACTATTCAGTCGTTTGCGACTGACGACCGTTACAAGCCTCTCCGAGATGACGTTCGAACGTTGGGCGCAATTCTCGGGCAAACGGTACGCCGCATTGAAGGCGAGGATGTGTACCAGGGAGTTGAGAACCTGCGGGCGTTGACGAAATCCTGGCATCGCGGAACGCTGTCCGAAATCGAGCCAATTCTACAAATGGTCGAGAGCTTTGACCTCAGGCAGTCGATAAAGATCATCAAGTCGTTTGTTAGCTATTTTGATCTCATTAATATTGCTGAACAGAATCATCGTTTAAGACGGCGAGCTATAAGCGAAAACGAGCATAGAGAATTGAAGCCGACGGATGCACTGCCAGCGGTGCTCGACAAACTGCGCCAAAAGGGTGCTAAGGAAGCAGAGATATTAGCTGTCTTAAATAACCTCGACATTGAAGTGGTTTTTACCGCGCATCCGACCGAGATTACGCGTCGAACTGTTTTGCTCAAACAGCTGGAAATAGCACGCTATCTCTTCAGAAGAGATCATCCACCGCTGGGAATGCGTGAGCAGCGTTCAATCGACAATTCAATCAAAGGCGTTGTTGAGTCGCTTTGGCTCGCGGATCACGTTATTCACTTCAAGCCTGACGTCATGGATGAAGTTCGTTATGGTCTCTATCACTTCGACCATGTCGTCATTGATGCAATCGTCGACGTGCATCAAGAAATCGGCAATTTAATTGGTGAATTAGATAAGGAGCCAAACATCTCGGTGCATGTACCCAATTGCATCACGTTCGGATCGTGGATCGGTGGTGATCGTGACGGAAATCCGTTTGTCAGCCCGGCAGTGACCTTCGGCACCCTCGAGTATCAGAGAAAACTGATACTTAATCGCTATTTGAAAGAACTGGAGACCTTGTTCAACGATCTGAGTCACTCAGATACTTGGTTGAAAGTCGGTGAGGGACTGCTGCAAAGCGTGGCCCTTGATGCCCTGCTGTTTCCTTCAATTCACAAGCGAATTAGCGGTCGATATGACCGCGAGCCGTTCCGGCAAAAACTTCTCTATATTCAGGCTAAGTTGCGCAATACGCTCGAGCGACCAGTTGATTCGAACCCATCCTTGAAGCCGGTGCGCATACCAAATAGTTTCGTGCCTGGTGAATCGGCCTCCATAGCCGTGCACTCGTATTACGAGAACGCGGCGGAACTCTATGCGGATCTGCAAATTCTATGGAATGCCCTCGTTCAATCTGGATGTTCGGAAAGTATGAATGGGCTGCAACGCACCATGATTACGGTGCGGATTTTTGGTTTCCACCTCGCCAAGCTAGACATCAGGCAGCATAGTGCAAGACACGGTTCCGTACTGCAGGAAGTAAGTACTAAGTACGATACGGCCGCTGGGAACTATAGCTCACTGACCGAAAAGGAAAAGTGTGATTGGTTGACGAAGGAATTGCACAACAGGCGACCGCTGTTTCCGAAGGATTTGTCATTCAGTAGCGAGACGAACGAGACCATTGATGTTTTCCGTACTTTGGCCGAATGCCAAAAGCAGCACGGTGTCAAGGCAGTTGATACTTATATCGTCAGTATGACTCGAGGCGCAAGCGATATGCTGGCGATTCTTGTTTTGGCCAAAGACGCGGGACTTGTTGATCTGGCTGGTGAAAATTCGTTTGCATCGATAAATGTGGTGCCATTGTTTGAGACTATTGAGGACCTACGCAATGCTCCGGTTATTTTCAATTCGCTTATTGAAAACGACGTCTACGCCAAATATCTTCGATGCCGAAATAATCTGCAAGAGATAATGATTGGTTATTCAGACAGCGGTAAAAATGGTGGCATTGTCGCCTCGAATTGGGAGTTATACAAAGCTCAAAAACAGCTTGTGTCTTTAGCCAAAGAGAAAGGCATAACCTTGAGACTCTTTCATGGTCGTGGCGGCGCTATCGGAAGAGGTGGCGGACCGACTCACAGAGCGATTCTTGCACAGCCGCCGGGCACGGTCGCAGGGCGAATCAAACTTACTGAACAGGGCGAAGTGATCTCTTCGAAATATGCTCTGCACGAGATCGCTGTAAGGAACTTTGAGCGATTGATTGCAGCCGTCCTCGAATCTACTCTCCTTGATGAGTCTGATTTGCGGAAAGCTGATAATCCCAAATGGCAGTTATTCATGGACGAGTTTTCGGAAGCTTCCTTCCAAGGGTATCGCTCGCTTGTCTATGGGAGTCCCGAATTCGCTGAATTCTTCCATCAAACCACACCAATCGGGGAAATTTCTTTTCTGAAGCTTGGTTCGCGCCCCACATCACGTAAATCTGGCAGTCGATCGATAGATGACCTGCGTGCGATACCCTGGGTCTTCGCTTGGACTCAGTCGCGCTATATGCTGCCGGCTTGGTACGGATTTGGCAGCGCCTTTAGAACGGCTATTCAGAAAGAAGGAAACCTCCAACTGATGCAAGAAATGTATAAAGAATGGCCGTTCTTCCGCGGTCTCGTCACCAAGATCGAAAACGCCTTAGCTGTAGCCGATATGAACATCGCCGCTTTCTATGCTCAAAATCTCGTTGCAGTCGAGCTGCGCGAACGGTTTTTCCCGATAATCGAACAGGAATACAAAGACGCCAAAGATGGGGTATTGCAGATCAGTGGCAATAAACGACTGCTCGATCAGACCCACTATTTGCAGCAGTCTATTGCGTTGCGCAATCCATATGTTGATCCGCTCAGCCTATTTCAAGTGAAGTTGATCAAAGAGTTAAGAAACCGGAGCGGAGAAGAAACGCACGATGAATCCCACGCTCAAACGCCACCTAAAGATCAATCTGAATCTCAGTATCAGTCTCGGTCCCAATCTACGGACTTGCTCATGGAAGCTGTTTTGATGACCATAAACGGAATCGCTGTCGGTCTGCAAAACACCGGCTAAGTATTATTTGCCAACTGGAACGCTCGGCGCGAGTTTTAGCTGTTTAGCGAAGCCAGTGAAGTTGTTCATGCCGATTGAAATTGATGCAACAGTGCCGTTCTTTTGTACAAAGACGAATGTCGGAATAGGGCCAACGTTGCAGGCTTGCACTAAGGGTGCAAGGTGAGCATCTTCGATGTCGACCTTTACAAACTTGATGCCCTTAGGAAGAATGCCGGTTGTGTTTGCAACTTTATCTATGTCTTTGCATTGTTCGGCCCACGAGGCGTAAAAAGCGAGGATTGCTGGCTGACCAAACGCGCCCACAGGTTGCAGCAGATCTTGAGTGAGCACAATTTTCTCTGCAGGGGCCGAGGTAGATGTGTTTTGACTGGCTTTGCTCGGTTGCAGCATGCCTAACATGTACTCGTTGGCATTCTTAGCAGAGTCGCTACCCTTGCCTAATTCCATCGCTTTCGCGAAGTCAGCTTTTGCTTTAAGGGGCATGTTGAGCTTGTTTTCGGCGATGCCTCGCAAAAAATATGTTCTGCCGTCGGCGGCGCCACCAGCGATCGCAGCATCTAACTCTTTCTTCGCACCGGCAAAATCATTATTCAACAGTCTTACCATTGCCGTTGAGTGATCTGTGTGCTCAGGTCCCTCTACCCATTTGTAGCCAGTCGGAAGATGCGTCTGAAGCCAGGTCATAACCAAGCGCGAAACTCTTTCATCAAACTTTTGAGCATGGTCTTGTTGCTCTTCGAAAATCAGATGCTCGCTTGGCACTGCTAAGAATGTCTTGTCGGCACTTTCAATTTCGGAGAACAGCTCCCATGTACCCTCTGGTTTGACAAGTTTGTCTTCGCTACCTTGCAAAACCAGCACTGGAGACTTCGAAATCAACTTAGCCGCATCATGATTCTCGTTCATGAACTTCTGAAACTGCATAAGTTGCTTCGCAGAGAATTGCATGCGATCCATTGGATCGCCTTCCCAATCCTTGCGCAGCTTGTCGTTTTCAGTGGCTTGCGAGACGACAGATTTGCCCATATTGTGTTGCTTGTTGGGACCGGTAAGAAATTCAAGAGCGACTTTTATATCAGTCTTCTTTTGTTTAAATCGCGATCCGGCAGGAACCGAAGAGATCAATCCATCGATAAGATCGGGGTAGAGGGCTGCAGCCTTGAGCGAAATGGCGCCTCCCATTGACTCTCCAAGTATGTAGACTGGAAGTCCCGGATTGGCTGTTCTAATTGATTTGAGGGTCTTTTGAATGTCTTTCAGGCAGGCTGCGAAATCAATATCGTCGTCACCTTTCACTTGCATCCAGGAACCGAAACCGCGAACGTCGATTGCATAAGTACCGACACCTCGTCTGGCCATCCATTTCCCGAAGTCTTCATACGAACCGCTGTATAGCCCTAATCCATGTATGCACAGGAGGCAAGCTTTCGGTTTGACTAATGGGTCCACCCATGAGACGCATGGAGCGGCCCTGTCATCGGCAGTTGTGGCTGCTCCGTCTTTCTCTTTTTCCTTGCCTAAAAGCTTTTGTTCTACTTTCAGTTCCTTTTTTTCTTGTTTTGTCAATTTGGAACTGGAATCTTGTTCATTGATTTCGACGCTGCTCAAGGTGCTGCTTTTTACCGTAGCACTGGTATTGCTTGCGGTTGAACTGTCGCTCGCCTTTGCTTCAGAAGGTATCGCCTTGAAAGACGTGAATAATGCAAGCGCGCTTGCTGTCGCGGTCACTGTGAGGAGTGACGACAGTGAGTGAGTATTTTTCATGTTGGAAAATTCCGGCTTAGGGGTTGGCATTTGCTTGCTGTTTCTGCAAGCCATTGATGAATTGAACAAATAGGGCGCGCACATCCTTGCCTTGGTAGGTGTCCTGAGGTTGGAATTCGGCGACGCGAGTTTCGTAAGAGAATGACTTCCCTAGCAAGAGCGGGTTCCCATTGGCGTCAAACACCTTAGCTGACGACTCACGCTTCACCAGTCCGTCTTGTTCTGGGTAATAGGTGGTGAGCTGCTCGCCTGATTCAACCGCTTTGATTCGCCCAGTCATTTTGTCCACGCGAATTTGGGTATCGAGGCTACGTCTTACAAAGACTTTCTCCGATTCGGCCACTGGTTCGCTGACTCTAACGAGTTGCACCACAAAGTCGCTGCCACTGTCTACAGTGCTATTGAAAGGAGTGGCATCGTATTGCCAGACCTGACCATCATCAGTTCGCTGCGTACCCCAGGTGCCATCAGAGCGAGCGGGTGCGGTGCGGGTGGTTATGTCAGTCTGCTTAGTGACATAGCTATACCGATAGAAGTCTGTCTGAGAGTCTTTATGCCAAGTTCCGGCGAGCCACGAGGGAATCTTGAAAAATCTTGACGGTCCATCGCCTTGCGTGGGCAGGTTTCGCATGTCGAATATTTGACCAGGAGCAAGAGTCTGCTCGACTGGAGCTAAAGACTCGGAGTGCTCTACTCCCCCGATAAGAGTACGAGCCTGCACCGGCATTAGGCCGAGCAGGCACAAAAGAGAGGTGACCAACAGTTTTTTCGGGCTCATGGCTCCAGAGGCGTTACTTGATCCAGAAAAAGATCTTACGCCAACCTGACCGTTTTAGTCTTTCATTTTCAGCCGTGGCCATTGCCAGGCTGTGCTCTAAACCCGCCACACGAGAGGCTTGAGCTTGATAATGAGAAAGTATCTCCATTTGCTTATTTTGCAAAGTAACCAAGGCTGTCAAGCTGTTCAGGCGTTCATGCGCCTCGCTCAGTCTTTCGCTAGTGTCTTTTACAAGCTCGCCCACTCTGTACAGCTGATCGAGCAAGCGCAAAATCACCTCGGTTTCTGTCTCTTCGCGCTGGGGTTCTTCTACGACCGGTGATTCAAGAAAACTCTCCAAACCGCTTAAGTCAATCGATGCTCTGTGGGCATCAATCTCGAAATTTGGCAACGGATTCATAAAGAACTCTTTCTAGTATTGGCTATGGTGGCATTATCAGTGGTATCAGATTTATATGCAACGCTTGACTTCTTGACGCACTGTACTTGGCGCGTCCATGGTGTGTTTCGCGGTGTGTTTCTGGTGCCTTAGCGGGTCGCTTGTTTAAGCTGAGCGGTCCTTTTTACCCTTAGTGAAATAAAAAATGGTGACGCCGATCAAGGTAAAAGCCACAAACACGAGCAGGGCAATGCAGACTATCATCCATTTGAATCCACTCGGGTCTGTGGTTTCAGAGTCTGTTATTACGCTTACTGCTTCATTGACCGGTTTGGATAATGCCTGATCGGCCATTAGTGCTGTTAGTGATGGCACCGTCAGCAGTGACTTCCATACGAAACTGGCATCTTTCATTTTTGGCTCGCCTGATGTGGTGCTGATGAAGTTGAGGCGAACACAACGGTGCCTCAGTTCTGCAATTTGACGCTTCCCAACAGCGTCTCTTTACTACTCTCGGCTGGGTATTTAGGGCTCATCTTAGCATCCGGGCCCAGAAGCTACCCCTGATCAGTTCTCATTTGTGAGGCAAACATGCGATAATCCAGGCTGCAGGCAGAGCACCTGCTGAGCGGTCCGGACTGACCCAGTTCCAGTACCCAGTCGAAGCACTCGCGATAGCGAAAGTGTGTTTCACGCGCTGCAGGCACCAACTCAACATCATTTATTTAGAGGAAGTTTCACTCATGCTTTTTCAACGTAATGACAGAACGGTAACGCTGTTTGGGACAGAGATTCCGGAGCCTCGATTACTTCTAGATTTTTTGGGATTTGAGACGCACGTGAAACAGATACGCCTAAGACGCGGCGCTGACATTTGGGCTGGCTGGTACGATCATGCAACGTATTATATTGTCGACCTTCCACCTGAAAAACTCTTCGCACCCGACAAAGAGGTCTCAATCCCTAGCTTCGTCAAAGCTCCTGATTACGAATTTGAAATTGCCTGCATTGTCACTAAAACCGCATTGCTGAAAACAGAAGAAGAGGCTCTTCAGTTCTTTAAAGAGCACTGCTATCTGACGATCTTGAACGATTGGTCGGCTCGCGATGTCCAAAAGAAAGACATGGACGGTCTTGGTCCGACAAATAGCAAATTCATCATCGGCAAGTCTATTGGCCCGAGCATTGTACCTGCTTCCAAGTTCAAGATGGATGCACATGGCGTTTTAGACATGAAGCTTCGTCTTGTCTTCAATGGTGAAGAGAGAATGGCGGCTAATTACGACTCTCTTTATCACACTCATCCTGGCACAAACGAGAAGCGAGCTTGGAGCTTTCCGCGAATCATGAGTTGGCTGGGGCAGCAGAATATCTCTGTTCAGCCGGGATATGTGTTGGGCTCAGGAACTGTAGGCAATGGCTGCATAGCTGAGTTCGCTGCAAAGGTCGATCCAAAGACGAATGAAGTCATCGATCCGGCCAAGTATCCATGGTTGAAAGATGGTGATGTGGTCTGCTTTGAAGCTGAAGGCATCGGCGCTCTTGAGAACAAAGTGAGCATAGCAGTCTGCGAAGGCTCAGACAAACAGCTGGCTTCCGTCAAGTAACTGTCAAACACTCTCGGGCGTCGGCACCACATTTGACACCAAGTGGCTAATACCTGAAGAAACGACTATTGACAATAAGGCTCCGTTAGAACGTCTAACGGAGCTTTTCTTTGTGAAAGCAAAGAGATTGCCCTCGGAGGGATTCGAACCCTCAATCCCTTACGGGCATCGCATTTTAAGTGCGACTCGTATACCAGTTCCGACACAAGGGCGCTGAGGTGGGTATTCTATCAAAGCACCGACGTCAGTGGTGAGATATTTTCAGGTTTTTCTTACCTGGCTTAAATTTCCCTTGTGACAAGGGAATCGAGGCGCTCTGGTGCTTCAAGATCGATCTCTTGTTCCATTGTCATGATTCTAATCACCCACGCCAGTGCTATCAGCCACAGAACGCCGAGCAGCCTCTCGAGAACTCGTTTTTGGAAAATTGGATCATGGAAGAAGTTGCCTGAAGCTGCGAACAAGAAGAGAGTAACCGGGTCGGGATTCTGCAATGATCCCGTTTTGATCCATGTGATTAGATGAATGGCAACCAGGCTCAAACTTGCAAATGCGATGAGAATTAGTGGCTTGATGTTCAAGGTTATCAATTTGAATGTCAAAGCACCGTCTGCTTGCAGGCTGGCAACAATCGGCTTGCGCAAATAAAACCCAGTTGCAGCGCAGAGTATCGATGACATAAGTACTTGCACCGAATTATGCGACCACGTTTCAATCAAGTAGAACAACGCCAACGTGAGCCACATTCCACTCAGCGACTTTTGTATCTTATCGCTAATCGTTTTGTGTACTTTGACCGCGCGGTGAATCCCAATCAATATCATCACAAGCCAAAATAGCGCAGAGAGCACCGCTGGCACAGCCATTTTTGCTCGGTCAAATTCATAGTTGGCTAACAGCAGAGCCGATTCTTTGTCTTTGCCAAAGCTTTCGTAGTAGTCATTCCTAATTTGTTCGTAAACGTCAGTCTTGTGAAATGCGTGAATCTGCTTGCGGATTACGTGAAGAACTTGATCTTCCACTACAATTCGGGGGCCAAATAGCACGTTATATACGAAGCTACCGAAAATACTTGATGGCACTTCAAACTGCTGTCCGATCTGAGTCGCATACAAGAAAGTCGGATCTTTTTGGAACATCTCTGTTCCCCATTCGCGCATCGCTAAAAATGCACTTCCGTTTTCGCGAGAATACGCGCTAAACGTAAGAACAAGCGCGAGCGAGTTTCCGCGCGAAATTCTCGTTGCCAGAGGCAATCGGTCTGCGTGCTGCGGAAGAATTGCGTAATCGTCTGGTGGATCTGTCGTCTGAAACGATAATGAGTGCGGCCTCACAAAAAATGCAAGCAGAAAGCAAGACGCGAGGACGACAAGTGTGACAATAACTGCAATTCGTGGCTTTTTCGACATCATCTGCAACTAGAAGTTCGTCAAGTATACGATCTCTTGAAATTCGAAGTTCGAAACAGAATTAGTATTTGTGCGGTTTTTCACAGAACGACAATCGTCTGAGACCTCTCTATAAAGCGGAACTCACCGCTTCACCACACACTTTTAGGAAGTAGCGAATAAGTAAGATTCACCTCATCGGCAATCTCTAAGCCTAAATTGCTTGTACTAGCAGGTTTTCCACCTACCTGTAAGCGTTGCTCTATCCGCTACTAACGCGCTGATTTTCACTATTCAAATAATTTAATTGCTTTTCATTCCACGGTTTCGCCCAGAACCGCACGGCAAAGGATGAGCCTGGGTACAAAGCGTAAAATAGGGTCGTTAGCCTTTCCTGGTGGTCGAAAAGATGAAATCAAGAAACGGTGGTGTGCCGTCAAGTTTAAACAAGAACTTCCCTCTGTTGATGTTTCTCGTGTGGCAGATAACATCCGCCGCTGCCATTGCCGAGACTGCCGTTGAGACTCAAACAGCGACCGTCGAAAACTCTTCCTCGGGATTAGCAACCACACCTCTGGATGCGCGGATGGCCCCCGCCTTTGGTTCTACTAAATCTGACGAGCAGATTATCCGAACTCAAGCTGATGAATTTGCCAAAGCTTATGAAGCTGGAGATGCAGAAAAAATAGCCAACATGTGGAGTAACGATTGCTCCTTCACAGACTCTGACGGCCAGAGATATCACGGTCGCGACTCTATTCTCAAGCTATATCAAAAATGGTTCAAAGAAAGTGGTGCACACCCAATAACGGTAAAGATAGATTCGATCGTCTTCCCTTCGCCGGACATCTGTTTGGAAGAAGGAACAACTGTTGTCGGTGCATCCGACAAGGGTCGTTACATGGTCGTTCATCAGAAGACTAATGGGGTTTGGAAAATGCTAAATGTTGTCGAGACTATGTGTGAGCAACCAATGGCCAAATCACTAAAGGATTTGGATTGGATGGTTGGTGAATGGAGCGCAAAGACAAGCAAGGCCGAAGTGCATATGTATGTCATTCCGATCGCGCACGGACACTTTTTGGCGATGCGATTTTGCGATGTAGACGGTGGCAAAGAAGTTCCGCAAGCGTTTGAGTTGGTAGGTAATGATCCAAAAAATGGACGTCTTATATCGTGGCATTTTGGCCAAGATGGCGGTTACGGTCATGGTCAGTGGCATAAGGACGGGGCTAAATGGTCGAATGAAACCCTCGGGCTAACGGCTGGTGGGTTGTCCACCAGCGCAACCTATATCTATGAACCGAAAGACGGAGAACACTTTAATTGGAGTTCGATCGACAGAACTATCGAGGGACAGCAGTTGCCAGATCGGCGTCCGATTGAGGTAAAGCGGATTCACTCGAACGAAAAATCAAGTTTGAAAGTTCAGTGACGTGCAATCGCTTACCATCAGGAGGAATTTTGAAATGCGTCGCCTCTTAGCGTTCACGCTGTTGCTTGCTAGCACCACCTATTCTGTACCCGCGTCAGTGGCAAGAGGTGGATTTCATGGTAGCGTCGGCGGTGGCGCAGCTCGTGATTCGTTCGATCGAGGGGGCTTTGACAGAAGTGGCTTCGACCGCGGCGATCTGGATCGAGGATGGGGAAACAACGGTGATTTCGGACGTTCCCTTGATTACGGAAACCGACCGGCAGATGTGCCTAGGATGCAAATGTGGAATCGGGCCGACAATCTTCCTACTGATGGTGGGTTTGGGCGCTTGGCGGATCGACAAGCTCTGCCTTACGCAGACCGGGGCACTTATCCGATGACTGATGCCCAGTTTCGCGATCAGGCCGCAATGATTCGTAATGGCTTTGATGATCCAGGATACTTCAATCGTGGATGGTGGGGGCGTCGAGATGGCTGGTGGTATCCAGGCTGGGGTGATGGTTGGGCGTGGAACTACGGAGGCTGGGGTGACGTCGCACCCTTCATCGGAATGAATTCTGGGGTAGAGCCAGTTTATTACGACTATGGACAGAACATTCTCTACCAAAACAACGACGTGTATTACGGAACTCAGCCTCTGGAGTCGCAAACAGCGTACTATCAACAAGCTCAAGACCTTGCCCAACAGGGAACTACTGCGCCTCTCAAGCCGGTAGGAAAAGATTGGAAATCGCTTGGAATTTTCACCATCGTGAAGAACGGACAAAGCAATTCTTCCTCACTTTTCCAGTTGGCTGTTAACAAAAAAGGACAGGTAAAAGGTAATTACTACAATAACCTGACGGACGAAACAAAACAAATTACCGGTGCCTTGGATAAGAAAAATTCGCGTGTGTGCTGGACTGTGGGCGGAAACAAGAGCATCGTTTATGATACCGGGCTGGGCAATTTGATGAAGGACCAGGCACCACTTTTGGTGCATTACAGTGGGTCCAAGACCGAACAATATCTGCTGGTGCGAATGAAACAAAAAAATAGTACTAGCTAAGATAAGAATCCGGACCTGGCGGTTCATAGAATATGGCCACGCAAACTGCAACCGAAAAACTTGGCAATCTTATTTCGGACTTGGGATGTACGCTGGTTCACTCTCTGACTGGAAGGTCGAGATATCGACTACCCGCTGTCTATCGCGAACCAGATCTCGCAGCATCTGTTCAGCACTGTTTACAGAAGCAAGCAGGTGTTACCGGTGCTAGTGTCAATCCATACAGTGCTTCTGTCACCATCAACTTCGTTCCTGGTGAATTCGAACCAGAGACCTGGCTTTCTAGAATTACTTATGAGGACGTGCGCCGCTATTCACCTCATTCTCCGCTCTACGTGGAGCAGAAGAAGCTTCCTGCCCAACTGGCACACTTGCGCAAAGCGACATTTGCTTTTGAGGACAGGCTGCCGCCAAAGATTCAGTTCATGCTGGGAGCTCTCTCACTTGTTTGCTCGGTGATTGAATTACCAGTTTTTGTAACACGAGCTGTACTCTCGTTTTCCTTGTTACCAATCGCCAATAGGGCTTTGCAAACGTTGCTTGATGAGCGACGCGTCGGCGCCGATTTTCTTGATACCGTCGGTTGTCTTCTCCTCATGGCTGAAAGTCGGCACTTCCCGGCTTCTTTGATGATGACTCTTATTGGACTAGGCGAATATATCCGCGACTTAGTCACAGCGAGCTGCCAACAACTAATTTCGCACCAATTAGCTCTCTCTGAGCGTTCCGCTTGGTTGATTAAAGGCAAGGACAGAATCAGAATTCCAATTAGCGAACTAAAACTGGGCGCTCGACTTGTCGTTTATGAGGGCGATCTGATTGCGTTTGAAGGAACAATCACCGAGGGTGAGGGCACTCTGGTACCAGCACATCCAGAAGAAGACTTCGAACCCCGCACTGTAAAGAAAGGTGACCGTGTGACACCTGATACAGTGCTAACGGACGGGAAGCTTTACGTAAGGAACGAACTCCCTTCTTCGCCTCGGGTCAAAGACCCGGTCATGGAAAAACAGCATCGACGCTGGCTGCAGCGAACGCAGCTGCACCGCGACTCTTTGCGGATTGGTTATAAACGTCTGGGATATGTTCTATCAGGAGCGGTTCTGCTTTATTTAGTTACTCGTAATGTCAGTCGGGCTGCGTCACTAATTTATTTTGACTTCCTCACCGGTATCAAAATTGCAATACCTGCCGCATTCCTGGCTTCTATGTATCGTGCCGGAAATCGCGGAATCGTGATTAGAAACGCGAGAACTCTCGAACGATTAGCTCAGATAGACACTATTATCTTTGTACGCAGCGGAACGCTCACTGCGCTAAAACCATCAGTTACGGATGTTTTTGTTTGTAATGGATTTAGCGTAGTAGAAGTGATGCGTTTGGCCGCAGCAATCGAAGAGCGTTACAATCATCTGACAGCCTTCGCAATTTATTCTTACGCAAACCTACAGCGCATTCCGGTTCCTGATAGGACTTCATCTCATGTGGTGAGTGGCCTTGGTATCACAGGGGTTGTCGAAGGTCATGCAGTAGTTGTAGGAAGTACACGCTTAATGGAGCAGAACAACATAGATCTCGCCGAGGCGTCGACCTTCTTGAATGATTGCCAGCGGCGTGCAGAGTCACGTGTATGCGTGGCTATTGACGGAAGTCTTGCCGGAGTCATCAGCTATCAGGACCCAGTCCGCGAGAATGCCTCAGAGGTGATTGCGGCTCTGAAGAATTTGAAGATCGACGTGGCTATGGCGACAGGTGGCAGTCAGGCTGCTGCTGAAGGATTGGCGAAGAAGGTTGGCATCGAGAATATCCACTATAGGGTGTCTCCGGAGGAACAGGCGACCATCATCAAGTCTTACAAAGAAAGAGGCAAGAAAGTCGCAGTGGTTGGATACGATGTAGACGACCTACTCGCGCTTGAACAAGCAGATGTTGCCATTGTCCTTGCTACGGGAACTGAGGTGACTCGTTATCGTGCAGATATGATCGTTACCTCGGACAGCCTTTTAGGGCTGGTCGAAGCAATACAGATCGCAAGAAACGGTATGGATCTTGCACGTCAGAATTTGGCGGTTGTCTCGGTTCCAAACTGGTGTGGTATCGCTCTTTCTGTTATTGGCATGGGCAGCGAACTGACGGCAACATTGTTGAACAATGGTCCCGTAATTCTTGGCGCGGCAAACGGCTTGCGCCCGCTGCTGGACGAAGGCGCTCCGCCCTGGCCAGTTACTCGTAAGCATAGGCGGATGAGATCCACTGCCGGGAGTTAAAGCTTCGTCTCCATTGAGGCTAATGTAAATGTGCTGCACCAAGAAATGTGACTCTTAAGATGAAGCTCGCACCACGAAGATCATTTCGCGCGATGTTTTCGGATTGAATGCCTCATCATTCCAATCTCCATAAAACTTGTCGATGCACAGACCGGCAGTCGTGAGGTGCTTCTCAATTTCGTGTGCCGACAAGAAGCGAAGTTCGCTTAGAGATATGAGTTCCTCATCGGGGAACCGATAGCGAAGCTCGAATGTCATTCGATCGTTGTCTTGTGCAATCAATCGTCGTGATTCATGAACAGGACCATTTACGGTCTCGAGAACTATGTCGTAGTCCCAATTCTTTGACCAATCTATCAATGGGTTTCGAGACTCAAATACAACGCGTCCATCAGAGTTTAAGTGCGAGCGCATCACAAAAAATGTAGAGAGAATGTCGTTATCGTTGAGCAAGACTTGAAAAGCGTGTCCGGTCATTATGATGAGATCGAATCGTTCGTTCGACTCAAAGCTCTGTGCTGGCGATTGAATCCAAGTGATGTTCGACCCATGAGGTTTGCGCCGTCCGACTTCTAACATGGCTGATGACGGGTCCACACCGGTTACGTCGTGGCCGTTAGCTGCATATGCATCACAGAGCAATCCGGTGCCACAGCCGAGATCCAAAATCTTTTTGGGTGACGAACCTGCCAGCGAAAAATAGAATTCTCGATCAACCGACCATGGACTATCCAGGTCATAAATATCAGCAAGCTTAGGATTAACATAGTGAGCATCAGGCATTCACATAAACTCCTGCTAGGACTAGAAGCACTGTACCGCGATAAGCAACCATTTATCAGGAGGCCATTATTGTCGAGGCACTATTAACGGTGCGCTCATAAATTCGATATTACAACGAGTAAACGGTTGCACTGGAAAACAAGTGCAACATTAATCCAGTGCACAATATGGCGTTTATAATTGTTGCATGTTGCAACAGTCGACAATACTAACAGAGAAATGGTCAACTGCCAGTCCGGTGCCCAAATTTGAAAACGACAGGAATGAGACTAAAAAAGCTTGCAATTGAATCTTCCGGACCGTTCTCGAGTTGCTTCCTAACCTTAGTAAAGGGGTAAGCCTGGCTGTTGTCGGGAAACCGAATACAAATTCCCTTACCGGTTTCCTGGTGCCATTCACCACCGTAGCAATGGATAATTGCCTCTCCTAAATAGGATCCGATCATATTGATTAGCCCATCGACTTGCGCGATATCATTTCCCAACCATAGTCTTTGCCGTTCGATAAACCCATCTACCCACGTTACTGATTGGGCGTCGTAGCCGAAATTGAATTCGGCAAGTTTGCCGATTTTGCCTACGACAATTTCGGCATTGGATTTGAGTGTTTCGCGCAAATGTTCATCCATCTAAGTCTCACTCAATCATTTTCCGCTTTGTTCCGCAAAGATTGCATTTGCTTACGCTCAAGTTTGGCCAGCTAACTGTCTATGCTGAAATTATTAAACAGATGACAATAAGTCTCGTCTACAATAACGCAATAACAATTATGCTATTGTCTACAATACGACAGTGTAATGCTATGCACACCACTGAAATGATTTGGCAAGATGATAATCTAATCTCGGTCTGAGCGATGGGAGGACTGATGCAAAGCCTGTATGCAATTTTTGATCTGCCGGAGAATTCTCCTGACGGTCACTTACATGCTGCATACACTTTGATTAAGACGCGTCTCGAAGACGCAAGTGCTGACGCCGACGTAACTTGCTCGAGGAAAATCAAACGCCTCATACAGACAATAGATAGCGCTTACAAAACTCTCCTCGATCCGGATCTCAAACGTGTCTATCAAGACAAACTTGATGCAGCCAAAACAGCTGATATATCAGAGACACACCCAAGGCTTGGCCAGCTATGTGTGACTTCCGGAATCATAACTATGGAGCAACTCGGCGAAGCCGTCGAGCAGCAAATTAAAACAGGAATGGCTCTTGGTGAAGTACTGCAAGATATGCAGTTCATCACTCAGGCCGAACTCGACGGTTTGCTGATCGGACAACAGATGATTGATGCACCAAGTGGTGTGTCTGATCCTGTAGCCGCGCGCTTGGTAGCGCTGAATCTTATTACTGAGGACATGGCCCTCATTGCCCAGATTGAGGCTAAGTCTACCGGACGGTCATTTAAAGAGATTATGCGACGCCACGACTGGGTCGAGGAATCGATACTAAATGCGGTATTGCAGTAGCCGATAAAAAACTAGCAGGCTTGTCTAAAAAAATTTCGGGATGGGAACGCAACTTTGGAACGAATGCTTCCCAAAAGAGCGTGAAAAACCGTGACTCGTAAGCCTTACTGGAAGGCGTTTTGCGGACTTATTATCTCGAATGAAACATAATATACATTATGAGCAGCTCAATTTAATGCATCCATACGTTGAAATATCTGCGCAGCCTACCGGTGGACTGAGCACTGAAACAGCTTTCACAGAACGGGATGGTCCATTTTTACGACGATATTAGGAGTAAAGGTGATGGAGATTCAGGATTTGAAACGGTATTTTGGTGCCTTGGAAGTTCCAGTAGAATTGAAAGACCTGATAGAGTTCGAGAAGAACATTCTTGGGGACAATCTGCATCTGCCCGGATACAAGTATTCTGAAGGCTTTGAGCTATATCTTTCAGCGGCTGAATTTAGCCCTGCCGACACTAAAGGCTTCTCTATAAGCACGGGCTTGAGGACTTGCTCCGAAGATCCCAACTTCCTTGCCGGGCTAATAGAATTTGCGCAAGCTGATGGCACGGGCTCGTTTTACGCTTTCTGGGTTGGCGACTACCTCGAACAATCATTGAGCCAAGTTCCAATAGCTGTGTTTGGCAGTGAGGGTGGTTTTCATATCGTGGCTGAGAACATTCGCGGACTTCTGCAGATCTTGACCTTGGATGTCGAACCAATGGTGGATTTTGAGCGCGTTTACTATTGCAAAGACGAACAGAACGAACCTAGTGCGGGCAGCCGGATCTATCAGGAATGGCTGAGAAAAAAATATGGTCTAGCTACAGTCAACAATGCCGATGCAGTTGTGGCAAACGCTCAAAGCAAATTCCAAAACCAGTTCCTTGCCTGGTTTGAGCACTATTGTCCAGGCTGAATCCAGCCAGGCGCGTTAGTCAAATAAATAAAATGGTCGCGAGTTGTATTTGTTTGGCCGGATGGCACCTTACGCATTGATCTCAAAGAGCCTGTTGGTATGCAGAGGGCGGGAAATCTGCGTAAATTGGTGCAGCAACGATTCTCACACTCTGTGATAGAGAAACAGTTTCAGTCCAACGTTGCTTCGGATTCCAAAAGACTTGAGACACGGGAATGGCTCATGAGCAGCGAGAATTTTGGTGGATTTACAGGGAGCTTATAGAATTGATTAATCACTACGATCAAATCGCAGCCCGAGATCACGCCTTGAGTGAACAATCGCAACTCGTCCCTATCTGCTTTGCCGGTGGTGCGCTGCTTAATCAGAGCCTATGTTACATCTAACCGCGATGACCTACGCTGTAAAGCAGGCTCTTTGCTTTGGGAAATCCGAGATCTCCTTGCTCTAGATCAGATCACGCGTGATCGCGAAATCGGCCTGGAGCATAATTAAATTCGTATTGTTGATATGTCGACAGTTGGACGATTGTAATTGCGTACTGCTCGACAAGTATCATTGTCGAGCAGTAAACGTTCCATCAATAAGACTATGTCACCAGCCGTTAGTTACACAATTCAAAATGTAGTAAATAGAAACTATCTACGGTCATCGAAACTAATATTCGACATCGGGTCCCGACATTTTTTCGGGGAAAATCCCCGCTAAGCTGCTTGGCAGCTTTTTCGCCTCGATCGTGAACAAAAGAGCCCTTTTATTCACATCGAGAACCAAGCCAGTTGAGCATTTTCTTATTCCGGATCAACTTTGATGCGCTCGAAAACCACGAGACCGATTTGAACATCAAGGAGCATTACACCGACACAGCCGGGTTTACTGACCATGTATTTGCTCTTGCTGTTTTACTCGGTTATAACTTTGCGCCCAGAATCCGAGATTTGTTCAAGCTTAAGCTATTTTCGATCGGTCTGATTGATGATTTTGGCCATGTGAACTCGCTCATCAAAGACCGCATAGATACTCAGCTTATTGAAGACAACTGGGATGAAATTCTAAGAGCAGCAGCCTCCATTCGTCACGGAACAACCTCAGCGTCACTGCTGATGCGCAAGCTGGCATCCTATCCGAAGCAGAATCAACTCGCTAAGGCTCTGGCTGAAATGGGAAAAATCGAAAGAACCGTTTTCCTTTTGCAATGGCTCCAGGACCCCAAGATGCGCCGCGCACGCTGATCGGTCTTAACAAAGGTGAGCACGTAAACGCTGTTCAGAAGGTTCTCTTTTTCGGGCGCCGAGGCGAATTCTGGGATCGCAAGTGCGAAGATCAGTGCAATCGAATTTCTTACGCTTTGGCAAAGGGGGAGTATGAAGCTAAGACCGTTACCATCAAAAGTCGATGAGCTATTGCAACAGCTGAAAGCACCACCCAGGTTGATCGCTCATCTGACATTGGTTCACGATGTAGCACACAAACTGGTCTCTGCAATTGACGGTGAATGGCCAAATCTAGAATACGACCGTACAGCGGTATTCATCGGAGCTGCCACACATGATATTGGCAAAGCCATCAAGCCAGAAGAGTTGGTCGCACCTGGCAAAGAGCATGAAGAGATCGGTATCGCTCTCCTGCGAAAATCCGGTTTCGCAGAGAAACATGCGAGATTCGCTTGGACACATGGTGGCGAAGTAAGAGAACCAAATTCGAGCCTAGAAGATTTGCTGGTTCGTCTTGCAGATACTATTTGGAAAGGGATACGTAATGAAACCCTGGAAAAACAGGTATGCACTCTGCTAGCAGAAAGAAAAAACAAGGAGCCCTGGGAGGTCTTCATCAAGCTTGATGACATCATATGCGATATCACCGAAAGCTCCGACGAACGTTTGCGGTGGCAAACGCAGCATTCTACGGATAAGTAGCTGTAATGGTTTCAGCCCTGCCAAGCAGCTTAGCGGGAAGAGAATCCCCGAATTCGACTTGTCAAATGGCTTAGCGGGGATTTTCCCAAAAAAAATGTCGGGACCCGAATTCGGTCATTTTTCAAATCTCGATCGAGACCTAGTAGTTGTATTGAACAAGCGAGTGATAAGCGCTTGCAAGTGGCGCGCCAGTTCCTTCGAGATTTGCTATCGCCTGCACAATTTGATCGTAAGTCATGTCACCTGGTTTGTTTTTACGATGAACAAGGAAGAGTCCAGGATTGGTCTGATTTTGAGCCATCCTTGCCTCGTGCAGTTCGATGAAATCAGCCGGGTTGTGCGTAAGCAAGATGCGATTGTCAGTTATAGCAGCCGCGAAAACGTCCGCATCACGGACGTTTCGCAAATTGGCTTCACTTACAGTCAATACGTCATGCTGGGCATCTCGCAACTTTTGGACGAGCAGTTTTGCCTCGGAGCACTCATCTACAAGCAGCCTGACGGCCAATGTTCACTCCTTTTTCTTGCAACAGACGCTCTTCTTCGGCCGCTTCCATTTGCAGCAAATCCTTATTAGCCTCGCAGTATTGCAAGACTTCTAAAATCACTTCTTTTGGCAGATCCCAGTTTTCCATGGCGTCTTCTACAGTCAGCTTATTGACTGCCATCTCACTCCAAACAGCCGCCGCAGGAAGCTTACGCCCCTTGACGTAGAGCTGCTTTTTCCAAGGGTGGGCGTGTTCAGTAAGGTACATCCAACCTTTTACATCTGGTTTTTCTATTCCCAACATAATGAGCCTCTGGAGCGCTTCTCCCGGATGTCCAACAAAAAACTGATTTCCTTTTCTAGCCTCGGCAGCCACATGTAAAGCCAATTGTACGGCTATCAAAACAGCCTCTTTCTTGCTGTTTGTGTTGAGCATTGCTTGTAGTGTCTCAATTTCGGCCTGCTGCTCAGGACTTACATCGAAATTTTCTCGTCTAATGTCTTTGGTAGCCATAAAAATCTCCTGAGTAGATTACGAGTATAACCTACTGGTAGCGACTCGACAAGAGCCAATTAAGTTCCGTAAGCCTGTAGCCCACCTCCGGGCCCCACCTCCAGTTTGCCGCTAAGCAGCAGCCTTGCCTTTTTTGGTCGCAGGAGCCACCACTTCGCCTCGTTGATCTTCAGACTTGGGCTTCGGTCCACAGAGATGGAATCCGGAGGTGATTTGCACAAAGCCAAAATCGCGAGCTCGTAATTCTCAGAATCTACGGGAAGCCAACCCTGGCAATTGGGTAAGGCCGCTAACTCAGACATCGCCTCGAATACTGTTGCATTTAAGATGCTGCGAGTGTAGAACCAGAACTTGCACTGGGTGTACTTCTTCGCCACTATCTGCCAGGCGCGGACACAATCAGCGGAATAAAAATCTCCATTATGCCGAGCTCGGCATAATGGTGACTATCCCGAGTCCAGGAATATCTTGATTCTGACAAGAGAAAAGAATGGCAACCTGTGATTGTGCGCCACTCCGCCAAGAATGTATGGCGAGCATTACTCGGCATAGTCTTCTGGAGAAAATAGAAAGGGTGCTGGAGTGAAATAGCAGCTTTTATCGAGGCTTGACTCAGCCCGAATTATCAACATAGTTGCGAAGGCTAAACACGAAGAAGTTTGCGCAAAAATAGTAATTACCAGTGTATCGTGCTACAGTGTCAATGAAATTGTCAGGCTGTCTTGCTCTACCTTTGAGTGTTATTGCCGAAGGTTCAGGTGCAAAGCCACTTTCCGGATATCGATTTCATCTGCCGTACTCGGACGCCGCATCAAATTGCCGCTCTCGACTACGCGATGTCGCCGCATTGTTGCATCGTATATTCATCTCCTTGTGACTTTTTCTTCGTCCGCGTTGCGGTCGAAACACTACTTCTATAAGGTCTACTCTTAATGCAAAACAATAAACTATTCG
>DATNPX010000021.1:0-3197 GCA_036702975.1 Oculatellaceae cyanobacterium
GGACTCCTTTAGAATCGCGATGATCTGTTCTTCTGTAAATCGACTTTTTCTCATGCTGACGGTCCTTTCTAGCTCAAAGTCTAGTTTTTAGAGTTGTCAGCTGTCAACTTGTTTTTGGATCTACTATCGGGGTCAGCTCAACTGGATTTGTTCATACAAGCTGATCGGCGACCAAACTGCCTGTGTATCGACAACTTTAAACTAGAAGGAGCAACTGTGGATGAGCACTAATACCGACAATATTCGCTTGCAATTACGCGAGCTCTTCGAAGCTGATGCAGATGATATTTTTGCTGCGCGCAAACGTGGCAAAGTCGTAAGAGGAACTAATAACATCGCTCAATCTGGAGAAGATGTAGAATACGCCGTCAGGCAGGTTCTTACTTCAAGACTACCCTCCGCATACAACGTCGGTCATGGACATGTGGTCGACCGTACACTAAAAACATGTGGTCAATTTGACGTGATTGTATCTGACAAATTTGCTAATCCTCTGCTATTCAGCACAAAGGGGAATAGCGATTATTTACCGATCGAGTCAGTTTATGCTGTAGGTGAAATCAAATCACTTTATGACAAACAGAAGAAACCATTTGAAAAATTTTCAAAACACCTTGAAGAGTTACATGAACTAAATCGCCCAGACGTTGACCAGAACTTCTATTTGGTTGGTGGAAAAGGGCGAGGAATAATCTTGCCAGGAGAAACATCAGACCGTCGCCCTCGCAAGAATCCTCTCTTTTCGTTTATGTTTTTCGTCGAAAGCGGTCAGTTCAAACTGTCAGACATCAAAGCTCTTTACGAATCAACCCCTATTCGCTACCTTCCCAATGTTGTCTGTTTTCTTGATCTGGGCATCATCGCCTACGGTCAATACACCTCAAAAAACTACGCAAAAACGAACCATTTTCACGCAACGCCAGAATTCTGCGAGACCTACGATAATCGCGGACAACAATTTTCTCGCAGGACATTTCACAAAATTACCGGCGACAAAAAAAACGGCGCACATCTGGGTTGGCTTTACCATATGTTGGCTCACCACCTGTATTATTCGACACTCCAACCTGTAGAACCGATGCTGTATGCCAACAGCATTCTTGCTGATCCGAACATCGAACAAAGTGTTCTTTGACTCGTGATTTTGTTCCAACGGTAAGAAGCAAAAATGCCATTGAAATCAAACGAATTGAACGAAATTGAAACTGCTATAGACAACTCAATTCCGAAAAGCGACTTAAGCAATTTCGGATTGGACCAAGCCGTTTTACTTTCGTTACGGGCTTTTGAATGGCGCGCAGGAGTCGGAAGACGAGCTGATCAATTTTCGTCGGCTAATCAGAAAGCGTGCCAGGACGCTATACATTTTTTGATCAGATGGGTCTTCCAGTACTCTGATACCAACAACAACCAAACCTCTACTTCAAACCAAGAAGAAAACGACAGTCTCTTTGATTCACTCTTCATGAATGCCGCAGACTACTCCCTCGTTTGGGATCTGTTTTCACAATGGCGCGGTGGTTGGCTGATAGGTCACAAAGAAAATGACGAAATCATCTTAGAGAACACGCCTATGAATATTCACGACAGCGATGTTGCAGATCACCTATTATTTTCTCCAGACAGTCCCGACTTGGCACCGCACCCGATACCGGGATTAGCAGAACTCATCGAAGAAATCTCTTGTACGCCAGAAGCCTCCAGTCAATTTATGTTGAATGGAGTCCTTTACTTCCGAAGGTTTGCATACAAATTATCACGAGCAGTGGTGAGAAGGCATATCACATTATTCGAACCGTCAATAAAGCACTTGTGGCGTTTCGATGAGAAAATGAAATTAGATGGGTACACGTTAGGTGAGTTCAGGGATTTTTGGCGATGTTTACTAACAATCTGTTTAATTAATCGTACGTTGTGCGACAGATCACAATTAGTCAACGTTATCGACTATGGTCTCGACAATAGTGTATTTCTCAAGGCACGGCGTGTCTGGTGTTATGACCTATCTAATTTAGCAGGTCTTGCGATCAGCAAAGTGCAGAAAATCATTGCGGACCTGACGTATCAGCCGCACAAAGCAAATCAAAAAATGTTAGACGTTACGCTGCAGCCCTTCATTCCAATCTCAGGCGATCGCCTTTGCCTAAGTCCAGAGCTCATAACCATGTCCAATGCCGAAGACAATTTATGGGCTTTGCTCAACGAACGAAAAAGTTCAATCATCTCAACTTTGAAGGACGAAAAAGAATCTATCTGGATGAATGAGTTGACCGACTTCTGCTCAATGTACAACTTGCTTTTCCTTCCTCTAAAAATCCCAGAGGGATGCGGTGATATCGATGCTCTAATTGTTGATATACCTGATCAATTCATCATGGCCGTTCAATTAAAGTGGCATCAGGGTTAAGATCGAATAAATGAAGTTCGACAAGAGATTAGAGAATTTGATAAAGGTGTGGACCAAGCAAAACGTGGCATCGAATGGATTTCAACGCACATGGAAATTATCAAAAGACTGCTGCCTCTTTCTATAAATTTGGATGGCTTTGCGTTGAGAGGACTTGTGCTATCAAAAAATACAACCGGAGGAGGACGATTGAGGAGCTATGATGTTCCTGTTTCCAGTGACAGACTTTTGAAGTGGGTAGTAGGTGTGCCGGGCAATCGGAAGCTTCGAGACTTCTACAAGGTAGCAAGTGAACCACGCCGATACATGCCAAAGGTAGGCGTTCACTATATCGACCAAGATTTCGAGGTCGCATATGGCGGATACAAGTTTCTAAGCAGAAACAGCAGCTTTGTGCCGTTGTCCGCCTGGAATCCAGCAAAAGATATCGCTTATGACTGATCTTAATCCAATTCGACGAGACGGCGAGTTGGTAAACCCAAAGCGCGTCTATCGAATCTATTGCGAAGAGAATTTGAAAGTACGAATCAGGCGTCGGAAGCGCCTGGCTGTTGCCCGTGGTCAGATGACAATACCCAGCGGTCCGAACATTCGTTGGTCGATGGACTTTACTTCAGATACTTTGTACTCAGGACGTCGCTATCGAACGCTGAACGTTGTCGACGATTTTTCGCGCGACAGCCTTGGAATCGATGTTGCATTCAGCATTCCCAGTGGTCGCGTGACTCGATTTCTCGATCGTCTTATTTGGGTTTACGGTAAGCCGGAAAAAATCACCTGCGACAACGGA
>DATNPX010000022.1:0-18029 GCA_036702975.1 Oculatellaceae cyanobacterium
AGTATCAACTGAACACGGAGGTTCAGCAATGGCTGAACAAGAACAAAACGACAGCAGGCTAAGCCCCGAAGAACTTTACCAGAGACTGATCTACGAACTTTACGAGAACGGTCCTTTTCGACTAGTCGATGAAAAGGGACATCCAGATTTGATTAACGACAAAACCCGCCTGTGTTGCTTGCGGGAGAGATTCTTGGACGCCATTACTGTGCTGCAGAAGCACGACTTGGTGCGAGAGTTTAGAAACGAGCAAGAGAATCGCCTTTATACCCTGACTTACAAGGGCTATTTGACGGCACTTCTTGCACGTTGCAAATCAAAACGGGACAGCCGCTGCAAGTGCAATAAGTGCGTCAATGAATTGGTGCAGGCCTTCGAGCATCTTTTGAAAGAGATGAAGCGCGGCGGTCCCATGGAGTTGGTGATAAGCAATCATCGCAATCACCCTCACTTTGTGGCGAGCGAATCGCAACTGTGCTGTTCACAAGCGCCATTCCTCGATGCAATGTGTGAACTGGAACATTATGGACTGGTTAGCAGATCGGCCAATTTCTTCTACCAACTTACTTCAAAAGGTCTGATATCAGCTCAGATTTCGCAACTACCCAACAGCAAAGAACGCAGTGAGCGGGCAAGCGCAAATTAGATCGACAGGCTCTGCTGATCATAAGCAACATCGAGGTATTGATGAACACCGTAAGAAAAGACAAACCAGCAAAAGAGCCTGAGCTACAACTGGTGAAAGCAGAAGAACAAGAACACGAAGAATCAATAAGAATCGCAGGACGATCCCCTTATCAATGCGTCTGCACACTGGTCAAAACAGGCAAGCTCGTTGAATGTCGAGTGCATCGCTTCGCGAGCTTCTTGCCTGAAGCCAGACATTAGAAAGCGCTTTCCATCTCAATTCTTCCAAGCTTGTTCAAACAAATTGAAATTATGCGCTATCACTGTCCTTAAAAATCAGCTCTCACATTCTGCGAGGCGACCATCTTAGCGCTGTATCCAGAAGCAAACTCTTCAATTCGGCAAAGAAGCCGGTCTTGACAGGTAGCGCTTATTAATTCATGTCATTGAAAGTCGACATTACGCACGGGAGTTGCTAACATCCCGGCACAGAAACCCCAATGCGAAAAATCACAGCCTGAAGGAGCAAACACTGATGAAAAATATCCTCGCCGCCCTGGCAATCACTGTCATCGTTTCCACAGGAAGTAGCGCACTCGCACACGACAATGATGAACACAACGGCATACAAAATACGCAACACGGCGATGAACACAGCGCCAGGCAAAATATGCAACACAGCGCCGCCATGCCAGAACACAATTCCCAAAACTGGCAAAGTTCCTGGACTCAACAAAATAACCCAAACAATGGCTATTACCAGCAATACCAAGGCTATTTCCAAAAACACCCAACCGATCATCGGGTTCTCGAGCAATCGGAAGCGCAGTATCATGAGCTTCTTCGACAAGGCCGCATCACACAACAAGAACACCAGATGTTAGATGCGCAGTTGCGGGCGCAACACGCCCAACAAGACAGCGGCGTGCAAAACAATTTCAACCGCTATGGCTACCCATATGCGAATAGAAATATGCCAAGATTGATCAACAAGCTGCAACGTTTCTTCAACTACTAGCAACGCGAGGCTGGCTACAGCTCGCTGTCCCAGCGGTTGGTCCGGTGGGGCTTGTTGAATGTATGGCACATCCCAATAACCCTTGACAACCAAAAGCTATCTTGCCGCGACTGTCACAAGGCATTTAGTTTCTCAGCCAGCGAGCAAGAATTTTTTTCCTTAAAAACTTGGTACATGTGCCACCACTCTGCTCACATTGTTGAATCCAGCAAAAAGTGCAGCGCATGCCGCGTAGTCGCGTTAGACCATCGACAATGCTTTCGTTTGAAGTTCTTGTACTTGCTCTCTCGATGGCGACACGCAGTTTATGTCAGGCTCGGAGATCGTCCAAGCTTGTTTGAGTATCTGACGTTCTTCGTAAGTCAACGCAGCTCTGAGTTTTTGTAAAGTACTGGACCAAAGTTTTTTTGAGTCATTTTTTGGTTGCGATATTCCCGGACGTGCAGTTATTTTCCAAATGGCCACACGTTGGACCTCCCAAATGTGCTGCCGACTTACCCCCAGAAGTCTGGCTATTTCAGCCAGTTTTAGCGGTTGACCATCGGTTAATCCATACCTCAAATCGAGAACAAATTTTTCTTTATCTGTCAGTGGCTGCATTGTTTTAAGCTCCGGTCAAGCAAGCGGATTCGCGAGTTTATGTTCTCTCAAATATGGCAGTGGATCGACTGTTTTGCCATTCACCGTAACATCGAACATCAAATGTGGACCAGTTGAGTTTCCTGTAGATCCTTCCTTACCAACATCTTGCCCAGTCTTCACCGTGTCACCTTTTTTGACATCGATCACTGACATGTGGTCGTATGCTGTGGTGAGACCATTGCCGTTATCGACTACAACGCGATTACCGTAGCCTCCGTCAGGGCCGGCAAAGATGACCGTACCGTCTGCAGCTGCGCGAACGGGAGTGCCTTCGGGTTTCGCTATGTCCAGTCCTGAATGAAATTCAGAACCGGCACCGGTGAAGGGATTAGTTCGATTGCCGTAAGGTGAAGTGATCAGGCTTTCATCGGCACTAGTCCAAGCTAAATTGCCGGGCACATTACCAGCAGCAGTCTGCCCGCTCGGCTGTTTTTCTGCCTGAGCAATTAATTGGCGAGCTTCATCCATTGATGCATCCACTTTTGAAACATAACCCGGCATATCGGCAGGGCGCTGAGACTGCGAAGCCAGATCGCCACCGGATATTTTGCCGTCACCATTGATGTCACGGACCTTATTTTCATTCTGGGCAAAAACAGAAAGAGCGGTCTCTGCATTCAATCTCGGGTCTTCTCTTTGAGCGACAGACATGCCAGCCCCTTCACCATTGTCATTCAGTTGAAACAGCCCGATGCTATGACCGCCGTCACCGACAGCTTTGTTGTCACCGCCACTTTCAACCAGCATAGTAGCCACTGCCAGCGTCGGATCGATACCCTTTTCTTTGGCCACTTCCATTACAGTTCTCACGTTATCTAAGACGGTCTGTTGATCCGCATTCGGAGTGGCGCCGCTGGATGCGGTGCTGCCTCCATCTGGTCCTCGGTAGGTCGGACCCGGGTTGTAGCCAGCACCTTGCCCATCGCCGCCGCCGGCGCCAGGACCACCGACAGTGCCGCCACCGCCAGATGCACCGGACTGCCTTGCCGGAGCATCAGAGGCTGGTTGTGCTTGCCTCTGCTCCGGTGGCGGTGGCTGTTCCTGAGCTGGCGAAGGTGTGTCTAAGGGGGTAACTGGTGGAGGCAAATCAGGCTCTTTGTTCAGTTGGTCGAGCCAGTCTTGTGGCAACTTCGTGCCTGGAGGATGGCTGTTCTTGAAGTAATTGATCAAGTCCTTGATAGTGGACTTTTGCATCTGGTCGGCAAGCTTTTTAGCATCGGTTTCGGTCTTGTTTTTCGATTGAATTTCAATTGTTATGGAGCCATCTTTGCTCGGTGTTGTTTTCAATGGATTGGCTTTGAGCTTCCCATCTTCACCAAGGATGAAGTCAGGTTGCTGGCCGCTTTTAGCATCTTGTGCCGGGCTAGTGAAATTAATGCTGGTGGCATTTTTCACAGCCGCTCGAACCTGATCGGCAGTGGCGTCAACAGACTGACCGCCATAGAGTTGTGCCGTTTCCAAATTCAGTGTGGCTGGCAAATCAGTATTAGCACGTCCGCCTGAGCGTGGCATATCACGCCACATTTGAGCAGATAGAGCAGGCGAGCTGAAGCCTTTTGCAAAAGGCTGCTCGGAAAATTCTGTTGGAGCAAAGGCTTGTTTTGTCATTGTCTTAGTAAAGTGGGCAATTCTTGCGGCTCAGAACTCCCCCGCCAAAATCCAGTTATGCGCAATTAGCTGTTGTGTTGAAACCTCCAAGGTTAGTGGCAAGAAGTAAAAATTTCCGGACAGATTCGTAGATTTTTAGTGTATTGGCGCCCTCCTGTTTTAGATTTCCTCCATTACCCAGATTAGCCAGCAGCCAGTTGGGGTGTAGCTCCCAGAGCAGAATTGGAAGTTTTAGCAACAGCGAGCGATTGTTCAGTCTGGGACTCGGGCGAGGTTGCACCAGGGCGATCCGTTGCGCTTGCAGTTGCATTACCGGCTCCCTGAATCAAAGCTGCCTGTAATGCATTAACAAAGCGGCTGTCATTCATGATGCCAGGGTTGAGCTGAGCCGCTTGAATCAGTGCCATGATTCCAGTCATCTTGTCACCGCCAGCGATGGCTGACAAACCCTGCTGTACTAACTGCGAGGAAACATCAGTGCCCGGAGGTGTTCCAGTCGTGGCAGTTGTAGCATCAGTTGCAGTTGCCTGTTTCGCTTGAGCTCTCGCATCAGACGGTGGCTGTGCCTGTCCGTCAAAACCAGTATTTTGTCCTTGCATTGCACTCTGCATCTGCTGTGCGTCGAGAGGATAAGCGTGCACGTGCGGGTGCACATCGCCCACGACTTGTTTGAGACTATCAATAAACCTTTGATCCTGAACCAGTTCGGGCTTTTGAGTCGCGCCTTTCATCAATTCCAGTATTCCGTATGTTTCGTTTTTGCCAGAAATATCTTTCAAGCCCTGAGCAAGAAGCTGGCCGGCTTGCTGGTCGACTCGACCTTGATTAGCGTCTGGGTTAGTGAGTAGTTGCGAAGCTTGCTGTTGCAATTTGCCATCAATGGGTTGTCCGATCGGTTGTACTACTTCAGGTTTCGCATCTGGACTGTGGTCGGGGGTGTGTGACATAGATTCTCCTTTGTGCTTGAGCAGCGAATTTCTGATACGGATACAAATACTGCTCAAGCACCAGTAGAGCGAGACAGTGATGGGATGCCAGTCTTCTCCTTTCGATATATTGCGTCTCGACGAGTGACAAATGCTAACCCGCAGCAAAACGATTCAATCGTTTTGACCGTCATACATTGGTGTAGTAATTGGGAAGCAGGCGAGAGTTGCGGCGATGAAGCTCTAAGAGTGCCTCCAAAACACTCTCTTAAAAATTTCAGGCACTTGGGCTTTTCGTTCCTCATTTGTACAACCCTGTAGCCGCTGTATGTCAAGTGGGAGAAATACGTAGTTGCATCTGTTTTTATCGAACACAACTCAGCAGCTACGGCGGTCGAGCAGTCCACTCGTAGCTTGGAGCCGTAGCCAGATATACCAAGAGGACTGCGAGAAGCGCTTTGATTAAAGCGACTGAAAGCATTGCAGGGTCCGATTCAGTTAACCGGCATTGTTCAGCCATTCTTTTTCAGAGGTGTCGCGAGACTCCACAGCGTTCTTTTGGCTGGTCTTTGACGCAAGCTCGGTGCGCATTGGGGACGAACGAAATTACAACCACAACGGACAAACAATTCAAGAGCAAGAAGACCTCGGCTATACTGGCACTTATACTCACGGACGGGTGGTGATGCAGGAAACATGCGGGCAATCGGGGACAGGGGCAGATGAACGGCGCAAGCAAATATCGAGGGGAATTTCTCTTCAGATGGCTACGGTCGCCTGGAATTTGGCCGAAGGCGGATTTGCTGTGTACGCCGGGCTTGCCGCAAGCTCGATAGCACTTATCGGTTTCGGCATTGACTCTTTTATAGAAACTGCAAGCGCCGGCATAGTCGGTTGGCGCCTTTGGTGTGAATATCGCCAAGGCGGAACGCACAACCTGGAGGAAATTGAACGCAATGCCAGTCGAACAGCAGGCTTACTCTTAATTGCCTTGTCGGCATACGTCCTTTTCGATTCACTTAAAAGATTGTTTGGATACGGTGATCATGCGCACGAAACCTTGTTGGGCATTGGTATTACGGTGGCAGCACTTATCGTCATGCCCTTGCTGGCACGTGCAAAACTTAAGGTCGCTGAACAGATTGGCAGTAAAGCACTCCGAACTGATGCAATGGAGACGGTCTGCTGTGCGTATTTGGCAGCAACGACCCTGATAGGATTGGTACTAAATGCAACACTACATTGGTCCTGGGCTGATCCCCTAGTTGGACTTTTAATCGTACCCCTACTTGTGCGAGAAGGACTGGAGGGGATGAAAGGCACAGATTGCGGTTGTCATCATCAGTGTCCAAAATGAGATATGCGAGTGCATTGATTGTTAGCCGATCCGTTTCCAAGAAGTTGCTGCAACAAGAACTATCTGACAGCATATGAAAACGCAGTGCCACAGCCGAGCAGCATGAAAACGAAAGCCATTTGCATATTACTGCTAATTTTTCTTTTTATTGTGCGAACCGGTTCGCACATGTGCATTTGTCCTGCCGAGGCAGCTGCCAAGACCGCCATAACCGCCTTGATCAAAAAAGTAGACCGCTGCCAGGATTGCGGACACACCCGCACATGTTGCATTGAACAGCAAGATGTTGAATTGCTTTCTGCCGATTTAACCATCGGCATTGACATGCACATTGGACAAGCGACCGACTGTCGTTTCTATATTGATGCCGAAAATGGGTTTGCAGAACCAGCCCAGAATCGTTATACGAACAAAGCCCCACCGTGGTCTGTTCAACAAACCCCGGTTTCGCTGCATCAAAAGCTCGTAGTTTGATCAACAACTGAAAACTTATTTCAACGCGATAGTGACGACTATCGCGTGTTTTAGTTGTTTTTCGAAGAAGGAGCTGAAACTGCTATGCAGGCGCCCGAAGACACGTCCATTTCAAAAGAGTCCGCAGACCCGGCAAAACAACGCCGAGCTTGGCTACTGACATTAGCAGCGATAGCGATTGTTGTGGTCTTGAGCGCGGTTTTGTGGTTCGCAATCGCAAATCGAACGTCTCATGAATCAGAAAAACGTGCAAAGCCTGAAGAAGAGGGCGCGCGTCAATCAGTTGAATTAAATCAAGCCACTACCAAAATCAACGTGCGTGAGATCGGACAAGAGACTCCAACGCCAGTGATTACGGTCACAGGCACAGTCGAACCGAATCAACAGAAAGTGCAAGAAATTAGCTCTCTTACAGCCGGGCGTGTCGAAGATGTAAAAGTGGCATTAGGCGATCATGTGAGCCCCGGAATGGTTCTGATCGTTATGCAGAGCCCTCAAGTTGCTGAAATGCACGGTAAATTGCATGAAGCGGAAACTAAATTGGAGTTGGCTCAATTAACACTGACCCGAGCAAAGCAAGCCGCAAACAAAGTAGCAATTTTAAAAGCGAAAGCCTCTCTGGACGAAGCACAAAGCACGCTCAAACGGACTAACCAATTAGTCTCGGAAGGATTGACTGCTCGCAAGGATCTCGTTGCCGCGCAATCGGATTTTGAACGCGCACAAGCAGAATACAACTTTCAAAAAAACATCTCCTTTAATCGGGAAATAGCCGACGCGACTGCAGCCGTAAAAACAGGCGAGACAGAAGAAAAGCATATTCGCGATTCGCTCAAGGCATTAAACGCACAGTTGCCATCCAAAACAGACGGTGCCGAACATGACATATCATCTCTGGTCCTTCGCTCACCCATCTCGGGAGTAGTGATTGATCGCAGCGTCAATCCGGGCACTGGCGTAGAAGCTGGTAAACCGCTCATGACTATTGCCAACACATCTACTTTATGGGTGATAGCAAATGTGCCGGAAAATGAAATGCGCCATGTCCGGCTTGGCATGCCAGCTCGCATACTTTTAGACGGTCGAGTCATAAATGGCAACGTCAGTTTTATTGATCCAAGGCTCAACGAAGATACAAGGACATCGCGGGTCCGCATCGTCGTAAACAATCCAGACAACAGAATACAAGCCGGGTCGTTCGTCCAAATCGAATTGATGCGTCCTGTTGACCAAACAGTCTTCTATGTGCCATCAACTGCGGTGCAACAAGTGGATGGTAATTCCGTAGTTTTCGTGCAAGATAAATCCGGATTGTTTACAGTGCGTAAAGTCGATGCAGGCGACGAAACCCAAGGGTTAGTACCGGTTAAACGCGGAATCGCTATCGGCGACAGAATCGCAGTTGAGGGTTCTTTTGTATTGAAATCGAAGCTACTTAAAGGTCAGCTCGGAGACGAAGACTGATGATAGATGCAATTGTGAGATTTTCGGTGCAGCAACGCCTATTAGTTCTCATGGCGACAGTGTTTCTTGTTGCAGCAGGCTTGTTTAACCTGCAAAGCCTGCCCATCGACGCAGTTCCAGACATAACAAACGTTCAAGTGCAGGTTTTGACATCGGCACCGTCTTTAGCACCATTGGAAATCGAAAGGCGTATTACTTTCCCTATAGAAATTGCAATGGGTGGGTTGCCCTCAGTAGCCCAGGTGCGTTCAATCTCTAAATTCGGGATCTCGGTGGTGACGATTGTTTTTGACGAACAAGTAGACACATACTTTGCTAGACAGCTTGTTCTGGAAAGGCTGTCGCAGGTGCGGCAGCAAATTCCAGAATCGATTGGCTCCCCTGAAATGGGGCCGATATCGACGGGGTTGGGCGAAATTTACCAGTACGAACTGAAACCGGAGCCAGGGAAAAACAACGACCCGCAATATCTGCGAACTGTGCAGGACTGGACTGTCAGAAGGCAATTGATGGGACTTTCCGGCGTAGCTGAAGTAAACAGCTACGGCGGTAAGAAAAAGCAATACCAGATTCGCGTCGATCCAGCCAAGCTCATGTCCTATGGGCTTAATTTGCGGGAAGTGGTAGCGGCGGTTTTGGCAAACAATGCGAATGTCGGCGGGGCGTACATCGAGCACGGTGGCGAGCAATATATTTTGCGCGGTATCGGGCTTGCCCAAACTACAGAACAGCTCGGAAATATTGTCGTAAAGTCAGGGAAAGAGGGAGTTCCCATCTATGTGCGTGATATCGCCGAGGTCGTTACAGGCTCGGCTGTACGTCAAGGTGCTGTGGTAGCCGATGGCAAAGGTGAGATCGTGGCCGGTATTGTGATGATGCTCAAAGGTGAAAATTCGCGGTCGGTCGTTGAGAAAACGAAAAAGCGTATCGAACAAATTCAAAAGACTTTGCCTGCTGGCGTCCGCCTCAAGCCTTTCTACGACCGCTCGGAGTTAGTAGACCGCACCATCCACACAGTCGAATCAAACTTAACCGAAGGCGCCGTGCTTGTGATCGTGGTACTGCTCGTGGTGCTCGGAAACTGGCGCGGCGCGCTACTTGTGGCCAGCGTGATACCACTGGCTATGCTCTTTGCCGCCATTTGCATGAACGTCTTTAAGGTCTCGGGAAATCTTATGAGCCTTGGCGCATTGGACTTTGGCTTGATTGTCGATGGCGCCGTCGTGATGGTCGAAAATTCGATCAGGCGCCTAGCGTTGAATCAGGAGCATGGGCGTCCTGATTCAAATACAACGACTATTCTCAATGCCTGTCTTGAAGTGGGACGCCCTGTAGTTTTCGCTGTTGCAATCATCGCGATTGTTTACATGCCGATTTTTAGCCTGACAGGTATCGAAGGCAAAATGTTTAAGCCGATGTCGCTCACCATCGTTTTTGCGTTGGCAGGCTCGCTTTTACTGTCCCTTACTTACATTCCAGCAATGTTAACTCTAATTCTTCAAGGTGAAGTAAGTGAGAAAGACAGCTTTTTGGTTCGTCTAGTAAAACCTGTTTATGAGAAAGCGCTGTTTCTGGCTGCTTCCTACAGGTTTCAGACCTTCGCGTTCGCCTTGACCCTCTTTGTGGTAAGCGTCATCACTCTTCCCATGCTTGGAGCCGAATTTATACCACGTCTGGATGAGGGTTCATTGGCGGTTCAGATTCAACAACTTCCAAGTGTATCGCTATCTCAATCAATTGCTACAACGACAAAGGCCGAGCAAGTGATCAGGTCGTTTCCAGAAGTTACTAAAGTAGTGTCAAAGATCGGGCGGGCTGAGGTTGCGACAGACCCAATGGGTGTCGACACAGTGGATGTCTACGTTGCGCTTAAGCCGCCCGATCAGTGGACCTCGGCCAAAACCCGAGAGGAGCTTGTTGACAAAATCTCAAAGGCGCTTGAAGAAAATGTACCGCAGGCAGTGTTTAGTTTTTCGCAGCCCGTTGAGCTGCGTACCGCCGAACTAATTGCTGGAGTGCGTTCAGACATCGCCGTCAAGATCTTCGGCGACGACTTAGACAAGCTGCGGGAGACTGCCGAGAAGGTTAGCAAAATCGTTGGCGGCGTTCCTGGCGCTGCTGATGTGAAAGTCGAGCAGACTGCTGGTCTGCCGCAACTTGTGATTGAGGCGGATCGAAATGCGATAGCGCGCTACGGCATTAACGTTGAGGATGTGAACAGCTTGATCGAATCTATAATGGCGGGGCAGGCTGCGGGCATCGTATATGAGGGCGAACAACGCTTTGAGATTGTCGTGCGGCTTAATCAAGCCAGTGCAAAAGATGTTGAATCTATTCGCAAATTGCTGGTAGCGGCGCCAGCGCTCACTCCCAAGGCGGGAGGGGCAATGATTCCACTCAGCAGCCTGGCCAAGATCAGGGTTGAAGAAGGTCCGGCTCAAATTTCTCGGGAGGACCGCAGACGGCGGATCGTCGTAGAGCTTAATGTCCGCGGTCGAGATATCGGAT
The DNA here is from genome assembly GCA_036702975.1 of Oculatellaceae cyanobacterium. Taxonomy (GTDB): domain Bacteria; phylum Cyanobacteriota; class Vampirovibrionia; order Obscuribacterales; family Obscuribacteraceae; genus DATNPX01. The sequence goes on from DATNPX010000022.1 coordinate 10,625, forward strand.
CATTTGTGAAAGAGGCTCAAAAACGCATTGACGAGCAAATCAAGCTGCCAGAGGGGTATTACATCCAGTGGGGCGGGCAATTTGAGAACTTGCAGCGCGCTACTTTCATGCTTTCGATCGTTGTCCCTGTTGCCTTGCTTCTTATCTTTATTTTCTTGTTCATGACTTTTGGCTCTATAAGCCAGTCATTGCTCATTTATACCGGCATACCCTTTGCGATTGTAGGAGGCATTTTCGCTCTGGCCTTGCGCGGCATGCCGTTTTCTATTTCAGCCGGAGTTGGATTTATCGCTCTATCGGGCGTAGCTGTGTTAAACGGCGTGGTTATGGTGAGTTATATCAACACCTTGAAACACACCATGGACACGCAGAGCGCTGTCATCGAGGGAGCGCTGACGAGGTTACGACCAGTGATGATGACGGCGCTGGTTGCCAGCCTCGGCTTTTTCCCGATGGCGTTTTCCAGTTCCGCTGGCGCAGAAGTACAGCGCCCATTAGCGACAGTGGTTATCGGCGGCTTGATTACATCGAGCTTGCTGACTCTTTTGCTATTGCCAAATTTGTACGTCTGGTTTGAAAGCTTGGCGGATCGATTATCAAACAAGCACAAGAAGACTCGCTTACAGCGGGACTTCCCACAGGAGGTGAAGTAGAAGCGATGGCCGAGCATGACCACGATCACAAATCAAAATCCGAAGCTGGGCATTCTCACGATAATGTTTCATCGCTGCGAAAGCTAAATAGAAAACGGCTCTGGCAGGTTTTGAGCATCTCCAGTACTTTCATGATGGTGGAATTTGTTTTCGGCTTTATGACTAAAAGCCTTGCCGTCCTAGCTGATGCTGGGCATATGTTAGGAGATGTTGCCGCAATCTCTATCGCTCTTATAGCCAGTTCTTTTGCCACGAAGGCTGCCACAAGTCAAAAAACATACGGTTACTATCGAGCCGAGATCCTGGCTTCTAGTTTTAATACCTTGTGCATGCTCGGCATGTGCGGGTTCATCCTATTTGAGGCTTATCACAGACTTTCCGAGAAAGTAGAAGTACCCGGTACGCCGTTAATTGTGATTGGTGTCATAGGCATCATCACGAACTTCATTTCTGTTCGTTTACTCGGAGCAGATGCCAAAGAGTCGCTAAATACGAAAGCGGCATATCTAGAAGTTCTTTCAGACATGCTTGCAGCAATCGGGGTGGTGATCGCAGGCATCACCATTCAATTGACTGGATGGATGCTTGTCGACTCAGTCGTCAGTTTTCTTATCGCGATAGCGCTCATTCCACGAACATGGAGTGTGCTTATGGAGTGCGTCCACGTGCTTATGGAAGGGACTCCCGAGCGTATTGCGCTAGACGATCTTCACAAAGCCCTCAGCAGCATTGACGGAGTTATTGGAATTCATGATCTACATGTCTGGACTATAACATCCGGCATGGATGCACTTTCGGGACACGTCCAGATACAGGAAACAGCCAGTCCCCAGGCGACTTTAGAAAAAATTGCAGAGTGTTGCAGGCACCAATTCAACATAAACCACACGACTATTCAGGTGGAGGTTGCATCGTGCGAACAAAAATGCGACTGAAAACTTTGTTGCTGTCTATCGGGGTATTGCCTGTGGTTTGTTCTGCTGCTGGAGCCGCTTCGGTCGATCCAAGCATCATGCCACGCAGCGCACCAGCTAACACAACGACGCCGGTTGCTCTGTCAGCGGTTTTTGATGAGTCATTAGTGAACAGCCCGCGGGCAGCTAGTATTCGTGCCGCACTCGGCATTTCCAAAGCAGCCTATGCACAAGCATACACGCTACCAAACCCATCATTTTTCTTTCTCAATGATACTGCTCAATTGGCCCACCAGATCGGCGCGTCGGTGCCGGTCGAGCCCCCCTGGAAATTGGCGTTTCGCGTTCTTGTTGCCAGAGCGCAGATCAAACAGGTCGATCTGGAGATTGCGCGCAATTTGTGGCAACTGAGGAGCACCATTAGGCGAGCGTATCTTGATGTAGTAATGGCTAACGAAACGGCTCAGACATATGTCGAGCTGCACAGTTTAGCCAGCACACTTGAAGCGACTGCTCGAAAAAGGTTTGCCGCAGATGACGTTGCCGCGTTAGACGTAGATCGCGCCGAACTCGTAGTGCTACAGACTGAGGCTGATGTCAAACAAAGCGAGCGCAAGGCAATTCAAGCAAAGCAACGCCTGAGTGTGCTCATGGGGCGAGATTACAAAGAAACAATCGAGGTCCCCAGACTTCCACCATTCAAGCTTCGAGCCGAAACACACGAACTATTGCCGAATTTCGCCGAAGAAATTCCGAGCCTGGAGAGGCTTATAAAGGAGGCTCTTAAGACTCGGCTCGATCTCAAAGTAATAGAGCAAAACATCGCCGCGAACAAATCAAGCTTGCGATTGGCACGGGCGAATATTTTCCCCAACCCCGTCATTAATGTCGGCAGCTCATATTCAGGTAATCCGCCACAACCATCAATTGCCACACGAGGATATTTCATTGGTATCACACAAGAGCTACCTGTCTTGAATTTTCAACAAGGAGAGCAAGCGCGTCTTCGGGCGATAAACATTCAACTTAGTCGTGAATTGGAATCGACAAAAAACCAGGTTACAGAAGAAGTGGTTTCAACTTATCAACAACTGTCTGCAGCACGCGAGCGCGTCCAACTCTATCAAGACAGAATTTTGCTTGCATCAGACAAGGTAGCTAACAAGGCTCGGCGCGGGTATGAAGTCGGTCAAAGCGACATCACGTCGACATTGGCGGCACAGCAAGCTAATGTGCAAACGAAGGCAGCTTACCTTGACGCCGTGCGAGCTTACCAACAAGCGTTGACAGATTTAGAGCAAGCTATCGGACATCCGCTATGATTGTGCAACTGCAAATTCCAAACAAATCACACAACATTCTCAACAAATACTATTGTCAAGAATGTACAATATGTAGCGGTGGGGAATATTCATTTTTTTCAGATTCCAAACAAACATCCTGGCTCCCAAAGCACTTCTTCCTCTTTTGGAGACCAGCTCGAAAGCGGAGAAATTTGGTACCGCTTACAGTGGCACTATATTATCACTAAGCGCAGAAAGAAAATAGATCTAGCCACTGCGACATGGTGGCACGGGTCCGTAAGAACGCGCAGTTAATTCTTGTCTGAGCCGAGTAATAAAGGACAGAAGCGGCACAGCGTCTTCTTCATAGGGGGCAAGACTCAAATAATTAGCCAGGACAACGAGCAGTGACTTTAATTTCGGCACCGGCAGCTCAGAGGGCTCCTCTTTTGTTAGAGCGGCGACGTTACCCCGCCACTCCATTTCTGACGCTTCAGAGGACCTGAGAGCGGTCTTCTGTTTAGTCTGAATATCTCTTATAGATCGCATGGATAGCTCATAGACCACCCGGCGTGCTGCCAATAGCCCCGGCGGCACAATTTTTTCAGGAGCAGTGGAAGGAGGCTTGCTTGCTGAACAAGCAGCCTCCACCACAGCGTTATATTCGTGTAGACAAGTTTCAAAGAAGCCAGCAGCAAGGTCCTCATAATCTTGTCGCCAGATATCTTCATGGTTGTATAGGGTCTTCCGGGCGCAACCGGCTGACTCTTGTAGCTCGACAGTCGTGAAAGACCGATTCAGTTTTTTAAGCCGGTCTAGAGCGTCGGCGATCCGTTGGCGAGCATTGCTTTTGCGATTAGCATTTTCGCGAATCCAGGAAATCGGAACCACAGGCGAATACTTTATGGGCTCGTCGGTTTTTTTGTGGGACGGTAGCCAGCTGGTTGCACGGTCCACCTGAGCGATAGCGTCAGCTCTGCCTTTGTTTAAGTCTTCGCTGTGACCATTGTGACGAGCGTCCAGAAATTCCCGGATGGCCCACTTGCGCTCTTCGGCGTAGCCGTAGCCTAACGCGGGCAGGTCGCGGCCGGGGTCACCGTAAAAGAAATAGTGCCCCAAGGTATAGATAGCGTCTGCACGCTGAGACGGTCCAGACAGCCCTTCAAGATGGTACTGGCGTCCTTTGTACCAGGTATCAACTTTCATGCCAGGCGGGATTTGCCCGAAGACAGAAGTTACAAAAGAACTGAATTCGCTTGTTGGTGCAGGTGTTTCACGTCGACGAAGAGGAACAACATTATTGGACGCAGGCGCAACTCCATGGCTAGCGGCAGCAGTCTTGCGCCCTTCAAGGTCCCTGACATGCGCCTTAAGCTGGCGGAAGTCCTTAAAGGAATTGGCATCAGATTCAAGACAATCAAGAAAAAACTCGAGTGCTTTGGTGGCACTCATCTCTTCGCGATAATGATCTATGTCGAGTGTTCTCTTATCGAGCCATGCCCAGCCCGGCTGAAGGGGAAGTCGCAAACCTTTGCCCTTCGAGCCATTGCCAGGATTGGGAAATACTTCCAGCACGCCGTCAGCCACGACAAAGTCACTTAAAGACAGCAAGTGCACAAGCTGTTTCCGGAGGTCGGCGCTACTGATCTGCTCATCAAAAAATATATAAAGATGCCAGCCCCCACTAAAGCTCGACCGATAAAGGGAGCATCGGCCAAGGCCTGCCTTTGTCAGAACTTTTAGAAGACGATCGAGCTGAGACTTATTATGGTACTTGCTCTTTGCGTCTATATCGAGCACAGCAAAGCGAGTGGTCTTACCGGAACGAGTGCCTATAAATTTGTTATGTGCACAAGAGATTGCTTTTAAGATCTCGGTGTCGGTTAGTTTCCAGCACTCGTCGGCAGACAACCAGTGAGCACCATTGAATGGCCGATAAATATAACCGTAGCGATGGAACAGCTCAACGAACTGTGCCACATACGGTTCCCACCCCCTCGGGAAGAACTGTTCGCGCGCAAATCTAGGTTGCGCACTCGAAGCGTCGGAGCGCGCAGAAACAAGGCCGTTGATAGTCGGTCTCCCAAAGTTAATTAGGGATGAGTTGACCTATCCAGACCGTTCGTTTATTCTGAAGCCACATCGCGAAATTCTGAAAGCGCGAAGACAACTGAATACGAGGTCCGTAAAAAGGTCTCACAAAAAGCATCGCCGCAAGCGGTGTTTTTTGCTTTAGTAGATTGTTTGAGTCAGCGGTTCTGCTTTCTAGGGAGCCCGGCTCCTGGATGTCTAAAAGATATACACCGGCTTTTCTTTGCCAAGTGCCACCAGCCACTATATAAGGTGCCTGGCAATCGATCAATACTTTAGATCTCTAAAATCGAGATCGGTCGGCACTTCGGTATAAGCCTGAATTAGCCCGAAGTTTCCTTCTGGGTCTCAAACCTAGTCAGCGACTCAATTTAGCTAAGCTAACGGGGTGTATCCCGAAGCGACACCGAAATCATTGCGAAGTAGAAGCGATCACCCAGAAGCATCGCGAAGTCATCCCGAAGCATCCAGAACGAAGCGGGAAAAGCCATCCAGAAGAACACAGAAGAGCCGGAAGTCCTTACAGGGCAATAGATGGCGGTCTCAACAGAAACGAGCCCAAAGTGCTTCTCGGAGCCCCTTCGCGATAATCCGAAGATACTATCGGAACACTTCAGGGTATTCGGAAGCACTTCGGGCATTCACCCCGAACACTCTTCGTGGTCATTTCGGAATGTCTTCGGGCTCTTCGCGATAAGTCGGTAGGTCTAAAGCCCGTGACATTCTTGGGTTCTTCTGGCTGTTTCGTGGTAAGCCGAAGTAGTAGCAAGAATCGCACAAAAAATTCAGACACTATTTTTGCAATCGCGAACCGATCCACAGGGGTTTACTTCTCAGAATAGGCAAGTTTCGCGAGGCACCACGAAGCGATTTCGGGCTATTTCCGACGCCGCAGTGAGAGCGAGATTTATCAGATTCTGCGCATATTTTTCGCTTGAAAAATGACTGAAACGCACTATAATACAGTTGTTCAAGGCTGGCGTATATGCGATCGAACGCCACTAGATATGGAGCGTATCCGTGAAGACTATCCCAGTCAAAGAAGTTGCTGAGGCGTTAGGCATTTCTGCCCGGGGCGTCCTCTACCGTCGCGAGAAAGGACACCTAAAGGGTGTGCTGGTGAAAAACGAGCGCGGCGTTGACGAATACCGTATTTATCCGACTAAGGAAATTATTGAAGGGTTGCGTAGGCTAGGCTCGCCCCTGGTTGCGTCTAACGAGGCCATGGCTGATTTCGAGGTAGTCGATCAAACGGTGGTGCCGGAAGAAGACAAGGTTCTTGACGCTACATATGGTGAGGACGATATCGTTGATGCGACTCCGACCATGTCAAGAAAAGAACTGACTGAAGATAATAAGCACGCCGTAAACGCCGTTGCTGACCAGTTGTGGAACGGGATCATCGAACGCTTCACGGAGAAGCTGGCAGAAAAAGATCAATTAATCGGGGAAATGCGAGCCGATATAGCTGATAAAGAACGGAAACTTCTATTACTTCCAGACCACGAAGCAATTAGACGAAAAGCTGAGGAAGAGGCAAATAAGGCTGCCGAGGTAGAACGAATCAAGGCTGATGTTGAACGTAAACGCGCTGTAGAAGCTCTGGCCCGAGCCGAGGAAGAGCGGAAAAACGCTGAAGCGAAAGAACTTGAAACAGAAGCGTTAAAAAAGCAAATAGCAGCGCTTCAAGCAAAGACCGCTCCGGAGTTAGAACGGCAGCTTAACGCGGAGAAAGCGGCAAAAGAAAAGGAACTACAACTTTTGCACTCTCAGCTTGAAGACGCCCGTAGGTCAAAAGAGGAAGAAGTGAGGACACTGAAAGATCGGCTTGCCGATCTTGACGAGTATAAAAAAGCCTCTGACGAAGCCCAGCGTAAGCTGGATGAGATGCAGAAAGCCCTTGAAGAGCGCAATGCCTCAGAGCGGCAGAAGGTCTCCGAGACTGCAGTGATAAGAGAAGAGTTGTCTGCTCTGGCAAGCCAGTTACATAAGGCGCAGACGCCTTGGTGGAAAAAAATCTTCTCGTCCTCAACCGCAGGAGATTAATAGCATCGGTGTTCGCTAGTGCTCAAACTTAATGGCACTTCTTCATTTGCTTCGCGATTAGAATCGCATTGACCGGGAGAGCAGCAATAAAACCTGCTGGGACTGCGAACGATAGGGCTTTCCAGAACAATGGATTGGCTATGGAACCTGATCGGACTCCGCCCATATGGTAGTCAACACTGTTCATGACTAATTCCATGATGCCGATGGAAATTAGCTCTCCAAGCCAAACGGCTTTTATTGCCGAATGGAAATCCAGTTTCGCATTGCGCATTAAGGGTGTTGGGGAGCAACGGAACAGAAAAGTGCCACAAGCGTGAGGTCAATTGCCTGAAAGCGAGGCTGCTTCAGGAATCCAGCGATAGAGGGTTGGAATTGAAACCTCGAGTATTTTGGCTACATCTTTTGGAGCTTTGCC
>DATNPX010000035.1:0-37809 GCA_036702975.1 Oculatellaceae cyanobacterium
ACACACAACTCAAAGGACGCGACGGAAAACCGTCGCGTCCCCTTTTCTCGGTTAAGCGCTTAGATCAGAAGTTGTTGATGCATTGCAAGCAAAGTCGGCTTGCATCCATTGGGCGGGGCTTTATTAAAGAAGCACCATTGAGCAGAGTTTTTAAACCGACAGGTATTAAATGAAAACGCTTGCTGCTGGACTAGCGCCACTGCCGCGAGAACTGCAACAGCATCACCGCCCGCCAGGGTTGTGCTTTCCAAATTGAATTTACAACAGGATTTTTTGTGACCACATTCGGTGCAATTATCGCCATCCGCCGCCGATAACACAGCAGTAGCCGACACGGTTTTCTCTGCCGGGCAAACGCATGCGTGCGCAACTCCTGCGCGCAAGCACAGGAAGAGGACAAGCAAACAAGTGATAATGGCTTTCGTTTTCATCTTAATCAAATCAGAACGTGATGTATAGTCGCATAGACCGCAGGAGTCGCGCAACATCTTTGCATTTCATCAAGCTAACAACTCGATACACAAAGCATCGAGATAAATGCGCGCCACCAAATATGGTGGCGGTACGTTTGGCTGAATTATGATTATCGGCGGCGTTCATTCAACTATTAAATCAATCGCTTTAATTATTGACAACATAACCTGAACTGTGTACCGTGTCAAACAAGATATTTCACGCCGCTTCAGCCGTGCGGTGCCGATACGTTCTTCATGACGAGGTTTATGCTTTGCAGTCTTGTTTTACGGAAAAGCAACGTCGAATTCTTAGCTCTCGCTTCGGCCTCGAGCAGAAGACAAGGACATTACGCGATCTAGCTGAAGAATACCGAATCAGTCCGGAAAGCGTGCGCTCTATCGAACGACGTGCTCTTCGAAAGATAGAACTGAGACACCTTTCAGTCGTTAAGCGTGCTGACTTTCCATTCCCCTCAAGCAAACTCTCTGCAATCGAAAAGAAAATCCTGACTGTGCTCTGGGGAATTGAGGACGGGATCTGGCGCGACTACCTCGTCGCTGCCAGTGCGTGCAGCACAACAGTTGATGTGGTACTCGCGGTCGAACGTAAAGCGATAGGCACCAAAAACAAATTCTAGAAGGAGAGTAGATGAGTGATACCACCCGGAAGGGAGCAGACATTTTTTTTCGAGCACGTTGCCGGTTGCCCTGCGTCTCCACAGACGATGGCTTTTATGCGGCTTTATTTGCAGCGGAAGCATGCGGACACAAATTCGTTGAACCCCTTCTGGTTCGAACCCTGAAGGAATCGGCTGTATCAGGCGAAGAGGTTCTGCTTGAATATCCGTTTGAAGATGGACAATCGATATTTATGATTGGTCGCATCAAAGCGCTCGTGGAAAGCGGCAAAGCGGTAATTGTTGATTTCAGCATACTGCGACCGTCTTGCACACAGCCAGGGCTTAACTGACCCAAGAACTTATTACCAATTAGTCGACAAACAAAATTTGAGAACACCAAGATGACTAGAATCGAACAACAGAATCGAGCTAATGCAACTGAGCGCGAAGGGAATCTGCGAGCTCCTGATTCAAGTGATCAGCTGCGAAAGTCTGTGCAGCCGGAACTGCTTGGCTTCAACCCCTCAGGGGCAAGATCCGTCGAATCGCGCAGCGATACCGCTCACTCTGAACCATTTGACTCAAAACGCACCTTATCCGACCTGGTCAAAACTGGAGCGATAAAAGATATCAGCCGAGGCGCAGATCAGACTCTGGAATTTAGCGATTTGAATGATCGCACACCACCCAAAGTATCAGTCGATTTCACATCAAATACGGATTCGGGAAATCCTACTTTCCGTGTAAGAAACGACGGCACAATTGAAATGAGTGGCGATCCGGAAAAACTAAACACTAAAAATATTTCGATTCAAGTCGAGCGCTCGGACGGACAAATCTATCCTAATCCCGAACAGCAAGAGCAGCTCAATAAGCTCGTGTCGTATCTCTCCGAGCGCCTGAAGGTACAGTATCCCGACCTAGCCAAAACGGGTCTTGAAGTTACTGACGCAAATGCACTGGTTGCTTCAAATACTCGGCAAAAATTAGGTTTGCGTCAACCGGCTGAAAATGACGGCAACACCCCAGAAACTCAGCAATCTATCGGTAGTATGAATCGCTTCCGCGGGGGAAAAGGCGGCGAGATGCCGGTTTCCGACACCCGCCAGTATTATCCTGACCGAACAGTTCCAAAGCAGCCAAACGAATCAACCCGCGAAGTAGCAATCAAAGAAGCCGCAGCCGGTCTTTTCAACGCAGATAGAGAGAAGCCGTACGAGACGATACGCAAACACCCACAAGGTGACAATCGTTTGGGTAGATATGGGTTGAGCGGGCATCAAATCGAACAGTGGCTTTCTGGTTTGGACTTGGGCACGCCACCTGATCCCGCCAAAATCAATGAATTGATCAAGCAGGGCAAGCTACCGCAAGGTTTCAATGCAGGGGCTTTAAAAGCTCTGCAAGATCTCGCCAGTAAAGCTCAAAACGGAACTGTCAGTAGTGAAGATCTGAAAACAGCGTTACCGAAGGAGTTGCAGGAGTCTATTGCGACTGACCTGGTTAAAAGCTTTGGTACCAAGTTCGGTGATAGTCCTGGTGCGATCGCTGCCGCCATGCTTACCGGCAAAAACGCAGCGGAGATATCGCAGAGAGACCTCGACTCACCTTCCGCCAAACAGTCCGTTGAAGCTGGACAACGGTTGTTCGATATCGCTTCAGCCCGGCAACAAGCAACTCAACCCAATGAAACTGTCAAATGGGGGGCGGACGGGCGTGTCACCATTGGTAATGGCAAGTGGTTAAATGATCCGGCCGCTCAAGCACTGGCGGCAGCCAAAGCAGACGCCGCAGCACACGGGGTACCAATTCAAGTCAATTCAGCAGGACGGACGTTCGAAGAACAATCACGACTCTATGCCAACCGGGGCACAGCTGGCATCTCTAGTGTCGTCGCAAAGCCGGGAACGTCGAATCATGAAAGCGGAATGGCTCTGGATGTCCAAAACTATGCACAAGCTAAACCGTATCTACTCAAGTATGGTTTCGTTCATGGAGACGGACGCGGCGTAATTCAAAATGACCCTGTCCATTTCAAATTTACCGGTGGGAATAGGAACGCTTAGATTTGAGAGCCTTCTAGCGCCTCTCAAAGGCTTCTCGTCGCGTTTTATTTTTTACTGCTCTGCCGTTTTTTGCCATTAGCCTTGTCTTTGACTTTGGCCTGCTCCATGTCATCAAGGAGGCATAAGCCTTTTTCAAGCAGCGATCTGACGCAACCATCCACCAGCCTGTAGTGGACATGATTGCCGTGACGCTGGCATGCCAGTATGCCGCCCAATGTTAGCCTCTGCAGGTGACCCGATACCGCCTGCACCGTCATTCCGCAGCCAACGGCTAACTCCGTCACGCTCATCTCGTCGTTGTTGCACAAGAGGTTTAATAGCTTAAGCCTTGTGTCGTTCGCCAGTACCTTGAACATTTCCTCAAGCTCAGTGGCCTGTTCTTGACTGAGCAGAGCCTCTCGGTAGCTGGGTTTTTGCGAACAGCAATCGTCTTCCATTTTGTTGCACTTCGTTCTGAATTTAGGTTTTCAACTATTAAATTGTTTGCTTGAATGCTTTTTCATATTGACATCGGAATCGGAAATCTCTATCTTCGAGTTGCAGGTAATTTGTGAGGTTTGATTGTGCTTGTCGCGGACAATCCCAGTGTTGAAGGAGGTTTAGAGGGATCGGTCCAATTCGCCGATAATGGTGTGCGTCTTTTGGAAGACAGCACCAAAGCGGCTTCAAATTCTGTTATACCAAGTTATAACGTCGAACGAACCCTCCCATCATCTTTTCCGTCAGGAACGATCGCCCCTGATGGCACAGTAACGTTCTCCCCCGAGCCCGCTAATTTCGGTAGTGATACTGGCTTGGGAAATGTCGGCAGCTCGCCGCTGCAGATGCTTGGTGAACAGATTTCCGGGATGTTGCAATCTCTTGCTAGTGCGATGCCCGGGATGGGCTTTCTTACCGCTTTGTTCGAATTCATCTCTAACCTGTTTACTAGTTTCGCAACTGCCGCTTTTGACCCTAAAGTGTGGGCTCAGCAAGCCCAGGCCAGCATTGATGCCATGAACAAGTTGAAAGCAACTTAGGCCTACTCAATTTAGATTTTGTGCGAGGTGCTCATGTGTTCCGACTGCAACATTGAAACTGTTCAAAACCAACTTGACTGGATCGACTTAAAAATGCCCGATGTGCCAGTCACTTCAAACATGCGCGCACGTGCAAGTGAGTATCTTCTCCCAAATGGGTGTTTATGCAAAAGAACGCGCATCTGGACGAAGGTTCTAATGGTCGACGAGACCGGGATGGCTTACATTCCAGCTGGTGTGGGAGGCACCATCATATTTGAAGATGTCGAGGAAACCTTGGTTGTCCGTTGGGATAATTCGCTTATCACCATGCATCAGCGAGGAGCTTTTTTAGACCGAGTCTATCGCATTGGTCAGTGCGCAACACTCTCGCAGTACTATCTTGAACAACACCAACCACAAACGTCGAAACCAAGCTAAAAGCATCAATTCAGCTTCGTTAACGGGCAGCGCGAGCAGTTCTTGGGGGAACTGCTCGTTGCTTTTTGGCATGATCCATTTTTAGCAACTTACGTTGCCATGCTCAATACAAGCAATATCAAAAAGCCGAAAAAAAATGCAGCTGTAGTTGCCGGTGTTTCAGGTTGCTCGTGCGCTTCCACCATGAGTTCTTCCGTGACCAAAAATAAAAGTGCAGCCAATCCAAACGATAAAACAGTCTCCATGACTCGATCTGGTGCTTTGGCTAGAATCAAATCTCCCACAACCGCGCCGATGAAAATCAATGACGCGATGCCAGTAACTATTTGCATTACTTTGACTTTCGACAATCCATACTCGGCAAGCTCCAAAGAAAGCGCGAGTCCGAGGGACAATAACTCAATCGTTAGAGCAATAGTTAAAAGTCGACCCTCACGCGCGCCCGCTGCAAAACCGATTCCGATCAGGAAGCCATCGAGCAGAACATCCACCGCCACTGCCAAAAGCAATGCTGAAGGAAAACTATTTTTTTCGCTTGCCTTCTCTTCAAGTTTTGTGGTCGTTGACTTAATCGCCAGCATGGTCAAGACGCCAATACCAAACCCTACCACCACATACATCGGGGCATGGCGCTTAATTACATCCGGTAATAATTCCACAGAAACAACCGCGAACACGACGCCGGCAGCCAGATGTTGCAGAAAGCCTCGCGCAACTGGACCCGGGGTTCGCCAGAGCGAAAGCAGTGCACCAAATATGGTGGCTATAACGGGGAACGCCGCATTAAGAAAAATAGTGCTCATATCGATTCCAAAGCGTTTCGGACTGGTCGGGGCAAATATCTTTTCTGCCAACAAGTGGATAGTAAGCGGATTGCGGGCGCATCGTCGAACGACGCTTGCGTGTGGTGGCAGTGATTCCGCAATCCGATTTGATCATACATGCGAAAGTTTGTTTCAACGCATTACGTTCAAGCAATCTAAAAGCGAAATGGTTTCCAAAATCATTTCGAACAATGAGTCACACTGGCAATCTTCAGTGGAAAGCTAACTGAAAAGAATACTCGCTATTCTAATCGGTTTTTCCGGCGTTTTGACGTGCCACCACCGGCGCCATCAGCAATCATCAAGATCAACACTACCAAATTATGCCTGCTCTGCAAGAACACAACTTTTTCATATTAGCCAATCTGGAACGAATCGGCGCTGCTTCGCCGACAACCGAGACACTCGTCCTGCAAGCCGATTTGCAGCTCGGCTCTGAGGAAGAGCCCATTCATGTCGATTGCACCAATCCGGCTATACCAGTGTGGTTATCCGGTCCTTTCTGGATTGCCGCAGTCATCTGCCTGGTTATAACCTTAATTCCATCGCCCTTCACCCACTTTCAGCTTGCCGTCACACTGCTTTATGCCGGTTTTGCTAAATGGATTTGGAACAATCCGTTGAAGTTTACGGAGCTATGGATTATTACCAACCATCGGCTAATTCAGGTGTCACATAAGCGAACAACATCCTACAAGTTGAGCGAATTTTGTGCGGTCAACCTTCATCTGCACTTTCGGACGATCGAATTCAGTCTTGTTCAAAATACTGCTCACTATATGACTGACTTGTCGTCCCCGACTGCAACTCACGCTGCCTTGCTCGACGCCGTTCAAAGCTCGAGAGAGCTTGAACCAAAGTTATGGGCGGCAGATAGCCGATAAATTGCGTTCACCAATTTTGATTCGATTTTGGAATTTCATCGTTTGTGGTCGAATCACTTTTGTCTCTTTGCACGTTTTCAGATTGAGCGTGATCTGTGCATTTGTTATCGTCAGTGATTGCTTTCCAGACGGGAAAGTGATGTACGGCAAGCAGCGTGAAGGTTAACAGTGTTGCAAGAGCGCTCAGGACATACATTCCAAACGAAACGGCCAGCCCAATTGCAGCAGCAGTCCAGAGTGTCGCAGCTGTAGTAAGACCGGTAGTTTTACCTTGTTCGCGCATAATGACACCAGCTCCGAGAAAACCAACACCGGAGACAATCTGTGCAGCTATTTTTGTATCAATCGTTTGTCCCAGTGCATGGGCGGAAACAAGTCCGAAAACACATGAGCCGAGCGAGACTGCTGCGTAAGTGCGTATACCGGCATCCTGACCGTGGCTCTCTCGTTCAAATCCGACGACACCACCCAAGATGGTCGCGATCAGCGCGCGGCAAGCCATCAACAATTCGAGTTGCCAGTCCATATGCTGATCCATAAGTGATGACGCCTGCGCCATTTACACGAGTCAGACGGCGCCAAAAGTCAGGATTGCGGGAATTGTCCGATGAAGAGACTGATCACATTTGTTCTGGAGGATGTGAGCCGCAATCCCAGCGTGATCATACAACTGTTTGACGCGTGCCTTCTCGACTTTCTTGCTAAATTTACGCACACCCACTTTGGCAATGGTTTCCAAATCCGATTCTATTCGATTTTTGGTTCGATTTGTTGACACCGTATATGGTGTCATGCCCTAGCTGGCGGTAATTTCGCGCAGCACTACACGCGATGGCCGCGACCTCCATGTTGAAATCGTTTCCACCAGGGACGAGTCGCTTCCGCTACCTGATTGGATAGCTCCGCAATTTGATTTTTCAACGCCCCAGCTTCGAGATCGTGCTTGCTGTTACTGTCTGAATGTTGGCTTTGTTCAAGATGCAGCTTGGCGCTAATTGCCGCCACTTGCTTTTTTAAGGCTGCGTTTTCATTGTGCAACAGATCTCGTTCTTGTGCTCGCTGTTCAGCCTGTTTCGCAAGATCGGGAAGCAGGCGCAATTCCAAGTTCTTTTGATGTAGTTCGCGCTCTTGATCCCGAATCATTTGCAAAAGCGGTTGCACCATCTCCTCAGCCAAAATGCGCAGTTTTGTGCGCTCCTTTTCAAGCCAATCAATTGAGGTACAGTCGCTCTCTAACTCGGTCTGATGCGCGTCCACGTCTTCGTCAATGCTGACGTCGATGCTCTCAGCGATGATAGTTTCAATAGCTGGCTGTTCCAATGAGCCTGGATTGAACTCTTTGAATCTAGACGCTGCCGCCTCAACTGCAGCGGCGTTGACAAACCACTTTTCCTTCAATCCGACGAGCTTTTTCTCGCCCTCAAGCTGTCCATTCATCAAGCGGATACGAACCGATCGTTCATCCAGATTCAAAATTTCTGCAGCTTGCTTAACACTCATAAAATCTTGTTGCGTCATAAATTTGCATATCCATTCTATATGTAATTGATTTGAAAACCCGCTCCACGACTCATTATAGACGGTTTTCCGGAAATCTCCGGAAAGGACAAAGGAGTTTTCCGGAAAATTCCGGAAGCTGTCCTGCGGATCTTTAAAGGCGCCGCTAATCGCTGGTGTTGGCAACGGGCGGAAACCGGTCCGATATCGATAGGAAATGTGATCCGGAATTTCCGGAAGTTCCGGAAAAGTTTAAACTCTAAGTATGCGAGTGATTGTTTTGGTTCTGCTGCACAATACGTGTAAGAACCCAAATCATTGGACGATTGATGGACGAGTGCTGCGAGAGTAAAGGTAAAGAGTTGAGCCAGCTGAGAGTACGGCACAAGCGCGTGTTGCTTGCTGTACTTGCGATTAACCTGTTGATGTTTGCAGTTGAGCTTGTTAGCGGTCTGCTTTCTCACTCCACGAGTCTGCTTGCCGACTCGCTGGACATGTTGGGCGACGCGCTCGTCTACATTTTCAGCATTTTTGTTATAGAAAAATCCTCCACGTGGCAAGCCCGCGCATCGTTGGCAAAAGGGCTAGTCATGCTCGTTTTTGGATTGCTTGTACTGGTCGAGGCAAGCGCAAAGTTAAGCAGTGGCACGATTCCAGAGGCACCGACCATGACTGGAATCGGACTTCTAGCGCTGGCGATGAATGGCGCCTGCTTCTTTCTATTGTGGAGCCACCGCGGTGATAACTTAAATATGCGCTCGACTTGGATTTGCTCTCGAAACGATGTGATCGCGAACGCGGGCGTCATTGCAGCCGGCGTCTTGACATTTTCGGTTCATTCCAACTGGCCGGATATCGTCATCGGCTCGGTGATTGCCCTAATATTTCTCCGCTCGGCTTGGGACGTTGTCGCCGAATCACGTCGCGCGCTAAAAGCCAACCACCGAATCAGCCAGTAAAATTCGTTTTCAAGCTCTGTTTCTACCGGAGTTATTTAACTCTTGTTTTGTTCACGATGTGTGTTAATCTGTTCATAGTTAACCCACCGGTGTTCACAAATGGCAGAAACTGTTCACAGCGAAATTCCTCATTTTTTTGAGATGATGAAGATCATTGAGGGGGCCCTAAACGCTGACCGAAACAAAGTCTTGTCATACGTCGAACAACTGGCTCAAAAGCTGGAAGTAGACGGCAACGTGAAGGCAGCGGAGAGACTAAGGCGCACTACAAACCAGTCCAAACTTGGAACCTTGTCGGCAGCTAATATCAACACTGTCATGCAGCTCCCCGTCGATAGTGAATCACGCATGGCGCTTGCTGACGAGAAGCATTTCGATGCCGATTCAACTCGAGTTTTTGTTGACCGCTCCGTACAGTTGCAACTCGATGAATTTTTGCACTTCGTGCGCAACGCGGACAAACTTGTGGCTCACGGTGTTGGTGTGTCGCCTTCCTTACTGATGTGTGGACCGCCGGGTTGCGGAAAAACGGAAATCGCCAAATTCTTAGCCGCACAGCTACGTTTGCCTCTTGTTACTGCCAGAATCGATTCACTGGTCTCCTCGTACCTGGGAAGCACAGCAAAAAACATGCGCTCCTTATTCGAGCACGCGATGGGTCGTCCATGCGTGTTGTTTCTGGACGAATTGGACGCCATCGGCAAGTTGCGCGATGACCGCCATGAGTTGGGAGAATTGAAACGAGTCGTTGTCAGCCTGCTACAGAACATTGACAGTCTAGAAAATCAAACGATTCTGATTGCAGCAACTAACCACGAACATCTACTTGATCCTGCTTTGTGGCGTCGATTTGCTTTCAAGCTCAAGATAGGACTTCCTTCAGAGCTCGCGCGCGAAGCGCTGTTTCAACACTTTCTGGCGGAGTTTGCCGACAGAAAATTGGTGTCGCTTTATGCTCATGCATCCGCCGGTTTAAGCGGAGCGGACATTCGGCAAATCGCGGACGACGCGAAACGGGCTGCTATTTTGAACGGCGAAACAACATCCAGCAAACCATACATTCTAAAGCGTGTAATCGAACTGCGCGTTCCGGAGCTGTTGCAGCCGACAAAATCGCTGGAAGAAAAATTGCGCCTTGCCCGCGAACTCGACCCAGCTCTATTTTCCTACCGCGTCCTCTCTGAACTTTACGATAAATCCACGGGCTACGTGCACAAAGTCCTGAACAAACAACAGGGAAAAGCTGATGAGCAATGAGCAGCGTCCCGTTAAAATCATCGTCCATCGAGACGAAGACTATTATGTGCCCCCACATGGTGGAGGCGGTGGTAAAAAAGTGTTCTGCGATGTCACTCCCGAATTGCGGAACAATTTGTCCACACAGCTAGCCAGCATCGAATCGCTTTTTGCCACCGCATTTGATACTAGTCCAGATGTTCCAGCGGTAGCTAAAGTTGTGATGAAAAAGGAAGCGCTGGCTAAAAGTCATCGTCCTGACGCGCTGCTGACGGATAGAACCTGTCCGATTATCGGAGTCGACCAATTTGGTGAACTATTGACGCAAGTGACGCCGGCTGGACTGTCCAAACTCAAAAGCCGCATTTTGCGCGACAAGACTAAAGTTGGACAAGCTAACATCTCGGCGATTGAAAATATTGTCCCGTATAGAATCGTCTCCGAGGTTGTTGAGTCGCTTGTCGAGAAAGTTGAGCAAGGGCTCAAGGCAGTGAAGGTCCGGTTATTCAAACATCAAAACAAAACCATGGATCTGGCTATTCTTCAACGTTTCCTTGAAATAGTCCGCGAATCAAATCTTCCGGAGCCAGAAGTTTTAAATTATGGAAAGCACTTGCGTGTCTTCCGCTTGACCGAAGTGACACCAGATGCGGTGCTGCGTTTGGCATCATTTGTAGGCACGCAGAAAATTTCCGAGTTTCAAACTTTTCGCATGGTCAGGCACATCGATGTTGAACGTGAAGCAGCTGCAAATGGGATATTTAAGCCGCCATCACCAGATCGTGAGTATCCGGTTGTCGGTGTTATCGACTCGGGCACAAATCCAACAGATCCAATACTTTCCCCATGGCGTGTGGGGAGGTTTGCATACGTTTTGCCTTCGGAATGCGACTACCGCCACGGAAGTTTCGTGAGCGGTCTACTTGCCTACCCAAGCCAACTGAACGGTAACGATACCCGCATTCCCAAAACGCAATGCAAATTTATCGATATCGTCGCCCTACCCGGCGAGCACAGCTCAAGCGGAGGCAAAATTAGAGAAGACGAAGCAATTGAGATGATCGGCGAGTCCTTACGCCTTTTCCCCGAACCGAAAGTTTGGAATTTGTCCTTCGGCAGCAATATTCCCATTAGTGAACAGACATTCAGTGACTTTGCAATCGCTCTGGATTCGCTGCAAGACGAACACGACGTCACGTTCGTTTTAGCCAGCGGAAATGCAAAGCCACTGCGTCGATGGCCGCCGACCCAGGAACTACACGGCGCCGATCGCATCTGCAGCCCGGCCGACTCGGTAAGAGCCTTGACCGTCGGTTCTGTTGCTTCACTTGGTGATGCCAATTCGTTAGTGCGTCCAGGCGACCCATCCCCGTTTAGCCGACGCGGTCCAGGACCTGCCTACATTCCTAAACCTGAAGTGAATCACTTTGGCGGTAATTGCTCGCAGAACGGCAAATTCGACAATGTTGGTGTCCTATCCTTGGATGGCAGTAATCATATCGTTGAGAGCATTGGTACAAGCTTCTCCGCACCACTTGTGTCAAATCTCCTGGCTAATATTCACCACGCCGTGAAAAAACCGATGTCACGTAACTTGGCTAAAGGACTGCTTATTCATTCGGCCGTCTTACGATCGGACCATGTCGAAGCCAACGAATTGATCTATCGTGGCTTCGGGGTGCCTGACGATATCGAGTCTATTCTCAACTGTCCAACATGGGCTTCCACCCTGGTTTTTGAGGGCGAATTGTGGCAAACACATGATTTTGAGAAGCGCAGTTTTCCGATTCCCAAATGTTTTCGCACTGACGCCAATAAAGTCAAAGGAGAATTCCTGATGACGCTTGTGTATGATCCGCCGCTCAACCCCGATTATGGCGTCGAATATTGCAGATCGAACATGGAAATCTCGCTTGGCACATACGATGTAGGCGCCGATTCCAAACGCAAACATCAAGGCAAAGTGCCGCCTGAAACTGGCGATTACAAACAGAATTTTGAAAGCTTCATGATCGAACATGGCTTCAAATGGTCACCCGTAAAGGTGTACCGCAAATCGATGTCCGGCATAACGGGCGATGAATGGCGATTGCACGTCGATTTGCAAAATCGAGCTGATTTTAACCAGGAAGTTGGTCAGAACTTTGCGTTGATTATTAGCATGTTTGATAAAGAAAAAAAATTGCCGGTCTACAACGATGTTGTGACTGCTATGCGAATTCAAGGCTGGGAGACAAGCAACCTCGAAGTTCGCGATCAATTGCGCTTGTCAAATTGAGGATAATTCGAAATGGGCAATAAGAAGAAGCCTGAAACCGTTGTAGTGTACCGGAGTTCCGTTACCGGTCAATTCGTAAATAAACGGTTTGCTGAAAAGCATCAAGCCACAACTGAAAAACAGCACATCAAAAAAACACCAACTCAAACCAAACAAAGTTAGGCTTCAAAAAATACAACACGCGTCGAACAGCTCTCATTCAATCTGACAGTTACTCCCGAGCGAGAAACGAATACGGCGTCGTAAGTAGCGCGAACGGCGGGCAGTGATGTCCGATTAGCGGAACTTACTTGTATGATTTGCATCGGTCAAACGTACCTGCGGTTTTATG
Organism: Oculatellaceae cyanobacterium; assembly: GCA_036702975.1. Taxonomy (GTDB): domain Bacteria; phylum Cyanobacteriota; class Vampirovibrionia; order Obscuribacterales; family Obscuribacteraceae; genus DATNPX01. The sequence goes on from DATNPX010000035.1 coordinate 12,590, forward strand.
ACGACCGCAACTTAGCGACCAGTGGTTTTTTGCAACCAATTCGACACGGCAAATCCGCCGCTCTTCCAATTGCTAATCAGCTTACGGAGAATCGAGGAGACTTATGTCTACTGATGACGCGCAAGATCCTGCAGAACTGTCCCCGCGTCAAAAGGCGCTACACGAGCCAAATCCGCTCAAACGATTCTTCCAAGTTCTCGGACCAGGATTGATCACTGGCGCATCAGATGACGACCCATCCGGCATTGGGACTTATTCAATCGCGGGAGCAGCGTTAGGGTTTTCAACTTTATGGCTTGCTCTAGCGACTCTACCGATGATCGCCGCAATTCAATACAGCTGCGCCAAGATCGGCATGATTACAGGTCAAGGATTGGCTGGTGTGTTGCGAAAAAATTACCCGCGACCGCTTCTTTACGTAGCAGTAACCGCATTGTTCATTGCCAATACCTTAAACGTCGGTGCCGACATTGGCGCAATCGCGGCCGCCGTCCAACTGCTTTTTCCTGTACCGATTTTGCCTTCCATCATAGGCGTCTCCGTTCTCATCCTCGGCGCTCAAATTCTTGGAACCTACAGCTGGTTAGCAAATGTATTCAAATGGCTGACACTTGTTTTGTTCGCTTACATCGCCACAGCATTCTTCGTGCGAGTCGATCCGGTTCAAGTGTTTAAAAGCACCTTCATTCCAACCGTAAAGTGGACGCCTCAATTCATCTCGACCCTTGTTGCAATTCTAGGCACCACTATCTCGCCATATCTATTTTTTTGGCAAGCAAGTCTACAAGTTGAAGAAGATAAACGCGAGGGGAAACGTGCTCTCTGGCAGCGACGAGGCGCAAGCGACGCTGAGTTAAATCTGGCCGCGCTTGATGTGAATGCAGGCATGATTTTCTCAAACCTCGTTATGTACTTCATCATTTTCACTTGCGCCGCGACCTTGCACGCGCATGGTCAGACCAACATCGCTTCCGCCACCGACGCCGCTAAAGCATTAGAGCCGTTAGCTGGAAAATTTGCGTCCGTCCTCCTTGCTGTTGGTCTAATTGGAACTGGTTTGCTAGCTATTCCGGTTCTCACCGGCTCGGCTGCATACGCCCTGTCTGAAGCTTTCGGATGGCGCTATGGGCTGGACGAAAAGGCGCACAGGGCTAAACAGTTTTACGGCTGCATTGTGATATCGACAATTTGCGGCATGGCAATGAATTTTTTTGGGCTGAATGCAATGCAAGCATTGTTTTGGTCCGCTGTAATTAATGGCATTGTTGCGCCACCGCTGATGGTGTTCATCATGCTGATCGCAAACGATCCAAAGATAATGGGCGATCAGACAAACGGTCGGCTCGTCAACGTTTTTGGTTGGCTTGCCACCATTGCGATGGGAACGGCAGCGGTTGCGCTCTTCCTAACATGGGGTAAATAACAATGGAACTTTTGACCCTGCTCACCCTGCTGATAATTGTATGGGTTCAACACTCACACACACAATCAATGAAAAGGACCAGCGAAAAACTCCAGCGTCTGCAGTCCTTGATTGAGTCCAAACCAAAACTCCAAGAAGACAAGGACCCCACCCGCAAGACTAATCTGAGCTCGATTGTCGGGCTTTCGATACAGAATGATTTGCATCGCTGGGCACCACGCCGAGGTGGAACACCCGAAAATAATTAGTAGGCGGCTGAAATTAGCCTGTTTACGGAGCACGATGCTGTGAAGTCAACTAACGAGTCAGACCGTTTCGTTGTTGCAGAAAATGTCCCAAACAGAATACCAATTTTCGCGTCGACCTGATTTAGTGCGAGTTCCGGACAACTACCACGTCCGCAAAACAGATTGTCAAACTCGTAGCCAACGTTCGGGCGGCAGTGCTCTCATCTGCCGAATAACTTTTGCACCCAAGACTTTTTGGCTTGCGTCAGTTCGGTCTCCAGCAATTGTTGTTTGCTGTGCGCCTCATCGAGCTGCCGCGACAGCTCGTCCTTCTCGGAGGTCAGCTGCTCTTTCATGGCATCAACTTGTTTTTTTAAAGCTTGATTTTCAACGTGCAGAAGGTCTCGTTCCTGCGCTCTGTGCTCGGCTTGTCTCTGAAGATCCGGAAGCAATTTCAACTGCCTATCCTTATCTGCTAGTTCTTGTCGCTGATTGAACAAAAGTTCTTGCTGCGCTTCCAGCTTCTCTACCAGCGGTCTCATCAATTTTTCTGCCACCAGCTCCGGTGCAAACTGCTCTCGGAACATCTCGAGCATTTTGTCAAAATCTTTGCTACGTCCTCCTTCGACCTCGACATGTTCTTCAGGGTCATCAACGGCTTCGCCATCTTCAATGACGAGCGAGTCCACAATGTCATCTGGACTGAAATTCAAATGGACTTCTTGCTTGCCGGCTTTGGCTTGAAGTGCACTCATAATTTCTTTGTTTGGATAAATGCGCCACTCTTCTTGACCGTGACTGTTTTGCACAAGTGTGCCTTTGAGTTTACCGCCGTCCAGGCGATACATGACGCCGCGCTTTGTCATGCCAAGAGCATCAGCAACTTCTTTTACAGAAAGTGTTCGCATGTATGTTTACCTCATACGCGGACGCTATATAAAAACCGCAAATCGCCGCCCTGGTCCCGATTATATGGCGTCTACGGACAAAATTAAAGACGGCCCGCCGGAGATTGACTGTATATGCACGTTACGCCGGTGAGAAGAATGAGCTGCGAAGGAGATGGGAAATAGTGTTCGATCAAGATCTGCGCTGGCACGAGAGCGAGAAAAATTAGGAATCCATCGCGACATAGCGGCAATCAAAATCTGTGCGGATTGCGAAGACGGAGAAAAGTTGAAAACACGACACCACGGTTGATACAAAAAAATTTGACTGTGTTCTCACCGGGCGGGAAGACGGTAGGAAAAATTTCGCACCACCATCTTCCCGGGCGGATGTTGTTTCTTTGTCGTCCTTCCTGGCTGTTTAGCGCGACGGCGAAGAGTGCAGGAAGAAGGCGCTTTTGTGCACCTTCGAGTAATCTTTTAAATGCTTGCCCTGCAGACCGTTTCGCGCCTCCTTCTCGCTTCTTCCCCGTCCGTGCGCGAGTCTTGTGCGTTGAGGAAATTCCGGCAGGAAGCTTAACTTTCCACCCGCGAAGTCTTCCTTCCTGCCCGGTGGACTGCAAGTCGCTTGGATTTTCTCAAAACATCAGCAATGTGACATAAAGGAGGTTTTGACCCGAGAACAAACTTCCCCCTACTTTGCTTAGCCTGGGAAATCGCTAAGTGGATCAGCATTTCGGGATCGTCAAGGGTTGATCTGTAAAAACAGGCTGTTATCATGATCGACAACGGACAAGCACCGAATATGGTGCTTGGATATCGAAGAAATATCTTGAGGCAAGCGCCTCCTAGAAAGGCAAATTAGCAGGACAAAGAAAAAGACATCGCGGTTGCGATGCCTATTCTTGAGACCTTTTATGGATCTCGCTATTCAGTTGTCGTTCAGGTGGATTGGTCGTCCCCACTGATTGAACACAGGATAAGTGATTGATCCAGTCAGGTCAACCTGTCTTTTTTCAGGTTGAGTAATGCGAACTGGTGCACTTACAGCATCAGCGGTTCATGCTGCTGATATACATTCGCTCGCGTTTGATCAGGTCAAAGAGCGATTCCTTGAGATGTTCCCGCGCCGCACCGAGAGCATCTGGAAACGACGCGGACAAAGGCGGTGGTTCACACAACACACAACACGTTTATCCGACCAACAAATCCTCGATGCGGCTGAAGGAAAGCTGCAGCGCTTCGTTGGCGCCCGGTTCGATCACCGGACACGATATGCGGTGCTCGATATCGACACAATCAGCCCCTATTACAACGTCTTGTCCCTGGTCCGTCTGCGACGGGCGCTGGAAGCAGCCGGACTGACAATTACTCACCATTATCAAAGCAGCGACTCGGGCGGATGGCACTTATGGATCTTTTTCGATGAGGCGGTCGATTCAACTGAACTAAACAAATTGCTCGCGGCTTGGTTGAAAAGGCAAGGTTTTAAGCTTGGCTCCGGTGTCCTTGAAATTTTCCCATCTGCAAACGGTCTAAGACTGCCGCTGCAGCCCGGATTTGCATGGCTTTCAAACGACACGCAGCGCAATCAACTTACGTTCGAGCAGGCTCTGCGCCGCTTCCTTTGCGATGCTTCATGCACCAACAGTTGGCAAGGCGCGGTCGACCATATCTCCGCAAACCTGGTTACGCCGACAAGTGAACGTCGGGCAAACAAACGCCGTTCTGGTTTGATTCAGGAGCGCTGGAAACTAGGACGGGAACTGTGGCGAACCGGGTTGCAGTTCTGGGGGCAACGTCATGACGCCATGCTTGCCGTCGAGCACTACTTGTGGTTCGGCGACGATGATGCAGCCGTTGAAGCTTTGCCCGGTTACAACAATGACGCTGCACGCGAGCAACTGATTACAGATTGGCTTGAACGTAAGCACAACGGCATGTGTCGCCACATCAATCGCGGCGACTGGAAGAAGGTCAACGCTGATATTCAGCGTGCCTGTGCCTGGCGCCCATCAGTTCATGTCCACACCCCTTACGCACACACCGACCGAAAAATTGAACGGATGATGGAAAATCCGACACTCACCCCAAAGCGTTTCATAACGGGCAACATAGCCCGCTATAATTACGCTCTTGCTCGAATCACTAGCGCGTTCAACGAACTGGCAAGCCGCGGCCGAACTCCCTCCATCAATGAAGTTGCTGAAAAGGCCGGAGCTCACTGGAATACAGTTCGAAAACACTGGAATATCTTGACTGCTTCCTCAAGCGATCAGAGCCCGGGTATTGGTCCTGATCCTCAAGTCGTTAGGTCCTCTACAGCCTCTATGCAATCCGTAGAGTGTTCTTCACGAGTTTCCCTGGATGGTTTTAACTCTTTCTTTGCTCTGAATGCTTCACAGCCTCTTATAGAGTCTTCTTCAGAGCCGTCAAATTCCGTCAACCTGTCGCTGAATTCTTCTTCTGTACGCGATAATCCTGCGCTGAGCCAGCTATCTGAAAAACTCGTGAAAGCGTCTTCTGGATTGAGTTCGCACTTTTACTTCGAGCATACAAAAAATTTAGCGCTCGAGCAGTCTCGCTCTGGAACTGTGAGTGCATCGAAAGAATGCTGGAATAGTGTCGCTTTCAAAAGTTTCAATATTGCTGGTCAGAAAACGTTGGAAACTCACAAATTAGCTGACGGAGCTTTTAAACCAACCGAAAAAATTTCTTTGCCGATCGAGCGAAAGGAGAACCTCAAATGTTTTCTCAACGAGCCAGGCGAAGCGTTTCCTGAAAATTCGGAATGGGTCTGTAAGGGCAGTCTCGCTGACATCAACCATCGGTACACAAACTTTTATCTTGAGAGCGATATCGCCAAGTGGGACACCACCAAATTGACGTTGAACGTTCAAGTAGTGTCAGCGGCGATTACGACCGGCGAAATCAAATGCGTTGAGATGTTGAGATCTGCAGAACTTTTGACGTACGTTGATCAATCGCTATTCAAAAGTGCCGCTGAAACTACGGGGTATTCCTTCTTGCTTGCCATTTGTCGAGACCGCATAGTTGTGACTGGTCCACGCTTACTATTTTGCCTTCTAAAATGAACTCGATTATCAACCCTTCTTCAAAAAAAACATTCGGAAAAGGTATCTTTAAGACCTCGTCTTTCGTTGCCGTAAGTTTGTTGCCAGCCGCACTGAACATGGTTGCTTGGATGTCGGTCCCACCGCCGGCGCGACTTCCTCTCCCTGAAAAACTTGATGAATCGGTAGCCGAGCTCGTCGCAAGTGGTATGGTGACCGACCCCGAATTGGACTGGCCCTTGTACGGCGGAAAGATTCAGCTCACTGAAGCTGCAAAACCATTTGTTCATATCTGGGAATTTCTAGCCGTCGAAAAAAATCGCCAGTTCGACCCTTCTTTTCGAAATCCCTGAAAGCCTCGAAAAGAACTGGTTTGTTGAAGACGCAAGCGGAAAGAAACTAGCGCTCGATGACTTGCCAGCCGTCCACCCAGAAGAAGGAACCGTTTGGTGGCATTTGAATAAAAGTGAGCAGCACACCCCGCTTTGATTTCATGCCAGAAATTCTTGCGCCCGTTATGCTTTAATCCTCCGGTCCCCAATCTTGCCATGGTTGCAGTGAGTCGCCGCGTTTTCCACAAGCAAAACAGATCTCCTCTTGTCCCATCTCAATTCCCTTCCGATCAGAAGCCTCCAGACGTAAAACCAGATCATTACAGCAACCCTCGACGATCTCACCACCGACATACATGGCTTCATCGTCAAGCAAACTGGGCGGCGTATTCTCACAGTTTTCGTCTAGTCCCTCGCCTAAATCATCAGTTGAATAATGACAGCACAAGCACGTTAGATGCATCTTTTGGATAAACATCGCGGGACGATGGCAGGTCGGGCAGTTCACAATTGTTAAATCGTCACGTTTGGCTTGCAAAATGCGTTCAGCTGACTCGATAAATAATTTGTCAACAAACTCCTCAAGCTCCACAACCCGCAGACGCAGCGATTGTATTTGCGGTGCTACTACAGAATTTGTACCAAATTCATCCTGAATAAATTTAAGAACGACCACGAGTGCTTTCCAGCATTTTGCTTTGAAAGCTCGCTTATCATCCATCGCGCCCTGATGCATCAATTTGTTTCTTGCATTGCGCAATTTGTCCAAAGCGTTTCTCTCACCCGTTCCGAGAGTCAGCTTGGAAGCGTTTTGGAGGCGTGTGATCACCTGGTCCCAGTTAGCACTTACGAAGTTGCCACTTTCGTACTTGTCCGCATCTGCGCTTCCCGGATCCGCGAACACGAGCGGCCAGAAGTCTTGAGCCAAGCGCCCTTTCAGAAGTAACTCCACTCCGGCAGTTAATTCGACCATGGCAAAGCGAGCTTTCCTATCCGTCAACTCCTCATCAAACAGCATCTCTACTGATGACTCGATAAATTCAAGACTGATTGGTAACCAATCCGGCGCTGGCATACGACGCAGTAATCCCCGTTGCGTACAGAGCCCAGACTTGCTTCCGGTTATTCTGCGGAATTTGAATAACTAAGTTATACCACCCGTGCAGCGAACAACGAATGCATTTGCATCAAGAGCGATTTGAAGCCTCGATCAATGCGCTGCTTGCAAGTCACCAAATACGATACTAATCAATCTTTTTTCATTTTCTTGCCATCGGAACCAGTCACCAGCCGGTTGGCAACAGGTCTGGTTTCACGAACGATGGCGAAATCACAAATTATACGCAACGCTTGCCGGAATCGTTGCCGTAAAGTAATTTGCTCTTTAGTCTGCCGGTCCCGAATCCACGTTCAACTGTTAAGGCAATTGACCTAATAGCCGCGCGTCTTCCAATTTCTCATAAGCTCGATCTGTTTCCGAACATCATCAAGCGTGAAATCGAAAAAGTCGAATTGCTCCAGAATGGGCTTTGTGATGGAGTGAGTGAATTCTACGAGATTAGTGCCAATCAATTCACAGCGCCCGGTCAGTTCGGAACGAGCCTCAGTCACACTTGACCGGAATGTGCCACGTACAGGCCAGTAACCAGCGTTCAGGTATTCGAGCCGACGATCTTTTATGCCGGTTAACTCTAGTTGTGCGGAGAACATCGACCCTTCAGGCATTTCAGCTTTGAGCGCGAAGCGCTCGATGTGCAACAAACACTCCGCAACTCGCCAAATTAGAAGAAGTGGGTCGATCACTAACTCGTTGTTCTCCTTTCTGGACGAAGCTATTGATTCTTCCTGAAAGCCACGTCTCAAATACAGTTCTCCTGTTCTAGATGCGCGCCAGAAATCCGAGTGAGCGGCATCAAGTCCGTCTTCACCCAGCCAGCACTCGATTGTGTCTTCAAAGGGCTTTGGTCTCAAACTCTGACTGGTCGGCACCCACCACGGCGGAAATCCGGACTCGCTGCCTTGTGATTCAGACAAACACTTGAGCAAATCAACTAACGATTCAATGGAACAACCTTCGAGCACGTATGAAAAAGAGTATGATCCTGGGTCAAACAAATTCTGGCGCTCTAGCGGAAGCTCCGAAACCCTTTGAACAAAACGCTGCTCACTCCGCTGCTTCCAATCGATCAATCCGGTTGGCGCGGTGTCTATTTGCGGCACATTTTCTTCATTGATGACCAAGCGAACTGCCTCGACCAAAAGAGAACGGTTTGCTCGCACACACCGAGCAATGAACTCGTTCCACTCTTGACCCGTCTGGGGTGTTTCGCTACACGGACCGGGGCGCCGAATGTAGTACGAATTCGCCTTTAGATGCTTCGTACCATCTCGTTTGCATCTGATTGGTACAAAACTACCTTGGACCACTAACACTGGAATGATTGCATCTCCCAAAGTGCGGGTAACGAAGTAGAGCTGACAATGAAACGCCGGTTCAGCGTTTCTTCTTATCAAAGACATGTTGATCAGGTCTTGATCGTATTTACTGCCGGCGACATTTGCCGCTACCACGTAATCGCCCGCTGGATTTTTTTCGAATCCAAGTAACACGTAACCACCACCATGATTAGCCAGCGCCATCAGCGCTTTCATCAAATCATCGACGTGTTCCGGTTTTGAAAAATCCAACCAATTTTTCAGCTCGATGTTCAAATCCTCGCGCGGATTATCGACAAGCTCCTGCAATCGTTTTTTTGAATCGTCCACTTTCTGCTCTCTGTTTTTTTTATGTCGATGCTGAAAGAGCCTTCAGCCAGCCGTTCACGATGCGCACCAGCTGATTGGCGAAGATGGAACCGGGTGGCACTTCGTACAAAAAATAGTCGTAGTGAATTGTCGTACCGAATTCTTCAGGCTCAAAGTTCAAAGTGCAATGCAGCTCGCGCTCCGCTTGCGGCCAAGCCGGAAGATCCTCTGTCCAGGCGCATCGCGCCTGTATCTCTAGCGCCTCATTGTCCGCATTGACAGCAAAACGATGCTGTCCAATTGGTTTCTGCAGAATCTTGTACACATCAGAAAAAATTTGCATTGCGTTTTTAGCAGTTTGGAATGAGCCTTTGCGAGACTCCAGTGCCTTTTGTTCGGCGGCGCTATTTGTTACTTCACGATGGATATTGCCGACCAATTCGACCAATCCTGATGCTACATTCTTACCGGTATCGACTGCCTTCTTTACGTTGTAAGCTTGTCGTTCTGCCCGATCGGCGTCAGCGATTTCTTTTGCTCTTTTGTCTTTCCAAGCCTGCGTGTCCACGTCGAGTTTGACGCTCGGCTCGTCTATTCGTGACCAATCGCCGGTCTTCTCAATCTCACCTCTGACGGTCAAAATGAAGTGCGCGCTCTGGCGTCCTAACTGATGTCCGTCCTTTTCAAACCACGCTCGCGTTTCTGCTGCTACTTTGATGTCGTCAGTAAATTCGACAGCACCATATGTCGCCTCAAATTCCAGCTGGCGCCATGTTTCTAGTGGTGCCGGTCCGTCATAAACGCATAGTCGAAACGACTGCGTTATTTCGCTGTGCTCGATAGCGCCTTGCATAACAACCTCATGCAATTTGCCCGGGCTGGTTTGCATCGGCATACCACCTGGTTTGAACACCATACGTGGTGCCAAGTTTCTGCCGCTGATATCGATTTCGACTTCAATGCGTTTTGGAATCGTGTGCCGTATTTGTGCGCGGCGGATTGGTGCTGCAAATACTGGTCCTAAACTGACCAGCCACTGGAAGCGTCCCGGTTCAAAATACTCGTCTTCTTTAAGATAGACATTGGTTATGGTCATGAAAACCTGCACTCTGTCATTTGTACGTCATTTTAAACTGTCACGCTTGATCGATTTAGTGGTCCACGGTGAAAAGAACGGGCGCATGGCAATGCACAAAGCCATACGAACATTTAGTCTTTGTTCAAATTGACGCGCTACTTAAAGTACAACACGAGTAGAGGTCATTCGGTTCGAAGCTGTCGAGTTTTCTCTGTGTGGTATCGCCGGTAGTGCTTGGGGATTTGGCTAAAGCACCGGCACAATACGAGCTGACCAACGCTGGAGGTAGGTTTGATTGGCTCGATTGATGTCGCTTTGATCGACATCATCACCAAAGATTTTCAATAGCGTCTCTTTAGTCTCCTGCGCCGGAATCAGCACTTGCATGTAGAGCGCCATGATCTGCCGGATGAAGTCATTTTCTTCCTTGTCCATTGGGCAGATTGCTGGTCGGATGCAAAGACAGTTCTCTTCCTGCAGATCGCAGCTTGGGCAGTGCAAGCAAACATGCGTTTTGTCATGATCGGGGTCATACATGAACGTGTACCCCTCGTTCAAGAACAGTCCGGCAGAAACAGCTCCGAGTCCGAAGCGCCATTTGTCGGCCTTGCGTTTCGGGGCGACGATATCTTTGAACGTGATCAAGCGGCTGATGTTGAATGAGAGCCCGCCTTCGTTGACACGCGGTCTGCGTTCAAAATCAGTCACCTCGAACTGATTTGCCGCACCATCCTCCACGCGGAAGAACAGGCGAACTAGTTCTTCATCCTCTGCCAAATCGATTTTTTGATACGTCATTAGCGGATCTGAAATTTCTGAAAAGCAAGCTCTAGCGCCTGGTCCGCATCCTTTCCTTTGGCAAGCTCTGTGCGGCCATTCTGCATCACAAAACTCACTTCCGGTTTGAAACGGATGTTCAAAATCTGCGCGCTTGCACCGAACCTCAAGACCAAATGACCGTTGGGCGAAGGTGAGAGCTTTGGCTCCTCGAGTCTTTTTTCTTCTGCTTTTATCTCGAGCAGTCTCAAGAACTCGCGAGCTGCACGGAAAACCTCGTCACTGGGAAAGATTGATTCTTCGTCTTCGTATTCTGCAGCAGAAGCTTGCAGCTTATCCAGCTGCCCCATAGCGGCTTGATACCAATCTGGTCTTCTTCTTGTTTGCATGACTCTTGACCGTTAGTTCTGGACAGGTAGACGCTTTGGCAAGTTTCAAAGTTGCAGTCCCAGACCTACATTAGCACTCTATTCAGGAAGCGGCAATGGGAAGACCCACATAGCGGTGCAGTTCCGTGTATCGTGCGTATCACTTCTGCCTTGTTCAAGCAAGTCGAACATCACCCGATTTTGCGGACGCGTCTTTGCAAAAGCATTGCCGTGTCGGCGCCCGCCCCGCTGTGATTTTTTGGTTAAGTGCCAAAAAACATAAGAGAAACTAGCCCACCCACCACCCACTTTGTTCTAACAGATGGCGTTGTGCTCTGGCGGGAGTAGCTTGGTGCTCGCGCCGTGCGTGCTCAACTTTCGCCAAGCATGAATAGAAGGCTAGGAGCGGCACTGCTGCCGCCCCCGCCCCCGCCAGAAGGACAACACGTTCAGCCCTTGCGGGTCGTTTTGTTTTAGTGCAACGCAGCCACCGGATTTGATACCAGTTGCTGATGTTGAAAGGAGTCGACGCCTGCCTTGCGGCGAGCGTTTTCTAAGCGTTAGCTATCGATGATTCGAGATTATGCGATTTCCCAGTCGCCCCAGAAGACTGCTGACGAGATTCCGTCATAGCCGATTGGGTCAGGCATTCCTTTGATCTTCCCGCGACAGTAAAGCAGCTCTTTTGCCGCTTCATTGATGCAGGTTAGGTATTCGGGTCTGACCGCAAGACGGTTTACAGTGCGAATGAATTTCCGCCAGCTTTCGCTGGCGAGTTCGTATCGATGCAGCAGTTGTTGCGTTTGCGCGATGCAGTGATGCACCTCCGCAATGTCCCATTCGTCGAGGTTGCCGGCGTTTAACCGGCATCGAATCTCGAGTGTGGACTGAAACAACTTGAGCGCGACGGAGAGAGACTCTTCGTCGCGGTACTGCATCAGAATCGAACCCACTCGCAGGCACGAAAAGGCATATTGCCCCTCCATGCCCATATTGTTCGATGCCAGCATTCCTGCCAGCTCGAACAAACGCTGCGCCTCTCTCAGATCACCTTTGACTTCCGCTGAATGAGCCTGGACGTTGAGTCCTAGCCATTGACTGTGTGCTTCAGACATGTCCGAAAGTTCGATGTATGCCATGTTGCTTTTGCTCCTGTTTGCGCATGACCCGCGCAGACAGAACGTGTTGAATGAGGTTGCCGTATGTGAAATGCAACGCCTTCAACTTCCTTTGGGCGTCACACTTCGGGCTTTTTGACGGTATCGCTTGCGCTGCCGTCGCCCACCGTTCTTGTCTACGACAAGGGTGTCGTAATTAGGCGGGCACCCACGTTTTTTTCAAAAAATTTCCGCCCAAAAAAGTTAGCGTCTGGTGACGCTATACTGACCGAACAACCCCCTCCCAGGTGTCTCATGCAACGCAAATTATGTTTCGCCTTCCTCGCAGCGATGAGTCTGTTTGCACCTGCGCTTGCCAGTGAATCTCAAGTGCAAAAGGTTTTCAAACAAATTGAAATCAACGCGAAGAAAAACAAGTTGTCGAGAGACAACGCAAGCGCGGTCAAGGGAGGCAAAGAAGAAAAAGCCTTGGTTTACCAGCTGAACGGAACCACTGATCTACTCCAGTTAATTCGCTTGTGCTCCCAGAAGCGAAAGCATTTGCCGGGAACCGAACAGCAACACGAGGCGGAGCACGATTATTTTATGGACTGCGAACAATTTGCCATACGCAAAATTGGCGCAATTGGGACACCACAAGCAGCTAAAGCTCTCGATCGAGTTGAAAAATTAGAATCGGGCAACGCCACCGTCATGGAAGTAATTACAGAAGCAAGAGAGAAGTGCCGGCACTGATTATTTGACGTGCAACTTGCCTCTATACGTGCTGTTTTTATAATCAAGAGGCGAGGTTGAATTGAGAAATTCCTTGAATTGCTCATACTTGGTGCTGTGCGGATAAATCGCGTTACCTTCTTGCGCTTCGGAAGGTGAAGTTACGCAGCCGTTGCTTCTTAGACCAGTGTGAAAATTGAATCCACCGCGTCCGTTCGCCATCTTCTCGTAGCTGTAGCCGCCCTTGCCATCGTCTCCGTAAAGCTTGTACCAATCGTTATCGCCGCCTGGATGCTCCTGTGCCGCCTCTTTCGGTACGTACATGTCACCAATCAAATAGTCGCCCTGCGGAATCGGTCCGTGATTTTCGAGATTATCGAAGCGTCCATCTGCGCCCTGTCCTCCGTCATATCCGGCGCCGTAAATGTCATTTCCGGAAAAAACTCGCAGTTTAAACACTTCGCCTTTTTTGTGATGAGCATTGCCGTCTAATTCAGTCACTGTCAACATTCCGGCTTTGCGGTCCATCACTGCATCCACCTTGGCGATGAGTGGTTTTGAATCGTCGAAGAGTTCAAGGTTGCCGAAACTTGTTGGCAGTTCAGCGCTGTTTGCACCAAGATTGCTCATTGATTCTTTTGTCCACGCATTTGCCGCAATCCTTGAGGCTGCACACTGAACGCTCTCAAATTTTTGAATTGTCATTTCAGCTGTTTCTGGATTAACTGGCATTGCGGCGCCCTCGTTTTGTTGACGAGGAGATTAAAACAATAAGTTCTGGCAAGCCGTTGGCAAAAATCGCGGTTTTATTAGAAATTGCTATGTCGGTTTCAACCGTTGCTTCCGGTCAACGACTATGCCGAGAAGATAGCTCGCATGGATAATCAGGGCCGCCGCTGACTCGGCGTCCATTTGAACGTTACGGTGTCCGGTGGAGTTTCTGAAAACTTTAAACGCACCGGCGAAAACGAATCTCAGACCTTCTTCTTCATTCGCGTCGGCGTCTTTATCGAATAAAGGTCCACCAGCTTTGAAGGCCTCCATCATCAAAGCCGCCCCGACACCCGACAGTCCGGATGCGTCTCGAACAGCAATTTCCACTTCTTTGAAGGCATCGAATACCGCGGTGTCGAACTTACCAGCGAAAAAACTAGATGAGACTGCTTGCGCGATCGTCGGGTGAAGAAACCGTTTAGGCAGAATCTCCCGGTGACCAAGCGTTAAAACATCTTTCGGATTTTGTAGTAACTGTGCTCTGCGACTCAATCGCATCCAACCGTTATAACCATCGCCCGGATCGTAAATACATAGACCTTCGCTATACATCCACCCGAAGGCCTCCATTATCGCGATCAAGAACTCGTATCTTTGAGGGTGATTGCTGTGGCGCTCTCCCAAGGAAAGACAAATATTGTGCGGATGGAATTTGTCTTGTCCTGATTTTAGACTTTGCACGATGTAGCCTGCGAGTTCTTCAGCAGGCAAGTTTATTGCTATTTCCGGGCTGATCGAAAGGTTCATCTAGTTTCGCACCAAAGCACGTTTGAGCCTCATTGTTTCAGAAACAGCTCCGGCCGTCGAGCAGATCAGCTTCCTGCCAACGCCTTTACCCACCCGTTCAAGATTCGCACCAGATGGTCGCTGTGCAGCGAGCCCGGTGGCACCTCGTACAACGCGTGCTCGAAATCGATTCGCGTTCCAATCTCGCTGCCCTCAAAAGTGAACGTACTTGAAAGTTCGCGTTCCGCATTTGCGTACCATGGAAGGTCTTCATGCCAGCGGCAAACCGCAGTGATGGTGCAGGTTTCGGGATTCTGCTTTCACACTGAAGCGAAATGCGCCAAGTGGTTTTTGCAAGATCTGATAGACGTCTCCGAAAATCTGCATCAAGTCTTTTTGCGTGTGGAACGAGCCCTGACGCGCCTCCAGCGCCTTCTTTTTGTCAGCGCTGTTTTTTGCTTCGCGGTGAATATTGCCAATCAATTCGAACAAGCCGGTGGCAAATCCTTTGCCTGCATCGACTGCGTTTTTTATCGATTGCGCCTGTCTTTCGGCCTTATCGTGTTCAGCGATTTCTTGCAATCGTTTGGCCCGAAAGGCTGTTACCTCGAGCTCCAGCCGAATTCCCGGTTCATCGACACGCGACCAGTCGCCGGTCTTTTCGACGCTTCCACTGACCGTCAACGTGAAGCTCGCGGATTCAGCAAGCGATCGATCTTTCTCTACGTGCTTGCTAATTTCTTCGGGCAAGTCAATTGGTCGTTTGAAATGCACCGGACCGTAAACTGCCTGAAACTCAAGCTGTCGCCATGTTTCAAGTGCCGCTGGTCCGTCATACACGCATAGCCTGAATGACAGAATTTCGTTTGTCACGGCGCTGCGCTCGATAACTTCGTGCAAGTTGCCGTCAATGCCGCCAAGCGGCATGAAGTTCGGCCTATACATCATGCGCGGAGTCAGTCCCTGACCGTTAGTATCGATAACAAGATCCAGCCGTTTCGGATTGGTATTGTGTATGACCACATGTCTGAGCGGCGCGGCAAATGCCGGTTTCAGGCTAACAAACCAAGCAAACCTGCCTTCTTCAAAAGTCTCATCGTTTCTTCGATAGAGTTTGCTGTTAGCCATGGGCACCACCGGCGGTTCTTATTTGTGTTATCTTAATTCAAAAACTCACCATCAGCGGCGCCCCTTCATGGTTTAGTCGCTCGTGTGTTGATCGCTTAGTGAATTTTCTATGATGGCATTTAGTAAGTTTTCGACGAGAAAAAGGAAAAGATGGTTTGATGAACAGGCGCGAATCAGTCAAGGAGGTATGCGAAAGCGATGCGGTTTATCTTATCTAGCTCGATATCTGCCGTGCTGCTAACAACGTCACTGCAAGTTACTGCTGCCGACTTAAGTCAAGATCTGTATGTAGACCGGCTTTGTCGCGATTTCACAAAAATTGGGACCGCGCGTACGTACGATAAAAACGGTGCTGGTCTCGTCGATGAATCCGGCTTTTCTAGCTTCGAAATGCAACATGGCGAGAAACTCAAGAAACAGATCGAAGCGGAACAACTAGCCCGCTCTAAAAAATTTCCGCAGTCGTGCAAAGCCCTATCGCAGCTGATTTTAGCCTCCGCGGAAAACGATACTGCTGTTCGACTTTATCTCGATCGAGCCGTTGTCCGCGCTGATATGTTCGATATAAGTGGAGCCCTTCAGGACTGCGATAAAGCCATTTCGCTCGATAATCCGGCAAACAAATGGCGAGGCTTGTGGCTCAAATCGTTGATACTCAAAGATGCTAATCGCACATTGGAAAGTTTGAAGACGCTGAATTTAGCTGTTACCGCAGCAAAAGATTGGCCTGCAAATGATGTTTTTGTTCGTGAGCTGCGACGACAATAAATCGTCAAATCTTGATTTAACCAGACAAGTTAAAAGGGGACTAGTCCTCCCACCCAGTGCGATCCAGATGGCAAAGTGCTCCGGCGGGAACAACTTGCTGTTCAAGCTATTCCCGCCACGGCAGACAAACTTCGCAAGCAAGATGGGTGACCCATCATGGTGGCGCACGAAGAATTTCATTCACCGTTTGGGTTTTGCCAACCGGATGCCAAATTTCGCTGGTTTAATGACCGCATCAATCAAGGGGCGCGTGGATTGTGGGCGAAGCGGTAGAGAACAAAATGGAAGCTAGAGCGGTCGCTTCGACCGGCTCCGCTGCCGTTTCTCAAACCAACAACGATATGCGCGATAGCGCCTATATTTTCGCTTACAAGTGCGGCGACAGAGATTCACTCACAATCGATTGCGGTTCGATGGATTCTCTTTACGGCAACACACAGCTACTCGCGCAAGCCGCGCCCGAAAGAATACAAGCTCCAATCGCCGCTGGTGAACGCAAACACTATGCTCACGGTCAAAACGACATCGCGGGCAGACTCAAAGAATGGTTGTGGAACGACGCCGGCAATGACATAGCAAATGCTCTCCAAGCTTCTGCAAACGCTGTAAGCGCGTTCGGAAAGGGTATCAATGACGGCATTGCATCTGTATCTAAATCTGCTCATGACACATTTGAGAAGACCACAAAGAGCATCGAAATCACCGCTTCAAACGCGCAGAAAGCTGTTTACGAAGGCGGCGCTGAAGCAGTTGTCCGTTCGTTCGAAACCGGAAATCGCATCACCCACGGTGTAGATTTAAAAACGTGCGCAGCCGCCGCCAAGACTTTTGGTTTAGATAAATTGGGCGTTGACAATGATGTTATCGCCGCTATCGTTTGGAATGAGCAACTGCATTTGAAGCCGACCGATGGAGTGCAAGATGCCATGGCGTCACTAGGAATGCAACAAAGACCGTTTGAATCAATTGGTCCCGGACAAATTCAAATTCAGAATCTGGAAGCACTCGCTCAGCGCTATCCAATGCTTCGTGTGCTCGGCGATGATGCTCGGAAAGCTGCCGTTGACCCGCTGACGGCGCCCTATTTTGTCGCGGCATATCTTGCAAATGAAGCACATGCAATTGCAGCGTACAATGAGCAGCATCCAAATCAGAAGGCTATCCCGATCACTGCAGAAACGCTTGCATACCGCTACAATGCGGATGTCTACAGCAACGATAAAGGCGAGTTACGTTCACTTTCATACTGGGAAAAAGCTCACATCGGTGACGTCCACGGATGGCACAAAGTAAATTTCCCCACAGCTGGTGTAACCGAAGCTTCCCATCACGTACAGAAAGTAATGTCAGCATTCACTGAAGTAAAAAAGATGCCCCATGCAAAATGATGTCCCGATTCAAAAGACTACCTGGAAAGCCCAGTGTCTCTGGCTCTTAGTCTGGTGTGCTTCCTTGTTTGTCATCGGCGGTTTCGGGTCTTCTCTTGGTGAAGAGCAAGACTACCTGCGCTGGGTGCGTCCCGAACAACCTTATAAACAAAGCGACGCCGACGCGCTGAAGCGCGACGCTTTCCTGCTTGGTGGTGCGATTTTCGTCCCAATCGGTATCGTTGGTTGGGCAATATGTTTTGGAATAAGCAAACAGCTTCAAAAACGTAAAACAAAAGCAACGCCGCTTGAACAGTCTGACAGCTCCCTTGACACTTAATCTTTTTCAGCTGCGACTAACGTTTGTCGCCAACAATAGCGACAAGCGCGAAAATCGGTTCAAATCATCAAGGTGCACTTCCGATCACAATCGGAATTCTCGTTGACGCAAGCGTCCCGGCGCCCATGTCGAACTCGATGTCCATGTAGGTGTTTTCGAAATGCTGAAAGTTCATCGGTATCATGAAGTTTTCCAGCTTCACGAAAGCCCGGTCTAGTTAAGTTTGCCAACGCCTTCAACTGGCTATTAATAATGCGCGCGATAAACTTTGCGCTTCTCTTCCGAAACCACTTGCACCGCCGTTGGTGGCATTGCCGCAATTCCGTAATTTTACTTCAGTGCAAGTGAGCGCTTATCGAGTCTAGCCTTGAAGCTAATCAAAACTTCGACTACGGAACCTGCGGCGCATTTTTTTACTATCCGCACACACCGCTACGCGCGACTTCGTCGCACTGCGCTGGACATCGTCGTCCTCTCCCCCGGCTCTTTTGAGGGTATCACCAAAATCTTTGCTATCAACACCAAGCCCTGCGGGTCGCTACGCGAGTATTGACAGCAAACCTTTTGGCGATGGCCCAGAGAGAGCCGGCGAAGAGCGCCGAAGACAAAGAGGTATACGTCATGAATTCCACTAAAGTTTTCGCTTTCAGATACAGCACCATCATTGCAAATGCACGCTGTCACGTACTTGAACGCAAAATGTTCAGCATAGGCGGTGACGGCTTCGGAACCGTTTCGCAAATGTACTGCAGTCACGGAGCACGAACTGGCGCTTGCGACCAATGCCCTGAATACGAATTGGAAATCAATGGCGATAGTGAGTGCTTTGAGAACTGAAGCGATCTTGATAGCGAGGGAGTCGCAAGGCTCTCTCGCTGTCTTCTCCGTTCTGTTCACCTCTAGATGCCTTGCTTTTCTTGTGGATCGTTGCCAACACTATTTCAAGCAAAGAAAAACACCGCCCAGAGTGAGCAGTGTTTGTTTCAATTCAGTTTTGTTTTAGTGCAGACTCTTCTTCAACGTGCGCGCTGCTTCATGGGTGCGCTCTTGCTTCGGCAGCAAGTCTTTCTGGATGTACTCCCGAATTGCCTGGTCATCACATTTGGTCAATTCGTCTTTGTAGGCTTTGAGACCGTGGTCTTCGCCTTCTTCGATGTTATCGATTGCGGCTGTTTCGCCCATGATGTCGGCTGCGCCTTGTACGAACTTGGCGAAGACGCCCCAGCCGCCCGATGATTCAGATGGTTGACCGCCGAGGCTAGCGACTTTATCACGGATATCCGAGACACGTTTCTGGTGGCAGCCGAGAGACTCAGTTAGAGTCGTCTTCAAGGTCGGTGCCTCGACTTTTTTCAGGGCTTGGGTGTAAGTTTCCACGGCGGAAATTTCTCCGCGTAGAAGACCGTTTAAGGACTCGATCGCATTTGACATATTTCTGGACTCCCTCATAGCTTTACTTCGCGAGCACTTGCTGCGCGATGACAAATCGGCTAAACACCCGCTGGGTCACATTTGCAATCCCGCAAATGATTTGTGCGCCGCTTCGCAAGTGAGGACGGCAATCACTGCCGAAAGTTCAATTTCAATTGCAAACTGTTTCTGAGATAAGCACGTTTTGCGCCGCAAAGTTCAGCTTGCGTCACTGCAAAATAGTTGCGATTGAGACCGCCTGCCCCGCAGTGGGTCCGCGCGCAAATGGTCAACCTGACGACCTCGCGGCAGCTTACATGCCCGGCGATAAGCCTAGCTCGAACACCCGTCGTCAAGGCAAACCGCTACGCGGCGCTGACGCGACCTTGACGATGGGGCCCGAGTTCTTCGCCGTTCCGGCATGTGCGGCAAGTGCGCTGGCCGCGCACTGGGCGCGTGTGAATGCTCACTTGCCAGGACGATAGCCAGATCCCTCAGCGACATTTAGCCGGCGATGTTTTGCTGAAACGCCCTGGCGTGCTGATGGCTGTGGCGCGCCACCTGGGCTCCTTCCCGCTCGCTTTTAGCTTACGGGGGCAGCACCACCGCGCGTCAAGCGCGTGGAATGTCTTCGTTCAATTCAGGTGCAATGAAGCGCTTGACGCCCAGAGCCGCCCCCGTGCCCCCGATGCGGCGTAGAAGCCGTACTGATTGGAGGTCACAAGATGACACTTTTAACTAAAGAAGTCGAAGAGAAACTGCCGGCGCTTTACTCGCAGGAGCACGTGCCTGACCCATTTGCGCAGGTAAAGTTTATAGACACGATCGGCAGCTGGATTTGGTATGCCACCGAATACGATGGCATCAATATCTTTTTCGGATTCGTAGTTGGACATGAGCAGGAGCTGGGTTACTTCTCTCTGGCGGAGTTTGAGGACGTGAACAGAGAAGCCGGCTTCGAGCGGATCGCTCGTGACCCTGATTTCGAGCCTGTTCGCATCAGTCAGCTTCGAAGTTAGTTCGCAGCTGGTGAGAGTCGGATGCTGCAGCGTCCGGCTCTCTGCCAACCAGCGAAACCGCCTGCAGGACCGAAAGCAACTTGACAGCGGTGGCACTAAGTGCTAGACTTTGATGTGGATCTGGAGCGAAAGCTTGAGTGTGAGATCGAGCAAACCAAAGATATTATTGGAGATCTGCAATGGCAAAGAAGCAGTATCGAAGCCGCATTGCGGAATCCGTCCACACAACCGTGGCCGGCATGCACAAAGCTGGAACAATGAGCAAAGAGACGCTGCGCCATTTCGATGAATCATGCCTGGCCTCGCCGGCGAATCTCGAACCGGCTGAAATCAAGGCGCTGCGCGAAAGTTTCAATTTAAGCCAGCCCGTCTTTGCTCGTTACCTGAACACAAGCGAAAGCACTGTGGCAAAATGGGAACGCGGTGACAAACACCCGAGCGGTATTGCGCTCAAGATGTTAGCCGTCGTGCAGAAGCATGGACTGGAGGTTTTGAAATAACATGGCGCCGGCGAAAACAGAAAAACCAAACTTGTTCATTCGATTTCATCGCAGTGTCTGGGAAGAGCCAGACCCGAAGCTCTTAAATCAGCTGTACATCCTGTCGGGAAGCAACACCTGGCTGCCCGATGAAGTCGGCGGGGAAAAGCACGGTCCTTATGTGCGACTGAAAGTGCCTGCAATAACTGGCGAATTAACGGAACTGCTAAGCAATTCGTTGAACGTCTGGGAATGGGATGACAAGCCATTCTTTAGAGTTTGCAGCGAACACAAACTAGACGATCGCAGAGAAATCACAGAGGATGAGAAGCAGCGCGCAGGTAATTGCGGCTTCTGTGGCAAGCCTGCCGACTGGATCGCCTGCTAATACAAACAATCCGGCAAGTAGCTTTGCACGCCCTGCTACCTACCGGATCGATTTGTCTAACACGCATTGTGGACTGAACGGACTGATTAAAGCATGCAATTTTGGCAACTAGCTGGCTTATAGCCGGAGTTTTATGTTAGCGGCAGCGGTCGCGGTCTTCGTCCCTGGCGCCCATTTTTTCCCAGGTCCTTTGACTGATCGCTTCGCGCTCGTAGTTGTAGTTGTCCCGAGCTTGTTCGCGTCGTTCTCTCTGTTGCGCTCTGAGATGCTCGATCTCACTTTGGCTATCACTCATCGTGTGTTCGCTCCTGAACCACCGGTGGTACCACTATTAAAACACCGTTTTGCGAT
The DNA here is from genome assembly GCA_036702975.1 of Oculatellaceae cyanobacterium. GTDB lineage: Bacteria > Cyanobacteriota > Vampirovibrionia > Obscuribacterales > Obscuribacteraceae > DATNPX01. The sequence continues at coordinate 34,083 of DATNPX010000035.1, forward strand.
TCATGCGCACGATTTTCTGCCGGCGATCTGAAAACTTACATGCGCCAAATGTGATGCTGCAGCAAAAAATCCGGCAGTTGGCAGTTACCCGCTGCCGCATGCCGGATCGATTGTCTGTTTCGAGTCGCACCCCTGCTTCTCATCTCAATGACGGGATTAAAGCAGACAATTTTGGCAACTAGCTGGCTTTTTGTTTGAGCGCGTCACGACGCTTTGCTGCTGCTCAGAGCAAAGGTCTGGGCGATACGCTCCGACCATTTTGCCATCTCAAGCTTTGTTGCTTCTTCGTCTGTCCCCTGGTCGATGATGGCATCCAGTTTGCTTCCTGGTTTCATCGGCACACCGCTTTCGGCGAGCAACGAATTGAGTCCGTTCGCCAAACTTGCTGCGTATTGTTCGATTGCAAACCACTGAGCGTCTGCCTTTTTGTGGTCGGCAAATTCCCGAAGCATCTGTACACCGTCAATTTCGAATACTTCCATTAGCTGGAGGCGGAAACAGATTTGCTGCAATTCGTAGCACTGCAGAAGGTCGAAAAAAAGCGCGCAGGTTTCATCGACCAGTCCAACTACAAAGGTGCAATCGCTTCCTGGAGCATGCAACCAGCGGTTTTTTTCGCTCACCGCTGCGATGACATCCCAGAAAAGTTTTGTTGTTTCCGCGTTCAGTGTGTCGGTGCAAATTGAAATCACTCGTTGCATTCGTGGTCCTCCACAATTTTGAGTAACGGGTTAACTGCACAAATAAATCAATTAGGGGTTGCAATCCTTACGGCATGATTAAAGGTTTTCCAGCGGATTGGCAGCCAAAAGCGAAGCTGCCAGAACCATCTGGAGCTGCAAGAAACCTCTTTACCGGTTTTCTCAATTGAAGCGAGCGAAAGCTGCAGTTGTCTAGGTTCTCCGCTTCGCTCCGACCTGCTCCGCAGGCTTCGACCTAGACAACAGCGCTCGCTCTCATTGCGAAAACCGGCAGAACGACTGCCGATTAAAGGAGCGTTAAATGAATTACATTCTCGGACTGCTTTTCCATCTCACCGAACGAATCGAGGTGCTGGCTGCTCACTGCAAATCAACTCATGCGATACATCCAGAGCCCTGCAATGCTCGTTACTGCGAGGCTCTATATATGCTCGAAACCGGGCAGGTAGATGATGCGCTTTCGGATCTCCATTTCGCTATTGCAGCAATGTGGAAAATGATTGAAGACTCGATACAGTGCGAAGCCGAAGCACGTGTTGCTGACCTCATGCAAGTGTGCGAAGGGTATTCAGACGATCTTATTCTTCTTGATGCAGGCGACGCTGCTTATGAAACGTGCAAGTGTGATCACTGTAATTGCTTCTTGAATTGACGACGGTGTGGCGGAGCCAAACGACTCCGCCCTTCTTTCCTTCTTTAATTTCGCGCCACCAAAAATTTTCAATTGAGCCTGCGGCGCATTTTTTTATTGACCGCAGACACCGCTCCGCGCGACTTTGTCGCACTGCGCTGGACCTCGTCGTCCTCTCCCCCGGCTCTTCTGAGGGTATCACCAAAATCTTTGCTATCAACACCAAGCCCTGCGGGTCGCTACGCGAGTATTGACAGCAAACCTTTTGGCGATGGCCCAGAGAGGGCCGGCGAAGAAGCCGGATACAAGAGGATTTCGCAATGACTACTTACATCAATTCAAACTCAATCAAATACGTTTCTGAAACAATCGCGGAGCTGGAAGCCGCATACAAACTCAGAGCACAAGCAACGCGCGATAGCGAAGAATATCAATGGAGTTCGGCGAACATCGAAGAGTTGCACGCAGAACTATGCAGCATCATTCACCTCAATGAGGCAACCGGGGGCTTCTAGCCCCCCTCTTTTCTGCTTTTCCGGCGGATCAGGGGGGCGCATCTTTTGATGTTCTGCGCTCCGTTTTTCACGCCAGCTCGAGATTCTCTTTTGTGTTTTCACATGCAATCGGCGTGCCGTGAGCTGTGGTGACAGCCGGTCTTGGCTTTTTCGCTTTCTTCAAGCTTACGGGGGCGGCGCCACCACGCGTCAAGCGCGTCAGACGTACTTCGATTTTTTCATTGCACCTGGGCGCTTGACCCGCAGAGCCGCCCCCGTGCCCCTTTCGCGCGGCGAAGTCGCACAACTGGAGATTCAAAAAATGGCTAAATTGAAATTGAAAAAATCAGAGTTGCACGAACATCTGAAGTACATCGTGCCGGAGATTCGACTGGTTCTAATCAAGGAGCCGGCTGCTGAAGAACCTGCATTCATCCGCTGTCCCGAGGACATCGAGAAGTTTGTTCAGCCGATGAAATTCTATCCTGAAGAACATTTCGTCAGCTTTCACCTGAACGCACGACACGCAGTCACCGGTCACCAGATCGTTTCAAGAGGTACTCTGAGTGCCAGCCTCGTGCACCCGCGTGAAGTCTTCAAGGCAGCAATCCTCGGGAATTCACACTCGATTATCGTTGCACATAATCACCCAGGCGGCTCCACTGAGCCCAGCACGGACGACCTCGACACGACCGAACAGCTTATCAAAGGCGGTAAACTGCTTGGGATAAGCGTACTCGATCACATCATTGTCAGTTCAAAAGGACTGAACAGCCTGCGCGAGACGCATCCTGAACTCTGGACTCGTTTTGCATAACTGATTGAATTGGGCAGTCGGAGCTCGGCTCCGACTGCCTATTTTTTTCGAATCGAGACAGCACAGCGGCGCCGATTCGAGAACGGCGCATCCTGCTCACTTTACTGCTGAGGACAATCGCCGGCCTTATTCCTGTACGAAGCACTCAGCAACAGTATTTCTGCCTCGTGTTGTTGCTTGAGCCTGATGTCCGGCTAGGTTCACTGTTTTCTTTTCGTCTTTCACCTTTTATCCGATCGAGTTCTCAATCCACCGCTCACGACTTACTTCGGGAAATTAACTGCTGTCACTGATGCAGATCGTTTTCCCAAGCCAATTTCTAGTGCATCAACGTCGACCCACATCGTTTCCTCTTTTCCCTCGTAACCTTTCACGGCGATTGAAAACCTGTCTTCTTTTATATTGTTCTCCTCGCAAACTGGCTGCCTGAGCCGCTTGCAAACGACCTGATTCGACTTGATTGAATTGAACTTGTTCTATCTGTCCCTCCCGTGCGAGTCAAAAGTGCCGAAGATTGCCACATCTTTCAGGCGGAGCCAAGGGCAGACCAGTGGCGCTACGCGTCCCTTGGCACCACCTGCAAGCTGCGGCTTTTTTGCGGGCACTAACACGCACTGGAGGTGCATCTATGAACAACTCAATCACTCTCGTCGGTCATGTCGGTCAAGCTCCTCACGCAGTCAGTTTCAGCGATACGAACAACAAAGTGGTCAAGTTTTCCATCGCTGTGAAAGAGTTTGCACAGGGAGAAGAAGACAAAACAATGTGGGTCGACGTTGATGCCTGGAACGGCTTGGGCGAACGTGCAATCAGCACCATCACCAAAGGTCGCGAAGTAGTCGTGAGCGGCAGACTCGCGCTCTCGACCTTCACTAAAGAAGTAAAAGGCGAAAAGATCCAGATGACCAAGCCGGTCGTCAAGCTCACAAGCTTCCATCTTTGCGGCAGTGCGCCAAGAAAGCGCGAGGAGGTTCTCAATGACAACCAGTTAGCGAAAATCTCCTGACAGCTATGCTGTGCATGTGATGGTGGCAGACCCACCGGAGGCGCCCAGCAGGGGGCGCCTCCAAACCACCGTAAGATG
>DATNPX010000040.1:0-38697 GCA_036702975.1 Oculatellaceae cyanobacterium
GCCGGGTCTTCGAAAACAAACACCTTCATCAGATGATTGTTGTCCGGGTTACGCTCGTAGGTCGACTTATTCTCGAGCACAAAAGCGCAAACACCAGCGTTGAAGATTCCACGCGCATCGCCGTTGTCCGGTTTAAGGGAAGAGCTGATCGACTCGCACACCACGGGCGGTTCATCGGGATAGGAACTGTGACAAACGATGGCACAGCTGGTGACATGCAAAGCGCGTCCCAATTCATCTACAGCCGTCTCGAAAATCTGATTGAGGTCGAGTGTGCTGCGCAAAGCCGAGTTGATTGAATTGATTAAAATTTCGCGAGTCGCTTGCCCCTGCACTTCGTTGACCAGCTCCTCGTTTGCCTTGAGCTGCTCCCTGAGCCGGTTAGAACCCTGCTCAGCCAGGCCAGACATGTATTCGCAAAATCTTCCCCAGATGAAGGCGACACTGACAAGCAGAGTACTGCGACCGAGAATGCGCCGCCACAATTGCTGTGAGTAAACGGCAGCCAGCCCGCCCGTCTTGTCAGGCTCCAGCAAATATGGCAGCAGACTGGCGTTTTCAGCCAGCAAAAGACCGACGTAAGAGAGTGAGACAAACATAGCTGTACGCGTGATCCCCTCGCGCCCGAATGTATAGCTTGAAAGCAGGATCGGCAAAAGATAGAGCACGTAAAGGTCAGACTCCACGCCTCTTGTGATGTGCACGAGCGCCGTCAAAGCCAGCACATCGATGCCAATCATCACCGCATTCAGTACCATGAGCCTGGAATCGGTTACTGCAAAACGCGATTTCAACGCCCCCAGGAGCACCAGTCCTGAAACGACGAGAACAGAGACTGTGACGACGGTGACGGGCTGATAGTCGAAATCAGTGTGGGTAAATAAGTTGATGCCAATCGAGACGAACATGCCGACGGCAGCAAACGCCAGGCGGAAAAACAGCAGTTTCTCGGTCTTCAGATAGAGGTCTGAAACTGGCTCTTCAAGCGAACCGGGGTCTTGAACAATGAGATCGTCGGGCACGATTACATGTACTCCGAAGCGCGTTTAAACACTTCTGCAGCCTCGCCGAAACGACCGAGCGTCTTGAGAGCGGCTCCCCATGCATCATAGACATCAGCGTCGTAAGGGTCGATCTCAGACGCTTTGGCATATTTTTCCAGAGCCAACTCGTGCATTCCCAGTAGCGACAGGCTTTTTCCCCAGGAATAGTAGAGAATGGCATCGCCGTCAAAAGTCGTTGACGCCACTCTGAACAGCTCATCAGCCTCAACGAAGCGTCCCTGAGCGAGGTAAATTTGCCCCGTCAGAACAAGCGCGGGTCCATTGGACGGGTCCACTTGCAACATCGCTTCCAGCAAACTCAAAGCTTCGGCAGGTTTGTTCTGCGCACGCAGAGCCTTCGCCAGACTCAGTTTAGCGTCAGCGTCCATGGGTGCAATTTCAAGCAATTTCATCGAGCGTTCCATGACCTGCTCGAACTGCGACGCACGCAGTAATGTTTCAATCGCTTCTTTTTCAGGCAGCAAACATTTTGGGTCGCGCGTGACTGCCTCACGATATTCCAGCAGTGCCGCATCAGCTCGACCGACCGCTTCCAGACTGCGCGCCAGATGCAAGTGTCCGAGCGCGTAGTCGCGATTGAGTGCCAGACACTGAGTAAATTTATCGATTGCCTCAGGGTGCATGTTGTTGAGCGCGAAGCAGACACCAAGTCCGTCCAGAGCCATATAATTTGTCGAGTTGGAAAATAGCGATTTCTCGAAACACTCTTGAGCAGCGGCTGTATTGCCCAGCGAAAGATGCGCATAGCCAAGCCAGAAATCCAGCTCTGAACTTTTTGCTCCTTTTGCTTGCAACTGCTGCAGCCGTTCCAGCGATTCTGAATAACGACCGATCATCAAATAAGAAATCGCGCTGTTCAAGGCGATATCCAGCTGTTCAGGGTTGATTTGCAGGGCTTTTTCGAATGCCTCCGCCGCCATCTCGAATTCTTGCAGCGACGTGCGCACCAGCCCCAAATTTAGATGAGCACCAGAAAAATTTGGATCGACGTCTACGGCATAAACAAGCTTTTCGGCAGCTTCATCCATGCGATTGGCGCGATATAAGTTAACGCCCCAGTCATTGTATGTAACCGCTCTTTCCTTGGCAGACAGGACGCGCGTGGTCACTCCGACCGCGTCTTGATAGTGCTTGATCGCCTCTTCCACCTGACCGAGTTGCACCAGAGCCGATGCCCAATTGCGCTGCACCACTGCAAGAGAATTGTCAACGCTCCAGGCTTTGGCAAAACATTGCACAGCATCTTCATACTTGCCCATAGCAGCGAGAGTGACACCCAGACCGTTATAAGCTTCGCCCAGATTTGGCGCGACGTTGCAGCACTGCTGAAAGTATTTCACGGCATCGACAAACTGCCCCTGATTGAAACAAGCTACTGCAGCCTGATAATAGGCTGAAGACATCTGCGGGTTGCACTTGATCGCCTGGTTGAATTGACCGAGCGCTCCGCTCAACTTGCCCATCGCCACAAGCGCCAGACCCCAGTGCATATGCCCGACGGCGAAATTTTCTTTGCGCTCGCATGCCTCGCGAAACTCCGGCATGGCTTCTTGCGGGCGGTCTTCTTTGAGCAGCGTCAAACCGAGATGATAATGCGCCTCCGGACTATCGGCAAAAATGGAAAGCGACGTTTTGAGATGCATTTCCGCATCTGCATATCTGCCCATGTTGAAGCAGAGAACACCCAACTCATATTCGATTTGCGGGTCGTTCGGCTGCTGCTGGGCAAACCGATTCAAAGTCGAATATGCCTCATCCCATCTCTGTTGAGAGATGAGATCGTTGACTACACTCATTACGTTGGTTGCCATTTAGTAAATGATATCGATCGCTAGCAGCTAATCAAGTGGGCTGCTACCGTGAGCCACCCAGCTTTTCATGCCTTCATCCTATATTCTTGGAATCTACCTGAACATGACAATATAAGAATAGCCTACAAAATGGCTATTCGAACCGCCTAGCGCCAGAAATAGAGAAAAGCCAGCACACCCAGACACAGTATGAACTGAGCGACCCAGAACATGACCACAACCTGCCACTCAGCCACGCCCTTTTCGCCAAGAACGGCCTCGAAGTGATGGTGCAACGGTGCCATGCGAAATATGCGTTTGCCCTCGCCAGGCAATTTGTGCGTCAGCTTATAAACGACAAGCTGCGGCATCGACATGGGCTTTTCCGGAGTGAATGGTTTGGTCAGTTTGTAGTACGAAACTTGTGCCATCACAGATAGTGCTTCGGCGATGTAGATCAGCGAAAGCGGAACGAACCAGATGACGATACCACCGGCGATAACCAGTGCAGCCATGATGCCGCCTATAAAAAGGCTGCCGGTATCGCCCATGAAAATTGCTGCCGGGTTGCGGTTCCAGAGCAGAAAGCCGAGCACTGCGCCGGCCATGATTGCAGACATGACGGCGAAATTTATCTGTCCTGTAGCGAGGAAAATCAGAGCCATAGTGGCGAAAACTTGAAAGCTGGTGCCTGCAGCCAGACCATCCATGCCATCATGCAAGTTGACGGCGTTGGATGTCGCGGCCGTGAGAAACGCACCAAAAATCAGGTAAAAGAAGAGGCCCGCATGGTGTGCTTGAACAAAAACTGTGGCTGGTGCGTTGACTGTGTGAGCCGGAAAGTAGAGGGTTGTGCCAGTCTGATAGAGAAAAAATCCCAGACCCAGACCGACAAAAGTTTCAATCGCTAAACGAACTTTTCCTGAGACGCCCTTATTTCCTTTTTGCTTGAACTTAGCCATGTCATCGAAACCGCCGACGACACCACATACAAGTCCCCAGACGAAGACCAGCGCCACATATTTGTCTAAGGCTTTTTCCATGCCGAACATCCAGATAAGCATGGTTACGAAGCTGGCAATGATGATGCAGAGTCCGCCCGATGACGGCGTTCCCGCTTTATGCGCGTGACTTTTCGGACCTTCTTCGCGCAAGAACTGCTCGAATTTCAGCTTCTTCAGCCATCCGATATATGGGTACAACAGCACAGCCGATATCGCCAGCGATACCAACGCCAACATGAGCAGATGCGGAGGTTCGGTATATCCAGGCAGATAGTTCAAAGCGTGTTCTTTCGGTAGACGGAAATTAGTTCCTATCTTAGACGAAAAACTAGCTATCCATCCTAATCAAGATAGAAATTGGTGACTATCTTACGATGATCTTTTGCGTAGCTAACAGACTCTAACAATGTGTGGCTGGTGTGGTACAGGAAGCATATCGTCTGCTGAGCGCGATCGATAATTTCGTGGTTGCAAATCTTACTTGCATCAGCCAGTGTCATGGTGCGGCGTTCTGGATATTCAGTGATGTTTTTGATGCCGATCAAGAGATCTTGAACTTCGCTGGGCTGCTGCCCGAGCGTCTGGGGCAGGATAACTTCGAGACGGTCAGGATTAGCGCGCTGCGCTCCTCGGATCACCGCCATGTTGCAACCGTTGGCACCACCGCTGGTGACGACCTGATTGCCCGATAGAACGAGAGCATAGCTGAGCATCTCGACGAGTTGCTGGTGAGTTAAAGGCAGGTTGCGAGTGCCGATTATCGCCACTCGCCGTGGTCCAGATTGTTGGATAAGGAGCAGTTCGCTGGCTAGCTCATCAACTGTGGGGATTGTCGCGGCGGATGGTTCTAAAGGCATATGTTTTTGTACCAGTATGGGTGACCGTGCTAAGATTTTATCTGATAGCCCGTCCCTAGAGTACCTGTCTTAGCGCCTCTTAGGCTGTCCGATGTCACTGCTGTTTACAAGTTTTAATCAACAGCTTAGCTGTTCTTGTCACACAATTAAGTCGGACTGCATGTCTCAATGAAATCAAAGAGTTTACGCAAGTTTCTTATTTGAATTCGCGCAAAAGCAGACTTGGGAAGGATTACCGGTCGGAATCATAGCATGATTCCGGACTGCGGCATGTCATGAGCAGTTATTCGGCGGCTATCGTTGAGGAGACACATCAGATATATGAGTACAGGCGTCGTGGCAAATTCGAACTCGGCATACCCGGCAAATGAAAACCTGCTGGCAAATTTGAACCCGCAGCAAGCGGAAGCCGTGTCGCTCAAATGGGGTCCCGCTCTTGTTATTGCCGGGGCGGGCAGCGGCAAGACTACGGTTTTGACCCGCCGAATCGCCTATCTGATCGCCGAACTTGGTCAAGACCCAGAGACTATCCTGGCTGTGACCTTTACGAATAAAGCGGCAGGCGAGATGAAAGCCCGCGTCGAGAAGATTGTCGGATTCGACCAGGCTCGCCGCATCACTATCGGTACATTCCACAGCGTCTGCGCTCGCATCCTTCGTCGAGAAATCGACGAGTATCAAACGCATGAAGGCTTTCAATGGACCAACAATTTCGTCATTTACGACGAAACGGATACTGTCAACATCATTAAAGGTGTGATCAAGCGTATGAACCTGGACGAAAAAGTTTTCGTTCCAAAGAGCACGCGCTACGAAATCTCGGCATTAAAAAATGACGGCATCACCTCGTCGAAATATGCAACCAGCGCACGCTCTTACAAAGAGCAACGCATTTCTGAGATCTACACCGCTTATCAATCAGAGCTGGCTCGCAACAATGCCATGGACTTCGATGATTTGATCTTGATCTTTACTGAATTGATGAAGACCAATCCAAACGTATTAGCAAGACTGCGTAACCGTTTCCGTCACATACTCGTTGATGAGTTTCAAGACACAAACAAATCACAAGCAGACCTCGTCGAGATGATCGCCGGACCGACCTCGCATCAAAAAATCGACGAGCACAACAATTGGGAAGAGCGCACGCTCATGGTAGTCGGCGACGTCGACCAATCGATTTATTCATGGCGAAAAGCTGACTTTAAAATCTTGCTTGGCTTCCAGAACGATTACAAAATGGCGACGATGATCAAACTGGAAGAGAACTACCGGTCAACCAGCACCATCCTGGAAGTAGCGAACAGCATTATCGAGAACAATACGGAACGTCTGGAAAAGACTCTGCGCTGCAACAAAGGGCAGGGCGCGAAAGCTCAATGCTACGAAGCGCAAGATGAAATCGACGAATCGCACTATGTCGTCGAAGAGTTAAAACGCCTGAAAGCACGTGGCAAGACCCTCTCGGAATGCGTCATTCTTTACCGCACCAACGCGCAAAGCCGAGCCATAGAAGAAGTTCTCGTGCGCAGTCACATGCCGTACACGCTGGTCGGGTCGACACGATTCTACGAGCGCACAGAAATCAAAGATATGATCGCTTACCTGAAGCTGGTCTACAACCCGAAAGACGGTCAGGCATTCAATCGCGCTATCAATACACCAAAGCGCGGCATCGGCAAAACGACGCTGGAAAAGGTTCAGTCATTTGCAGAAGAGCATGGCATCAGCATGTTGGAAGCGTGCGAATCTGCGCTGCAAATTCGGGACCTTTCACCCAAAGCGCAGCAAGGGCTGACAGACTTTTCCAGCCAGGTCAGACGCTGGCAAAACGCAGCTGCAGTCAGTGCCGTCTCCGAACTCTTGCAATTGATTCTTGCGGATATTCGCTACATCGAAAAGCTCGAACAAGAAGCCAAAGAATCGAAAGACGAACTGGCGCTCGGCCGCATCGAGAACGTGCAGGAATTCGTCAATGTTGCCAAAGAGTTTGAAGACATTGCAGACGAGCCAGACCTGGATTCATTTTTGACACGCATCTCGCTTGTGAGCGATCTCGACGCGGTGAAGATGGACGAAGACACTATCAAGCTGATGACCCTGCATGGCGCTAAAGGTCTGGAGTTTTCAGTTGTTTTCTTGATGGGTCTGGAAGAGGGTCTGTTCCCGCACATTCGCTCGCTTGACTCTCCATCAGCGATGGAAGAAGAGCGCCGCCTTATGTATGTAGGAGTGACCAGAGCTGCGGACCTCCTCTACATCACACTCTCGCGCAAGCGCATGTTGATGCAGCGTGGTGCCGGTACGAGTTTCAGCTCGTCATACACCATTCCGAGCCGTTTCTTGAAAGAGATCAAACCGGGCTTGATTCAAGGCTACTACCCAACGCCAGCTGCAGACCCAGGCGATTATTCGAGACAGGGAGAGTTTGGTCGCAGCGGCAACTATAACACCGGCCGTGGTGGCTTCGGCAATCGCAATGGCGGAGGCTATCAGGACGAGTACAGCAGCGACACTTACGAAGATTCGCGTGGTGGATACCGTGGTCGCGAAAATTCTTATGACGGTGGCGGCTCCAAGTACGGTGACAGCTCCGGCAGCGGCAGGGGCAATTATGGCGGCGGTGGCGGCAAGTATGGCGGTGGCGGCGGCGGTTATGGGAACGGCGGCGGCTACGGCAATTCGAATCGCGGCAGCAACTCAGGCTCTGGCAACCGTGGCGGTTACGGTGGTGGCTATGGCGGCAGCGGCAATTCTGGCTATGGAAATCGCGGCGGCAGTTACGGAAACCGAAACGGCGGCACACCATCTTCTGGATATGGGCAAACACAGGGAAGCAACAGCCCAGCTCATTCTAACTACAATGCCAACCAGAATCGCCAGCCCAACGGTGAGCGTCCACGCGCTCTCAGACCCGGCGAGACGCAAAATGATCCGCGCTACGCGTCAAGCAATCCACGCGAAAACGATGCGATGCGACCACCTGGCCCCGCTGAAACTTTCGAGAAATTGTCAGTCGGAGACGCAGTTCAGCACGTTAAATTTGGAACCGGTAAGGTGGTTCAGATCATCGGAGAGAAGGGCAAGGAGCTCTACAACGTCGAATTCGAAGGCGGTGCCGGCAAGCGGCTTCTCGATCCTAAATTCGCCAAGCTGATCAAACTCTAGCCAGAGCTGCCAAGAAGCCAACTAAGCTGCCAGAACTGAATGCTGAGCAATTTAGCAACGTTATTCCTGCTTGCCTGGTTATCGACTTCGTTACTTCAGAATCCAAGTGGCTTTCCGAGAGCGTAAAATAAGCGGACTCATTCCGCAGCTGAATCCAAGATGTCGAAGCTAACGCAACGAAGCAAAACGCTGCGCATCGCGAAGATTCTCTAATCAACGCACATTCGACCAATTCAGCGTCCATCAGGTTAACACAGTTTAGGGAGTATCAAAGTGGCTGAAGAACGTACATTCGTAGCCGTCAAGCCAGACGGCGTAGAGCGTGGACTGGTAGGCGATATCATCGCCAGATTCGAAAAACGCGGACTCAAACTCGTTGGTTTGAAGATGATGCAAGTGCCACCAGCGATGGCTCAAGAGCATTATGGCGAGCACAAAGGCAAACCGTTTTTTGACGGCTTAATCAAGTTCATCACTTCTGGACCAATCATTGCCATGGTTTGGGAAGGAAAAAACGCCACTGGACTGGCTCGTAACGTCATTGGCGCCACCAACCCGAAAGATGCCGCCCCTGGCACCATCCGCGGTGACCTCGCTGTCGACCTGGGACGCAACACCGTGCATGGTTCAGACAGCCCAGCCAGCGCAGAACGCGAAATCGGCATCTTCTTCAAGAAGGAAGAATTGATTGAAGGATGGGACCGTACGATTCAGAAATGGGTTACCGAATAACCTGAACTTCTCAAAAATCTGACGCAAAAAAAATGCGTTTCTGAAGTCCGCGCGGTTCTTATAGAGCTGCGCGGATTCCGTATCTGAGCATGCGTCGCAAGCCGCCCTGCATAGCGCGGTTGCCCATCGAGTTACGCTGCTGTTGTTTGTTTTGGGCCATGACTTGCGGATTGCCGATCATCTGCTCCTTTTTCGCAAGTTGCTTATCGACCTGCCCGTTCGCATCTCGGTCGTCTTCATGCTTGTCGTATTTTTGCCGACCGTAATCAACATAGTTGGCTACATCAAACTGCGTGTAGCGTTCGAAAGGTCGTTGCGCCATGCGCTGGTGCATGAGTTGATCGGTTGTCTGGAACGCTTCCCAGGGAATTTGAGCGCCTTTGATATTTGCCTGCGCAGCAAGCTGCGGATTCAAAATAGCGTCTGAATGATGCAAACGATTCTTCGCTTCGTACTTGGCGTCAAATCCTTGAAGATGGCTTCTCATGCGGGTCGCCTGAGAATGCTGAGCAGCGTGCGCCATGTGCATCTGCGAGAACATTTGATTTTTCTGCGCACGAGACAAGTTGGGATTCAACCATACTTGATTCAACTGATTGGCGAGACCCATTTCAGAAACCAGATCAGCCGGATTCCAGTATCCCTGCAAACAGGTCAATACAGTGCCATCAGCAGAGAGCATGAACATCTGAATGTTGTGAGGTCCCGCACCATTGGTGGTGTTAATGGCTTTGCCATCAACCTCATGTCGTCCTGAAATTCCACAGTAGGGTTCATTTGTGATGTCTTGCGTTCCACAAACGAAATAGTCTTTGAGAGCGGTGAAGGCTGGGTCCTGCGAGAGCGACACGGCTCTCAAGCTGTTACCGGCGCTTCACGTCGCGCCGCTGAGGTTGCCCAGCATGTGCATCCAGAAAACCATCTTTCCTTCGCGCTGAGCTTGATACTCAGCCTGAGACAAAGATGTATGCCAGTTGATCTAATGGGTCAATTGAGCGACATTATTCTCAGTTACATTACCCGACATAAGTCTGGGTGCTGCAAGAGCAGGTATCGAACTTGCGATGCAGAAAGTGGCGATTAAGACGGACCAACTCTTCATGTCGAGTTACTCGCGCGCAGAACTATTGTCAACCCTATTAATGCATAAAACCCAGCGCTGCGCCAGTCTTATTCACGAAAGCTGCACAACTTAAAACGAAGACCAGATCAAAGAAACTTGATATCGCAGTAAATCTGCCCGATTTTCGCAAAACATCAGATTTCGAGTACGATCTGGCGACAGGCTCCATAATGCGGAAAAAGAATTGGATAAGACTGAGACAACGCAATACACGATCAAAGAAGTTCCCAAAAGTGATTTCAATCAAATCATCGATCTATGGTCACTCGCCTTCAATATAGAAGACGCTGACCCGATCACAGGCACACGCGCAGCCCGCGACAGAATCAGTTCATTGTGCCAGCAGGGCATGGACTACATTGTCGCCGCCTACGATGGTGACTACATCGCTGCTGTCGCAGCCGTAATTGAATTCCCAACTCACCTGGGAGATAAATGGGTAAGATGTGGTGGCATAGCTGGTGTCGCAACCCAGCCTCAGTATCGTCGTCAGAGGCTTATTAACAAGCTCCTGACTGATTGTATGCGGCAATTGCACAAACGAGAGGTGCCGTTATCTGCGCTCTGGCCTTTCGACTATGACTTCTACGCTTCGATGGGCTGGGCCATAACTGATGTTCGCTACAAGATAGACACCCTGACTGCGAAATTGAATAAAGTAAAAGGCAACGCGCGCCATTACAGGGCAGTCGATCTGGGCGAGCATCACGAAGCGAAAGCCGCTTACAAAAGATGGATCCAGAGATTCAACCTGAGCATGGAGCGCAGTCAGTTCAGATGGACGCAACTTTTATTTCCGCCAGGATCGCGGCGGCGCCTGTTTATTCACAAAGATGGTTACATGATCTGGAATCTCAGTGCCTCGTGCGACAAAATATTGCAGGTCACTGAATGGTGCTATTTGACAGACGAAGCGTTTCGCGACGGATTAGCACTGCTCGCCCAAATGGATTCCCAATATGATCACGTAATCTGGCTTGCGCCAGAAATTGACACGCTCTACCGGATCGCAGGTCCCAGTAAAGCGCACCTGATCACACAAGCACCCGGGATGATGTCACGGGTGGTGCACGTAGATGCATTTATGGAAGCGATTGGCTCTACCTGCAAAGTGAACCTGGGCGATCCTCTGGGAGTGAGCGGTCCAGCCGATTGTGAAGACGGCGCCAGCCCTGGAGCTCTGATTCAACACGTCACAGGTTTCTGGCAAAATCCTCAGGAAGGTTTGCCGCCCGAACTGTACAAAATCGCCAGCCAGTTTCCAAACTTTACAGCCGAGCAGTATTGAACGATCGACCATCTCAATCGTGCCTCAGACAATCTAGAATAGAATCTGAATATCTGCGAGCTGCCAACATTAGCATCGCAATGGAAAATCATGGTGCCTGACGACAATTCCCTCACTGTCACCCGCAAAACATGCACTGCCTGCAAAAAAGAATTTTTCGGCGGCGCCGGTGCTTGCCCGGACTGCGGTGCTACGGAGTTCGTGGAAGTAAAACGAGACGCTTTCATTGGCAAAGTTCTGGCGGGGCGTTATCAGGTTGAAAGCCTGCTTGGCACAGGGGGAATGGGTGTTGTCTACAAAGCGTGGCAAGACAATTTAAAACGCCGGGTAGCCGTCAAGGTATTACGTCAGCAGTTCCTTGAGGACCAGACCAGCGTAAAACGCTTTCAGCAAGAGGCGATTGCGGCCAGCCGACTGGCGCATCCCAACATTGTGACGCTTCACGATTTCGGTTCAACCGAGGACGGCTACATATACATGGTGATGGACATCATCAATGGGAAAAGCCTGGCTCAGGAGATACGAGAACGTCGATCGATTGGAGTGGAACGCACAATCAACATAGTTACACAAGTCTGCGATGCACTCGACCATGCCCATCGCAACGGTATTGTGCACAGAGACCTGAAACCAGGAAACATAATGCTGGTCGACTCTCCTGACGGTGCTGACGGAGTCAAATTAGTTGATTTTGGAATCGCAAAAGTACTGGAGAAAGACGAAGACCAGGAACTGACACAGAAGGGAGATGTATTCGGTAGTCCGCTTTACATGAGCCCCGAGCAATGTCTTGGTCACGACCTCGATGGACGGTCAGACATTTATTCGCTGGCGACCGTGATGTATGAGTGTTTGACAGGGTTGCCTCCGCACAAAGGCAGGAACGCTATCGAAACCATCGACAAGCAAATACATCAAGCACCATCATCTTTCGCGGAAGTGAGACCGGACATTTATATTCCGGAGCGTCTGGAAGCAGTCATTATGAAGGCTCTGGCGAAGTCGCCAAATTCCAGACAGCAGACAATGAAAGAACTGGCTACCGAATTGCAGGCGTCCGTTCCCAGAAAAAACGAGGCCCTCAATCTCCGGGCGCGCATAGAGCCTGTCAATTCTGCCTCGATTCACAGTGGTTTCGTCAAACTGGGCCTGGTCGCCTTCATTTGTGTAGGATTGGGAGCCGGTTTTCTCGCGCTGGGAAATTTAGGCGGGCTTAAGTCACCAACTGCCGTTCCGCCTCGAGGCAAGGCGAGCGACCAGGCGCCGAGTCATGGCAATTCTGCTAACGACGCAACCGGGGGAAAGAATGTGCAACAGCAGGAAATGGCTAGCCCAGATGGCAAACCTGTGACTGCGACTGTGACCACGACTGCTGCGACTGCGACCACCACTGCCACACCGAGCCCGACCGCGCCCACGACCACGACTGCGCCCACGGCTGTCATCCCGAACAAAGCTGCGGTGCCCTCAGACCATGGTGGCTCTGTGCCGACCTCTAACCATGCAGCTTTGCCGCGGCCGAATCATAGTGATGCAGTGCCGTCCCCAAATCGATTGTCTCAAACGGAGAGCAGATCCACGCATCGCACCATCAAATCGAAAGTGGCTGTGCCCAAACCACACGATTTGAAGGCAAACAAACCCAGCAAGGCTCACAGTGTTGCCAATCAAATCAAGCCGCCCAAAGTGAAATTATCTCAGGAAGCCTCTAAATGGTCGAAGCTGCAGAACCAGATACCGACCTCGGATTAAGTGAATTGTGAGCGAGGTACAATGGGCCTTGAGCAGTGCATCGAGGTTTACTTAACTTGCGACGATTCTCGATTGCAAAAGCAGGGGTGCTGACAATACTTGTTTCAGCACTTTTTCCGGCTCTGTGCAGCAGTCTGAGCCTGCCTGACCTGGAGAAGTCGCTGCGGACGCAGAAAATCATCAGCCCCAGCATGCGTGTTTCCTCGACGCTTCAGGCAGGTACTCTCACCTTTTCAATTTTTCCTGAAAAAGACACGAAAGAAACCACCGGCACTTTGAAAATTAGAGCGGTGCTGATCGCCAAAACGGTGATGAGTACTGACAAAAACGTGCAGAAGGTCGAGGTCCAGTTCCACGAGAAGGAAAACACTGAGCACTACACGCAGATCCTCGTGCGGTCAGTGGATATCAAAGCGTTCAGTGCAGGAGTCACCTCCGAAGAAGAACTACTGAACGGATTACCAGTTAGCACTATTGGTGGTGGCAGCACAAGCGAGCAGGCGAAATCATCTGACGTAAGCGAACAATCATCTTCCGCAAAAGCGCCTGAACCTGATGTAGCCGCGGGCGCCAAGAGAGACGAGAGAGCAAAACTCTCAGCGAGAGTGAACGCTCTCAAATCCAAAGGCGTCGGGGTGAAACCGTTTCTCGCACAGCTGGAAGCGGTTGACGAGTTAGCCAGAGCAGGTGAATCGATACCGCTTTCCGAGAAACTAGAGCAGCTCGAATATAGCATCGCCGAGCAGGAAAAGATTCTCAGTGAGCGCGCCAAAGCGTCTGCAGCCGCTGCCGCAGCTGCGGCTCCTCCAAAGACCACGAAGATGGCAGCCCGGCCGGCTCCGCCGCGTGCCACCCCCACCGGCGCTCCTCTCTCCCGCTACTCTAATCTGGCCAGCACATTAGCTTCATCGAGTGAAACGGCTCCGCTGTTGCGTCTTTTTGAGGGCTACGCGCAGCACATGAAGCAGAAATACAATATCGACGAACGCCTCATTCCCGAGCAAGGTCCTTACTGGCACGAGCGCTACAACCTGGCAATCATGATCCGCATCTATAGAGAAAAGGGATATGGTGACGCCATTATGCCTACGTGGATGGAATGTCAGCAGATGGCGAAGGCTGGGGACCAGGCTCAAACTGCATACAAAATGCAAACCGTAGCGCAAGCGCTGAAGTTGCCAGACCCAATCAAAAATGCAGGCTGGTATGAAACACAAGCCGAAGCCTACAAAAGGCAATTTCATGCTCGCCATGAAGAAGAAGAGCATCGCTCAGAGCGATGAGCTCAGGCAGCGCGCCGACTACACAGTCGCTTTGAGAACTTCTGCAGGAGCCAATTCAGTCAGGCAGGCAACAGTGCCATATTTGCAGGTCTTTGAATAACACGGCTGACACTCGAGGTTTAGATGCACGGTTTTGCACTGGCTTCCATAAGGACCATTTCGCTTACCCGGAGTGCTGCCGAATACTCCAACGACTCTTGGAAGCCCGGTCGCAGCAGCTAGATGCAGCGGACCGGTGTCCGCGCCAATCACCAGTGAGCTGCGCTTGAACACCGAGATAAGGTCCAGCAGGGTCGTCTGACCAGTCAGGTTTAGCACCACTTGCTGAGGTCTTTTAGACTCGATGCCGCGGGCGATGGCGTAGTTGGAGGTGATTTCAGAGGGTCCCCCGACCAGAATAAGCCGGCAAGCATTCTGGTCAGCAAGCTTCTCACCCAGCTCAATCCATTTGTCCTCGGGCCAGATTTTAGTCACCCAGGTGGTGCCCGGAATCAATACTATATTGATGGGAGCAGATCGCCCTGCCTCCAGATTTGGTATTGCCCCCATCTGCGGTACTGATGCCACCTCTGGTGCGGCAGGCGTGGGGGAAATAAGTAACGCCGAAATCTTGACATCAACAGAAGAATCAAGCACAGGCAGGGGAAACTCAATCGGCAGCTCTTGAGGTTTTAAGCCCAAAATGGTGAGAGCAAACTCAGCAACCCTGAGGTTGAGTTCCACTACCGGCACGTCGTGTCCGAAGTAGTCTCCAACGTTGAGTTTATGAGTAAGGAATCGGTCGGCAAATTCCCGCGTGTCGTCGAACCCCGCCACCACCTTCGACCCTGTGGCGCGGGCCAGCAGACTGCTTTTGAGCAGCCCCTGCAGTTCCAGCACGGCATCATATCTGGCATCACGCAGTCCCTTGAAAAACGCCTCTGCCTCTGAGAAATTTTTCAGCCAGGTGCCGGGTTTACCGAGCTCTCGCATCCACTTCTTGCCACCAAAGATGATTACTTCGTCAATGGCGGGATTGTTTGATACCAGGTCGGCCGATGCCTTTTCCACAAGCCATGTCACAGTGCATCCAGGCACCGCCCTTTTCAGAAAGGATGCGACAGGCAGGGCGTGTATCACGTCGCCGATTGCGCTCAGTTTGACGATAAGGAATTTCAAGGTCCTGGTGGCGGGCATGCCCGCGGATTAGATGGTGCGACTCAGTGCGCAGCTATTCTAAACCAGCCCTGACAAGTGCGGGCAATTTGTTGCGGGGCAAAAAAGTCACTTTTCTGGTAACCGCGGGGATGGGCGTCCGAATTTATCACCTCTTCAGGGCACCACATCTGGCCCCACGGGTGGTTAGGCACCACTTTTAGCAATACTCTGTAACTTTTAATCATGGGCGATACCAGCCATTAAAAGTGGTGCCGCACCAGCAGTGGAGCGCGTTTCCCGAATTAAGGCGCCGGTCAGGTTTAACAGAGGGCACCATTTGGTATATGTATTGCATGGCCACTGGATAGATCTTTTGATACAATTGTTTTGCCACCTAAGATGGTGGTAGGTGGCATACCAAACCTCGGTCGCTCGGACCAACCCATGAGCGGCTCGCAAGGGCTAGTCACAGCCCTCGCACGTACTCGCTCGGAAATTTCTGAGCAACTATCCCCACAGTCCAAAGGAGAGAGACATGACAGGAAATGCCCGCAAACCTGCGAAAGCTAAAGCTAAATCAGCAGCTAAATCAGCTCGCCCAGCTAAGGCCGCTCACAAGAAAGTGAGCTTGGCTCGCAAGGTTGCTCCACGTAAGAGCGCTGCCAAACACACCAGCAAAGCAAAGGCACCATCGGCTTCTAAGTCTGATAGCGATTACACAAAGTTCAGCGGCAAATTCACAGTGCGTTTGCCAAAGTCTTTGCACCAGGCTCTCGTTGATCGCGCAGAAAAAGAAGGCGTCAGCCTCAACCTGTTCGTAACTAACGCTCTTTCAAGCAAAGTCGCAATTTCTGGCGGCAAGAAGAGATAGTTCGAACCTATTTTGAAGCGCTCAGACATCCAGTAGTAATGGCTTGTCACAACCGCACGAAAGCAAAAAATTCAAAGAGGGAGATTCCGCGTGAGTCTCCTTTTTTGCATTTGGCGGTCTTGCTTCGGCAAGAAAACTCCTGCGCAGAAAATTGCTGCCCAAGATAACCATTGCTCAAAAGCAGAATCGCACCGCCGACCATAGCGCAGGAACGGAAACTCCTATTGATAACATCTGTATTGAAACGAAGAAATTTTTAACGACTCGATATGTGAGCCGTCTAATGCGGGAACCATCCAGTGATCAGGAATTCCAGCCATTAAGCCATTCTCATCAAAATCCACTCCGCAACCTTATTTTGTGCACCTGTTATTCGCGTGACAAGACCAGTTAGACTCTGTCCGTCCATCAGATGAGTAGTTACCAGGTATCAATCACGCATGACAAATATTCCTCTGCTAAACCTAAAAGAGCAGTACAAATCAATTGGCAACGAGATCGAACAAGCGGTACTTGATGTGCTCCGCAGCGGCAGTTACATCCTCGGACAGAACGGTGCCAAACTCGAACAAGAGATAGCCACTATAAGTGGATGCAAATACGGTATCGGTGTCGCCAACGGAACCGATGCGCTCGTCCTGGCACTGTGGGCGCTGGACATCGGACCAGGCGACGAAGTAATCACATCACCTTTCACATTCGCGGCGACGGTCGAAGCAATCACCCTCCGTGGTGCCACTCCGGTTTTTGTCGACGCAGATGAGCAGACGTTTAACATCGATCCCAAATTGATCGAAGCAGCAATCACGCCTCGCACCAGGGCAATCATGCCGGTGCATCTGTACGGTCTGCCCGCCGACATGGACGCAATCATGGAACTGGCGAAGCGCTTCAACCTGAAAGTGATTGAAGACAACGCTCAAGCAATCGGCGCTCTATATAAAGGTAAGCCGACTGGATCGTTTGGCGATGTGGCCTGCACGAGCTTCTATCCAACTAAAAACCTTGGTGCCGCCGGTGATGCCGGTATGCTCGTGACAAACAACCCTGAAACAGCTGAACGACTGAAGTGCTTGCGCGCTCATGGCTCGAAACAGCGCTACTATCACGAAGAACTTGGCGTCAACAGCCGACTGGACGAGATTCAAGCAGCTGTGCTGCTGACGAAACTGCCACATCTCAAGAAGTGGAATGATGGTCGTCAAACAGTCGCCGACATGTACGAACAGGCGTTTAAAGGTGTTCAGGGAATAGTTGCACCAACCATTTCACTACCAGGAATCCCGTCGTCAGTGGCTAGAGAGCAACTTACACACGTCTGGCATCAGTACACCGTGCGCGTTTTGTCAGACCAGAAGTCAAATACCAACCGCCGCGACGAAATGGTTAAACAGCTGGCGGAGCGTGGAATTGGCTCTATGTGCTATTATCCTGTGCCTCTGCATGTGCAACAGGCATTCGCGTATCTCGGATACAAGCATGGTGACTTCCCGGTAGCCGAGACCCTCGCTCAAGAAGTGGTATCGCTGCCGATGTATCCAGAGCTGACGAATGATCAGGTGAAAACCATCGTTGCAACCATGAGAGACATAATCGCTGAGCGCACGGCATTTGTGCCTGCAGCCAGCATAGCTCCTGTCTTCACTGGCTAAAACTTCACTGGCTAAAATGATTCAACCCGTCGATGTTAGCTGCACATCCATAAGTCCACAGGCTAAGATCGGCAAGAATGTCAGCGTCGGTCCATTCGTAGTCATCGCCGCAGGTTGCGTGATCGGCGACAACGTAGCAATCGAGCCCGGTACAATCATCTATGAGAACGTGCATCTGGGCGACAACACTCGCGTCGGAGCGCAGTGCATTCTTGGCGAGCGGCTGGGCGGCTACCAGAAAAATGACGACTATATCAATCCAGAATTGCGCATCGGCGCAGACAGCGTCATCAGAGCCGGGGCGATTATTTATGCCGGTTCGACCATGGGGCGCGGATTTCAGACAGGCAATCGCTGTGTAATTCGCGAAGAAAGTCACTTTGGCGACAACTGCAGTTTCGGCACACTCTCGCAATCTGACGGGATGATCAAAGTCGGCAATCGCTGCCGTTTCCACAACAACGTATTCATAGCCACTTACACCACAGTCGAAGACGACGTGCATTTTTACCCGATGTCTTGCACCGTCGACAGCTTGCATCCACCCTGCCAGGTCGGGCGAGAAGGACCAACCATAGGCGCAGGCACAATCGTCGGAGCAAAGGCGCTGCTTCTTCCTCGCGTCAAGATCGGAAAGAATTGCGTCATCGCCGGAGCATCGGTGGTGACGAAAGACCTGCCGGAAGGAATGGTGGCAGCAGGCTCGCCAGCCAAAGTATTGAAGAGACGCGAAGAAGTTCGCTGTCACCTGGAAGACCGCCCCGCCTACCAGGTTGCATTGGAATCAATCAAAGAGTAAGAAGCATCGATGAGCACCGTATTTAGTGGCGGCACAAACACTACTGTCGACGAACCGAAACATCTATTCAGCAAATATTTCAAGACAGAGAAGCAAGCCACCCTCGCGGCTCTGGCAGTTGTTTGTTTGATTGCAACCATCGCTTATTCGTCTGTGCTCTTCAACTGGTTTGCGGGAGACGACTTCGTGCACCTAGCCTGGTTGAAAGATGCGGTCAAAAATCCCGAGCTTATCGTGCGCAACTTTCACAGCTCATGGTTAGACGGCACAACGACAAAGTTCTACCGACCGCTGATTTCGGTGTTCATGGTCACCGATTACCTTGTTTCTGGCACCAATGGCATCTCTTTTCATCTCACCAACCTTTTCTTTTTGCTGGCATCATCGATGCTCCTGTTCTTCATCGTCAGGGAAATCCAGAAAGATACGACAGAATGCACCAGTTTCTGGTTTCCACTGATGGCATCCAGTCTCTTTGCGCTCTATCCACTTCATCCAGAAGCAGTCGCCTGGATAACAGGTCGAGTCGACGATATCGTCACCACATTTTTTCTTGCCAGCCTCTGGTGCTACATGCGATGGCGCAAGCAGCGCGGCACTATCGTATTGCCAATCGTATTTATGGTGCTTGGTCTTCTTTCAAAAGAGATGGCGCTGACGATTCCAGCCACGTTCTTGCTCTATGAGCTATGCATCGCCTACGACTGGAAAAAGTTGCCCGGCTTGACTGCGATCATAAATATGATCAAGCCGACTATCCCATTCTGGTTATTACTTGTCGCCTATTTCGGTGTGCGCAGGTGGGCATTAGGAACTTTCGTCGGCGGATACGACGACAGCTTGCTCTTCATTTCCAACTGGAACAACTTCATCGGCGGTTGGTTGCATGGTCTGCGGATGCTTTTCATTCCAGTCAACCGAACATTGATGGGCGACCACAACGCTTTTACGATCGGCTGGGTTATTTCAGTCGTGAGCATGTTGGCGCTTGGTCTTTTCAACTGTGCCCGTAATCGAGGGCTGATTCGCTGCGCTGCGTTCTTCGTAATCTGGACGGCGTTTTGTCTGGCTCCGGTCTATAAGATTTTTGCCATCGCTGACGATTTGCAGGGCAGCAGGCTGGCATACCTTGCCACAGTGCCAATTTCAGCCGGTCTGGCACTTGCCTTTGCAGATGGTGACATCAAAAAACGCTGGCTGCTCATCGTGAAGGGAGTGCTCTTCATCGGTGTTTGGCTGTTGGCGGGGATCATTCTGAACATCAATAACTCCCCCTGGGCGCAAGCGGGAAAACAAACGAATGCAATCAGGAAGGGGCTGGCCGAGTTCTACAGTCAATTCCCCGGTGATCCGCAAGTAATGTTGATCGGACTTCCAGACGAGTATCACGGAGCATACGTATGTCGCAATGCTGTCACAGGCATGACGATGCAACCGCAATTTATCCGCAATATAAACAACTGCTTGATGGTCAATAAGTTCGAACCGATTCTGCCCTTCGGCTTCTTGAAAGAATCTTTGTCGAAGCATAGAGACGCGATCAAAGTGGCCAGATGGAATCAAAAGACGCTGAAATTCGACCCGGTCACAATACCGGCAGCAGAGCCTGTGAGCACCAACAGCGGCAGGATCTGGTCAGGTAAGGAACTTCAAAATGCTACCGCGGGCACGGGTGAGACCAAAATCATAGACGCCGCCGACGGTGGCATCACGCTGAATACAGAAAATAAGCGCGCCAGACCGACCATGTTGTTCAAACCAGCCAACCTGCCCGGCTTTAACACAGATTTTGTACAGATCACCTTGAGTGGTCTGAAAAACGACGGGCCGGTCAAACATCCCGGTACAGACCTGGTTTTCACTAACGACATCTTGCCAGAAACTGACTTCAGCAATCGGGTCCATTCCGAACTGAAATTGGAAGACAAAGAACAAACAGTTCTGTTTCCGCTGCGAGCGCTGCCCGATTTTGCCCTGGGTGGTAACGTTCACGAGTTGCGCATTCTCTTTCCGGAAGCATCTAAAGTGACGGTGAAGTCAATCGAGTTGGTGCCAGCGCGGCAGTTGATACCCGTGATTGATTCCGAAAAATCAGACTATTTGGGCACAAAGGGCTATCTGCATTTAGGGGCAGATAAACCCGAGTGCAAAATCACATACGACGTCAGAGGCATCAAAAATGCCAAATCAATTGTTTTTGAAATTACCAGAACTAACCTTTTGTTCAGTTCGCAAAACACCGCGGAACCAAGCACAGTCGTCAATCCAGACGCTCAACTGAAGGGAGACGGTCCAGTTGGATCGGTGACATTAGAACGAAAAAACTTCAAAGGGCTCGGTTTATATGAGGGAAGGGCCTGGGCGATAGACGAAAATGGTACTAGAATAGGCCTTGCAGGGGACCACATTGTCATTGCGGTAGATTCGTAGGCACCATTAGGCAACGCGTGATTCAACCGGACAAATTGCAGGCAAGTCTGATCGGGCAAAGATTGCTCGAATCTGGTCTGTTATCGGAAGAAAAGCTTGTCGAAGCACTGCAGTTGCAGACTGAAACCGGGTTGCTGCTCGGCGAAATCTGCCTGCTGAAAGGTTGGCTCCCCTACGCAGGTTTGAAAGAATGCTTGCCCCCGATGCGTTCCCGTCTTGGCGAGCGACTGATGGGTCTCGGCTACATCGATATGGACCAACTCTGGCTGGCGATTTTGGAACAGAGACACTGCGGCGAAAAACTTGGCGAAATTCTTGTGCGCCGAGGTTGGGTTGATAGACAAGTTATTGAGTCAGTAGTGGCAGATAAGGTGACACCGAGACGCACAAAAACTTCGCGCCGCCCACGTGTTGCCCAACTAATCGTGCGCGCAAGCACAACCAAGCACTGAAGATTCACTACAACACCTGTGCCTGTTTCGCTACACTTAAGGCATGGAAGAATCGAACCGCATTCCCAAGCATGAAATCGGCGGACAAACCTCGGCGGGTTTTCCATCTCCTGCTGACGACCATCTTCAACTGCCGCTCGATCTGAACCAGCTGCTGATCAGGAATCACCCAGCCACTTTCTTCCTGCGAGTCAAGGGCACGGCGATGTTAGCGAGCGGCATCCATGACGGAGACATCTTGATTGTGGACCGTTCCGTCACCGCCTCAAATGGGAAAATCGTAGTAGCAGCGGTTGATGGCGAATTACTCGTGCGACGATTCCAAAAGCAAACTGATGAGATATTTCTGATCGCCGATGATTCCTCGGCTCCCATTAATCTGGGCGATAACGAATCTGTGGAAATCTGGGGCGTCGCGACAAGCGTTGTGCACCACCTGTAATGACAAAACAATTTGCCCTGGTCGACTGCAATAACTTCTACGCTTCGTGCGAACGCGTTTTCAATCCTAAACTGCAAAACAAACCCGTTGTAATTCTCTCTAACAACGACGGCTGCGTCGTGGCGCGCTCGAACGAAGCAAAAGAGGTGGGCGTGGGGATGGGCGTGCCGTTCTTCAAAATTTCCGCGCTCATCAAACAACACGATATTCAGGTGCTCTCCTCGAACTACGCGCTGTACGGCGACATGTCCGCCCGAGTGATGCGGGTGATTGGCGAGTTTGCACCGGAACAAGAAGTGTATTCAATTGACGAAAGTTTTCTGCATTTAACCGGTATGCGTGACCTGGCCGGTGTGGGAGCGCAGATACGGACACGTGTCAAACAATGGCTCGGTTTGCCGGTTTGCGTGGGCATCGCACCAACAAAAACGCTGGCGAAGTTGTGCAACGCAACCGCCAAGTCTTACAGTAAATTAGATGGTGTTTTAGATTACAACGCCCTATCAGATCAACGCAAATCGAAGCTTCTTCAAACATTCGATGTTGGAGACGTTTGGGGCGTCGGTCGAAAATTGACAGAACGACTGCATTTACTTGGAATCAAAAACGCATACGCATTGCGTGAAAGCGATCCCGAAGAAATGAGTCGACGTTTCAGTGTTGTCATGAAACGCACAATTACAGAATTGCGCGGTGTAAGTTGCATCGATATGGAAAATATCAATGAGGCTCGCAAACAGATCTTATCGTCGAGATCCTTCGGACGCCCCGTCACAGAGCTGTTTGAGCTTGAAGAAGCGGTGACGACCTACACCAGCCGTGCCGCTGAAAAATTGCGTGGAGACGGAACACTGGCAAACGAAATTACAGTTTTTATACGCACTAATCCATACATGGAGGATGCATATGCAGAAAGTGCAAGTGTCAGAACGAAGCACCCGACTGACGATACGATGACTTTAGTCAAACACGCTATTGAAGCCCTTCGACAGATATATAAAGAAGGGTTGGTATATCAGAAAGCCGGAGTAACACTCTCCAATCTGGTATCAAACGACGGGCAGCAACTCTCTCTCTTTCGTTCACAAGATGATGACAGCAAATCAAAACGAATGATGCTGGCGCTCGATCAAACCAATCAGAAATACGGACGCGGGGCGCTCTTTCTCGCGGGGGAAGGCACGAAAAAAGCCTGGCAAATTAAAGCAGAATATAAAACACCACACTACACAACCAATTGGGAAGACCTGGCGATAGCGCACGCCAAATGACTCCGCTGCAACATTTAACATTTCAGCAAAGGCTGATTCATGGCGGCTCTACCGATTCACCATCCCTCCAGCATCCCTACATAGAGGGCAACCAAACTTGTACAGCCGCGTCAGACCCAGCACGTCTACTTTGAGAGGGCTTCAAAAGTGTACATGATGAGCTATGAGGCAGACCAGAAGGCAATCGAAGAACTGACATCGATGGCGAGTGCTTACGTTGACCGCGGTCAACTTGAAAAAGCAGCTGAGTTACTACGGCTTGCAGAAAAAATCACGAGACGGCTGTACAAGTCCAATATCATCGAATTGAATTACTGGCAGCAGCAACAACAGCAGCAAGTAAGAAATCGCGGCATTTCTTAGCTTCTCAATTCAGGCATTCTTCGCCACACTCGCTGTAGAGTTCGACAAAATAGGCTCTCTAGCAGGGCGGCTTAGAAAAGAGGCGTTTCTTTGAAAGATGCAGCTCATCGAAAGAGTTAGCTCTTCGGAGCTTTGATCAACGTTCTAGTATTATTAATCCGCCTGGTGATTAGCTTGTTATCGAAATAAGCGAGTAATGCCATCGCATATTTGCGAGACGTGCCAAGACTTTCGCGAAATTCCGATGGTGAAATTTCTTTTTTTGCCTGCCAGATCTGAGCCAATGTTTCATGCGCCTTACGTATCGATGCGGCAGAACTGGCGTAGTCATGATCGACAACGTAAGCTTTCTCTTGCTTCGTCAGGTTCTGCAGAGTCGATAGAATCGCCTTTTTGTCGGACTTCAGAGTCTTGCAGATTTCGTCGATTTCGATACAGATGGTGGCATCCAGAATACTCAACACCTGGTCGGCGAGTACCGACTGTGCATGTGAAAGCGCCGGTGCCTTCTCTCTTTTCAGTGAAATTTTGTCACCATTCCGCGACAGATATCCTGCATCCGAAAGCTCTTTTAGAAAGTGCTGAAACAACTGTCGATCCATCGTGTTCGACACTTTCATGCGAACAGATTCGATGGAATATTCAGGTGGGTCACAATCAGGCTCGGTATTAGCAGACACCATTTTTTGGATTTGCTGCTTAACCGCTTGTACTCGTTTTGCACTGATTATAAAATTCGATTCTTGCAAAACAGTTCCAGTTTTCGTGCATGATTCGAGAGTTTGTTCGAGAGATGGAAGAGGCAAGAAGCTTGAAAGTGCTTCCTTTTTTACGGCAGGCTGGGTCATGTGCTCAAGGAAAAAATCTAGAGCGGAATTATAGTCATGCCGCACGAGCTGATCTGCAAACACATTTAACTTATTGCGAGTCATCCAGCGAGGGCGATTTGTGACTAGAACAACTCCACCTGTAATGCCCTCATCACCGTAGCGCACTACGAAACGATCGCCAGGTTCAGCCACAAGAGGATCTGTCAAAACAATCTGCACTATCAATGCTTCACCCGTTTCGATGGGCTGGCACCACCTGAGGTGCCCATAACATTCAGCCGTGCCATGGTATAAACGGACGGACTGATTCTCGATGTCTGCAGGTTTTATCCACTCATCGGCCAAACCAACTTGCTCGATGCGTGCTATCAAAGTTGACACTACAGGTGCATTCCAGTTCGCAACAACCTGCCCACGAGCCAGAGTCTTATTCTCTTTGAGGGAAATGTTCACTGCCAACCGTTGCCCTGCATCAGCGTGTTGAATTTGCTTTTTGAATGTTTCAAGACCACGAACACGACCATGAATTCCACCGGGCTCGATAGAAATATTTTCGCCGACAGCTAGTTGACCACTCACCAGTGTGCCTGTAATGACCACGCCATAGCCGGTTTTAGAGAAGACCCTGTCAATTGGCAGCACGGCGCCACCAGCTTTTGCAGGACGTTCTACGTTCTTAACAACGGCGCTCAATTTCTTTTTCAGATTTTCGAAACCTGTGTTCTGGGTATTGGAAATGTGCGCGATGCCCATACATTCAATTTCATAGCGCTGCAGCAGAGCGCGAACCAACTTCTCGACCTCGCTCTGGCGAGCCTCATCGGCTGCGTCGATTTTAGTCAGAACCACCATCGCCTTGCGAACACCCAGCAAGCTCAGAATCTT
The DNA here is from genome assembly GCA_036702975.1 of Oculatellaceae cyanobacterium. GTDB lineage: Bacteria > Cyanobacteriota > Vampirovibrionia > Obscuribacterales > Obscuribacteraceae > DATNPX01. Next base: position 25,194 of record DATNPX010000040.1, read on the forward strand.
TACGTGACTGACAGTCTGAGGCATAGGACCTTCATCCGCCGCCACCACCAGCAGTGCCATCTGAATGCCGCCAACGCCAGCGAGCATGTTCTTTAAAAACTTGCCATGCCCGGGAACATCGATAAAACCAATCACGAGCTGCGTTCCGTCAGCCTCGGGAGGGAAATTAAGATGTGCAAAGCCAATGTCAGTGGTCATCTGACGTTGCTTTTCTTCCTTCAAACGATCCGGATCGATTCCCGTAAGTGCCCGCAAAAGGCTTGTTTTGCCGTGATCGACGTGACCGGCTGTCGCAAATGTAAAGTAAAGTGGCTTCGTTTCTGCGCTCATATCTAGTGAATATGCGCCCCGTGAGAGTTCCTAAAGGTCATGACGCGACGACGGCGGTAAAATTGCCCTCGTTCGCGTCAATCGTAATATAGGTGATACCTGTGCTGCACCACTTAATCGACCCAATTTTGGAAATGATCAAAAACGGGGTTCTAGCTTGGGGATACCTGGGCGTTGTCTTGATGATGGCTATCGAATCGGCGAATATACCATTGCCAAGTGAAGCCATTATGCCCACCGCCGGAATTCTTGTGCAGCAAGGAAAAATGAACATCCACCTGGCAGCGCTGGCTGGAGCCGTCGGCTGTGTAATCGGGTCGATTCCTTCTTACTTCCTGGGGATGTGGGGAGGAAGACCATTCCTTCAGAAGTACGGCAAATACTTTTTGCTAAAAACCAGAGATTTAGAACTGGCTGACAAGTGGGTCGACAAATATGGCGACGTCACCTTTTTCGTAGCAAGAATGTTGCCAGTAGTTCGCACTTTCATTTCTTTCCCGGCTGGAGTGCTGAAAGCGCACTTCGTTATGTTCTGCGTGTTCACTTTCATTGGATCGCTTGTATGGTGTTATTTCCTCACCTGGGTTGGTATCAAATTCGGTGAGAATATGGAAATGTTCCGCGACCTCTGGCACAAATTCGACCTGGTAATTGTGTTGATTGGCGCGGCAGGATTTGGCTTCTATCTCTATCACCACCTCAAACCAGAGAAAGAAACTGCTGCACACGATGCTCAGTAATGGAACAGCAAGCCCAGAAAGGGCATGCTTGAACAAGAATTACCGAAATCACCAGCTCTAAATAAGCCAGGAATCAGCAGCTTTAAATAAGCCTGGAAAATCCAGTTCCAATCCGCCAGGAATATCCAGCTCTAAATCATCCTGGCTGGGCAACTGCGGCATTTGCTTGCCTGGCTTTCTTGAGCAACGGCGACTCAGACAGAATGTAGAGCATATCAATCGCCAGCGTAGCACCGAGAATTGAAGTTATGTGCGATGGATCGTATGGAGGAGAAACCTCCACCACGTCGCATCCAACAACGTTCATTCCCGCCAATCCCCATAAAATCTCGCGCTGCATCGCTGACGTGATTCCACCCGGCACCGGAGTGCCAGTTCCTGGTGCATATGCCGGGTCCATGCCATCGACATCCAACGAAACGTAGCAAGGTCTATCGCCGACGATCTCGCGCACTTTCTGGACAATGTCCTTACTTTTCATGTCGAGACATTGATGGGAAGTCAGAACTTCGAAGCCTGTGTTTTCTGGTATCAACGTTCTGATACCAAGCTGCACGGCTGGCGATTCCTTTTTTACTCAAAACGTCTGCCATTCTGGCCCCCTTTTTGAATCATATTGTAGCTGTTTAGCTACAACAATTCTAAAAGCTGGGGCATGGCGCAGTCGCTAATACTTTATTGGTGATTGCCGTTCCATTGACCGAGAAAGTGTCCAGTTCTGCTTTCGCGTTGCCGCTGTACTCTTGCACGTAGATGGCAAGCTCATTTATGGTGGCACCTTTTGGCACACCAAGCGCTTGCATGTTGTACGTCATCTGCTTGCCACCTTTTGGCAGCGAGGCAAAAGAACTGTATCCCAGGCTGACAGTTTGTTGATAGCCATTGTAGTTGTATTTCAACAACGGATAAAACGTACCGCTAGCGGTATCAGGCGTAATGTAATAACTGAGACTGTTGGCTGGTTTACCAGCAACACCTTGCGGAAAAATTGCGCCAGCGTAGCAAGATGGATTTGTAATGGTTACAACAAGCGGATATTTACCGGCACCTTTCTGCACAAACCTGGCGGTTGCACCACCCGGATCTTCCACATCACATGCAAAACCCTGAACCTGAGCGGCATTCGCAGAGGAAGCGCTCGCAGTCAGTACAACAGCGCAGGCAAGGACGCCAACGTACGACAGACGTTTCATCATATTTTATGCACCAAATTTTTTTCTACTAGGGTACGGGGGATCCAAACGCATAGTATGTGCAGAGGAGTTCCTGCGCAAGGCTCAGCTCGCCGCTTAATTAGTAATTCCCACACTTATTTGAGAGCAAAAATTCACAGGGAACCACGACAAAATTGACGACGTTGTTGCAATTTTGGAGTTAAGCCAACAAATGGGGAAGTGGACAACGTGGAGTAGTTCGCGTCATTCGACTAACCATAAGTTTCTCGCCATTCCTTCTTCTGAGTCGAGTATTCAGTCACCGCTTCAGCTTTTTTCCAGGCTTTGTAAAAGATCTCAGCACTCTCCGCCTTTTTTGGATCACCGGTACCCTTCTTGTTTAGGCTGTAGTCATTATTGCTGTCGTACTTCTTTCCACCTTTGTAATTTGTGTAGCGGCGAGCGCGCGTAAATCCCATTTGCAAAAATTTTCTCGCCATATCCGCTCCAACAAAATCATCTCCGGAGAGATAATCCTGAAACATTTTGTAGATGGTTCGGCTGCTTTTGCGAGCCAGCTGAGGAGTGCTGAATCTCCAGTGCGCAACCAACTCAGATTTGTAGGGCTCACAAATCAACACGCCTTGCTCGCCTTTGCCAACACGGTATCTCTCAGGGTGTTTGCGGTAGTCGACACCTGCTTTCCAGGCGTAAGAATTGTGGTCAAAAGATAAATAGCTGGGTTTTCTTGTGGCTGTCATCACTTCAATGACTGCAAATTGCAAATTAAGTTGCACCGACCGCTACGTCTGTTTAATTGAGAGTTTTAGAATGAATGTCAGTGCCGCCACCGGTAGTGGCACGACATGCATGGCAAAACGCTCACTCCAGGCGGTGCATGAAGGAGTTCGCCGGGAAAATGTCTAAATCGAGGATTTCGGAGCATTGATGGCGGATGGAATCCACCTGATATTCCACCGACTACTTTTACTTGTTCAGAAGAAATATCGATCTATCCGGATTGTTTGCTCCACCCACTTCACAATCTGGTTCCAGGATCCTTGAACAGTGTTGTCATTGCACTTCCACTGGCACCGTTTTATCAAAATGACGAGATCACCGGTGGGTGATCCCGTCATTTAAGCCCATTGGGCGTTTAGATGGTGCCGAGAGCCAGGATTGAACTGGCGACACAAGGATTTTCAGTCCTCTGCTCTACCGACTGAGCTACCTCGGCATAGAGCGACTCAGTGGGTCTCAACTGAGGCGAGGACTCAATATACCACACCCCAATTCTGTCTGATGGCGCAGGTTAACAACTGAAAAACAATAATTAGTACGGGGCGGCCGTGCTCGGTGGGGCGGGATGGATATTGATTCCGACGATTCTCAACCCATCTTTCTCTTGCTTTACAAGGAAATCGGCTGAAAGCTGCTGAGTGGCGGTCTGAGTTCCAGCTTGCTGCATGACAAGCGCACCGGTCATGGCTACAACTATGCTTCCGTCGGGATTGATGAATTGCGCTTGAACCGAAACGGGTTGGAAAGCAGCCGTGACTTTGCCTGTGACTACGGCGTTTTCAATTTCAGGAGTCCAATATCCGGTTTGAAATGCTTGCACTGTTTGTGGAGTCATCCAGCGAAACGCTTCTTGATGACTGGCCTTGCCGGTAGCCAGGCTGTAGTCCATGGACCGGGAGAGCCACCAGGTCACAAATTGAGTTGCCAGCTCTGGAGTAAGCCCGCCTGGTTGCTGAGGCGCGGCTGCGGTTGGCGTGCCAGCGCCCGCCGGAGCCTGAAGTGGCTGAGAAGGCATCACCGCGCCAGCCGGTAGCGGCGTGGCCGGGTTTTTGTCCTTCGGGTCGTCGCCTGTGAACGCAACGCCAACAAAGATCGTCAGCACGCCGACGATAATCAGACCGAGAAGAATTTTGTCCTTCAGAAGGCGTTGAATCAACAGATTCCCCACTTGTGGCGGTCCAGGCTGGGGCCGGGGCATTTGATTGCCCGAGGCATCGACCGGCTCGTTCTCTAAGCTACTCACTGACATCCTCTGATTGTTGAGCGAAAGTCGCCAAAAATCAACTATCTACTAAGTGATCCTCCCATGAATGCGACAGAATTTGTACTCCTGAGACGTTACCCGCTACAATCAAGGCTGCCGAACCGGCGATAATGTCCAGCGCTGCCCAATTGAGAAACTATTAGATGGTTGATGAAGACGAAGAAGAGAAACGTGTAAAGCAAGCGCAACCTTCTGATGAACCGACTGAATCGGATGATTTTCCCCTCGTCGTTGACCCGTTCAATACTGGCTCGCGCAAGTTTGTTGCCTACACAGTCAAATTGCCGGTTGAACAACTGGCAGCCCTGCAGTCGATCTGGCTGGAACTGAAGAAGCTCTACGGCTCAAATTCTCCGGATAAAAGTGGCATGATCCAACAGGCCACCGCTGATTGGCTCAAGCGCTGGGATGGTCCGGAGCGCAAGCAGCTTTTGCAAGATTTGCTTGAAATACGCCAGGATACGCGAAGAAGACAATATCGCAAATCTCCATGAGAGAACCGCTAGTCTGAGGGATCCGCAAAGTCTCCGCCAGGGATACGCAAATCTGCATAAGTTAACCGCTCATTGCTCGCTGTCACGTGGAGTGGATTTGCGGAAACTGAGACACACGCCAAAACAGGCTATACCCGAAAACAAACCAGCCATGATTCCGGCGGTGAAAGCTGCGTCCCAGGCGGCTTTTGTTGCGTCGTCCTTCGTGAAATTGGGATATTGCTCCGGGTGATACTCAGTAATTTCTTTGTACTTATTGGCTCCAAACATATAAGCAAATAAAATGCCGGCAACCAAAAATGGTATCAGGAAAGCTTTGAGGAGCCTGGAGCTGAGCATGGTCTTCCAGATGCTTTGTTTTGAATCTTTTTTCGCTGTCTGCAAGCCTGATAACCTAAACCAAAAAAGTGCGATAGTTAAGCGTCAAAGCGTGGAAAAAACTCGGACTCTTCATCTTTGAAGAGTTCATGCGGCACTTTCACTTTGCGACGAGAACTGTAACCCACATCAGTTCCGCATGAGTAGCAATAGTTCGCCTTCTCAGGAAGAAACGTGCTGCACTCCAGACAGAGTTTGAGAAACGGCAAAACTCTGTTAGGTTGAGCCTCTCCGCACCAGCAGCAAAATTTATCGGTGGCTCGCAATGCTTTCCAACAAGACGGACACTCTGGCGTATTGAGGTCTGGCTGCGCGGTTACCGAAATTTCTTCCTCGATAGTTGCACTGTTCGAAATTTCTTCTGCTTCGATTTCAGCAATGACTTCGACCGAAGAGGCGTCCTCGGAGGATTTAGCAGTCTCAAGAACAGACGCACTTTCAATCGGAGCAGGTGCGTCTTCAATCGGGGCAAGGGCGTCCTGCGGCGGTGGGGGCGCGTTATCTATCGGCTCAGGCGTGTCTTCAATTGGTGCAGGCGTGTCTTCAATTAGTGCAGGCGCGTTGTCTATCGGCGCAGCCGCAATCTCTTTCGGCGTGGGCTCCTCAACCAACGCCACAACCTTTCCCGGACGCTCAAGTTCAGAACGCGATTTACCGCATTTGCGACAGAACTTCGCATCCGTTCTATTTGATACGTGACAGTCCGGACAAAAAAACATGAGGCACCGCAGACGTAAACAATTCAAGTCTAGCTCATAACGTCCCAGCCCGAAACGAATCGCTTAGCAAGTGGAGTTACGACAAATTCATCCTTGCAGATGAGGTCCGAATGATGCTATTCAATGTGCTCAAATTGGCGACCGATTGGCGAGGAATCTCAGATGTTGAAATCAAGGAAAACGCACTTTGCATCACTCATAGCAGTTACAGCAGGTCTGTCCATGAGCATTTGCAGTGCCGGGGGGCAAGCCGCTGAAAAGGTAGAAACATCTTCGCCATTTTTTGCAAAGCCATATTTGCAATTAGGAAATCACCCGCATCCCAGCGCTTCGGAATCGGAAGATTTGCTCTGGTTAAGCAAAGAGAAAAAAAGCTGGTCCGTCGATGTAAAAGCGCATGACAGCAAGGTCTGGACGCCAGTGCGCAAACCGATCGCGCATCACTTGCTTGCAAATGCAGCACAACCAAATCTTGAAATATATTCATGCTCACTGACTGGATTGAAGCCGGGACAACTGTTTGACTATCGCGTCAAAGCCAATAAAGAGGAAGTTTTCTCCGCCACCGGGCAAGCTCGCAAAACAGCAAAACAGCCGCTGCACATCGTTATCTTCGGCGACTGTGCATCCGGCACCAGATCGCAGCGCAAGATTGCTTATGAATGCAGCAAATCGAACCCTGACCTTATTGTGGTGCCAGGCGACATTGTCTACCAATATGGACTGCTGCGCGAATATACTTCAAAATTCTTCCCCGTCTACAACGCCGAAGAAGCGCACCCAGACGTCGGTGCGCCTCTAACCAGATCTCACTTACTGGTGCCGGTTTTGGGCAATCATGACATTGCGTTCTTGCACACCAGCTTCAACACCGACCTGAACAAATTTCCTGACGCGCTCGCCTACTTTACGCTCTGGTCGCAACCTCTGAACGGACCAGTGACAAAAATCGGTGCAAAATATGCCACGCCGATTATTGGAAGCGAAGAACACAAAACGGCATTCTTCAAAAGCGCTGGCAGTAATTTTCCGGCTATGGCGAACTATTCATTCGACTATGGAAATACGCACTGGACCGTCCTGGATGGAAACTATTACATGGACTGGACGGACTCGACACTGCGAGACTGGGTGCGAAAAGACTTGAAGGCAGCCAAAAATGCCCGGTGGAAATTCGTCACCTTCCATCAGCCCGGTTTTAGCGACGACGTGGAACACTCGATGGAACAGCGCATGCGCCTGCTTTCCGACATCTTCGAGGAGACCGGAGTCGATGTAGTTTGGGCAGGGCACGTGCACAATTATCAGCGCACCTACCCACTTTATTTCAAAGCGAATTTGCACAAAGACGGAAAACCGATGCCCAATCCCGATGGCACAGTGCCTGGCACTTACAAGCTCGACAAAGAGTTCAACGGTAAAACAGTTACAACTCCCAGAGGCGTAATTTATGTCGTCACAGGTGCCGGTGGCGCGCAGCTTTATTCGCAAAAACAACAAACCGATAAGACTGAATTCGTTTATAAATTCAACGGTGAAACACATTCGTATACAGTATGTGACATCAATGGCGATACCATGGAAGTGCGGCAGATCACAGAAGACGGCGCACCGCTGGACGAGTTCAAATTAACGAAGAAGTAGGATGTCACTATGATAAGTTATTGCCGGTTACTGCAGATGGTGAATCAATGAACTTTATGGAAGTCTCCCGCTATTACACCTTGTTCATGGCGGTGCTTGTTGCAGCCGGCGGCTTAATGGGCTTCTTGAAAGCGCAAAGCAAAGCTTCATTGATTTCAGGAGTAATCAGCGGAATTATTCTTGGCGCAATATTTGCAATTTCCAGCGGCCACCCCAAAGAAGCCACAGTAGGCGCTTTTGTCACTTACACGCTGTTGGATACTGTTTTCGCTTTACGCTTGAAGAAGACCAGAAAGTTCATGCCCGCCGGACTCATCCTAATCTTCTGCGCACTGGGGCAGGTCATAAGTGCGATCGCTTTCGCAACCTCGCCAGTTTAGTGCGGAGCAACATTCTCGACTTGCACTTCTTCGTTGCGCTTTGCGCCCTTCCCAAAAACGAGCGCGTACACGGCAGGCAAAACGAGCAGCGTTAGCATTGTCGAACTGCACAAGCCGCCGATAACTACCGTTGCAAGGGGTTTCTGAACCTCCGCACCTGCGCTCTGAGAAATCGCCATCGGCAAGAATCCCAGAGATGCCACCATAGCAGTCATGAGAACCGGGCGCAGACGCGTTTCAACACTCTTTCTCAGCGCCGACTCCACATCATCACCATCTGCAATCGATCTATTGACGGCAGAAATCAGCACCAGACCGTTCAAAACAGCCACTCCGAAGAGCGCAACAAATCCGATGGTTGCCGGAACGCTCAGGTACATTCCACGAATCCAGAGCGCAAGAATCCCGCCAATCAAAGCGAACGGAACATTCAGTAGAACTATCAAAGCTTCTTTGACCGAGCCAAATGTGAACGTCAGCAAGATGAATATGATCAAGATAGACACAGGCACGACATACGACAGCCGCTTCATCGCCCTCTCTTGGTTCTCGAACTGCCCTCCCCAGGTCATGTAATAGCCTGGCTTCAGCTTCACTTCGGCGTTCAATTTCTGCTGGCACTCAGCCACGAATGATCCCACATCGCGCCCACGAACGTTGCACTGAACAACAATGCGACGCTGACCAAACTCACGATTGACCAGCTCCATGCCTTGTTCGATGCGAATGTCGGCAAGCTGACTGAGCGGAATTCTCTGACCGTTAGCCGCTTCGACCAGAAGATCGCCGACATTGGCAGGCTCGAGATCACTGCCTTTAGGAAGCTTGACTCGTAAGTCGAAACGCTTTCGTCCGTTCAAGACCTGCGATACTGGAGTGCCGATTATCGCCGTCTCGGAAATCTGGCGAATGTCATCGACATTGATTCCATAACGAGCCAGCCTGGCTCGATCGGGCGTAATCAGAATCTGAGCTGTACCGAAAACCCGTTCAACCTGAAGGTCTGTGGCGCCTTTGACGGAAGCGATGACGTTTTGAATAGCGGCAGCCTCTTGCTGCAGATAGTCGACATCATCGCCGAACAGCTTGACGGCAACGTCAGCACGCACGCCGGAGACCAGCTCATCGACACGCATCGCGATTGGCTGAGTAAAGTTGAATTGTGCACCAGCGATCTGTGATTCGAGCATCTCACGTATTTTGGAAGTGACCGACTCTTTAGTAACTCCAGCTTTCCAGTCTTTCTTAGGTTTCAAAATAACGTAAACATCGGAAGCGTAAACGCCCATCGGGTCAGTAGCCAGGTCAGGGCGCCCCGTTCGAGACACGCAGGTTTTGACTTCAGGCAGTTGTTTGATTAACGCCTCGACGTGTGTCGCAACTTCTATTTGCCCCTGCAATGAGATGCTCGGCACATTTTTAATTTCAACGAGTATGTCGCCTTCGTCGAGCTTCGGCACAAACTCCGTTCCCAGGAATGGCAACGAAGATAGCGTTGCGATAAGGGCTACAAAAGCCAGCGATATGGTAATCAAACGATGCTTCAGTACTTGATTGAATAGCATCAAATACGGTGGCGTGACAAGCTTGAGAACAATACTTTCACGTTCCACGACTTTATTCGGCAGCAGCAAACTGCAAAGGACTGGAACAAGTATAAGCGAGATTAGAAGAGAACCAAGAAGCGCTGAACAGACAGTTATCACCATCGGTGCAAACATCTTGTATTCCATGCCTTCCAGACACAAAATCGGAAGATAGACTACAGCAATAATGAGGATACCGAACAAGATCGGTCGGCAAACCTGCCTGACTGAAACCTGAATAACTTCATTTTTATTGGCATTTCCAGCATGGCTCATATTCCGCATGATGTTTTCTACCATGACGATCGAGCCATCCACAATCATGCCGAAATCGATGGCCCCCAGGCTCATGATATTGGCTGTGATACCAAGCCAGCGCATTCCTATGAAAGAAAACGTCATCGACAACGGAATTGCAAGGGCGACTATAAGAGCAGCCCGCAAATTGCCGACCATGAGTAAAAGCACCGCCACGACGAGAAATCCCCCCTCCAGCAGATTGCTTCGCACCGTATCGATGGTTTGTTCTACGAGTCCTGACTGGTCGTAAAAGGGTTGCAGTGATATACCTTCAGGGAGAGTCTTCTGAACCTCGCGAATTTTTTCTTTGACACGAGCTATCACATCGCGACTGTTTTCGCCCTTCAACATCATTACCAGTCCGACAATAGCTTCACCCTCACCATCTTTGGTTGAAGCGCCCTGGCGCAAGGCGTTGCCGTGAGCTACGGTGGCGACGTTCTTAAGCAAAACTGGAACACCCTGCTTTCGCTTAACGATGATGTTTTCAATGTTGTCGATTGAATTGACTCTGCCGATACCGCGAACCACATACTGCTCCTTCTCGTGGTTGATGATGCCGGCACCGAAATTCTCGTTATTCTGGCGAATCGCATTGAAAACATCTTGCATGGTCAAGTCATATTGCAGCAACCTGGTCGGCTCAATCGTGACTACATATTCGTCCGTAAAGCCGCCCCAGGTGTTGACTTCAGCCACACCAGGGACAGTTCGAAGTTGATACTTGATGTCGAAATCGTGCAGCGTCTTTAAATCTGTAAGCGATTTGTCAGCACCAGATACGGTGTACTGAAAAATTTCGCCCATAGCTGTGCTGGTCGGTCCCAATTGCGGAGAACAATCCGCAGGAATACGTGAGCGAGCTGTTTGCATGCGCTCGAAGACGATTTGACGGGCAAAGTACGTGTCAACGTTGTCCTTAAATACAACTGTGACAACAGACAAACCATATTTGGAAAGCGAACGAATCTGCACAATATTCGGCAGCCCGTTCATGATCGACTCAATCGGAATCGTGACCAATTGCTCTACTTCCAGCGGTCCCATAGCTGGAGCCTCTGTCAAGATTTGCACCTGGTTGTTGGCGAGATCTGGAAACGCATCGATAGGCAAATTGAGCAGCGCGTAAACTCCAGCTGCGAAGAATCCGACAAAAACGAGACATACTGCGAGTCTAAATTTTGTCAGTTTGGCGAAAAATTCTTCCATTTGTCTACTCGGCGTCTCCGACGCTTCCTTTCAACATTTCGGCTTTTAGTGTCAGTGCGCCCGATGTAACAACTCTCTCTCCGACGGAGAGCCCTGATTTGACAAGGTATCCATCCATAATCCGCTGACCTAGTTCGATTCTTCGCTTTACGTACTTTCCATGTCCACGGTCGATAAAAACGAAACTTTCATTGTTGAATTGCTGCAAGGCACTGTCCGGAACGTAAGCGCCACGTGCCATGTCTTTGGTGACAATATCGACCTGTCCAAACATTCCCGGCTTTAAGAGCAAACCAGGATTGTTCAACACTGCACGCGCGACAAAGGTCTTGTTGTCACCCGCTTGAGGCTTAATGTAACTGATATGACCGGTGATAGTTTTGCCCGGCAAACTGTCGCTGCGGAAAAGTACCGCCTGTCCTATTTGTACTTTGCCGATATCTTTATCAAATACGTTTATATCCAACCAGACAGAAGAAAGGTCTGCCACCACATACAATGGCTTACTGTTATCGACGACATCCCCGAGCGTAATCGTTTTTTCAATTATGACTCCAGCTTTGGGAGAGCGCAGCGGACTTGAGGATGGAATGTTGTGGATATCCTCGGCCTGGCTCAGCTGCAGCCCATATTGCTTGAGCAGCGCCCGGGTCTCAGAGGTGATGTGTATGACGTGCTCTTTCAAGCCCTGCAATTCGATCTGGAGCAGATCGCGCGTATTCTGAGCTGCGACGAGGTCTTTCATTGGAGCGATGCCTTCTTTATTTAGCTGGTTGAGCCGGTCCAAATTTTTTTCGGCTAAAGAAAGTTTCGCCATTGCTTGCTTTTGATCGACTTCATTTTGATGCAATTGATGTATGAAATCACCTGCAACCCTCGTAACCTCAGGATTCTGCACTTTCGCAAGTATTTGCCCAGCCTTGATTGAATCGCCCAGATTAGCCTGATCCGCTACAACGCGACCGGTCACCATACAGCTGATATGAAAAACGTTTGGCTCAGCAGCTTTTATTTCACCGGTTGTCCTGATTTGCGAATTGTCTGGCTCGGAAATTATCAGCGACGATTTGATACCAGATAACTCAACTGCTTTGCTGTTGATTGCCACCGTATTGCCTGCAATTCCCGCTTTGGGAGGGTTGGGAACTACTTCCGAGGAGGCCGCGTGACGCTCACAACCATGCAAAAACAAGGTTGCGACCAGAAGCGTGAAGGATATATTGGTTGAGATACGTGCCATAAAAGATTGAATCCGCTACCGCTATGCTAGCGCTGACTGAACTAATTATCCAGCAATTGCGAATTATTCGCGGACACTTCTTGTAATACGGGGCTGAATTCTAGGCGTGTTTCAGCTTCAGCAAGCGTTCTCGTCCTGCCACCAGCGTACTCATCTGCCTGCTAAAACAGAATCGAACGTAGTTGCGACCTGTTGGCGCTGCAGGTCCAAAGAAGCTGGCCCCCGGCACAACTGCCACCCCAAGACTCTCAACCAGATGCTTTGTGAAATGGAGATCGTTATCATAACCAAAACTGCTGATGTCACAGAAAGCGTAATACGCGCCTTCAGGCTTGAAGTAAGGAATTCCAACCATATCAAGTGTTTCGAGCATATACTGGCGACTTTCGTTGTATTCAGTCTCAAGCCCCTTGTAATAGCTATCCGGCATTTGCAGCGCGGTCACGCCGGCACGTTGAAGCGGCGCCGGTGAACCAACGGTGAGGAAATCGTGTACTTTTCGAATCGGCAGGGTTAGTTCTTTATTGGCAATAGCCCAACCAACTCTCCAACCGGTGACGCTGTATGTTTTGGAAAGACTGTTGATAGTGACGGTGAGATCTTCCATGCCAGGAAACGATCCAATCGCATAGTGCTTAGCACCATCGTACAAAATGTGCTCATAAATTTCGTCAGTGATTGCTAGCACTCCCCACTTCTGACACAGTTTGGCAATCGCTTGCAATTCCTCTTTCGAGAAAACTTTACCGGTAGGATTGTGAGGCGTGTTCAAAATGATTGCGCGGGTCTTGTCGCTAAAAGCTTTCTCCAGCTCGTTAAGATCAAAATCCCAATTCGGCGGATGCATAGAAACGTACTTCGGAGTGGCACCAGATAAGATGGCATCTGGTCCATAATTTTCATAGAAGGGTTCAAAGACAATCACCTCGTCGCCCGGGTCTACGAGAGCCAACATGGTTGCCACCATGGCTTCTGTAGCTCCGCATGTCACCGTTATTTCGCTGTCGGGGTCGACGTTCATACCCGCATATTTTTTCGTCTTTTCTGCGATTGCCTGACGAAGCAGCGCGTCACCCCAGGTGACGGCATACTGATTGATGTTGTCATTGAGTGCTTGAGCGCCGGCCACCTTAAGTTCAGGCGGACAGGCAAAGTCGCCAGTATATGCTCGAAACACTTGATATGGTTGGAATTCCTTACTTCAAGCCTGAAGGCGCGTATTACGCTTTCTGTGACATCAGCAGTTTTGGTTATGATAACGATCT